>NZ_JBITGF010000003.1:0-407749 GCF_044456745.1 Nonomuraea sp. NPDC050790 | reverse complement strand
AGAGCGTCGCAACGTGGAGAAGGCCACGGCGGGGCCGGTGGATGCCGCCCCGCCGTAGCTCAGAGAAGAGTCTGGGAAAACAGAGCGCTACTTCGCGACGACATCCCCGTTGGGCAGGGTGAGGCCGTCGGGGATCTCGCTGGTGCCGTCCTTGAACTCGGTGGTCACCTCGTCGGCGGGCGGCGCCGTGACCGTGACCTTGGAGCCCCAGCCGCTGTACCGCGTGTCGACGCTGATCGTCTCCTTGCCCTCGGCGTCCAGCCCGATCGCGACCGGCGAGTACGTGGTGACCAGGCGGTTCGGCAGGCCCTTGCCGTCAAGCTGCAGCTTCCAGCTGATGACGACCTTGAGCTGCTTCTTGGTCGGCTTCTCGAACAGCGAGGCCCGGTACCAGGCCGACACCTTGTTGAGCTGCGCGACCGTGATGGCGCCCGCGTAGCCACCCTTGATCGCCTTGCCGCTCTTGACGAGGGTCTTGAGCGTGTTCGGCTCGGTGACGTTGACGATCTGGCCGTAGAGGCCGGTGAGGCCGCCGGTCGGCCCCTTGGGGAACTTGATCCACTTCTTGTCCTCGGGCAGCAGCGTGCCGAACATGCCGCCGGAGATGTACGACGTGGTGCCGATGCGGATGGTCCGCTCCGGCGAGAACAGGCCCTTGAGCAGGTCGGGCGCGTCCTCGGGCAGGTCGGACTGCTTGAAGTTGAACTTGCCGGTGATGTCCGAGGCGGCGAGGCCGGCCTTGGAGAAGGCGAAGGTGCCGGTGCGGCGCATGAAGATCTCGCGCTGGCCCCGGTTGGCGAGGATGGTCCGGTCGATGAACTTCACACCGGTTCCCGCCACGAACTGCTTCTTGAGCGCCCCAACGGGATCCTTGGGCGCTGCCGCCTGAGCGGGGGCGGCGGAGAGGGCTGCGGCGGCCACGGTGAGGGCGACGCCGGCGAAGATGCGCTTCATGGGACCGAAGCCTGGCAATCGGAGATCACGCCACGGTCTCCGTAAACCCATCTGTTATGGGAGTTTCTATGCATAAACCATGCAGAGCTCCGGCCCCATGAGCCTCTATTGCACCGTGCCGTCGTCGCTCGGCGGCACCGCGACGTAGTCCTCGTCGATCGGCGTCGGCGGCTTCAGGATGTGGTCGACCAGGTCATCGATGCTGATGACCGACTCGGCGGCGGGGGTGGTGACGGAGATCTCGGCGCCCCAGTCGGAGTACCTGGTCTCGGTCGTGCCCTTGATGGTCGCCTTCTTGGTCAGCGGCATCGTCCAGTCGATCGCCAGGCGCTGGGGGAGCTGCCGGGCGTCGAGCGTGAGCCGCCACGAGATGCGCGACTTGCCGATCTTGCCGGACGGCTTCGTGATCATCTGGGCGCGGAAGGACGGCGAGAGCTTGTGAAGCTCGGCGAAGGTGAGCGAGCCCCGGTAGCGCGGGCCCGTGTGCTTGCCGGTGGCCAGCAGGTGCTTGAGCGTGGCCGGCTCCAGCACGTTGACGAGCTGGTCGCCCATGATCGCGAAGGTCGGGTCGCCGTCGCCGCGGAGCCAGAACTTGTCGTCCGGCAGCGCCCTGGAGAAGAGCCCGCCGTGGATGTAGTAGTGCTTGCCCGAGCTGACCATGTACGTCCGCTCGGTCAGCAGGGCGACGAGGTCGGCCGCCTTCGGGTCCCTCTTCACCTCGGCCTCGAACTGCTTCTTGAGCGCCGGGCCCAGCACCGGCGTGCGCTCGCCCTCGGCTGCGACGACGCCCTTCGGCCCGAAGGCCGCGACGCCCTCGCGTACGGCGCCGATGTAGTCCTGCTTGTCCACCCAGGTACGCGAGGTCTCCTTGATCCTGACGCCCTGACCGGCGACGAACTGCTTCTTGAGCGCGTCCACCGGCTTGACCTGGGCGAAGGCCGGAGAAGCCACCATCATCGCGGCGGCCGCCGCGGCAACGGCGATAAATCGCCTCATTTATGCCCCCTTATCGATATATGCGAGGGCATCATCGCGGGGTGAGATCACCGTCACATCACGGGATTCGCGTGACCCGATGACCTGGGCAGGTCAAGCTTGGGGCTAGGCTTCGTTGGCGGAAAACGCCCGGCACGCACGGGGTGGCCCGGGCCGTCGAACACTCAGTCGGAATAGCAAGGACGGACCCTCGTGGACCTGTTCGAACATCAGGCGAAGGAGCTCTTCGCGGACTACGGCATCCCGGTGCCACGCGGCATCGTCGCCCACACCGTGGAGGAGGCACGCGCGGCAGCCGAAGAGCTGACCGGCCGTGTCGTGGTCAAGGCCCAGGTGAAGACCGGTGGCCGCGGCAAGGCCGGCGGGGTGAAGGTGGCCGACGACGCCGCCGACGCCGTGGACAAGGCCACCGCCATCCTGGGCATGGACATCAAGGGCCACACGGTCCACAAGGTGCTTGTGGAGGAGGCCAGCGCGATCGCGGAGGAGTACTACTTCTCCTTCCTGCTCGACCGTGCGAACCGTACGTTCCTCGCCATCTGCTCGGCAGCGGGCGGCATGGACATCGAAGAGGTCGCCCACAGCACCCCCGAGAAGGTCGCCAAGGTGCCCGTCTCGGCGATCGAGGGCATCGACCGCGCCAAGGCGCGCGAGATCGCCGTCGCCGGCGGCCTGCCGGAGAAGTCGCTGGACGGCGCCGCCGAGCTCATCGAGAAGCTCTGGTGCTGCTTCGTCGACGAGGACGCCACGCTGGTCGAGGTCAACCCGATGATCCTGTCGGCCGACGGCCAGGTGAAGGCGCTCGACGGCAAGGTCACGCTCGACGACAACGCCGAGTTCCGCCAGAAGGACCACGAGAAGTTCGCCGACAAGGCGGCCGAGGACCCTCTTGAGGCCAAGGCCAAGGAGAAGGACCTCAACTACGTCAAGCTCGACGGCGACGTCGGCATCATCGGCAACGGCGCCGGGCTGGTCATGTCCACGCTCGACGTGGTCGCCTACGCCGGCGAGGCCTTCCCCGGCAAGCCGTCGCCCGCCAACTTCCTCGACATCGGCGGTGGGGCCTCCGCGGAGGTCATGGCCGCCGGCCTGGAGATCATCCTCTCCGACCCGGCCGTGAAGTCGATCTTCGTGAACGTCTTCGGCGGCATCACCGCCTGCGACGCCGTGGCCAACGGCATCGTCGCGGCGTTCAAGCTGCTGGAGGAGCGCGGCGAGGCCGTGACCCACCCGCTGGTGGTCCGCCTCGACGGCAACAACGCCGCCCTCGGACGGCAGATCCTGCACGACGCCAAGCTCCCGCGCGTCGAGCTGGTTGACACGATGGACGACGCGGCCAAGCGTGCCGCCGAGCTCGCTGCGGTAGGTGCGTAATGGCAATCTGGCTGACCGAGAACAGCAAGATCATCGTCCAGGGCATGACCGGCGGTGAGGGCACCAAGCACGCCAAGCGCATGCTGGCGGCCGGCGCCCGCGTCGTGGGCGGCGTGAACGCCCGCAAGGCCGGCACCACCCACCTCGACCTGCCCGTCTTCGGCACCGTCCGCGAGGCCATGGCCGAGACCGGCGCCGACGTGTCGGTCGTCTTCGTGCCCCCGGCCTTCACCAAGGACGCGGTCAAGGAGGCCGTCGACGCCGAGATCCCGCTCTGCGTGGTCATCACCGAGGGCGTGCCGGTCCACGACTCCACCGAGTTCTGGGCCTACGCCGTCGAGAAGGGCAACAAGACCCGCATCATCGGTCCGAACTGCCCCGGCATCGCCTCGCCCGGCGCCTCCAACGCCGGCATCATCCCCGCCGACATCACGCCCCAGGGCCGCATCGGCCTGGTGTCGAAGTCCGGCACGCTCACCTACCAGCTCATGTACGAGCTGCGCGACTTCGGTTTCTCCACCGCGGTCGGCATCGGCGGCGACCCGGTCATCGGCACCACCCACATCGACGCGCTCCAGGCGTTCCAGGACGACCCGGAGACCGACGCGGTCGTGATGATCGGCGAGATCGGCGGCGACGCCGAGGAGCGGGCCGCGGCCTACATCGAGCAGCACGTCACCAAGCCCGTCGTCGCCTACGTGGCCGGCTTCACCGCCCCCGAGGGCAAGACGATGGGCCACGCCGGCGCCATCGTGTCCGGGTCGGCGGGCACGGCACAGGCCAAGAAGGAAGCGCTGGAGAAGGTCGGCGTCCGGGTCGGCAAGACGCCGTCCGAGACCGCCCGGCTGATGCGGGAGATCATGCAGGCCCGCTGAACCCCGTTGCCTCTGCCCGAACCCCCGCGTCGCCCCCCGGCACGCGGGGGTTTCGGCTTTCCTGGGCGCCGGACGGCGTAAAGGGGACTAATACCAGCCGGGACGGCGCGGCGATGGGGGTGTAGGCGTCAAAGTTGAGGAAAATAGGTTCCCGTGACGGCGCTACTCGACCAGCTACGGACGGCTCCCCGCGCCGTCCTCGGCAAGATCCCCGGGGTCACTGGCGACGACGACGAGTCCAGGCGGCCGCTGCCGGTGTCCGGCATGCTGGCCGCCGCCTGCACCTTGGGCGTCGGGCTGGCGGTCCTCACCACCCTCACCCTGATCGGCTGGATGGCGGCGCCCCGCGGGGCGCTGGGGCCGGGACTGCCGGGGGTGTTCCGCACGGCGGCGCAGCTCTGGCTGGCCGCGCACCACGCCGGGTTCGCCATTCCCGGCGGCCGGGTCGGGCTGCTGCCGCTCGGGCTGCTCGTGCTGCCGGCCTTCCTGCTGTACAAGGCGGGGCGGTGGATGGCCAGGGACGCCGACCTGCGGCTGCGGCTGCCCGCCCGGCTGCCGAAGAACTCGCCCAAGGAGAAGGCCAACGCGCGCCGCCGGGCCCAGTTGATCCTGGTGGGGCAGGCGGGGGTGTCGCTGGCGGCGCCGTACGCGCTGCTGGCGGGGCTGATCGCGCTGGTGACGCGCAACGACATCACCCAGCCCTACATCGGCGAGGCGCTGCTGTCCCACTTCCTGCTGGCCTTCGTCGTGGGGGCGCTGGCGACCGCGCGGACGATCGGGCCGTGGCGCTCGATGCTGCGGCTGCTGCCCGAGCGGGTGCGCGCGGTCACCGTCGGTACGGCCGTCGCCACCGCCATCATGCTGGCCGGCGGCCTGGTGCTGGTGGTCGTGGCCATCGTCCTGAACTTCGGCGACGTCAGGGCGCTGTCCGGGCAGTTGTCGACCGGGTTCGTGGGCGGGGCGCTGCTGATGCTCGTCCAGGGGCTTTACCTGCCCAACGCCGTGGTGTGGGCGATGTCGTACATCGCCGGGCCGGGGTTCGCGTTCGGCACGGGCACGCTCGTCGCGCCCACCGGGGTGCAACTCGGGATGGTGCCCAGCCTTCCGCTGCTCGGGGCGTTGCCGGACAGCGGGCCGGTGCCGGCGCCGATGATGGCCGTGATCGCGCTGCCGTTCGCGGCCGGGGCGGTGGCGGGGGTCATGGTGGCGCGGATCGCGCCGTCGCCCTCGTATGAGGTGGCTCCGCTGTGGGGGTTCTTCTCCGGGGTGAGCACCGGGCTGGTGGCGGGGCTGCTGGCGGCGCTGTCCGGCGGGCCGCTGCGGGGCGGGCGGCTGGCCGCGGTCGGGCCCTCGCCCTGGGAGGTGGCGCTGTCGGTCTGCCTGGAGGTGGGCGTGGCGGCGGGCATCTCGGCCGGGGTCGCCAACTGGCTGCTGCTGAACAGGAAGGCCCGCAAGCCGCTGGACAGGGCGGCGACTCCGGTGCGCAAGGCCGGCGCCGTACTCGCCAGGGCGGCCAGCAAGGTCGGACTGGCGGAGGCCGATGCGCGCCCGCTGCCCGGCCACTGGATGGACGCGACGGAGGCGGATACACAGGAGATTCCGGTGATCCGCGACGACTGGCAGGACGAGCACGCGTCGGCGGCCGGGCCCGACACCGCGCCGCACGTCCGCTACGCGCCCGAGCGGCCGCCGCGCCGCGACATCGTCGACGAGTCCGACGACCGGGGCGGCCACGTCATCTACGTCGACCCCTACGCCTGGGACCGCGACCGCGACTAGGCGGCGCGGGCGCGCTGGACGCGGCGGGCGACGGCGAGCACGATCGGCGCGGCGAGCCAGCACAGGTACGCGCCGGTGCCCGTGGTCACGAACGCGACGGGTATGGACAGCGCGAAGACCGCGGCCAGGCAGACGCTGCGCACCAGGCTCTGGGCGAACTCGGGCGGCGGCACGTCCGTGCGGTACAGGTGCGCGCGCCGGATCTCCAGGATGATCAGTGCGAAGGTGGCGGAGGCCAGGACCTGCACGATCGCGTACAGGCTGAAGCGCGGCGGGAAGGCGCCGTCCGCGGTGAGCACGCGGGTCGCGAACGGCATCAGGACCTGCATGAACAGCCAGGTCAGGGTGAGGCCGGTCAGGCGCCCGCCGAGCGCGCGGACGTAGGGGAAGATCTCGTGGTGGGCGCGCCAGTGGGCGGCGATCACCACGAAGCTGAGCGCGAAGGCCATGTACTCGTTGGCGTGGGCCGACACCGAACCCAGCATCGCCTCGGTGGTCTCGCCGGTGGGCACGGGTAGATCGAGCGCCAGCAGGGTGAGCGCGATCGCGATCACGGCGTCGACGAAGGCGGTGAGCCGGTCGGCGGCGCGCGTCCGGCCGATCTCGTCGTCGGGTGCGGGCATGGTGATGAACCGCTCCTGAGGTGGTCCAGTGTTAACTCGTTAATATTAACCACGTAACGATGGAGCTAGGGTGGCGGGGTGGACGACGGACTCGGAGACCTGCTGCACCGCGTGGTCATGCTGCTGGGCGAGGCGGCCAGGCGGCGCACGGACGACGCCGGCGGGCTGACCTACGGCCAGATCCGGCTGCTGGGCACGCTGGAGGAGATCGAGCCGGTCACGCAGCACGGCCTCGCGCGGGCGATGTCGGTGTCCGATCCGGCGATCAGCCGGGCGCTGCGACCCCTCGAAGCGGACGGCCTGGTGCGGATCACCGTCGACCCCGAGCACGCGCGGCGGCGGCTGGTCCGCCTCACCGAGGACGGCAGAAAAGCCTTCCACGCGGCGGGCAAGCCGCTCTACGACGAGTTGCGCGCCGGGCTCGTCGCGGCCGGCTTCCCCTACGAGCGCTACCTGGAGGACACCCTCCGGCTGGCCGAGATCCTGGCGGCCGAGCGAGACCGCCGGCCCTAAGGCTGGACGGTGTTGAGGATGCGGAGGACCTCCGGCGGCAGCTTCTTCTCCGTGGCGTCCCTGAACTGGGTGTAGCACTCGCCCTGTGACGCCACCGTCCCGGCGCCCTTCATGCACTCCTGGTAGGCGGAGTACTCGTCCATGAGGTAGAGCTGCAACGCCGTCGCGACCGCGGACAGCAACAGGGCCACCGTGGAGACGGCGATGCCGCCCGTGGCGGTCCCGGCCGGCTTCTTCGCCGCACGCAGCAGCGGCAGCGCCCGTATGCCCGTCATCAGGGCGAAGACGGCCATCACCAGCCCGGCCAAGGGCAGCATGAACGTCATGGCCAGCGCTGCGATGGACAACCAGATCGCGCGGCGGCCCGCGGACTCCGCGGGCTGCTGGCCTGCCGGCGCCTGAACAGGTGTCGACACCTGACCTCCTCTGCGTCGCCGGGCGAGTGAGCAGATACGCTGTCAGCCCATCCCGGCTTCCGAATTTGGAGTGCGCGTGTCTAAGGCTGGGCGGCTCGTCGTCCTCGTTTCCGGCTCAGGAACCAACCTACAGGCCCTGCTGGACGCTTCCGCCGACGCGGCGTACGGAGCGCGGGTGGTGGCGGTGGGCGCGGACCGGGACGGCATCGAGGGTCTGTCCAGAGCCGAACGCGCACAGGTCCCGACGTTCGTGGAAAAGCTTCGTGATCACCCCGATCGCCGCGCATGGGACAAGGCGCTCGCGGCGCGCATCGCGGAGCACGAACCCGACCTGGTGGTCTCGGCCGGCTTCATGAAGATCATCGGCGCCCCCACGCTGGAGGCGTACCCCGTGCTCAACACCCACCCCGCGCTGCTGCCGTCGTTCCCCGGCGCGCACGGGGTGCGGGACGCGCTCGCCCACGGCGTCAAGGTCACCGGCTGCACGGTGATGCTGGCCGACGCGGGCGTCGACACCGGCCCGATCGTCGCCCAGGAGACCGTCAGGGTCCTCGACGGCGACGACGAGGCGACGCTGCACGAGCGCATCAAGACCGTCGAGCGTGAGCTGCTCGTCGACATCGTGGGCCGCATGGCCCGAGAAGGCTGGGCCGTCAACGGGCGGACAGTGATCATTGGAGGGGCAAGTTGACAAGCATCGCCATCAGGCGGGCGCTGATCGCGGTTTACGACAAGTCGGGGCTTGAGGAGCTCGCGCGGGCCCTCGACGCCGCCGGCGTCGAGATCGTCTCCACCGGCGGTACGGCTGCCGCCATCGCCGCGGCCGGCATCCCGGTGACCAAGGTGGAGCAGCTCACCGGCTTCCCCGAGTGCCTGGACGGCCGGGTCAAGACCCTGCACCCGCGCGTGCACGCGGGCCTGCTGGCCGACCTCACCAAGCCGCACCACGTGGCGCAGCTCGACGAGCTGGAGATCGACCCGTTCCAGCTCGTCGTGGTCAACCTGTACCCGTTCCGGCAGACGGTGGCCTCGGGCGCCTCCCCCGAGGAGTGCGTCGAGCAGATCGACATCGGCGGCCCCGCGATGATCCGCGGCGCCGCCAAGAACCACGCCACCTGCGCGGTCGTCGTCGATCCCACCGGCTACCCCGCGATCCACGCGGCCCTGGAGCAGGGCGGTTTCACGCTGGAGCAGCGCAGGAGCCTGGCCGGCGCCGCGTACGCCCACACGGCGGCCTACGACGTGGCCGTGGCCAACTGGTTCGCCGACGTCTACGCCGGTGACGGCGGCTTCCGCGGCGCGACCTGGGAGCGCAAGGCGGTGCTGCGCTACGGCGAGAACCCGCACCAGCGGGCCGAGCTCTACACCGAGGGCGAGGGCGGCCTGGCCGACGCCCGCCAGCTCCACGGCAAGGAGATGTCCTACAACAACTACCTGGACGCCGACGCCGCCTGGCGGGCCGCCTGGGACTTCGCCGAGCCGTGCGTGGCGATCATCAAGCACCAGAACCCGTGCGGCATCGCCATCAGCGCCGACGTGGCCGAGGCGCACCGCAAGGCGCACGCCTGCGACCCGGTCTCGGCCTATGGCGGCGTCATCGCGGTCAACGGCGAGGTCACGGCGGAGCTGGCCGGGCAGATCGCCGAGGTGTTCACCGAGGTCGTGGTGGCGCCGGCGTTCGCCGAGGACGCGCTGGCCGTACTGACGAAGAAGAAGAACCTGCGCCTGCTGGTCTGCGAGCAGGGCCCGGCGAACCCGGAGGAGTTCCGGCGGATCGACGGCGGGCTGCTGGTGCAGCAGGTCGACCGGATCGACGCGCCCGGTGACGCGGCGGCCCGGTGGGAGCTGAAGGCGGGCGCGGCGGCCTCGCCCGAGGTGCTGGCGGACCTGGAGTTCGCGTGGCGGGCGAGCCGCTCGGTCAAGTCGAACGCGATCCTGCTGGCCGGCGACCGCGCCACGGTCGGCGTCGGCATGGGCCAGGTCAACCGGGTCGACTCCTGCCGCCTCGCGGTGACGCGGGCCGGCGAGCGGGCGGCGGGGTCCGTGGCGGCCTCCGACGCGTTCTTCCCGTTCGCCGACGGGCTGGAGGTGCTCATCGCGGCCGGGGTGAAGGCGGTCGTGGAGCCCGGCGGTTCGGTACGCGACGAGGAGGTCGTGGCCGCGGCGGAGAAGGCGGGCATCACCCTCTACTTCACCGGGACCCGGCACTTCTTCCACTGAGCACGCTGAATCCACACCTGGGTTTCCCGGGTGTGGATTTTGTGGTCAAAGGGTGGCAAAAATCCGGTTACCCTGAGGGCTCCATGCCGGTTCTTCTCCCGGAGTGTGCCTCCATGCTCGATCCGATCCTGCGCGCCTACGTGGCGATGATGGACCTCTCGACCAGCCCGTTCGTGCTGATCGCGCTCGCCTTCCTGGGCGCCTACCTGGGCGCGAAGGTCGTCGAGGTCATCCCGTTCACGCGCCGCATCATCGAGCGCCGCGAGGCTCAGGCGGCGGAGCGAGAGTAGTCCAGGCCAGCTTCGCGGCGCCGGCCAGGGCGGCGCGTACGCCCAGGGTGGTGGGGCGGACCTCGACCGCCTTCACGAACGCCAGCCCCGCCACCTCGCCGATGGCCCGGTCCAGCGGCTCGAACAGGACCTCGCCCGCGTTGGCCACGCCGCCGCCGATGACCACCGTGGTCACCTCGACCGCGGCGGCCATGGAGACGATCATCGCGGCCAGCGCGCGGGCGCCGCGCTCGAAGGCGGCTACGGCTATCGCGTCGCCGTTCTCCGCGTCGGCGGTCAGTTGCTTGGCGTCGGCGCCGGTCCAGCCCTGCTCGCGGGCCCAGCGGGCGAGGTTGGGTCCGCTGGCGTAGCGCTCGACGCAGCCCCGGCCGCCGCACTCGCACTCCTCGCCGTACGGGTCCACGGTCATGTGGCCGACATGTCCGGCATTTCCGGTGGGGCCGAGCAGCGGGACGCCGTCGATCACCAGCCCGCCGCCGATGCCGGTCGAGACCACCATCCCGAGCAGCGACGCGCTGCCCCGTCCCGCGCCCAGCCAGTGCTCGCCGACCGCGAAGCACTGCGCGTCGCCCGCCAGCACCGTGGGCAGGCCGGTGAGCTCGCCCACCCGGTCGCGCAGCGGGAAGCCGCGCCAGCTCGGCATGTTCACCGGGCTGACCGTGCCGGCGACCGCGTCGAGCGGACCCGCGCTGCCGATGCCGACCGCCAGCGGCCGGGGGCGGCCCTCGGTGACCTGCCGGACGAGACCGGCGAGCGCGCCCATCACCTCGTCGCGCGGGGTCGGGACGGTGCCGTCGCGCAGCACCGTTCCCCGGTCGTCGACCAGCGCGGCGGCCAGCTTCGTGCCGCCGATGTCGATCGCGAGGACGCTGCCCATCAGTGCTTGTGGTGGTTGTCGGGCTGGCGGGGGTCGCCCGGGTGTTCCAGGCCGGGCACGAGCTCCACCCGGTCGGCCCGCAGCCGGTCCAGCCACCGCGCGAACGCCCGCCGCCGCCCCGCCTCCTCAAGCCCTTCATCGGGTACGCCCCCAGACCCGGGCACCGCGACCGCCACATGCCCCCCATCCGGTACGCCCCCAGACCCGGGCACCGCGATGGCCACATGCCAGCCCAGAGCGTCCTGGACCGGCCCGACCAGCGTGCCGTAGGGCTGCTCGGCCAGTGCGCCGGCGATGGCGGCGGGCAGGGTGGCCGGCGCGATCTCGCCCAGCGACTCCAGGTCCGCCTCCGACCAGGTGGCGGGCCGCCGTGCGTAGAGCCGGTGGCGTACCAGGGCGACCTCCTCGGCGGGTGCGGCGGCCCTGGACCGCCAGGCCGAGGGGATCTCCACGGGCACGTGCCTGAACAGCGCCTTCACCCACGGGCTGGCGTTGTAGGCGGCGGCATTGACGGAGCCCAGCTCGACCGCGGCCAGCCGGTCCAGGGCGGGACCCTCGACCGGGGCCAGCCCCAGCCGCGCCGCCTCGCCCTCGCACAGAACCTCGGTCAGGATCACCTGGGTCAGCCAGCGGGCGAGCTGCCGATCCTCGGAGCTGCCCGGCACCGGGAGGGCGGCCCTGAGCGGCCCACCGCGCAGCTCCGCGACGCGCCGGTCGAGGAGGCCGCGAGGGACCGGACGCCCGTCGACCCAGCCGATCACCGCCCCCACCCCGGGCGCCGACGGCGCTCCGGTCGCGGGCGGACGGCTGCGAACCGGCGCCTGACTGGCGACATGGCCGTGGCCATGCCCGTGTCCCAGGCCGTGTTCAGGTCCGTGGCCACGGAGGTGGCCGTGTCCGTGGCTCATCGGGTTACCTCCAGTCGCACGACCGGAGCGTACTGGCAGCGGCCGAACCACATCACCTTCGCCAGGGCCCACGCATGGCCGGGCGCCGCGTCCTCAGGCACCTCCACGGGGAAGTCCACCTCGACGCTCTGCCCGGCGGGCACCGTGAAGCCCCTGATGACCTCGGGCAGCATCTCCCAGGTGCCCCAGGGCGCCGCGAGCTGGGCCTCGCCGCGGATCTCGCCGGCGGTGGTGTTGGCCAGCCGTACCGTGATCCGGTCGCGCGCGCCGGGACGGAGGGAGAGTGACTCGGCGGCCATCGTGACCGTCAGGCCGGTGGCGCGGCCCTCGGCGGCCTTGGTGCCCTGGGCGGCGGCCCAGTCGTCCTCGGGCGGCGTGCCGGCGACCGGGAGTTCGGGGGCCGGGCCGAGCGCCACGGTGGCGACGTCCTCGATGAGCTGGCCGTACGCCTCGGTGCGGGCACTGATGTAGTGGAGGCCCTGGCCGGGCGCGGGAGTGACGGTGGCGGTGAAGCGGACGTGTCCGTCGGCCTCCAGGCGGAAGGGACGCCGCCCGGGGGTGACGGACCAGCCGTCCGGCGCCTCCAGGTCCACCACGCCCTCGTGCGCGTGGCGGCCGGCGACGACGACCTCGATCTCGAACGGCCCCGCGGGCGTGACCAGTCCCGGGCTGACGGCGATCGACAGCGGCAGGTAGCCGAGCGGGGCGGGACCCTTGTTGTGCAGCCAGTAGCGGCTGTAGACGGGCTGGGCGATCTCCGCGACCGCGCCGGACTCGGCCGCGCCCAGCGCGACGGGCGCGACGAACGTCGCCACCTCCGAGCCCCGCAGCTCCAGGGAGGCGCCGGGCGTGCGGGAGGCTTCCAGCAGGTCGGAGCGGACGAGCCCGTCGAGGGGGAGCACCGGTGACTCCAGCGCGGCCGTGGCGCCCAGCCCGGTCGACTCCACCAGCCGGATCGTGACGCCGTCCTGGCGGTCGAGCGTGCCGTGGGCGTGCGCGTTCCCGGTGGCCTTGACGGTGCCGAACAGCACCTCGCGCGCGGGCGAGACGCTCAGCAGCGAGTGCGTGGCCGGGAGCGTGCCCTCCTGGGCCTCGACGAGCCGGGGCAGCATCGGCGTGACGAACTCCTGCCCGGCCGCCGGCAGGCGCAGCGCCCGCCAGTCGCCCTGCCCGGCCACCAGCGAGTAGTGGAACTCGTGCGTCCAGTGCTGGAGCTGGAAGCCCGACCCGTCCGGCGTCGTACGGCGGGGCGGGTCCAGCCAGATCCCCGAGGGCCACCCGGTGCACGAGCGCATCAGTGACAGGTGCAGCGTCCCCGAGGGATCGACCGCGAACCCGGGCAGCCCGTAGGTGAGCAGCGCCACCGTCCGGTCCTCCAGCTCCTCGGCGCCGGCGGGGCAGACGGCCGAGATCCGGGCGTCGGCCAGGTCGGCCACCAGCTCGCTCACCGGCCCGGCCACGACGAGGGCGGGCAGGGCGCGCACGTCGCGCAGGTCCGCGCTGGGCTGCCACACCTCGGTCAGCGGCTTCTCCGCGGGCACCCAGACCAGCGGGGCGCCGGATTTCAGCGCGTCCAGGTAGGCGGGGTCGCTGCGGGAGAGCAACTCGTCGGCCAGCGGGTTGTCCTGCGGGCCGCCGACGATGACCCGGAAGTCGGGCAGGTTCGAGTCGACGTCCAGCCAGCCGTACCTGCTGCCCGAGGCGGTGGAGGTGGTGGCGGTCACGCCCGCGCGGGCGAGCGCCACGACCAGCTCGCGCGCCTCGGGCGCGTCCGCCGCCGTGGGGACGACGACCTCGGCGACGCCGAGCGCCCGCGAGCCCGCCGCGCCGAGGTCCACGCGGGCGGTCGCGGACAGGCCGAACCAGGTGTTGGCCGGGTTGTCGAGCGTCCAGGGGTGCTCGGCGGTGTCCACGTCGGGCAGCGCGAACCCGCGGCCGACGACGGCTCCGGCGACGTCGGAGACCGGCAGCGCGCCGGGCACGCCGGCCGGGAAGCTCACCCGCAGGAGCCGGTCGGCGCCGGTGTAGTCGAGCACGCGGGTGCGGAAGTCGATCAGGTCGGAGCCGGTGACCAGGGTGACGGTCTGCTCGTAGGCGAGCTCGCCGACCCGGCCGGTGACGACCAGCCGCTGCCCCAGCGGGCTGGTCTCGGCACGGACGGTCGCGGCGGTCGTGCCCGACCCGGTGGAGCGCCCGTTGGGCATGAGGTGCCAGGGGCCCTCGCCCATGTCGGGGTGGGCGGGGTACTCCTCGTGCAGGCGTAGCTCGTTGCCGAGCCCGGTGAGGATCTCGCGGCCGGCCGCCTTGTCGTGGACGGAGGTGAGCGTGCCGCCCTGGTCGGGGTCGGCCGCGATTCGCCACCGGTCGTTCTCGATCGTGGTACGGCTGTCGCCCACCCACGTCCCGCTATTTCCTGAAATAACGGGGCCTGAAATAACGGGGCCTGAAATAACGGGGCCTGAAATAACAGGGTCTGAAATAACAGGGTCTGAAATAACGGGGTAAGTGCGCCAGCCCAGCGACGGCACGTCCTCAGCCAGGAAAGTCGTGGTGCCGTCCTCGGTGACCGAGGGCACGCCCTCGACCGTGCGGCCGGGCGCGAGCCGTACCGACACCAGGCCGGCGCGCGCGAACGACAGCGTGTTGGTCACCACGACCGCGCTGCCGTCGGCGGAGATCTGGCCGGTCAGCGCGTCGAGCGCCTGGTCGCGGGCCTCGGCGGCCAGGTCGTGCGCCTCGCGCCAGCCGGTGAGCAGGTCGATGTAGACCTGGTCGGACTCCGAGCCGGTGATCGCGTCGTGGTGGGCGCCGTAGGCGAGCTGCCGCCAGACCTTGTCGAGCGCGGTGTGCGGGTAGCCGCCGTGGCCGAGCAGGCTCGCGAAGACCGACAGCCGCTCGGCGTCCAGCGCGGCGACCTCGGCGGCGCGCTGGGCCTGCTTGGTGTCGATGTAGGAGACGTCCTTGCCGGTGTAGATGGGGTTCATGTCGCGGGTCTGCGGGCTGAAGGCGGCGACCTCGGCGCGGACGGCGTCCAGGAAGTCGCGGGGCGTGCCGCAGACGAACCGGGGCCACACGTAGTGCTCGGCCCAGGTGCGGTGGATGTCGGTGACCCATTTGTTCGGCGGCGTGTAGTCGGTGCCGACGGGCAGCAGGATGTTCTTGGAGGCCGCGACCGGCTTCAGCGCGCGGTAGAGCTCGAAGACGGCCTGCGTGGCCTCCTCCAGCGAGGGCGAGGAGTCCATCCACCAGCCCGCGGAGTAGTGGGCGGGCATGTAGTGCGTCAGCACGCCGAGCCCCGACGGCGAGATCCACTCGAACTCGCTCGGGAACTGCATCAGGGTGGCGTCGTTCTTGGCCTCCTTGAAGTTCTTGCTGATCGGGCCCCACTGGTGGAAGGGGCCGCGGGCCCACGCGCTGCCGGTCAGCCCGGCCGCGGCCAGGTAGCCGGGGAACTGCGGGTCGTGCCCGAACGCGTCGAGCTGCCAGGCGGTGCGCGGGTCGCCGCCGAGGATGTCACGCTGGTAGCCGATGCCGTAGACGATGTTGCGGATCGTGGTCTCGGCGCCGGTCAGGTTGGTGTTGGGCTCGTTGTAGGTGCCGCCGAGCAGCTCGACCCGCCCGGCGGCCATGAGCTCGCGCAGGTCCTTCCTGCGCTCGGGGTGGGTGTCGAAGAACGGCTTGAGGTAGTCCACCTCGGCCAGCACGAACTTGTAGTCGGGGTCGCGCAGCGCCAGCTCGATGTGCGCCTCCACCAGCGCGAACGCGTTGCGCTCCCACAGCGGCCTGGTCGTGGAGTCGCCGGACAGGAACTCCCACGGGCTGGTGTAGGCGGCCTGCGTGTTCCACCAGACCGGGTCGTAGTGGAAGTGCGAGATCAGGAACATCGTCCATCCCGGCTCCTCGGCGGTGAGCTCGGCCTCCAGCACCTCCTCGCCCAGCGTGACAACGATGGACACGACGGTGCCCGCCGCCGCCGAGACCTCCAGCGGCACCTCCACGACGACCTCGCCGTCGCCGGCGTCCACGGCGGCCGGCCGCGCCTGGACGACCCCCTCGCCGCGCACCTCCAACGCCTGCTCCCGCTCGCCCCGAGCGGCCCTCACCTTGAGGATCTGGTACGGCGCGGCCTCGGACCCCACGAACAGATCGGTGGATTCTGCGGACAACAGTCGAGCGGGCAAGGTGCACTCCTCGCTGGGGGCGACGCTGACGCCGTCACACTAAGCGCTCCCCGAACCGATGGCAACGTTGTCATCCGATCTTGGATGACAACGATGTCATTCTTGCTGGCCAGGCAGATCGCCTACCCTTACCCGAAACCGCTGTCCGATCCGAGGTCCCCGTTGTCAGCACCGCTCCACCGCCGTCCGACCATGAAGGACGTGGCCCAGGCCGCGGGCGTCGCCCTGAAGACCGTCTCCCGCGTCGTCAACGGCGAGTCCACGGTCGCCCCCGACACCCTCGACCGGGTCCGGCAGGCCATCCACGAGCTCGGATACCGCCGCAACGAGGGCGCCCGCCAGCTACGCCAGGGCCGCTCCCAGGCGATCGCCATGGTCGTGCGCGACATCGCCGACCCGTTCTTCGCCGCCATCGGCCGCGCCGTCGAGACCCGCGCGGAAAGCGGCGAACTCGTCGTCATGATCGGCTCCAGCCACGACGAGCCAGCCCGCGAACGCGAGGTCGCCCTCGGCTTCTGCGCCCGCAGGCCCAACGCGCTCATCATCGCGCCCATCGCCAAGCGGCAGGACTACCTTCTGCCCGAGATGGCTGACGGGCTGCCGGTCTGCGCGGTCGACCGGCCGGCCCAGGGGATCGACTGCGACGCCGTACTGTCGGACAACACCGGCGGCATCCGCGCGGCCGTCGACCACCTCGCCGGCCACGGCCACCGGCGCATCGGCTACCTCGGCGACGATCCCGCCGTCTTCACCTCCCGCGAGCGGGTCGCCGGCTTCCGCGCCGCGATGGCCGAGCGCGGCCTCCAGGTCAACGAGGACGAGGTACGGCTCGGCGCCCCCACCCCCTCCTCGGTCGGCGCCGCCCTGCGGACCCTGCTCGATCCGTCCGACCCGGTGACCGCGCTGATCACCGCCAACAACCGCCTGACCGTGGAGGCGCTGCGGCAACTGGACCGGGTCCAGGACCGTCCCGCCCTGGTGGCCTTCGACGACCTCGAACTCGGCGAGCTGCTGCGGCCGGGACTGACCGTCGTGGCCCAGGACCCGGAGGCCATCGGCAACGCCGTCATGGACCTGCTGGCGGCGCCGCACCCGGAGCCCCGCCAAGTACGCGTCCCGGTGACGCTCATCCCCAGGGGCTCGGCGGAGTTCCCGCCGCGCTGAGGCCGTGCCCGCCGTGACAGGATGGCGAGCCATGACGGCAGTGAAACTCGACGGCAAGGCCACCGCCGCGAAGATCAAGGCGGACCTCGCGGCCAAGGTGGCGGACCTCAAGGCGAAGGGCATCACCCCCGGACTCGGCACGGTCCTGGTGGGCGAGGACCCGGGCAGCCAGATCTACGTCGCGGGCAAGCACCGCGACTCCGAGGAGATCGGCATCACCTCGATCCGCGTGGACCTGCCCGCGACGGCCACGCAGGCCGAGGTGGAGTCGGCCGTCGACGAGCTCAACGCCGCCCCCGAGTGCACCGGCTACATCGTCCAGCTCCCGCTGCCCAAGCACCTCGACACCATGGCGCTGCTGGAGCGCATGGACCCGGAGAAGGACGCCGACGGCCTGCACCCGGTCAACCTGGGCCGCCTGGTCCACATGGTCGACGCGCCGCTGCCCTGCACGCCGCACGGCATCGTGCTGCTGCTCCAGGAGTACGGCATCCCGCTGAAGGGCGCCGACGTCTGCGTGGTGGGCCGCGGCATCACCGTGGGCCGCTCCCTGGGCCTGCTGCTGACCCGCAGGAGCGAGAACGCCACCGTCACCCTGTGCCACACCGGCACCCAGGATCTGGCCGCGCACGTCAGGCGGGCCGACATCGTCGTGGCCGCGGCAGGCGTGCCCGGACTGATCACCGCAGACATGGTGAAGCCGGGCGCGGCGGTCCTGGACGTCGGCGTCTCCCGGGTGGAGGGCAAGATCGCCGGGGACGTGGCGCCCGACGTCGCCGAGGTGGCCGGCCACCTGACGCCCAACCCGGGCGGCGTGGGCCCGATGACCCGCGCGCTCCTGCTGTCCAACGTGGTGGAGTCAGCTCGACGTACGGCGCAGCCGTAGCACGGCCAGGGTCATGAAGACCGCGGTCAGGGCCAGCGCCCAGACCGCGGTGACCAGGGCGTCGTCGCCCGCGTCCCGGCCGGAGAACCAGGCGCGGAGCGTGTCGATCATCGTGGTGACCGGGCTGTGCTCGGCGAAGGCGCGTACCGGGCCGGGCATCGTGCCGGTGGGGACGAACGCCGAGCTGACGAAGGTGAACGGGAACACCCACACCAGCCCGAGTCCCTGCGCCGCCTCCACGCCCTTGGCCATCAGCCCGATCCAGGCCGCCACCCACGAGAACGCGAACCCGAACGCCAGCAGCAGCCCGAACCCGGCGGCGACCATGCCCGGCGAGCCGTGGAAGCGGAAGCCGACCAGCAGCCCGCACCCGAGCATGACGGCCAGCGTGACGGCGCTGCGCAGCACCTCGGAGGCGATGCGGCCGAGCAGCACCGACGAGCGGGTCATCGGCAGCGAGCGGGAGCGGTCCATGACGCCGCGCTGCATGTCCTCGGCCAGTCCGACGGCGACCGCGCCGATCGAGCTGAACAGGATCATCTGTACGAAGATGGCCGGGATGAGCGCCTGCACGTAGTCGCCGCCCGGCATCGTGATCGCGCCGCCGAAGACGTAGGCGAACAGCAGGATGAAGACGACGGGCTGGATCAGCGCGTACATGAGCAGCAGGCCGGGGGCGCGGACGATGCGCCGGGCGTTGCGGCCGCCCATGAGCCAGGCGTCGTGCAGCCACCATCGGGGTCCGGTGAGCTGGTTCACAGGTCTCCTCCGGTCAGGGCGAGGAAGGCGTCGTCGAGGGTGGGGCGGCGCAGGGCCAGCCCGGTGATGGACACTCCGGCGGCGTCGAGGTCGCGCAGCAGGTCGGGCAGCACGCCCTCGGCGACCGGGACGGTGACGGTCTCGCCCTCCACGGTGGGGGCGGGGCCGTACCTGGTCATGATCTCGGTGGCAGCGGCGGTCTGGCGGGGGTCGGCGAGGACGACCTCGGCCCGCGCGCCCCCCGCGCGGGCCTTGAGCTGCTCCGGGGTGCCGGTCGCGAGGGCACGGCCCCGGTCGATGACGGTGACCGCGGAGGCCAGGTGGTCGGCCTCCTCCAGGTACTGGGTGGTGAGCAGGATCGTGGTGCCCCGCTCGGGCAGCCGCCTGATGGCCGACCACATGGTGCGGCGCGAGCGCGGGTCGAGGCCGGTGGTGGGCTCGTCGAGGAAGAGGACGCGCGGCCGGGTCATCAGGCCGGCGGCCAGGTCGAGGCGGCGGCGCATGCCGCCGGAGTAGGTGCCGGCCCGGCGCCCGGCGGCCTCGCCCAGGTCGAAGGCGTCCAGGAGGTCGTCGGCCAGGCCGCGCGCCTTCGCCGGCGACAGGCGGTAGAGGCGGCCGACGAGCACGAGGTTCTCGTGCCCGGTGAGCAGGTCGTCGACCGCGGTGAACTGCCCGGTCAGCCCGATGAGGGCACGCACCCGGTACGGCTGCGCCGTCACCGAGAAACCCCCCACCTCGGCCCGCCCGGAGTCCGGGCGCAGGAGCGTGGCCAGGATCCTGATCAGCGTTGACTTCCCCGCGCCGTTCGGCCCGAGCAGCGCGGCGACCGAGCCTTCCGCCACCTCCAGGTCGAGCCCGTCCAGCGCGGTCGTGCCACGGTAGGACTTGCGGAGGTCCTCGACGCGGATCATGAGGCCCGCTCCTCGTCGCACAGGGCGTCGATGAGCTTGGCCAGGGCCCGCTGCGCGCTGGCCGAGGCGTGCGGACCGACGGCGACCAGCGAGGCGAGCAGCGCGGACGCCTCGCCGGGTGTGAACGTCAGCGGCGGCAGCACGGGTCGCGCGTCGATGGCGTACCCGCCGCCGGGGCCGCGCTGGGAGGCGACGGGCACCCCGGCGGCTAGCAGGTCGGCGAGGTCGCGCTCGATCGTGCGGGCGCTGACGCCCAGCCGGGCGGCCAGCGAACCGGCGGTGAGCGCCCGGGGCGCGGTGGCCCTGAGCTCCTCGATCAGCCGGTGCTGGCGCTCGACGCGGGGGACGAGGGCGTGGATGCTGGTGAGCATGACTCCACGCTAAGGAGGGGTGGCCGACAAGCCCATGTCGGTCTTCGCGGTTTTCGGCGGAAGGTCAGTAGTAGCCCTCCACCGGCACGCGGGCCTCGTCGAACAGCGCCGGACCCTCCATGACGACGTGCGCCGAGGTGGCGACCGACTTCAGGCCGTCGAGCTGGGCGCCGGACAGCGCGTAGACGACGCGGCCGAGGCCGGAGCGCTCGATCGCGCCCGTGCACATGCCGCACGGCTGGCAACTGGTGTACATGGTCGTGGCCGCCGCAGTGGCCGGGTCGAGCTCGCGGGCCGCCCAGCGGGCAAGCTTGAGCTCGGGGTGCGCGCTGATGTCGCGGTCGGTGATCGTGGTGTTGTGGTCCTCGACCAGGACGCTGCCGTCGGCCGCGGCCAGCAGCGAGCCGAAGGGCGGATTGCCCGACTCCCTGCCCTTGGCCGCCAGCTCGATGGCACGGCGCAGGAGGCGCTCATCGTCGGGTGTCACGGGTGCTCCCATCGTGCGGAGACGGCGGCCAGGTCCTTCCAGGCCACCTCGGGGTGAAGGGTCTCGTCCGGGTCGCCGTTGAACGGGTCGAGCAGGACGCTCTGGGCGCCCAGCGAGCGCAGCTCGTCCAGGTCGCCGAGGATCTGGCCGATGCTTCCGACGCCCGCGGGCCGGTCGGCGCCGGTCACGGGGGAGTCGGTCAGCTGAAGGCGGATGCGCGGGGCGAGGGCGGGCGCCGGCCGTCCCAGCTCGCCGGCCAGCTCGCGCAACCGCGACAGGCGCTCGCGCAGGACGGCGGGGGTGAGACGCAGTGGATGCCACGCCTCGCCGAGCAGCACCGCGCGGCGCAGCGCGGCGTCGGCGCTGCCGCCCACCCAGATCGGGATGTCGCCCTCGCCGTAGTCGCCGGTGTCGGCCCACGCGGCGCGGATGTCGCGCAGGTGCTCGTCGGTCAGCTTTCCTCTGGCCTGGTAGGCGACGCCGAGCGCGTCGAACTCCTGCCTGGCCCACCCGACGCCCACGCCCAGCACGAACCGGCCGCCGCTGAGCCGGTCGAGGTTGGCCGCCATGCGGGCGACCAGCAGCGGGTGCCGGTAGGGCACGATGAGCACGGTGGTGCCGAGCCTGACCCGCTCGGTGACGCCCGCCAGCCACGACAGCGTGGTGAAGGGCTCGTAGAAGGGCGCGGGGTACTGCGCGGCCACGTCGGGCGTGATGGCCACGTGGTCGGAGACCATGAGCAGCCCGTACCCGAGCCCCTCCACGGTCTGCGCCCATCGCCGCAGAATGGCCGGGTCGGTGCCGGGCCCGAAGTTGGGGACGTTGACGCCAAGTTCCACGTGATCAGGCTATCCACGGGCCAGGCGGGCCCGGAAGGCCGACTCAACGGCAAAGGCGGAGATCCGCCGGAGATCCGCCGGTATTTTGGAGCCATGGCCGTGAATCTCGACGCGACGGACTGGGCGATCCTGGCCGAGCTGCAGCGTGACGGCCGCGTCCCGCTGTCCGAGCTGGGGCGCAGGGTCAGCCTGAGCGCCTCGGCCACCACCGAGCGGGTCCGCCGCCTGGAGTCGGCCGGAGTCATCACCGGCTACTCCGCCGCGGTCGATCTCACGGCGGTCGGTTACGCGGTCCTCGCCATCGTCCGGCTGAAGTATCCGGGCAGCCGCCACGAGCCCCTGCACCGGCTGCTCGACCGGCGCCCGGAGATCCTGGAGTGCCTGCGCACCACGGGCGACGACTGCTACGTGATGAAGGTCGCCGCCTCCTCGATGGCGCACCTGGAGGAGATCGTCAACGAGCTGGCCGAGTTCGGCAGCGCCAACACCAACCTCGTCTACAGCCAGACGCTGCCCTACCGGGGTCCCCACCCCACGCGCTAGCGGCCCTGGTAGCGGTCGGTGGCCTCCCGGGTGGCGCGGATGGCGGCGTCGGCGCTCTCGTAGGTGCGCTGGGCCAGGCCGACGAAGATGCAGTCCACGATGAGCAACTGGCTGATCCTGCTGGCCAGCGCGCCCGGCCGGAACGCGGTCTCGCGCCCGGCCGAGACCAGCGTGTGGTCGGCCAGGTGGGCCAGCGACGAGCGCGGGTTGTTGGTGATGGCCACGAGCGTGGCTCCGGCGTCCTTGGCGGTCTTGGAGGGGGCGATCACGTCCGGGGTCTCGCCGCTGCAACTGATCGCCACCACCACGTCGGTGTCCCGCAGCAGGGCGGCGCTGGTCAGCGCCAGGTGGGCGTCGCAGAACGGGTGGGTGGACAGCCCGATCCGCAGGAGCTTCTGCGACATGTCGGTGGCGACCAGGCCGGAGGCGGACACGCCGTAGACGTCCACGCGGCGGGCCTTGACGATGGCGGTCACGACCTCGTCGAGCTGGCCGGGGTCGAGCTGGGCGGCGGTGTCGGCCAGCGCCTCGTACTCGGCGCGGGCCACCTTGGCGATCACGTCGGTCAGCGGGTCGTCGGGACCCAGGTCGCCGGGCACCAGCCGCTCGGGCTCCTTGGCCACGGCGGCGGCCAGCGCGAAGCGCATCTGCGAGTAGCCGGCGAAGCCCAGCGCGCGGGCGGTGCGCACGATCGTGGCCTCGCTGGTGCCGGAGACCGCGCTGAACTCCGTGATCGTGCTCCTGACCACCAGCCCGGGATCGTCGAGGATGATCCTGGCGATGGCCTGGGCGGCGGGGGTCAGCGACGGCAGCACGGCCCGCACCGCCGCCACCGGATTGGCCGGCTCGCTCACATGCTCGGCCATCATCTGGTCAGCCATTCCGCGGCCGCCTCCGCCGAGACACGGGAGAGCCCGTTGGTCGCGACGAACGCGGCGCCCGCCGGTTCGCCGGGAACGCCGGTGTCCACGACGACCGCGTCCGGGCGCGCGGAGACGGCCTGCGCGATCCGCTCCCTGACCCACGCGTGCCGCGCCGAGTCGTGCACGACGAGCACGACGGGCCGCTCGTCGAAGGCGGGCAGCTCGCCCTCCGCCGCCATCACCACCCGCTCGGTCCCGGGCAGCCTGGCGGCCAGCGCGGCGGTGAGGCCGGTCGGCGTGGAGGGATCGACGGCCTGGTTGAGCCGCGTGTTGACCTCCACGACGAGCGGCGGGCCGGCCAGCGTCGCCGTGCCGGTGACGGTGAGCGCCGCCCTGGCGGCCTCCAGGCCCACGCCGGGGTCCTCGGTGGCTGAGCGGTCCTGCTTGCCGTACCACTCGGCGACCGCGCGCACCCGCGCGGCCGCTTCCGCCAGGCGCGACTCGGGCAGCTCGCCAGAGCGCACCGCGGCCGCGATCGCGTCGCGCAGCTCGTGCAGGCCCCGCTCGTCGGTGATGCCGACGCAGATGGCGTCCACGCCCGCGGTGAGCGCGCGCACGGCGATCTCGCCGGGCGTGTACTGGGCCGCGACCGCCTTCATCTCGATCGCGTCGGTGACGAGCATGCCGTCGAAGCCGAGCTCCTCCCGCAGCAACCCCGTCAGCACGGTACGGCTCAGCGTCGCCGGCGACGACGGGTCCAGGGCGGGAACCAGCAGGTGGCCGCACATGACCGAGCGCACCCCGGCGGCGATCGCCGCGCGGAACGGCGGCAGGTCGCGCTCCCACAGCTCCTCCACGGAGGCGTGCACGGTGGGCAGGGCCAAGTGGGAGTCGGTGATGGTGTCGCCGTGGCCGGGGAAGTGCTTGGCGCAGGCGGCCACCCCGGCGCTCTGGAGGCCGCGGATGTAGGCGACGGCGTGCCTGGAGACCAGGTCGGGGGTGGGGCCGAAGGAGCGTACGCCGATGACCGGGTTGGCGGGGTTGGCGTTGACGTCGACGGAGGGCGCGTAGTCGAGGGTGACGCCGGCCTCGGCCAGCATGCGGCCGATCTGCCTGCCGACCCGCTCGGTGAGCGCCTCGTCGTCGGCCACGCCGAGCGCGCGGTTGCCGGGGAAGGAACTGCCCGCCCTGGCCTCGAATCGGGTGACCACGCCGCCTTCCTCGTCGACGGCGATCACGGTGTCGGGGTTCTCGGCACGGATCTGGGGGATGAGATGCTCGCTCGGGAGGTTGCGGGCGAACAGTACGGCGCCCCCCAATCCCTCGCCGAGCGCCCTGCGCAGCCAGTCGGGGGCGGAGGTCCCCTCGAAGCCAGGCTGGAGCACGGCCATGGCGAGTCGGTGGAGGTCAGGCGACATACGGCATTTTCCTTCACAATCGTTGATCTGAAGGTAATTTTCTGTCATCGTCGCCCCAGACACAACCACTTCCCGAGAGGCCACCCCCCCAATGCCCAGCAGACGGACCGTTTTCAAGGGTCTCGCCCTCGCCGCCGCAGCCTCCGTCGTCCCCCTGCCCGCCTTCGCCGCGACCGGCTACGTGCCGCCGCTGCGACAGATGCGCGGCATGTGGATCGCCTCCGTGGTCAACATCAACTGGCCTTCCAAGAAGGGGCTGTCGGTCGAGGAGCAGAAGGCCGAGTACCTCGCCTGGCTCGACCTGGCCGTGGAGCGCAAGCTCAACTCGGTGTTCGTGCAGATCAGGCCCACGGCCGACGCCTTCTGGCCGTCGCCGTTCGAGCCGTGGTCGGAGTGGATCACCGGGGTCCAGGGGCAGGACCCGGGCTACGACCCGCTCGGCTTCGCGGTCGAGGAGACCCACAAGCGCGGCCTGGCCTTCCACGCCTGGTTCAACCCGTATCGCGTCTCGATGCAGCCCGACCCGGCCAAGCTCCACCCCGACCACCCGGGCCGCAAGAACCCCGACTGGATCCTGCCGTTCGGCGGCAAGCTCTACTACAACCCGGGCATGCCCGAGGTGCGTAAGTTCTGCCAGGACGCGATGCTCGACGCGATCACCCGCTACGACATCGACGGCCTGCACTTCGACGACTACTTCTACCCGACCAACACCACCGCCTTCGACGACAGCGCCGCCTTCGCGAAGTACGGCGCCGGCTTCCCCGACCTGGCCGCCTGGCGCCGCCACAACGTCGACCTCATGGTCTCGGAGATGCAGCAGCGCGTACGGCAGGCCAAGCCGGAGGTCTCCTGGGGCATCAGCCCGTCGGGCATCTGGCGCAACAAGGCCAGCGACCCGCTCGGCTCCGACACCGCCGGCGGCCAGTCCTACGACGGCCTGCACGCCGACACCCGCGGCTGGGTGAAGAAGGGCTGGCTCGACTACATCGCGCCGCAGCTCTACTGGTACATCGGCCAGCCCCCGGCCGACTACGCCAAGCTGGTGCCGTGGTGGTCGGACGTGGCCAAGGGCACCGGCACGATGTTGTGGATCGGCCAGGCCGCCTACAAGGCGGGCGACCCCGCCCAGGCGCCGCAGTGGCAGGACCCGGCCGAGCTGTCCAGGCACCTCACGCTCAACCGCGCCCATCCGGAGATCACCGGCGACATCTGGTTCAGCGCGGGCGACGTGCGGGCCGACCGCCTCAAGTCCGTCACCACCGCGGTCAACGACCACCACCAGCGGCCCGCGCTGGCGCCGCTGCTGCCGCGTCTAGCCGGCGGGCGCGCGCCCAGCCGCCCGGTGCTCGCCGTGGCCCGCAGGGTGAAGGACGGGGTCGAGGTCAAGATGGTGGCGACCGGGCGGGAGGAGCCGTTCCAGTTCGCGGTCTTCCGCTCCGCGAGCAGGAACACCTCCTTCGAGGACGCCCGCGACCTGGTGGCCGTGGTGCCGGGCGACCGGATCGTGCGCTGGACCGACCCGGACGGCAAGCGGGGCGACTACTACCACGTGGTGGCGGTGGACCGGGTGAGCAGGACGTCCCGGCCCAGCAATCCCTTCCGAGTGGTCTTTTAGGGAGATTTATGCGGGTTCTTGGGTTGATGTCGGGGACCTCCCATGACGGGATCGACAGCGCGATCGTTGACTGGTCGATGGAGGACGGCCTGCTCACCGGCACGATCGTCGCCACCGGTGAGCGGCCCTACCCGGACGGCCTGAGGGCCCGCATCGTCGCCGCGCTCCCGCCCAACGACGTGAGCATGGGCGAGGTCTGCGCGCTGGACACGCTGATCGGGCAGGAGTTCGCCGCGGCCGCCGTGGCCGCGGGACCCGCCGACCTGGTCTGCTCCCACGGGCAGACGTTCTTCCACTGGGTCTCCGGCGGGCAGGTCCTGGGCACGCTCCAGCTCGGCCAGCCCGCCTGGATCGCCGAGCGAACCGGGCTGCCGGTCGTCTCCGACGTGCGCGTGCGCGACGTCACCGCCGGAGGGCAGGGCGCGCCGCTGGTGTCCTATCTCGACCTGCTCATGCTCAACGGGATCGAGGGCCGCTCGGGGGCGCTCAACCTCGGCGGCATCGCCAACCTGACCGTGGCCGGGACGGCCATCGCCTACGACACCGGGCCGGCGGGCGCGCTGATCGACGCGGCGGCGCCGCCGTACGACAGGGACGGGGTGCTCGGCGCGGCGGGGACGGTGGACGCGGAGCTGCTGGAGGTGCTGCTCGCCGAGCCGTACTACCGCAAGGCGGCGCCCAAGACGACGGGCAAGGAACTGTTCACGCCCGGGTACGTGCGGCGGGCGCTGGCCGGGCGCGAAGAGATCGCCCAGCGGGACCTCGTGGCCACGCTGACCGCGCTCACCGCCGAGACCGTGGCGGCGGAGATCCGGCGGCACGGGCTCGACACCGTCGTCGTCTCCGGCGGCGGCGTGCGCAACCCCACGCTCATGGGCATGCTGCGCGCGCGCACGACGGCCCGCCTCGTGCCCAGCGACGAGCTGGGCGTGCCCTCGGACGCGAAGGAGGCGGTCGCCTTCTCGTTGTTCGGCTGGCTGACCGCGCACGGCCTGCCCGCCACCGCGCCCAGTTGCACGGGCGCGGCCGGGCCCCGCGTCCTGGGCACGTTGACGCCGGGCTCCGGGCCACTTGTGCTGCCGGAACCCCTCGCCGAAGCCCCGGTAGCGATCCGATTCCTATGAAGCCCTGCGCCCCGCCGCCGACGGTTGCTCGGCAGTGGAGCCCGACCGCTGTGGCGGCACCACGGGGGTGGGGCGGACCAGACCCAGCGCGACGACCTCGTTGGCCAGCCGCGTGCGCCGGTTGGTGCCCTCAGGGATCCTGAACTTCTGGTACAGCCGCAGCAGGTGCTGCTTGACCGCGGCTTCGGTCACCACCAGGTCGTCGGCGATCTCCCTTGCGGTCGCCGGTGCGACGAACGCCTCGTCCGACAGCGCCGGCCGGCACAGCGAGGTCAGCACGTCGACCTCTCTGCGGGTCAGCTCGGGGGCCGCCGCCCTGCGAAGCTCCACCTCGGGGGTGAAGTCCTCGCGCGGAACCCCGCCGATCCGGCCGCGCGCCGCTCCGAAGGAGACGACGTCGCCGTCGTCGAGGACCCTCCGGGCGATCGGCCTGCCGTTCACCCGCGTGCCGTTGCGGGACAGGCCCAGGTCAACGACATACAGGTAGGGTCCTCTGCGGACGAATTCGGCATGGAGCCGAGAGACGCTGGGATCGGTGAGTCGGATGTCGACACCGCGACCTCTGCCGACCGTCGTGATCTCGGGGCGCAACGGGACCACCTCGCCAGTGTCCTCGATGCGTATGAACGGCCCCTCCACGGCAGTTCCCTTCCGTTAGCGGACGCAGCGTGAGACGGCGGCAGTTCCTCCTCGGGTAGTCCGCCGTAACTATTACTACAGCTCCGGCTTACCCAACCGAGGGGATGCGGAATCGCCTTTGCCATAAGGAGAATCCGGCATGAAATTGGTCTGGACCTTTGCGGACGGTTTTGCCAGCTCACGGGTAGACTTCCAGCGACGATAAGCGGAGGAAACACTCGTGGCGGGACATCCGCCGCGAAGAGCGGAAAAGTCCGCCACGACCGCGAGCGGAGCGAGCCAAGGAGCACGATGGACAAGCCCACCAAAGGCCTGGCCGACGTCGTAGCCGCGTCCACAGCGCTCAGCGACATCGACGGCAAGGCAGGCCGCCTGTTCTATCGGGGATACGACATCCACGATCTGGCCGGCCGTGCGACGTTCGAAGAGACCGCCCACCTGCTCCAGCGCGGTACGCTCCCCAACCGCGCGGAGCTCCAGGCCTACGGTGACGAGCTGGTCGCCGGCCGCGAGCTGGGCCCGCTGGTCTCTGCCAACGTCGCGGAGATCGCCGAGAAGCAGAAGCCCATGGAGGCGCTGCGCTCGCTGGTCTCCCTGGCCAGCGCCGACGATCCCGACCGTGACTCCATCGAGGCGGAAGCCGACCTGCGCAAGGCCGCCCGCCTGACCGCCCAGCAGCCGCTGCTGGTCGCCCGCTACCACGCCGCCCGGTCCGGCAAGGGCGTCCCGGAGAGCGACCCGGCCCTGAGCATCGCGGGCAACTTCCTGCTCCAGGTGACCGGCCGTACCCCCTCCGCGCGCGAGGCGGAGATCTTCGACGCCTGCCTGGTGCTGCACGCCGACCACACGATGAACGCCTCGACGTTCGCCGCCCGCGTCTGCGCCGCGACGCTGTCGGACATGCACTCGGCCATCGTGGCCGCCATCGGCACCCTGAAGGGCCCGCTGCACGGCGGCGCCAACGAGCAGGTCATGAAGACGCTGGAGTCGATCTCGCCCGACGGCGTGGCCCAGGCCGTACGCGACAAGCTGGCCGCCGGCGAGAAGATCATGGGCTTCGGCCACCGCGTCTACAAGACCGAGGACCCGCGCGCCACGCACCTGCGCAGGATGTCGGAGGAACTGTCCGGCGACGAGCCGAAGTTCTACCGGATGTCCAAGGAGATGGAAGAGGTCGTCTTCGAGACCAAGGGCCTCTACCCCAACGTCGACTTCTACGCCGCCTCGGTCTACCACTACCTGGGGATTCCCACCGATCTGTTCACGCCGGTGTTCTCCATCAGCCGGATGTCGGGCTGGACCGCCCACGTGATCGAGCAACACGCGGACAACCGGCTCATCCGGCCCGATAGTGAGTACATCGGAGAACGCGACCAGAAGTGGAAGCCGATTGACGAACGATGATCAGAAGTGGGGGCCGTTTCCGCTGATCCTGGCGGGAGCGGCTCTTGCCATGCTCACGATCTTCTTCGTGGACGGCGAGTGGGGCGCGTTCGCGCTGGGCGCCGTCCTGCTCGTGGCCGCCGCACTGCGCTTCGCCGGGTACGGCGGGCTCATGGCCGTCCGGACGAAGCGGACCGACATGGTGATCTACGGTGGCTTCGGCGTCGGCCTGGTGGCCGTCGGCATGTTCCTGGAGTTCGGCAGCGTGCTCAAGCCCGCCGTGCTCCAGTTGCTCGGAGGATGAGAAAGGGCGGTGGGCCGGAGCCCACCGCCCTTCAGGTCATGCCTGGAGGCTCTCGATCGCCTGGTTGAAGGTCTTCGAGGGCCGCATCACGGCCGCGGCCTTGGCCGGGTCCGGCTGGTAGTAGCCGCCGAGGTCCACCGGCGAGCCCTGT
This sequence comes from Nonomuraea sp. NPDC050790, assembly GCF_044456745.1. Classification (NCBI taxonomy): domain Bacteria; kingdom Bacillati; phylum Actinomycetota; class Actinomycetes; order Streptosporangiales; family Streptosporangiaceae; genus Nonomuraea; species Nonomuraea sp. NPDC050790. Next base: position 378,283 of record NZ_JBITGF010000003.1, on the reverse strand, counting down.
ACGGCCAGCAGCTCCTCCGCGATCGTCTTCTCCTGCTCGGCCAGCGTCTTGGCCAGACCGTCGAACGCCGCCGCCACCTCGGCGTCGTCGGTCTGCGTGGCCAGTTCCTGGGCCCAGTACAGGGACAGGTAGAAGTGGCTGCCGCGGTTGTCGATCGAGCCCAGCTTGCGGGCCGGCGACTTGTTCTCGTTGAGGAAGGTCGCCGTCGCCCGGTCGAGCGTGTCGGCCAGGATCTGCGCCCGCGCGTTGCCGGTCGTGCGCGCCAGGTGCTCGAAGCTGGCCGCCAGCGCCAGGAACTCGCCCAGGCTGTCCCAGCGCAGGTAGTTCTCCTTGACGAGCTGCTGCACGTGCTTGGGCGCCGAGCCGCCCGCGCCGGTCTCGAACAGGCCGCCGCCGCTGAGCAGCGGGACGATCGACAGCATCTTGGCGCTGGTGCCCAGCTCCAGGATCGGGAACAGGTCGGTCAGGTAGTCGCGCAGCACGTTGCCGGTGACCGAGATCGTGTTCTCGCCCCTGCGGATGCGCTCCAGCGAGAAGCCGATCGCCTCGACCGGGGCCATGATCTCGATCCGCAGGCCGCTGGTGTCGTGGTCGGCCAGGTAGGCGTTGACCTTCTCGATGAGGCTGGCGTCGTGGGCGCGGGTCGCGTCGAGCCAGAACACCGCCGGGTCGCCGGTGGCGCGGGCGCGGGAGACCGCCAGCTTCACCCAGTCCTGGACGGGGATGTCCTTGGTCTGGCACATGCGCCAGATGTCGCCCTGGCTGACCGCGTGCTCCAGGACGGTCTCGCCGGCGGCGTCCACCACGCGCACGGTGCCGGTGGCCGGGATCTCGAAGGTCTTGTCGTGGCTGCCGTACTCCTCGGCCTTCTGCGCCATGAGGCCGACGTTCGGGACCGAGCCCATCGTCGCCGGGTCGAAGGCGCCGTGGGCGCGGCAGTCGTCGATGACGACCTGGTAGATGCCGGCGTAGCTGCTGTCGGGGATGACGGCCAGCGTGTCGGCCTCGTTGCCGTCGGGGCCCCACATGTGGCCGGACTGGCGGATCATCGCCGGCATCGAGGCGTCGACGATGATGTCGCTCGGCACGTGCAGGTTGGTGATGCCGCGGTCGGAGTCGACCATGGCCAGCGCCGGGCCCTCGGCCAGCTCGGCCTCGAACGACGCCTTGATCTCGTCGCTCGCGCCGCTGAGGATGCCGCCCAGGCCGTCGTTCGGGGTGAGACCGGCCTGCGCGAGGGCCTCGCCGTACCGGGCGAAGGTCTTCGGGAAGAAGGCGCGCACCACGTGGCCGAAGATGATCGGGTCGGAGACCTTCATCATCGTGGCCTTGAGGTGGACGGAGAAGAGCACGTTCTCGGCCTTGGCGCGGGCGATCTGCGCGGTGAGGAACTCGCGCAGGGCGGCCACGCGCATCACCGAGCTGTCGACGATCTCCCCGGCCAGCACGGGTACGGACTCGCGCAGCACCGTCGTGACGCCGTCGTCGCCGACCAGCTCGATGCGCAGCTCCGTGGCCTCGGCCAGGATCGCGGACTTCTCCGAGGAGCGGAAGTCGTCGGCGGTCATGTGCGCCACGTCGGTCTTGGAGTCGGGCGACCAGGCGCCCATCCTGTGCGGGTGCGCCTTGGCGTAGGCCTTCACCGAGGCGGGGGCACGGCGGTCGGAGTTGCCCTCGCGCAGCACCGGGTTCACGGCGCTGCCCTTGACCTTGTCGTAGCGGGCGCGGATGTCGCGCTCCTCGTCGGTCTTCGGGTCCTCGGGGTAGTCGGGCAGGTCGTAGCCCTGCTGGCGCAGCTCGGCGATGGCCGCCTTGAGCTGCGGGATCGAGGCCGAGATGTTGGGCAGCTTGATGATGTTCGCCGAGGGGGTCTTCGCCAGCTCGCCGAGCTCGGCCAGGGCGTCGCCGATGCGCTGGGCCTCGGTGAGCCGCTCGGGGAAGCCGGCGATGATCCGCCCGGCCAGCGAGATGTCCCGACTTTCCACCCGCACTCCGGCCTTGGCGGCGTACGCCTGGATCACCGGCAGGAACGAGTACGTGGCCAGCGCTGGGGCCTCGTCGGTGTGCGTGTAAATGATGGTCGAATCAGTCACCGGATGTCCGCTCCACGTCTGAGATTGCTTGACATCAAGATATCCGGTGGCCGCTCCGCCCGCGACCTGGCCGTGGCCGCCTCGGGTCCCCGGCTTGGTGATCTCTTTTGGAGGGTTCCGGAGTGGTTCCGCCCAGCGATGGGGAAGTCACAGGGCGTAATTGACGATCGCGTCATGAGGGAGGTTCCCGATGCGTCTGGGTGTTCTCGGGTTGGTCGCGGTGGGCGCGATCGTCGGCGGATGCGGTGCGCAGCCGGCCGTGCAGACGGTCAGCAAGGCCGACGCCGCCAAGCAGGTGCAGCAGGCACAGCAGGCCAAGGCCGCCGCCGCGGCCAAGGTGAAGGCCAACGAACTGGGCCAGGTCCCGGTGCTGATGTACCACCGGATCGTGAAGGACCCCGGCTCCGACGACGACAGGACGCCGGAGAAGTTCCGGGCCGACCTGGAGCGGCTGGTCCGCGACGGCTACGTGCCGATCACCGCCGCCGAGTACGTCACCGGGAAGATCGGCATCCCCGCCGGCAAGCACCCCGTCGTGCTCACCTTCGACGACTCCTCGCCCTCCCAGCTCGCCCTGGACGACCTCGGCGTCCCCAGGGCCGACACGGCGGTCGCCATCCTGCGCGACGTGGCCGCCAAGAACCCCGGCTTCCGTCCCGTGGCGACCTTCTACGTCACGCGTGACATGTTCGGCAAGTCCGTGAAGGAGGAGCAGGCGCAGACGCTGCTCTGGCTCAAGGACAACGGGTTCGACATCGGCAACCACACGCGCGACCACGTCAACCTCGGCACCCGCTCCCAGAAGGAGGTGGCCGAGCAGATCGCCTCCATCCGGCAGCAGGTCCACTCGATGGCCGCCCAGGATCCGGTGACGCTGGCCCTGCCGTACGGGAGCCAGCCGCGTAAGAAGGAGTGGGCGCTGCGCGGCAAGGGCGGCGACGGGCCCTACAACCACAGCGGCGTCTTCCTGGCCGGGTACACGCCCGCGCCCGCGCCGTACACCAAGACGTTCGACCCGCTCGGGATCCCGCGGATCAAGGCGATGGACAAGAAGGGCGACTGCTCCCAGTTCTGCTCGACGGCGTGGCTGGACTGGCTCAAGAACAACCCGGACATGCGCTTCACCTCCGACGGCGACGTCAACACCGTGGCCTTCCCCAAGTTCAAGGCGCCGTTCCTGCGCAAGAACTTCACCGGTCGGGCGCTGCCCTACTAGTTCAGGCGGCCGATGACGGTCGCCAGGCCCCGCTCCTCGACGCGCCCGGGGAGCGGGCGGCCGGTGGCCAGGTCGAGGACCTCGTAGGCGGCTCCGTTCAGCGGGCCGCGCAGCTCGACCAGGACGGTGTTCTCGCCCGTCCAGCGCAGGATCGTGGTGATCGTCCAGCCGTCCCGCACGCGCGGTGTCACCGTGCGGGCGCTCTCGCCGGTGAGCACGATGCCCGTGGTCGTCACGGACTCGGGCAGCGCCTCCCTGGCCAGGGTGGCGAGCGTGCGGCCGTCCGGCGAGAGCGCGCCGTTGGCCGACAGGTCTCCCGGCACGGTGAACGAGCGCCGCTTCTCGCCCTGGGGCGAGCTGACGGTGAAGACCGTGACGCTGACCCGGCCCGGCGTGCGGTCGTCGGGCTCGACCGCCGAGGTCACCACGCCGCTGGAGGTCCAGCCACGCGCCTCGCCGTCCAGCCGGTGTACGCGGCCCGTCGCCAGGTTCACCACCTGGCGCCCCACGGCCAGGTGGCGGCCGTCGGGGGAGAAGAGTGGCTGCTCGCCCGTCACGGGCAGGGGTGTGATCTTTCCGGTCGGCAGGTCGTGCAGGACGAGGCCCTCGCCGCGTGGGTAGGCGGCGCGGGTGCCGTCGGCGCTGAGCGCGAGCGTCTCCTCCCCGTTGGCGCCGGGCAGCGACCACTCCTCGCCGCGCGTGGAGACCAGGCGCCAGCGCATGCAGTGGTCGCTTCTGGTGAGGCAGAGGGGCTGGTAGGCGTAGCGGACGGGCGCCGGGGCCGGGCCCCGGAGCTCGGTCGCGGGGGACGGCGGAGCAGTGGGGCCCGGCATGCTCCGCACCATCGGCAGGCTGCCGTCCTGCTGCCACGCGGGGAGCGAGACCCAGGCCGCGAGCACGAGCGCGCCCGCGGCCAGCCCTCTGCGGATCATGTGAGCCTCCCCGCGACCACGGTCTGGCCGGGTTCCGGCGACTCCTGCAGTTTTCTGGCCGTGCCGGTCCGCGGGTCGACCAGGTGGACGTCGTCCTGGTCGGCGCGCAGGACCAGCCGCCGGCCGTCCGCCGACCAGCCGAGCAGGGCGGACTCGGCGCTCGGGCCGTTGAGCTTCAGCGGTTCGCGGGTGCGCACCCCGGCGGTCTCCGGGTCCATGGTCAGCACGTCGGCCTGGGTGACGACGGCGAGCGTGCCGCCGTCGGGCGAGAGCCGTACGTCGAGGGAGGGGTCGAAGGGCGCGCGGGACAGGACCTTTCCCCGCACGTCGAAGACGACGAGTTCGGTCGCGGGGGCGCCCGGCAGGGTGCGGCGGCCGGTGGTGGCGGCGACCTTGCCGCCGCCGATGCCGATCACGCGGGCCACTCCCGGCAGCGGCGTGGCCGCTCCGGTGGGCGTGTGGACGAGCGTGGTGCCCACCGCGGCGTAGGCGCCGTCGTGGGAGAGCAGGACCTCGCCGGTGCCGTCGAGCTCGCGCACGCGGGTGCCGCGCAGGTCGCGGTGGACCAGCCGGCCTGTGCCGAGCTGCAGGTAGACCAGGTGGTTGCCGTCGCCGCTGATGGCCAGGGGGCCGCTGGTGTCGGCGTCGCGGTACGCGGAGATGTTGCCGGGCTCCTGCTGGAGTTCCCACCTGGTGGGGTCGCTCGCGAGCCAGGCGAACCGGATCGGGTCCGCGAACGCCTGGAAGCTCGCCGGGGGCGCGGGCGGTGGTGTGCGCAGGCCGTACAGGAGACCGCCCGCGGGCAGGAGCGCGGCGACGATCCCGAACGCCATCAGCGTGCGGGCGGAGCTGATCCGGGCGGCGAACTCGGCGCCGACCAGGTCGCTGGTCCCGGCGGGCACCGCGCGCCTGTGCAGGTCCCACAGGACCAGATGTACGGCCAGCAGCACCAAAGCCGGAATCGCCACCCAGACGCGGTCGAGCACCGCCATCTCCCCGGAGAACGACCGGACCACGAGCCACGCCACGACGCCCCAGCACGCCAGCGCGGACAGCCGCCAGGCGACGGTCAGCGCCGTGGGCGTGAGGCGGAGCCGTTCGCCGGAGAACCTCGGCCGGGTGGCGGCGAGCTGGATCTCGGAGACGAGCACGCCGGCGAGCCAGCCATAGAGCAGAAAGAGGAAATTCAGATTTCCCAGGAAGAAGAAGGAAAGGGCGCCACCGGCGGCCAGTCCGGCGCCGCGCCAGGAGCGGACCGCGCGCAGGTAGGCGATGGTGCCGTCGCCGTTGTAGGGCGTGATCGTCAGCCGGTGGCGCCGGGCGAAACGATCCAGGTTCGCGCGTGGAAGGGAGCGCGCGCTGAGCGCTAAACCAGAAATGACGGCTAAAGCACCAATAGCCGCGAGTATCAGCAAAGGTGGTCTTTCGTCATAGGTGGAAAAGCTAGCAGAATACCGACGTGATCCCGAGTGACGTATTCGACCGCCTCAATCCGTCGGCGGCGGCCGTGCGCCCGCGCTGGCCGGCCCTGATCGGCGCGATCCTGGCGCTGCTGCTCGTCTTCGTCTGGGGGTCGATCCCGCGGATCACGTCCTACGAGGGCGGCACCACCTCGGGCCGGCTCGTCGCCGACGACCTGGGCAGGGTGCACGGCCGCATCGACACCGTGACCCGGAGCGTCTTCAACGAGTCCCCCTACCCGATCACGCTGACGGGAGTGGCGGCGCGGGCCGAGGGGTTCAGGATCGCCGGGGCCGCGCTGCCGAAGGTCGTGCCCGCGGGCGGCGAGGTCGTGGTCGAACTCCTCGTGGAGTACACCGACTGCGGGAAGGCGGCGCAGGAGCGGGCCCCGGTGGTCTTCGAGGTGTCGGCGTGGTGGGGCAGCGGGCAGGTGACCACGTCCCCGGTCTCCGGCGAGTGGAACCAGCTCTTCAGGCAGCAGGGCTGCTAGGACCTCACCGAGAAGGACAACGCCTCCGTACGGCGCAGCCGCCCGATGAGCGGTTCGCCCATCGCCGCGGCCGTCGTCACCTGGCCGGCGACCTGGGGGGTGTCGTCGAAGGCCAGGCACAACGCCGCCTCGGCGACCATCTTGGCCGTGCCGCCGTATCCGGGGTCGCGGCCGGACACCTCGGTGACCACGCGCGTACCGCCTCCCTCGCCGAGGAACGTCAGCTTGAACCAGCTCTTCTCCCGCTGCTCCAGGGTGGGGCCCTCGCCCGGGGTGATCCGGTTCAGCAGCCACTCCCGCGTGGGACGGAGCTGGGCGAGCGCGGCCAGCGCCGTCGCGCCCCCGGCCATGGCCAGCGCCTCGGGCAGGCGGCGGACGGTCATGTACTGGCGGTAGGTGAAGTCCGGGCCGTAGCGCTCCAGCGCCCAGGCGGAGCGGCCCACGATCTGCGGGTCGATGGTGGGCATCGGCAGGGCGTACCCGCCGACGAACCTCGGCGGGCCGGGCAGGACGTCCACCGAACGCCCGGCGGGACGGGTCTCTGCCGCGCGGCGGCGCAGGGCCGTGGCGGCCATCTGCCGCACCCGCGACATCGCCGTCACCGCCGAGTGGAACGTCCCGCCCGACGGCCGGCCGCCGCCCCGCAGGAACGCGCTGACCTTCAGCGGCACGCCTTCCGGCAGCTCCAGGACCGTGTAAAGGACGCCGAGGTCGTACGGGATGGAGTCGAAGCCGCAGGCGTGCACGATCTTCGCCCCCGAGGCGGCGGCGCGCTCGTGGTGGCGCAGGTACATGAGGTTTACGAACTCCGGCTCGCCGGTCAGGTCGACGTAGTGGGTGCCCGCCTGCGCGCAGGCGGCGACCAGCGGCTCGCCGTAGCGCAGGTAGGGGCCGACGGTGGTGACGACCACGCGCGCCCGGCGGGCGACCTCGGCGACCGAGGCGGCGTCGTTCACGTCGGCGACCAGGACGGGCACGCCGTGCCCGAGCGCCTCCAGCCGTTCGCGGTCGCGGCCGGCGACCGCCCAGCTCAGCCCCTCGACCCCGGCAAGGTAGCGGGCGATGAGCTTTCCTGTGTAACCCGTGGCGCCGAACAGGACGATGTCGTGCATGGCGACAGAATGTCATTCCAGAGAACGGTTCGCGACGTCACGAACGGTTAACGGTTCCCTGAGAGCTTCATGAGCGTCGTACAGTTTGCCTCGTTGGGGTTTGTATACACGTGGGGATGGTCAATGCCGCAGATCGCGCCGCTCGTCGCCGGCGATCCCGAGCAGCTGGGCTCGTTCCGGCTGACCGGCCGCATCGGCGAGGGCGGCCAGGGCATCGTCTACCTGGGCGTCAACGAGCAGGACGAGCGGGCGGCGATCAAACTCCTGCACATCAAGTTCAGCGGTGACACGATCGCCAGATCCCGCTTCGCGCGCGAGCTTAAGGCGGCCGAGAGGGTCGCCTCCTTTTGTACGGCCCGCGTCCTGGAAGCCGACCTCGACGGCAACACGCCCTACATCGCCAGCGAGTACATCGACGGCCTGCCGTTGCGCGAGGTCGTCGACAACGACGGCCCGCTGCGCGGCACCGCGCTCGACCGGCTGGCCATCGGCACCGCCACCGCGCTGACCGCGATCCACCACGCCTCGATCGTGCACCGCGACTTCAAGCCCGACAACGTGCTCATCGCCGCCGACGGCCCGAGGGTCGTCGACTTCGGCATCGCCCGCATCATCGACTCCACCGGCACGATCACCAGCCGGGCCATCGGCACGCCCGCCTACATGGCGCCCGAGCAGATCGCCGGCGACGACGTCGGCCCCTACACCGACGTGTTCTCCTGGGGCGCGACGATCGCCTTCGCCGCGACCGGCGTCACGGTCTTCGAGGGCAGCTCGATCGCGGTCGTGCTCAACCGCATCCTCAATCACGAGGTCGACGTCAGCGCGATGCCCGAGCCGCTGCGCGGGGTGGTCGCCTCGGCGCTGGCCAAGGACCCGCAGGCCCGCCCCACGGCCGACCAGTTGCTGCTGCGCCTGCTGGGCCAGCCGGAGACCGCGGGCGCGTCCACCGCGGTGCTGTCGCGGGGCGCCGAGGTGGCCGGCGACGACACCACCCCCTTCACCCGGGTACGCACCACGCTGGCCGACGCGCCCGCCCGACAGGCCCCAGGCCACCCGACGCAGCCCCCGACCCAGCCCCCGACCCAGCCGCCGACGCAGCCCCCGACCCAGGTCCCGGCGCAGCCTTCGGCGCTGTCCGGGCTGGTCCGGGGGAATGCCGCGGAGACGCCGATGCGGCAGCCCGCGCGGCGCAACCTGCCCGGCCGCTGGATCGCGGTGGCCGTGGCGCTCGTGCTGCTCGCCGCCGCCGCCGTGCTGGCCGTGCTCAACGACTGGCCGGTCGCCTTCGGCGAGCAGCAGCAGGGCCAGCAGGTGAACGGCGGGAACAAGCCGCCCCAGCCGGGCCCGTTCACCTCGGTGATGGACAAGATCGCCAAGACCGGGAAGCTCACCATCGGCGTCAAGGGCGACCTGCCGGGCATCAGCCTGGGCAGCGGCGGATCGTTCCAGGGCTTCGACGTGGACCTGGCCGGGCTGACGGCGAAGGCGCTCGGGGCCAAGGACGTCAAGTACGTGCAGGTCGGCCGCTTCGATCGGGCCAACGCCCTGGCCGACGGCCGGGTGGACCTCGTGGTCGCCACCTACTCGATCGACCCCGACGAGGAGGTGCTGTTCGCCGGGCCGTACTACGTCGCCCACCACGACGTGCTGGTCCCCGCGGGCACCGCCAAGAAGCTGGCCGACCTCAAGGGCAAGAAGCTCTGCGCGCCCAGCAGCCCGTCGGTGCGCAGCGTGCAGGATCGGGTCGAGGTCGTGCCCGTCCGCGCCGACCACTACGCCCAGTGCATGGACATGCTGAAGAGCGGCGAGGTCGACGCCGTCCCCGGTGAGGATCTGCTGCTGGCCGGGTTCGCCAACCGGGAGGCGAGCATGCGCTTCGCCGTACTGGGAGCCAGGCTCAACAGCCAGCGCTACGCCGTCGGCATGGAACGCGGCGACGCCAGGACGTGCAAGGCCGTCTCCGGCGTGATCGCCGGCCTGCAGCGCGACGGCACCATCAAGAAGCTCCTGAGCAGGCACTTCGGAAACGTGGAGTTCAAACCCGAGCTGAACCCGACCGAGATGGAACCCTGCGGATGACGACCGGGTAACATCCGAAAGTCAATGATTCATCCTGCGAGTTAGGGGAAGGCCATGGCCACGCCCGTCAAGGTAACCGTCACCGGTGCCGCCGGTCAGATCGGCTACGCGCTGCTGTTCCGCATCGCGTCGGGGCAGCTCCTCGGGGCCGACGTCCCGGTGAAGCTGAGCCTGCTGGAGATCCCGCAGGCGGTGAAGGCGGCCGAGGGCACCGCGATGGAACTCGACGACTGCGCCTTCCCGCTGCTGTCGGGCATCGAGATCACCGACAACCCCGACGTCGCCTTCTCCGGCGCCAACGTCGCCCTGCTGGTCGGCGCCATGCCGCGCAAGGCCGGCATGGAGCGCGGTGACCTGCTGGAGGCCAACGGCGGCATCTTCGGCCCGCAGGGCAAGGCGATCAACGACCACGCCGCCGACGACATCAAGGTCCTGGTCGTGGGCAACCCGGCCAACACCAACGCGCTCATCGCCCAGCAGAACGCCCCGGACGTCCCGGCCGAGCGCTTCACCGCGATGACCCGCCTCGACCACAACCGCGCGCTGTCGCAGCTCGCCGCCAAGCTCCAGGTTCCGGTCACCGACATCAAGAAGATGACCGTCTGGGGCAACCACTCGGCCACGCAGTACCCCGACCTCTTCCACGCCGAGGTCGGCGGCAAGGTCGCGGCCGAGCAGGTCGACCAGGACTGGCTCAAGGACACCTTCATCCCGACCGTCGCCAAGCGCGGCGCCGCGATCATCGAGGCCCGTGGCGCCTCCAGCGCCGCGAGCGCGGCCAACGCCGCGATCGACCACGTCTACGACTGGGTCAACGGCACCGACTGGACCTCCGCCGCGATCGTCTCCGACGGCTCCTACGGCGTGCCCGAGGGGCTCATCTCCTCCTTCCCCGTCCGCGCCGCGGGTGGCAAGTGGGAGATCATCCAGGGGCTGGAGATCGACGCGTTCTCCCGCGAGCGCATCGACACCTCCGTGCGCGAGCTCGCCGAGGAGCGGGACGCGGTCAAGGGGCTTGGGCTCATCTGATCCTCTCTTGGGCGCGCGTCCGGCTCGGGCGCGCGCCTTTCGCTTTTCCCGCTACCGCGTGTCGCGCGGATGATCACCTGGTGCTGCACGTTCAATTGAGGGCGTACTGCACGGGGGGTCGGTCATGCGGCGCAAGATGCTCGCCGGGTTCGTGGGGGTTGTGGTGGCGGGCGTGCCTGGTCTCGCTCACGCGGGTCCGGGGTGGGGCGCCGCCGATCTTTCCGTACGGCTGGCCGCCCGGCCGTCCGTCGCCCAGCCGGGACAACCCATCAGCTACCGGGCCGAGGTTCGCAACGCGGGGCCCGGTGACGCCGTGCTGCCCGTGCTCAGGGTGACGGTGCCCGAGGGTGTGCGGGTGGTCAGCGTGGACGTGGCCACCTGCGACCGGGGCGTCAACGCGAACGAGGTGGTGTGCACCTCGCCCAAGGACATCCGGCCGGGCGGCAGGGGCGGCGTCACGATCACCGGCATCGTCCGCCCGGACGCGCAGGGACCCATGACGGCGGTGGCCACGCTCACCTCCGAGGTGCGCGACGACGACGACAGCGACAACTCCGCCACCCTGCTGACCGCCGTGGACGACGGCGCCGACCTGGGCCTGAGCCTGTCGGGACGGGCGGCCCGCGGCGGCAGGTACGCTCTGACGGCGCTGGTGCGCAACCAGGGCCCGCACATGGTCAGGGACGCTCGCCTCTACCTCAGGACGGGGCGCGCCCGGCTGGTGTCGGCGATCGGGGCTCGGTGCCGGGCCCGGCTGGGGTATGTGGCGTGCGGGCTGCGGGCGCTGGGTCCCGGCGAGCAGCTCCGGGTACGGCTCAGGCTGCGGGCCGCCGGTCGTCAGGTCGACGCCCGCGCCGGTGTGTACTCCGGCCGCCTCGGTGACCGGAACCCGTCCGACAACCGGGCCAGGCTGTGAGGTACTCCCGGAGCGGTTACGGCGTCACCGGGAAAGTCGCGGCGTTGTCCGGACATTTCACGATCTGAGGTCCCCGGACGTGTGCTGCGGGTTTTCGGACGCGTGAGGGTGGCGCGGTCCGGACGCGTGAGGGGGCGCGGTCCGGACGCGGACGGATGGCGTGGTCCGGACGGGTGAGGATGACGCGGTCCGGACGCGTACAGATGGCGCGGTCTGGACGCGTCAGGGTGTGGTGTTGGCCGGATCTGTCACGGGGTGAGGTTTTCCTGGACGTGGCAGGGGGGTGGGGTGGGCGCCGGGGTGGGGGGTGTCGTCGCGAACACCACCCCGGCCGCGGCCAGCGTGCAGCCACCTGCGACGAGTGCCACGAAGAGCACTCTAGGTGAAAGCATCCTCACATTTCGGTATCACAGCACAGATCCCAGGCCGCCATGGCTCATATGCGGGAAAGCGCACTCCAAGCGTCCTCGACGATGGTCGGCAGGTCGGTCCGCTCCGCCTTCCAGCCCAGTTCGGCACGGATCTTCCCCGACGAGGCCACCAGCACCGCGGGGTCGCCGGGACGCCGCGCCCCGACCTTCGCCGGAATCGCGTGGCCGGTCACCTCGCGGCAGACGTCGATGACCTCCTTGACGGAGAATCCGGCGCCGCTTCCCAGATTGTAGATCTTGTGCTCGCCTTCCGTGACCGCCTCCAGCGCCAGCAGGTGCGCCGTGGCCAGGTCGGCGACGTGGATGTAGTCGCGCACGCAGGTGCCGTCGGGGGTCGGGTAGTCGGTGCCGAACACCTGCACCTCCTCGCGCTCGCCGGTCGCGACCTTGAGCACGTTGGGGATCAGGTGGGTCTCGGGGGCATGCCGTTCACGCAGCGTGCCGTAGGCGCCCGCCACGTTGAAGTAGCGCAGGCTCACCGCGCCCAGCCCGCGCAGGCCGGAGAAGGCGGTCAAGGCCATGTCGACGGCGAGCTTGGTCGCGCCGTACGGGTTGGCGGGGCGGGTCGGGTCGGTCTCCAGGATCTGGTCGTGGATCGGCTCGCCGTACGTGGCGGCGGTGGAGGAGAACACGATGCGGCGCACGCCCCCGGCGTGCATGGCCTCCAGGAGGGCGAGCGTGCCGCCGAGGTTGTTGCGCCAGTAGAGCTCGGGCTTCTCCACCGACTCGCCCACCAGGGACTTGGCCGCGAAGTGCAGCACCGCGTCCTGGCCCTTCAGCGCGTCGTGGGCGTCGGCGATGTCCGCCTGGACGAACCGGGCCTGGGCCGGAACCGCGTCCCGATGCCCGGTGGAAAGATCGTCGAGCACGGTCACCTCGTGGCCCGCCTCGACGAGCTGCGCCGCCACGACGCTGCCGACATATCCGGCACCTCCGGTGACCAACAGCCTCATGTGTACTCCTGGTGAAATATGTTGGATTTTGTACGGCTCGCCGTTCAGCATACGCGGGAAAGCCGCCGAGTACGCTGCCAACCACCATGTTTGACACCGTCGCGGCCAACGTCGCCCTGGTCCTGCTCTTCATTCTCGTGGGCGGCTTCTTCGCCGCCGCCGAGATGGCGATGGTCTCCCTGCGCGAGAGCCAGGTTCGCAAACTCTCCGAGAAGGGACGGCGCGGTGAGCGAGTGGCCAAGCTCGCGCGCGATCCCAACCGCTTCCTGTCCGCCGTCCAGATCGGCGTCACCGTGGCCACGATGCTGTCGGCCGCGTTCGGCGCCGACCGGCTCGGCGCGGCCCTGTGGCCGAAGCTGGAGGAATGGGGCGTGCCCAAGGCGGTGGCGCCCGCGCTGGCCCTCGTCCTGGTGACGCTGGCGATCTCCTACGTCTCGCTCGTGCTCGGCGAGCTCGCGCCCAAACGGCTGGCCAGACAGCGGGCCGAGGGGCTCTCGCTCGTCGTCGCGCCCTTCCTCGACTGGATCGCCACCCTGTCGCGGCCGATCATCTGGATGCTGTCCAGGTCGACCGACGGCGTGATGAAGCTGCTCGGCGGAAACCCCGAGGCCGACCGGGAGCAGATGACCACCGAGGAACTCCGGGACATGGTCGTCGGCCACACCGACCTGACCACCGACGAGCGCAACCTGATCGCCGAGGTGTTCGCCGCGGGCAAGCGGCAGTTGCGGGAGGTGATGCTGCCGCGTACCGAGGTGGAGTTCATGGAGGCCGACACGCCGCTGGCCGAGGCGGCCGTGCTGGTGGCGGCGCTGCCACATTCCCGTTTCCCCGTCTTCCGTGAGTCCTACGATGAGATCTTGGGCTTCGTCCACGTACGCGACTTGCTCGACCCCGTGCTCACCGGCCGGATCGAGCCCATCAGCGAACTGGTGCCGATCCGGCCGGTCAAGCTCGTACCCGCCTCGAAACGGGTGCTGAGCACGCTGTCGGAGATGCGCGACGAGGGACACCACCTGGCCATCGTCGTCGACGAGTACGGCGGCACCGCCGGGATCGTCACCCTGGAGGACCTGGTCGAAGAGCTGATCGGCGACATCAGGGACGAGTACGACGTCGAGGACGACACGGTCATCCTGCCCGCCGGGGAGATCGAGATCGACGGCCTGACCAACCTCAACGACTTCGCCGCCCAGACCGGGATCCGGCTGCCGGACGGCCCGTACGAGACGCTCGGGGGCTTCGTCATGGCCATGCTCGGCCACGTTCCCGGGACGGGGGAGACGGTGGAGATCCCCGGGTTCGAGTTCACCGTGACGGACCTGGACGGCCGGCGTATCTCCCGAGTCAGGGTGAAACGCCGACCGGGCCTGATCGAGTCGCAGCCGGGTGGGGATACCTGACACAATTGCGGGCTATGGCCAGACCTCGTGTACTCTCCGGCATCCAGCCCACGGCGGACTCCTTCCACCTGGGCAACTACCTGGGCGCCGTCCGCCAGTGGGTGACGTTGCAGGAGACCCACGACGCCTTCTACTGCGTGGTGGATCTGCACGCCATCACCGTGCCGACCGAGCCCGCCGCGTTGCGCCGCCGTACGCGGGTGGCCGCGGCCCAGTTGTTCGCCGCGGGCCTCGACCCGGAGCGCAGCACCGTCTTCGTGCAGTCGCACGTACGCGAGCACACGGAACTGGCCTGGGTGCTCAACTGCCTGACCGGGATGGGCGAGGCGGCCCGGATGACCCAGTTCAAGGACAAGTCGGCGAAGTTCGGGGAGAGCGCGGCCAGCGTGGGCCTGTTCACGTACCCGATCCTGCAGGCCGCCGACATCCTCCTCTACCAGGCCAACAGCGTCCCCGTGGGCGCCGACCAGAAGCAGCACCTGGAGCTGACGCGCGACCTGGCCCAGCGCTTCAACCACCGCTACGGCGACACCTTCACCCTCCCGGCCCCGCACATCCTCAAGGAGGTCGAGAAGATCACCGACCTCCAGGAGCCGACGTCGAAGATGTCGAAGTCCTCCTCGAGCCCGGCAGGCATCCTTGACGTGCTGGAGCAGCCGGGCCCGCTGCGCAAGAAGGTGATGCGCGCGGTGACGGACACGGGCAGTGAGGTGACGTTCGACGAAACCAACAAGCCCGGCATCTCCAACCTCCTACGCATCCACTCAGCCTTGACCGCCACCACCATCCCGGACCTGGTGGCCCGCTTCGAAGGCCAGGGATACGGCACCTTCAAGAAGGAGGTAGCCGAGGCGGTGGTGGAAGCGTTCACCCCGATCCGCGAACGCACCGAAAAGCTTCTGGGCGACGAGGCGGAACTGGACAGGCTGCTGGCGATAGGCGCGGCGAGAGCCCGAGAGGTAGCCCAGCAAACCATGACCCAAGTCCGAGACCAAGTAGGCTTCCTCCCCACCCCATAAAAGGAGCTGACGCGCTCTTCCTGAGGCCCGCCCGTTGCCCGGTTGGACCCTACCCGGGCAACAAGGAACTCGCTCCGCTCGCACGCCTCCTTGGAGCTCGCGCCGCCACGTCGCCCGGAGCCCCAGACAAAGGATAAGCAGGCCAGATCGCCCGCCCCCGAGGCAACACGAGCGGATCAGGCTATTCGGCCCAAGGAGGCAGTGCGAGCCAGGCGTCGGACCCAGATCAACGGCCGCCCGAGCCCAGCAGATCCAACGCCAGCCGGCAGACCGCCACCGACCGGCTCGGCAGATCGAAAGCCGAGGATCCGGCAGATCGAAAGCCATAGCCACGGCAGATCGAAAGCCCGAGCCACGGCAGATTGAAAGTCACCCGCACGGCAGATCGAAAGTCAGCCGCTAGAGTAGCCCCATGCGAGAAGCCGTCGACTACGTGCCCAGGAGGGCAGCGTCGCTGGTCTACGACGCCCTCGAAGACACTCGGGTGGTCGTGGTCAACGGTGCCCGCCAGGTCGGCAAGAGCACCTTGGCGGAGCGCGTACTGAAGCACTCGCCCGACGGCGTCGCCCGCTTCCTCGACGACCCGGTCACCCGAACGTCGGCCACCGACGACCCCGTGCGGTTCGTCCGCCATGACGGCCTCATGCTCATCGACGAGGTACAACGCGTGCCCGATCTCTGGCTCGCGATCAAGCACGTGGTCGACCGGGATCCACGGCCAGGGCGGTTTCTGCTCACGGGTTCCGCCAGGTTGCTCGCGTTGAGCAGCCTCCCGGACTCGCTGCCGGGCAGGTCGGAGACGGTCGAGCTCTGGCCGCTGTCGCAGGGGGAGATCGACGGCGACGAGGACGGGTTCGTCGATGCCGCGTTCGAGCTGGGGAGCGAACTGCGGGTCGAATCGCTCGGACTGCGGCGTAAGGACTACGTGGAAAGGGCGGTCCGAGGCGGCTACCCGGAAGCGATCAAGAGGCCCGCGGCCCGTCGGCGGGCGCGCTTCTTCGAGGGGTACACCGCGGACCTCATCTCCCGCGACGTGAAGCAGGTGGCCGACATCGAGCGCGCCGGGGACATGCGCAAGCTGCTCTCACTGCTGGCAGCGCAGACCTCTGGCCTGCTCAGCAACAACCGGTTGGCCGGCGAACTCAGCGTCTCCGCGCCCACCGTCCGCCACTATGTGGACATCCTGGAGACCATCTACCTGGTCCGGCGCATCCCGGCCTGGACGGCGGGCGCCGCCGGGCGGGTGGTCGCCACGCCCAAGGTCACCTTCGTGGACTCCGGCCTGGCCGCGTACCTGATGGGCGGGGTCGCGGGCGACGCGGCCGTCGGCGGGCTGATGGAGAACTTCGTGTTGAGCGAGATCGGCAAGCAGCTCACCTGGTCGGAGACCCCGGCGCGACTGTTCCACTACCGGGATCGGGATCAGCACGAGGTCGACGGCGTCATCGAGAACAACGCCGGAGAGATCGTCGGCGTCGAGGTGAAGGCGGCGGAGACCGTCCGGAGCGACGACTTCAGCGGTTTGCGGCTGCTCAAGCGGCGGCTGGGGGATCGCATGCGGGCCGGATTCGTCCTGTACTGCGGCGAGGAATCGCTCAGCTTCGGTGACGGCATGGCGTGCCTGCCCATCTCGGCCCTCTGGACGGCTCGGGCGCACGGGCCTTTGCCGGGGAGCGGCCAACTCCCCAACGGCTAGCGGAGGCGGCGGTGGGTGGTTTGCAGGAGGACCTGGCGGAGGGCGTCGGCTGCCTGGCGGATCACGGGCTCGGGGACTCCGGCGAGCACGTTTGTGTTGGCGCGTGCCGCCGTGTCCAAGGCTGTGGTGGCCAGTTTCAGGCCTTCCGGGGTGAGTTGTACCCATCGGCTGCGGCCGTCGCCGTCGTCGGGCGCCCGTTCGACGTATCCGGCCGTGGTCAGTCGCTGGAGCACGTTGCTGGTTCCGCCGGACGTGAGCATCAGCGATCGGGCCAGTTCGCTGGGCTTCATCCGGTACGGCGGCGCCGTACGCGCGAGGGCGGCCAGCACGTCGAACTCCGCATAGGTCAGCCCGAGCGCGGCCAGTTCGCCCTTGAGAGCCTGCTCGAACAGCACGTTGATCCGCGACGCACGCTTGCTGAGTTCCAGGCCCGCGATGAGGGAGGGCGCCATGCCCGCCGCCTGCCAGCGGGCGGCCAGGGCGTCTACCTCGTCATGTTCCACGCGGTCGAGGATACCGCTCACCATATTGCTTTCCGAAAAGCTTTCTCTATAGGCTTCTTGGCATGAGAATCCTGATTCGCAACGGGACCGTCATCGACACCCACCCGGCCGTGGCCGTACTGGGCGAGCTGGACGTGCTCGTCGACGGCGAGCGCATCGTGGCGGTCGGCAAGGACCTGAATGCCGGGGGCGACTGGGAGGCCGGGGGCGACGTCGAGGTCATCGACGCCACCGGCCGCCTGGTGCTGCCCGGGTTCGTGGACAGTCATCGGCACACCTGGCAGGCCGCTTACCGCGCGATCGTGGCGGATGGTGACATCCAGGACTATTTCCGTACGGTCCTCGGTGAGCTGGCGCCCTCGGTCACCCCCGACGACGTGTACGCGGGCAACCTGGCCGGAGCCCGCGAATGCCTCGACGCCGGGATCACCACCCTGCTCGACTGGACGCAGGTGGCGCACACCCCGGACCACGCCGACGCCCTGGTCGCCGGGCTCCGGGAGTCGGGCATCAGAGCTGTACTCGGGTACAACCCTCAGGATCCAGGCGAGGAGGTACGACGGGTGCGCGACACCCACTTCCGCACACCTGGACGGCTCAGCATGGCGATCGCCGCCCTCGGCCCGGAGATCGCCGGTGAGGAACGCGCCCTGTGGGAATGGCGGCTCGCACGTGACCTGGATCTGCGGGTGACCGTTCACGCGGGTAGCCAAGGTGCTGAGGGAGCCCGGCGGGCCCTGGAGTTCCTGCAAGGGAACGGCCTGCTGGAGCGGCCCACCACCTACATCCACGGCGTGGACTACACCGGCGACGACCTCAAGCTCATCGCCGACACCGGCGGCAGCGTCTCGGTCTCGCCGGTCGACGAACCGGCGTTGGGCATCGGCTACCCGATCACCGGCAGGGCGGCCGCCTCGGGTGCGCCGGTCTCGCTCAGTGCCGACACGGTGACGTGCGGACCCGGTGACATGTTCAGCCTGATGCGGGCGGCCTTCGCGATGGAACGCGGGCTGGGCAACCTCGCCTTCACCACCCGGGACGTGCTGCGGATGGCGACGCTGGGTGGTGCGCAGACCGTCGGGCTGGGTGACAGCGTGGGGTCGCTGACGCCGGGCAAGCAGGCCGACCTCGTCCTGCTGCGCACCGGCACTCCGGGCATGGCGGGCACCCGCGACCCCATCGGCGCGATCGTCCTCAACGCGGACACCAGCGCCGTCGAGACCGTCCTGGTGGCCGGCCGGGTGGTGAAACGCGCGGGAGCACTGGTCGCCGTCTGATCGCCGGGGTGGAAGGGAGGCGGCGTGGCCGTACCGCTGAGCTGGTCGTTGCGGTGGGACACTTGATCGCCGGGTCCGCGGCCGATACAACCGCCGTCACCAGGGCAGTCGCCTTGGAGGACCACTGCGAGCGCTGGAGTCTCCCGAACGATGGCGAACCTGATCGAGAAGGCCGCGACCTGGCGTGAGCGTGCCATGCGGCTCGTGGACCACTGGCGGGTGCGGCGGCCGGCGGCCGACCACCTGATCAGGACGGTCCAGCGCTACCAGTTGCAGTTCGGCGACCGGCTGGCGGGCGCGGTCACCTACTTCGCGTTCCTGTCGTTCTTCCCGCTGATCGCGCTCGCCTACGCGGTGTTCGGCTACGTCCTGACGGCCAGCCCGGAACTGGAGACGGCCCTCAAGGAGGTGATCGCCGAGCAACTCCCGGGCCTGGCCCCGGCCCTGAACCTCGACGACATCGCCGGCTCCAAGGCCACCGCCGGGATCATCGGTCTGCTGGGTCTGCTGTACGCGGGCCTCGGCGCGGTCGACGCGTTGCGCGGGGCGCTGCGGGAGATGTCGATGACCACGGCCGCGCCGCTGAACTTCTTCCTCGGCAAGCTGCGCGACCTGAGCTCGCTGCTGCTGATCGGCGTGACCATGCTGGCCTCGGCCGGGGTGGCGGTGCTGACCTCCGCCGCCACCAGCAAGGTCACCGGCTGGCTGGGACTGCAGCAGGACGATCCGGTGGCCACCGGATCGGTGTGGCTGGTCGGGTTGCTGGCCAGCGTGGCCGCGGACTGGCTGCTCTTCGTGATCATCCTGGGCTGGGTGGCGCGGGCGACCAGGCCGTTCAAGGCGATCGCCCAGGGCGCGCTGCTGGGCGCGATCGGCTTCGGGCTGCTCAAGCAACTGGCCACTTTGCTGCTGAGCCACACGCTGAGCAACCCGGTCTACGGCACGTTCGCGGTGCTGGTCGGGCTGCTGATCTGGATCAACTTCTCCGCCCGGCTGGTGCTGTATGTCGCGGCCTGGACCTCCACGACCGGTTTCGCCCCGCCGCCCGCGCCCACCCCGCTGCCCTCGAACGGCGACGGCGACGCGCTAGGGTAAAACGCTGGTTGTCATCGGGCGTGAGGAGCACGGGCATGGCGGGGGAGAAGCGTCCGCGGGGAGGGCTGGCCGACAAGCGCCGGGCGATCCTGGCGGGGGCGCTGACGGTGTTCGCCCGCGACGGGTACACGCGGGCCAGCGTCGACGCGATCGCGGCGGCGGCCGGCGTCTCCACGCGTACCATCTACAACCACTTCACCGACAAGGCCGAGCTCTTCCGCGAGGTCATCCAGGAGAGCGCGGCGCGGGCGGCCGAGGCGCAGATCGACATCATCGACCGGCACCTGCGCAAGGTGACCGACCTGGAGGCCGACCTCGTCGAGTTCGGCCTGGACCTCGCCCGGCCGATGGGCGAGGAGCACGCCGCGCACTTCGCGCTGGTACGACAGGTCAACGCCGAGGCCGGGCACATCCCCGAGGCGGCGGTGGAGGCGTGGAAGGAGACCGGGCCGCGCCGGGTGCGGCGCACGCTGGCCGGGCACCTGGGGCGCCTGGCCGAGCAGGGGTTGCTGCGCGACGGTGACCGGGAACGCGCCGCCGTACACCTGATGCTGCTGGTGACGGCGGGCGACCCGCCGACCGAGGAGGACGTGGTCGCCGGCGTGCGCGCCTTCCTGCACGGGCACGGGGGCCGGCGCTAGGACCTGGCCCTGCTGCGCCGGCGGACGATGCCGAAGCCCAGCCACACCAGCCCGAAGAACAGCCCGCCGCCGATCACGGCCAGGCCGACGGTCCGGCTCGTGTCGGTCTGCTTGGCGGCGGCCGAGTCGAGCAGCGGCGCGGCGGCGGGTGGCTGCGTGGTGGCCCTGGCCTGCTGCTGGACGGGGTCGGGCTGGGCCGGGAGCGGCTCCACGAGCTGGCCGACGGGGGTGACCTTGCCGCGGGCGGCGAAGCCCCAGTCGAGCAGCTTCTCCACTTCCTCCCAGAAGTAGCCCTCGTGTCGCATGATCGTGACGATGATCGTGTGGCCGTCGCGGGTGGCGGCGCCGACGAAGCTGCCGAGGGCCTTGGACGTCCAGCCGTTCTTGACGCCGACCATGCCCTTGTAGCGCCAGAGCAGCTTGTTGTGGTTGCTGATCTCGTAGTACTTCTTCGGCGCGGGGAATTTGGCGGTCTTAGTGCTGATATATCGCCTGAAATCGGGGTTGGCGAGGCCGGCTCGGGCGATCAGGGCCAGGTCGTAGGCGGAGCTGCTCTGGCCGGGCTTGTCCAGGCCGCTCGGCGTCTTGGCGACGGTGTCGTTGGCCTGCAGGCGCTTGGCCTCGGCGTTCATGTCCCGCATGGTCTTGGCCAGGCCGCCGTTGGCCTCGGCCAGCGCCATCGCGGCGTCGTTGCCCGAGGACATCATCAGCGCGCGGAACAGGTCGTGCACCTTGTAGATCGGCTTGGGCGCCAGGCCCACCGCGGAACCCTCCTGGTTGACCGCGTTGGCGCTGGGCTTGACCGTCTTGCCCGCCTCCAGCTTGGGGATCAGCGTGAGCGCGGTCAGCGTCTTGAGCGTGCTGGCGGGCAGGAAGCGGCCGTGGGGGTTCTTGGCCGCCAGTACCTGCCCGGTCTCCGCCTCGGCGATCAGGAAGGACGTCGCCTTGGTCTTGGGCGGCGCCTTGACGCCGTCCGGCACGACGAGCCCGCGGCCGCCGAGCCGGTCGCCGCCGATCGGGCCGCTGGAAGTCACGGCCGCACCGGCAGGCGCGCCCGCATATGCGGTCAGGGTGACCGTCGCGAGGAGTGCCGTGGCCGGCACCAGTTTCGTCCACATGGCGGTCTCAGCGTAGCTTCGAGTCGTTGCCCATGTGCGGTCACATCCCCCGATGATCCGCCCCTGATACTAGAGAAGTGGTTATGTCGCGAAAGATCGCCGGATTCCTGGTCGCGCTCGGCGCGTTCATGATCTTCGAGTGGATCAACCTTGGGTTTAACCTGGCAGACGGGCACAAAACCAGCTTCTACGTGGTGCACGGCATCCTCATCGCCGTGAACGTCGTACTGGCCGTGATCGTGGGAATCATCGGATGGAAGGGGCTCAGACGCGCACGCTAGCCGCCGCACAGCGCGAGCCGCGTGGCGCGGTGGAGCTCGTCGGCCTCCTGGCGTGAGTCGCCGATCGAGGTGAACCCCAGCTTGCCGTGCTCGGGGATGGCCCCGAGCAGATGCAGCACGTTCCCGGTACGGCGGGCCGCGTCGAACCCGAGCCCGCGCTCCTCCACCATGCGCACCACCTCGCCCGGCGTGCGCCCCCGCAGGCACGCCGCCGAGCAGTTGTCGGTGGCCGTGTAGTACTTGGGCTGGGAGCCGTCCATGAGCAGCCCGGTGGCCGGGTCGTAGGTGGCGCCGGTGGTCAGCAGCGCCGCGCCGAACGGGTGCGTGGTCCCGCCGATCCGCAGGTTGATCTCGCACAGCAGCGCCGCGTACCCGGAGTCGGACTTCAGCGCGAAGAAGTCCATCCCGAACAGTCCCACCACGCCGCGCTTGGCCAGGACCGCGGCGATCCTGGCGGCCGACTCGCCCACCTCGTGGCGGTACTCGGCGCGGGCCGGGAACGTGCAGCCCTGGTAGACGTCGGCGTTGGGGCCGCCGAGCACCTGGTCGTGGGTGGCCACGACGTCGTGGTGCCCGCCGGGCGTGATCCTGGCCAGCGCGCTGGGGAAGAACAGCGGCCGGTGCTCGATGAACTCCTCCACCACCGCCCCGCGCTCGGAGATCTTGGCGGAGAAGGTCTCCCAGGTCTCGCCGTCGGCGGAGAAGCGCGTCCGCGACCAGTCGCTCTTGGTGACGATCGCGTTCCCGAGCCCGGAGTAGCCGTCGTTCAGCTTGACGATCACGCGCTCGCCGGGCAGGGAGAAGACCGCGTCCTCGATCTCGCCCTGGTGGCGCAGGTCGCCGAAGCCGCGTGCCATGGGCACCGCGGCCTCCGTGCCGACCTCGCGGGCGCCGCTCTTGGAGCCGTAGTAGGCCAGGGACATGGCGGGGCCGTAGATGGGCACGTTGAGCGACGAGGCCAGCCGTTCCTCCAGATCGCTCATCACGAACGGAACCATCCACGCGTCGCCGTCGATCGCTGCGCGTATCCGGCGCAGCGCCTCGGGGCGGGCCAGCAGCGTCCTGGTCAGCGGCTGGGAGCGGGTGTCGTCGAGGCTGATCAGGGTCAGTCTCCTGGCGGCGTCATCCGGGTCGGGTAAGAAGCCGAAGTAGTAGGAGACGATGTCGGGGTCCACCGGGGCGGAGGAGACGTAGACCACCTTCACGCCGGGCCGGCGGAGCGTGAGCAGGAGGAACAGGAGCCGCTCCTCGTAGCACCTCGCGCCGGTGATCCGGCGCAGCTCATCCTGTGGAAGGGAGAGCGAGGGCACGACCACCAGGGTCCCCTCACTCGGCTCGAAGATGCTCAACTGTGCATGCTTCTCCCCGAACGGGATATTAGTGATCATATTGCGAGTGAAACACCGATTTCTCGCAAATGCAGCCATCGCGGCAGTGTCATGACCAAGCCGGAAGGTGACAGGATTCGAAAGCGCGCAGAAGTTTGGAAGTAGCGACAACGGGTCACCATCTAATGATCCCTTGTGACTATTTCCAGGGTGGACCGCCGGTCACGTAGCGTGGTGACCTGCGGTTACGGGCATGCCGTCGGCCAACTTTTGGTGTACTTGTCCACGAGAAGGCCACCCGGAGCGATAAAGTCGAAGCATCGCCATCGGGTGCACGGCTACCGCTGACCCCCAGACCGCGGATGATCGTCCCGATCGGGTGTTGATCACCAAGCGACGCGGCTGCAACCGCAGTGCAAGAAATGACGAAGAACAGCGCAATCGGCTGTGCGAAGCTGGGTAGAGGCGCGCGCATGCCGCTTTTCGACGGGACGGTGAACGATGCGGGGACGTGAGCTGCGGGGGGAACTCGACGCGTTCCTGGCGGGGACGGAAAAGGACCTCGTGGCGTTCCGCCGCGACCTGCACATGCATCCTGAACTCGCCTTCGCCGAATACCGCACGACCCAGCGGATCGCCGAGCGGCTCAGCGCCGTCGGCCTGGTCCCCTCGGTCCTGCCGCGTGGCACCGGCCTGATCTGCGACGTAGGCAGCGGCGACGGTCCGACGATCGCGCTGCGCGCCGACATCGACGCGCTCCCGCTGCAGGACGAGAAGGACGTCTCCTACCGCTCGACCGTGCCCGGAGCCTGCCACGCCTGCGGCCACGACGTGCACACCACGATCCTGCTCGGCACCTCGCTCTTCCTGGCCCAGCAGGCCGCGGCCGGTCTGTTGCCCGGCCGGGTCCGCCTCATCTTCCAGCCCGCCGAGGAACTGCCCGGCGGCGCCCTGGAGGTCATGGCCCACGGCGGCATCAGCGGCGTCGACCGCATCTTCGGCCTGCACTGCGACCCGCGCGTCGACGTCGGCCAGATCGGGCTGAAGTCCGGCCCGATCACCAGCGCCTGCGACCGGCTGCTCATCCGCGTCTCCGGACCCGGCGGCCACACCGCCCGCCCGCACCTGACCGCCGACCTCGTGTTCGCGCTGGCCAAGATCCTCACCGAACTGCCCGCCGCGCTCTCCCGCCGCGTCGACCCGCGCTCCTCGCTGAGCCTGGTCTGGGGCCGGGTCGAGGCGGGTTCCGCGGCCAACGCCATCCCCGACGACGGCGTGGCCGAGGGCACCGTGCGCTGCCTCGACGAGAACGCCTGGCACGCCGCCCCCGACCTGATCAAGGCCCTGCTGGAGTCGGTCGCCGGAGCCTACGGCGTCGAGGCCACGATGGAGTACAACCGCGGCGTCCCGCCCGTGGTCAACGACGAGGTCAGCGTCGAGATGCTGGCCGAGGCCGCCGAGCGCGCCCTGGGCGGCTCCAGCGTCGTCCCCACCCAGCAGTCGCTGGGCGGCGAGGACTTCGCCTGGTACCTGGAGTCGATCCCCGGCGCCTTCGCCCGCCTCGGCACCCGCTCACCGGACAACGGCGTCACCTACGACATCCACCAGGGCACCTTCGACGTGGACGAGGCGGCCATCGCCACCGGCGTGCGCTTCATGTCCACCACCGCCCTCACCGCCCTGTGGGAGGGCGCTCCCATCCGTCCCGTCTCCTCGCTCGCCTGACGGATCTCTCACGGCTCCGCCCACGTAACTCTTTTACGGCTCCGCCCACGTAACCGCCGCCCGCCGACGTCGGCGGGCGGCACTCACTTCCACGCTCGTCGGCCGCACGGGCCGATCGCCGTGACGGCCGCCCCCTGGCCCGGCGACGGCCGCACCCGCTCTGGTGAGGTGTGCGCAGGGCCGGTAGGGGGCGGACGGTCATTTCCGGGGCTTTCGTAAGAAAGACCAGGGGCCGGTCAGTTCAGGGAGCCGAAGACGACCGGGAGGCGCAGGGAGCTCAGTCCCGGCGAGACCCGGATGTTCGTCCCCGCCGGATAGCGGAGCGTGTAGTCGTAGTCGGTCGACAGGATGACCACGCCCAGCTTGTGGCCCTTCTTGAACAGGTAGTCCTGGGGCTGGAAGTCCCAGGTGAAGGAGTACTCCTCGCCGGGCCGCAGCGGTTCGGTGCGGTCCATGCGGTTGCGGTTGCGCGCGTCCAGCCAGCCCCGGGAGACGATCTTGTAGGGCGTCTCGGCCACGGCGTGCGTGCGGATCGCGGTGCAGCCGGTGTCGCCGGGCACCCCCTGCCCGTAGCACCACGTCTCACCGGTCGGCACGAGTGCGCCGGTCGGGCGGGTGTCGGCGCCGAAGTCCACGAGCAGCGCGGTCAGGTACGGGGAGGCGCCGCCGGTGAACGAGGCGCGCAGCGAGATCTTGGGCGTGCCCGAGATGCGGACGTCGGTCCTGAGCTCCTTGGTCAGGTAGGCCAGGCGGTTGGGGTCGGCCGCGGGGACCGTGTCGACGAGCTGCTCGGCCGTACGCGACTTCTGGTCCACGAACGACTCGCGCGCGGACAGCGGCCGGGGCAGCAGCCCGAGCTTGCCGCCCGAGCCCAGCCACAGCGGGACGTTCGCGCTGCCCGGAAGTGGCCACGAAGCGTGAGCGCCCCACTGGCCGGGCGCGATCTCGACGTCGGCCTGCGGCTCGCGCATGATGCCGCTGTCGATGTCATAGAGCCAGTGGTCGAACCAGCCGTGGAGCTGGCGCAGCCACTCCTTGGCGCGCAGGCTGAACGGGTCGCGGTGGGTGCCCTGGTGCAGCCAGATCTTGCGCGGCACGCCCTGCTTGGCCAGCGCGTTCCACCACTGGACCGCCTGCTTGGTCTTGACGTTCCAGTCGTTGAGGCCGTGGGCGACGAAGACGCTGGCCTTCACCTTGCGCACGTCGTTGAGGTAGTTGCGGGCGTCCCAGAACGGGCTGTAGTCGCCGGTGATCCGGTCCTGCTCCGCCTCGATGCGGTCCATCAGGCCGCCGCAGACCGCCTGACCGTTCTGCCTGGTCAGGACGTAGCGGGCCAGCACGTCGGCGTCCTCGCCCTGGTAACCGCCCGGCGCGAGGACGCCGCCGTTGGCGCGGTAGTAGTCGTACCAGGAGGAGATCGCGGCGATCGGCACGATCGTCTTGAGTCCCTGGACGCCGGTGGTCGCCACGGCGTTGGGCAGGGTGCCGTTGTAGCTGGTGCCGATCATGCCGACGTTGCCGGTGGACCAGGTGGCCGCGACCGGGTTGCCGGCGGCGTCGAAGCCGCGGGCGCGGCCGTTCAGCCAGTCGATGGCGGCCTTCGGACCCGCCGTCTCGGCCGGGTCGCCGGTGGTGGGGCAGCCGGTGGCCCGGCCGCTGCCGATGTTCTCGACGAGCGCGATGGCGTAGCCGCGGGGCAGGAAGAAGTTGTCGTAGTAGCCGTCGAACGGCCCGGCGTTCTTCACGGTCAGCAGCGAGCGCAGCGTGCTCGGCAGCGGGTTGCCGTTCTCGTCGACGTCGACGGGGTGGTTGGCGACGTCGTTGCCGCCGGCGTAGTAGGGGCTGGCCTCCATGATCACGGGCACCTTGAGGCCCTGGTCGGTCTCCTTGGGCCGCAGGATGTCGACGGCGACCCGGTCGGCCTGGCCGTCGGCGTCGCTGTCGGTGCCGGCGACCTCGACGAAGACGGTCTGGGTGATCGCGTCGGCCCGCGAGAAGACAGGTTGTGTCGCGTTGTTCTCGATCTTGATCGTGGGAGTGTCCGCCGCTGCTGGCGTCGCGGTCAGCGACGCGCTGAGCAGCAGCGATACGGCTAACGCCGTCCTGCGAAGCATGAGTGGCTCCAGAGAAGTGTGACGACCTACGACCGTAATCTCTGCCACTTGACGGGTATCGGCAAGATCTTGACAACCTCAAAAGTTGGGCAAAGGTTCATCTCCCCGATCCAGGTCACAGACGCGACTGATGTCGATAACGGAGCGGTTGCGGAGCGCTGTACGGTTTGGTATGCGCTGGTCAACCAACTATCTTCCGAGCAGGGTTGCCGTGCATTTCTTCGCGCCTGCGATGAAGTTTGACGGCGGGGAAATGGAAGGGAGTCGCCTTGCTCAGCAAGCGATTCGGCAAGACGGCGATCGGCACGCTGGCCGGCGCCATGCTTCTGGCGGCAGCGGCGTGCGGTGGCGGCGGCGGGGGGACCACTGCCAGCACCGCTCCGAGCAGCGGTGCGCCTCAGGAGGGTGCGGCGCTCAAGGTCGGCCTCGCGTTCGACGTCGGCGGTCGCGGCGACAAGTCCTTCAACGACGCCGCCTACGCGGGCCTGGAGAAGGCCAAGACCGACCTGAAGGCCGAGATCAAGGAACTGAGCCCGGCGGGCGACGGCTCCAACCGCGGTGACCTGCTCCGTCAGCTCGCCGACGCCGGCTACAACCCGATCATCGGGGTCGGCTTCGCCTATGGCGAGGACATCAAGAAGGCCGCCACGGAGTACCCCGAGATCCAGTTCGCGGTCGTTGACTCCGCCTCCAACGCGCCGAACGTGACCGGCCTGCTGTTCGCCGAGGAGCAGGGCTCCTACCTGGCGGGCGTCGCCGCGGCGACCAAGGCCAAGAGCGGCCACGTCGGCTTCGTCGGCGGCGTCGAGAACGACCTGATCAAGAAGTTCGAGGCGGGCTTCGTGGCCGGCGTGAAGTCGGTCAAGAGCGACGCCAAGATCGACATCAAGTACCTCACCCCCGACGGTGACTTCTCCGGCTTCAAGGCCCCCGACAAGGGCAAGGTCGCGGCCGAGAAGATGTACCAGGACGGCGCGGAGATCGTCTACCACGCCTCCGGCGACTCCGGTCTCGGCGTCTTCCAGGCGGCCGCCGCCGCCAAGAAGAAGGCCATCGGCGTCGACTCCGACCAGCGCCTCACGGTCAAGGAGGCCGACCTGCAGTCGGTCATCATGACCTCGATGATCAAGCGCGTCGACGTCGGCGTGTTCGAGTTCATCAAGGCCTTCCAGGGCGGCGCCAAGGGTGGCAGCAACGTCACCTACGACCTGAAGGTCGACGGCGTGGGCCTGGCCACCACCGGCGGCGAGATCGACGACCTCAAGGCCGACATCGACGCCGCCAGGGAGAAGATCGTCTCCGGCGAAATCCAGGTTCCGGCCAAGCCGTAACCTGGGTAGGTAAATCTCGTCGAGGGCCCGGGGAGCGGACCCACCGTCCACTCCCCGGGCCTTTGTTCTATCCCTATGGCTCGTTGGAGACATGCATGAGCTCCGATACGCTCGCTCCGGCGCAACCCGCCGTCGAGCTGGAGGGCATCACCAAGCGTTTCCCGGGCGTCGTCGCCAACCACGACATCCGGATCGCCATCCAGCCCGGCACCGTCCACGCCATCTGCGGTGAGAACGGCGCGGGCAAGTCCACCCTGATGAAGATCCTTTACGGCATGCAGAAGCCGGACGAAGGCCAGATCCGGGTGAACGGCACAGACGTGAGCTTCCGCTCGCCCAGCGACGCGATCAACGTCGGCATCGGCATGGTC
This sequence comes from Nonomuraea sp. NPDC050790, assembly GCF_044456745.1. Taxonomy (NCBI): domain Bacteria; kingdom Bacillati; phylum Actinomycetota; class Actinomycetes; order Streptosporangiales; family Streptosporangiaceae; genus Nonomuraea; species Nonomuraea sp. NPDC050790. Next base: position 349,666 of record NZ_JBITGF010000003.1, on the reverse strand, counting down.
CACCAGCACTTCATGCTGGCCGACAACCTCACCGTGCTGGAGAACATCGTTCTCGGCGCCGAGCCCACCCGGGCAGGACGCCTCGACACCGCGCGCGCCCGAGCCCGGATCACCGAGCTGTCGGAGGCCCACGGCCTGCGCGTCGACCCCGACCGCCTGGTCGAGGACCTCGGCGTCGGCGACCGCCAGCGCGTGGAGATCCTCAAGGTCCTCTACCGCGGCGCCCGCATCCTCATCCTCGACGAGCCCACGGCGGTGCTCGTGCCGCAGGAGGTCGACGAGCTCTTCGACAACCTGCGCGAGCTCAAGGCCGACGGCCTCACCGTCATCTTCATCTCCCACAAGCTCGACGAGGTGCTCGGCATCGCCGACGCGATCACCGTGATCAGGCGCGGCACCACCGTGGCCACGCTGCCACGCGCCGAGATCAGCAACGCCCGCCAGCTCGCCGAGCTCATGGTCGGCAGCGAGCTGCCCACCCCGGAGACCCGCGAGTCCACGGTGACGGACACCGTCCAGCTCAAGGTCACCGGGCTCACGCTGGGCGCCGACGGCTACCGCGCCAACATCGGCCCCGAAGCCCTGCGCGCCGGCGGCGGCCGCCTGCTGCTCGACGACATCACCTTCGAGATCCGCAAGGGCGAGATCCTCGGCATCGCGGGCGTGGAGGGCAACGGCCAGTCCGAGCTGATCGAGGCCATCATGGGCATCCGCCAGGCCCACGGCGAGATCATCCTGGCCGAGCAGGACATCAGCGCCTGGCCAACCCTCAAGCGCCGCGAGTCCGGCATCGCCTACATCCCCGAGGACCGCCACCGCCAGGGCCTGCTCCTGGAAGCCTCCCTCTGGGAGAACCGGGTGCTCGGCCACCAGACGCAGAAGCCCGCCAAGAGCGGCATCTGGATCAACCGCCGCGCGGCCAGGGCCGACACGCAGCGCATCATCAAGGAGTACGACGTCCGCACCCCGGGCGCCGACACCCTCGCGCTCGCGCTGTCCGGCGGCAACCAGCAGAAGCTGATCGTCGGGCGCGAGATGAGCGGCGACCCGGTCTTCCTCATCGCCGCCCACCCCACCCGGGGCGTCGACGTGGGCGCGCAGGCCGCCATCTGGGACCACCTTCGCGACGCCCGTGCCGCCGGCCTCGCCGTACTGCTGATCTCCGCGGACCTCGACGAGCTCATCGGCCTGTCCGACACGCTGCGCGTGATCTACCGGGGGCGGCTCGTCGCCCGCCTCGACCCGTCCGACGTCACGCCCGAGCGGCTCGGCGGCTACATGACCGGCGCCATCACCGCCACCGAGGAGATGTGATGCCCGCAGGGCTCTACCGCGCGTTGCTGACCGTGACGGGCGCGGTCATCGCCATCGTGCTCGCCATCGCGATCTCCAGCGTGGCGATCATCGCGGCCGGCGCGAACCCCGCCGCCGCCTTCGCCGCGTTCTTCGACTTCGGCGAGACCCCCCGAGCCGTGGTCAACGGTATCACGACCATGATCAACCGTGCGGTGCCGTTGTTCATCGCGGGCCTCGCGGTGGCGGTCGGCTTCCGCATGAACCTCTTCAACATCGGCGTCGAGGGCCAGTACCGGCTCGCGGCGGTCGTGGCCGCCTTCGTCGGCTCCACGTTCGTGGCGCCCGCCTGGATCCAGATCCCGGTGATCATCATCGTGGCGGCGGCCGTCGGCGGCCTGTACGCGCTGATCCCGGCGGTCATGAAGGTCAGCCGCGGGGTGAACGAGGTGATCGCCACGATCATGCTCAACTACATCGCGATCAACCTCGCCGCCTTCCTGGTACGCGGCCCGTTCACCGGTCCCAAGCCGGAGGGACAGCTCACCATCTCGACGCCGCCCCTGCCGGAGTCGGCCTGGTTCCCCAACCTGAACTTCGTCTTCGAGATGCTCGGCCTGCCCGCCCCCCGCGGCGGCGGCCTGTGGGGCTTCCTGGTCGTGGCGATCCTGCTCGGCGTCGGCCTGTGGCTGCTGCTGGAGCGCACCCGGTTCGGCTTCGACGTCAAGGCCAGCGGCCTGAACGCCTCCGCCGCCCTCGCCTCCGGCGTCAACCCCAAGAAGATGGTCATCTCGGCCATGGTGCTGTCCGGGGCGATCGCCGGGCTGATCGGCATGCCGGAGATCCTCGGGTCGACGCACGCGTACAACTCGAACTTCACCCCCGGACTGGGCTTCCTCGGCATCGCCGTGGCGCTGCTCGGGCGCAACAAGCCCGTGGGCATCGCGGTCGCCGCGCTGCTGTTCGGCTTCCTCGACCGCGCGCAGGGGCCGCTGCAGTTCGCGAACGTGCCGCCCAGCGTGATCGTCATCATGCAGGGCGTCATCGTCCTCCTGGTGGTCGTCTTCAACGAGGTCACCAACCGGATGGCGCTGCGCTCTGAGGAACGGCGGGCCGCCCGCCAGCTCGGCACCGACAAGCCCGTTGAGGTGGCAGCATGACAAGGGTCCGCAAATACCACCTCGCGCTGATCGGCGTCGCCCTGCTCATCCTGGCGATGTCGCTGGTCAGGGTGATCTCCGGGCACAACGACATCACCTCCTCCGGCACGTTCGCCGCGGCGCTCGGGCTGGCCGTGCCGATCGGGCTGGCCGGGCTCGGCGGCCTGTGGGCCGAGCGCGCGGGCGTGGTCAACATCGGTCTCGAAGGCATGATGGTGCTCGGCACGTGGTTCGCCGGCTGGGCCGGATACCAGTGGGGGCCGCTGGCCGCCGTCGTGGCCGGTCTCCTCGCCGGGGCTCTGGGCGGGCTGATCCACGCGATCGCGACCGTCACCTTCGGCGTCGACCACATCATCAGCGGCGTGGCCATCAACCTGCTCGGTCCCGGCATCACCCGGTTCCTGTCGGAGGTCCTGTACAAGGAGGGCTCCGCGGCGGCCGAGGCCGGCGCCGGCATCACCACCTCGCCCGCCATGTCGGGCAAGGCGTGGGAGGGGAGCCTGCCGTTCCTGTCGGACCAGACCGACGTGTTCGGCTGGCTGGAGCGGACCCACTGGTTCCTGATCTCCGACCTGGCCGGCATCCTCGGCGGGCTCACCCGCGACGTCAGCGTCCTGGTCATCCTGGCCGTGGTGATGATCCCGCTGACCTTCTACGTGCTCTGGCACACGGCCTTCGGCCTGCGCCTGCGCTCGGTGGGCGAGAACCCGTGGGCGGCCGAGTCGCTCGGCGTCAACGTCTACCGGCTCAAGTACGTCGCGGTGGTCATCTCCGGCGCGTTCGCCGGGCTGGGCGGCGTCTTCCTGGTCTTCGTCACCACCAAGTACGTCGAGGGCCAGACGCAGGGACGCGGCTTCATCGGTCTCGCCGCCATGATCTTCGGTAACTGGCGGCCCGGCGGGCTCGCGGCGGGCGCCTCGCTGTTCGGCTACGCCGACGGTCTGCAACTGCGCAGTTCGGGGGCGATCACCTCCTTCTTCCTGTTCGGCGCGATCCTGCTGCTCATCTACCTGGGCAACAAGGTCCGGGTGATGACGCGGTCCGGGCAGCCGGCCGAGCTGGCCGGCCGTACCACCAAGGACTACACGATCATGGCGGGCGCGGCAGCCGGCGCCCTGGTCCTCATCTGGCTGTGGATGGTCATCGACAAGCTGCCGAACGAGTTCGTCTACATCACCCCGCACGTCCTGACCCTGCTCGTGCTCCTGGTCGCCTCGCAGCGCCTGCGCATGCCCAAGGCCGACGGCGTGCGGTACCGCCGGGGGGAACAGCACTGATGGACATCGACTGGGACGGCCTGCGCGACGAGGCGCGGGCCTCGATGCGCAACGCCTACGCGCCCTACTCCAAGTTCCCGGTGGGCGCCGCCGCCGTGGTGGCCGACGGCCGCGTCGTGACCGGCTGCAACGTCGAGAACGCCTCCTACGGTCTCAGCCTGTGCGCGGAGTGCGGCCTCGTCTCGGCGCTGCACGCCTCGGGCGGCGGCAGGCTGGTCGCCTTCACCTGCGTGGACGGCCACGGCGAGCTGCTCATGCCGTGCGGACGCTGCCGTCAGCTCCTGTACGAGTTCGGCGGCGACGACCTCCTGGTCGAGACCCCCGACGGCCCCAGGCGCATGGCGGTGCTCCTGCCGTACGCCTTCGGACCCGACGACCTGACCAAGGGAGCATGATGGACGCCATCGAGGTCATCGTCGCCAAGCGCGACGGCCGCGAGCTGAGCACCGCGCAGATCGACTGGGTGATCGACGCCTACACCCGGGGCGAGGTCGCCCACGAGCAGATGTCGGCGCTGGCCATGGCCATCCTGCTCAACGGCATGGACCGCCGCGAGATCGCCGAGTGGACGCAGGCGATGATCCGCTCCGGCGAGCGGATGGACTGGTCGATGCTGGACCGACCGACCGCCGACAAGCACTCGACCGGCGGCGTCGGTGACAAGATCACGCTGCCGCTGGCGCCGCTGGTGGCCGCCTGCGGCGCGTACGTTCCGCAGTTGTCGGGACGGGGCCTCGGCCACACCGGCGGCACGCTCGACAAGCTGGAGTCGATCCCCGGCTGGCGGGCGTCGCTGTCGAACGAGGAGATGCTGGCCGTCCTGCGCGGCGTCGGCGCGGTCATCTGCGCCGCCGGCACCGGCCTCGCGCCCGCCGACAAGAAGCTGTACGCCCTGCGCGACGTCACCGGCACGGTCGAGTCGATCCCGCTGATCGCCTCGTCCATCATGTCCAAGAAGATCGCCGAGGGCACGGGCTCGCTGGTCCTGGACGTGAAGGTGGGCTCCGGGGCGTTCATGAAGACGGTGGAGCGTGCCAGGGAACTGGCCGAGACCATGGTCGCGCTGGGCACCGACGCCGGGGTGCGTACCGTGGCGCTGCTGACCGCCATGGACCGCCCGCTGGGCCTGGCGGTGGGCAACGCGCTGGAGGTCGAGGAGTCGGTCGAGGTCCTGGCGGGCGGCGGGCCGTCCGACGTGGTCGAGCTGACGGTACGGCTGGCCCGCGAGATGCTGGAGGCCGCCGGGATCACCGGCAAGGACCCCGAGCAGGCGCTGAAGGACGGCTCGGCCATGGACGCCTGGCGCCGCATGATCTCCGCCCAGGGCGGCGACCCCGACGCGATCCTGCCGAAGGCCGCCGAGACGATGACGGTCGAGGCGCCGGAGTCCGGTGTCCTGACGCGGCTGGACGCGTACGCGGTGGGCCTGGCCGCCTGGCGGCTGGGCGCGGGCAGGGCCCGCCAGGAGGACCCGGTCTCCTTCGGCGCGGGCATCACGCTGCACGCCAAGCCGGGCGATCTGGTCCGGGCGGGACAGCCCCTGATGACGCTGCACGCCGACGAGACGGCCCGCTTCGCCCGCGCCCTGGAGGCGCTGGAGGGCGGCTACGCGGTGGGCCCCTCCGGCGAGGAGCAGCTCCCGCTGATCATCGGCCGGATCGTGTGAGGTTTGCACATCGACGGGTGACGGATGCCTATGGGCGGCGTCACCCGTCCCTCGTTACCGTGGCTCTGACCCTCTCGGCGCACGATGGGAAGGAGCACCATGAAAGCTTCCAGCCTGGCCGCCGCCCTGAGCGCGGCGGCGCTCACCGCCATGCTGTCCGCCGTGCCGGCCCAGGCGGCCGCCAGCGACGCCGTGTGCTTCTCCGGCGGGCGCACCCTGAACGCCAACGGCACCTACAAGGTGAACGCCGGCGGCTGCGACGGCTACAGCGGCACGACGGTCACCATCCGCTTCGGCTACGCGGCCGGGGACTACAAGTGCGGCTGGACGTTCCTGTGGAACAGCCAGCTCGGCGCCGACAACTGCGTCATCACCTAGAAATAAGCGGGCGGCCGCGGGTGTTCACGCTTTCTAGTTAAACTTTCAACTAGAAAGGTCGAGTCATGGCCGTCGAGCACCTGTTCATGCTGATCATGGGCGTCGTCATCGCCGCCGCCGTCGCGCTCATCCCGCTGGCCCTGGCCCTGCGGGGCATCAGGAGCGGCGAGTGGCCGGTGCTGCACCGCAGGCTGGTCGTCTGGCGCGGCTTCATCGTGCGCTGAGCTGGGCGGCCGGGGCCGGGGTGTCGGCGAAGATGTCCTGGAGCACGGCGCGCTGCGTGGGCAGGGCCTCGGCGTGACGCCTGCGGCCCTCCTCCGTGATCTTCACGAAGACGCCCCGCCGGTCCACGTCGCAGACGTGGCGGGTGACCAGGTGCGCCTTCTCCAGGCGGGCGATCACCCGGGAGAGCGCGCTCTGGCTGAGGTGGACCTCGCCGCAGAGCTGCTGGACGCGCAGCTTGTCCTCGTGGCGGATCATGCGGTCGAGCACCTCGAACTCACTGGCGCCCAGGTCGTGCTTCTCGCCGAGCTCGCGCTCCAGTGAGCACATGGCCTTCGCGTGTTTCGCCAGGACGTAGTGCCAGGTCCCGACCACGAACTCCTCGTCCATGACGCGGAGGTTACCATCCCGCTAAATCTCATGCAACGGAATTAAATGCTGTTGCATTCAATGCAGATGCATGTAGTGTTCCGTCCCATGTCCACTACCTCTGCCCGTTGGGGCGCGCTCACCGTGCTCTGCGCAGTGATCTTCCTCGATGCCCTCGACGTGTCGATGGTCGGCGTGGCCCTGCCCGCCATCCAGAACGACCTGGGGCTCTCTACTTCTTCTCTGCAATGGGTTGTCAGCGGATACGTGCTCGGATACGGCGGTCTTCTGCTTCTTGGCGGCAGGACGGCTGACCTGCTTGGGCGGCGCAGGGTGTTCCTGGTCGCCTTGGGCGTCTTCGCGGTGGCCTCCCTCCTGGGCGGCATCGTCGACGACGGCGCCCTGCTGATCGCCGCCCGTTTTGTGAAGGGCGTGAGCGCGGCGTTCACCGCGCCCGCCGCCTTGTCGATCATCACGACGACGTTCCCCGAGGGGCCGCGGCGCAACAAGGCGCTGAGCGTGTTCACCGCCTCCGGGGCCAGCGGCTTCTCGCTGGGACTCGTGTTGTCCGGTGTGCTCACCGAGCTGGGCTGGCGCTGGACGTTCCTGATGCCGGTGCCGGTCGCGATCATCGCGCTGGTTGCCGCGCTGAAGGTGCTGCCCAAGGTGAAGGAGGAGCGAGCGGAGGGCGGCCACGACCTGATCGGCGCCGTGCTGATCACCGCCTCCATGCTGCTGCTCGTCTTCACCGTCGTGCAGGCGCCCGAGGCCGGCTGGACCTCGCTGCGCACGCTCGGCTCGCTCGCCGTCGCCGTCCTGCTGCTCGGCCTGTTCGTCTTCGCCGAACTGCGGATGAAGCACCCGCTGGTACGGCTCGGCATCCTGCGCTCCGGCCCCATCGTCAGGGCCAACCTCGGACTGGTGATCCTGTTCGGCTCCTACGTCGGCTTCCAGTTCGTCGCCATGCAGTACTTCCAGAACCTGCTCAAGTGGTCGGCCATGGAGACCGCGCTGGCCTTCCTGCCCGCCGGAATCCTGGTCGCGCTCACCTCGACCAAGATGGGCGACTTCGCCGACCGCTTCGGCACCGCCCGCCTGATCACGATCGGGTCGGCCGCGCTGGCCGCCGGATACGCCTTCTTCTGGGTCGGCATCTCCACCGCGCCCAGCGTGCTCGGGATGGTGCTGCCCGGCATGGTCCTGCTCGGCATCGCGTTCGCGCTGTCGTTCCCGTCGCTCAACATCCAGGCGACCAACGGCGTCCACGACGACGAGCAGGGGCTGGCCTCCGGCCTGCTCAACACCTCCGGCCAGGTCGGCGGCGCGGTCGTGCTCGCCGTCGTCACCGCGGTGCTCACCTCGGGCGGCACCCTGTCCATCGAGGCGCTGCGCGGCGCGATCGTGGTCTCGCTCGTCCTGGGCGTGGTCGGGCTCGGCATCGCGCTGACCGGCCTGCGGGTGCGCCGGGCGCCCGCGGTCGCGGCCGACGAGGCCAAGGTGTACGAGACCGTCTGATCCGGTTACCGAAGGGGCCCCGCCGGGTGCGGGGCCCCTTCGCTGGGCATAAACCGGGTATGCGGCACACACGCAGCTTCGCGGCCCTGCTGTGCCTCGCCGTACTGTGTGGATGCGGTACGGCCCGCACCGGCGGCACCACGGCCACCGCCAGCCCTTCGCCCGGCACGCCCACCGCCGGCCCCACGACCGGCGCGCCCGCCACCAGCACGCCGCCCGCCTCCCCGCAGGAGCCCGCCCCGACCGGCACCGCGGAGATCGACGTCGACCGCTCGGGCGGCGCGCCCGCCCTGGTCACCGGCGTCCGCTACGCCGCCCACCCCGCCTACGACCGGGTGGTCATCGACCTCAGGGGGAAGATCCCCGGATACACCGTCACCTGGGCGGAGGAGCTTCTGGAGGACGGCTCCGGCAAGCGGATCGACGTCGACGGCGGCGCGTACCTCCAGGTGATCCTCACCCCGGCCGACGCCCACACGGCCAAGGGCGAGCCCACCTGGACCGGCGGCCCGATCTTCCAGACCGACCTCGGCAACGTCAGCAGCGTCGTCAAGACCGGCGACTTCGAGGGGCGCGTGGGGGTGGGCATCGTGCTCGACCGGCGGGCCGGGTTCGAGGTCACCGAGCAGCGCCGGCCGAACAGGCTGGTCATCGACGTGGCACACTGACGTCCGTGGTCAGAAAGATCGAAGGGGCGACCCGGATTCCGGTGCCCGGCGGCAAGGTCATCGACGAGCACGTCGGCCGCGTCAACAGCGGTGACGAGGCGATCTCGATCGCCCACATGGTGGCGCCCGCCGGGTGGGAGGAACCCGCCCAGACGCCCGAGTTCACCGAGTACACCGTGGTGTTGCGCGGCACCGTCCTCGTCGAGCACGCCGAGGGCACCACCGAGGTGCGCGCGGGCCAGTCGATCGTGACGGAGGCGGGGGAGAAGATCCGCTACAGCTGCGGGCCCGAGGGCGCCGAGTACGTGGCGGTCTGCCTGCCCGCCTTCTCCCCGGACGCGGCGCACCGCGACTAGCGCCCGCTACATCCGATGTAGCGCCTCCTGGGTGAGAGACCTTCCCGTACGGCTCAGCCAGGAGGACACCATGACCATTCTCGTGACCGGCGCCACCGGCACCGTGGGCCGCCAGATCGTCGCCCAACTGGTCGAGCGGGGTGAGCGCGTGCGCGCCCTCACCCGCGACCCCTCCCGCGCCGACTTCCCCGCCGGGGTCGAGGTGGCCGCGGGCGACCTGCTGGTCGCCGAGACGCTGGCGCCCGCGCTCGACGGCGTCACCGCCCTGCACCTCATCACCGTGGGCGGCGAGGGCCTCGAACTGCTGCCCAACGGCAAGGAGATCGTCGAACTGGCCGCCAAGGCCGGGGTCGAACGCGTCTCCGTGCTCGGTAGCTGGGAGGAGGGCAGCGTCGAGGCGGCGCTGCGCGAGAGCACGATGGCCTGGACGCTGCTGCGGTGCATGGAGTTCATGGCGAACGCCTTCGACTGGCAGGAGGAGGCGCGCACCGAGGGCGTCGTCCGGGTCTTCGGCAACCAGCCCGGTGCCGTGGTGCACGAGGCCGACATCGCCGCGGTGGCCGTCGCCGCCCTGACCTCGCCCGGGCACGAGGGGCGCGTCTACCTGCTGAGTGGTCCCGAGGTCACCACCCCCGAGGAGCGGGTACGGCTGCTCGCCGAGGCCAGCGGGCACGACATCCGCTTCGAACCGCTGACCGAGGCGCAGCTCAGGGAGCGCATGGCCGCTGAGGGGGCGGACGAGTCGTTGATCGAGTTCGCGATCATGCTCGGCACCACTCCGCCCGAGGAGGGCCGCACGATCCTGCCCACGGTCCAGGAGGTCACCGGCCACCCGGGCCGCACCTTCGCCCAGTGGGCCCAAGAACACGCCTCCGCCTTCCGCCCCTGACCCTCCCAACCCCCAGGACCCACCCCCTGGGGGACCCTAGCCTCCGGGACCCGACCTCCGGACCCACCGCCCCCAGGACCTGCGGCCCCGTAGACCCACCTTCCGGCTGAAGCCCTCCACCCCACCGCCCAGACCCGGATCGGAGACCTTGATCCCGGGAACCCAGGGTGTGCGGGCCGGCCCGGGGATGAGCGTTTCCGTCGTGGGGTCCCTGGAATCCGTGGGCTACCAGGTCCAGGTGATGGGGTCGGGGGGTTGGTAGCGGCAGGTGGCGCCGGTGGAGATGGTGGCGCGGAGGTGGGCGGCGAGTTCGGGGTGGCGCTCGTCGAGCTGGCGGAGCGTGTTGCGGATGCGGTTGGTCACCGCCTTGCGGGCCCGCTCCGCCTCGTCGCCCAACCGGCGCGAACGCCCGCCCAGCCCGGCCGCCCGGCGGAGTTCGGACAGCAGCGCCTGCCGTTCGGCGTCCAGGGCGGCCACCCGCTGCTCGTCGCCGCGCACGGCGGCCCGGTCGATCTCGTCGTCCAGGAGCTCCAGCCGCCGCCGGTACTGGGCCTTGGCCTCGTCGTCCAGCACCGCGTCGCCGCCCATGCGCCGCGCGGCCACCACCTCGGCCCCGCCCGCCGGGTTGAGCAGCTCGACGGCGGAGATGTCGGTGCCGGGACTGCCAAGAAGGGTCCGCAGGTCGCGGAGTCCCTTGGCGTCGGGCAGGTGGGCGGTACGGCCGGCGAAGGTCAGGGTCCACACGTCGCCGTCGAGGCGGAAGACGCTGGGTGAGGGCTGCGGCAGCCGTACCCGCATCCCGAGCTCTTCGGCCTCGCGGGCGACGTCGGCGAGCAGCGGGCCGGGGTCGGCGCCGAGCGCGAGCAGCGCCTCGGCCAGGTGCGCGCGGGCCAGGACCGACCACGGCCGGGCGCCGAGCCGGTCGGCGGCGCGGTGGGCGGCGGTGAAGCCGTCGGCGGCGGCCCGCCAGCGGCCCTGGGCGGCGTCGAGCACCGCCGCCCAGTGCTCGAACGGCCCGTCCACCACGATCGTCGAGGTCACCGCCCACTGCCCGAGATAGGGGGCGATGGCCTCGCGGGCGTTCTGGCAGAGTTCGGGGTCCTTGGACAGCGCGGCGGCCTGTGCCTGGAAACGGAGCCAGAGGGGCGCCATCCAGCTCAGCAGGTCCGCGCCGCCGGTCATGAGCCGCGTCAGGTGGTTCAGCGCCCCGGCGGCGTCGCCGCGCTCGGCGGCCGTGACCCCGGCGAACAGCGGCAGGTTCGCGCTGCCCGCGGCGCGCATCTCGGCCAGCAGCGCGTCGGCCTCCTCGAAGCGGCCCTGGAGCAGGGCGGCCGACAGGAGCTGGGTCCAGCGGAGTTCGGCGCCGCTGACGTAGGGCTGCTCGCCGAGCTCGCGGGTGGCCTCCGACAGGGCCCTGGCCTCGTCGAAGCGGCCCTGGAGCAGGGCGTGCCTGGTCCTGATCACCATGGCCTCGTGCTCGAACAGCGGCAGGCCCGACCGCCCGGCCAGCCGGAGGAAGTCCTGGTCGGCGGTGGTGTGGGCGGGATCGCCCAGTTCGAGCAGCGCACCGGCCCGCCAGGACAGGGCGTGGAGCAGATGCTGGGTGTCGTCCGCCGCGGCGGCGACCTCGGCCAGCTCCTCCGCCAGCGCGATCCGCGCCCCGGCCGTGCCGGGCCGCCAGATCGCCGACAACCGCACCAGCAGCGTGAACTTCAGCGCCTGGTCGTCGCCCTCGTCCCTGGCCCGGTCGGCGGCCAGGCCGCTCAACTGCTCGCCCACGTCCTCCATCGGCGCGGCCTCGCCCCTGACCAGGCGCCGGTGCGCCTCGCGGACGAAGTCGGGGAAGCCGAGGTGGTACAGCTTGAGCGCCGAGTGCGCGAGCAGGCCGGGGTCGTCGAGCTCGCGCGCCGCCGCGATGGCGGCCTCGATCGCGCGCCGCCCCTCCTCGTGCGCGCCGACCCGCTGCAGTGTCAGCCCGAGATCGAGCTCGATCGCGGTACGGCGGGCCCGCTCCCGCCCCGGCACCCGTTCCAACGCCCGCCGGAGATGCCCCACGGCCTCCTCGTCGGCCAGCCGCGCCTCGGCGTCCTGCGCGGCGGCCAGCAGCAGCTCGGGCGCCTCCGGCACCTCGGCCAGGTACGCGTGGTGGGCCAGCGCGGCGGGGTGCGCGCCCGCGGACCGGAGCGCGTCCAGCGCCGCCGCGTGCCCGGCCCGCCTGCCCGGCTCGTCCAGCTCCGCGTAGAGCGTCTCGCGCACCAGGTCGTGCACGAACGCGTGGCCGCCCTCACCCGACGGCATGACCAGCCTGGCCGCCACCGCCTGCCCAAGCGGCACCGCGACCCCGCGCCCGACGCACACCGCCAGGATCTCGTCGGTGAACTCACGTCCCAGCACCGCCGCCGCCCGCAGCGTCTCGCGCACCTCGCCCGACAGCCGCGACAGGCGGCGCTCGACCGCCGCCCGCACCCCGGCCGGGATCGTGTCCAGCGGGCTGCCGCCCTGCCACAGCCGCGCGGCCTGCTCGACGAAGAACGGGTTGCCGCCGGTCAGCCGGTGGATCTCGGTCACCAGACCGTCGTCGGGCCGCAGTCCGGTGGTCTGGGCGACCAGCTCGCCGACCTCCTCGCGGCCGAGCCCGGTCAGCGCCAGCGTGGTCGCCTTCAGCTCGGGTGGCGGCTCGGCCTCGCCCTCCCGGTAGGTGCCGATGACGAGGATGCGTTCGAACCAGGCGTGCCGTACCACGAACTCCAGGAGTTTGAGCGAGTCGGCGTCGGCCCAGTGCAGGTCCTCCAGCACGATCACCACGGGCTGCGACCGCGAGAGGGCGACCAGCAGGGCGGTGACCGCGTCGTACAGCTCGAAGGGGGTGCGCGCGGCGGCGAAGACGTCGGCGTCGGGGCGCAGCCTGCGCACGACCTGGATCCACGGCCAGTAGCCCGGCGCGCCCTCGCCCTCCCAGCAGGCGGCGCTCAGCACCTGGGCGCCGGAGGCGAGCGCGTGCCCGGCCGCCTCGGCGACCAGCGCGCTCTTGCCGACGCCCGCCTCGCCGGTCACCAGCACCAGCGAGCCGTGGCTGGTGAGCACGCGTCCGACCTCGCCGCGCAGGACCGCGGCGGGGTGTTCGCGTCCGATGAGGATGGCCATGAAGGCCCATTATGATGGCGAGATGAGCCAGCAGCCGACCCCAGACGAGATCAGGCGCGCGCCGAAAGTCCTGCTCCACGACCATCTCGACGGCGGTCTGCGGGCCGAGACGATCGTCGACCTGGCCCGCGAGTCGGGCTATGACCGGCTGCCCACCAACGACGCGGCGAACCTGCGCGAATGGTTCCAGGAGGCATCCGACTCCGGCTCGCTCGTGCGCTACCTGGAGACGTTCGACCACACGGTCGGCGTCATGCAGTCGCGCGAGTCGCTGGTCCGGGTGGCCGCCGAGTGCGCCGAGGACCTGGCCGCCGACGGCGTCGTCTACGCCGAGGTGCGCTACGCCCCTGAGCAGCACACCACGACGGGGCTCAGCCTCGACCAGGTCGTCGAGGCGGTGCTGGAGGGCTTCCGGCAGGGCTCGGCGGGCCGCGGCATCAAGGTCGGCACGCTGCTGACCGCGATGCGCCACCAGGCCCGCTCGATGGAGATCGCCGAACTGGCGGTGCGCTACCGCGACGTCGGCGTGGTCGGCTTCGACATCGCCGGCGCCGAGGCGGGCTACCCGCCCACCCGCCACCTGGACGCGTTCGAGTACCTGCAGCGGGAGAACGCGCACTTCACCATCCACGCGGGCGAGGCGTTCGGGCTGCCGTCGATCTGGCAGGCGATCCAGTGGTGCGGCGCCGACCGGCTCGGCCACGGCGTGCGCATCATCGACGACATCACCGTCGCGGGCGACGGCTCGGCCAAGCTGGGCAGACTGGCCGCGTACGTCAGGGACAAGCGCATCCCGCTGGAGATGTGCCCCACCTCCAACCTGCAGACCGGCGCCGCCGCCTCCATCGCCGAGCACCCGATCGGGCTGCTGCGCCGCCTGCACTTCCGCGTCACCGTCAACACCGACAACCGGCTCATGAGCCGCACCAGCGTCTCGGAGGAGTTCGCCAAGCTGGTCGAGGCGTTCGGCTACGGCTGGGACGACCTGCAGTGGTTCACGGTCAACGCGATGAAGTCGGCGTTCATCCCCTTCGACGAGCGGCTGGCGCTCATCAACGGTGTGATCAAACCGGGGTTCGCGCAGCTCAAGTGGCAGTCATGAGACAGGTCTTCCGTTCCAGGTTCGCCTACGTGCTCGGGTGGGTGTGGGTGGCGTTCGTCGTCGCCAACGCCGTCGACCTGATCGTGCGCTACTCGGGCAAGTCCTCGATGGTCGCCGGCGCGGTGCTGGGCGTGCTGACCGCGCTCATCTACCTGATCGCGCTGCGCCCGGTCACGGTGGTGGGGGAGCGGGCGCTGACCGTCCGCAACCCGTTCCGCACGACCGTGATGCCGTGGGCGTCGGTCGGCGACGTGACGGTCTCCCACGCGATCACGGTCGCGCCGGTGGACGGCGAGGAGGAGTCCGTGCGGCTCTGGACTCCGACCGCCACCGCCCGCGAGCGCGCCAAGGCCCAGGGCAGGGGCATGGCGCCGGCCAGGCGCGGCCGGCTCAGGACCGAGCCGAGTCTGACCAAGGCCGAGCAGGCCGCGCAGGAGGCGTTCGCCGGCAAGACGCACGCCGACTGGGTGGGCGACCAGATCACCGAGCGCGCCGAGGCGGCCCGCCGCCGCAAGGAGGAGGCGGGCCCGGTGACCACCACGTGGGCGATCGACTCCCTCGTGGTGATCGGCGTCGCGCTGGCCCTGGTGCTGGCCGCCGTCCTCGTGCCCTGACCGCTCAGCGGGCGCGCTCGGCGAAGCGCCGCATGCCCTCCTTGGCGATCCCCGACTCCTCGACCTCGCGCGCGGCCTCCGTCTCCCGCGCGAAGGCGCGCTCGACGTCCTCCAGCGCGGGCCGCAGCAACCTCAGATGTACGGCTGTCGCCGTCCCCGGCGCCGTCCAGCGCTCCACCAGCCCGGCGGCGGCCTCGACCAGCGACTCCCGCGGCACGATCTCGTCCAGCAGCCCGGCGGCCAGGGACTCCTGAGCGTCCAGCCGGGCGCAGTCGAGCACCAGTCGCAGCGCCCGGCCGCCGGTGAGGCGGTGCAGGAGCAGGCTGGAGGCGTTGGAGATCGACAGGCCGATGCCGTTCTCCGGCAGGAAGTAGCCGGCCGAGGGGGAGCCGAGGCGGGAGTCGAAGCACAGCGTCCACTCGGCGGCGCCGCCCACGGCGAGGCCGTTGACCGCGGCCACGACCGGCACCGAGGTCTCCAGCACCGCCCTGGTCAGGTCGTGGAAGGTCTCGACCTCCTCCAGCAGCGACTTGTCCGCCGCCTCGTGCAGGTCCTCGCCGGCGCAGAAGGCCCTGCCCTCGCCGGTCACCACGATGCCGCGGCCGGAGTGGCCGTGCTCGCGCACCGCCGCGGCCAGCCGTAGCCGCATGTCGGAGGTGAGGGCGTTGAGTTTGTCCGGCCGGCGCAGAGTGATCACCGTCACCTCGCCGCGCGCGCTGACGTCGATCATGCGGTCTCCCTCGGGGTCTGGATGGCGATGGACCCGGCGCGCTGGTCGCGTTCGGGGTGGAGCAGGTGGCGCTTCTCGATGCGCTGGGACGGGGTGTAGGAGAAGCCGTCCACGAACTCGACGAAGGCCGGGATCTTGAACCTGGCCAGCCGTTCGCGGGCGTGGGCGATGATCTCGGCGGCCGTGGCCTCGCCGGGGGAGTGGCCGGGGTTGAGCTGGATGAACGCCTTGGGCAGTTCGCCCCACAGGTCGTCGGGCACCGGGACCAGCGCGGCGGCCTGGACCGCCGGGTGCTGGGTCAGGACGGTCTCGACCTCGGCGCAGGAGATGTTCTCGCCGCCCCGCCGTACCATGTCCTTCAGTCTTCCGGCGTGGTGGATGTAGCCGAGCTCGTCGCGTACGCCCAGGTCACCGGTGTGGAACCAGCCGTCGCGGAAGGCGTGGGCGGTGGCGTCGGGGTGGTTCCAGTAGCCGCGCATCATCGGCCGGCCCCGGACCACGATCTCGCCCGGCCGGCCGTCCTCGGCCAGGACCGCGACCTCCTTGCCCGGCGGCGCGTAGCCCATCGCGCCGGTGCCGACCGTGCGGTCGTCGTCCGGATGGACGAGCAGGTCGGGGCCGCTCTCGGTGGAGCCGTACAGTTCCCGCCAGGACGCGTCCCAGCGCTCCTCCAGCGCGGCGTGCAGCTTGGCCGGGATGCCCGAGCACATCACCAGCCGCATGCGGTTGTCCCGGTCGTGCTCGTGCGGCGGCTGCTTGAACAGCAGCATCGGCATCGTGCCCAGCACGTACGTGACGCTGGCCCCGAAGCGCCGCGCGTCCGGCCAGAACCCGGAGGCGGAGAAACGCGGCAGCACCACGAGCGGCACCCCGGCCACCAGGCACATGAGCGCCATCCACTGCGGATCCATGTACGAGAACGGCTGCGCCACCATGACCACGTCGTCCTCGCGGAACCCGACCAGGTCCACCATGAGCTCCGCGGTACGCGTCCAGTACTCGTGGGGCAGCATGCACGCCTTCGGGAACCCGGTGGTGCCCGAGGTGTAGGAGAAGGTGGCGATGTCCCAGGGGTCGATCGACACCTCGGGCGCCTTGCCCGAGCGCTCCCGCAGCACCGGCACGCCCGCCTCGCGGATGAAGGGGGCGTACTCCGGCGAGGTCAGCGCCGTCCTGGCGCCGGAGTCGCGCAGCACGTGGGCCAGGTCGGCCGAACGGTAGCGGGCGTTGACCGGGACGGTGATCGCGCCGGCCTTGGCCACGGCCAGCCAGCTCAGCGGCCAGTCGGGGACGTTGTCCAGCATGACGGCCACGCGGTCGCCGGGCCGTACGCCGTGGTCGGCCAGCGCGCCGGCGAGCTGGTCGGTGCGCTCGTCGACCTCGGCGAACCCGAGCGTCCGGTCAGGGAAGATCAGGAACGGGCGGTCCTCATGGAGTCGTGCGGCCTGCCGGAGCAACGCGGGGATCGTCATGGGGCTCCCATGGGTAGTCGGGCAGCAGGGTGAGGTCGAGGCGCATGGTCACCTGGGCGGGCGAGCGGACCGCGGCCAGGCCGATCGCCACGAACTCGGCGCACACCTGCTCCAGCGAGGACTCGCCGTCGGGGCGGTACCACTCGCTGGTGCCGGTGCACATGGACATCAGGGCCAGCCGGGTCAGCTTCTGGTCGGCGACGTGGAAGGCGCCGCGCTGGACGCCGTCGGCCAGCGCGGCCTTCCAGCGCTGTTCGTAGAGGTCGCGCAGGGCGATGATCTCGTCGCGGGCGCTGGAGCCCGCGGTGAGCGAGCGCAGCTCGCCGTCCATGACGCGGGTGGTCATCGGGTTGAGCGCGTGGACGGCGGTGAGCGAGGTGATGAGCACGGCCAGGCGCTCGGCGGGTTCGCGCGGGCCCGCCAGCAGGCGGTCGGTGGCGTCGATGAGGCCGAGCTGGCTCAGGCGCATGAGGTCGGCGAGCAGGGCCTCCTTGCTGGCCACGTGATGGTAGATGCCGGCGTTGGTCATGTCGACGGCCCGCGCGAGGTCCCTGATGCTCGTCGCCGCGTAGCCCTGGTCGGCGAAGAGCCGCATCGCGGCGGTCCTGATCCGTAGTCCTGTGTCCATGTCTCCTACCGAACGTTTGGTAGGAGCGTAGCCGACCGAACGATCGGTAGCCAGTGCGATTCTTGACCTCTCTGCACACTTCTGCTTAGGTAAGCCTTACCTAAGCAATGGCATCGCCGTCCGGCGGTGACCTCGAACGCGGCCTCGCGGGCGTCCCACAGCTCCCGCGGAGCCGTGACCAGGGTGGCGCGGGCGAAGGGCGCCCGCGACGCCGTTGCCGCACGCCGGGACGGGGCATCTGAGGCACCGCGGTTCGCCGCGTCCCGTCCCGGCCGCGCGGCCCACGAGTTCGCGCTGATCCCCGCTCCCCGCGGTGCTGCTCGCCACGCTTCGCGTCGCGCCGGCGGGGATCGGCGCGGTCCGGTCCCCTTGCGTGACGGACGCCGTGAGCAGCAGGATCGGGACCGTAGTGTTGACCCTGACACCGTGTGAGGGTCTACATCTGGGGGCGTCATGTTCAGCATCGGAGACTTCGCCAGGCTGGGGCTGGTGTCGGTGCGGATGCTGCGCCACTACGACGCGATCGGGCTGCTACGGCCCGCGCACGTGGACCCCGCCACCGGCTACCGCTCCTACCAGGCCGCCCAGCTGTCCAGGCTCAACCGCATCGTCGCGATCAAGGACCTCGGGTTCACGCTGGAGCAGGTCGGCGCGATCCTCGACGACAAGGTGAGCACGGAGGAACTGCACGGCATGGTCCGCCTGCGTCGCGCACAGTTGGAGGCGCAGATCGACGCCGACCTGGCCAGGCTGCGCGGCGTGGAGGCGAGACTCCGCACGATCGAGAGGGAAGGGCACATGCGCACCGACGAGGTCGTGCTCAAGAAGGTCGCCCCCATGCGGATCGCCGAGCTCAGCGGCCGGGCGGCCAGCTACGACGGGAAGGACATCGGCCCGGTCATCCAGCCGCTCTACGCCGAGCTCATGAAGCGGCTGTGCGAGGCGGACATCAAGGTGACCGGACCCGGCTGCGCCTACTACGTCGCCGAGGACGACGGCACCGTGATGATCCACGCCGCGATCCAGGTGGGGGTGTCGGAGGGCGCCGACGTCGACTTCCTGAACCTGCCCGGCATCGAGACCGCCGCCACGATCATCCACAACGGCGCGATGGAGAACGTCGGCCCGACCATGCAGGCGCTCGCCCACTGGATCGAGGACAACGGCTACCGCGCCCTGAGCCTGTCGCGCGAGGTGTCGCTCCACTGCCCGGACAACCGCGACGAATGGGTCACCGAGCTGCAGATCGAGGTGACCCGCTGACGTGGTAGAGCTGGAGCGCCACCGCAAGGAACTGGCCGGATACTGCTACCGCATGCTCGGCTCCGGCTTCGAGGCGGAGGACGCCGTCCAGGAGACCCTGACCAGGGCGTGGAAGACGTTCGACCCCGAGCGCGGCGCGCTGCGCCCCTGGCTGTACGGCATCGCCACCAACGTCTGCATCGACATGCTCCGCAGCGCCCAGCGCCGGGCCCGCGCCATGGACCTGGGCCCGGCCGCCGAGCCCGGCGCCGAGCTGGGCGTGCCGATCCCCCACGACCGCTGGGTCTACCCGATGCCCGACCAGCTCATGGACCCGGCCGAGCTGGCGGTCTCCCGCGAGTCGGTGCGCCTGGCCTTCGTGGCCGCGCTCCAGCACCTGCCGCCCAGGCAGCGGGCGGTCCTGATCCTGCGCGACGTGCTCGCCTGGTCGGCCGCCGAGGTCGCCGGCCTGCTGGAGACCAGCGTGGCCTCGGTCAACAGCGCGCTGCAGCGGGCCAGGGCGGCCCTGCCCGCCACGGACGAGCCGCGCCTGGAGGTGGACGAGGACCTGCTGGCCCGTTACGTGGACGCCTTCGAACGCTTCGACGTGGACACGCTGGTCGCCATCACCCACGAGGACGCCGTGGACTCGATGCCGCCGTTCGCGTGGTGGCTGTCGGGCCGCGAGGCCATGCGCCAGGTGCTGGTCGCCTCGGGCGGGGCGGGCTGCCGCGGGAGCAAGCTGGTCCGGGCGGGGGCGACCACGTTCGGCCAGTACCTCGACGGCGAGGCGTTCGCGATCGTGGTCCTGGAGACGTCAGGCGGCCTGATCAGGGGTACGACCACCTATCTGGACCCGAGCTTGTTCCCGTTGTACGACCTGCCGATGAGTTTCGGCGGTCCCGGACGTAAGTAAGAGCATGGACATCATCGAGTTCCCCGAGCGGCACTACGTCGCCGTCCGCAAGACCATCACCATGACCACGTTCGGCGTGGTCGCCGACCGCATTCCCGACATCTACGCCTGGCTGGTCGCCAAGGGCGCGGCCATGGAGGGCGCGCCGTTCTTCCGCTTCCACGTCATCGACATGGAGGGCGACCTGGACGTGGAGGCGGGCGTGCCGGTGGCCGAGCCGGTGGAGGTGGAGGGTGACTTCGTCGCCGCCACCCTCCCCGCCGGTCGTTACGCCAGCGTGCGCACGATCGGCCACCCCGACCAGCTCTTCCCGGTCATCGAGAAGCTGCGCAACACCCCCGGCCTCGACTTCGACATGACCGAGGAGGCCGACGGCGAGCACTGGGGCACCCGCCTGGAGATCTACCACACCAACCCGGCCGAGCAGCCGGACATGAACAAGTGGGAGATCGAGCTGCAGTTCAGGCTCAAAGACCCAGCGTGACCTTGAGGTCGGCGGCCAGGGCGGCCAGTCCCGCGGCAGCCCTGGTCCTGGCCTCCGCCACCTCGGCCTCCACCGGCACCACCACCTCCAGGTAGCACTTGAGCTTCGGTTCGGTGCCGGAGGGCCGCACGACCACCCGCGCGTCACCGGCCAGCCGGTAGCGCAGGCCGTCGGTCGGGGGCAGCCCGCCCTCGCCCTTGGCGAGGTCGTCGATGCCCTCGACCACGCGCCCGCCGAGCTCCCGCGCGGGCTCGGCGCGCAGCCGCGCCATCGCGCCGGAGATCAGCGACAGGTCCTCCACCCGCACGGAGAGCTGCGAGGTGGCGTGCAGGCCGTAGCGCCTGGCCTGGTCGTCCAGCAGGTCCTGCAGGGTACGGCCGGCCCGCTTGGCCTCGGCCGCGATCGCGGCCACGGTCAACGCCGCCCCGATCCCGTCCTTGTCGTGCACGGGCAACCCGCTGTCGGCCCCGACGCTGTAACCGAGCGCCTCCTCATACCCGTAGACCATGCCCTCGCCCGCCCGCATGATCCACTTGAAGCCGGTCAGCGTCTCGGTGTAGCGCACCCCGTGCGCCGCGGCGATCTTGCCCAGCAGTGTGGAGGACACGATCGTGGTCGCCACCAGCCGCTCGCCGGTGGTGTTGGCGATCACGTACTCGCCGAGCAGCCCGCCCACCTCGTCGCCGGTCAGCATCCGCCACGAGCCGTCGCCCACCGGCACGCCCACCGCGCAACGGTCGGCGTCGGGGTCGTTGGCCAGCACGACGTCCGCGCCGATCTTGACGGCCAGCGCCAGCGCCAGGTCCATCGCCCCCGGCTCCTCCGGGTTGGGGAAGGCGACGGTCGGGAAGGCCGGATCGGGGTTGCGCTGCTCCTCGACCGCCATCGGGCTGGCGAACCCAGCCGCCAGGAAAGCGCCGGTCAGCGTGCCCGCGCCCACCCCGTGCAACGGCGTGTAGGCCACCTTCAGCGTCCGCGCCGTGCCCAGCGGCAGCGCGGTCACCGCCTCGATGTAGTCGTCGACCAGATCCTCGCCCAGCTCGGTGAAGGTCCCGGGCGCCGCCCCGTCCAGCCCCCTCTCCGCGTACGGCGGGCCCAGCGGCAGCCCGTCCACCCGGCCCACCGCGTCGATCGCCGCCGAGATCTGCCCGTCGACCGGCGGCACGATCTGGGAGCCGTCGTTCCAGTAGACCTTGTAGCCGTTGTCCCTGGGCGGGTTGTGGCTGGCCGTCACCGTGACCCCGGCGTCGGCGCCCAGGTGGCGCACGGCGAAGGCCAGCACCGGCGTCGGCAGCGGGCCGGGCAGCAGCGAGGCGTGGACGCCCGCGCCGGTCAGCACCGCGGCGGTGTCGCGGGCGAACACGTCGGACTTGTAGCGGGCGTCGTAGCCGATGACCACGTGCTTGCCGGGGCCGAGTACCGCGGCCAGTCCGGCCGCCGCGCGCATGACCGTGACCCGGTTCATGCGGTTGGGTCCCGCGCCCAGTTCGCCGCGCAGGCCGGCCGTACCGAACTCGAGTTTGGCGCCGAAGCGGGCGGTCAGCGTGTCGAGGTCGGCGCGCTCGATGAGGCCGGACAGCTCGGCGCGGGTGTCGGGGTCGGGGTCCTGGGCCAGCCAGGCGCGGGCCTGCTTCAGCAGTTCGCTCATAGCTGGTCGACCACCTTGGCCAGCAGGCCGCCCATGCGCGCGGCGGTGGTCCTGCCGACCTGGAGGACCTCCTCGTGGTTGAGCGGCTCGCCGGCCAGGCCCGCGGCCGGGTTGGTGACGAGGGAGACGCCGAGCACCTCCAGCCCCGCCTCGCGGGCGGTGATCGCCTCCAGCACCGTGGACATGCCGATCAGGTCGCCGCCCAGCGTGCGCAGCATGCGGATCTCCGCGGGCGTCTCGTAGGTCGGGCCGCGGAAGGCGACGTAGACGCCCTCGGCGATGGCCGGGTCGATCTCGCGGACCAGCGCCCGCAGCCGCTTGCTGTAGACCTCGGTCAGGTCGAGGAAGGTCGTGCCGGTCAGCGGGTTGGCGCCGGTCATGTTGATGTGGTCGCTGATCAGGACCGGGTCGCCGACGTTCTGCGTCTCGGGGCGCAGGCCGCCCGCGGCGTTGGTGAGCACGACCGCCCTCACCCCGGCCGCGGCGACGGTGCGGATGCCGTGGACCACCTTGTCGACCGGCCGGCCTTCGTACAGGTGTGTGCGCCCCAGCAGGACGAGCGCGTGGCGGCCCGCGCCGGTGCGGACGACCCGGATCTTGCCGCCGTGCCCGGCGACCGCGGGCGGCGCGAAGCCGGGCAGGTCGGTGAAGGCGACCTCGGTGACCGTCTGTCCGAGCGCGTCGGCGGCGGGGACCCAGCCGGAGCCCATCACGAGGGCCACGTCGAAGGTGTCGACGCCCGCCGCGCCCTTCAGCGCGGCGGCGGCGTCCTGTGCCAGGGAATAGGCGTCGTTGCTCACCTCAGTAGTTTAGGAGCAGCCTGTCGAGCACCCTCACACCGAACTGCAGGGCCTCGACCGGCACCCGCTCGTCCACGCCGTGGAACATCGACGCGAAGTCCATGTCCTTCGGCAGCCGCAGCGGCACGAACCCGAAGCCCCGGATGTTCAGGTCGGCGAAGAAGGTCTTGTTGTCGGTCCCGCCCGACATGCAGTACGGCACCGCCCGCGCCGTCGGGTCCTCGGCCTTGAGCGCCGCGATCATCGACTCGACCAGCGCCCCGTCGAACGTGGTCTCCAGCGCGATGTCGTGGTGCACGAACTCGCGGCGTACCTTCTCGCCGATCAGCGCGTCGATGGTCTTGAAGAAGTCCTCCTCGTGGCCGGGCAGGAAGCGCCCGTCGACCACGGCGGTGGCCTGGCCGGGGATCACGTTCGACTTGTAGCCGGCGCCGAGCTGGGTCGGGTTGGAGGTGTGGCTCAGCGTGGCGCCGACGAAGCGGACCAGCGGCCCGATCTTGTCGAGCACGTTGCGCGGGTCCGCCGGGTCGAACGGGATCTGGAAGGCGTCGGCCACCTCGGTGAGGAACGTCCGCACGGTCGGCGTCAGCGTGATCGGCCACTCGTGGGCGCCGATCCTGGCGACGGCCTTGGCCACCTCGGTGACCGCGTTGTCGGAGTTGAGCATGGAGCCGTGCCCGGCGGTGCCGTCGGCGATCAGCTTCATCCAGGCCAGGCCCTTCTGGGCCGTCTCGATCAGGTAGAGCCGCAGCGACGGGTCCACTTCGAGCGAGTAGCCGCCGACCTCGCTGATCGACTCGGTGACGCCCTCGAACAGCTCGGGGTGGTGGGCGGTCAGGTGCTTGGCGCCGTAGACGCCGCCGGCCTCCTCGTCGGCGACCCACGCGAAGACGATGTCGCGCCTGGGCTTCCTGCCCTCGCGCTTCATCTGCCGCAGCACGGCCAGCATCATGGCGTCCATGTCCTTCATGTCCACCGCGCCACGGCCCCAGATGTAGCCGTCGCGCACCTCGCCGGCGAACGGGTCCACCGACCAGTCGGCGGCGTTGGCGGGCACGACGTCCAGGTGCCCGTGGACCAGCAGCGCGGGCAGGCCGGGGTCGCTGCCCTCCACGCGGGTCACCACGTTGCCGCGGCCCGGCTCGCTCTCGATGTAGGTGGACTCGATGCCGACCTCGTCCAGCCTGGCCATGACCACTTCCGCGGCGGCCCGCTCACCGGGACCGGTGCCGTCACCGTAGTTGCTGCTGTCGACGCGGATGAGCTCCACGCACAGGTCGGCTACTTCCTTCTCGGCGGGCGTCATGTTCTCTCCAATGTGAGCAGACCGGACTTGCGGAGGTGCCCGCGCTTGTGGGCGCGGGTGATCAGCGTGACGTTGACGTCGGTGACGTCGTCGATCGGGCCGACGACGTTCGTGAGGAAACGGTAGAGGTCGGCCTCGTGCGCGGCGACCACCTGGACGATGACCGAGTGGGTTCCCGAGGTGGCCGCGCAGTAGCGCACGTCCGGGTGGGCGGCGAGGGTCTGGCCCACCTGGTCCAGCCCGTGGGGGCGTACCTTCAGCCAGATCTGCGCCTCGACCTCCAGCCCGAGCAGCGCCGGCTCGATCTCGGCGCGCAGCAGCAGGAGCCTGCGGTCGAGCAGGGAGGCGACCCGGCGGCGGGCGGTCGGCAGCGAGATGTCCAGCCGCTCGGCGATCGCGGTGAAGGCGGCCCTGCCGTCGGCGACCAGCAGCTCGGCGATCTCCTGCTCCAGCGGGGAGAGCCCGTCCTGGTCGGGCAGCGGCCCCGAGCTGTGGACGGGACGCAGCTCGGCGACCTCCTCGGGGGTCAGGAAGGGCGCGTGCCACTCGGCCACGGTCGTGAACGTGTGCAGGACGACCTGGGTGCGGGTCTGCAGGACGCCGCTGATCTCGGTGACCTCGGAGGAGACGATGTCGTGCAGCATGTCCCTGCTCGGGGCGACCAGCTCGCAGCCGAGGTCGGCCTCGCCGGTCAGGGAGTAGACCGAACGGGTGTCGCCGCGCTCGCTCAGCGCCGCCGCCACCTTCGCCGAGGCGCCGGGCTGCACCTGGACGTGCAGGTGGACCGGGCGGCCGTGGCCGGTGCGCAGGTCGTCGTAGATCGCGGTGACCCGGACCATGCCCTCGTTGATGACGCGCTGGAGCCTGCGCGCGACCGTGCGCTCGTGCTCGCCGACGACCCGGGCGATCTCACCCCACGACGCGCGGGGACTGACCTGGAGGGCCGCGATCAGGCGCCGGTCGAGAACGTCCATTGAGAACCGTTTCCATGTCGGGTTTGTAAATAAATCTCTGGATGTTTGACTATTTCGGTCGTCCACTTGCACAGTAGGGCACCACCGCACCTGTAAGCAAAGGAGCCCCTGGTGGCAACCTCACCCGCGACCGAGTCGCCGCTCGGCATCCCGCGAAGCCGTGTCCGCCAGCTCATGGCCGCCAGCATCGGCAACGTGGTCGAGTGGTACGACTGGTACGCCTACGCCGCCTTGGCCGCATATTTCTCCGTCCAGGTGTTCCCCAAGAGCGCCGGTGACTCCTTGGTCCCGCTGCTGGCCACGTACGGGGTCTTCGCGGTCGGGTTCTTCATGCGCCCCCTCGGCGGCCTGCTCGTCGGCTCCTTCGCCGACCGGTTCGGCCGCAAGGCCGCGATGACCTTCACCATCGTGCTGATGGGCGCCGGCTCCCTCATGCTCGCGATCACTCCTACCTACGAGGCGGCGGGCATCCTCGCCCCGATCATTCTGACGCTCGCCCGCCTCATCCAGGGCCTGTCGGTCGGAGGTGAGTTCGCCGCCGCCACGACGTTCCTGGTGGAGTCCGCGGGTCCGGGCCGCCGCGGCCTGTTCTCAAGCTTCCAGTACGTCAGCACGACCATCGGCCAGCTCCTCGCACTTGGCCTGGCCGCCGGGCTGGGAACCATGCTGGCCGCGGCCGACATGAACGGCTGGGGCTGGCGCGTCCCCTTCGTGATCGGCGCCCTGCTCAGCCTGGTGGGCCTGTGGATCCGCAAGGGCGCCGACGAGACCTCCCACGTCGCCCAGGAGATCCAGGAGGGCAGGGCCGAGCGCCCCAGGCTCTTCGACTTCCTGCGCAACTACCCCAAGCAGGCCGCCCTCATCGTCGGCATCACCATCGCCGGCACCGTGGCCTACTACACGTGGACCACGTTCCTGCCCACCTACGCGAACATCACCGTCAACTTCTCCAAGACCGAGGCGCAGCTCGTCGGCACGATCGCGCTCGTCTTCTTCATGCTCCTGCAGCCGCTGCTCGGCATGCTGTCGGACCGGATCGGCCGCAAGCCCCTGCTGATCACCTTCGGCGTGGCCTTCACCCTGCTGCCGGTGCCGCTCCTCAGCATGCTGGACAACTCCTTCGCCAGCCTGCTGCTCATCCAGTGCGTCGGCATGGTCTTCCTCGGCTGCTTCACCTCGATCTCGGCCGCGGTGAACTCCGAACTGTTCCCGACCCGGGTGCGGGCCGCGGGCGCGGGCTTCCCGTACTCGCTCACGGTCGCCCTCTTCGGCGGTACGGCCCCGCTCATCGGCACCGCGTTCATCGACGCGGGGAACCCGGTGGGCTTCCCCTGGTACATGTCGGCGCTGGCCCTGGTCTCGACGCTGGTCTACATCTTCGCCCTGAAGGAGACCAAGGACCAGCCGCTGCGCTGATCACCCGCGTCTCGGATTTCCACCGTCGTACGCCCGGGCGTGTCGCGGACCAGGCCAGAGAGAAGCCGGAGGGGCGCGCGGGGACGGCTGCGCGCTCCCTTCACAGGGACGGTTGCGCGGTTCCCTTCACGGGGCGCGGGGGCTGCTGCGCGGTTCCCTTCACGGGGCGCTGGGGCGGCTGCGCGGTTTCCTTCGCAGGGACGCGCAGTTTCCTTCGCAGGGACGCGCAGTTGTCTTCACAGGGAAGTGCAGGGGCGGCCGCGTAGTTCCTTCACGTAGTCGTCCGGTGCGCCCGCCTTCTCCGCGGCGTCGGCCAGGAAGCCGAGATAGCGGGCCGAGGGCAGGCCGCCCTCGTAGGCGTCGAGGACGTAGAACCAGGCGACCAGCTCGCCCTCCAGCGTCTGCACCCGCAGCCGCACCTTGTGGTAGATGCCGCGCGCCGCGCCCTCCCACTGGTCCAGCGAGTCCTCGTCGAACTCGGGCACGTCATACAGCACCACGAAGACGTGCTCGTCGGGATCCTCGACGATGGTGGCCACCGCGTCGGGACCGCCGAACGTCAGGCGCCAGCCCTGCAGCCAGCCCGCGCTGCGCACCGGGGAGTGGGGCGCGCGCAAGGCCATCTGCCCGGGGTCCAGGTTGCTGCCGTATGCGGCGTAGACAGGCACAGCAGCCAAGACTAGCGTCCCGGCCCCCGCCCCGTTCGCCTGCTGCTCAGGACATGCGGAAGAATGGGACACGTGACTAGGATCGTGATCATCGGTGGCGGACCAGGCGGCTACGAGGCGGCGCTGGTGGCCGCGCAACTAGGCGCGGAGGTCACGATGGTCGAGCAGGACGGTCCAGGCGGCGCGTGCGTGCTCACCGACTGCGTGCCGTCCAAGACGCTCATCGCCACCTCGGTGCGCAAGCAGGCGCTCATGGACGCGCCCTCGCTGGGCGTCGCCTTCTCCGGCGGGCTCGACGGCGACGTCGGCGTCGCCCAGGTCGACCTGCCGCTGGTCAACAAGCGGGTCAAGGAGCTGGCCCAGGCCCAGTCCATGGACATCGAGACCAGGGTCGCCGCCGAGGGCGTCGAGATCATCAAGGCGCACGGGCGCCTCGTGGATCCGCAGGTGGTCAAGGCGGGCGAGCGCACGATCAGGGCGGACGTGGTCCTCGTGGCCACCGGCGCGACCCCGCGCATCCTGCCCGGCGCCGAACCCGACGGCGAGCGCATCCTCACCTGGCGCCAGCTCTACGACCTCGACGAGCTGCCCGAGCACCTGATCGTGGTCGGCTCCGGCGTCACCGGCGCCGAGTTCGCCGGCGCCTACCGCTCCCTGGGCTGCGAGGTCACGCTCGTCTCCAGCCGCGACCGCATGATGCCCAACGAGGACGCCGACGGCGCCGAGGTGCTGGAGGAGGTCTACCGCAGGCGCGGCATGAACGTCATGGGCCGCTCCCGCGCCTCCTCGGTCACGCGTACGGCCGACGGCGTCCTGGTCACGCTGGAGGACGGCCGCGTGGCCGAAGGCTCCCACGCGCTGATGACGGTCGGCATGGTCCCCAACACCACCGGCATCGGCCTGGCCGAGGCGGGCGTACAGCTCGATCGCAACGGCTTCATCAAGGTCGACAAGGTCTCCCGCACCTCCGCGCCCGGCGTCTACGCCGCGGGCGACTGCACCGGCGTCCTCATGCTCGCCTCGGTGGCCGCCATGCAGGGCCGCATCGCCGTCTGGCACGCGCTGGGCGAGGCCGTCCAGCCGCTGCGGCTGGCGACCGTGGCCTCCAACATCTTCACCGACCCGGAGATCGCCGCGGTCGGCGTGGCACAGCGGTCCATCGAGGCCGGTGAGATCGAGGCCAACGTCGTCAAGCTCCCCCTGGCCACCAACGCCAGGGCCAAGATGTCGGGCTTCAACGACGGCTTCGTCAAGCTCTTCTGCCGCCCCCACACCGGCATAGTGCTGGGCGGCGTGGTGGTGGCACCCAGAGCCTCGGAACTGATCCTCGCGGTCTCGGTGGCGGTCCAGCAACGCCTGACGGTGGACCAACTGGCCCACACCTTCGCCGTCTACCCGTCCCTGTCCGGCAGCATCACCGAAGCCGCCCGCCGCCTCATGCAACCAGAAGCCACAATCGGCCTCTAACCCCAGAAGGCCCCGCCCAACCAAGGTGCCAGAACCCCTCCTGCCAACAAGAGGCCGAAACCCCGGCCAACAGAGCGCCCGAACTCTGGCCAACAGGGTGCCAGCACTCCGGTCAACAGGGTGCCGGAGATCCCGGTCAGCAGGGCGCCGAAACTTCGGCCAACCGTGGGCCGGGACCCGGTCAGGCGTGGGCCGGGACGACGGTTGACGTAGGTCGTTGCGGTGGCGCGTTTGTCCGACGTGAGAAGCGACCCCCACGATCGGCGCCCGCGCGGGTCGGCGGGTGGCGTGGGGACGGCTTGCCGTAACGGATGGAAGCGCCGTAACGGATGGAAGCGCCCTGACGGATGGAAGCGCCCTGACGGACAGAAGCGCGCTGACGGATGGGAAAACGGCGGGCGCGCCCTCTGACGAGGACGCGCCCGCAACTAGCCCTGGTGGACTACCAATCGCCGCCGCCGAAATCGCCGCCGCCGAAGTCGCCCCAGCCGCCGCCGTCGCCGCCGCCGAAGTCACCTCCGCCGCCGCCGAAGTCGCCGCCGCCACCGTCGGAGTAGCCCTCCGCGTAGCCGGCGCCGTAGCCGCCCATGCCCCAGCCGCCCAGCATGCTGCCCATCATCGTGCCGATGAACATGCCGGTCATGATGTCGCCGAAGCCGCCGTAGTAGCCGTAGGCGTACGGCTGGTAGGCCGGGCCCGCGTCGTAGTACGGGCGGCGCTGGCCGTCGACCATGACCTCGCGCATCTGCGGGTCGAAGCCGCGCTCGACCGCCTCGGCGTCCATCGCGCAGGCCGGCACGTCGCGCACCGCGCCGCCGGCCGGAGCCCAGCGCACGTCGCGCACGGACGGGCCGTGCTGCGGGTTGAAGAAACAGGGCGCGCGGCGCTCGGGCACCGGCTGGTTGTTGACCCTGGCCTTGACCACGGCCAGCGAGTAGCGGCCGTCCTCCAGCGTCTGCGTGACCTCGCGGATTTGGTCGGTCCGCTCGATCGTGGCGAGCTGGGTCTTGGCCTTCTCGTAGGAGTCGAGGGCGTGCTGCCACTCGTCGATGTGCTGGCCGCCCTCGCCCGCGAGGGTGACGTCGGTGTCGAGCGCGGTGATCTCCTCACCGAACTTGGTGACGTCCTCGTCGACGGTCGTCTTGACCATCGCGAGTTCCTTGGCCTGCTTCTCGGCGAGCTTCTTCTTCTTGTTCTTGGAGTAGAGGAAGTAGCCGCCGCCACCCACCAGGGCGATGGCGCCGAGACCGATGAGCGCGCCGGTGCCGCTGCCGCCGCCGCTGGGCGAGCCGGACGACAGCGCCGACCTGTTCTTGCCCTCGGCCAGCAGGTTGATCCGGTCGACGAACTCGTTCATGCCCGCCACGATGTCGGAGTTGTTGCGCGTCGACAGGTTGGCGATCTGACCGGTGCTGTTGCGGCCGAAGTTCGATCCGGCGAACAGGGTCTTGCCGTCGAGGACTGCGACGGTCACACGGCCGTTCTGCTTGGCCGCGGCCGTCGCGTTGCCCAGGTTGGTCAGGTACGTCTTCACGTCGGTGACCGAGCCGTCGGGCAGTGCCGCGACGTAGATGTCGCTCTTGGAGTCCTTCAAGGTGGACCGGATCTCCGACTGCTGGTCGGACGTCAACGCGGAGCCGGGCTCCACGTAGAGCGGATCCTGCTTGTCCTTCCAATGGGACAGGATGGTCTGGGCGTCAGGCGGCGCCGCGGCGTGAGCAGCGGGGGACAGCGCGAATACAGCGAGTAGACCGGCGATCAGAGCCGCGGTCGCGGCCCCCGCTCGGCGCAGCGAGTGGGTCATGGGCAGCTAGCCTCCTTCGCCCTTCAGGACGAACGGGCGGTCGGGAAAGTTCCTCAACTCGCACGTTACCCGCAGGGAGGGGCGCGCCGGGGCCTCAGGCGTCCTTGATCTCGCAGATCGTCGCCCCGGAGGTCACCGTCTGGCCGACGGCCGCCGCCAGACCGGTGATGACACCCGACTTGTGCGCGGTGAGCGGCTGCTCCATCTTCATGGCCTCCAGCACCACGACCGTGTCGCCCTCGGCCACGGTGTCGCCGTCGCCGGCCACGACCTTGACGATCGTGCCCTGCATCGGGCTGACCAGCGCGTCGCCGCCGGCCGCCGCCTTCTTGGCGCCGCCCGGCCCACGCTTGGGGGCCTTGGCGTTCGCCGACGGCGTACTGCCGGCCGTACCCAGACCGGCGGGCAGGACCACCTCCAGGCGCTTGCCCCCCACCTCGACGGTCACCGTCTCCCTGGCGGGGCTCTCACCGGAGGCGATCTCGCCCGAGTAGGGCGGGATCGTGTTGTCGAACTCGGTCTCGATCCACCGCGTGTGGACCGCGAACGGCTCGGCGGTGAAGGCCGGGTCCTCGACGACGGTCCGGTGGAAGGGCAGCACGGTCGGCATGCCGTCGATCTCGAACTCCGCCAGCGCCCGGCGCGCGCGCTCCAGCGCCTCGGTACGGCTGCGCCCCGTCACCACCAGCTTGGCCACCAGCGAGTCGAACGTCTGGGGCACCGTCATCCCCGCCTCGTACCCGGAGTCGAGCCGCACTCCCGGCCCCGAAGGCGGCCGCAGCACGGTCAGCGTCCCCGGCGCGGGCAGGAAGCCGCGCCCCGGATCCTCGGCGTTGACGCGGAACTCGAAGGAGTGCCCGCGCAGCGCCGGGTCGTCGTAGCCGAGCGCCTCGCCGTCGGCCACGCGGAACATCTCGCGCACCAGGTCGATGCCGGAGACCTCCTCGGTGACCGGGTGTTCGACCTGGAGGCGGGTGTTGACCTCCAGGAAGGAGATCGTGCCGTCCTGGCCGACGAGGAACTCGCAGGTGC
The DNA here is from genome assembly GCF_044456745.1 of Nonomuraea sp. NPDC050790. Taxonomy (NCBI): domain Bacteria; kingdom Bacillati; phylum Actinomycetota; class Actinomycetes; order Streptosporangiales; family Streptosporangiaceae; genus Nonomuraea; species Nonomuraea sp. NPDC050790. Next base: position 318,426 of record NZ_JBITGF010000003.1, on the reverse strand, counting down.
CGGCGCCGACGTAGCCGGCCTCGCGCAGGATGGCCTTGGAACTGGTGTAGAGGGTCTCGACCTGCTCGGCGGACAGGAACGGGGCGGGCGCCTCCTCCACGAGCTTCTGGTGGCGGCGCTGGAGGGAGCAGTCGCGGGTGCTGACCACGACCACGTTGCCGTGGACGTCGGCCAGGCACTGGGTCTCGACGTGGCGCGGGCGGTCGAGGTAGCGCTCGACGAAGCACTCGCCCCGCCCGAACGCGGCCACGGCCTCGCGCACCGCGGACTCGTAGAGGTCGGGGACCTCCTGGAGTGTGCGGGCCACCTTGATGCCGCGTCCGCCGCCGCCGTACGCGGCCTTGATGGCGATCGGCAGCCCGTGCCGCTCGGCGAACGCGACGACCTCCTCGACACCGGAGACCGGGTCCTGGGTGCCGGCGACCAGCGGCGCGCCGACCTTGGCGGCGATGTGCCTGGCCCGCACCTTGTCGCCCAGCGCGGCGATGGCGGCGGGCGGCGGCCCGATCCAGGTCAGCCCGGCGTCGATGACGGCCTGGGCGAAGCCGGCGTTCTCCGACAGGAATCCGTAGCCGGGGTGGACGGCGTCGGCGCCCGACTCGGCGGCGATCCGCAGCAGCTTGGCGCTGTCGAGGTAGGTCTCCGCGGGCGACTGACCGCCGAGGGCGTACGCCTCGTCGGCGATCTTGACGTGGAGGGCGTCGAGGTCCTGCTCGGCGTAGACGGCGACGCTGGCGATGCCCGCGTCCTTGCACGCGCGGGCCACCCGTACGGCGATCTCGCCCCGGTTGGCGATGAGAACCTTGTGCACCGGCGTCTTTCCTTCCTGGACGAGCTGAATCGGAGTTTATCGACCGAGGTACGCCCCTCCGTTGACGTGGACCACCTGCCCCGTCAGGTGTCGGGCACCGGGCGAGGCCAGAAAGAGTACGGTCTCGGCCACGTCGGCAGGTGTGGCGGGTCGGCCGTTGCGCGTGTTGTCGACCCTGGCCCTGATGCCGTCCTCGGTCAGCCTGCCGCGGAAGAACTCGGTGTCGACGACCAGGCCGGGGGAGACGACGTTGGCGGTGACGCCGCGGGGGCCGAGTTCGGCGGCCAGGTCGGCGGTCCAGGACTCGACGGCCGCCTTCGCCGCGCCGTACGAGCCGGAGCCGGTGCCGCGGGCGGCGATGGAGCCGATCGAGACGATCCGCCCGCCCTTGCTGAAACGCGGCAGCAGCGCGGTCGTGACCAGGACGGCCGAGATCAGGTTGGCGTTGAGGTTGGCCCACCAGCCCTCGGCCACGTCCTGGATCTCGGCGGACGGCTCGCGGTCGAGGTTGGTGTTGCCGCCCGCGTTGTTGACCAGCACGTCCACGTGTCCTGGCAGGTGGGGCGCGGCCTCCTTGACCGCGGCGGGACTGGCGGCGTCGAAGGCCGCGTAGGCGGCGCCGAGCCGTTCGGCGGACGCCTTCAGTACGTGCTCGCGGCGGCCGGTGATCGTGACGCGGTCGCCTAGCGCGATGAACGCCGCGGCGATCGCGTACCCGATGCCGGTGCCGCCACCGGTGACGACAACCTCGCGCATGGGGACGAAGCTCCTCTGGGGTCAGAACAATCCTCTGGAAGACCATAACCGCTCGGCATAACTGGGGGCGATGGGCCCCTGTGGTGCCTATGGTGAGGGCGCTCTCTCGTCGCGACAGCAGGAGGCATTCATGAGTCAGGGTCTGCTTGGTGGCAACCCCGCGGAAATGCAGCAGATGGCGACCCAGTTCACGCAGCAGTCGGAGACGGTGCGGGCCACGATGGCGGCGCTGGACCGCGAGGCTGCCAAGGTCGGCACGGCCTGGACCGGCCCCGGCGCCGACCGCTTCAACGGCGCCTGGCAGACCTACCGGGCCTCCTTCCAGCGGATGGCCGAGGAGCTCCAGGAGGCGGCCCGGGTGATCAACACCTACCGGGGCAACATCGAGTCCGCCACGCGCTGACCTGCCACGGCTCCGCGGCGTGCGCGCCGCGGAGCCGTACCGCGCGGTGGGGTAGCGAGCGGGGCCCGGTTGCTTGCGGGACGGAGCGGGCGAATGCGGACGGGATAGGGTAAACGGCCATGATGGGTCGCGCCTTTCTGGTCAGCCTGATCGCGCTGCAACTCCTCGCCGCGCCCGCCGCGGCCCAGGTGGCGCGCGACGACTGCGACCCGGAGAAGGGCAACTTCCAGCCCGGCGTCTCGTGGGCGCAGCAGCGGATGGACGTCAAGCGGGTGTGGCCGCTGACCAGGGGCGACGGCGTCAAAGTCGCCGTGATCGACAGCGGCGTCGACCTGACCCACCCGCAGATCCCGGTCTCGGGCAAGGCGGACCTGACCGGCAAGGGCTACCGCGACTGCGTGGGCCACGGCACCGCCGTCGCCGGCATCATCGCCGCCCGCGACATGAAGGGCGTCGCCTTCCACGGGATGGCGCCGAACGTGAGCCTGATGTCGTTCAAGCAGTCGCACGACGGCAAGGGTGAACTCGCGCTGCTGGTGAAGGCCATCAAGGCCGCGGCCGACCTCGGCGCCGAGGTGATCAACGTCTCGATCCAGACCGAGCACCACACCGCGCTGAAGGCGGCGGTCGACTACGCGCTCGCCAAGGACGCGGTCATCGTCGCCGCCGCGGGCAACGTCACCAAAGAGGACCGGACGGTGAGCGCCGCCTACCCCGCTGCCTACGAGGGCGTGCTGGCCGTCGGCGCCGCCAACCGGCAGGGCGTGCGCTCCGACTTCTCCAACTCCAAGACGCCGGTGGCGGTGCTCGGCCCCGGTCAGGAGATCACCGCGACCTGGCCCGGCAAGGCCTACCAGTCCGACCTGAACGGCACGAGCTTCGCGGTGCCGTACGTGACGGGCGTGGCCGCGCTGGTGCGGGCGCGTTTCCCCCACCTCAACCAGGACCAGGTACGGCGCCGCGTCATCGCCACCGCCGAGGGCTCCACCGGCAAGGGCACCGGCGCGGGCATGGTGAACCCGATGCTGGCGGTCACGATGGTCCTGCCGTACGAGCCGGTGAACGCCCCGGTGGTGGCCCCGCCGCCGCCCGTGCCGCTGGGCAGGGACGCGGTGACCAAGGCGCCGCCCGTGGACCACGACGCGATCGCGAAGGCCGGGATCATCGCCGGGTTCGCCGCGCTCCTGGCCGTTCTCGTCGTCACCGCACGGGTGTTCGTGCCCATGAGCCGGCGGCGGGCGCGCGGCTCCGGTTGAGTGTCAGTACGGCGTCTTGACAGTGAAATGTCGGATCGTAACCGAAACTACTGATACATATGGGGCTTTTTTGGTTCAATGTGTCTCGATCATGACTACTCATGAAAGAGACGGCCAATGACGCCTTTGCGGCCGGAGGATCCCCCGCAGATCGGCCAGTACACCCTGCTCGGGTTGCTGGGTGAGGGACCTCGTGGGGTCATATACCTCGGCCGGGAGGAGGACGACGCCCCCATCAGGGCGATCAAGCTCCTGCCGCCCGAGCCCGAGGTCACACCGGAGGCTCTCGCTCGGTTCACCGCGGCCAAGCGGGTCTCGAGTTCCTATATCGCCCGCGTGCTCGACTCGGGCTGGCACGAGGACCGGCCGTACCTGGTCCGCGAGCACGTCGAGGGCCGCAGCCTGGCCGCGACCGTGGCCGAGGACGGCCCGCTGGCCGAGGACGCGCTCGAACGGCTGGCGCTCGGCATCCTCACCGCCCTGTCGGCCGTGCACCTGGCGGGCATCGCGCACCGCAGCCTGACCCCGCACAACGTCATCATGGGCGCCGACGGCCCGAGGGTCACCGACGTCGGACTCGGCGACCCCGCCGGCGAGGTCGGCTACCAGGCGCCCGAGCAGATCAACGGCCTGCAGTACGGCCCGTACGCGGACGTGTTCGCCTGGGGCGCCGTCGTCGCCTTCGCCGGCAGCGGCGAGCCGCCGTTCGGCCAGGACGGGCAGGCCGTCCTGAACGCCGAGCCGCACCTGCCCTTCGACGCCCAGCCGCTGCGCCGCGTCGTGCTGGCCGCGCTGGCCAAGGGCGTGCACCAGCGGCCGACCACCTACACGGCGCTGCTGCAGTTGCTCGGTGACACCGGGCCGGCCAGCGGGATGATCCCGCCGCCCGCCGTTCATCCCGACGCGCAGACCCTGATCCACCAGGAGGAGCCGGTCCAGGGGGTGCCGGTGCAGCCGGGGCCGCCGGCGGTTTCGCCCGCGCCGCCGTACCAGCAGCAGGGGCCCTCGTGGGGGCCGCCGCAGATCCCGAACCAGCAGCAGCCGCCGATCAGGGTGGAGCCGCTCGCCGGCGCCGCCGTGGGGCCCGAGCGGCCGCGCAAGCGCTTCCCCGTCGCCCTCGTGGCCGGGCTGGGCGTCATCGCGCTGCTGTCCGGCGTCGGCTTGTGGGGCGCGGGACGGTACGCGGAGATCCAGCCGGTCGCGCAGTCGGCGGCCGAGGGCAACAACGTGGTGAAGATCCCGTCCGTGGCCGGCGAGTCGGGCACGGGGCCGGGCGGCGTGCCCACGGGGGGCGTTCCCGTGGACGGCCAGGCGCAGCCCGATCAGCCGCAGCCGACGATCACGGTCCCGTGGGCGGTCACCTCGCCGCCGCTGGACGAGGATGGCGTGGGCCCGCTGGTACTGCCGACCGAGTGGCCCTCGGCCAGCGGCACGCCGTCGGTGCCCGAGCTGACCTCCCCGCCGACGCCGACCGCCGCGCCCACGGTGCCCGCGGTGCCGACCACGCCGCCGACGCAGCAGCCGAACCCGCAGCCGACGACGGAGAAGCCGCGCAAGGGCAAGCCGACCCCGACGGCCACGGTGACCAAGACGGAGCGGCCGACCGAGAAGCCCTCGGAGAAGCCGACCGAGAAGCCCACCGAGAAGCCGACGGAGAAGCCCACCGAGGAGCCCAAGCCGACTCCGACGACCGAGGAGCCGAAGCCCACCCCCACGCAGAAGCCGACGCCCACGCAGAAGCCGACGCCCACGCAGAAGCCGACGCCGACGCAGAAGCCCAAGCCGACGCCTACCCAGAAGCCGACGCCCACGAAGAAGCCCGACCCGCCGAAGCCCGCGCCGGAGAAGCCGAACCCGCACACGCCGACCTCGGCCTGCGGTGGCGGGTTCTACGTCCAGCGCAGCCAGTCGTTCGCCGGTGGCACCACCTACCAGCTCTACAACAAGAGCACCGGTGAGAACTGCGTGGTCACGATGAAGACCGTCAACGTCGGCAAGGCCACCCCGGTCAGCGCCACCCTGGAGGTCCAGGGCGGCGGTTCCAGGACCGACAGCGGCAACTTCGAGTACTACGCCGGCCCGGTGAAGCTGCCCGCCAAGGGCAAGTGCGTGCGGTTCTCCGGGAGCGCGGGCTCCGGGAGCACCAGCGCGGGCTGGGGCAACTGCGGATAACCACACGAAACGCCCCCCGGATGGATCCGGGGGGCGTTCTCGTCGCTCAGTAGCCGCTGTATCCGGCGCCGGTCTTCATGCCGACCACGCCGGGCACGTTGGAGACCGATCCGTACCTGCTGACGGCGTAGCGGACCCCGGCGATGATGTTGTCCACCGGGTTGTAGATGTTGGTGTGGCCGTCCAGCGCGTAGGAGTTGAACGTCGGGTCGATCGTCTGCATCAGGCCCTTGGAGGGGTGGCCGGCGGCGGCGTTGGAGTCCCAGAGGTTGATCGCGTGCGGGTTGCCGCCGGACTCGTGCTGGATGATCATCCAGATGTCGTTGGGGTTCATCTTCCCGGCCGGCACGCCGTTCGCCTCAAGGATCTTGATGGCCTCGTCGATCCACGCCTTGACCTGCCCGGTGGGCGCGGGGCCGCCGCCCGCCGGGGGCGGGGGACCGCTGGGGCCGTAGCCGCCGACGTTGCGCCCGCCGGTGCCGGAGCCGTCGCCGCCCGCGCCGCCGTTCTTGCCGTAGCCCTCGGTCGGCTCCCAGACGATCTTGCGGCCCGCCTCGGGGGTGAAGTCCTTCTTGGCGATCTCGGGGATGGCGGCGAAGGTGAGGGGTCGGTTGTCCAGGAAGCCGCGGATGGCGTTCTTCGCCGCGGTCACGTCCTTCTCCGCCTTGTCGACGTGCACCTTGGCGTCGATCTCCGCCTGGTCGATGAGCGGCTTCGCACCCGCCTCGCAGCCAGCCTCGGTCGCGTCCTTGTTGTCGGCGAAGTACTTCGTGTGGTGGTTGGCCAGGTCCGTGGTGAGCTTGGAGGCGATGCCGTCCACGCCGGACTTGGCGCTGCGCAGGGAGGCGGCCGCGGTGTCGAGGGAGGCCGCGGCGTTGGACAGCAGCAGGTAGAGGCCCTCGCCGGCCTTGCCGTACTCGCGCATGTAGGAGACGAAGGAGTCGGCGGAGCGGCCGTGCCACGCCTCGTCCACCACGTTGACGGCGCGGCCCAGGCCGCCCACGTAGTCGTCGGTCTCGTCGGAGATGGCACGCCACGACTTGGCGACCGCGTCCAGCGCGCCGGGGTCGCCGCTCACCTTGCGCTGCAGCGCCGCGATCCGCTCCGGTACGGCCGGCGTCGCGCTCACGACGTCGCCTTGTGGGCGGCCCTGATGTTCTCCTCGACGGCGTTCAGCCCGGCCTCCACGTCCTTGAGCTTCCTGGTCGCCTGGTCGCCCTCGTTGATCAGCGTCGACCACACCTCGTCCACGATCTTGACCAGGGCGGCGGAGTCCTTCAGGTCGCCGCACGCGTCCGCGGGGGTGCCCTTGCGGTGGATCTCGACCCTGCCCTCCTTGGTGTAGGAGGGCGGGTCGCCGCCGGGATTGTTCTCCGACCTGACGTCGCCGTACTGGCCCCTGGCCTTGTTGATGGCCGTGCGGCACTCGTCGAGCGCCTTGAAGTGGATGTCGAGGTTCGCCATTTCCTACTCTTCTCCGGTCTCCGGTGGGCTGAGGAAGGCGGTCTGGATGAGGCGGGTCCCGAACTTCCTGTCCACGAGGGTGCCGCGTCCGGGCGGCAGCGGCTGCGCCCGTACGTTGTTGAACAGGTAGCCCTCGTCCTTGCTGCCCGACATGATCAGCGCGGGGCTGGCCATGTCCTTCAGCCGCTGGATGACGGGGTCGAACATGGCCCGGCCCGCGCCGCCCATCTGCCGCGAGACGATCACGTGCAGGCCGATGTCGCGGGCCTGCGGCAGCAGGTCCACCAGCGGCAGCAGCGGGTTGGACGAGGTGGCCACCAGGTCGTAGTCGTCGACGAAGATGTACAGGTCGGAGCCGGCCCACCAGCTCCGCTGACGGAGCTGGTCCGGGGTGAGGTCGGCCGGGGGCAGGCGGCTGAGCAGTGCGCCCTTGGCGTCGTTGACGATCTCGGCGGCGGCCGCGCTGGAGGCGGCGTAGCCGATGCGGTGGTCGCCGACGGCCGCGTCGAGCAGCGCCCGCCGGTAGTCGATCATGATCATCATGGCCTGGCTCGGCGTCTGCCTGGCGACCAGGCTCTCCGCCACCAGGCGCAGCAGGTTCGACTTCCCGCTCTCGTTGTCGCCCAGGACGATGAAGTGCGGGTCGTTCTCGAAGTCGAGCAGCGCGGGCTGCAGCGTCGCCTCGTCGATGCCGATCGGGATCTGGTGCGGCGCCGTCTGCTCGGGTCCCGGCAGCGTCGCGGCGGGCAGTACGGCGGGCAGCAGCCGTACCACCGGGGCCGGCGGGCCCTGCCACGACTCGCGGACCGCCTGCACCAGCCCGCGCACGCCGTTGGCCAGGTCGTCGGGGCTCTGCACGCCGTCGATGCGCGGCAACGCCGACAGGAAGTGGAAGCCGTCCTTGGTGAGGCCGCGGCCCGGCGTGGCCTCGGGCACCGCCAGGGCCTTCTTCCTGTTGACCTCCGACTCGTAGGAGTCGCCCAGCTTGAGCTCGATCCTGGTGCCGAACAGGTCGCGGATGCTCGGACGGAACTCCGACCACTTGTTGGTCGAGGCGATGACGTGGATGCCGTAGCCGAGCCCGCGCGCGGCCAGGTCGGTGATGGTCGGCTCCAGGTTCTCGAAGTCCTGGCGCAGCGTCAGCCAGCCGTCCACGACCAGGAAGACGTCGCCCCAGCCGTCGCCCTCGATCGCGCCCTCGGCCATCATCCGGCGGTAGGCGGTGATCGACTCGATGCCCTGCTCGGCGAAGCCGCGCTCGCGCTGCTCCAGGACGGCGGAGATCTCGGCGACGGTACGCCGCACGCGGTCGCCGTCCAGGCGGGTCGCGACGCCGCCGACGTGCGGCAGGCCCTCCAGCGAGGCCAGCGAGCCACCGCCGAAGTCCAGGCAGTAGAACTGGATCTCGCGCGGCGTGTGCATGAGCGCCATGCCCGCCACCAGCGTGCGCAGGGCCGTGCTCTTGCCGCTCTGGGTGCCGCCGGCCAGGCCGACGTGGCCGCTGCCGCCCGACAGGTCCAGCCAGAGCGGGTCGCGGCGCTGCTCGAAGGGCTTGTCGATGATGCCGACGACGGCGTGCAGCTTGCCTCGGCCCGGCCAGTCGGTGGTGGACAGGCCCAGCTCGGGGGTGACCGACAGCGGCGGCAGCAGGTGCGCCAGCGTGGCCGGCTCGGCCAGCGGCGGCAGCCAGATGCGGTGCGCCACCGGGCCGTGCTCGGCCAGGCGGCCGACCACGACGTCCAGGAGGCTGTTCTGGCCGCCGGCCGCGGGCTCCTCCTGCTCGTCGGCGTCCTCGGGCTCGGGCGCCGGGGGCTCGTCCTCCTCCGGGAGGGGGACGAAGGCGGTGCCGTACTCGACGACCTGGTGGGAGGCGGCGCGGCCGTCGGAGGTCACCGCGCCCGAGGGGTCGGCGGTGTAGGCGCCGGAGACGTAGGCGGCCTTGAAGCGGGTCATGCCGGTCGTGTCGAACTTCAGGTAGCCGTTGCCGGGCGCCGACGGCAGTTCGTACGCGTCGGCCACGCCCAGGACCACCCGGCTCTCCATGGCCGAGAAGGTCCGCAGGCCGATCCGGTAGGACAGGTGGGTGTCCAGGCCGCGCAGCCGTCCCTCTTCCAGACGCTGTGAGGCCAGCAGCAGGTGGACCCCGAGCGAACGGCCGAGCCGCCCGATCATCACGAACAGGTCGATGAACTCCGGCTTGGCCGACAGCAGCTCGCTGAACTCGTCCAGCACCACGAACAGCGTCGGCATCGGCTTCAGGTCGGCGCCATGCTCGCGGGCCCGCTCGTAGTCGCGCAGCGAGGCGTAGTTGCCCGCCGCGCGCAGCAGTTCCTGGCGGCGCACCATCTCGCCGTGCAGCGCGTCGTGCATGCGGTCGACCAGCGGCAGCTCGTCCTCAAGGTTGGTGATGACCGCCGAGACGTGCTTCAGCGTCTCCAGGCCGAGGAAGGTCGCGCCGCCCTTGAAGTCGACCAGGACGAAGTTGAGGATCTCCGAGGAGTGCGTGATCGCGAGGCCGAGCACCAGCGTGCGCAGCAGCTCCGACTTGCCCGAGCCGGTCGCGCCGATGACCAGGCCGTGCGGGCCCATGCCGCCCTGCGCCGACTCCTTGATGTCCAGCTCCACCACGCGGCCGTCGGCGCCGAGCCCGATCGGCACCCGCAGCCGGTTGCGTCCCGCGCGTGGCTGCCAGGTCACGGCCGGGTGCAGCCTGGTCGGGTCGCCGACGCCCAGCAGGTCGGTGAGCGAGGTGTTGACGCCGAGCACGTCCTGGGCCTCGCCGCCGCCGGAGGAGGCGGAGGCGCGCAGCGGCGCGAGCTGGCGGGCCAGGCCCTCGGCCCGCAGGAAGTCGAGCGCGTCGGGGTCGCCGAGCCGCGTCGTGGAGCGCTTGCCCGCGTGGTCGATCTTGACCATGTGGAACCCGTCGGCCTGCACGTCCAGGCGGAGCATGCTGCGCTCCTCCACCACGCCCGTGGACTCCGACAGGTCGATCACGGTGACGCCCTGGATGGCGTCGGTGCCGAGCTGGGAGTCGTGCGGCACGATCCCGCCGTCCACGATCACCACGTGGTACGGCAGCGCGTCCGCGGCGCTCCCCGCCCGGAACCTCGCCCGCTCCTTGAGATCGTCGCCCACCATCTGGTCGAGCTCGCCCATGTTGTCGGTGATCAGCCTGACCTGGCCGGCCCCGTCGCGCGCCTCGGGGTGGAGGGCGTGCGGCATCCACTTCACCCATTCCCAGTGCGGCATCCACTCCTGGCCGGCGCAGACCATGATCCGCATGTCGTCGGGGGAGTGGAAGACGGCGAGCTGGGCGATCATCGCCCTGACCAGCTCGCGGACGGCGACCGGGTCGCCGCTGAGATGGATGCGGGCGAAGGAGTTGAGCGCCACGGCCACCGGCAGCTCCGAGACCGTGGAGTGGGCGCGCACGAACCTGCGCAGCGCGCCGGCCGACAGCGCGTCGAGGTCCTCGACGGGCTTGGAGTCCGGCGGGACGAGCTGGACGGCCAGCTTCTGGACGCCGGTGCCGAGCCGTACCGTGCCGAAGTCGTCGTCGCGCGGGCGGCGCTCCCACAGGCGCGGGCCCATGGCGACCCACCACAGCGAGTCCGGCCGCGGTCCGCTCCATTCGAGCGCCTCGCGCTGCTGGACGGCGGCCTTGCGGACCTTGCGGCGGATCTGGGCCAGGTAGCGGAAGTAGTCGCGGCGCAGGCCGTTGAGGCGGTTCTTGCGCTCTCCGGCGTTGCGGCCGAGCTGGCCGATGGACATGCCGAGCATCGAGACGGCGAACAGGCCGCTGGCGACGTACATGAGCGGGCTGGAGTTGCCGCCCGCCGTGAACATCAGGCCCATGGCCGCGCCGCCGGCGAGCATCGGTACCCAGGTGAGCATGCCCATCAGTCCCGCGGGCTGGACCTCGGGGATCTCGGGGGGCGATTCCAGCAGAATCTCCCCGCGAGGGGGCTGCGGACTGGGCCGGCGTTCCGGACGCCGTACTACAACGATGCTCACTGGCGGTGAAACCTCCTGTCGCAGATCACCTTCATACCAGATGCAATGTCCCGATATGTTCGGCCTGTCCCTTGGAGGAGGAACGGTCGTGACTTCGCTTGCCCATCAGCCGATCCCGCAGCCGATGCAGCCCATCCAGCAGGGTGCGTTGCCGCAGGCACCGGCCCCGCTGACGCCCCTTTGCCATGTGACCGTCGTCGCCCCGCGCCGCAGGGCCGACCTCGCGCTCCCCGCGGACATCCCGCTGCCGCACGTGATGCCCGGCCTGTTGCGCGCGCTCGGCGAGGCCGGTGGTGACGCGGCCGCCGACCCCGGCTGGGTGCTGCAGCGCCTCGGCGGCGCGCCGCTCGACCTCGGGCAGTCGCTGGGCGCTTTGGGGGTGCTCGACGGGGAGATCCTCTATCTGCGTCCCCGTGAGGCGGCCATGCCCGCCGCCCTTTTCGACGACGTGGCCGACGTGGTGGCCACCGGCGTGAAGGACGGTTCCGGGCGCTGGGAGCAACGCCACACCAAGGCCATGGGCGTCGGGGTGGCCGCCGGGCTGCTCGCGCTCGGGGCGCCCGCGCTCATGCTGGCCGGCGGCTCGGCGGTCAGCCTCGCGGTCGTGTCCGGCATGCTCGCGCTGGTGCTGCTGGTCGTCGGCACCGTTCTGTCGCGGGCCGTGGGCAACTCCTCCGCCGGGGCGCTGATCGGCTACACGGCGCTGCCGTACGCCTTCCTCGGTGGGTTGTTCGCGCTGAGCTCGGGGGTGATCGGCGCGCCGCAACTGCTCGCCGCGCTCGCCTGCACCGCGCTGGTGGCCACGCTCGGCGCCGCGCTCACCTCCGACGGCGTCGCGGGATTCCTGGGTACGGCCATCGCCACGGTCGTGGGCGCGATAGGCGCGGCCATCGTCATGATCTTCGAGGTGCCGGCGGCGGGGGTGGCCGCGATCACGGTCACGCTGCTGATCGCCTTCAGCCCGATGGTCCCGGGCATGTCGTTCAAGATGGCCAGGGTGCCGCTGCCCGAACTGCCCACCAACGCCGAGGAACTGCGCGCCGACAACCAGCGGCTCGACAGCGCGGCCGTGCTGGAGCGCACCGGCCAGGCCCGCCGCTACTCCACCGGGATGATCATCGGCCTCTCGCTGACCGCGGCGGGCGCGCTCGTGCTCCTCGTCATGGAGGACTCCTGGACGGCCGTGGCGATGGCCGCGGTGCTATGCCTGACGCTGCTGCTGCGCTCGCGGGTCTACCACGGGCTCGGGCAGCGCGTCTGGCTGATCGTCACCGGCGTGGCCGGGCTGGTCGCCCTCGGCGTCGGGATGAGCGCGGGCATGGGTACGGTCGCGGCGGCGGGGCTGGCGCTCGGGCTGCTCTGGGCGGCGCTGCTGGCGCTGGGGCTCGGGCTGTGGCTGCCGGCCGGACGGCCCTCGCCGTTCTGGGGACGGGCCGGGGACATCGTGGACGTCATCCTGATCGTCGCGCTCTTCCCGCTCGCTCTCGGCGTGCTGGACGTCTACTCCTGGATCCGCGGCCTGTCCGGCTGACGGCTACTCGTCGTACTCGCGGCTGCGCAGGCGCTGGATCCGGCCGATGCGCTCGCCGTTCTCCCTGGCGAGGTCGTCCTGGATCTCCTCGAACCGCCGCATGATGGCGGCCGGGTCGACGTTCTCGCCGTTCTCGCCGTTCTCGCCGGGTGGGAGCAGGGCGCGGGTGGCGCGGTCGAGGTCGTCCTGGGCTGCGGTGACGGCCTCGATCACCTGCTCGGCCAGCTCCGCGGACTCGAGCCGCATCGCGCGGGGGCCGATCTTGAGCGTGCGGATCCTGCCGTCGTGGCCGACCGCGGCGCTGATCATGCCGCTACGGCTCTCGCCGGCGCCCGAGGTCTCCTTCAGCCCTTCCATGGCCTGGAGCAGTTCGCGCATCTCGCGCTCGCCGGCGCGGATCAGGTTGTCGAGGTCGTGTTCGCTGTACTCCATGAGGGGAAGGCCACCGGCGGTGGGTTAACCGATGGCGAGCACTGGCCGACGTCCCGCTGAACCGATCATGAAAACCGGCGCTATCACCAGGTCTGACGCCAAATGTCGGCAAGAATCCGGATTTGTGGCTACAAATTCGTCGATGGCTGGGCCGGCTCAGCAGGAGGTCTACGTGACCTCCGCGGCCATCTCCCACCTGCGCTCCCGGGTCGACAACGAGCTCGAGGTGGCGGTCACCTTCGTCCGCGACCTGGTGGACACCACCCGGGTGGACGGGATCGGGTTCGGGCTGTTCGGCACACCGATCCTGGGCGGTGTGTACGAGGGGCTGCGTACCTGGGCCGACAGCACGCTCGGCGAGGCCAGGGACTGCGTCGACCGCTGTTCCTCCGGGCTGGAGCTGGCCAGGCGGAACTGGCGTACCGCCGAGGAGAACAGCAAGGTCAGGTACCTCTGATGAGCCAGCCACCCCCGCAGGGCCCCGCGTCCGGGACGCCGCCGCCCGGAAACCCGGCCCCGGGCTCCACACCACCCCCAGCGGCGGGCACCCCTTCCGCTCCCGCGTCCGCTCCCTCCACTCCGGCGGGCACCCCGTCCGCTCCCGCGGGCACGCCGTCCGCTCCGGCGGGCGCCCCCTCTGCTCCGGCGTCCGCTCCGTCCGCTTCGGCGGGCACCCCCTCGGCGGCCTCGACGGCCGGCCCGCCCGCCGGTGGGCCGGCGCCCGCCTCGTCGGCCGCCGCGGGGGATTCGTTCGGTCAGCGGGTTCACACGCAGCTGAAGAAGGTCGGCAAGCTGTCGATACGCCTGTCGCCCGCGATCTTCATCTCGGCCGGCCTGATCGCGAACGAGCCCGGCATGGCCCAAGCCGCCACCAACTGGAAGCACGGCATCGCCGCCCGCCTGGACGACGGCATCAAGCAGCTCCTGCCCCAGCTCCTCAACACCTCAAAGGACGGCTGGATCGCCCGCGACCGCGAGGAGTTCGAGCGGATCCTGTGGCTCTTCCACCGCGAGATCGGCGCCCTGCGCTCCAGCATCGGCGACGTCGGCGGCATGATCGACGAGGTCGCGGCCAGCTACCGCGCCTTCTGGCTGCGGATCATCACCCTGGCCATCGCCGCCGTGGGCCTGCTGATGTTCGCCAAGCGGCTGCAGGCGGTGCCCCAGACCACGGTAACCGGGATGCTGCTGGAGAAGATCGTGACGAACGGCGTGAACACCACCACCGCGATCCTGGCGATGGTGACGTCGTCCACGCTGAAGGCCGTCGGCGACGTGCTGGCGACCGTGGCGAAGAAGCGGCACCAGTTCGGCTACGTGGCGCCCGGCGGCGAGGCGGCGATCGACTTCAAGAGCATCACCATCGACACCAGCAAGTACCCCTCGTTCAAGACGCCGCCCAAGCCGGACGCGCTGCCGGACGGGTGGGACCAGTTCGACTGGCTCGAGCCCAAGCGGGTGCCGGGGCCGATCACCAAGCCGTGAGCTTGAAGTAGGCTGCTGCGGACGTTTGACGGGCTTTGGGAGGGTCTTCATGAAGGAAGAGGAGTTCCGGGCCGAGGATCTGGACAAGGTCATGCGGTCGGCCGAGCAGCAGTTCGCCCGGGTGGGAGAGCTCCAGCAGACCCTGGGCGAGCTCGTCGGGCGCGCGCAGGACGACGACAAGTTCGTCCACGTCGAATACACCAGTGCCGGGCTGCGCGAACTCACGCTCCATCCCAAGGCCATGCGGCTGAGCTCGGGCGAGCTCGCCGATCTGATCAAGGCCGTGATGGCCGAGGCGGCGGCCGACCTCCAGAACCAGGTCAGCGAGGCCATGGACGCCGCCTTCGGCGACCAGAACCCGATGAGGTACGTCAACAACCCCGAGGGCATGCTGGCCGACGTGCGCTCGGCCGAGTCCGCCTACAACCGCGTCTACGACGACGCGATGGGCGAGCTCACCAAGATCCGCAACCGCATGGAGATGTGAGCCTCAGCCGATCTTGGTGGGGCTCGTCGGGTGCGGGACGGACCAGACGTCGCCCTCCGGGTCGTAGATGTCGCGTTCGCGCTCGCCACTGCCGTTCTCGCCGCCCGCCGCCCCAGGCATGAACGGCATGAAGCCGGTGCCGGTGCCGGGCGTACCACCGCGAAGGACCGCGGGCGACGCGCCCGCGCCGCCCGTCGCGCCGGTGCCGTAGCCCGTGCCGGGCGGCTGACCGTTGGTGATCACGCCGTTCGGGGTGAACGGGTTGCCCGTGGTCGTCGGGTTGGACGGCGTGGGCGTGGGCGTCGGGGTCGGCGTGGTGGTCGTGGGCGGGGTGCCGGTCGGGTTGTTCTGGAAGTCGGACAGCTCGGTCTCCGGGTTCGCGCCGATCACCGGGGGAACGCTCTCCGGGTCCTGGCCGGGCTTCTGGTCGCCCGGGTTGTCCGGCGCCTGGTCCTCCGGCTTCTGCTCGCCCGGCCTGTCGTCTCCGGGGGTGTCCTCGCCCGGCTTGTCATCACCCGGCTTGTCATCACCTGGCTGGTCGTCACCCGGCCGGTCCTCGCCCGGCTTGTCCTCGCCCGGTCTGTCCTGGCCCGGCGTGTCGTCTCCGGGGGTCTGGTCGCCCGGTTTCTGGTCGCCCGGCGTGCCGCCGGGCTTCTGCTCGCCTGTCGGGTTGCCGCCGGTCGGGGAGCCGGTGCCGTCGTTGCCCGCCTGCCAGGTTCCGTCCCTGCCGGTGGGCACGTCGGAGCTGCCGGACGGGTCGATGTTGGGCGCCTTGTCGGTGGTCACCTCGATCGGCTCGATCACCGGGAAGTCGAAGGCCAGCCCCTCGGAGAGCTGCCCGTTGTAGGTGATGATCTCGGCGTTGAGCGCCTTCAGATGCGCCCGCGCGGCCTCGTCCGGGGTGGGAGGCGTGTTCGTCTCCGGGTCGCCCGTCGTGCCGCCGACCTCGCCGGTCTTCTCCGGCGTCGCGTTCGAGGGCATCGTGCTGCGGTACTGGCGCAGCGTGTGCGCGTAGCCGGACAGCGGCGCCCCGGTGCGCATCATGGCGTCGCCGATCGCGCCCGCCGTGGCGTGCAGCGCGCGCAGCGTGTTCTGCGCGGTCGTCGCGCCGTCGT
Organism: Nonomuraea sp. NPDC050790; assembly: GCF_044456745.1. NCBI lineage: Bacteria > Bacillati > Actinomycetota > Actinomycetes > Streptosporangiales > Streptosporangiaceae > Nonomuraea > Nonomuraea sp. NPDC050790. The sequence goes on along the minus strand of NZ_JBITGF010000003.1, from coordinate 302,500 downwards.
CGCGCCACACCTTCGCCAGCTCCGTGGCGGCGCGGGTCAGCGCGGCCTGGAGGCCCTCCTCGTCCCCGCCGGCGCCGTCCGGCGGCCCCACCAGCTCCATCGCGGTGATGAAGGCGTCACCCGCGGCGGCGACCTTGTCGGGGTCGGTCGCCTGGAGCAGCCGGTCGATCTCGTCCCTGGTCAGCTTGCCGCCGTCGGCCTCACCCAGGTAGCTGTAGATCCGGATGGGCTCCCAGCCCTTGTTCTCAGGCATTGGCGATCCTAAGCACTGCTGTCCCGATGGCCTTTTTCGTAGTTCAGCACGGCTTTCTCGATGCCCGCGACCAGCTTCTCGACGTGGTCGATGAGCATCAGGTACTTGCCGCTCAGCACCTCGTACGCCTGCTCGGCGTTCTGGCCGAAGTAGTTGGCGGTCTCCCAGGTGCCGATCTGCGCGGGGCCGACCTTGCCCGCGCTCTTGAGGTCGGCGGGGGTGCCGCCGCCCGCGCTGATCGCGCCTGCCTTGGCCCGCAGGGCGCCCAGGTCCTCCCTGAGCACCTTGAGGATCTGCTTGACGCGCACGTGGTCGATGTGCGGGCCGTCGTGGTCGCCGTATCCGTCCAGTCCCGGCCAGTTGGGCGCCAGCTCCAGGGAAGGCGGTGGCGAGCCGCCGTCAGCGGGTCTCATGCCCTGCCCTTCGACTTGTCGTTGATCAGCGGGATGGTGGTTCTCTCCTCGCTGGAGAACAGGTCGTCGTCCTCATACAGCCAGGTGGTGCGTTCCCGCTCTTCCTGCTCGTCCTTGTTGCCGGCCGCGCTCATCGGCATCGCCGGCACCATCGAGCCCGCGCTGCCGTACGCGCGTGCGGCCCCGACCGCGCCCGCGGCGCCTCCCGCCCCGGCTCCGGCTCCGGCTCCCGCTCCCGGGCCGTTGGTGCCCACGTTGGCGTTGCCGTACGTCGTGGAGGGGTTGCCGTTGGTGTTGTTGTAGGCCGACAGCTCCGGGTTGTACGCGGCCAGGGTCGTTTCGGGCGTGCTGGGGGCGGTGAGCGCGCCGGGGTCGAGGTCCGGTGCGCCCGGGATCTTTCCGTCCGGGGTCTTGCCGCCGGTTCCGTTGCCGTCGCCGGTTCCGCTTCCGGTCCCGCTTCCGATTCCGCTTCCGTAGGAGCCGTTGGGGTCGAAGCCGTTCGCGCCGGGCAGGCCGGAGCCGCTGAGGTTGCCGTCGCCGGGCAGCTTGCTCGCGGGGTCGAACGGGTTGTGACCCGGCAATTCGCCCGGCTTGCCGGCGTTCAGGTCGCCGTTGAGGTTCGGGTCGATGCCGTTGAGCTTGTCGGGATCGATGCCGAGGCTCGGGCCGCCGGGCAGGCCGCCGCCGTTGGGCAGCTTCGCGTTGGTGGGCGTCAGGTCGGGGACCGTGGGGCCGATCGAGAACTCGGGCGTGTCCGTCCTGAGCGAGACGGGGAACAGCTCGTTGTTGATCTTGGTGATCTCGCTCAGCTTGTCGATGTGCTGCTTCGCCAGCTTGCGCTCTTTCTCCTCCTTGGACTCGCCGAAGAGGTTGGCGAAGGGGGTGTCGGAGAACAGCGAGGTGATGCCGCCCACGATCGTGCCGGTGACGGCGCCGATCACCGCACCGGGCACCGCGCCGACGCCTCCGGCGAAGAAGCCGACGCCCGCGCCCACCGCGGTGCCCGCCGCGCCGCCCTCGAAGGCGGCCTCCAGGAAGGAGATGTCGCTGCCGGGGTCTTTGGGCACGCTCTTGCCGCTCATCGCGGTCAGCACCAGTGCCTGCGAGACCAGCGCGGGCGCCACCCCGTGCGGCTGGCCGCCGGCCTCGGTCGCGATGGCCTTCGAGATGCTCTCGGCGGACTCCTTGAGCCTGCGCAACTGGGCCTTGACCGTCTTGGCGTCCTCGCCCTCGGTCCAGCTCTTGTCGAGCGCGACGAGGTTCCTGTCGATGACGTCGATCAGGTTGTCGAGCCGTTTCTTCGCCGAGGAGAGTTCCGCGGCCGCGTGCTTCAGCAGCTCCGGATTGTTCTTGCTCAGCGTGTCGCGGAGCATGTCGAGCGTCGCGCCGTCGAACTCCGTGTCGTCGATCGGATATTTGATCGGCGAGTCGTTTACGGCCACGGACCCCCCTTCCTCAGGCCTAGACCTGGGCCGTCTTCCCCGTTCCGCCGGTCTCGAAGTCGTCGAAGTTCTTCAAGGCCTGCGTGAGCAGCACGATGGCGTGACCGACCTGCATGTTGACGCTGGCGTACTGGGCCGTGAGCGCCGCGACTCCCTGGGCGGTGCTCTGCCGGAACCCGAGGGCGGCGGGCCAGAAGCCCGCGAGCGCGTCGGGGCTCGCGTTGAGCTGCGTCACGTACCCGTCCTTGGCCAGGACCGGTTTCATGCCAGGGGTCGTGGTGCCGTTCGGGTTGCTGGGATCGAGCAGCCCGAGGGCCTCCTCCAGGTCCTTCCGCGCTTTCTTGATCGCCGCGCGGCTGACGTCGACACCGCCAGATTCCGGCACGTTCCCCCCTTGCCGTCCTTAGCGACCGTCGAAGATCTGGGAGTTGACCTTCTCGACCTGCCGCATGTTCATGCTGGTGATGTTGATGTTCTTGGCCAGCAGGTCCACGAACTGGGCCAGGTCCCTGGCCTCGGTCTGCCAGAGCACCTTGACGCCCTCGTAGACGACCTTGGACTCGCCCTGCCAGATCGCGGTCTTCTTGTCGAGCTCGGTCTGGAGGGTCTCCAGCGTGGTGACCAGGTTGCGGAAGGCGGTGCCGAACTCGGTCTCGCCCTCGGACAGGCCCCCATAGTTGATCTTTGTTACGTCGTAGATGTCCTCAGACACGTGAACTCCAGTGGTGGGAGGTTAGGGCGGGGTTCAGCGGGTGACCGGTGCCTGGTTGATCAGGTTGGCGATGCTGTTCAGCGCCTCGGTCCGCTCGCGGTTGAACTCGGCGTAGTTCTTGCCGCTTCCCTGGATGCTGGCCGCGAGGCGACGCAGGCTGCCCAGGATGACGTCCATGCGCTCGTGCCACTTGATGTGGACGGCGTTGAACGCGGCGTGCGACTCGCCGACCCAGTTGCTCTTGAGGGAGGCGCCGGCCATGTCGAGATTCAGCTGAATCTTCCGGATGTCCTCGGCCGCCTTCTCGATCAGGTGTATGGCGGCGGTCAGGTCGGCTTGGCTTACTTGAGTCTGCGGCTCGGCTCCCACGGCTCTCCTTCGGGTGGTTCGCGGTAGCGCCTTGATCGCCCCGCTGACATGCAACGTCAGACAATGTCGGCGCTTTGGTCACATTAGTCACCATACGTCGCAGCGTGCCGGGAAGATCAGGTTAACTCTCCATAACAATTCAGCGTCGATCTAGCGTTGTCCCAGTTCAGTGCCATTTAGGGCCATATCCACGGCCATCAGCCGCATGTCCGGAAGTTTCCTGTACGGCACGCGTGGGATGGGCGTAACGTACGTGATGGATGTGACCGGCTATTGGGGGCATAGTGGCGGAACCAGCGGACTCTGGCTCATCTGATCCCTTCGCGGGGCTCACCTCCATGTCCTCCGCCGTGCCGGACCCCAAGACCAAGGACCCCGGCTTCGAGATGAAGCCCGAGAAGGTCGAGAAGACCGGCGGCCAGATCGGCGGCAGGGGCGGCGACTTCATCACGCTCAGCGACAGAGCCAAGGTGATCGACATGCCGCCGTTCACCTTTGGAGCGGTCGGCGGCGGCATCAACGTCGCCCACCGTGGCACCGTCGACAGGACGGCCCAGGCCCTCGCCGACGGCAAGGAAGTCGTGGAGTCCTGGAAGAAGGCGCTCAAGGACGTGGCCGACCACGTCGACCAGGCGCACAAGGCGAGCAAGCTGGACAAGGGTCCCGGCGGTCCCGAGATCAAGCCTCCTGGCGGCCCCGGCGGCATCAAGCCCCCCGGCGGGCCGGGCATCGACACCGGCGGCCTGGACAAGATGGGCGGCCCCGGGGACGGCATGAAGATCCCCAAGGACCTTGGCGACATGGGCAAGAAGCCGCCCCTCGACGGCCTGGACCCGAACGACATCAAGGACCCCGGCAAAGACCTAGAGGACATCAAGCAACCGGACAAACCAAACGTCCCGGACATCCCGAAGTACCCCGAGCAGCCGCCGCCTCCGGACATCAAGCCGCCGCCGGGTCTCGACAACGCGGGCAACCCGCCGGGCCTGGACACCAGCGGGCTGGACAAGAAGCTCCAGGACGCCAAGACCGACCTGGCCGGAGTGGACCCGAAGGTTCCGGGCGCCCCCGACCTGGACAACCTCGCCAACCGCGCGCTCCCCGACGCCCGCCTGCCCGGCGGTCCCACCACGGGCAACGGCCTCACCACCGGTGACGGCACCGGCCTCGGCACGGGCCTCGGCAGGGGCGGAGCGGGAGCGGGCAGCGGAGTCAACGGCCTCGGCGGAGCCGGCGGCATGGGCAGCATCGCCAAGGCGCTCAACGGCGGCGGCATGCCCATGATGCCGATGGCCCCGATGGGCGGCGCGGGCGCCGGAGGCGAAGGCGACAAGGATCGTGAACGCACCACGTACCTCGCCGAGGACGAGGGCGTGTGGGGCGGCGACGAGGACATCGCACCGCCCGTACTCGGCAAGGAGTGACCGACACAGATGGCCTACGAGTCGGACTTTGAAAGCTTCCGCAACTGTTTCATCGTGGCCGGCGGCTGCTGCGTGCTCCTGCCCTACGCGACACCCATCGTGGGGATCATGGGCCTGATGATCTCCGATCCCGCCATGATGGTGAAGGCGGCCGATCAGTGGCACGACATCAGCAAACCCTTCGTGGACGAGGCCAACACCCTGCTTGGCGGCAAGCCGGTGCAGAAGGAGTTCCACCCGCCGATGGCCACCAGCATCATGGAGTTGCGCGGCGACATCATGAACATGGTGGCCAACGTGGGCATGGACAAGGTCTGGGTGGGTGAGTCGTACCAGGCCTTCGCGGCGAAGGCGAAGGTGCTCGACGAGGCCCTGCAGAAGGTGGACCAGCAGACGCGGGGCACGGGCTCCGCCCTCAAGGTGTCGGCGGAGGTCTACCACGCGGCCTTGCTGTTCATCGAAGCGATCACGTACGTGCTGATGGCTCTGGCGACGTACGTGGGCATTTCTTCGGCTTTCCCGCCGGTCGCCGCGCAGGCTCACATGAACGCCGCGCAGATCTGCCTGAGGATGGGCCAGGCCCTCGGGAAGATGTTCGGCTCCCACACCAAGGCCATGTGGAAGGTCACCGCGCTGGTGGCGCTGGCTTCCACGATCGTCGGTCAGTTCAGCGAGCACCTGCCGTCGATGATGGCGGTCACCCCCAAGCCGCCCTCCCTCATCGAGGCCAAGGCCGTCTGGGACCCCGCGGAACTGACGATCGGCGACGACCCGATGCCCAAGGTGCCGGCCCCGGACACAAGCGTGCTCCCCGAGATCGGCTTCTAACAGCCCAAGGCCTACCACCCCGCCCTGCCAAGGCTCCGCTACCAGCGACGGGAGCCTGGGTCACCAACGCCTGGACCCTGCCTGCCGCCAAGACCCGAGACCACGGGTCACCAACGCCTGGACCCTGCCTGCCGCCAAGGCCCGAGACCGCGGGTCACCAACGCCGGGAACCAGGTGGTTGTCCCGGGGCCCTACCTGCGGGCCATGGCCAGGGGGGAGAGGGCGGCGGCGGGGTCGAGGGTGGGGCCGGTGGGGATCTGCTGCAGGAGGTTGCTGGGCATCGGGGCGATGTCGGCGGCCTCGTAGCCGAGCTTGGCGATCTGGTCGCCGGACTGCAGCGGGTAACGGATGCCCTGGTCGCTGATCAGGAAGTACGTGGTGATGGAGCCGAGTTGCCCCTCGCCGGGTAGTTGTCCGGCGACGACCGCGGTGCCCGGGGGCAGGAGGATCTGGTCCACCCGGTCCTGGCCGCCACTTGACGCCGGGGTCGGCAGGGCCAGCGAACTGCCCGCGGTGATCTGGGCGGCGAAGGAACCCTTCAGCGTGCCGCCGTACACCGAACAGAGGGGTGCGGTGGCGGGCAGTGTCATCGCCTTGGGCAGGGTCTCGGGCAGTCCGGCGCCGGAGATCTGCTGGCGTGAGGGGGAGGCGTTGGCGGAGGCGGCGTCGATCTGGATCGGCTGGGCGCTGCGGTTGCCGTACGCCTTCTTCGTGGCCGGGTCCTCCAGCAGGAGCAGGGCCTGGGTCTCGGTGATGGCGGCCAGGCCGTCGTTGAGCAGGACGTACCAGCGGGCGGGGCCGCCGGTCACCGACGGCACCTTGAACACCTGGCCGACGACCGCGGTCACCTTGCCGTCGGGGCCTCTCACCTTCTTGCCGCGCTCCGGCACCTTCGGCCCCGCGAAGTCGACGCCCACCTTGACGGCGTTGAGCCAGGAGGCGGGTACCTTGCGGGGTTTGGTGTTGAGCGCACTGACACCGGAGTCGTTGATCCGCATGCGGTGGTTGTTCCAGATCGCCCACTTCTGGCCGTGGTCGTCGATCACCACCATCACGCCGGTGCCGACCGGCCGCCCGCCGACGTCGATCCCGCCGATCATCGTCGTGTACTGCTTCACGCCGCCCGCTGGGTCGGGTCCGTCGACCACGCAGACCGACCAGGGCGCCTTGACCACTTTGTCCCGCGGCGGAAGGGAGTCCGGCAGCCCCTGGATGCCGACCAGCGGGCCCCTGGCCAGCTCGTCCAGGGACGCCGTGGCCACGCTGCGCGTCTTGACGTCGGGGGTGTCGAGGATCAGGCGTGCCGAGACATAGTTCGCGACCGGTAGCAGCCTGCTCTGCTTCTGGCTGTAGACGTATTTGGCGCCCGTTTCCTTCTCCACCAGAAGTTGACCGGGCTCGGTGAGCTTGGTGGCACCGCCCGGACTGACCAGGCCCCAGATCCCGAAGACCGCCATGATCAGAACAGCCACCAGGATCCCGCCGAACATCGCGACGTTCTGCCGGCGCAGGGGCGACTCCGGCACATCCGGCTCGGCTTGCAGCAGGGCCATGCCCAGGCGTTGCTGCATCAGCCGGTGCGCCTGGTAGAGGTCCTTCTTGGTCTGCATGTCACCTCTCCCCGATCACACGACGCGCCCCAGAGTAGTGGTGAACCACCCTTCCCAGGACAACACCCACCTTTCTCCCACCCCACCACCCCCTCCACATCCCCACCCGCCTGGCCTCCGCCCGCCTGGCAGTCACTCGCCTGATCCCGACCCGCCTGTCCGGTTTGCGCCCGCCCACCCGTCTCCGGTCTGCGCCTGCCTGCCCGGCCTGCGCCTACCTGTGTGCCCGTCCCGGCCTGCGCCTGCCTGCCTGCCCGTCCCGGCCTGCGCCTGCCCGTCCGTCCCGGGCTCTGCCTGCCTGTCCGGCCTGCGTCCGCCCGCGCGGCCCTATGCCTGCCCGTCCGCCCGGCCGGTGAAGGGCTGGTCGGGAGGTGGGTGGCCGGAGAGGTTGGACTGGTGCGGTCGGGGAGGCCCGACTGGCGAGAGGGTGGGGGTGGCTAGGGGAGGTGGTTGGTGAGGTTTGTGGTGTTGTGGAGGCTGCGGGCCAAGGCGTCCTCTGCGGCGGTTGACAGGGTGGTCACCGTGTCGTCCAAGGAGGAGGTGTCGCCCAGAGCGGTGGTGACCAGGGCGGTGGCCTTGGCGCGGAGGTCGGTGCGGGCAGTGGTGATCGCTTCCATGATCGTCTCGGCCAGGACCTCGGCGCCCAGTCGCATCGCGCGGGGGCCGATCTTCAGGTCGTGGACGCCTCTTTGCTCCGAGAACGACACCGTCACCTGGCCGTCGGCGGACCTTCCGCTGCCGGCCAGGTCTGACATCTCCTCCTGGGTCCGGCTCAGCACGGTCAGGAAGTCGGCGGTGAATGCGTTCAGCTCGTCGGGGTCGAAGCCGAAGGACTGTCTAAGTTCGTCGCTCAATGTCCTCGTATCCCTGGTACGCGCCGCTCTCGTAGCGATCGGACAGAAGGAAGCCGGTGGGCATGCGGCCGCTGATCACGTCCATGGCGCCCTTGGCCGCGGCGCCGAGTTGCCACCGGTTCGGGGTGAGTTCGTGGGGGGAGGTGGGGATTGGGCGGGGTTGGCCCTTGGGACCGGTTCCCGCGCGGGCGTCGCGGGCCGAGAACAGCGGCGAACGGCCAGTCATCATCTTCGCCGTCAGATTGCGCTCCACATGGCTGGCGAACCCCCACACCAGCGCCGGTCCCTGATTGATCGTCGCCTGCCGCAGGTCGAGGAGCCCCTGCCGGTCGCCGGTCAGGCTGTCCTTGGTGACCTTGGCCCCGAGTCCGGCCGCGATGGTCGCCGCGAGTCCGTTGAGCGCCGCCGACAGCCGCGCCTCCTGTGCCTGGAACTGCGCGTACAGGACGCGAGCCGGCCGGCCCGCCGCCACCTGTGCCGCGAGAAACCCCGCCCCGCCGCCGAACGACGCGCGTACCACCTGTACGGCAAGCCACACCAACCGCAACACGACCGCCGAGGTGTAGACGATGAACGCGAACAACAACGAAGCGGCGGCCAGCAGCAGGATCCCGAGCAGCCGTGCCGACATCTCCTCGGCCAGCAGATCGCTCCCGAGCGTACGCATCCAGGCGTCGAAGTCCCGGCGATCCTCGCCCGGCCACTGCTCGGCGCTCAGCCCGGCGACGAGGTCCGCGATGTTCGTCCGTCCCGCCGCGAGGTCGCCCGCCGCGTCCTCAAGCACCTGGTACGCCGCCGCCAGCGCACCGGTGTCGTACTGATGCACATAGAGCTTGCCCAGCAACGGCCACCCGCCCCACACGACCGCGCAGGCGGCGGTGGCGAGGCCGAGGTTGGCATGTGCCAGGTACTTCCCGTAGCCCAGCGCGGTGACAGTCGACTCCGGGACGCGCTGCCACGGATCAGGCATCGAACGTCCCCGGCGACACCGTGCTGGCGTCCTCGCCCCGCTTCCAGTTCCGTCGGCCGTCCATCAACTTGGCACCGGCTTCCGAGACCCGTTGCACGCGCCGCCGTACCCGCTGGGCCAGATACCCCTCAGCCTCGGTGCAGGCGGCGAACAAGCTCAGCGTGAACGCGGTGGGCGTGGCTTCGACCGCCCGCAGCCCCACGATCTTCTCCAGCGCCTGGGCCAGCGGCGGCAGCCCCTGTTCCGTCAAGTCCTCGGCCAGCAGCCGCACCCGCCCCCGATCCATCCCCGCCTCTCGGTAACCCGGAGGCCCTTCCTCATGCCAAAACGATCGATCCCCGTGCCTAACCTCTGTGGTCAGTACAGCTAGCCCTCGGTCCCTTCCGATCCCTTTGGGCCGCGGTTGGTGGTGATTGAGCAGTCTGCCGATATCCGACATAGCATCCCCTTTCCCGCCAAACCCAACCACCCCGTCCGCACCACTTCGACGATCTTGACGCCGTCCCTACGTCCCATTGACGCGTTCCCGACAGCGGTCAGGTGGGGAGGGCGGTTTGGATGGGGGTGGTGGTGCCCATGGTGAGGAGGAGGCCGCGGCCCGGGGGGCCGCCTACTGCGCCGCGCGGTAGCCGTACCGTGAAAAGGTCGCCGTCGGCGGGGCTCTGGATGGACAGGAGCAGGCCGGTGCGGGACTTGCGGGCCTCGGCTACGAAGCCTCGGTAGGCCGTTGCCAGGTCGGTTGTCGCGCCGGCGATGATCAGGCCGTGGTCGCCGTCTCTGCCTGTGCGGAGAATGTCGTCGAGGGCCATGCCGAGCGGGGCGTCGGGGTTGATGAGTTCGGCGTCGTCGACGATCACCACGTAGCCGGTCAGCGGGGCCACCAGGTCCTGGAGGCCGGTGCCGTTGCCGTCCAGGACTGCCGCCGCGCCTTCCAGGTCGCGTAGTGGGCTGCGGCGGGGGGCTATCGCGATGACCGGGGTGTTCTGGGCGATCAGGGATCGGGCGGCGGTCAGCAGGGCTGAGGAGCGGCCGGATCGGGGTGGGCCGGCGATGACCGCGCCTGGGCCGTGGGCCAGAAGGTCGATGCCCATGGGGGTCAGGGCGTCGCCGCCTGCGCCGATGAGCGCCCACAGGGGGGATGGGGCGGTGAAGGAGGGGCGTAGGGCCAGTGCCTGTTCGGCGGTGATGCGCATGGGGAGGGCGTCCACTCTCAGCGGGCGGAGGTCCTCGTCCAGGTCGGTCGTGGTGGCGGCTCTGGAGAGTGTTTGCAGGGCCGCGACCTGGGCCTGGCCGGATGGGTCCTCGGTCAGGAGGGCTATCTGGTTTTCGGTTACGCCTTGTTCGCCTGTGGACAGGGCTCGGCCGGGTGGCATCGCGGCGGGGAGGTCTTTGATGGGCAGGCCGGCTAGGGCGTAGTCGGCCTGGTCGGCCAGGCGGAGGATCAGGCGGTCGTCGAAGACCGTGGAGACCTGGCCGAGCAGGCTGGAACGGTCGCCGGTCACCACCGCCCGCAGCCCCACCGCAGGGCCCTCGCGCAGGAGCTGGAGGATGGCCTCGGTCAGGCGGCCGTAGTCATACGCCTCGAAGGCGGCCACGTAGCCCTCCCAGCGGTCGAGCATGAGCACCAGCCATGGCAGCCGGTGTCCCGCCTGGCGGCATTCGGCCAGGGACGCGTGGCCGGCCTCGGCGAGGATCTGCTGGCGGCGGCCCACCTCGGCGCGTAGGCGGGACAGGAGGCGTTCGACGCGGTCGAGCTGGTCGCGGGTGACCACGGCGCCGCAGTGCGGCATGGCGACCAACGGGAGGAGGGCGCCGGAGCCGCAGTCGATCGCGTGCAGGTGTACGTCGGCGGGGGAGGTGTGGGCCGCTATGGCGCCCGCGATCGTGCGCAGCGCCGTGGACCTGCCGCTCCGGGCGGCGCCGGCGACGAGCAGGTGGCCGCCGTGGGCCAGGTCGAGGGTGAGCGGGCGGCGGTCCTGCGCCCACGGGCGGTCGGTGGTGCCGAACACCAGCGGCTCCACCTCACGGAACTCACCCGGCTCACGAGACTCCTGCGGCTCGGGCTCACGCGACTCGCCCCACTTCGGCTCCGCCTCAAGGGGCTTGCCCATTGGCGGCTCCCCCTGAAGGGGCTTGCCCATTGGCGGCTCCGCCTCACGAGGCTCGTCCCACTTCGGTCCCGCCTCGCGGGGCTCGTCCCACTTCGGTCCCGTCTCGCGGGGCTTGTCCGCTGGGGGTGTGGTGCGGTCGTTCGCGTCGAAGGAGAGGACGAACCGGTCGGGCAGCGGGTCCAGCCATGGGCTGGGCTGGGGCGGTACGCCTGCCAGCCTGGCGGCCTCGGTCACGGCGTCGGCCAGCAGGGTGAGGTCGGTGACGGCCGAGGTCTCCGTCGGTTCCTGGACCGGGGGGAGGGATTTGGCCAGCGTGCGCCAGTCCAGCTCGACCACGCGGACCGCGCGCCGCCTGCCCGCCTCGTCCGTGGACGCGCCGGGCGCGCGACCGCCGACCCGACCCGTCTGTACGGCTACCGCCGCCCCAGCCCCCGACTTCACGTAACAGCGACCCGGCGCCGACTTCGGGATGTGGGCGGCGTCGGGCAGGTCGATCACGTCGGAGGACTCGACCGGTTCCGTCACGCGCAGCGCGATCCGCAGGGAGGTGTTGGCCTGGATGTCGGCCGTCACGACCCCGGCGGGGCGCTGGGTGGCCAGGATCAGGTGGATGCCCAGCGACCGGCCCCGCCTTGCGATGTCGACCAGCCCGGTCACGAAGTCGGGCAGCTCCGCCACCAGCGCCGCGAACTCGTCGATGATCAGCACCAGCCGCGGCATCGCCGCCCGGTCCGGCTCCGGCAGCCCCGGATCCGGCCCATCCACAGCGGAAACCGCGTACGGCCTCCCGAACGGCAGCCGATCAGCCAGAGGCGACCGCCTCCCGCTCGACGTCCGCTCGCCGTGAAGCGGCCGGTTGCCGTGAGGCGGCCCATCACCGTGCAGCGGCCAGTTGCCCTGGGATGGCCTACCACCAGGTTGTGAGCGGTTTCCATGGGATGGCCGGTCAGCGTGCAGTGGTCCGCTACCGCGTGGCGGCCAGTTGTCGTTTGGTGGGCGGGTGTCAGGTGGTGGGCGGTGGAGGGTGGTGTAGTCGTCGATGTCCTTGGCACCGGCCTCCAGCAGCAGGCGTTCGCGGCGCCTGATCTCCGCGCCCAGCGAGTCCAGTGCCCGCCGGGTCAGGTGGCCGTCGAGGTCGCTGACCATGCCCACCGTGTGCGGCAGCCGGGCGCACTCCTTGAACGCCGCCCCGCCCTTGTAGTCGATCAGGACGAACGCCAGTTGGTCCGGCCGGTTGGCCACGGCCAGCGAGCAGATCAGCGACTGCAGCAGCTCCGACTTGCCCGCGCCCGTCGTGCCCGCGACCAGCCCGTGGGGACCGTCGGCCCGCAGGTCGATCGGGAACGGGCCGTCGGGCCCCATTCCGATCAACGCCCTGGTGGACCCGGTGTCCCGCCATCCGGCGAGTACGTCCTGGGCGGTCGGCGTGCGCAGGCCCAGCAGGTCAAGCAGGCGTACCGACTCCGGCAGGTTGCCTGACGGATCGTCCCTGCTCACGTCGCGGATCGGCGCCAGCGACCTGGCCAGCCGGTCGCACCACTGCGCGGAGACCTGGTCGGCCAGCACCGGCCCGATGGCGTCAAGGCCGCCGCCGCGCAGCCGTACCAGACCATCGGCGCCGCAGGCGGCGACCGTCGCGCACTCCTCGGGCAGCAGGCGCTGGTCCTCGTCGAGTGCGAGCGTGTAGACGCCGGCGCGCGGCCCGTGGCGCAGGACCTGCGGCATGCCGGGCAGCCCGCGCAGGGCCTGGGCGCCGTCGAGGAGGACCAGGACGTCGTAGGGGCGCTCGTCGTAGGTGGAGAAGGCGGGTGGTTCCGGGCCGCCCAGGTCGTCCCAGCCTGTGGGGATCTTGCCTAGTTCGGGGATGGCGGTGTTCTGGCGTTCGTCGATCAGGGCGGCCAATTCGGACACGCGGCGTGCGGCCGAGTCGGGGTCGGCGCCGATCAGGACCAGGCAGTCCTCGCCGCCGCGCGGGGCGCAGTGGGGCAGCCAGCGCACCCAGCTCCAGCGCCGCTCGCCGTCGGCGTGCGCGGACAGCACCACCACGGCCAGGTCACGCGGACTGTGCAGGGTCGCGGCCTGACCGATGAGCCAGCCCGCCAGCGCGGTCGAGGTGTCACGCGGGCCGGTCACGCCGGCGACGCCCAGCCTGCGCAGGGCCAGGGCCACGGGCACGCTGGCGCACAGCGGCGGGTCCAGCCGGCCGCCGCCGCTCTCCTCGGCCAGCTCCAGGTTGGCGGGCAGGTCGGCCAGGCCCACCCGCAGGCGCAGGGCGTCGGGGTCGTGGATGCGGCGTTCCCACAGCCTTCTGCGCGGGCCCGTCGCGGTCAGCAGCACCTCGGCGGGGTCGGGGGCGTCGGAGCGGCGGGCGACCTCGTCGGCGGCGCGGGCCCGCTCGACGGCCTGTTCGTACTCGGCCAGCCGTTCCTGATGCTCGCGCATCGCCTGGCGGTGCTGCTTCCTGCCGTGGCGGCGGTCGCTCCACCACTGCCCGATCATGATCAGCGGGGTCATCAGCGCGATGAGCAGGAAGTACCACTGACCCAGCACCAGCGTCAGCACCACCCCCAGCACCGCGGGCAGGAAAGCGGCCAGCAACTGCAGCCGCATCCCCTCGTTCTTGCGCGGCTCGGCGGGCCGCTCGAACCTGCGCTCCGGCTCGGGGCGTCGCAGCCTCGGCGGACGGTTGTAGGCCACGCCGCCGTCGGGAGCCGGGGCCAGGTGCGCGTCACGCGGCTCCACCGCGCCCAGCGCGAACACCGACGACCCGCACGTCAGCAACGCGTGCTCGGGCCAGTCGGTCGCCTCGGTCAGCGGTCTGCCGTCGAGCTCGGGCGGACCGCCCGGCCAGACCGCGCGCAACTCGTCGTCGGGCGGGGCGAGGTAGCGCGCGCGCTCCGACGCCTCCCACCGATCGGCCTCGCGCTGGTCGTCGCGCTCGGCCAGCTCGGCGAGCTCCTCGGCGTAGCGGCCCTTGATCCGCCGCCGCTGCGGGCCCGGCGGCCGCTCCCTGCGCGCGGGCTCGATCGTGATCGCCTCGGGCGTGATGCGCAGCGTCGCCGCCTCAGGCGCCAGCACAGGATCCGGTACGGCTATCGCGCACATGGCATCCGACCCGATCACATGCGAGCCCAGGCTCAGCCGATGGACCGCTCCCGCCCCCGGACCGCCCACGACCCGCACCTCGGCCACGCCGAGCGGCTCCTCGTTGACGGTCTGGCGGGCCAGGTGGCGGTCGAGCGTGATCCGGTCGCCGTCGTGAAGCACCGCCTTGGCCAGCGCCCTTGAGTCGACCTGCCGCCCGCCGCGCCACAGCGCCGGCCCCTCCTGCCCCAGCCCGTCGCCCCGCCCGGGCTCGCGTTGCTCGGGCACGTGCGGGATCGCGCGCTCATGATGGCGCGGGTACGGCGGCGCCGGCGACATCCCATAGGGAGCCCGGGACCTGGGCAGCTTGACCACCTTGGCCAGCGGCTCCCGCCCACCGTCGAGGGCCTCGGCCACCCTGGCCACGGTGACGCCGTCGTCGAGCTCGACCACCACGTCACGGTCGCCGTGCTCGCCGAGCACGGTGAGCATGATCCGCATGTGCCGTCTCCTCGCAGGGGGTCGGACCTCGGCGTCACGGTAACGCCAGAAGTGAGGTTAGGCCCGCGGATTGACGGCACGGGCATGATCGGGCTCGCCTGTGGACAACGGGTGGGGCCTGTGGAAAACATCTGGAGATTTTGCCAAGTCTTGGGACATGTCCTGTGGACAACCCTGTGGACGGTCGCTGTGACCAGGGCCTTGGCCAGGGGGAGCTTGGGGATTGGGGCGGTTGCGGGTTGCGGGCGGGGTAGCTGCAGATGACCGGTTACGGAGTGTGACAGATCTGTCGATCCCGAGAGCCCAGGGGAAAGCGGAAAGGGGATGAAAGGGACGCCCAGGGTGGAGTGCGGCGGCCAGAGCGAGAGTGGGGCGAGACGCGTTGGGGGGCGGGCGCAGGGTGGGTGGGGCGATGCGGAAGGAGGCGGGATGTGGTGCGGGTGAAGCGGCGTGGGGTGGGGTGGCGCAGGGTGAGGCGGGGTTTGGCGCGCGTCGGACTGCGCGGCCGAGGGTGGGGCGTGGCGAGGAGCGGGGCCGGCCAAGGCGCGGCGCGGGTGAGGTGGCGTGGGGTGGTGCGGGTGGGCGCAGGTTGAGGCGGTCTGCTGGTGAGGGGGTGTGCGGGCTGAGGGGGTGTGCGGGCTGAGGGGGTGTGGTGCGGGGAGGGGGTGTGGTGCGGGGAGGGGGCGGCGTGTGGCGTGGGGGTGGGGGTGTGTGTGGCAGGAGCGGGGGGTTAGGGGGATTTGGGGGGTTGGGTTTTGGCGTGGAGGGCGTCGGCCTTTTCTTCCAGGAGGCCGGCGTACGCGTCCACCTCCGACGTGACCGCGGCCAACCCGCTGGCCGCCCGCCGCAACCGCCCAGCCACCCTCCGCGACACCCGCAAGGTGGCCGCCCGCCCGACGAAAGCCCGCACACCCGGCCGCCCCAGGAACAACCGCACCCGACCGCCCATACCACGCAGCATCCCACAACCCGACCCCGTTCCGAAGATCCCCAAAAAGCCCTCAAGATCCCCCGCACTGTGACACCAGTGACCACTGTGATTTCTGCGCTCTGTATCACGAAATTTCGGTCTGAATCAACCAACCCAACCCAACCGGTCTACCGATTTGGTGTTGACAGGCCCCCACCTGCGAAACGAGCATTGGTCACCGCATTCGCGCCCCACTCCCGCACGTGGATGCACATAATGGCGTGAATTCCACAATTTCGCATATGGGAGCCCCCCACCCATGAGGACCAGTGAGAAACCCGCCGTGAATTCGGCGGGGCCAAGTGGCGCGCTCTCCGCCGAGCGCAAGCTCCCCGTGCCCCCACGCGAGCGCAAGCCCGCCCTGGCCGCCCTCGCCGTCCTCCTCATCCTGGGCGGCGCACTCGCCACCACCCTCCTGGTGATGCGCAGCGGCGACCGCATTTCCGCGGTCCGGATCACCCAGCAGATCGGGGCAGGCCAGCAATTCACCGAGCAGGCACTGGAAGAAGTCCAGATCGCCGACACCGGCATTGACTACGTTCCGTGGTCGCAGCGCGGACTGGTGATCAAATCGTTCGCCGCCGTGACCATCCTTCCCGGCACCTTGCTCACGAATGAAATGGGGATAAACGCCAGCCAAGAGCTAGGACCCGGAAAGGCCAAGGTGGGATTGGCGCTGAAACCCGGGCAGATGCCGGAGGGCCTGATCAAGGGTGACCGCGTCCAGGTCGTCCACGTGCCGGGCCGCAGCGGGGCCGAGCGGTCCCGGGTGCTGGCGGCCAGCGCGCTGGTCCACGGCGTCGGGGAGAAGGGCCTGGTCACCGTGATCGTCGACACGGCCGTCTCGGCCGAGGTGGTCGGCTACGCCTCCAGCGGGGAGATCGCCGTGGCCGAACTCCCGGGGGCCCGCTGACGTGGCGCTGATCGTGCTGGCCGCCGACAAGGGCGCGCCGGGCGTCACCACCGCCGCGACGGCCCTGGCCGCCGTGTGGCCGCGGCCGGTGCTGCTGGCCGAGTGTGATCCGGCCGGCGGCGACCTGGCGTACCGTCTTCCCGCCGCCGACGGCGGCGTGCTCAACCCCGGAAAGGGCCTGCTCAGCCTGGGGGCCGTCGCCCGCAGGGGGATCGAACCCGCCCAGATCCACGAGCACACCCAGAAGATCGTCGGCGGGCTCGACGTGCTGGCCGGGCTCACCCACGGTGAGCAGGCCGCCGGGCTGACCTGGCTGTGGGGGCCGCTGGGCCGTTCGCTGGCGGGCATGCCCAACGCGGACGTCATCGCCGACTGCGGCAGGCTCGGCACCTATCCCCAGGTCAACGACCTCATCAACGAGGCCGCGACGACCGTCCTGCTGACCAGGCCCAGCCTCGACCACGTCGCCCACCTGCGCGAACGCCTGTCCATCACCAAAGCCCACGGCGTCGTGGTGATCGCCAACCCGCGCCGCTACCGCGCCTCCATCGAGGAGGTACGCCGCGTCGTCGCCCAGAACGTCAAGTTCGTCCACGGCCTGGCCGACGACCCCAAGGGCGCGGAGTTGCTGCGCGGCCAGTGGGGCGGCCGCCTCGACCGTTCCCTCCTGATCCGTACGGCACGCGACCTCGCGGGACGGCTGGTGAGCTACCGGTGATCGACCACTCCCTCGTCAAGCGCTTCCGCCAGGAGGTGGGCGACCGCCTGGCCCACCAGCGCCGCATCGACCAGGCCAACGGCCTGCCCGCGATGTCCGGCGAGGACGAGCGCCAGTTCGCCAGGGCGCTCATCTCCCAGGTCCTGGAGGAGCACGCCCGCGGCGAGATCGGCATGGGCCGCACCCCGCCGACGATCGAGGAGGAGGAGGGGCTGGCCGCGGGCATCCACGCGGCGCTGTTCGGCGTGGGCCGCCTGCAGCCGCTTCTCGACGACACCGAGGTCGAGAACATCGACATCAACGGCCACGACAAGGTCTTCGTCTCCTACGCCGACGGCCGCGAATCCATGCACGAGCCGGTCGCCGACTCCGACGACGAACTCGTCGAGCTCATCCAGATCCTGGCCGCCTACTCGGGCCTGTCGAGCCGCCCGTTCGACACCGCCAACCCGCAGCTCGACCTGCGCCTGCCCGACGGTTCCCGGCTGAGCGCCGTCATGGACGTCACGGTACGGCCGGCCGTCTCGATCCGCCGCAGCCGCCTGGGCAAGGTGTTCCTGTCGGACCTGGTCGGCAACGGCACGCTGTCCCCGGACATCGCCAGGTTCCTCCAGGCCGCCGTCAGCACCCGCCAGAACATCATGATCGCCGGCTCCACCAACGCCGGGAAGACGACGCTGCTGCGCGCCCTGGCCAACGAGATCCCGGCCGGCGAGCGCCTCATCACCGTCGAGCGGGCCCTGGAGCTGGGCCTGGACCAGTTCCCCGAGCTCCATCCGAACGTCGTCGCCTTCGAGCAGCGCCTGCCCAACTCCGAGGGCCAGGGCGAGATCACGATGGCCGAGCTGGTTCGCAGGAGCCTGCGCATGAACCCCAGCCGCGTCATCGTCGGCGAGGTCCTCGGCGACGAGATCGTCACCATGCTCAACGCGATGACTCAGGGCAACGACGGCTCCCTGTCGACCATCCACGCCAACTCCAGCATGGAGGTCTTCAACCGCATCGCCACCTACGCCCTTCAGGCCAACGAGCGCCTGCCCATCGACGCCACGCACATGCTCATCGCCGGCGCCATCGACTTCGTCGTCTTCATCGAGAAGCACAACGACTACGACCAGGGCGGCAGCCTGCGCCGCTACGTCTCCAGCGTGCGCGAGGTCAACGGCTGCGACGGCCGCGTGCTGTCGAGCGAGATCTTCGCGCCGGGTCCCGACGGCCTCGCCGTACCCCATGCTCCCGTGCAGGCCGACCTGGGGAGCTGGTGATGATCAACCTCGACCCCTTCACGATGCTCGCGGGCGCCGCCACCGGCGGCGGCCTGTTCCTGCTCTTCCTCTCCCTGTACGGCCTGCGCCCCCACCCCGGCAGGCCCAAGCGCGAGGTCATCAGGATGCTGACCACGCGCACCGCCATCGCCGGCGTCAGCGCCGCCCTGATCATGGTCGTCACCGGCTGGCCGGTGGTCGCGGTGGGGGCCGTGCTGCTGGTGTTCGCGTGGCGCGGGCTGTCGGGAGGCGCCTCCGAGGAACGCGCGGCGATGCGCCGCCTCGAAGGTCTGGCCGCCTGGACCGAGTCGCTGCGCGACACGATCGCCGGCGCCGCCGGGCTCGAACAGGCCATCCCGGCCTCGATCAGGGCCGCCGCGCCGATGCTCAGGCCGCACCTGCGCGCGCTCGTCGACCGGCTCCACACGCGGATGGCGCTGCCCGACGCGCTGCGGCTGTTCGCCGACGAGCTGTCCGACCCCTCCGCCGACCTGGTCGTGGCGGCGCTCATCCTCAACTCGCGGCTGCGCGGGCCCGGCCTGCGCGACGTGCTGGGGGCGCTGGCCGTTTCGGCCCGCGAGGAGCTGGACATGCGCCGCCGGGTCGAGGCCGAGCGACGTTCCACCCGGCGCAGCGTGCAGATCGTGGTGATCACCGCGCTCGTCTTCGCCGGGCTGCTGGTGGTGTTCAACCCGTCCTATGTCAGCGAGTACAGCTCGTGGCTGGGGCAGGCGGTGCTGGTCGTGGTGGCGGGGCTGTTCGGCGCCGGGTTCGCGTGGATGCGCCGCCTGGCCAGGTTCGACAAGCCGACGCGGCTGCTGGCCCCGCAGGTCGTCGCCGCCGACGTACCCCAGGCGGTGAAGCATGGTTGAGGGTGTGCTGGCGGGCGGCGCGTTCGGGCTGGGCGCGTTCCTGCTGCTGCGGGCGCTGTTCCCGGCCAGGCCGGGGCTGGTGGCGCGGCTGCTGGCGCTGGACGCGGTCCGCGAGGACGCGGGCGCGCCCCGGCTGCAGCTCGTCCTGCCCGACGAGGAGGTCAGCGCCTTCCGCCGCGGGCTCGGCGCCCGGCTGGCCCGCCTGTTGCGGGCACGGGGCTGGGAGGCGCGCTCGATCAGGGCGGACCTGGCGCTGGTCGGGCGTTCGTTCGAGGGGTTCCTGGCGACGAAGGTGCTGCTCGCGGCGGCCGGGCTGCTGGCCTTTCCCGTGCTGCTCGGCTGGCTGGTGCTCATGGAGTGGGGCACCTCGCTGGCGATCCCCTTCTGGGCCGCCGTCGTGGTGGCCGTGGTCTTCTTCTTCCTGCCCGACCTGCAGATACGGCGTGACGCCGCGGCGAAGAGGCGTGACTTCCGCCATGTCGTCGGCGCCTTCCTCGACCTCGTGTCGATGAACCTGGCCGGCGGACGGGGCGTACCCGAGGCGCTGGTCATGGCCGTGTCGGTCAGCGGCGAGCAGCCCAACTGGGCGATGTCGCGCATCCGCGACGCGCTGAGCGGCGCGCGGATCGTCGGCATCACGCCCTGGCAGGCGCTCGGCCAGCTCGGCGAGGAGATCAACGTCGACGAGCTGCGCGACCTGTCCGCGGCGCTGGGCCTGGTCGCCGACGACGGCGCGAAGGTCCGCGCCTCGCTCACCGCCCGCGCCGCCACTCTGCGCCGCCGCGAGCTGGCCGAGATCGAGGGCCGCGCGGGCGAGCGCTCGCAGTCGATGCTCGTGGCCCAGTTGCTGCTCTGCGCCGGATTCGTGATCTTTCTCAGTTTTCCCGCCGCTATGAAGATGTTGGGGTCCTGATGCTGAACCATCCGTGGGTCGTCTACCTGGTCGCCTACCTCGGGGTGCGCATCCACCGCGCCCGCACCGCACCCTCGCGCGGCGCCTCGGCCGTCGAATGGGTGATCATCACCGCGATCATCGCCGGAGTGGCGCTCGGCCTGGCGACGTTGATCAAGACGCTGGTCGAGCAGAAGCAGAGCGAGATCCAGAACAGCTTCGGCAACGGCGGCGGCGGTGGCGGCAAGGAATGAGCGCGGCGCCACGGTCGTGGAGCTGGCCTTCCTCATGCCGGTCATCCTGGCCGTCGCTCTGCTCATCGTGCAGGTCGCGCTCTGGTTCCACGGCAGGCAGGTGGCCGAGGCCGCGGCCAGGGAGGGCGCGCGGGTCGCCAGGGCCGCGCCGGTGAACGGCGGCTGGGAGGAACCGGCCATGGCCAAGGCGAAGGCGGTGGTCGGCGCGATCGGCCCGCGCCTGCTCACGAACGCCGAGGCCACCACCTCGACCAGGGAGCCGGACGAGCGCTGGGTGACCGTCACCGGCAGCGCCGTACAGGTGATCCCGCTGCTGCCCGAGCTGGCGTTCACCGTGAGCGCGACCTCGGGCGGGCCGGTCGAGTGCTTCCGCCCCGACGACGGCGGGCAGGACTGCGATGAGGAGTGACCGGGGGTCGATGGCGGTCGAGACGGTCATGCTCGCGCCGGTGTTCCTGCTCTTCCTCATGTTCCTGGTCGGCGCGGGCCGGCTGGTCGAGGCCCAGGGCGAGGTGAACGGCGCGGCCAGAGACTCCGCCCGCGCCGCGTCGGTCCAGCGGACCATGGACAGCGCCGAGAACGCCGCGAAGTCCTCGGCCGGGCACGCGCTCAAGGGCCGCTGCCAGTCGCACGAGGTGTCGCTGTCCGGGTCGGAGTGGACCGAGGGCGGGCAGGTGCGCGCCGAGGTCAGTTGCGAGCTGGACCTGGGCTTCCTCGGGTTCGGCGGGACCAAACGGCTGACCGGGTCCTCCGTGGTGCCGCTTGAGCAGTTCAGGAGGGTCGAGTGAGCGGCCGCGACCGGGGCTCGATGTCGGTGTTCACCGTGCTGTTCTCCGTCGTGGTGTTCCTGCTGGCCGGGCTGCTCGTGGACGGCGGCGCCGCGATCAACGCCAAGCTGCGCGCCACCGACATCGCCGAGCAGGCGGCCCGCGCCGGCGCCGACCGGGTCGACGTCGAGCACCTGCGCGCCACCGGCGAGGCGCGGCTGATGGGCGAGAGCGAGGTGTGCGAGCGGGCCGAGGAGGTGGTCACCGCGCACGACGCCGACGAGGTCGCGCGCGGGGAGTGCACGGTCTCCGGCGCGGAGGTGAGCGTCACCGTGACCGTCCGCTGGAACGCCTTCTTCCTGGGCGCGCTCGGCTTCACCGGATCGGAGATGGAGGGCGAGGCCACCGCGGCGCCGGACGCCAGATGATCCAGACCGAAACCGGCCACTCGCTGGCCTGGGCGGGCCGTTCATGACAACGCTTGAGCGAGAAGGGAGAGGCGATGCCGACGCGAGAGCCGGTGCGGTCCAGACGGGCGCCCGTGCGCATCCCGACCAGGCGGACCGCGGGTGACGTGGTCGCCGGGCTCGGTGCGCTCGTGGTGCTGGTCGCGCTGGTGGGCGGCGTGCCGTACGCGCTGCTCGTGCTGGCGGGCCCGCCGATCACCCCGGAACTGCTCGACCTCGACCTGCTGACCAGCCGCGTCGGGCCGAGCACGATCGTCGCGCTGATGGTCCTGCTGGTGTGGCTGGCCTGGTTCCAACTGCTGGTCTGCGTGGTGGTCGAGGTCTACGCGGGGGTACGACGGGTCGGCATGCCCGCCCGCGTCCCGTTGTCGGGCGGCACCCAGATGCTGGCGAACAAGCTGGTCTCCGCTGTGCTTCTCCTGTTCACCGCCTCCGCGGCCGTCGTGCCGATCGCCCGGCTGGGCGCGCCGCCGCCCGTCTCGGCCCCGGTGGCCACGGTCGCGCTCGCCGCCCCGATCGTCGAGGCGGAGACGACGAAGAAGGCCAAGAAGGTGTACGTGGTGCAGCCGCCGCACGGCCGCCACCACGAGAGCCTGTGGGAGATCGCCGAGAAGTGCCTGGGCGACGGGCGGCGATATCCGGAGATCTACCGGCTCAACCAGAACAAGGAGCAGCCCGACGGCACCCGGCTGCGGATGGCCGACCTGATCAGGCCGGGCTGGGTGCTGGACATGCCGGACGACGCGCGCAACGTGCACGTCGTGCCCGCCGGGCAGGGGCGAGTGGAGACGCTCCACGAGCATCCCGGACGGGCCGAGCCGGTCGGCAGGGTGTCCGGAAAGTCCGGCGAGGTGGCGAAGTCGGACACGCGGGAGCAGGCGCCGCTGGGCAAAAAGGACACCCCGGCCACCACCCAGCCCGAGATCACGAAAAAGCCGGAAATTTCCGGTGAGCCGGAAATTTCGGGAGAGAGAGCGCCCCAGGAGGAGCTGAGCCCCGGGCTCGACCTGGTGGACTACCTGGCGGGGTCGGCGCTCGCGGCGGCGGGCCTGCTGGTGGTGCTGGGCAGGCGCAGGCGCGAACAACTGTGGCGGCGCGCGTTCGGCCATCGCGTGGTGCGTCCGCGTGACGACGCCGCCAAGGCCGAGGTGGCGCTGCGGTTCGGCGCGGACGCGCCGGGCGCCCGCATCCTCGACCTCGGCCTGCGCCTGCTCGGCGTGGAGCTGGCCGCCCAGAACCGCACGCCGCCCACCGTCTACGCCGCCCACCTGTCCGCCCGCCACCTCGACCTGTGGATCCACCCGCCGGACAAGGACCCGCCCGCTCCGTGGACGGTCCAGGACGGCGGCCAGGTGTGGCGGCTGTACGCGCACGAGGGCCGCCTGCTGACCGACCCGGGACCCGCCCAGCAGGGCGGCGCGCCGTACCCGGGGCTGGTCTCGCTCGGCACGGACGACTCGGGACGGGTGCTGATCGACCTGGAGGCGGCGCAGGGCCTGATCAACATCCGCGGCCCGCAGACGACCGCGGCGCTCGGCGCGATCGCCGTGGAGCTGGCCACCAACCGGTGGTCCGACCGGATGCGGGTCACGCTGGTCGGTTTCGGCGAGGAGCTGACCGCGATCGCCCCCGACCGGATCAAGGCCGTGGGCAGCCTCGCCGAGGTGCTGCCCGAGCTGGAGGCCACCGCCGCGCCCCGCGAGCAGGTGCTCACCGGTCGCGTCAACGGCAGCCCGCGCGACGCCCACTTCCTGCTGTCGGCGGTCGCGCCCACCCAGGAGGAGGCGCGCCGCCTGGCGCTGCTGGCCCGCAAGGACACCGCCGGATACGTCGTGCCGGGCGAGTCGCCGCACGCCACCTGGACGCTGGAGATCACCGACGACGGCCGCGCCCGCATCGCCGAGCTGGGTTTCGAGGTGGCCGCGCAGCTCCTGCCGCGCCGTCACTACAAGGCGCTGGTCGATCTCTTCCGTACGGCGGAGCAGCTCGACGGCGAGGCCGTCCCCGACCCGGAGGCGCTGGAGGAACTGCAGCCGCCGGCCGTCGAGATCAGGCTGCTCGGCCCGATCGAGATCATCGGCCCGGAGCCGCTGGAGCCCGGCCGGATGGCGATCGCCGTCGAACTGCTCATCTACCTGGCCACCCATCCCGGCGGCGTGCATCCGGTGGTGCTCGGCGGCGTGCTGTGGCCGCGCGGCGTCCAGGCCATGGTCAGGGACGCGACCATCGCCAGGGTGGCCGACTGGCTGGGCGCGGAGCACCTGTTCACCGACGAGGCGGGGCGGTTGCGGCTCGGTCCGGGCGTGCGTACCGACTGGGTGCTCTTCCGCGAGCTGGTCAGGCGCTCGCACGGGGACACGACGGCGCGGGCCGTACTGCTGGAACGGGCGCTCGGCCTGGTCCGAGGGCCGCTGCTGAGCGGCCGCCCGCCCGGCAGGTACGCGTGGCTGGCCGCCGACGAGCTGGAGTACGACGTCGCGGCGGGCGTCGCCGACGCCGCCCACCGGCTGTGCGAGATCCGCCTCGCGCACGGCGACCCCGACGCCGCCGTCGCGGCCGCGCGGGCCGGGCTGCTGCTGGCCGCCGACGACGAGGGCCTCTGGCGCGACCTGCTGCGCGCCACCCACGCCACCGGCGACCAGGTACGGCTGCGCGCCGTCGTCGACGGCTTGACCAGGAGGTCGTCGTCGCACCCGTACGGCGGCGGGATGGCGCCGGAGACCGAGGCCCTCATCGACGAGCTGCTGCCGTCCTGGCGGATCCACATCGTGAGGGAGTCGTCGGCATGAGGCGCCTGCTGATCGTGCTGGGCCTGCTGGCCGCCGGGTGCGCGGCGCAGCCGGAACGGGTCTACACGCCCAGGGCCGCTCCGGCTCCCTCGGGTTCGGCGGCGACAGCCGTACCGACGCCGGTCACGGAGACGATCGAGGTCGGCGAGAAGCTCACCGTGCGGGTCGAGTGGCCCGCGGCGCCCGACCCGCTGCTCAGGACGTTCACCGACTACTACGTCGACTCGTGGCGGGCGGTGGTCAGCGGCGAGGAGGGCTACCTGGAGCAGGTCGAGGGGCCCGCCGCGAAGGAGTCCTACGACTGGGTGAGGGGCTTCGCCAGAAGCTCGGTGACCGGCACCGCGAAGCTTTACGCGCTCACCGTGAGCGCGCGGATGGGCGAGGGCGCGCAGATCAACGCGTGCGTGGACGAGACCGGCCTGCGCCTGATCTCCAAGAGCACCGGCCGGGCCTACACGCGCCAGCCCTCGTGGACGCGCGAGACCTACTTGCAGGCCGCGATCACGCACCGCGGCGACGACGGCGTCTGGCGGGTCAAGGACTTCCGCCACAGCAGCGAAGGGTGTGACCGATGAACCGCCTGCTCTCGGTACTGGCCGCGGGATTCCTGCTGCTCGACCCCGGCGGCACCCGCGGCGAAGGCTTCCAGGACGGCCGCACCGCCGGCGTCCGGCTGGAGAACTCCAAGATCGTCATCACCGGCAACGGGGTGAAGGGCGGCAAGAGCGACGGCTACCAGCTCAAACGCCCCTGCTGGTACGAACCCGGACCCGGCGCGGACGAGATGCTGAAGACCCAGGAGGACGTGCGGGCGTACTGGTTCCGCATGAACCCGAACGGGACCGAGGAGGAGTTCGAGAAGTTCCTCAAGCAGTTCAAGGACAAGATCGGCCAGCCGGGCCGCTGGTGGACGCCCGCCTACAACGAGGCGGACTCGCGGGGACGCGCGTGCTGGGGCGGTCTGGATGAGTTCGTCTGGGTTCCGCCGGGCACCACCCCGCCCTCGGGCATCACGCTGGCCGAGCTGGCCGAGATCGCCAGGGCCGCGCTGACCGTACCGGAGCCCAACGTCAAGCTGAACCCCGACGCCAAGAGCTACGTCAACCTGCCCACCTGGGTGTGGCTGGACGGCGTCGGCGAGACGACCCGGTCGGTGACCGCCTCGATCCCGGGCGTCATGTCGGCCACGGTGACCGCGACGCTGGAGGACATCAAGATCGACCCTGGCACCAAGGACAAGCGGCGGGCCGAGGTGCGCGAGCAGTGCGGGACGAGCGGCAAGCCGTACGTGAAGGGCGGGGAGTTCACCTGCGGCGTGCGCTACCTGCAGTCCTCCGTCGACCAGCGGCGCGAGGTGTACGTGCTCACGGTCACCACCGTCTGGCCGGTGGAGGTCGCGGACGACGTGGTGCCGTTCCAGTACGCGCCCGTCGAGGTCCAGGCGCAGCGCGACGTGCCGGTGGGGGAGGTTCAGAGCACGGTCCGTCCCTAGTGCTCGGCGATCACCCGGACCAGCGGGGCGAGCTCGGGTAGCCGTGCGGCCTCGTCGAGGACCTCCTTCAGCACGGCGTCGTGCGTCGGACCGGCCTCGGCGAGCAGCGCGCGGCCGGCGGGCGTGACCTCGGAGTAGATGCCGCGCCGGTCGTCCTCGCACAGGTACCGGCGCAGCAGGTCGCGGTTCTCCAGCCGGGTGACCAGGCGGGTGGTGGCGCTCTGGCTCAGGACGACCGCCCTGGCGAGCTGCTGCATGCGCATGTGCCAGCCGTCCTGCCGGGCGAGCACGTCGAGCACGGTGTACTCGCTCACGCTCAGCCCGTGCTCCTTCTGCAGCGCTCTTTCCAGGCGTTCCTCGATTTTGGCGTGCAGCGCGGCGAGCGTACGCCAGCCCTGGGCCCGCGCCTCCACGGCGTCGTCGGCGATGGCCATGAGTTGACCTCCCAGCTCGTTGTGTGCTCACATAGTCGGCGTATGCAACTAATGCATGCGCCCACTAACGTCGTCCAAGGGATATCTTATGCCTCTCGCCTTGTTCGCACTCGCGATCAGCGCCTTCGGCATCGGAACCACCGAGTTCATCATCAACGGCCTGCTCCCCGAGTTGGCGCGCGACTTCGGGGTCACCATCCCCGCCGCCGGCCTGCTCGTCTCCGGATACGCGCTCGGCGTCGCCGTCGGCGGCCCGCCGCTGACCATGCTCGGCGGCCGGTGGTCACGCAAGACCATGCTGATCGCGCTGATGGTGCTGTTCATCGCCGGCAACCTGCTGTCGGCCCTCGCGCCCGACTACGGCGTGCTCATGGCCGGCCGCCTGCTGGCCGCCTTCTCGCACGGCGCGTACTTCGGCGTCGGCGCCGTCGTCGCCGCCGACCTCGTCGCGCCGCGGAAACGGGCCAGCGCGATCGCGCTGATGTTCACCGGCCTGACGCTCGCGAACGTGCTCGGGGTCCCGCTCGGCACCTGGATCGGGCAGGCGTACGGCTGGCGCGCCACCTTCTGGGTCGTCGTCGTGATCGGCGTCGTCGGCCTGGCCGGAGTCCTCGCCCTGGTGCCCCGCCAGGAACGCCAGCCGGTGAGCCTGCGCACCGAACTGTCGACGTTCAAGAAGGGCGGCGTATGGCTCGCCCTGGCCATGACCGTGTTCGGCTTCGCACCGGTCTTCGCGGTGATCACCTTCATCGCCCCGATCATGACCGGCGTCGGCGGCTTCTCCCCGGGCGCGGTGCCCGTGGTCATGGCCCTGTTCGGCGTGGGCCTGGTCGTGGGCAACATCGTCGGCGGCAAACTGGCCGACCGTGCCCTGATGCCCGCCATCTACGGCTCCGTGGCCGCCCTGACCCTGCTCGCCGTCGCGCTCGCCTGGCTGGCCGGCAACCAGATCGCCTTCGTGGTGGCCATCACGTTGTTCGGAGTGGCCGCCTTCGCCACAGTCCCACCCCTCCAGACCAGGGTCCTGGACGCCGCCGCAGGCGCCCCCACCTTGGCCTCGGCCGCCAACATCGGCGCCTTCAACGTGGGCAACGCCATCGGCTCCTTCACCGCCGGCCTCACCATCGACGCCGGCCTGGGCTACACCTCACTCGCCTGGACCGCCGCCCTCCTGGGCCTCATCGGCCTGTCAGTAGCCGCCGCGGCCGGCCTGCAGTCCCGCCGCCAAGCCCTGGCACCCGCCTGAAGCCAAGGTGCGGGAGGGCCCCTACCCGGGGCCGCCCGCATCTTTTCTACGCTCAGTCGAAGAGCTCGTCCGTATGGCTCACGGTGATGGCACCGGTCAGCCAGGAATCGAGCTGCTCCGCGTCATCGCAGTTCAGGATGCGGTGCTCGGCATCTGCCGTGACCTCGAGGCCGCGGCTGCGCAGGACCTTGACGATGGACTCCGCTTCGCCCTTGGCCATGCCCTTGGCGACGCACTCGGCCTGGAACTCCTGCATGATCGGACTCTTGAACTTCTGGGTTCCCGCGGACATGAGTTCCCTCCAGAACGCGATGGATACTTCATAGGGTAGTCCGCCGAGTGCCGCGTCGCAGTAGACGGGCCGCTGATCAGCGGGCATGGACGAGAGCATCTGCCGGAACGTCTCGAGCGCGACGGCGGCGTTCGAGGTCTGGCTGTGCATGATGGCCGACAGCGTCGTGAGCTCCGGCTGTTTGAGTGCCTCGGCAACGTCGGTAACCACGGGCACCGACTCCGGCCCCACCATGATGGGGACCAAGGTCATGCCCGGATGCCCCAGGAGGATCGGCTCCCTGTACCGCTTGGTGGTTACGGGGCAGGGGCAGGCGACCAGGAGGACGACCGGGCATTTCATCCGGGCGCGCAGTGTCGTCATGTAAACGGGCCACGACCACTCCTTGCGGGGGTCGTGGCGCAACTGGACCTCGACGATGACAGCGAGTTCTGCCTTCTTTCTGAGCCGAAGCACCATGACGGTGTCGGCGCGGTACTCGGTTGGCTTGACGTCGGGAAAGTCGCCCGACTCCAAGCAGACCTGGTCGTAGGAGGGGATGACCACGCCGTGCGCGCTCGCCAGTGTGGGAGCGAGGAGGGGGTGGTTTCTGAACAAGTCCACGAGGGACTCGTGAGCCAATGACGGCATGAAGCAAAGATTACTGACTGTTGAAGTCGGATGACGGAGAGTTTCAGATCTTTGGGGACTCGTGGGTGAGGAGCCACTCCTTCACCGGTGTGCCGTAGTAATAGCCGCCATATCCGCCGCTGCCCGGCAGTACGCGGTGGCAGGGGACGAAGGGGGCGATCAGGTTCTGGGCGCAGGCGGAGCCGGCGGCGCGGGCGGCGGTGCGGGGGAGGCCGGCGCGTTCGGCCAGGTCGGCGTAGGTGACGGTGGTGCCGGGGGGTACTTCGCGTAGTGCCTTGTGTAGAGCCTGGCGCTTGGGGGTGCCCGGCTGGGAGACGGGGAGGGTGTCTATGGCCGTCAGGTCGCCGGTGAAGTAGGCCATCGTGCGGCGGGTGATCTCGGCCAGGTCGTCCACCACGTCCAGGCCCTCCGTCCGCAGGGACGGGGACAGGCGGGTGAACATCTCCACGGGGTCGGCGGTGAAGCCGGCGGCCACCAGGACGCCGTCGCGGGCCAACACGGACAGTGGGCCGGCCGGGGTCGGCAGGACCTGGGCTTCGATCATGAGGAGCTCCACAGGTGTAGGGCGGCGTAGGCGCGCCACGGTCGCCAGCGGTCGATGTGGTCGGCGGGGATGCCCAGGGCGGCCATGCGCTTGTTGAGGACGAGGTCGCCCGTGGGCCAGGCGTCGGGGTCGCGCAGCGCCCGCAGGCCGATGTACGCCGCGGTCCACGGGCCGATACCTGGCACCTTCAGCAACTCGGCCACCGCGTGCGCGGGCTCCTGGCCGCCGTCGAGGTCGATGCGGCCGTCGGCGACGCGTTCGGCGAGGTCTTTCATGGTGGCCATGCGGCGGGTGGTGAAGCCCAGGCCGTCGAGGTCGGCCTCGGCCAGGACGGTGGCGTCCGGGAACAGCGGTCCGTGCCGTGCGACGATCCGGCCCAGGAGCGTACGCGCTCCCGCCACCGAGATCTGCTGGCCGACGACGGCGCGTACCGCCAGCTCGAAGCCGTCGAACGTGCCGGGGACCCGCAGCCCGGGACGGGCCGCGACCAGCGGCTCCAGGGAGGTGGCGCCCAGGGCGGCGGCGATCGCGTCCGGGTCGGCGTCCAGGTCGAGCAGCCGCCGGCAGCGCGCCACGACACGGGCCAGTTGGCGGGTGTCGTCCAGTTGGACGTCCAGGTGGAACACGCCCGGCCCCGGCGACAGCGTCAGCGTCCCGCCGGGCACCAGCCGGGTGTAGGTGAGCCCGTCCACGCTCTCCAGGCCGGGAATCGCCCGGCTGGCCAGAAAGGCGAAGATGCCCTCCACGTCGTACGGCTCCCGCCGGTGCAGCCGCAGCCGCAACCCGGCGGCGGACGACTCGGCCTTGGGCCCCGCGGTGGCCCGCAGTTCGCTGGGCGTGAAGCCGTAGGTCTCCCGCATGGTCGCGTTGAACTGCCGCACGCTGCCGAACCCCGCGGCGAACGCCACCTCCGTCACCGGCAGCCCCGTCTCGGTCAGCAACTGCTTGGCCAGCAGCAGCCGCCTGGTCCTGGCCACGGCCAGCGGCCCGACCCCCAGCTCGGTCACGAACAGCCGGTGCAGGTGCCGCTCGGTGATGTGCAGCCGCTTGGCCAGCCCGGCCACGCCGGTGTCGTCGGCCGCGCCGTCGTCGATGAGGCGCAGCGCGCGGCCGATGAGGTCGCCGCGCAGGTCCCAGCCGGGGTCGCCGGGGGACAGCTCGGGCCGGCAGCGCTTGCAGGGGCGGAATCCGGCGGCCTCGGCGGAGGCGGCGTGCCGGTAGAAGCGCACGTTGCGCGAGGACGGCGTGCGCGCGGGGCAGATCGGCCGGCAGTAGATGCGTGTCGTCTTCACCGCGGTGTAGAAGCGCCCGTCGAACCGGGCGTCCCGTGCGGAGACCGCCCGGTAGCAGGAGTCGAAGTCGAGCTCTACAGGTGCCATGTCATCGACGGTATGTGCCGGAAGGGATTGGCGACTGGCGGAAATCGGACGTATGCATTGACAGGAAGATGACCATTTCGGCTAACCTTAACATATGAACAGCTATTCAGAGGTGCAGATAGATGGCTGCACGGTAAGGGTCGTGGACGCGCCCCGCGTGGAATCCGTGCGCTCGCGGATGCCGGAGCAGGAGGACCTCGTCGACACCGCCGAGGTGTTCGGGCTCCTCGGCGACCCCAACCGGCTGCGGCTGCTGCTGGCCCTCCTGGATGGCGAACTGTGCGTGTGCGACCTCGCCGCGGTGACGGGCCAGAGCGAATCTGCCGTCTCCCACGCCCTGCGGCTGCTGCGTGCGCACCGGGTCGTCGCGGTACGCCGCGCCGGCCGGATGGCCTACTACCGATTGGAGGACGCGCACGTGCGGATGCTGCTTGATCTGGCGATCGCTCATACTGGCCACACGCAGGCCATTCATCCCGAGCGTGGGGGGAACGACTGATGGGAGCGGGTCACGGGCACGGCCACGCGGGCGCCAGGCACCGCTGGCGGCTGGTCGTCTCCTTCGTCTTGATCGGCTCGTTCTTCGTCGTCGAGCTGGTCTTCGGACTGATCACCGGCTCGCTGTCGCTGCTGTCCGACGCCGGCCACATGGCCGCGGACGTGGTGACGCTCGGCGCCGCCCTCGTGGCCACGCGGATCGCGAGCAGACCGGACACCACCGGGCGGCGCAGCTACGGCTCCTACCGGGCCGAGGTGTTCGCCTCGCTGCTGGCCGTCGTGCTGATGATCGGCGTCGCCGTCTACGTGGTGGCCGAGGCCATCGGCCGCATCGGCGAGCAGGCCGAGATCTCCACCGGCCCGATGATGATCGTCGGCGCCATCGGACTGCTGATCAACCTGGTCGCGCTGTTCCTGCTGCGCAGCGGCGCCTCGGAGAGCCTCAACGTCAAGGGCGCCTACCTGGAGGTCATGGCCGACACCGCCGGCTCCGTCGGCGTCATCGTGGCCGGCTGGCTGGTCGCCTCCACCGGCAACCCCGTCTGGGACACGATCGTGGCGCTGGCCATCGGCGCGTTCGTCGCCGTCCGGGCGCTCGGACTGGGCAGGCAGGTCTTCGCGGTGCTCGGCCAGCACGTGCCCGAGGGCATGAGCGCCGACGAGGTGGCGGGCGACCTGGCCGCCATCGAGGGCGTCGAGGACGTGCACGACCTGCACCTGTGGACGCTCACCTCCGGCATGCACGTGGCGACCGCGCACCTGGTCGCCGAGGAGTCGCGCAGCCACGCCGTACTGGATCAGGCTCGTGACGTGCTGCGCGCCCGGCACGGGGTCGCGCACGCGACGCTTCAGGTGGAGCCCGCCAACCACAAGGGCTGCGACGAGATCGGCTGGTAGCTCAGCGTTCGGCGCGCAGCGGCGAGAAGAAGATCGGCACCCAGCTCAGCGACATGAACAGCGCGCCCGCCCAGAGCGCGGCGCGCACGCCCCACAGCTCGCCGATCAGGCCCGCGAGCAGACCGCCGATGCCCACGGCGCCCATGAGGACGAGACGCATGGTGGCGTTCATGCGCCCGAGCATCTCGTCGGGCGTCACACGCTGGCGGAAGCTCACGAGCAGCACGTTGTTGAGGCCGGTGCGGTAGGTGAGCGCGAACCAGGCGGCGGCCGAGACCCAGATCCACGGGCCGCCGTCCAGCAGCGGGACCAGCAGGGAGGCGGGGGTCGTGACCAGGCTGACGACCCACACGCCACGGCCGCGGCCGAGGCGGGCGCCGACGTGGTGGGCGGTGGCGGAACCGGCCAGCGTGCCGACGCCGCCCACGGCCAGGTAGAGGCCCAGCACCCACTCGGGGTAGCCGAGTTGCGAGACGACGAGCACCGGCAGCAGCACCGAGTACAGCGGGAAGCCCAGGTTCGTCATCGCGCCCTGCAGCACGATCGGACGCAGCGTGGCGTGGCCGAGCACGAAGCGCACGCCCTCGGCGATCTGCCTGGTGAGCCGGGGCCGCGGGCCGCGGGCGGGCGGGGTCTCCACGGCGGGCACCCCGCGCAGGAACAGCGCCGAGCAGAGGTACCCGGCCGCGTTCAGCAGCACGGCGGCGGGTGCGCCCGCGGCGCCGACGAGCACACCGGCGAAGCTGCGGCCGGAGATGTCCATGGCCGCGTTGGTGCCGACCAGCAGCGAGTTGGCCTCGGTCAGCCGTTCCCTGCCGACCAGCCTGGGCACGAGGCTCTGGGCGGCCACGTCGAAGAAGAGCGTGCCGACGCCGGTCAGCGCGGCCACGGCGTACAGGTGCTCCATCGTCAGCCCGCCCAGCCACGCCGCCACCGGCACGGAGGCCAGCAGCACGGCCCGCGCCCAATCCGCCACGATCATCAACGGCTTCTTGCGCATCCGGTCGATCCACGCCCCGGCGGGCAGCCCGACGACCAGCACCGAGATCGTGGCCAGCGCGCTGAGCAGGCCCACCTGCCCGGGGCCGGCGCGCAGCGTGGTCACGGCCAGCAGCGGCAGGGCGACATATCCGACCTGGGCCCCGAAGGCGCTCACGGCCGAGCCGAGATACAGGTTGCGGAAACCGGGTTCGAGCAGCAACGAGGTTGTCTTCACGCCGCCCACGATGGTGAACTACCGTCCATCGACGCGATTGATTAAGTGAGCAGCGAATCGAATGACCCTCGATCTCTCCTTCACCGCCGAGGACGTGGCCAACACCCGCTTCGCGATCTCCCCGCTCTGGGAGGTGGTGGCCAGCGTCCGCGTGCTCAAGGAGCCGACCGGCCTCAACCGTCCCTGGGCCGAGCGGGTACGCCGCCGCCTGGCCGACGTGGACTGGAAACTGCTGTCCGACCTCGTACCGGTGCCGACGGTCTCCCTGGTCTGCTTCATCAGCCCGCCGCCCGCCAGCGCCGTGCCGGACCTGGAGCTGGAGCTGGCCGGACTGCTCGCCGCCGCGCACGAGGTACGCGACCAGCTCGACGCCTGGCGCTACGGCGGCCCGCGAACCCCGAGGGTCCAGGCGCTCCACGACGACCCGGCGACCGGACTGGCCCGCCTGGCCGACGAGATCAGGGCGTACTGGGCCGCCGCCATCGCCCCCTATTGGCCGCGCATCCGCAGCCTGTGCGAGGGTGACGTGCTCTACCGCGCCAAGCTGCTCGCCCAGGACGGCGTGCGCGGCATGCTGACCGGCCTCGACGAGAACGTGCGCTGGCAGGGCGAGCGCCTGCGCCTCGACCACCGGTTCTGCCACGGCACCCGCACGCTCGACGGCCGCGGCCTGCTGCTGGTGCCGTCGGTCTTCACCTGGCCGCGGATCTTCTCCATCACCGTGCCGCCGTTCCAGCCGACGCTGCGCTACTCGCCGCGCGGCATCGCCACGCTGTGGGAGCACCGCGAGCACGACCCGCCGCAGGCGCTGGCGGCCGTGCTCGGCCGCACCCGCGCCCGCCTGCTGGCCTCGCTCGACCAGCCCGCCTCGACCCGCGAGCTGGCCGTCCGCACCGGCCTGTCGGAGCCCGGCGCGAGCCAGCACCTCACCGCGCTGCGCCGGGCCGGTCTGTGCAGCGCGCACCGCACCGGCCGCTACGTCCTCTATGCCCGTACGGCTGTCGCCGAGGCCCTACTTGCTGGAGACGCCCACGCCTAGGTCGAACTCCCGGTAGACCCGGGCCCAGAACCCGTCGCGCAGCCACACGCGCGCCTCCGGGTAGGGGCGCAGCGAGTGCCCGAGCTCCTTCTCCGCCTCGATGAGCAGCTCGGTGTCGATGACCGTGGGCAGGATCGGCCCCGGCAGCAGGTCGCGGATGTTGTCGCGGCCACGGGTCAGGATCCACTTCTGTGCCACGTGCTCGCCCACGTCCTCCACCCGCGGCCTGGACGGGCCGAGCTTGGCCACCTGGCCGGGCTTGACCTGCGGCTTCGGGGTCGCGGGCCGACCGGCGAAGACGGTGGCGGGCGACGGCGCGGCGGCCGGTGGGGTGACCGGGACGGGCTGGGGAGCGCGGCTGAAAAACGGTCTCAGGAAATCAGCAGAAATCACTTCAACGGTGTCGGACTCCCACACGAGGCGCTCGGCCTGGTTGGTGCCATAAGGGGGTTCGACGCCCCACAGGTGGATCCGCACTCCGTAGGCCTGCGCGGCCTCGACGGCGGGCACCATGTCCTCATCGCCCGCCAGCAGGATCGTGTCGGTCACCGCGTGATGCCTGGCCAGCGCTTCAAGGTCGCTCCTGATCTGGGCGTCCACACCTTTTTGCTGGCCTCGGGCGTTGAGGTTGCCCAGCCGTACCTTCACCCAGGGCAACTGGGCGATCACTCGCTGATCGACGGTGGGCACTCGGTCGCGTGCGGCGTCATACCAATAGATCCGCAGCAGTTCCCCGGAAATACGTTCCATTGCATGTTTCTGGAGGCTCTGGATGAGCTCATCCGCCGCAACCCGATATTCCTTGCGTTCCTTCGCGCCAAGCAGCACTTCACCTGCGGCGGCATACAGATAACCGACATCCACCAGGACGGCGTACTTCGCTGCCACAGGATGCGGCGTGAGGTCTGGGATGGGCATGTCGTCCTCCAGGCCGCGGCCTTAGTTGATCGGCTGACTATATACGCCTACTTTTCTAGATAGTCCCAACTCTCGGGGAAGTTGACACCCGATTCCAGGGATCCATCTAGGGTAGGGCGCTCAACCGCCAAGCCGACTTCCCTGGCACGAGTGGCCTACGCATGGCTCGGGCTGGGTTTCGCCATGTTTCGGTGTTACGGCCCGGCGTACGTGCGGGTTCCGGTTGCCGCGTGGCCAGAACGGCGACCAGAGCCGCGATCTCCTCGGGGGTCGCATCGCCCCGGACGACTTTCAGGAGTGGTTCCATCACAGTGCCGTTCACAGTGCCGGTTTGCTCTCTTCGCTCGCGGTTGTGATGGATGTCCTCACTCCGCTGCGGGATCCATCACTGTGTGGTTCTAGCTCGCTCACAACGGAATGTTCCCATGCTTCTTCGGTGGCAGCGAGGCGCGCTTGTTACGCAGGGCGCGAAGGGCCTTCACCACTTGCGGGCGGGTGTCGGCTGGGCGGATGACGGCGTCGACATATCCGCGTTCGGCTGCGATATACGGATTGGCCAGCGTGTCTTCGTATTCGGTGACGAGCCGGGCACGCTCGGCATCGGGGTCGGTGGCGGCGGCCAGTTCGCGCCGGTAGAGGATGTTGACGGCGCCCTGCGCGCCCATCACCGCGATCTGGGCCGTGGGCCAGGCCAGGTTGATGTCGGCCCCGAGGTGCTTGGAGCCCATGACGTCGTAGGCCCCGCCGTACGCCTTGCGGGTGATGACGGTGACGAGCGGGACGGTGGCCTCGGCGTATGCGTAGAGGAGCTTGGCGCCGCGCCGGATGATGCCGTTCCATTCCTGATCGGTGCCCGGCAGGAATCCCGGCACATCAACAAAAGTCACGATCGGGATATTAAATGCATCGCATGTTCGGATAAATCGTGCGGCCTTCTCTGATGCGTTGATATCGAGGCATCCGGCGAAATGCATCGGCTGGTTCGCCACCACCCCCACCGGATGGCCGTCCACCCTCCCGTAACCCACCACGATGTTGGGCGCGAACTGCGCGTGGACCTCCAGGAACTCCCCGTCGTCCAGCACGTGCTCGATGACCACGTGCATGTCGTAGGGCTGGTTGGCCGAGTCGGGGATGACCGTGTCGAGCTCGGGGTCGGGCTCCAGGCCGTCCGCCGCCTCGTAGGCGGGCGCCTCGTCCAGGTTGTTGGAGGGTAGGTACGACAGCAGCGCCTTCACGTACTCCAGCGCGTCGTCCTCGTCGGAGGCCAGGTAGTGGGCCACGCCCGACCTGGTGTTGTGCGTGTGGGCGCCGCCCAGTTCCTCGAAGGTCACCTCCTCGCCGGTGACTGTCTTGATGACGTCCGGCCCGGTGATGAACATGTGCGAGGTCTGGTCGACCATGACCACGAAGTCGGTCAGCGCGGGGGAGTAGACGTGCCCGCCCGCCGCCGCGCCCATGATCAGCGAGATCTGCGGGATCACGCCCGAGGCGTGCACGTTGCGCTTGAAGATCTCGGCGTAGAGGCCGAGCGCGACCACGCCTTCCTGGATACGCGCGCCGCCGCCCTCGTTGATCCCGATGATCGGGCAACCGGTCTTGATCGCCATATCCAGAATTTTCACGATCTTCTCGCCGTAGACCTCACCCAGCGAGCCCCCGAAAACGGTCACATCCTGTGAGAAGACGCACACCCGGCGGCCGTCGATCGTGCCGTGACCAGTGATCACTCCGTCGGAGTAGGGCCGCCTGCCCTCCAGTCCGAACATCGTCGAACGGTGCCGCGCGAACTCGTCGAACTCGGTGAACGAATCTTCGTCCAAAAGCGCGAGAACCCGCTCCCGCGCGGTCATCTTGCCTCTGGCGTGCTGCTTTTCCACCGCCGCCGCGGACCCCGCGTGCGCGGCCTCGTCCAACCGGCGATCAAGGTCGGCGATCTTACCAGCGGTGGTGTGAATGTCCGGCAGTTCCGGCAATTCCTCAGCGGCACTCATGCCAGAAGGTTAATCCCTCCTTCTACGCTGGTTCCATGACGGAGGCGGTTCGCACACAGGGGCTTTTCAAGCGGTACGGCCAGCAGATCGCGGTGGCGGGAGTCGACCTGGTCGTGCCGGCGGGCAGCTTCGCCGGCCTGGTCGGTCCCAACGGCGCGGGCAAGACCACCACACTCAGCATGATCACCGGGCTGCTGCGTCCGGACGGCGGCCGGGCGGTGATCGACGGCCTGGACGTCTGGCGCGATCCGGTCCAGGTCAAGGCCAGGGTCGGCGTGCTGCCCGAGGGACTGCGGCTGTTCGAGCGTCTGTCCGGCCGCGAGCTGCTCCATTACAACGGACGGCTGCGCGCCATCCCCATGGCCGAGGTCGAGCAGCGCGCCGAGGAACTCCTGGGCGTCATGGACCTGCGCGAGGCGGCCGACAAGCTCGTCGTCGACTACTCCACCGGCATGCGCAAGAAGATCGGCCTGGCCGCCGCGCTGCTGCACAACCCCTCGGTCCTGTTCCTGGACGAGCCGTTCGAGGGCGTCGACCCGGTCAGCGCCAACACGCTGACCGACGTGCTCCAGCGCTACACCGCCTCCGGCTCGACCGTCATCTTCTCCAGCCACGTCATGGACCTGGTGGAGCGGCTGTGCGACTGGGTGTCGGTGATGAGCTCGGGTCACATCGTGGCCCAGGGCCCGCTGGCCCAGGTACGCGGGGACCGTACGCTCAACCAGGCCTTCCTCGACCTCGTCGGCGGCCCCAAGCGAACCGGCGACACCGGCCTGACCTGGCTCGGCGCAGCAAGCGCGAACGCAGCGGGCGCGAACGCGAGTGCTGCGGGCGGGAGTGCGGGGGCCGCGGGCGCAGGCGCGGCGGGTGCGGGCGGTGCGAGTGCGGGCGCTGCGGGCGCCAGTGCAGCGGGTGCGGGCGCGGCGGGTGCAGGTGCGGGCGGGGCGGGCGCGGGCGCCGGTGCTGCGGGCGTGGAGGAAGTTCCCGGGGGTGAGCGGTGAGCACGGCGCTGCTGTTCGCGCGGCTCAAGCTGCGGCTGGTCGCCGGAAACCTGCGCGGTGACCTCGCGCGCAAGCTCGGCTTCGTCTTCACCCTGCTCGCCGCGGTGTTCGTGGCCGCGCTCGGGTTCCTGCTGATGAGCCTGCTACGGCTGGCCGAGCCCGCCATCGCCACCGACCTGGCCGTGCTGGCGTTCACGATGTTCTGGATCGGCTGGGCGATCGTCCCCCTGCTGGCGTTCGGCCTCGACGACACCCTCGACCCCGCCAGGCTCTCGCTGTTCCCGCTGCGGACCGGCCAACTGGCCGTCGGCATGTTCGCCGCCTCCGCCACCGGCGTCTGGCCCGCCGCCACCCTGATCATCACGATCGGCGCGCTGGTGGGGCTGGCCGGCGGCATCGGCGGCGTGCTGGTCGGCGTCGTGGCGGTGTTCCTGCAGTTCGCGCTCTGCCTGGTCACCTCCAGGCTGATCACCACGGCCCTGTCGGGCGCGCTGCGCTCGCGCCGCGGCCGGGACGCCCTGGCCGTTGCGGCGATCTTCGCGATCCTGCTGTTCCAGTTGCCCAACCTCATCGCCAACCGAGGGCTCGGCGACCCGGTCGGCCTCATCACCGGCGCCGCCGCCGTCCTCAGGTGGACGCCGCCGGGCCTCGCCGCCCACGCCATCGCCGACGGCGGCCTGGTCGGAGTGGCGGAACTGCTCGTCGT
This sequence comes from Nonomuraea sp. NPDC050790, assembly GCF_044456745.1. Classification (NCBI taxonomy): domain Bacteria; kingdom Bacillati; phylum Actinomycetota; class Actinomycetes; order Streptosporangiales; family Streptosporangiaceae; genus Nonomuraea; species Nonomuraea sp. NPDC050790. The sequence goes on along the minus strand of NZ_JBITGF010000003.1, from coordinate 263,736 downwards.
CGCGGCGCTCGTCGTCGTGATCGGCTGGCTCTGGATCAAGGCGCTGGCCCATGCGCTCGTCACCGCCGACGCCTCCACCCAGTCGGCCAGCGTGCGCCGCTCCAGCGGGATCGTCGACCGCTTCCTGCCCGACGGACCGCTCGCCGCCGTCGTCACCAAGGAGCTGAAGTACATCCGCCGCGACCCGCGCTTCCGCGTCGGCTGGTTCGCCTCGATCGTGGTCACCGGCGTCATCGCCTTCTCGATCACCGGCCAGCCCGGCGGAGAGATCAGCCTGCCGCTGGTCATCGGGCCCGCGTGCCTCGGCGCGCTGATGCTCGCGCTGCAGTCGTGCAACGCCTTCGGCATCGACGGCCGCTCGCTGTGGATGAACACGGTCGCGTTCGGCGACGAGCGCGGCCTGCGCATCGACCTGGCCGGACGCCACCTGGCCGGCGCGCTCGTCGCGCTGCCCCTGCTGGCGCTCATGACCGTGGGCGTCTCGCTGTTCGCGGGCACGCCGTCGTCGATCCTGCCCGCCGTCCTGACCGCATGGGGCGTGTACGGCGTCGGCCTCGGCGTGGCCTCCATGACCAGCGTGATCCTGCCGTACACCGTGCCCGACCGCCTCAACGCCTTCACCGGCGCCGCTCCCGGCCAGGGCGGGCAGGCGTTCGCCGGGTCGTTCGCCGCCATGATCGGTATCAGCGGGCTGAGCCTGCCGCTGGTGCTGCCCGTGCTGCTCGGGCTGCCGTGGGTGAGCCTGGCGGCCGTGCCGTACGGCCTCGCCGTGGAGTACTTCGGGCGGAGGCTGGCGGCCACGGTGGGCCACGCGCGCATGCCCGAGGTGCTGGCCGCGGTGTCCCGTCCCACGTGAGCAGTGGTCTAGTCCATTAGGTGAGACCGGTCTGCGCGTGTTCACGGGCACTCTGTACCCTTCGAAACATGACTGACCAGGCAGTTGAACGCCGCCGCGCCGCCGTCGTCGAGATGCCAGACGAGCTCCGCCGAGACGTGAAACTGCTCGGCAGACTGCTCGGCGACGTGATCGCCGAGCAGGGCGGCAAGGACCTGCTTGCCGATGTCGAGCGGCTGCGCAAGGCCGTGATCGCCGCCAGGAGGGGCGAGACCTCGGGCGACGCGATCGCGGCGATGGTCGCCGAGTGGGAGATTGACCGGGCGGTGCTCATCGCCCGTGCCTTCACCTGCTACTTCCACCTGGCGAACCTGGCCGAGGAGCACTACCGCATCAGGACGCTCCGGGACCGCGACGCCGAGGGCGAGGTGCTGAAGGAGTCGCTGGCGCATGCCGTACAGGAGCTCGGCACCGCGCGCGTGCAGGAGCTCGTCGAGGACCTGGAGCTGCATCCGGTGCTCACCGCGCACCCGACGGAGGCGCGCCGGCGTGCGGTCGTGACCACCATCCAGCGCGTCAGCACCCAGCTCACCGAGTACAACTCGCCGGGCAGGGGCGCCTCCGAGCGCGAGGAGAGCCTGCGGCGGCTGCTGGAGGAGATCGACCTGCTCTGGCGCACCGCCCAGCTCCGCGACACCAAGCTCGACCCGCTCGACGAGGTACGCACCGCGATGGCCGCCTTCGACGAGACCCTGTTCAGGGTGGTGCCCCAGGTCTACCGGTCACTGGACGCCGCCCTCGGAGAGGGCACCGGGACCAGGTCGCCGCTGGCGCGGCCGTTCATCCGCTACGGGAGCTGGATCGGCGGCGACCGCGACGGCAACCCCAACGTGACCGCCAAGGTCACCCGCGAGGCGGTGCTCATCCAGGCCGAGCACGTGCTCACCGCGCTGGAGACCGCCACCACCCGCATCGCCCGCACCCTCACCGCCAACGCTCACTACGCCGCGCCCTCGCGCGAGCTGCGCTCGGCGATCTCCGCCGCCGAGGACGCCCACCCCGACCTGGTCTCCGAGCTGGCCACCCGCTCGCCGCAGGAGCCGCACCGGCAGTGGCTGCTGTACGTCGCCGCGCGCATCGCGGCCACCAACCAGCGCGACCTCGACCTGGCCTACCGCGCGCCCGCCGAGCTGCTGGCCGACCTCAGGCTGGCCCAGGAGTCGCTGTCCAGGCACGCCGCCAGGCAGGCGTACGGCGAGCTGCAGCACCTGATCTGGCAGGTGGAGACGTTCGGCTTCCACCTGGCCGAGCTGGAGGTCCGCCAGCACTCGCAGGTGCACGCGAGCGCCCTGGCGGAGGTCAGGGCGGGCGGCGCCCTGTCGCCGCTCACCGAGGAGGTCCTGTCCACGATCCGGGTGATCGCCTGGATCCAGGAGCGCTTCGGCGTGACCGCCTGCTCCAGGTATGTCGTCTCCTTCACCCGTTCGGCCGCCGACGTGGCCGCCGTCTACGAGCTGGCGGAGGCGGCGCTCGGAATGCGGGCGCCGGTGCTCGACGTGGTGCCGCTGTTCGAGTCGGGCGAGGACCTCGACAACGCCCCTGACGTGCTGACCGGCATGCTGGAGATCCCCAAGGTCCAGGCCAGGCTGGCCGACACCGGCCGGCGCATGGAGATCATGCTCGGCTACTCCGACTCGGCCAAGGAGCTCGGCCCCGCCGCGGCCACGCTCAAGCTCTACCAGACCCAGGAACGCCTCACCGACTGGGCCCGCGCGCACGACGTGCGGCTGCGCCTGTTCCACGGCCGTGGCGGCGCGCTCGGCCGAGGCGGCGGCCCGGCCAACCGGGCGGTGCTGGCCCAGGCGCCCGGCTCGGTGGCGGGACGCTTCAAGGTGACCGAGCAGGGCGAGGTGATCTTCGCTCGCTACGGCCACATGGCGATCGCCAGGCGGCACATGGAGCAGGTGGCCAACGCCGTGCTGCTGGCCTCCTCGCCCACCAACGGCAGCCGCACCGCCGCTGCCGCCGCGCGCTTCCGCACGCTGGCCGAGCAGGTGGCCTCCGCCTCCGAGGGCGCCTACCGCGCGCTGACCGAGGCCCCGGGCTTCCCGGAGTGGTTCGCGCTGGTCAGCCCGCTGGAGGAGATCGGCTCGCTGCGGCTCGGCTCGCGCCCGGCCAGGCGCGGTCTCGGGGCGCCCCGGTCGCTGGACGACCTGCGCGCCATCCCGTGGGTGTTCGCCTGGGCGCAGACCCGGGTCAACCTGCCCGGCTGGTACGGCCTGGGCACCGGGCTGGCCTCGGTCGGCTCCATCGAGGAGCTTCGGGCGGCCTACGAGGAATGGCCGCTGTTCAACGCCATGCTGGACAACGCCGAGATGTCGCTGGCCAAGACCGACCGCTCGATCGCCGGGCGCTATCTGGCGCTCGGCGGCAGGGACGACTTCGCCGGGCAGGTGATGGCCGAGTACGACCTGACCCGCAAGCTGGTGCTGCAGGTCACCGGCCACACCCGGCTGCTGGAGAACCGCAAGGTTCTGTCGCGGGCGGTGCAACTGCGCGACCCCTACGTGGACGCGCTGTCACACCTTCAGCTCCGGGCGCTGACCGCGCTGCGCAGGGGCGAGGTCTCCGAGCGGGAGGCCGAGCGGCTCTCGACGCTGCTCCTGCTGTCGGTCAACGGAGTGGCTGCGGGTCTGCAGAATACTGGGTGAACCTCCGCAAGCCCCATTCGATCGGGCCGTAGCGGTGGTTGCGCATCCACCAGGCGCTCAGCAGCAGCAGAACCGTGTAGATGGCCGCGGCCACGCCGATCACCGCGATCGGCGCCAGCTTGCCGCCGAGCGCCAGCCCGTACCCGGTGAAGACGAGGCACTGCAGGACGGACTGCCCGATGTAGTTGGAGGCGGCGGCCCTGCCCGCGGGCGCCAGCGCGGCGCCTATGGCGGGCAGGCGGCGCACCAGCAGCAAGAGGGTTACGACGTAGGCGGCGGCCAGGGGCAGCGACAGGATGTTGTTGAGCGCCAGGCCGACGAGTTGCAGGGCGCCCTCGTGGTGGGTGGTCCAGGTGAAGAAGACGGCCGCGGGCAGGCCCACGCCGTACCCGATCCACAGGATGCGCGGCGCGCGGCGCGCCCAGCGCTCGCGGTCCTCCAGCAGCCGCGACTTGCCGGCGGCCATGCCGAACAGGAACAGCGCCATAGCCATCGGGCCCTGGCCCATCCAGATGAAGGCGGCGAGCATCGGGTAGGTCTCGAGCTGGAAGCGCAGGAAGCTGAGCGGGCTGCCGGTGACCTGGGCCTCCGCGGCGGCCATGACGGCGGGGTCGGGCGGCACCGTCGCGGCTCCGGTCGGGTCGAGCGTGGTCAGCCCGGCCAGGATGAGCCAGATCAGCGACATGACGCCGATGATCCAGCAGCCGATCTTGACGGCGGTTCTCGGCTGGACGTTGCGCAGCGCCAGCAGGATCAGGCCGAGCGCGGCGTAGAGCGTGAGGATGTCCCCGATCCAGAACAGGATGCCCTGCGTCACGCCGAGCAGGAACAGTCCCAGGCAGCGGCGGAGCATCCTCGGCCTGACCTTCTCGCCCCACGAGCGCATCTGCATCGTGAAGGAGTAGCCGAACATGAACGAGAAGATGATGTAGAACTTCGTCAGGACGAGCGTCGAGACCGTCAGGCTCACCGGGTCGCGGTTGAACTCCAGGCTGGAGATGGCCACGGACAGTCCGGGATCGGCGAAGAAGCTGATGTTGGCGACGAGGATGCCGCCGAGCGCGAAGCCCCGGACGGCGTCGATCTCGTGGATGCGCCTCAGGACCGGCGCCGTGGTCGTCATGTCCTCGACGCTACGGATCGATGGGGTTGTCCCGCATCCGTCCGAGGGCGCGGGCGGCTACGTCCAAAGTTGGAAAGGGCCCGGCGAAAACGCCGGGCCCTTGCTCTCCGAAATCTCTAGTGGACGTACTCCGCGTCCTGGCGGGCCTGCTTGGGGAGCATCAGCCCGGCGAGGAAGGTGACCACGATCATCGCCGCCGCGACCGCGAAGGTGATCTCGGCGCTGCCGGTCCCGAAGAAGACGGTTCCGAGCACCGCCACGCCGAGCACGTTGCCCACCTGCTGGAGCGCGGTCAGCGTGCCGGAGGCCGAGCCGGTCTCCTGCGGGTCCACCGCGGCCAGGACGATGTTGAAGTAGGGGCCCATGATCATTCCGCTGCCGAGGCCGACGAAGACCAGGGCGGGAGCGAGCTGCCAGGGGGTGACGCCCGGCTCGGCCACGATCAGCAGGGCCACGACCGCCACGGCCATGACGACGGCGCCGGCCAGCAGGACCTTGCGGCCGAAGCGCTGGGTGGCCTGGGCGACGATCATGCCCACGATCATGCCGGCGGAGGAGGGGACGCCGGTCAGCGCGGCCTTCAGCGGGTCGTAGTGCAGCATGAGCTGGGTGTAGAGGCCGATGACCATGAACACCCCGCCGAAGGCGGCGAAGTAGACGGTGCCGACGGCCATGCCGGACAGGAACGCGGGCTTGCGGAAGAGCGAGGGCGCCACCAGCGGGTCGCCGCCGCGGGCGGCCCTGCGCTTCTCGTAGGCGACGAAGGCGACGAGGGTGGCGACCGAGGCGGCCATCAGCGCGAACGACCAGGCCGGCCAGCCGTGCTCCTGGCCCTGGACCAGCGGGAAGACCATCAGGACGACGGCGGCGGAGGCGAGGACGGCGCCGGGCAGGTCGAGCTTGACGCCGCCGAGCGGCGGGGTGCTGGGCAGGAACCGCAGCGCCGCGAAGACCGCCGCCACGCCGATCGGCAGGTTGATCTGGAAGATCATCCTCCAGCCGGTGCCGAACAGGTCCGCGCTGACCAGCCATCCGGCCAGGATCGGCCCGCCGATGGCCGACAGGCCCATGACCGGGCCCATCAGCCCGAAGGCGCTGGCCAGCTCCTTGGGCGGGAACATCTCCTTCATCAGCCCCATGCCCTGGGGGATCATGGCCGCGCCGAACAGACCCTGGACGACCCGGGCCGCGATGATCATCTCGGGCGAGACGGAGACCGCGCAGAGCAGCGAGCCGATGGTGAAGCCGATCATCCCGATGACGAACATCCGCCTGCGTCCCACGATGTCGCCGAGCCGGCCGCCGGTGAGCAGGCCCGCCGTCATCGCCAGGATGTACGCGGCGCCCAGCCACTGGATGAACGCGTTGCCGGTGCCGAAGTCGTCCCGCATGGTCGGGCCGGCGATGTGGGTGACCGTTGCGTCCAGCAGTTCCATGACGGATCCGGACAGGATCACGCCCAGGGCCGGCCAGCGCCACTTGTAGGCCGCGGGCTGCTCGGGAGCGGCGGCTTCGGCCACTGGTCGGGTGTCGAGGACGGTCATCGTGTTCCTCCTGGATCGGAACGGCTTGTTCTGTTCCAACATTAGCAGAACGGAATGCTTCATTCCACTACTTTTTCAAGATCTTTGAGGGGGTCCGGCGGGCAAGCAAAAGGGCCGTAGCCATGAAGCTACGGCCCTATGCGGAAAGGTTTATTCCGCGTTCCAGCGGGCGAAGAAATCGCGCACGTCCCGCGCGAAGACCTCCGGGACCTCGTGCGCCGCGTAGTGCCCGCCGACGTCGTAGAAGTTCCACTGGGCGATGTTCTTGTGGTCGCGCTCGGCGAAGCGCCTGATCGACTGGAAGTCGTTGGCGAAGTTGGCCAGCCCGATCGGCACGGTCGTCGGCTCGGCGGGCTGCTCCATCTTGGCGTTCTCGTAGTAGAAGCGGGCCGAGGAGGCGGCGGTGCCGTACAGCCAGTGGACGGCGATGTTGCTCACCGCCCAGTCGATGCCGAGTTCCTCGCCCATGAGCTGGCCCATCCAGCCGAGCAGGCCGGCGGGGGAGTCGGCCAGCGCGTGCGCGAGCGTCTGCGGGGCCTGGGACTGCATCGTGTTGAAGGCGCCCATCGTCTCCCAGAAGCTCTGCAGGAATCGGACCCTGCCCATGTCCTCCTCGCTCAGCCCCTCGAACTCGGCCGGGTCGCCGGAGGGGAAGGAGAAGATCTGGGTGACGTGCAGCGCGACGGCGTGCTCGGGGTCGAGCCTGCCGATGTACGGCGTGACGATCGAGCCCCCGTCGTTGCCCAGGGCGCCGTAGCGGTCGTAGCCCAGGCGCTTCATCAGCTCCGCCCAGGCGGCCGCGACGCGGGCGGCGTTCCAGCCGCGCTCCGTGGTCGGGCCGGAGAACCCGAATCCCGGCACCGACGGGATGACCAGGTGGAAGTCGCGCGAGAGCGGCTCGATCACCTCGAGGTACTCCAGGGCCGTGCCCGGCCAGCCGTGGGTCAGCACCAGCGGCAGCGCGTCCTGCCTGGCGGAGCGGATGTGGAAGAAGTGCACGTTCTGGCCGTCGATCTCGGTCGTGAACTGCGGGTAGGCGTTGAGCCTGGCCTCCAGCGCCCGCCAGTCGAACGTGTCGCGCAGGTGCTCGACCATCCGGCGGACCCGGCCCGCGCTCACGCCGTAGTCCTCGCCGGCGTCGGGGAGCTCGTCGGTGTAGCGGGTCCTGGCCAGGCGGGCCTTCAGGTCGTCGAGGTCGGCCTGGGGGACGTCGATGCGGTAGGGGCGGATCTCGGTCATGGGAGGACTCCTTCACGAAGCGAAGCGTTCCGTTCTGATAGGAACTCTATCAGAACGGAATGCTTTGTTCCACTCCTTAGGCGACCTTGATGCGCTCCATCCCCGCGTAGACGTTGCAGCGCTCGCCGCGCAGGAAGCCCACGAGCGTCATCCCGAACTCCCGCGCCAGGTCCACGGCCAGCGACGACGGCGCGGAGACCGCGCACACCACCGGGACGCCGGCCGCCAGCGCCTTCTGCATGATCTCGTAGCTGGCCCGGCCGCTGACCATCAGGACGTTCGCCGCCAGCGGCAGCTCGCCGCGCAACCCCGCCCAGCCGACCAGCTTGTCCACGGCGTTGTGCCGGCCCACGTCCTCGCGCGTCGCCACCAGCTCGCCGCCCGCCGTGAACAGGCCCGCCGCGTGCAGGCCGCCGGTCTTGCCGAAGACGCCCTGCGACTCGCGCAGCCGGTACGGCAGGCCGTACAGCACCTCCTGGGTCAGCCCCAGCTCGGGCGGCGCGACCGGCGAGCACCGGTGCCGCAGCGCGTCGAGGCTGGCGGAGCCGCAGATCCCGCACGCGCTGGAGGTGAGGAAGTGGCGCTCCAGCGCGGGCAGGTCGGGGATCGGCCCGTGGAGCGTGACCGTGACGACGTTGTAGCGGGCCTCGGGCAGCACGTCCTCGTCGGTGCAGTAGCCGATCGAGGCGATGTCGCCGGGGCCCGCGATGCCCTCGCCGTGCAGGAACCCGGCCGCCAGCTCGAAGTCGTGCCCGGGCGTGCGCATGGTGATCGCGGCGGTCCTGCGCTCGCCGCCAGAACGCAGCCGGATCTCCAGGGGCTCCTCGGTGGCCAGGTCGTCGCGGCGCTCGCGGGCGGCGGACCCGGTGATCTCCCGGATCCGCACGCGCGTGGTGGGCCCTGGGCGCTCGCTCACAGGTGCTTCACCGTGACCAGCGCGTTGTAGTCGGGGATCTTGGCGTCGGGGGAGCGGCGGGCCTCGTCGAGCAGCACGTTGCCCTCCGGCCAGTGGATCTGCAGGTTGCCCGGCATGAGCGGGGCCCGCAGCACCTTGCCGCGGTAGGTCCGCCGCCGGCCGCCGACCTCGGTGAGCGCGGTGAGCTCGACGGGCGCGCCGTCGGGCAGGCCGAGCCGGTCGGCGTCGTAGGCGCTCATGAGCACGGCCTCGCGCATCGCGCCGTTGAAGCCGTCGCGGCGCTCGTGGACCATGCTGTTGAACTGCTTGCCGCGGCGCGTGGCCACCATGAAGGAGCCGTCGGGACGCTCCACCGCGGGCGGCGTGACCGGGGAGAAGGCGGCCAGGCCGTCGGCGGTCTGGAAGCGGCCGTCGGAGAAGAGGTGGCGGCCGCCGTACTGGACGTTGTCCCCGAACTGCCGCAGGCCCGCGATGCCGGAGTAGAAGGGGACGGCCCGTTCGATGTCCTCGCGGATGCCGGGCGTGCCGGTATAGGTGATTTTTCCGGAAATTTCGGGGTGGACGCGGGCGGCCAGCTCGGTGAAGATCTTCCACTCCGGCCACGCCTCGCCGATCCGCGGACCCTCGACCTCGGGCGAGAAGATGATCCGGCGCTCGGTGGAGGTCTCGGTCACGCCGCCGACCATCTCGTAGCGGGTCTGGGCGGGCAGCAGCAGCACGTCGCCCGCGCCCGGCACCAGCATCTGCGAGGACAGCACGATGTCCACGTGCACCCGCAGCCGCAGCCGTGACAGCGCCTCGCGGCAGTAGTCCGGGTCGGGCAGCACCTCCAGGAAGTTGCCGCCGGAGGAGATCAGCACGTCCAGCTCGCCCGCGTGGGCCGCGTCGATCATCTCGGTCGCGGTGAGCCCGGGGGAGCTGGGGACCTCGAAGCCCCACATGTCGGTGAACTTCGCGGCATTGGCGGGGGTGATCGGCAGGCCGCCCGGCAGGCCCGTCGCGTACGCGCCCATCTCGGCCCCGCCCTGCACCCCGCTGTGGCCCCGGATCGGCATCAGCCCGCAGTTGTCCCGGCCCACGAACCCGCGCGCCAGCGCCAGGTTCACGATCGCCCGCACGTTGTCCTCGCCGAACGCGTGCTGCGTGATGCCCATCGACCACACCAGCACCGCCGAGCGGGCCCGGCCGAGCAGCTCCGCCAGCCGTAGCATCTCCGCCCTGGTGGAGCCGGAGACCGCCTCCAGCGACTCCCAGGACTGGGTTGCCACGGCCTGCCGTACCTCGTCGAAGCCCTTCGTGCGCGCGCGGACGAACTCCTCGTCCACCCAGCCCTTCTCGATCAGGTGCTTGAGCACGCCGTTGAGGAAGCCGATGTCGCCGCCCACGTTCACGCCGAAGAACTCGTCGGTGATCTTCGTGCCGAACACCGCCGACTCCGCGTTGGAGGGCACCCAGTACTTGTCCATGCCGGGCTCGCGATAGGCGTTGACCATCGCGATCCGGGTGCCGGCCTTCTTGGCGTGGTAGAGGTACTTCATCGCCACCGGCTGGTTGTTGGACGGGTTGGACCCGATGAACACGATCAGGTCGGAGCCGATCCAGTCGGTGTAGGAGCAGGTCGTGGCCGCCGCCCCGATCGTCTGCTTGAGCGCCACCGTCGAGGGCGAGTGGCAGATGCGCGCGGCGTTGTCGACGTTGTTGCTGCCCATCGCGCGCACCGCCTTCTGCGCCGCGAAGTAGTTCTCGTTGGGCACGCCGCGGCTGGTCAGGTAGACACCGAAGCGCGCCTCGCGCAGGTGCCGCGCCGCCACGTCCAGCGCCTCGTCCCACGACAGCCGCGTGAAGCCGGCCTCGCCCGCCCTCCTGATCATCGGGTACGGCAGCCGCCCCAGCTCACGCAGTTGCGCGCTCTTCTTCCCCTGAAGCCCGGAGACGTCCTTGAGCGCCCGGTACTTCAGCGCCGGCATCGTGTTGAGCGGCAGCAGCCGCAGCCGGATGTTGCACAGATGGATCTCGTCCATCGTCCAGTCGCGCATGCCGTGGGTCCCGAGCGCGCAGCCGTCGCAGGTGCCCTGGTTGAGAATCCGCCAGGCATAGCGCCTGTTCCCCTTGACCGACCTGAACGCCTTCCACAACTCCAGGTAGTTGTTCGGCTTGCGCAGGCCGATGCCGAACGGCCGCCACGACGCCCAGTTGCGCGGGTCAAGAAGCTTGCTCATCTCCCCATTCTCCCCTCCGTTCGGAGCGGCGGACCAGGCCGTAGGAAGATGGTGGACGTGGCTGACTCGCGTTACTCCGACCTCGATCGCCCGCCTCTGTCCCAGGGCGCCCTCAACCGCGCTCTGGTACGGCCAGGCGGCCTGTGGACCGGCATCACGGTCCTCGACAGCACCGGCTCCACCAACGCCGACCTGACCCAGGAGGCCCGCGCCGGCGCAGAGCAGGGCGCCGTGCTGATCGCCGAGACCCAGCTCGCCGGCCGCGGCCGCCTGGGCCGGGTGTGGAACGCGCCCCCGCGCTCCGGCCTGACCTTCTCCGTCCTGCTGCGCCCGCGGGTCCCGCAGGTACGGCACGGCTGGCTGCCGCTGTTGTTCGGCGTGGCCGCCGCCTCCGCGGTGCGGCGGCTGGGCGAGGTCGACGTCCGGCTCAAGTGGCCCAACGACCTGCTGATCGGCGAGCGCAAGCTGGCCGGGGTGCTGGCCGAGCGGGTGGACGACGCGGTGGTGATCGGGATGGGCCTCAACGTCTCGCTCCAGCCGGCCGAGCTGCCCGTCGAGACCGCCACCTCGCTGGCCGTCGAGCAGGCCGCCTGCGTCGACCGCGACCCGCTGATCAGGGCCATCCTGCGCGAGCTGGAGAGCCACTACCGCGACTGGACCGAGGCCGACGGCGACGCGGACGCCTGCGGCCTGCGCGCCGCCTACCAGGCGTCCTGCGCGACGCTCGGCCGCGCCATCAGGGTCGAGCTGCCCGGCGAGCGCGTCCTGGAGGGAGTGGCCACCGGCATCGACCACAACGGCCACCTGCAGGTCGAGGCCGAGGGCAAGGGTCACACGTTGAGCGCGGGTGACGTGGTTCACGTGCGACCGGCACCGTAGAGTGGCACGATTTCCGCATGACTCTCCCAGACCACCACCTGACGCAGGGCGAGCGCCGCATCCGGGCCTTCAACCCACACTGGAAGCGGCTGATCGGGCCCTTCGCCGCGCTGGTGCTCATCGTCATCGCCTCCGGGGTCGCGATCTACTTCGTGCCCGGTGACTGGCAGTACGCCACATACGGCAGGCTCGCGATCGGCGTCGTCGCGATCCTGCTGCTGACGATCTGGTCGTTCGTCCCCTACCTGCAGTGGAAGAACACCGGCTACGTCCTGACCACCCACCGCTTCACGATCAGCACCGGCGTGCTGAACAAGTCGACGGACGAGATCCCGCTGACCAAGGTCAACTCGGTCAGCTCCGATCAGTCGTTCGCCGAGCGCATCCTGGGCTGCGGCACGCTGACCGTCGAGTCGGCCAGCGACCAGGGCCAGCTCGCGCTGCGCGACATCCCGCGGATCCAGGACGTGCGCGCCGACCTGTTCCGCGCGGTCGAGGACGTCTCCGACGGCGAAGTCGACGGCAAGTAGCCCGCCGGCGTGGAGACACCGGGCCGGCCCACGGCCGAGGAGATCGAGCGGCTGCTGGTCGGCACGCCCGCCCGCTACACGCGCTCGGAGGTGGCGGCCAGGTCCGGGGTCTCCCAGGAGCTGGCCGAGCGGATCTGGCGGGCGCTCGGCTTCGCCACGCTGTCCGACGACGCGGTGGCCTTCAGCGACGCCGACGTGGCCGCGCTCGGGCGGGTGCGGACCATGCTCGACAGCGGCCTGCTCGACGAGCAGACCGTGCTGCGCATGACGCGCGCGCTCGGCCGTACGACCGCCAGGCTGGCGCAGTGGCAGGCCGAGATCATGGTCGGCGCGATGCTGCCCAAGGACGCCGAGGCCAGCGACGGCGAGCTGGCCGCGGTGCTGGAGACCGCCCAGAACCTGCTGCCCGACTTCGAGCACGTGCTCGTGCACGTCTGGCGGGCGCAGCTCGCCGCGGCCGGCACCAGGATGCTCGCGCTGGCCGACCTCGGCGACGACAACGAGCTGGCCAAGGTCAACATCGCCGTGGGCTTCGCCGACCTGGTCGCCTTCACCCGGCGCGCCCGCGACCTTGAGGAGCGGCAGCTCGCGGCGCTGGTGGAGGGCTTCGAGGCGCGGGCGGCGGACGTGGTGGCCGCCCACGGCGCCCGGCTGGTCAAGACGCTCGGCGACGAGGTGCTGTTCAGCGCGCCCTCCGCCGAGACGGCCGCGCGGATCGCCCTTGAGCTGGTCGAGGCGGACGAGCTGCGCATCGGCCTGGCCTTCGGACCGGTCCTGCAGATGATGGGCGACGTCTTCGGCACCACCGTGAACCTGGCCGCCCGCCTCACCGCCATCGCCCGCCCCGGCACGATCGTCGTGGACGAGGGCCTGGCCGCGCAGCTCACCGGGCAGCCGGGGGTGGAGGTGCGCAGGATCCGCCGGCGTCCTGCTCGGGGGCTCGGCGTGGTGCAACCCTATGTCTTGCGAAGATCTTCCTCTTGAAAGCAAGATGACTGGCATGCCGTACGAAGTCAGTGGCGTCATCGCCAGAGGCAAGGGCCAGGAAGTTTCCGTCGAGACCGTGATCGTGCCGGACCCCGGTCCCGGCGAGGCGGTCGTGAACGTGCAGGCGTGCGGCGTCTGCCACACCGACCTCCACTACCGGGAGGGCGGCATCAACGACGACTTCCCGTTCCTGCTCGGCCACGAGGCCGCCGGCACCGTCGAGGCGGTCGGCGAGGGCGTCACCGGGCTGGAGCCCGGCGATTTCGTGATCCTCAACTGGCGCGCGGTGTGCGGCCAGTGCCGCGCCTGCCTGCGCGGCCGTCCCTGGTACTGCTTCGCCACCCACAACGCCAAGCAGAAGATGACGCTGGCCGACGGCACCGAGCTCTCGCCCGCCCTCGGCATCGGCGCGTTCCTGCAGAAGACGCTGGTGGCCGCGGGGCAGTGCACCAAGGTCTCGGCCGAGGCGCCGGCGCAGGTGGCCGGGCTGCTGGGCTGCGGCGTCATGGCCGGGATCGGCGCGGCGATCAACACCGGCGGCGTCGGCAGGGGCGACAGCGTGGCCGTGATCGGCTGCGGCGGCGTCGGCGACGCGGCGGTCCTGGGCTCCTCCCTGGCCGGAGCGGGCACGATCATCGCCGTGGACGTGGACGACCGCAAGCTGGAGTGGGCCAAGGACTTCGGCGCCACCCACACCGTCAACTCCACCGCGCAGGACCCGGTCGAGGCGATCCGCGAGCTGACCGGCGGCAACGGCGCCGACGTCGTGATCGAGGCCGTCGGCCGCCCCGAGACCTACAAGCAGGCGTTCTACGCCCGCGACCTGGCCGGGACCGTCGTGCTGGTCGGCGTGCCCACCCCCGAGATGACGCTGGAGCTGCCGCTGCTCGACGTCTTCGGCCGCGGCGGCGCGCTCAAGTCCTCCTGGTACGGCGATTGCCTGCCCTCCCGCGACTTCCCCATGCTCATCGACCTGTTCCTGCAGAACCGGCTGCCGCTGGACAAGTTCGTCTCCGAGGAGATCGCGCTGGACCAGGTCGAGGAGGCGTTCGCCAAGATGCACCGGGGCGAGGTCCTGCGATCGGTCGTGGTGCTGTGATCGACAAAGTGGTCACGTCCGGGACGTTCTCGCTGGATGGCGGCACCTGGGCGGTCGACAACAACGTGTGGCTGGTCGGCGACGCCCGTGAGGTGATCGTCATCGACGCGGCGCACTCCGCCTCGGCCATCGCCGAGCGCGTGGGCGGGCGGCGGATCAAGGCGGTCGTCTGCACGCATGCCCACAACGACCACATCAACGCCGCCGCCGAGCTGGGCGCGCCGATCCTGCTGCACCCGGCCGACCAGGTGCTGTGGGAGCAGGTCTACGACGACTCCGTGACGTACCAGCCGCTGGGTGACGGCGACAAGCTCGAGGTCGGCGGGATCGAGCTGCGGGTGATCCACACCCCCGGCCACTCGCCCGGCGCGGTCTGCCTGCACGCGCCGGAGCTGACCGCGCTGTTCAGCGGCGACACGCTCTTCAAGGGCGGGCCGGGCGCGACCGGCAGGTCGCACTCCTCCTTTGACACGATCATCGAGTCCATCAAGGACCGGTTGCTGACGCTGCCGGCCGAGACCCGCGTCCACACCGGGCACGGCGACTCGACCTCGATCGGCGCCGAGGCCCCGCATCTGGAGGAGTGGATCGCGCGGGGTCACTGAAACATGCCCCCCAGGGGGAATGCCCTCTCTGGCAGGTAGTGTCCGTGTGGCACACCTAACATAGGCAAGCCTTACCAAAGTGCGGTATCTTAGGCGTGCCTAACCTTATGTCCTGAGAGGCTTCCCCCGGATGTACGTATGCGTCTGTCGTGCCGTGACCGAGAACGAGGTCCACGACTGCATCGCGTCCGGTGCCAAGAGCGCGCGGCAGATCCGCGACACCACCGGCGCCGGCGGCGACTGTGCGTCCTGCGTGCGCAAGATCTGTGCGATCCTGAAGCGGTCTGAAGAACTGACGACCGCTTAGTACGAGGGGCCCGTTCATGCAGGGCGACAAGCAGATCATCGAGCTGCTCAACGAGCAGCTCACCGCCGAGCTGACCGCGATCAACCAGTACTTCCTGCACGCGAAGATGCAGGAGAACTGGGGTTACACCAAGCTCGCCGAGCACACGCGCGCCGAGTCGATCGACGAGATGCGGCACGCCGAGCGCCTCACCGACCGCATCCTCTTCCTGGAGGGCCTGCCCAACTACCAGCGGCTGGGCACCCTTCACATCGGGCAGACGGTCGAGGAGCAGCTCAAGGCGGACCTGGACGTCGAACTGTCGGTGGTGGAGCGACTACGGCCGGCGATACAACTCATGCGGGAAAAGGGTGACGCGACCTCCGCGCGCATCTTCGAGGACATCCTCGCCGACGAGGAGCACCACATCGACTACCTGGAGACGGAGCTGGCTCTGATCCAGTCGCTGGGTGAGCAGCTTTACCTCGCCCGCTACGCGGAGCCGCCGTCCGCGAGCTAGAGGATTCACCGAACGCCCGCCGGGATTCCGGCGGGCGTTCGCTTTGCGCCGGGGCCGGTTTCCGCGCGACACGCCGAAGGCGGGCGAGCCGATCCGGCGGGGCAGGGTGTGGGGGCGATTGGCCGGGTGGGTAAATCGCCAATAACCAACGTATATCATCGTTTGCCCAGGTCAATGGATAGGTCAACGACAAGTCAAACCGCGCGCTGTGCCCGGGAAACGATCGCCTAAGGTCCTACGATCGCTTCATGACCTGCGTACTTCTCGCCGAGGATGACACCTCGATCTCCGAGCCTCTCGCGCGCGCCCTGCGTCGCGAGGGCTATCAGGTTGAGGTGAGCCCCGACGGCCCGCAGGCCCTGGAGAGGGCCCTGTCGGGCGGCATCGATCTCATAGTTCTCGATCTCGGCCTTCCGGAAATGGACGGCTTGGAGGTCGCCCGCCGGATCCGGGCCGAAGGCCACGGCACGCCGGTGCTGATCCTGACCGCACGCGTCGACGAGGTCGACACCGTCGTCGGCCTCGACGCCGGCGCCGACGACTACGTCACCAAGCCGTTCCGGCTGGCCGAACTGCTGGCCAGGGTGCGGGCGCTGCTGCGCCGCGGCACCTCGGAGACCCCGGTCGTGCAGGGCGTCCGCATCGACGCCGACTCCCGCCGAGCCTGGATGGGCGACAAGGAGCTGCACCTGACCACCAAGGAGTTCGACCTGCTGCGCGTGCTGGTGCGTGACGCCGGAAAGGTCGTCACCCGGGAGCAGATCATGCGGGAGGTCTGGGACACCAACTGGTGGGGTTCCACCAAGACCCTCGACATGCACATCTCCTGGCTGCGCCGCAAGCTGGGCGACGACGCCGCCAAGCCCCGATACATCACCACCGTCCGGGGAGTCGGCTTCCGCTTCGAACGCGAGTAGGCGATGCGCCGCCGCCTGCTCTCCTCCACCCTGCTCGTCGCCGTCATCGCGGTTCTGCTGCTCGGGGTCCCGCTGGGACTCGTGGTCAGCCGCCTGATCGTCGACGAGGCTTCCCAGGAGCTCAGGGCGGAGGCGACGCGGCTGGTGGGTGAGGTCGAATACGCTCGCATCCAGGACACGCCTCTCGACCCCCAGCAGCTGGAGCAGAAGTATCCAGAGCGATATATCCAGATCTACGAGCGGGGCAACCCCCCCAAGGCGACCATCGTCGGCGCGCCGCCGCCGTCCGGTCACCAGATGACGGAGGACGCGCAGTCCGAAAGCGGCATCTACGTCCGGGTGAGCCGCGACAAGGATCAGGTGGAGCAGGACGTGCGGGCACGCCTGCTCCTCATCGTGGCTCTGGCGGTCGCGGCTCTGGCCGTCGCCGTGGGGCTGGCCATCGTCCAGTCCCGCAGGCTGACGCTCCCCCTCCAGGACCTCGCCAAGATCGCCGACAGGCTGGGCTCAGGTGACGCCCGGCCCAGCAAGCACAGGTACGGCATACCCGAACTCGACCGGGTGGCGGAGGTCCTCGACCGCAGCGCCACCCGGATCTCCGACCTGCTCACCCGCGAGCGGGAGTTCGCCACCGACGCCTCCCACCAGTTGCGCACGCCCCTGACCGGGCTGACGATGCGCCTGGAGGAGATCGTGGCCGCGGCCGACCACCCCGAGGTCGTGCGCGAGGAGGGCGACGCCGCGATCGTGCAGGCCGAGCGGCTCACCGCGGTGATCGACGAGCTGCTCGCCGCCGCCCGCAGGCAGCGCCACTCCCAGGCCGAGCCCATCACCGTGGACGACGTGCTCGTCCAGCAGGTCACCGAGTGGGCGCCGGTCTTCCGCGGCAGCGGGCGCGACCTGCTGCTCGAAGGCGAGCGCGGACTGGAGGCGCTGGGCTCCACCGGCGGCCTCGGCCAGGTCGTCGCCTCGCTCCTGGAGAACTCCCTGCGCCACGGCGGCGGCACGGTCACGGTCTCGACCAGCCGCAGCGACAACTACGTGGTCATCGAGGTCGCGGACGAGGGCCCCGGCATCGCCGACGACCTGGCCGGCCGCGTGTTCGAGCGCAACGTCAGCGGGGGCGGTGGCACCGGTCTCGGGCTGACGCTCGCCCGCGCGCTGGCCGCCGCCGACGGCGGAAGGCTTGAGCTCGTACGGCGCCGCCCCGCGGTATTCTCGCTGTTCCTGCGCCCGGCGGAGGAGAAGCGCCCGAGCCGGGTCGTGACCGGCCCCGCCTGAGCCTCAGCGCTGCCGGGTCTCGACCTCGGGAAGCTCGGCGGGGATCGGCTCGGTGGCCTCCAGGAACACCCAGCGCTTGTAGGACCAGAAGCGGAACAGGGTGCCGAGGCCGACGCCGATGATGTTGGCGACGTTGTAGCTCAGCAGGTCGTTCAGGCCGAGCGTGTAGGAGGTGAAGCCGGTGATCAGCAGCCTGATCAGCAGGGCGATGCCGTTGAACATGAAGAACAGGAAGTACTCCCGGCCGAGCCCGCTCTGCTCGCGGTGCCGGAAGGTCCACCAGCGGTTGCCCACGTAGGCGAACGTGGTGGAGATGATCGTGGCGAAGACCAGCGAGGTCAGCGGGCCGAAGCCCTGCCGGAACAGGTTGAGGGCCACGAAGTCGACCACGAAGGCGAGCGCCCCGATCGTGCCGAACTTGGCCAGCTCGTGAACCAGGGTGGCGAACCGCTGGTAGAGGCGCTTCACAAACTCCACGTCTCGTCCTCGGTCCTTTCCGATCCACTGCGCAAATCCGGCAACGTCGCTCCCAGGGTACCGGCCCTGGTCTGGGCGCGGACCCCTACCCTCAACATGAATCATCAACCGCACACCAAATTAGGGGTCTACAAATATCGCCCTATGACGGGTATTTGCTTTTAAGGGGCACTAGTGTGCGGTTCAGCTCGGGGCGCGACCCCGGACGGCCATGACCTCAGGGACCCCTCCTTGCCGCGTCGACTGATCACTCTGCTCGCCGGCCTGTCCATGGCGACGCTGTCGATGGCGACGCTGTCCATGGCGACGGCCGGCTGCGGCCGTACGGCCCCGCCACCGGCCGCCGGCCCGCCCCCGGGAACACCGACCACCGCCCAGGGGATCGACGAGGCCACGGCGGCAGCGGCTTTCGCCACGCTCACCGACCTCGACGCGGCCTGGCACGCGCGCGACTGCGCCGCCGTGGTCGCCGTGACGACCTGGGTGGAGAAGACGCTGGGCGGCCGTGCCTGCGCGGCGACCCGGAACGGCCGCCCAGCCCCGGCCCGCACTCCCTACTCCGAGCCGGTCTTCTTCCTGCCGGAGGAGGGCGCCTGGTTCGCCGCCCTGGCCATGAAGCCGAAGCCCGGCTACTTCGTCTTCGTCCAGGTGAACGACACCTGGCGCCTGGGCTTCGGCCCCGTCCCGGCGATCGGGGACCTGCCCGGGACCACGGCCGGTGAGCCCGATCCCGCCGCGACCGCGGCCGACAAGCCGGCCTCACCCGCCACCGCGGCCGACAAGCCGGCCTCACCCGCCACCGCGGGCGGTGAGCCCGATCCGGTTACCGCGCGGCGGGCCAGGTTGGTGCCGCAGCGCCACCTGACGTTCCTCACCGACCCGGCCGGGCTGTCGGGGGTCCGGTTTCCCGACGCGGACCCGGTGCGCAGGCTGCGCGACGAGCTCGCCGCCAGGCCCGCCCGTGCGCGTCCGGACCGGCTGAGCGTGGACGTGGAGCTGCTGGACACGCCGCGGGTGATCGGGGCGGGCGGGCCGATGCTGGTCTTCCACACGCTGCGGCTGACCTTCCAGCAGCGCGGCGCCGCCCATCCCCTGTACGGCAAGGCCGACCTGCGCGCCTTCACCGGCAAGAACACCCTGGACCGGGTGACGGGGATCGAGATCGTGAGCCTGGTCAGCGAACTGACCCCGGACAACAAGGTGCGCACGGTGGGGTTGCGCAGGGATCTGGCCGACGTGCGGCCGTGACGGCGCCCGGCCCGAACCGCCCGGGGAGCGTGGAACCGACGGAGGCGCGGGGGGACGGCGGGGGGGTGGGTGGGCGTGGCTTCGCCGTAAGGGATGGGTGGGGGTGCGGCGAGAAGAACAGCGCGCGGCTCGGCGAACGGCGTGCGGCAAGAGCGAGAAGAGCGAGAATGGATCTCGCGGAGGATGCTGAAGGGCGTGTCCTGGGGGAACGGTATGCTCTGGGCACGTGAGCAGCCCCTCTTATCGTGCCATTGGGCCGGTCGTCGGTGTGGTCGGCGCCGGTCAGCTTGCCAGGATGACGCAGCAGCCCGCGATCGCGCTCGGTGTCGAGCTGCGTGTGCTGGCCAACGCGCTTGACGAGAGCGCCGCCCGCGTGATCGTCGACACGCGGGTCGGCGACTACCGCGACCTGGACGAGCTGCGCGAGTTCGCCAAGGGCTGTGACGCGATCACGTTCGACCACGAGCACGTGCCCACCGAGCACATCAGGGCGCTGGCCGCCGACGGGCACGCCGTGCATCCGGGCGCCGACGCGCTCGTGCACGCGCAGGACAAGGCGGTCATGCGCGAGCGGCTCACCGAGATCGGCGCGCCGTGCCCGGCGTGGGCGCGGGTGGCCGAGGTGGGCGACGTCGAGCGGTTCGCCGCCGAGCACGGCTGGCCGGTCGTGCTGAAGGCGGTCAGGGGCGGCTACGACGGGCGCGGTGTCTGGGTGTGCCGGGACGCCGCCCAGGCCAGGGAGGCGTTCGAGAGCGGGATTCCGCTCATGGCCGAGGCTTACGTGCCGTTCGAGCGGGAGCTGGCCGTGCTGGTGGCCCGTTCGCCGCACGGGCAGGGGGTGAGCTACCCGGTCGTGGAGACGGTCCAAGAGGACGGCATCTGCGTCGAGGTCATCGCGCCCGCCCCGATGCTCGACTCCGAGGACGCCGCCCAGGCCCAGCGCATCGCCCTGAAGATCGCCGACGAGCTGGGCGTGACCGGCCTGCTGGCCGTCGAGATGTTCGAGACCGCCGACGGCCTGGTCGTCAACGAACTGGCCATGCGCCCCCACAACAGCGGCCACTGGACCATCGAGGGCGCGCTCACCTCCCAGTTCGAGCAGCACCTGCGCGCCGTGCTCGACCTGCCGCTCGGCTCCCCGACCATGACCGCGCCGTACGTGGTCATGGTCAACCTGCTCGGCGGCGACGACCCCGACCTCTTCAAACGCTACGAACACGTGATGGCCCACGACCCCGCCATCAAGGTCCACTTCTACGGCAAGGACGTGCGCCCCGGCCGCAAGATCGGGCACGTGACCGCGCTCGGCAAGGACCTCGACGAGGTACGGGCCCGCGCCCGCCACGCCGCCGTCCACCTCACCTCCGGGGAGTACACATGATCGGCATCGTCATGGGCAGCGACTCCGACTGGCCCGTGATGCGGGCGGCCGCCGAGGCGGTCGCGGAGTTCGGCGTCCCGTTCGAGGCCGACGTGGTCTCCGCGCACCGCATGCCCACCGAGATGATCGAGTACGGCAGGCAGGCCGACGCCCGCGGCGTCCGCGTCATCATCGCCGGCGCCGGCGGCGCCGCCCACCTGCCCGGGATGCTGGCCTCGGTGACCCCGCTGCCGGTGATCGGGGTGCCGGTGCCGCTGAAGTATCTGGACGGGATGGACTCGCTGCTGTCGATCGTCCAGATGCCGGCCGGGGTTCCGGTGGCCACGGTGGCGATCGGCGGCGCCCGCAACGCGGGGCTGCTGGCCGTACGCATCCTCGCGGCCTCTGACGCGGGTCTCCGGCAGCGCATGGTGCGCTTCCAGGAGGAACTGAAGGAGCAGGCCCACGCGAAGGGCGCGAAGCTCCGCGCGGAGGCAGCGGAGCTGTCCTGAGTCGTTCCTTGGAGCGGTCAGCCGCCCAGGCGTCTGGCCAGGTCCTCGGCGCTCTTCTTGTCGAACCCGCCGGTGATCTCCAGCGCCCGTCCCGGGATCGGCTCCAGGACGGTGGGCGCGCTGATCACCTTGCCGTCCACCACGATCGCGAGCTGGTTGCGCGGCTCCGGCAACTGGTGGACCTTCTCGGTCAGCCGTGTGAACGTCGTCCCGCTCGCCTCGTCGAGCGTGACCCGGATGACCCACTGTCCGGTGGACCCGCTCGTGGCGGTCGCCTCCTGGGCGGTGACCTGGGTGGCCTGGTCGAGCTGGTAGCAGGCGTCGCCGTCCTGGCCGACGACCCACCCCGCGGCGCAGGGCGCGGAGCGCACCTCGAGAACGGGCCTCAGGTCGAAGGGCTCGCTGACCGGTTTCCACGGCAACCGGGCGGACATGCTGCCGATCACCAGCGCGTAGCCGACGACGAACACCACCCCGGCGTTGACGAGCGCTCCTGCGACGATCGCGAGAATCGGACCGGGTTTCACGGCATCGCCCTTCGCCTTGGCAGCGGGTCCCTTGCCATGAGATCACGAATCGCCGGCGGGCAGGGATGTCTATCATGCGGGCATGGGACTCGGGCTGATGGAGATTCTGCTCATCTTCGGCGTGGTCGCGGCCATCGTGGTCGTGAGCCTGGTGGCGCTGGCCGGACGCCGGAGGGGTGAGCGGAGCCTGCCGCCGCCCTCGCCCCGCTCGGCGGCCGACGTCGAGCAGGAGGTCCTCCACTACCTGCGGCAGGGCAAGACCATCCACGCCATCAAGATCGTCCGCGAACGCACCCGTCTCGGCCTGAAGGAGGCCAAGGACCTGGTGGAGGAGGTGGCCGCGGGACGTCGCCGCCTCACCGACCACCCGGCTTTCGCCGGCATGCGCCCCTCCCTGCCCGGCCGGGCAACGGGCGACCTCGCGGGCCGGGTCAGGAACCTGGTCGCAGAAGGCCACCGTGAACAGGCCGTCTACCTGGTACGCGGCGAGACCGGAATGGCCCAGGAAGAGGCCGAACTGTTCGTGGACAGCTTGTCCAGGAGCTGACGACACACCACTGAGGCAGCCGGGTTCCGGGCTTCGGCCGAGGGTTCCGGGTTCTGGTCCAGGGTTTGGGTTTTCCGGTCCAGGGGGTCAAGGGTGGCCGTTGCGGTGGGGACCACGTCCGACGTGAGAAGCGATCCCCCCGACCTGCGTCAGCTCACGTCGGCGGGTGGCTTGGGCGGGGGCGGGGCCGTAATGGAAAAAGGGGTTGATGGAGAGGATGAGAGTCAGGGGCGGCCGAGGGCGCGGTAGTGCCAGGAGGCGGCGCGCCAGGCGGTGGGGTTGAGGGCGTTGCGCCCGTCGACGATCTTGCGCTCCGCGACCACCGTGCCCAGGGCTTCGGGGTCGAGGTTCACGAACTCCTGCCATTCCGTCAGCAACAGGACGACATGCGCCCCACGGACGGCGTCCACGGCCGAGGTGCCGTAGTTGAGCTCGGGGTGGGCCTTGCGGGCGTTGTCGAGGGCGATCGGGTCGTAGACGGTGACGTCGCCGCCCTGCTGGCTGATCGTGACCGCCACGTCGAGCGCGGGGGAGTCGCGGATGTCGTCGGAGTTCGGCTTGAACGCGGCGCCCAGCACGCCGACCGTGCAGCCGCGGAACGAGCCGCCGGCCAGCTCGCGCGCCAGGTCCACCATCCGCGCCCGGCGGCGCATGTTGATCGCGTCGACCTCCCGCAGGAACGTCAGCGCCTGGTCGGCCCCCAGCTCGCCCGCGCGGGCCATGAACGCGCGGATGTCCTTGGGCAGGCAGCCGCCGCCGAACCCGAGCCCGGCGTTCAGGAACTTGCCGCCGATCCGGTCGTCATAGGAGAGCGCGGTCGCCAGTTGCTGCACGTCGGCGTGGGCCGCCTCGCAGACCTCGGCCATCGCGTTGATGAAGGAGATCTTGGTGGCCAGGAAGGAGTTCGCGGCGGCCTTGACCAGTTCGGCCGTGGCGAAGTCGGTGACGACCACGGGCACCTCGCCCAGCGGTTCGTAGACCTCGCGCAGGATCTTCTCGGCCCGCTCGGAGCGCACGCCGACGACGATGCGGTCGGGGTTCAGCGTGTCCTGTACGGCGTGGCCCTCCCGCAGAAACTCGGGGTTCCAGGCCAGCTCGGCCTCGGTGCCGGCCGGTGCGAGCCTGGCCAGCTTGTCGGCCAGCCGGGCGGCGGTGCCCACGGGCACGGTCGACTTGCCGACGATCAGGCACTCCCGCGTGAGGTACGGGGCCAGCGACTCGACGGCCGCGTCGAGGTAGGAGGTGTCGGCCGCGTACTCGCCCTGCTTCTGCGGCGTCCCGAGGGCGAGGAAGTGCACGTCGCCGAACTCCCCGGCCTCCTCGTAGGAGGTCGTGAAGCGCAGCCGGCCGGAGTCGAGCCCGCGGCGCAGGACGGGTTCCAGGCCGGGCTCGTGGATGGGGAGCTCACCGTTCTGCAGGCGGCGGATCTTGTCCGCGTCGATGTCTAGGCCCAGGACGTCGAATCCGAGGTCCGCCATGCACGCGGCATGCGTGACACCCAGGTATCCGGTCCCGATCACCGTGAGGCGATATGGCACGAGTGAGCTCCTTTCGATCGCCAGGCATGCTACCGGCCCTCACTACCTCGTCTGTGCCACCTGCCCAAACCAGCGAACCGTACCCGCTGGTAACAAGTTGCTCGGACGTCCTAGTATTTGTGCCATGAGCTTCCCTCTCTACGCGCCGGCCGAGGAGCACGACATGCTCCGCGAGACCGTCCGCGCCCTGGCCGATGAGAAGATCGCCCCGCGTGCGGCGGAGGCCGACGAGAACGAGGAGTTTCCCTGGGACGTCTACAAGGCGCTCGTCGCCGCCGACCTGCACGCCGTGCACGTCCCTGAGGAGTACGGCGGCGCCGGCGCCGACGCCCTGGCCGCGGTCATCGTCATCGAGGAGGTGGCCAGGGCCTGCGCGTCCTCGTCGCTGATCCCCGCGGTGAACAAGCTGGGGACCGTACCCCTGCTCCTGTCCGCGTCGGAGGACCTCAAGTCGCGTTACCTGACCCCGGTGGCGTCCGGCGAGGCGATGTTCTCCTACGCCCTGTCGGAGGCGGAGGCCGGCTCCGACGCGGCGGCGATGAAGACCAAGGCCGTCCTGGACGGCGACCACTACGTCCTCAACGGCGCCAAGATGTGGATCACCAACGCCGGCGTCTCGGAGTACTACACGGTGATGGCCGTCACCGCACCCGGCGAAGGCGCCCGCGGCATCTCCGCCTTCGTCGTGGAGAAGTCCGACGAAGGCGTCTCCTTCGGCCCCAAGGAGAAGAAGCTCGGCATCAAGGCCTCACCGACCCGCCAGGTCATCCTGGACAACGTCCGCATCCCGGCCTCCCGCATGATCGGCGAACCCGGCACCGGCTTCAAAACCGCGTTGGCCACCCTGGACCACACCCGAGTCACGATCGCCGCCCAGGCCCTGGGCATCGCCCAGGGCGCCCTGGACTTCGCCGTCGGCTACGTGAAGGACCGCAAGCAGTTCGGCAAGCCGATCGCCGACTTCCAGGGCGTCCAGTTCATGCTCGCCGACATGGCGATGAAGCTGGAGGCCGCAAGGCAGCTCACCTACCACGCCGCCGCGAAATCCGAACTGGCCATGCACGGCACCCCGCAGAAGGACCTCACCTTCCTGTCCAGCGCCGCCAAGTGCGCCGCCTCGGACGCCGCCATGGAGATCACCACGGACGCCGTCCAGCTGCTGGGCGGATACGGCTACACGCGCGAGTTCCCGGTGGAACGCATGATGCGCGACGCCAAGATCACCCAAATCTACGAGGGCACCAACCAGATCCAGCGCATGGTCATGGCCCGCCAGCTCCTCAAGTAGCGGCGGAACGCGCCCGGCCCTTTCCGGGGCCGGGCGCCGAAAGTCCCCGAATCGACGTCCCGCAGTATGCGTCCGCAGTACGGTAGGGAGCGGTTCGTAATACCGATGACGTGAATGACGATGTATTGTCGCGCTGCATGTTCCGGTGACAGGGGATGGAATGCTCATTGCGGACAGTTCAGGCGATGGCCGGAATATCGACTGTATTTTCTGTAAGCCTGACGATCCTTCGGTTAACACGACATTGTGTGAGAACGACTCGTTCTATGTGCGCTTTGACAATTACCCCGCCAATCCGGGTCATGTCGAGGTCGTGCCCAAACGGCATGTGGAGTCCTTCTTCGACCTTGACGAGGGGGAGATGCTCAGCGCGTACGCGCTGATGAGGGAAGCCAAGAACCTGCTCGACGACAAGTACTTCCCCGAGGCGTACACCATCGGGATCAACGACGGGAAGGCCGCCGGCCGTACCATCGACCACCTGCACATCCACCTGATCCCCCGGCACCAGGGC
The DNA here is from genome assembly GCF_044456745.1 of Nonomuraea sp. NPDC050790. NCBI lineage: Bacteria > Bacillati > Actinomycetota > Actinomycetes > Streptosporangiales > Streptosporangiaceae > Nonomuraea > Nonomuraea sp. NPDC050790. Next base: position 238,034 of record NZ_JBITGF010000003.1, on the reverse strand, counting down.
GACGTCGACGACCCCAGGGGAGGCATCCGCAAGGCGGCCCCCAACTGCGACCCGGACGCCTGGAAATAGCGGCTATCGCCCGCCCGACGCCACGTACCAGCCGGAACGGCCCGAGAACCGAATGCGGATCTCGGAGAATCCGGCGTCCTCCATGCGTCCGGCGAAGGTCTCCGGCCCGACGAACGTGAACCAGCGCTCGCCGTCCAGCGAGCCGCCGCTCCGCCAGCCCTCGCCCTCGCCGTCGCGCATGCTGATCACCGCGATCCCGCCCGGGACGAGCACCCGGTGCACCTCCGCCAGAGCCGCGCCCATCAGGGCCAGCGGCAGGTGCAGGAGACACCCCGAGGCCCACACGCCCGCGAGGCAGCGCTCGCGCAGCGGGAGCGCGAGCGCGTCCAGCCGGAGGAAGCCCGCCGTCCCGGAACGACTGCGTGCCCAGGTGAGCATCCCGTGGGAGTGGTCACCCGCGACCACCCGCCGACCCAGCTCCGCCAGCAACCGCGTGTCCCGCCCGCCGCCGCAGCCCAGATCCAGGACGGGCAGGCCGTGGGGCGCCCGCTTCGCGAAGTCGACGACCTCCTGGCGGAGTCCGGGAAACTGGTCGTAGTCCTCGGAGATCTCCCCATAAGCTTCGGCATTCGCGTCATAGGCGGAGCAGGTCGCGCGGGTGATGTTCCGCAGGAGATCAGGCATTTTCGAATCCGTCCTGCCCGAGAACGAAGCCCAGCGAATTCAGCACGTGCCACACGCGCTGCAGGTCCACGTCATCGTATCCGTGGGAGACATCGATGCTCACGCATCCCGTGAACTTCGCGTGCGCGTTTCTGACCGGGCTGGAGAAGACCGCGCCGCGATGGCTGTAGCGCTGGAACTCCTCCCAGGTGAAGCCCATCACCGCGTCGGCTCCCGCCGTTCTTCTGTAGGCTTCGAACGCGGTTTTGTCGGGCAGTCTCCGCGCCAGTTCCTCGACGTTGAAGCTGGTCTCCTGGTCGTGCTTCCAGCACAGGCCGACCACGCCGACCCCGGGCGTTGGGCGGATCTTCCTGGTGGCCGGCGCCGAGCCGAGCCGATAGGTGGCGACGCGGGTGAGTTCTCCCCTGAGCGGATGCTGCAACGTGCGTTTCTTCTGCCAGATGTGCAGGCCGAGGTCGCTCACGGAGTTGGGCGGGTTGATGGCCTTGCAGATCTCCAGAAGCTGCCCGAACGCGGTGAGTACGTGCCGGCGCATGACCACGCGGCGCTCGATCCGCAGGCGCTGCGACAAAGACTCGAACGGCGTCGCCACGCCGAAGAATCCGGCCACGAGAATCAGCCCGATCAGGACGTGGGAATACTCGCTTTCCAGGCTCTTCCAGATGCCGGCGGACGGAAATCCATACTGTTTGCAGGCGAGCGTGACCGTGGCGGCGAGGATAACTCCCCGGTCCAGGGCGCGGGCCGCCGACAGCTTCATCGGGAAATCACCCTGTCTCGCCGACGCGTACTTGCCGAACAGTATCGCGAAGACTATACATGAACCGGACAATTCTCTAACGGTCAGTTGCACTTGATCTGCTTTTCGGTCGCCCGACAGTCGCTTAATTGTGCCGACTGGATTGAAGATGGGGTGGTCAGTGCCGGTGCCAGAAAGGTTCTGTGTCGGCTCCGACTTCTGTCAGGAGCTTGCCGGGGCCGCGGACACGACCTTTCGCCGCGTCTATGGCGGGTGGCCCGCGGAAAGGATCGTCAGCCACGGCGCCACGGTCAGCCTGCTGGCCGACATGTCACCGCTGACCTATGGGCACCTGCTGCTCGTCTCCAACAGGCACTACGTCAGTTTCGGGGAGGTGGTGGCGGAATGCGCGGACGCGGTCACCGATGCCCTCGGCGAGATTCTCCCGCAGTACAAGTCCAGCTTTGGTGAACCCGTCATCATGGAGCATGGCTCGACAAAATGGATGAACGGCTCCGCCTGTATCACTCATGCCCATCTTCACCTGCTGCCGCTGCGATTGGCGCAGGTCCACGCGGTGATGAAACGGGACGGACTCACCTCGGCCCGGATTGACGGGATCACCGGTCTGCGGCGACTCGGGGTGGCGGGCCTGCCGTACTTCTATTGCGGGGACGCCGACTCGCATCGGGTGTACGGTGTCGCACAGGCAACGCCGCGACAGTATCTCCGTTCGGTGGCGGGGCGATTACTCGGCATCGATGACCCTGAATGGGATTACGCAGTCGTCGTCAGAAAGCATCTTCTCAGCGCGACAATGGAAGAGACGGCCTGCTGGTTCGTCCCATTGCCGTGAAACGCCTACCGAGGGTGTGATCTCATGCAGGACGCCGGCGCCACCTCGGACGAGCCGACCCGGCTGGCCAACATCATCGGGCCCATGTTCCTCGGTCAGTCCGGCTGGACCCAGGAACTGCCCGGCGGCGCCCGGGTGGAGCTCGTCGCGGGCGCGGACGCGCAGGACGACTGCGCGGTCTTCCGGGTCGACGGCCCGCTGGAAATCGTGCTCGGCTCGGACTACGTGCGCGGGCCGAAATTCCAGCTTTACGAGCTGGGTCATCTGTCCAATTACGACATCGGCTATTACCTGGCGATGGCCAATCTCAGTGACGTCGCGGCCATGGGCGCCGCTCCGATCGCGCTCCTTTCGGTCATCAGATATCCCAGGTCGCTGTCGGACGCGGATTTCGCCATGGTCATGGAAGGCATCCGGGACGCCTGCCGTGAGGTCGGCACGCTGAACGTGGGCGGCGACATCGGCAGTGCCGAGAGGATCATCCTGTCCGCCTCGGCCGTGGGGATCGTGGAGCAGGGCGGGTCCCTCCTGCGGGGCGGCGCCCGGCCCGGCGATCGCCTCTGCGTCACCGGGCCGACGGGGATCGCGGCATCCGCGCAACGTTACTTCGGTGGTGACAGGCGGGCCGGGCTACGTCCCGAGCAGGAGGAACTGCTGATCTCCGCCTGGCGGCGGCCGCGGGCGCTGGTGGGGCAGGGGCGCTGTCTCAGCCGGAGCGGTGTGGTGACGAGCTGCCAGGACACCTCCGACGGGCTCAAGGCGGGTGTCCAGTCGCTGGCGGAGGCCAGCGAGGTGGGGTTCGTGGTCGAGGAGGCGGAACTGCCGGTCGCCGACGTCGTCGCCGAGGTCGCGGCGCTCACCGGCGGCGAGGTCACCTCGACCGTGCTGGGCGACTCCGTGGACTTCCAACTGGTCTTCACCGTCGGTGAGGGCGACGTCTCGCAGCTCGCCAAGGTGTTCGCGGACGAGGGGTTCCAGCTCTTCGAGATCGGCTACGCGACGAAGGAGCGGGAGGTGCGGTTGCGGCGGGCCGATGGCAGGGTCGAGGAGCTTCCGGGGGTTGGCTGGAGGCACGCGACCTGATCGGTCAGGGCTGGGGGAGGCGTTCCAGGATGACGACCGGGATTTCCTGGCGGGCTTTTGCGGCGTAGGTGCCGTACTGGGGGGCTGTGGCGAGCATTTTGGACCACAGTCTGGCGCGTTCGGCGCCGGTGGTGGTTCTGGCGTGGGCGCGGAAGTGGTCTCCGCGGATCTGGACGTCCACCTCTGGGTTGGCCAGCGTGTTCAGGTACCAGTCGGGGAGGGGTGCGCCGTATCTGCTGCCCGACGCGACCAGGACGTAGGTGTCGCCTTCCTGGCCGTAGAACAACCCGGTACGGCGCCGCACCCCGCTCTTCCTGCCCACCGTCGTCAGGACGAGGTTCGTCACGCCGCCCTCCATGTAGCCGTCCCGGCCGTCGGTGGCCAGGTAGCGGCGGACGTGCTCGGCGACGGATCGGTCTCTGCTGTCGGTCGTCTCGGTCATGGGGTCATGGTGTGTCCAAGGGCTTCGGGTTTTCTTCAGAGTGGTTGGAGGTGGGCGAGCAGCAGCTTGACGAACAGCACGGGCGCGAACCAGCCGAGCGCCGCCGGGATCGCCAGCGGCAGCGTCAGCCCGATCGCGAGGGCGGTGCAGCAGAAGGCGACCGGGAGGCGTACGTCGGCGGGGACGGTGACGGTGATGACGGCGCCGGTCAGGGCCAGGGCGTAGACGACGGCGGCGGCGGTCCAGGTGAAGCCGGGGACCACCAGGGCCAGCAGGAACGGCTGCACGTGGATGGCGACGAAGCCGAGGTGGTGCCGCCACGTACGGCCCGGCCGGTGGAAGTGCCGCTTGGCGGCGGCGGTGGCGTTGACGGCGGCGCCGCCGTACAGGTCGAAGGCCACGATCGCGACGAGCACGAGCGGCAGGACGGTCAGGCCCGCGGCGTAGGCCAGTGCGGTGGACAGGATGGTTCCGGCCACGGCGCTGGTGTAGACGACGGTGCGCTCGCGCGGGGTGGCGCCGGGGGCGATGAGGCGGTCTTCGAGCGTGCTCATGCGCGCTCCCTCAGGCCCTCGACCAGGACCTCCAGGACGGGGTCGGCCAGGTCGGCGATCGGCACCTCCGGATCGACCAGCCACTGCAGCACCACGCCCTCGATGGCGCCGACGATGACGGTGGCGTGCGGCAGGCCGAGTCCGGGGCGGATCTGGCCGATCAGCTCGGCTATGGCCGCGCGGTAGGCCCGGTAGGCGGGGCGCATGTGGTCGGTGGCCCACAGGTCGAGCAGGGTCCTGGCCAGGTCGGGGGCGGCGGCGATCACGTCGAGGATGCCGCGGACGAGCGTGCTCAGGCGCTCCAGGGGCGGGCCCGTGCCCTCCAGGGCCTCGCGGAGTACGGCGTCGGCGTCGGCGGTGTACTGGGAGAAGGCGGCTTCGAGCAGCGAGTCGCGGCTGTCGAAGTAGAGGTAGACGCTGCCCTTGCCGATGCCGGCCTCCTCGGCCACGTCGTCGATACGCGAGGCGGCGAAGCCCTTGCGCGCGAAGACGCGGACGGCGGCGTCCAGGATCTCCTGGCGGCGGGCGGCCTTGTCCACTCGTTTGGGTGACATGGCCACCACCTTAACATGACTGACTGGTCAGTCATAGTAGGCGATCCGGATGTTGCCGCTGCCGCTTCTGGCGGTGATCGTGTCCTGGCTGTCGCCGTTCTTGACCTGGGAGGTGACCGAGCCCTCCTGGCTCTTGGCCGACACCTTGTACACGCCCTTGGGCACCGAGGTGACCACCCCGCCCTCCCTGGACAGGACGTCGACGTTGGCCGGCCGTACCGCGAACCGGAGGTTGATCGCGCCCGAGTCGGTGCGCACGCGGACCCGGCCCGAACGCAGCCGCTCGCCGGTGACCGTGCCCTCGGTGCGCAGCCGCAGGGCGCCGGACATGTCGCTCACGCGGATCGTGTCCATGGCGGAGACGTCGACGTCCTGCGTCAGGCCCGTGGCGATCACCCCGTCGCTGCCCTGGACGATCAGCTTGACGCCGGGCGGGACCGAGATCCGGTAGCGCCCGCCGCAGTCGCCGAGGACCATGTTGCAGTTGGCGCTGAGCCGCAGCGTGCCGCCGTTCAGCGACCAGGAGGAGTTGCCGGACTCCGCCGCCTTGCCCTTGAGCCACCGATCGACCTTGACCACGCCCGGCGCGCCCTGCTCGATCCTGAGCCCGCCGAGCGAGGACCTGATCGTGAGGGGGCCGCCGGTGTGGGTGAACGTCTGTGCCGAGTGCTGCTCGGGCGCGTCGAGTTCCACGCCGCAGCCCGCGAGGAGCACGATCCCCGCGGCCATCACCGCGATTCGTCTCATGGCAGCGATCGTCGCGCGGCCGCGGCCCGCCGCCATCGGCCGCGCGGCCGACCCGCCATCGGCCGAACGGCCAGATTCACAGGGCCTTGAGCACCTCGTGCACGTGCCGCAGCGGAGAGGAGCCGACCGGGCGCAGGACGACGGTGTCGACCCCGGCCGACCACAGCGCGCGGACGTGGTCCACGGCCTGCCCGACGTCGCCGACGGCCATGGCGACTTCGTCCGGCGCCACCTTCAGGAACTCGGCGTACTCGGCCACGATCGGCCGCGCCACCTGCTCGGCGTCGTCGCCGACGTACAGGTGGGTGAAGGCGACCAGTTCGTGCGGGCTCCGCGCGGCGAGCCGCTCGCGCACCCACGGCACCCGCGCCGCCCCGAAGCCCTCGGGGATGATCGTCCCGTCGGCCACGCGGCCCGACAACGCGAGCGACTTCGGGCTCAGCACCCCGGCCAGCACGGGCGGCGGCTCGGCGGGCGGGTGGACGAGCGCGACGCCGTCGAGGTGGACGGCCTTCCCGTCCAGGACCACGCTCTCGCCGCGCAGCAGCGCCCGCACGCTCGTGATCGTCTCCTCCAGCAAGGCCAGCGGAGACGGTACGGCCGCGCCCACCTGCCGCATCCACGCCTGGACACCGTGCCCCACCCCCGCCGCCAGGCGCCCGGGGTACAGCCTCGCCAGGTTGCCGAACTCCATGGCCAGCAGCGCCGGGTTGCGCAGCGGCGCGGGCGCGATCCCCAGGCCGACGCGCAGCCGCGAGGTGGCGGCCAGCGCGGTCGCGGCGGAGGAGACGCCGCCGGTCCAGCCGAGGTCCTCCACGACCCAGAGGTCGTCCACCCGGGTCGCGTCGAGCTCGCGGGCGAAGGGGACGAGCCGCTCGGGCGGCAGGTCGCGGTCGAACATCACGCCGAGTCTCAAGGGGCCCTCCAGTAGTAGCGGAACAGCCTGCCGACCTCGGAGTATCCGGCCCGCAGGAACGCGCTGGACATCGGGGTGTTGGACACGTCGGTGGCGGCCACGATGCGCTCCACCCCGGCTTCGGCGAGCGTGCGGGTGCCGTGGGCGAGCAGGTCGGCGACGTAGCCCTTGCCGCGCTGCTCGGGCACGACGCCGATGTAGGCGATGGAGTGGTCGTCGGGGGCGACCAGGCCGACGGGCTGTTCGTCGGCGTAGCCGATGACGAACCAGTCGGGCTTGCCCTTGCGGTTGACCAGGTCGTCGTACATGGATCTGGCCTCGTGCTCGGGCCCGGCGGTGGCCAGCTCGACCTGGGTGTCGTGGTCCAGCGAGCCCTCGGAGACCCGTACCAGGAGGTCGAGCACCTCGCGCTCGGTGTGCCTGCGGGCGGGCCGGTAGGTGAGCCGGCCGGAGTCGGCGGGCAGGTCGCTGCCCGAGCGCCATTCCAGCCGGAGGCGCTCCACCTCCAGCGTGAAGCCGGCGCCCATCAGCGCGTCGTGCTCGACCGGGCGGTCCACGGTGGGGACGAGCCCCGGCGAGAGCGCGATGTCATGGAAGATCTTGGTGATGCCCGTCTCCGCCAGGCCGCGCCGCAGCAGCGCGGCGCCGGTGGCCGGATCGGGGCCGGGGGAGAAGTGCCACGTGATGACCGGTTCTGCGCCCCGGTAGGGGGCCCAGAAGCACACGCGCGCGTCGCCGTCGGTGAAGCACCACTCGGGCTTGGTCCTGCCCTCGTCGCAGGCGGCGATGAGCTGGGAGCGCGCGGGCTCGGGGAACTGATCGAACAATGCTGAAGCCTCCACGGACAAAGAACGTCAGTGGGAGCTTAGGCCGCCGTGCTCAGTGTGGTGCGCGCCGCCGTCAGAGTGGGGCTGGTGGCGAAGTGCCGGTCGAGGTTGGTGATGGTGAGCAGGTGCGTGATCATGCCGGGTTCCAGGACCAGGACGAGCCGTCCCGACATCTCCCGCACGTGGTTGAGCGCGCCCACGAGCACGCCGAGCCCGACGGAGTCGCAGAACGGCACCTCGGTCAGGTCGATCACGAGATTCGGAGGATCTCCGTCGCTCCACACCGTGTCGAGAGCCTCGCTGAGCCGGGGCGCCCCGGAGACGTCGAGATCTCCGCGGGCGTGAACGACCGTACAGCCTTCCTCGTGCCAGGACCTGACCTCCATGGCCACCACCTGCCCGGATTGGCGGCTCTTATGCTTGTTTCCGGCAGATGTTCTGGGATGCGGTCTTCGTTGTAGGGGTCGCGGTGGAGCTCGGCTTGGGGGCCGGCTCGCCGGACGGCTTGAGCTTCTTGATCTTCGGCTGGTCCGCGCCGACGATCACCTCGATGCCCGGGATGTCGGCTTCGCGCAGTTCGGCGCCGGGAATGGCCGAGGCCACCGTACGCGCGGAGTCGGCCCGATCGGGCCCGTACCGGATGATCGTCTTCTTGTGGTCCTTCTTCGTGGTGTTGCCCGGCTCGCCCGGCACCAGGAAGCCCGACTCCTTCAGCGCGGTCTTGGTCCGCGCGCCCAGGCCCGTGATCAGCGTGCCGTTGAGCACCTTGACCGTGATCCGGTCCGGCGGGACCGTGTTCGAGGCGGACGGCGTCGCGCTCGGCGTCGGCTTGGGCGTGGGCTTGCCGAGGTCCTCGTCGGCGGCGATGCGGCGGAACAGCTCCTTGGCCGCGTCCTTCTCCCACAGCACCGCCGACTCGCCGGTCGGCGTCTTGAAGTCGAGGTCGGCCAGCGGGACGGTGGCGAAGCGCACGTCGTCCAGCGACACGTCGCGCATCTGCGTGGCCAGGCCCAGCAGCCCGTCGTCCGGGTCGATCTTGATGGTCCTGAGCGTGGAGTTGACGAACGCGGCCAGCCGCGCCGGGTTGCCCAGCGTGCCGGCGCTGAGCGCCTTGTTGAGCAGCGCCGAGATGACCTGCTGCTGGCGGTCGATGCGGTCGAGGTCGGAGCGCACGGTCGCGCGGGTGCGCGCGTAGCCGAGCGCCTGGGTGCCGGCCAGCTCGTGGGTGCCCGCGGCGAGGTTGAGCCCGGTCTTCGGGTCGTTGATCGGCACCGGCGTGCAGACGGTCACCCCGCCGAGCGAGTCGACCACGTCGATGAAGCCGAGGACGTTGACCTCGATGTAGCGGTGGATCTTCAGCCCGGTCGCCTGCTGCACCGCCTTGACGGCCAGCGGCGCGCCGCCGAACTGGTAGGCAGAGTTGATCTTGTGCTGGCCCTTGCCGGGGATCTCGGTCCAGGTGTCGCGGGGGAGGCTGACCACGGTCACCTTGCGGTGGTCGGCCGACAGGTGGATCACCATCATGGTGTCGGTGCGCTCGCCGCTCTCGCGGCCCAGCTTCAACTGGTTCTGCTGCTTGCGGGTGAGGTCGTCACGCTTGTCCACGCCGACCAGCAGGATGTTCATGGCGCTCGTGGGGGCCGACTCGGTGATTCCGGCGTCCACGCCGGCGATCTGGCGCGGCGTCGCCCACACCACACCGGTGCCGACCAGCACCGCCGTCGACAGCGCGCCCGCGACCAGCAGGTTGCGCCGCCGGGCCTTGGCGCTCTTTGCGGGCTTCCGCTTGCGGCCGCTCGCGAGCCTGACGCCGCCGTAGGCGTCGCCGCCCACGTGCACTCCCGCGTCCTCCTCGCCCGGGTCGCCCATGCACTGCCCCCTTTATGCTGCCGGAGGGATCTGGCTTTCGATTGCCTTCCTCCCCTGCTCGTACAGTAGCGTGAGGCCCGCCATGAAGCAGTTGCCCGACTCGCCGCACGCGCACGCGGATACGCGCGCCTGGCCACCCATCTCCGTCGTCATGCCCATCCTCAACGAGGAGCGGCACCTCCAAGAGGCCGTCGACATGATCCTGTCCCAGCGATACCCGGGCGAGATCGAGGTCGTGCTGGCCGTAGGACCCTCCCACGACCGTACGCAGGAGGTCGCCGACGCCATCGCGGCGGCCGACCGGCGGGTCACGGTGGTCCCCAACCCCACCGGGCGCACCCCCAACGCGCTCAACGCCGCCATCGGCGCCTCCCGCAACAAGATCATCGCAAGGGTCGACGGGCACGCCATGCTGCCCGACGACTACCTGCGCGTGGCCGTGGAGACGCTGGTGGAGACCGGCGCCGACAACGTCGGCGGCATCATGGCCGCCGAGGGGATCACGCCCTTCGAGCAGGCCGTCGCGTGCGCGATGACCTCGAAGATCGGCGTCGGCGCCGCCGCCTTCCACGTCGGAGGTACGGCCGGCCCCGCCGACACCGTCTACCTGGGCGTCTTCCGCAGGGAGGCGCTGGAGCGCGTCGGCGGCTACGACGAGCACTTCCAGCGCGCCCAGGACTGGGAGATGAACCACCGCATCCGCCAGACCGGCGGCCTGGTGTGGTTCCAGCCCAGGATGCGGGTCTCCTACCGGCCGCGGCCCAACGTGAAGGCCCTGGCCAAGCAGTACTTCCACTACGGCCGCTGGCGCCGGGTGGTCTCCCGCACCCACGAGGGCACGATCAACCTGCGCTACCTCGCCCCGCCCGCCGCGGTGCTGGCGATGGCGCTGGGCCTGGTCGTCTCGCCGTTCTTCCCGCTCGCGCTGATCGTCCCCGGCGGCTACGCGCTGGCCATCGCGGCCGGCTCCGCGCTGACCGGCAGCGGCCTGCCGGGCGCGGCCAAGCTCAGGCTCCCGCTGGTGTACGCGACCATGCACGTCTCCTGGGGCTGGGGCTTCCTCACGAGTCCCAGAAAGCTCGCTCGACCGCCGCGTTGAACCGCGTCAGGGCATCCGGCTCGTCCGGGCCCAGCAGGTAGGCACGCAGCTTGCGCCGCGTGCCCGCCAGCGTGTCCTCCCCGTCCAAGAACCCGGCCAGGGCCGCGAGGTCCTGGCCCAGCAACACCCCGGCGCCGGTCGTCGGGTAACGCTCGTGGAAGGCTTTCTCGGCCATCCCCGACACGTTCGTCACCGCGTACGGCTTGCCGCTGGCCAGGAAGTCGGCCACCACGCTGGAGATGTCGGTGATCATCAGGTCCGCCTGGTTGAAGCAGTCGTACAGATCGGTCTTCGTCACCACAAGGTGCTTGACCGGCGCGGGAAGCGCTCCGCCCGACGGATGCCTGGCCTTCGACCTGGCCAGTTCGGCCGCGTCCAGCATCGCCACGATCTCCGCGTGGGCCCTGGCGGCCGCCGCGTCCCGGTGGCCGGTCAGCGGGTGCGGCTTGTAGACGATCCGCAGCCCCGGCCGGTGCTCCAGCAGGGCCCGCACGATCCTCGGCCCCATCGTGGTCAGCGACGTGTGGTGCAGGTCGTCGGTCCACCCTTCCCAGGTCGGCGCGTACAGCACCGTCCGGTACGGCAGGCCGGGCCCCCCGGTCGAGATCCCCTCCAACTGGGGCCGCCCCACCTCGTGCACGTTCTCGTCACGCACTCCCACCCTGGCCCGCCGGTACCGGTCGCGCCCGGCGGGGCCGGCCACCCACACCTCGTCGTACACCCGGGAGAACGGGTTGAACGACGCCTCCTTGTCGCTGTCGCCGTGCCCGACGAAGACGCTGCGCAGGCCGGGGATGCGCAGCATGTGGATGTTCTTGCCGACGTTGGCCACGTACAGGCACACCCGGGCGCTGCTCAGCGCGTGGAAGCCCATGAGGTCGGCCGACGACGGGATGCACACGACCGGCAGCGTGGTCGGGCCGAGCCGGTCGGCCAGGCCGCGCTCGCGCAGGACCACGATGGCCCTGCGGTCGATGCGCTCCAGCGTGGCCAGCCACATCCTGGCCTGGTAGGCGGCCTCGTTGGCGCCGCTGAAGTACAGGATGACCTCGGGGTGGTAGTCCCTGACCTGCCTTTCCACGACGGCCAGGATGCGGGCGGCGTCGGTCAGGGGGGCGGCCCGCCGTACGTAGGGGATGAGGGCGAACACTCCGGCGCAGCCCAGCAGCAGGCCGAGGCCCGCGCCCGCGGCGGCGGCCGGGCCGCCCACGGCGGCGCCGAGCACGGGCAGCGCGTCGAGGTAGAGGAAGCGCACGCCGCGGTAGTTGGTGAGGAGGTCCGGCGGCGTCTTGGGGAGGTTGAGCGCGGTGACGTCCAGGCCGCGGGTGGTGACCGGCATGGTCGCGACGGCGCGGCGCAGCCGTATGGCAAGGCCGGTCTGCACGGCCCGCACCCCGTGCATGGCGAGCAGCCCGGCGGCCAGTGCCGCGAGCCACGGCGAACCCGCGCCCGCGGTCTTGGCCACGAGGAGCACCGCGGCCATCTCCCTGATCACGAAGCGCACCGTGACGCCCAGGTGCACCCGCGTGAGCATCTCGGTGAACGGCCTGGCCGCGCGGGGCGCGACGTGCTCGGCGAGGTAGGAGAGCGCGGCCACGGCGGCGAACAGCAGCGGATGCGGCCACAGTGCGGCCAGCATCAGGACCGGATAGCTGCCCAGAAGCACGACCTTGACACAGAGTCTCCGCATGCGTTCGGACAGTAACACTTCTATGGCGCGTCGAGCCGGACGTCGATCACCTGACCCGTCAGGTTGGAAATCAGCACGTCAAGGGAGGTCTGGGCGACGGCGCGCGGAGACAGCAGCGTGTGGGCGGGTTCCTCGCCGAAGGCACGTTCGCGCATGGGTGTGCTGGTGCGCTCCGGATTGACGCAGTTGACCCGGATGCCGTCGCCGGCCCACTCGTCGGCCAGCGCCTGGGTCAGGTTGACCACGGCCGCCTTCGTCGAGGAGTAGAGGCTGTAGTCGGCGCGGCCCCTGGTGTAGCTGGAGGAGGTGTAGAGCAGCAGGCAGCCGCCGCTCTCACGCAGATGCGGGTACGCGGCGCGGGCCACGTTGACCGGGCCGAGATAGTTGACCCCGACCGTGTCGGCGATCGTCTCGTCGGTGACCTCGGCCAGCTTGCCCATGTGCAGCACGCCGGCGGTGTTGACCACGTAGTCGACCCGGCCGACCTGGGCCAGCGCCTTGGCCACCGAGGTGTGGTCCTCGACCCGCACGCCGTTCTGCGTGCGCGAGAAGGAGTGCACCTCGGCGCCGTGGCCGCGGGCCAGGTCCACCACGTCGGCGCCGATGCCGTAGCTGCCGCCGAAGACGACCACGCTCCGCCCGGCCAGCGCCTCGCGGTAGTCGCGCGGGTGCGGCGCCGGCGCGCCGGCCGCGGCGAGCTGGAAGAGCTTGTCGGCGATGTACACGTCGACCGGGTGCGTCACCTTCATGTTGTGCTCGCTGCCCGGCACGATGTAGATCGGCACGTCCGGCAGGTAGCGCAGCACCACGCCGCAGTCGTCGGTGGCCGGCTGCTTGTCGAAGTCGGGGTCGGCGAAGGCCCGCTCGTACGCCTCGCGGATCACCGACAGCCGGAAGCACTGCGGCGTCTGCCCGCGCCGCAGCCGCGACCGGTCGGGGATGTCGCGGATGATCTCCCCGCGCGGCCCCGGCACCGCCACGACGACCGTGTCGGAGCTCGGAATGGCCACGTCCACCGCCGAATAGGTCTCCAGGGCCCGGACACACTCGGTGAGGATCCGGGGCTCCAGGAGCGGCCGCACAGCGTCGTGCAGGAGCACGTTGCACTCCTGCGGGCCGAGCGCCTTCAGCGCCCGCCACGTCGTCTCGGTACGGCTCGCGCCGCCCTCGATGATCTTGCTGACCTTGCCGTAGCGGCCCCTGGCCACGATCTCCTCGACCTGGTCGGTGAACCCGGGGGTCATCAGCACCACGATCTCGTCGATCTCCGGCGCCGCGTCGAACAGGGCCAGCGTGTGCTCCAGGATCGTCCGCCCGGCGATCTTGATGAGCTGCTTGGGCGTGTCGAGCCCGACACGCTGACCGACCCCGCCGGCGAGAACGACCCCTACAGAGCGCAACCGAGAGTCCATGCCGCGAGCGTAACGGTCCTGATCCGTGATATCGCGTCGCCGGATCGCTACGCTGTGTCCACGCACTCCCTCGCGACTGGGAGGAGACCTGCGCTTTGCCCGATTCACTCACGCGAGAGACCACTGCCACGTCCGTGGTCGTCCTCGCCACGACCCCGGCCGCCAGGCTCTCCTGCGCCGACGGAACCCTGCTCGACCGGATGAGCGACCAGCTCGTCACGCTGTCCGTGCGTGACGTGCAGGTGCTGTCGTCCGGCAACGGGCTCAGCTCCGACCTGCGCGGCGTGGCCAAGCTGGCGCGCGTCTCCACCGGGCCGGTCGCGCTGCTGCCCGCCGATCTGATCGCCCACACCGAGGCGCTCGCGCTGGTGCTCGAACATCCGGCGCGTGACTCGGCGGCGCTGGTCAGCCACGACGCCTCCGCCGCGCCCCTGCGGCCGCCCGTACGCGTCGAGGGCGGCAAGATCGTGGCCGCCGGCAGCTCGTTCCACCTGGTCCCCGAGGCCAACGCCACCTTCCGCGGCGTCCTCCAGGCCGGCGAGGCCGACCTCGGCTGCCTGGCCGAGGTCGCGGAGGAACTCGCGGACCTGGCCGAGACCGGACGGCTCGGCCCCGTCACCCCCGTCGAGGCGATCGACCTGCTGCTGGTCGGGCTGGTCCGCTCCGGCGTGCGGGTGCGCGCGGCGGCGATCGGGCCGCTGCACTCCGACCGGGTCACCGCGCAGTCCTCCGCCGACAACGCCATCGAACGGCTGGCCGAGGTGGACGAGAGGCGGGTGCGGCTCGACTTCGCGGTCAAGGCCGACGACGGCTTCTTCGCCACCCACTTCGTCTCCACCTGGTCGCGCCACCTCATCAGGCCCGCGGCCCGGCTCCGGCTCACGCCCAACGCCATCACCGGGATCTCGATCGGGCTGGCCGTACTGGCCGCCGTGTGGTTCTCCGCGGGCACCCGCGAGGCGCAGATCGCCGGAGCGGTGCTGCTCTACCTGTCGTTCGTGCTCGACTGCCTCGACGGGCAGGTGGCCCGCTACACGCGCACCTTCTCGCCGCTCGGCTCCTGGGTCGACGCGATGGCCGACCGGCTGAAGGAGTACGTGGTCTACGTCGGTCTGGCCTTCGGGTACGCGGCGGGGCTGCCCTGGACCGGCGGCGGACCCGGCGCCATCTGGTACCTGGCCGCGGCGGCCATGATCCTCCAGGTGGTCAGGCACACCATCGACTTCTCCTTCGGCGGCGCGGTCGCCGACGCCGCGCGCGTCGGCGCGTCCTTCGCCCGCCCGTCGCGCTCGCTGCTGGAGTCGGCCGACGGCGGGCGCGTCTCGGTGCCGAAACAGGGCGTGCTCGGCCTGGCCCAGCGCATGGAGCGCGAGCGCGTCACCCGCTGGCTGAAGAAGATGATCGTCCTGCCGATCGGGGAGCGGATGGCGCTGATCGCGATCACCGCCGCGGTGTTCAACGCCCGCGTCACCTTCCTGTCGTTGCTCGCCTGGGGCGGCGTCGCCGCCCTCTACACGCTCGCCGGGCGGATCGCGAGGTCGATGGCATGATCTCGGTCCACATGACCCCGGTGCCCGCCAGCACCGTCGTCGCCTACCGCGACGACGGGCCGCTCTCGCGCGGCATGGGCGCGCTGGTCGCCGGGCAACTGCCGCCGCTGCCGCCGCTCATCGCGGGCGCGTTCGTCACCGGCATCCTGCTGGTGATCGGCGTGGGCGGCGCCAACGGGCTGGCGGTCTTCGCGCCCGCGGTCACCCTGCTGCTGGCCGGGCCCGGCAGCAGCGCGCCCCACGACGGGCGGCTCGACTGGCTGTGCCCGCCGATCCTGCGGGTCATCGAGTACACCTTCGTGGCCTGCTGCGGGTTCGGGCACGCGGTCCATCCGGTGCTGGTCTTCCTGCTGCTCGGCGCGATGGCCTTCCACCACTACGACCTGGTCTACCGGATCAGGCAGCGGGTCTATCCTCCGCCCTGGCTGACGACCTTCGGGCTCGGGTGGGAGGGGCGGATGATCGCCGTCTCGCTGGCCGTACTCGTGTCGCTGCCGTCGGCGGGGTTCGCGGTGCTGGCCGCGTACCTGTGGCTACTGTTCGGCTGGGAAAGCGTCACCTGCTGGCTTGCCGCGCCCAGATCTGGGGTGGAAGCAACGGATATGGGAACACAGGACTAAGAGCGGATTACCCTCGCAGGGCGAAAAGGCAACTAACCTTTGGGGCCTGAAGAGTCACGCTCGACTGAGGAGTGCACGTTGCTGGGAATGGTGCTGGCCGCTGGAGCCGGACGACGCCTGCGGCCGTACACCGACACGCTGCCTAAGGCGCTCGTGCCGGTCGACGGTGAGACCACGATCATGGACATCTCGCTGCGCAACTTCGCCGAGGTCGGGCTGCGCGACGTCGTGGTGATCATCGGCTACGCGGCCGGGGCGGTCGAGGAGCGCAAGGCCGCGCTGGAGGAGCGCCACGGCGTCAACCTCACGCTCGTGTACAACGACAAGGCCGAGGAGTGGAACAACGCCTACTCCCTGTGGTGCGCGCGCGACTACTTCGCGCAGGGCGCGCTGCTGGTCAACGGCGACACCGTCCACCCCGTCTCGGTCGAGAAGACGCTGCTGTCGGCGCCGGAGACCAGCGACATCCTGCTGGCCGTCGACGACGTGAAGAAGCTGGCCGACGAGGAGATGAAGGTCACCCTGGAGGGCGGCTCGCTCAAACGCATCACCAAGCTGATGGACCCCGCCGAGGCCTACGGCGAGTACATCGGCGCCACGCTGATCCGTCCCGCCGCCGCCGACCGCCTGGCCGACGCGCTCAGGACCACCTTCGAGCGCGACCCGCAGCTCTACTACGAGGACGGCTACCAGGAGATGGTCAACCGTGGCGAGCACATCCACGCCGCGCCCATCGGCGAGGTCGACTGGGTCGAAGTGGATAACCACGACGACCTGGCCAAGGCTCGCACCATAGCCGTCAATTACTGAGGGAGGCGCAGATGCCGCTTCTCGCACGGATGCTGCCCGCGCCGCTCACCATGGAGGTACGGCGCGGCGCGGTGGCCCAGTTGGGCGCGCTGCTCAGCGACAGCCGGGTGGCCACCTCCGGCAGGGTCGCGGTCGCCGTGGGGCCGGGCCAGGGCGACCACATCGAGGGCCTGATCGCCCCCACGCTCGATCAGGCCGAGGTCTTCCGCGTGGCCGACGGCTCCGTCGACGCGGCCGTCTCGCTCGGCGCCGACCTGCGCAAGGGCGCCTACGAGGTGGTCGTGGGCGTCGGCGGCGGGCGCACGATCGACGCCACCAAGTACGCCGCGTCGCTGGCCGGCATCCCCATGGTCGCGGTGGCCACGAACCTCTCGCACGACGGCATCTGCTCGCCCACCGCCTCGCTGGTCTACGAGGGCGGCAAGGGCTCGTTCGGCGTGCCGATGCCGCTGGCGATCCTGGTCGACCTCGACTTCGTGCACGCCGCGCCGGAGTCGCTGGTGCGCTCGGGCGTGGGCGACGTGATCAGCAACCTGTCGGCGATCGACGACTGGCAGCTCGCCAACGTCGAGCGGGGCGAGCCGATCGACGGGCTGGCCTGCTCGATGGCGCGGACCGCGGCGGAGGCGCTGATCGGCCGCACGGACTCCATCGAGTCCGACGCCTTCCTGACGGTCCTGGCCGAATCCTTGATCTTGTCCGGCATGTCGATGGTAATCGCCGGGTCATCCCGTCCTTCGAGTGGCGGGGATCATGAGATCCTTCATGCCGTGGATCAGCTTTTCCCCGGCACCTCCAATCACGGCGAGCTCGCCGGGATCGGCACGGCGTTCTGCTACTTCCTGCGCGACGACTCCGGTCGGCTGCAGCAGGTCGTCGACTGCCTCAGGCAGCACCGCCTGCCCGTCACCCCCGGTGACATCGGGCTGAGCGAGGAGCAGTTCACCGAGGCCGTCATGCTGGCGCCCTCCACCCGCCCGGGTCGCTACACGATCCTGGAGCACATGCGGCTGTCGGAATCCGAGGTGCGCGGACGGGTGGCGGACTATGTCCGGGCCTTCGGTAGCTGAGCTGCGCGCGGTCGCCCAGCCGGAGGGCCACCTCGACCGCAAGAACGGCGAGCACTGGGCGGGCGTGCTCTACATGCGCGCCATCTCGATCCGGGTCACCTGGCTGCTGGCCAAGACCCGGGTCACGCCGAACCAGCTCACCTGGGTGATGACGGTCGCCGGGGTCCTGGCGGGCTTCGCGATGGCGCTGCCCGGGATCTGGGGCGCCTTGCTGGCCGCCCTGCTCGTGCAGGTGTACCTGCTGCTCGACTGCTCCGACGGCGAACTGGCCCGCTGGACCGGCAAGACCTCGCTGACCGGCGTCTACCTCGACCGGGTGGGCGCCTACTTCACCGAGGCCGCGGTGCTGGCCGGGCTGGGCTGGCGGGCGTCGCAGGTGCTGCCCGACTGGTACACCGTGATGGGCTTCGCCGCCGCCCTCGGCGCGATCCTCATCAAGGCCGAGACCGACCTGGTCGACGTGGCCCGCGCCAAGGGCGGGCTGGAGTCGGCCAGCGAGGCGTCGGTGGGGCAGTTCCGCTCCGGCCTGCTCGGGCTGGGGCGGCGCGTCCTGTCGGCGACGAAGTTTCACCGGATCGTGCAGCCGATCGAGTTGTCCCTGCTGGCGCTGGGTGCGGCGGTGATCGACCAAGTGGCGGGAAACCTCACGGCGACCCGTGTACTCACCGTAGCCTGCCTGGTAGCCGCGGCACTCCAGATGGTGTTGCACCTGGTGAGCATCCTGGCGTCGAGGCGGCTTGCGTGAGCCCATGTCGGAACCGCGCAGGCTCGGCGTCCGTCGTATTGATCGGACGTCCGCCGTTCGGTGGGGGTTCACCCACGGTTCCGATACGCTTAGCTCCACCAATATCAGGAAATATGCATACCAGCAGACTCGGTGATCATGAAAGAATGCTCCGCTCGTGCTCTCAACGCGTCAAGGTGATGACCCGTTGAAGATCTCGTGCGTCATCCTCACCATGGGCAACCGGGTCGCGGAGCTGAACCGGGCGGTCGATTCCGCGCTCAACCAGGTCGACGGCGACGTCGAGGTGGTGATCGTGGGCAACGGGGCCGACGTGCCCGAGGTGACGGCGACGCCACCCGAGGGCTCGGCCGCGATCGTGAAGACGGTCCGCCTTGAGCACAACACCGGCATCCCGGCCGGACGTAACCGGGGTGTCGAGGAGTGCTCGGGCGACGTCGTGCTGTTCCTCGACGACGACGGCTGGTACGCCAACCAGAAGGTCGTCGCCCACGTGCGCGACCGCTTCGCCACCGAGCCCGACCTGGCCGTCATCTCCTTCCGGGTGATGGACCCCGACGGCGGCGTGGGCCAGCGGCGCCACGTGCCGCGCCTGCGCGCGGGCGACCCGCAGCGCTCCTCGCCGGTCACCACGTTCCTCGGGGGCGCCTCGGCCATCCGCCGTTCTGCCTTCCTCCAGGTCGGCGGGCTGCCCGAGCGCTTCTTCTACGCCCACGAGGAGACCGACCTGGCCTGGCGGCTGCTCGGCGAGGGCTACCGGATCGAGTACGACGCCGAGACCGTCATGTACCACCCGCAGGTGCCGCCGACCCGCCACGCCGAGTTCTACCGGCTCAACGCGCGCAACCGCGTCTGGCTGGCCCGGCGCAACCTGCCCTGGCCGCTGGCCGCGCTCTACCTGGTCAACTGGGTCGTGCTCACGCTGGTGCGCGAACGCTCGGGCACGGCGCTGCGGGCGTGGTTCACCGGCTTCGCCGAGGGTCTGCGCACGCCCGCGGGCGAACGCCGTCCGATGGCGTGGAAGACCGCCTGGCGCATGGTGAAGCTCGGCCGCCCGCCCATCGTCTAGAGGTCCATCGCCGCTCCGAAGGACATGCTCGCCCGGTCCATCGTCGTGCTCAGCAGGGCCCGCTTCGGCAGGCCCAGCTCGCTCAGCTCCTTGGCGATCGGGTGGTTGCCCAGCCGGACGAGGGCGCCTCCCGGCCGTACGCGCACCCCTCTCCCCGCCATCTCGGCGGGGACCTCTCTCGTGACGCCGTCGCGGTGTGTGTAGGCGGTCAGCGGTACGGCCGGCCTGGGCACCGGGAAGCCCGGCTTCAGCAGCAGGTCGATGACCAGGCGGCCGTCCTTGCGGACGATGCAGCGCTTGTAGGGGGAGGACAGTCTCAGGTCGATCTCGGCCAGTTCCTTGGGGAAGCCCCACATCGAACGGCCGGCCTCCATCGTGAACGACTGGTCCACGGGGAGCCAGTGGATGAACGCCGCGGCGTTCCGCAGATCGGACAGGCCCCCCGCGCTCGTCGGGCCCGGCCGCCGGACCATGAACGCCACCCCGAACTCGTGGTAGGTGTCCAGGTCGCCGTCGCGGTAGTCGACGAAGATCAGCGTGCAGATGGCCTTGCCGGGGAAGACCTCGGCCACGTCCAGTCCCGAGTAGGCGATCACCGCCCTGGCGGCGTCGGCGCGTACCGGATACATCGTGCTGCAGACCGTCGCGTCTCTCACCCGGACAGGCAGACTCACCGTTCGGCCCTGGATCAGATGCGATGCCATGCCCCCAGTACATCAACCGCGAAGCGATGTGACCATTCCTGTCCGGATGCCGTCTGGTCTGATGTGACTGTCCCCAGAACGCGGAGGCCATCATCATCGAGGAGCTCTATCGCGAGCATTGGCCGCTCGTGTGCGGGTTCCTGCTGCGCCGGACCCGCGACCCCCACCTGGCCGAGGACCTCGCCCAGGAGACCTTCGTCAAGGCCACCCGGGCGATGCTCGGCTGGCGTGGCGAGAACCCGGCCGCCTGGCTGCTGGCCATCGCCCGCAACGTCCTGCTCGACCACGTACGGCGCCGCCGCGTCGAACTGCCCTTGCCCGACCCGGACGAGCTCGGCGTCCCCGCCCTCGACCTGGCGGCCCTGGAGGTACGCGACATCCTCGACCGCCTCCCCGGCCGGCACCGGCGGCTGCTGGAACTCGTCTACCTGGAGGGCTTCTCCATGGTCGAGGTGGCCGCGATGACCGGCAAGAAGCACAACACGATCAAGACCGCGGTGTGGCGGGCCCGCGCCGCGTTCTCCGAGCTGTATGGAGCCTCCCGATGAACGACCTGGACCTGCCCGACTTCGACCCCAGAACCACCAGGAAGGCGGTGCGCCGCGGCCTGCTCAAGACGGCCTCGATCGTACTGGCCGGGCTGGTGGCGCTGGCGCTGGTGCTGGTGGTGGCGCCGATCATGTTCCAGAAGGCGGGCGGACGCGCGGATCGCATGGAGAACGTCTTCGGCACCGCTTTCAAGATCTACAACCCGGCCTATCGGATCGTGGACGAGGAGTGCTGCGAGGTGACCCCGTGGGCGATGAGCATGACCGTGCGGGCCAGCCAGATCCGGGCCTACGGCGGTTTCTCCGGCAGCGCCGCCGTCCCGTACTCGATCACGCAGAACCTCTTCGGCACGCTCGGCCACCTGCCGCTCGGCAACGAGGGCAACACCACGCTGACGACGGCGCTGAGCATGGTCGGACACAAGGGCCCGGTGGACAAGGCGAAGACCCGCGAGCTCCTCGACGGGCTGCCGAAGCGCCTGCGGGCCCTGGCCACCGTGGAGTTCACCGCACCGCTGACGGCCGAACAGCTCGTCGCCTTCGGCCGCCGCTACAACGCGTGTCCCGAGCGCATCGTCTATGAGGCCCGGCCCGGGTCCGTGCCGATCACGTTCGAGGCGGGGATGTGGAGTCGCAGCAACGTGATGCCCAAGTCCGGCATGTGCCACGATGTGACGCCCACGGCCAACCTGGCGGAGTTCCGCGCGTGGGACAAGATCCTCCAGAACTCCGACGCGAGCATGCTGCGCGACTTCGACCTCACCCTCGAACGCGTCCGCAAGGCGGCCAAGGACGGCCTGGCCCACGCCTACATCGACACGGGCGCGAGGATCGACGAGTTGCGCAAGCTCCTGGACGACCCCCAGGTTCGCGCCGTCCGGCTGGTCGACGCGACCTTCGACCTCGCCCGCTTCTAGACCGCCAGCGAGTGCGCCACCCCGGCCAGCGACTCCATCCTGGCCACGAAGGCCGGGGCGTGGTCGGGCCAGTGGTGGTGCAGGCGGGCATAGGTGTGGCCGCGGGCGGCCATGTTGGCCCTGCGGTCGGGGTCCTCCTTGAGGTCCAGTACGGCGTGCCGTACCGACTCCACGTCAAAAGGGACGACGAGCCCGCAGCGAGCGGTCTGCACCAGCGTGCCCGACTGGGGCGTGGTGATGACGGGCACGCCGCGCCCCATGTAGTCGAGCACCTTGGTCGGCACGCCCGTGACGTCGGCCGGGGCCAGCGAGATGCCGGCCAGGGCGCCCTCGACCATGCGCAGGGCGTGGCGGTTGGGCACGTGGCCGTACCAGTCGAGCAGGCCGACCCGCTGGGCGTCGCGCAGCAGCACCCGCGCCTCGCGGTCGGCCTGGCCGATGAGGTCGAGGCGGATGCCGTGCGGCACCAGCCGTTCGGCGAGCGCGATGAGCTCGGCGGCGCCGCGCTCGGCCGTCAGGCGGCCGAGGTGGACCACCCTGGTGTCGCCCGGAGGGGGAGGGGCGGGCGACACCAGGGTGGCCTCTGGCACCACGGATGGCGAGATCACGTGGTGGCGGCGCTCCGCGCGGGCGGCGCGCCGGGCGTCGGCCGGTTCGCGTACGTCCCAGACCACCGGCGGATGCCGGTAGGGCAGGGCGCGCAGCAGGTCCGCGTCGTGGACGAGCAGTAGGTCCGCGCCTCTGACGCCGCGGCGCAGGGCCGAGCGCGCCCGGCCGTGCCCGGCGCCGCGTGGTACGTCGATCGCGGTGATCGGATGCGGTGGCGTCACGTTGAAATAGGTGAACGGGGCCACGTACGTGATGTCGTGGTCCGCATCGAGGAGCGCACGGATCTGCCGGTGCATGATCCTGGCATCCTCGGGATGATGGTCAATCGTCGCGACACATACCCGCATGTCTCTGATGCTGAGGTTTGCCCGGGTCACTCAGGTGAAGGGAGGGGGAACTGACGATTAACTTCCGGAAGGGCGGCGGTATAGCCAGGTCAGGCGCGGCTCAATGATCCACTTGAAAACGGTCCGCGTCTCCGGCAGGCACAGGACGATCGCCAGGGCGAACGCGCTGGAACTGATCGCCAGCACACCCAGCGGCCCCTGCAACCAGGGCAGGTCGAGCCAGCCCTGGTCCTTGGCGATCAGCACGGGGATGCCGTGGAGCAGGTAGGCGTAGAGCGTGCGGGTGCCGAGGTCGGAGTACCAGGTCTCGCTCCGCGGGACCAGCGACAGCACGGCGAAGCACATCGCCAGCGAGCAGATCAGCAGGGCGCTGCGCAGGCCGAGACCCATCCACCACGACAGGTCCATGTCCTGGTAGCTGTGCTTGAAGTAGAACGGCTTGAGCGAGGGGTCGAACCTGGCCACCAGGATCGCGCTCGCCGCGGCGCCGACCAGCGTGACCGCCGAGACGATCTTGATCCACCTGCGGTTGAGCAGCTCGAAGTGCTCGGGCTGCATGACCAGGCCGATCACGAAGAACGGCAGCAGGCCGAAGAAGCGGTCCATGCTGAAGTCGCCGCTGATCTGCGAGAACCCGGCGAACAGGTAGATCGCGATGGCCACCGGGATGGGGAACTTCATCCGCTTCCACACCGGCGTGGACAGCCGCCAGAACAGCAGCGCCAGCAGGTACCAGTTGAGCCACGCCGGATCGATGATCGTCAGGCTCCACTTCTGCCCGAGCGAGGTGCGGAGCACGGCGTAGCCGACCTCGACGATCACGTACGGGATCACGAACGTGTCGACGAGCTTGTTGGTCTTGGCGTTGGAGTTCCAGAAGTTGCGCGACAGGTAACCGCTGATCAGCACGAACAGCGGCATGTGGAACATGTAGATGAAGATGTACAGCGACCGCGAGGAGTCGGTGTTGAGCGTCGGCACCAGCGAATGGCCGACGACCACCAGCGCGATGAGCACGAACTTCACGTTGTCGAGATAAGGGTCGCGCTTCTTGGCCGGACGCGGCTGCTCCTGCTCTTCCTTCCGGTGCCCCCAGAACTCCGCGTCCTGCCCTGGCAGCGGCCACCGGTTCTTGGCGTCGGTGGTGTCTTGCTGCTCGATGCTCGTGGCAGGGACGGAAGACCGGGTGTCAGTCACGTGGAAGACGCTCAGTTCGTTCGGGGTCGGGGGAACGCGACCGCCCGTCTCGACTGACGCCTGGCCGACGCCGTACGAGCGCAGTCGCCGACCTCACAACTTTAGCGCCGCTGGACACTCCTGTCGCTGAAGGTAGGCCAAGAACCCCCTATTTACAGGGAACTTGGAGGTTAGGAGATGCACACGTTGGACTGGTTCGCGCTGACCGTGTTCTGCTTGACGTCTTCCGACACCTTGGTCACCCTCACACCCTTCCAGTCGTCGCCGACGACCAACTGGATCAGCGGCGGCTTGCCGGCGCCCTCGACGGGCTTGGCGGGCGGGACGGTGGAGGTGTAGGGCTCGGTGGTCAGCGGCTTCACGGCGCCCTTGGTGGGGGTGACGGCCGGAGAGGTCGCCTTGCCCACGACGGCGGCGTAGTCCTCGCCGTTGGCGGCCTTCTTGCCGTAGCGCAGCTCGCTCTTGGTCACGCTGCCGGTGGCGGGCTTGTAGTTGCCCAGGCTGACGACCCGGAAGCCCTCCTTGGTGAGCTGGTCGGCGACCTCTCTGGCCTTGCCCTGCGTGGCGGTGCCGTTGAGCACCTGGACCTCGACCTGCTCGGGCTTGACCGTGATCTTCGGCTTGGCCGAGGCGCTGGCGCTGGGCTCGGGCACCGCGATGTCGACGTCGGTCCTGATCATGTTGAAGAGCTCGTTGGCGGCGGGCTGCTTCCAGACCACGCGGTTGGCGTCGGCGGGGTCGGGGCCCCACGGCACCGTGATGAACTTGACGTCGCCCGCGGTCATCTTGGCCGCGCTCTGCGCGATCTGGATGAGCTTCTGCGGGTCGTCGGCCAGGTCCGGGTCCATGGTGACCGACTGGCCCGCGGCCTTCACGAAGCTTGAGAGCCTGGGGACGTTCGTCAGCAGCTCGCTGCTGGTGGCCTTGGCGACGACCTTGCCGAGGAAGAGCTGCTGGCGGCGGATGCGCTGGATGTCGCTGCCGTCGCCGTAGTTGCGCAGCCGCACGAAGCCGAGCGCCTTCTCGCCGTCGAGCACGGACCTTCCCGGCGGCAGCACGAGCTTGGACTTCTTGTCGTCGACGCCGCTCTTGAGGCAGATCTCGATGCCGCCGAGGGCGTCGACGATGTTCTTGAACCCGCTGAAGTCGACCTCGGCGTAGTGGTGGATGCGGATGCCGGTCAGCGTCTCCAGCGTGGAGATCGTGCAGGCGATGCCGCCCGTGTTGTAGGCCGAGTTGATCATCTGGCGCTGGGGCGGCATGATCGCGCCGGTCGCCTCGTTCTTGCAGCGCGGGATGTCGACCATCGAGTCGCGCGGGAAGCTGATGAGCTTGGCGCCGTCGCGGTTGGGCGAGATGTGCATCAGGATGATCGTGTCGGTGCGCTTGCCCGCGCCGCGGCGGGCGTCGAGCTGGCCGTAGCGGGCGTTGCCCTCGCCCTCGCGGGTGTCGGAGCCGACCAGGAGGATGTTGAGCGCGCCGCTGGAGTTGGCCGGTCGCGGGTTGACGATCTTGTCGTCGACGCTGCGCGTGTTGATGGCGCCGAGCGCGTCGCGATAGAGCGTATAGCCGGTCAGCGAGCCCGCCACGACCACGCCGGTGAGCCCGATGCTGACCCAGGCCAGGATGCGCATCTTGTTCGGCCCGCCGCCGCTCTTGGCGCGGCGGCCGCGGGGCGGCTGGTCGTCGGGGGGCAGCGGCGGCGCCGCCGCCCGTCGCGGGCCGCGCATGCCGCCCGGGTCGGTCTGGGCGTTCCTTCTGTCCTGGACGGACGCACTCCGATGGTCACTCATACGCCCCCCTCAGCTCCAACACGGCCCTCCTCTATTCGAAGAATTCGCCAGGCCGCATCTTGCTGGCTCGGTCGCACACTTGCGGCACGAGACTAGGTCACGTACGGCGTGCTCGGAGCCACGAACGACCGAATCGGCCGTGACCCCAGCGTGATGTTACAGGCCCAAAGCATACTCAGACCTGGACATTTCGTGGAATATCAGCGTGAAAGTCTTTACTGTTTCGGCAGGTCGGAGCGGCTGCGAAGAGCCAAAGCAAGACAGGCCAGAGGTACGGCGGGCAGCACGTACCGGTAGTCGAATTCGGCCACCGCCGCCGGGACCACGAGCAGCGCCCACGCCGTCGACCAGGGCACGAGCCACTCCATTTCCGGTCGGCGGCGAATTACGGACAGGACCGGCGCCGCGAGGAGCACCAGCAGCAGGACGGTCCCCGGCAGCCGCGCCACGTCCTGGTAGGCCCGCATCCACCCCGCGTACGGCTCGACCACCCTGGTCATGATCGGCCCGCCCTCGTAGCGCGTGGCCAGCTCGACGCCGAGCTGCGCCGCCTCCCGGCCTGGTGGGCTCGGGTCCCTTGAGGGGAACTGGTAGTAGTCGTAGATCTCCTGGTCGGGGTAGACCGGGCGGCCCCAGGTGAACGTGCGGGCCAGCTCGGAGGCGATCGAGGCGGCGTAGTCGAGCGGCTGCGAACGGACGGCCAGCATGGCGAAGCGCCCCGCCAGCGCGTCGTTGGCCCGCGAGAACGTGATGCCCGGCAGCATGACCAGCGGGGAGTCCCTCGACCAGAGGTACTCCTGCGAAGGCGGGCGCTCCTCCGGCGGCCGGGGGTCGCACAACACGCGCAGATCGGGCGGCGGGTCCATCTTGCGGCAGTCGGCGAACGACTGGGTCCTGGCGTACAGGAAGACGCCGTTGGCGCCGACCAGGCCGACGCGGTCGTAGGTGGCGTAGAACCAGCCCATGTACGCCATGACCGGCACCAGCGCGGCGGCCAGCATGATCCCGGCCAGGGCGAGATGCCTGCGCAGCAGGAACCAGCAGGCCAGCAACACGACCAGGGGCTGGCCGATCGTCCTGGTGAGGGTGGCGGCGGCCAGCAGGAGGCCGATGGCGGTCGCCGTACGCCAGGTCTGGCCGCCGCGGATCGCCAGGACCACGGCGGCGGTGACCAGGAACATGAACAGGGTGTCCGAGACGAGCAGATGCTCCAGCTCGATCTGGTACGCGTCCAGGAGGACCGGGGCCGTGGCCAGCGTCCTGACCCAGAGGCGGGCCCTTCTGGCGGCCAGGTAGATCATCACCGCGACGGCCAGGCCCATGAGGTGCTGCACGGCGGTGACGGCGGCGAAGCTGTGGAACGGTTCCAGCAGCTTGAGGAACATGGAGTAGCCGGCCGGGCGTACCAGGTCGGGGCGGGGGCGGAAGACGGTGACGATGTAGGTGTAGGAGTCGGGGAACCAGAGGGCGGGACGGAACCCCAGCATCGTCACCAGGCGCAGTGCGGCACCCAGGACGAACAGCCCCAGAAACCAGCGATGCCGTGACACGACCTGCCCCACGAACGCGACCAGGCCCGGTCGGCCTGTCTTCGTGCCGGTGGGACCGGCATGGTCCGCCGCCCGGGTCGCGAGGTCGGCTTGCCCGGCCCCCTGCTCCGTGTGGTTGGGCCCCTGGGTTGTCGGGTCGGGTTGCCCGGTCGCCTGGCCCGCGGCGTCGGCTTCCTCCGGGGCCGGGTGTGGTGTGCCGGGCTTGTCCGGTGTTGCCTCCTGCACGGCCCTCCCCCTGTGTCGCCGCCGTCCGGCCGTACGCTACCGGCTTCCATACGTTTCGCGATCTCATGCGGGCGTGTTGTCGGCCCCGTTGGATACCCTCGCGATCAGCGATGGCACCCTCCTGGCTCCGGCCCGACGAGACGCGGAGGCCGTCGGCGGGCCGGGTGCTCGCGGCGGTCTCGTTGCTGCCTGCCCTGGCGGTGGCCGGATGGCTGCTGGCCGGGCTGCCGCTGCTGATGGCGGGGGCGTTCCGGCCGGTGTTCACGGTGGTGCTGGCGCTGCCGGTGATCGCGCTGCTGTGCTGGGCGGGCCTGCGGCGGCTGCCCGAGGCGGTGGAGGCCACCGGGCGGCAGATGGCCGCGGTGCTGGTGATCGCGGCGGGCTCCGGCGTCTTCAACGCGATCTTCCACAGCGAACAGCTCATCGTCCGCCGCGACCCCGCCACCTACGCGCAGTACACCATCTGGATCGCCGAGCACGGCTCCCTGCCCATCCCGCGCCAGGAACAGGCGTTCGGCGGCCCCGACCCGTCGCTGGTCTTCGGCAGCGTCGGGTTCTTCGACTTCGGCGGGGCGGTGGTGCCGCAGTTCATGGCGGGCCCGCCCATGCTCTACTCGGCGGCCGACTGGCTCGGGGCGCTGCTGCTCGGGCCCGCGATGCTGGGGGCGCTGGCCGTGCTGACGGTCGGCGGAGTGGCGGCCCGGCTGGCGGGCGGACGTTGGGCGCCGGTGGCGGCGCTGGCGTTCGCGGTGAGCATGCCGATCCTCTACACCTCGCGCACCACGTTCAGCGAGATCCCGTCGCTGATTCTGCTGTTCGGCGGCCTCGCCCTGGCCCACGACGCCCTGACCCGCATCTGGACCCCCCACCCACCCGACCTCCTCGCCCGGTCCCGCGAACTCGGCGTCTCGCGCGCCGCCGGTCGCCCGCGCGGGACTGGCTCGCGCGGGGGTGGCGGTTTGCCCGGGGGTGGCGGCTCGTCCGGGGGCAGCGACTTGCCTGGGGGTGGTGGGTCGCGTGGGGGCGGGTCGTCGGGTGTGGTCGCGGCCGAGGGGACAGGGCGCACCACAGCGGCACATGCTGTCCTTCCCGAGGAAGGCGCTGGTGGAGCTACTGTCCCTCCGGTTTCGACCACCGAGGGGTCCGCAGCGGGGAGTGGCGGCGCGGCGAGCGGGGGCGACGCGGCGAGGAGTGGTGGTGCGGCGGGGAGTGGTGGTGCGGCGGGGAGTGGTGGTGCGGCGAGCGGTAGCGCGGGGGGTGGCGACGCGGCGGGGAGTGGTGGCGCGGCGAGCGGGGGCGACGCGGCGGGGAGTGGTGGTGCGGCGGGCGGTGGGGGGGTAGGCGGGGCTGGTTGGTGGGTTGGGGGGCTGGCGGGGCTGGTGTTCGGGCTGGCCACTCTGGTCAGGATCGACGGGTTGCGGGACGTGCTGCCCGTGCTGGCGTTCGCCGGGCTGCTGGTCGCCATGAGCCGGTTTCGGCGGCCGGTCGGCGTGTTGGGGGTGCCGCTGCTCGTGGGGCTGGGCCTGGGGGTCGGGCTGGGGTTTCTGGCGGCCTATGCCTTCGCGCGGCCGTACCTGGCGTATCTGTCCCGCTCGGTCGGGCCGCTGCTGGTGATCTGCGGCGTCGTCCTGGTTCTGACGCTCGTGGGTACGGCTGTCGCCCCCCGGCTGGGCCGCGTCAGGCTGCCAAGGCGGCTGCCGGAGGCCGGGGCGGCGCTGGTCGGCCTGGTGATGGTCGGCTTCGCGGTGCGGCCGTGGATCCAGACGGTGCACCGGACGCCGGGCAACACCGACGACCTGCGCACGGCGCGCTTCATCGAGGAGACCCAGAAGGCCAACGGGCTGCCGATCGACGGTACCCGGCTGTACTTCGACGAGTCGCTCTACTGGGTGATCTGGTACGTGGGCGTCCCGGTCGTCGTGCTGGCCACGGTGGCGGCCGCCGTTCTGGTGCGCAGGCTGCTGCGCGACGCCGCCTCCTTCGAGTGGCTGCTGCCGCTGGCGGTCATCGGGTGGACGACGGTCACCACGCTGCTGCGTCCCGAGATCACGCCGGACCAGCCGTGGGCCGCGCGCCGCCTCGTCCCGGTGGTGATTCCCGGGCTGGTCGTGCTGGCGGTGTGGGGGCTGGACTGGGTGCGCGACAAGGCCCGCAGGCTCGGGTACGGCACGCGCGTCCAGACCTGGGTGGCCGGGATCGGCACGGTCCTCATCCTGGTTCCGCCGGTCGTGACCTCGATCGGCACCGCGTTCACCCCGATCGAGCGGGGCGAGCGCGCGGCGGTCGAGGCGATGTGTCGGGCGATCCCGCGCGACGCCTCCGTGCTGCTCGTCGAGCGGGTGACGGCCGACCGCTTCACCCAGGTGGTGCGCGGCATGTGCGGGGTCCCGGCGGCGGAGGTCGAGCGGGTGACGGGGTCGGACACCGCTTCGGAGGACGACGTACTGCGTCTGGTCGAGGGGGTGCGACGGGCCGGCCGTACCCCGGTGCTGCTTGCCGCCGACGCCGACCAGGTGCGGACCTACGGACCGTTCGAGCAGGTCATGGCCCTGGCCGCGCGCCAGGACGAACGTTCGCTGACCGCGCCGCCCAACGGTACCTGGAACCTCCGGATCAACGTCTGGATGTCCCGTCCGTAAAACACCATTTGACCTGGATCGTGGGTGATCGCGATTATGTGTCGCCATGAGGCGTACGTGGGTGGTCGCGGCGTTAACGACGGCGCTGGCGACCAGTGGAATGGGCGCGGCTGCGGCCGACGCCCCGGCGGACAGGGTGCTGGGCGAGACCTCGGCCAACGAGGCGCCTGAGAGCGCGTCTGAGAGCACGTCCGAGAGCGCGTCCGAGAGCGCGTCCGAAAGCAGGGGCGCGGAGCCGGGCGACGTGAGCGCGGAGTCCGGGACCGGCGCGGACGGCGTGGTCGCGGTCGCGGTGTCGCCGCTCCCGGTCCCGAAGGCCGCCTGGCCGACGACGGGCCGTCTGACGGTCTACCTGTGCTCGAAGGCCGAGCTCCAGAAGAAGTGCGAGGGCCGCGGCCCGAGCGACGAGCAGAAGCGGAAGATCGAGCGGCTGCTGAAGCGGCTGCCCGGCCTGTCCGGCGTGCGGTACGTCTCCGCGGAGGAGTCCTACCGCAACGCCCGCGAGGACGGCGTACCGGCGAAGAAGGGCTCCATCCCGGCCTCCTTCAGGGCGGACGTCAAGGTCCCGAACGTGAACCTGGGCCCCAAGCTGGCGAAGCTGCCCGGGATCGCCACGGCGAGGGTCTGGCGGACGGACTTCTGGGCGGGCAAGGCGCACGCGAAGGTCGAGCTCTGCGGCCCCGCCAACTGCTCCGGCCGGGGCGCGATCACCGACCACGAGCGGGACGCGGTCTTCGAGGCCCTGCGTACGCTGCCGGGCGTGAAGAAGGTCTACCTGGAGTCGCGCGGGCACGCGATCGAGAACTGGCGGCGGGTCAGCTACGCGAGCACGACGCCGGACGTGGGGGAGATCTTCCATCTCGTGCTGTCCGACCCGTCGGTGTTCGACCGGATCAGGCCAGCTCTGCGGGGTCTTCCGGGGGTGGAGCAGGTTTCCCGTCATCGCTGATGTGGACGCCGCGTCGCGCTGGGCAGAGTAACCTCGACCCACGTGAGCACGCCTGAGACCCCCCAGAGTGGACCCGCCGTGGAAGAAGCGCCGTACGTCACGATCGTCCTGCCCTGCTACAACGAGCAGGATCACGTCATCGACGAGGTCGAGCGAATCACCAAGGCGATGGACTCCAGCGGCTACACCTACGAGCTCGTGGCCGTCGACGACTGCTCGACCGACGCGACGCTGGCGAAGCTGCAGGAGGCCGCCCCGAGGTTCCCGCACATGCGGATCCGGGCGTTCCACCGCAACGGGGGGTCGGGCACCGTGCGCAGGATCGGCACCCAGGAGGCGCGCGGCGAGATCGTCGTGTGGACCGACGCCGACATGACCTACCCGAACGAGCGCATCCCCGACCTGGTCCAGATCCTGGAGAAGGACCAGACGATCGACCAGGTCGTGGGCGCGCGCACGTCGGAGGAGGGCT
The DNA here is from genome assembly GCF_044456745.1 of Nonomuraea sp. NPDC050790. Classification (NCBI taxonomy): domain Bacteria; kingdom Bacillati; phylum Actinomycetota; class Actinomycetes; order Streptosporangiales; family Streptosporangiaceae; genus Nonomuraea; species Nonomuraea sp. NPDC050790. Next base: position 206,739 of record NZ_JBITGF010000003.1, on the reverse strand, counting down.
CACACAAGCTGCTGCGGGTCCCGGCCAAGTGGGTGATCAGGAAGGTCGCCGAGAAGCTGGCCGGGCAGAAGATCCCGGATCTCAACTCCGGCCTGCGGGCCTTCCGCAAGTCGGTGGCGCGGCCGTACCTGCGGCTGCTGCCGCCCGGGTTCTCGTGTGTCACGACGATCACGCTATCGTTCCTGTCGAACCAGCACGACGTCTACTACCTGCCGATCGACTACGCCAAGCGGGCGGGCAAGTCGAAGTTCAGCTTCATCTCCGACGCCTACCGCTACATCCTGCAGGTCCTGCGGATGATCATGTACTTCAACCCGCTGAAGGTGCTGATGCCTCCGGCGTTGTGGCTGGTCGCCATCGGGTTCGTCAAGGGCGTGTGGGACATGGTCCAGCACCCGTTCTACTTCCCGGCCAACACCGTGATGATCTTCCTGTCGGGCCTGCTGATCGGCTCGGTCGCGCTGCTGGCCGACCTGATCGTGCGGAGCAGGGGAGAGTAGGTGCGGATCGCGATCGTCGGCCCGACGTACCCGTACAAGGGCGGCGGGGCGCAGCACACCACCGAGCTGGCGCACCGGCTGAGCGCGCTGGGGCACGACGTGGTGATCGAGTCGTGGAAGGCCCAGTATCCGGGCTTCCTCTATCCCGGCCGGCAGACGATCTCGGCTCCTGAGGGCCTGCCGTACCCGAAGACGCTGCGCAGGCTCGACTGGCGGCGGCCGGACGGGTGGGTGACGTGCGGGCGGCGGCTGCGCAGCGCGGACCTGGTGGTCTTCGCGGTGCTCAGCCCGGTGCAGGTGCCCGCTTATCTGGGGATCTTGTACGGCATAGCGGGCAAGACCACCACCGTGGCCCTGTGCCACAACGTGCTGCCGCATGAGCGCAAGCCGTATGACGGGCCGCTGATGAAGGCGCTGCTCAAGCGGGTGGACCGGGTGCTGGCGCACTCGGCTCAGCAGGCGGCGCTGGCCGCGGAGCTCACGGCCAAGCCCGTCCGGGTGGCCGCGATGGCACCCCACCTTCCCTCGAAAAATGCCGAAAAATCGGGGCAAGTCCACAACAATCTGCTCTTCTTTGGGATCGTCCGGCCGTACAAGGGGCTGGACCTGCTGCTCAGGGCGCTGCCCGACGGCGTGGGGCTGACCGTCGCCGGGGAGTTCTGGGGCGGGCTGGAGGAGACCGAGCGGCTGATCGCGGAGCTGGGTCTCGGCGACCGGGTGGAGCTGCGGCCCGGGTACGTGGCGGCCGAGGACGTGCCGAAGCTGTTCGCCCGCGCCGACGCCCTGGTCCTGCCCTACCGCAACGCCACCGCCAGCCAGAACGTGTGGCTGGGCCACGAGCACGGCGTCCCGGTGATCGCCACCCGCGTCGGCGCGCTCGCCGACCACATCACCGACGGCGTGGACGGACTGCTGGTCGAGCCGGAGGACGTCGAGGGGCTCAGGAAGGCGATCGAGCGGCTCTACGCCGACCCGGTCGGGTTGCGCTCGGGGGTCAGATCGGTGGATCCGGAGCCGTTCTGGTCGGAGTACACCGCGGCCTTGCTGGACTCCTGACGCCCGAGCAGGAACGCGATCCCGGCCGCGACGGCGTCGGCCAGCGTGAACGCCACCCGCGACAGCAGCGCCACCGCGAACGCCGCGCCCGTGCCGATCAGCGGGGTGAACACCAGCACCAGCGCGCCCTCGCGCACCCCCACCCCGGCGGGCACCACGAACGTCAGCAGCCCGGTCGCCCAGGCGAAGGCGTAGGCGCCGGTTGCCAGCACGTAGAGGTCCCACCGCCCGGCCAGCAGCATGGTGTGGACGCCGTAGATCAGCCAGCCGAGCGCCGTCCACGCCGCCGCCACCAGCACGGTACGGCCCGGCAGGACGCTCTCCAGCGGCTCCTTGCGCGCCAGCCGGAGCGCCAGGTTGAGCCCCCAGGTGAGCACCTTGGGATGCAGGCACACCACGATTACCGGGACGATCAGCAGCAGGTACCACGCCTTGCGCAGCGCCTCGTGCGTGGCCAGCGTGGCGGCGGCGATCGTCAGCGCCACCCCGAGGTTGATCACCAGTGCCAGCGAGATGCAGGCGAACGTGCGCCGCGGCGGGCTGCCGTGGTCGCGCCCGAGGTCCATCATCGCCGCGTAGGCCCAGACCGAGCCGGGGATGTACTTGCCGAGCTGGCCCACGAACATGATCCGCCCGCTCACCCGCAACGACAGCGGCGAGCCCAGCCCGGCCAGCACCTCACGCCAGGCGACCAGCATGCAGAACTGCCCGGCCAGCACCGCGGCGAACGCCCCCGCCAGCGCCCAGGGCGACAGTCCCGACAGCGCGGCCGTGGTCTCGTCCCAGTTTCTGGCCAGGCCGTACCCGAGGAATCCGAGCGCGACGAGCGCGAGCAGGACACGCAGCAGGCGGCGGAGCATTCGCCAAATCTACGCGCGGTTGGCGACGATTAGCCAGACGACGAGGCCGATGAGTGCGGCGACGGCCAGCACGGTAAGGGTGATTTTGACCCAGCTATAGGGGCGTTGGCCCTGAACCTCCCCGGTGACGCCGTTGATGAGGACCTGGTACGTCCTGCCGCCGAACAGGTAGCAGCCGATCCACACCGGCAGCAGCAGGAGCTTGAACCTGACGTCGGTGTACGTCGTGTCGACCGTGCTCACGCGCTGCTCGTCGCCGCCGATGTCGCGGCGGCAGTCCTGCCTGATGACCTCGGCCATCTCCTGCTTGGCGCTCTCCAGGCCCTGCTCGGGCTCGACGTCGTAGCGCAGGGTGTGGTGGCCGGAGATGTAGGCGGGCTCGAAGGGGAGGGCCTGGCCGGTCGGCCACGGCTCCAGCTCGGCCAGTTGCTCGGGCGTGACCCGGTGGGTGGCGGCCACGAGCACGTCGTCGAAGTGCCGCGAGACCGTGCCGGAGGCCGGCCACCAGCGGGTCTTGCGCACCTGGCGGGTCTTGGTCTCGCCGTTCTCGGTGTAGGTCTCGGTGACGTAGTAGTGCTCGCCGCGCGAGCCGGTGTAGTCGGAGGTGGTCCCGGAGTCGAAGGTCCAGTGCGGGACGTACGTGGACTTCATCGACTCCGCCTCGCTGACCTTCTTGAGGCGGTTCGGGGCGAACCAGCGGGACTTCACCCAGCCGCGCAGGGCCGCGCGCGAGCCGTTCTTGTCCAGCGCGAACGGCACCACCGCCTCGGGCGCCACCTGCTCGCCCGCCGTGGTGTCGGCGACCAGCGCGGTCCCGCAGAACTGGCAGCTCTTCGACAGCGCGTCGCTCTCCGTGCGCGCGCCACACCCGGGACAGGCACTCTGATGTACGGCTACCGCCGCCACGCGCGGCTTGGCCAGGAAGGCGGCGTAGTCGTGCTCGCGCACGGCCCGCGCCGGGGCGGCGATGCGCTGCTCGAAACCGCAGTACGGGCAGCGCAGCACGCTGGTGCCGGGAGCGTAGGCGACGCTCGCGCCACAGCCCGTGCACGGATGGGTGGTCGGTGCGGGGGAGGACAAATCCGGAGCCTTTCTGCGGTTCAGGCGGGCGGCAGCGGCGGAGGCGTCTGGGCGAGCAGCCCGGCCAGCTCGGGGACGTCCCGGGCGGGCGCCCACTGCGCCATCCCGGCCTTCCACACCAGCGTGTCGGGGGTGAGGCCGGCGTTGCCGAGCGCGGCCTGGTCGTAGGGGCCCCTGCGCTCGCCGCCGACGCCGACGTACCACTGCGCCGACGGCAGCGGCGGCGGGGCCGGTGCGAAGGCCGAGGCCGCCTGCTGGCCCGCCACCATGCCGACGCCGAGTCCCATGGCGCCGTTGGGGTTGTCGGCGGCGGCCTCGACCGCGTTGGCCGCCTGGAACTGGGCGTAACGTCCCAGGTCGCCGACGATGCCCATCTGGGCCCGCTTGTCCAGGGCCTGCTCGACCTCGGGCGGCAGCGAGATGTTCTCGAAGCTGAAGCTGGGGATCGCGATGCCGACCCCCGCGAGGTCGGCGGTGAGCGCCTCGGCCAGGCGGCGGCCCATCTCGTGCTGGTTGGCGGCCAGGTCGAGCAGCGGCACCCCGGCGGTGGCCAGGGCCGGGGCGAGGCGGCCGACGACCATCTGGCGGAGGTAGCCCTCGACCTCCTCGGTCCTGAACCGCTGGTCGGTCCCGGCCAGCTCGGTCAGCAGCTTCCTGGCGTCGGTGACGCGGGCGGAGTAGGCGCCGAAGGCGCGCAGCCGTACCGGGCCGAACTCGGCGTCCCGGACGATGACCGGGTTCTGGGTGCCCCACTTGAAGTCGGCGTACAGGCGGGTGCCGACGAAGTACACCTCGGCCTTGAAGGGGGAGCGGAAGCCGTGCTTCCAGCCCTTGAGCGTGGACAGGATCGGCAGGTTCTGGGTTTCGAGCGTGTACGTGCCGGGCGGGAAGATGTCGGCGACCTGGCCCTCGTTGACGAAGACGGCGACCTGCGACTCGCGCACGACCAGGCGGGCGCCCATCTTGATCTCGTTCTCGTGGCGGGGGAAGCGCCAGACGATGGTGTCGCGGCTGTCGTCGAGCCATTCCACGATGTCGATGAACTCGCCGCGGATCTTATCGAATACGCCCACATTTCCCCCAGTGGTCGGAAATATCTGGCGGGCACGGTACCAAAGGGCGTTTGACATCGGGTTGACGCGCGAGCCCGGTACTGTTGGGCATCATGGCTGGGACCAGGCAACAGCAGCTCGAATACTCCGAGTTCCAGGCGGCGATGCTCGACGAGGGCAAGCGCCGCCGTAAGGCCGCGAAGATCATCGCGGTTCTGGAGCACTTCCACGGGCCGCTCGCCGGGCTGACCGTGGGCGACGTGGGCTGCTCGGCCGGGTTCATCGCCGACGAACTGGCCGACGCGGGCGCCAAGCACACGCTGGGCATCGACATCGACGTGCCCGGACTGCGCAAGGCCGCCGACCGCTTCGGCGAGCGGGTGGCGTTCGTCTGCGGTGACGGGACGGCGCTGCCGTTCCCCGACCGCTCGGTGGACGTGCTGGTCTTCAACCACATCTACGAGCACGTGGTCGACCCCGACGCGGTCGTCGCCGAGATGCACCGGGTCCTGGCCGACGACGGCGTGCTCTACCTCGGCCTCGGCAACCGGCTCGGCATCATGGAACCGCACTACAAGCTGCCGTTCCTGTCGTACCTGCCGCCGTCGCTGGCCGACCGCTACGTGCGCGCCTCCGGCCGCGCCGACCACTACTACGAGCGCTTCCGCACCCGGCGCGGGCTCAAGCGCATGCTGCGCGCCTTCCACGTCTGGGACTACACCCTCCCCGTGCTGGCCACGCCGACCCGCTTCGCCGGTGGGGAGCTGTTCCCCGGCGCGCTGGGCAGGGTGGCGCGGGCCGTACTGGCGAAAACCCCCCGTGAGGTCCTCAGGCTGCTCCTCCCGCTGGTGCCGACCTACCTGTGGGTGGCCACCAAGACGCCGCGCCGCCCGCGCGGCGCCGCGCTCCCGCAACCGCCGGAAAGAGTGCTTTGAGTACGGCGGAGCCGCGCACGGCACGCCGCTCCGTGGTGAAGAGGGTCGTCAGGTTCGGCTTCCTGGCCGTCGCCCTGGGCTTCGGCGCCTGGGCGGTCGCCTCCCAGTGGGACGCCGTGGCCGCCGGGTTCGCCGCGCTGTCCTGGCCCATGGTCGCCGCCTCGCTGGTCGCGGTCATCGCGGCGCTGCTGGGCGCGATGCTCACGTGGCGCACGCTCCTGGCCGACCTGGGCTCGCCGCTGCCGCTGAGGCCCGCGGCGAAGGTCTTCTTCGTCGGCCAGCTCGGCAAGTACATCCCGGGCGCGGTCTGGCCGGTGATCGCGCAGATGGAGATGGGCCGCGAGCTCGGCGTGCCCCGCTCGCGCAGCGCCGCCGCGTTCTTCCTGATGATGCCGATCCAACTGGCCACCGGTCTGATCGTCACGCTCGGCACCCTCGGCTGGGACCGCTACGGCTGGCTGCTGCTGGCCCTGCCGGTGATCCTCGTACTGCTGGAGCCCAAGGTCATCAACGCGCTGATCGGGTTCGGGCTGCGCAGGCTGAAGCGCGAGCCGCTCGAACGCCCGCTCACCCGGCGCGGCATGCTGACCGCGCTCGGCTGGGCGCTGGCCGGATGGGCCGCCTACGGCCTGCACCTGTACTTCGTCGCGCCGCAGACCGGGGTGCTCTTCGCGATCGGCGCGTTCGCGCTGTCGTGGTGCCTGGGCATCCTGACGTTCGTCGTGCCCGCGGGGGCCGGGGTGCGCGAGGTGGCCATGGTGGCGGTGCTGTCACCGGTCATGGACCGCGGCTCGGCGATCGCCGTGGCCCTGGTGTCGCGGATCGTCATCATCGTCGGCGATGTGATCTGCGCGGGTATCGCCGGATTGGTGGCGCGTCGCGACCGTGTGTGATTTGGACCACGTTTTTGGGGACGCTGGTCTTAGGCTGAACAAGAGAGGGGGACAACCGGTCCCACGTTGATCTTGAGGGGAGAAGATCTTCGTAATGCCTCGCGTGCTTGTCGATGCCGCCGCGGTCCCCGCCGACCGCGGTGCGTTGATCCGATATGTAGACGGCCTCATCGGCGCCCTTCACCGGGCCGGCGCCGATCTCGCGGTGGTCTGTCAGCGTTCCGACGCCGAACGCTACGGCAGGCTGGCGCCCTCAGCGCGGATCCTGCCGGGCCCCGTCGCCATCACCAACCGGGCCGCCAGGCTCGCCTGGGAGCAGACCGGCGTGCCGCTGCTCGCCCGGCAGGCCGGCGCCGACGTGATCCACGCGCCCTACTACTCCATTCCGCTTCGCTCCGGCCTGCCGACGGTGGTGACCGTCCACGACGTCACCTGGTTCACCGAGCCCGACCAGCACGGCACGGTCAAGGCGTCCTTCTTCCGCTCGGCCACCCGCACCGCGGTGCGACACGCCCGGCGGGTCATCGTCCCGTCCAAGGCCACCCGCGACGAGCTCGTCCGCGTCCTGGCCGCCGACCCCACCCGCATCGACGTCGCCTACCACGGCGTCGACCAGGAGATCTTCCACCCGCCGACCGTCGAGGAGACCAGGCGCGCGGCCGAGCGGTGCGGGCTGCGCGACCAGCCCTACGTCGCCTTTCTCGGCGCCCTGGAACCGCGTAAGAACGTTCCCAATCTCATCCGCGGCTTCGCCATGGCCGTCAAGAGCCTGCCCGACCCGCCCGCGCTGGTGATCGGCGGCGGCGTGCACGAGGACGACGTCGACGCCGCCTGCCGGGAGGTCGAGGCCACCGTCCGGGTCATCCGCCCCGGCTACCTGCGCAGCCCGGACCTGCGCGGGTTCCTCGGCGGCGCGCTCGTGGTGGCCTTTCCGTCCAAGGGCGAGGGGTTCGGGCTTCCGGTGCTGGAAGCCATGGCCTGCGGCACGCCCGTGCTGACCACCCACCGCACCTCGCTGCCCGAAGTGGGCGGGGACGCGGTGGCGTACAGCGAGCCGGACGCCGACAGCATCGCCGGGGCGCTCGGCCAGCTCCTGGCCTCCCCCGAACGGCGGGAGCAGCTCCAGCGGGCCGGACTCGCGCGGGCCCGCGAATTCACCTGGGACGCCTCGGCCGAGGCGCATCTCAGCTCCTATCAACGGGCGGTCGAATAGTTGGATAACCTCGCGGAGTGATGGAGAGCTCTTTGCCTGGCCTCGAGGCGATCCTCCTGGTCGGGGGGCAGGGCACGCGCCTGCGCCCGCTGACACTGGGCACGCCCAAGCCGCTGCTGCCGACCGCGGGTGTGCCGTTCCTGGCGCACCAGCTCGCGCGCGCCCGCTCGTTCGGGGTGCGCCGCATCGTCTTCGCCACCTCCTACAAGGCGTCGATGTTCGAGCCGGTCTTCGGCGACGGCGCCGACTTCGGGCTCTCGCTGGAGTACATGACCGAGGAGACGCCCCTCGGCACCGGCGGCGCCATCCGCAACGCCGCGCAGGCGCTGAGCGTCCCGCCCGACGCGCCCGTGCTGGTGCTCAACGGCGACATCCTGTCCGGCCACGACATCGGCGACCAGATACGCACCCACGTGGAACGGCAGGCCGCCGTCACCCTCCACCTCACCGAGGTCGACGACCCTTCGCGGTTCGGCTGCGTGCCCACCGACTCCTCGGGCCGGGTCACCGCCTTCCTGGAGAAGACGCCCAACCCGGTCACCAACCGCATCAACGCGGGCTGCTACGTGTTCACCCGGTCGGTGATCGACTCGATCCCGGCGGGCGAGGTGGTGTCCGTGGAACGGGAGACCTTCCCCGGGCTCATCGAGTCGGGCGAACTCGTGCTCGGGTACGCCGACCGCACGTACTGGCTGGACGTCGGCACACCGGCGGCGCTGGTCCAGGGCTCGCGTGACCTGGTGCTGGGCAAGCTCGCCTCACCGGCGCTGCCTGGGCCGACCGGCGAGCACCTCGCGCTGCCGGGCGCCCTGCTGTCCCCCGAGGCCAAGGCGGTGGGCGGCACCGTGGTGGGCGCCGGGGCCCGGGTGGAGGCGGGGGCGACGGTGACGGGCAGCATCCTGCTGGACTCCTGCGTGGTCGGGGCGGGTGCGACGGTGACCGACTCGGTGGTGGGCGCGGGGGCCCGGATCGCGGCCGGTGCGGTGGTGCGGGACGCGTTGATCGGGGACCGGGCCGTGGTGGGGGCGGGCAACGAACTGCAGGCCGGGATCCGGGTCTGGCCCGACATCCAACTCCCGGACTGCGCCGTCCGCTACTCCAGCGACGTCTAACCCACCCCACCCCCCTCCAGCCCCCACCCCCCTCCAGCCCCGACACCCCTCCAGCCCCGGCACTGCTCCGGCTCCGGCATCCCACCGGTCTCGGCACCCCTCCGGTCTGGGCGCCCCTCCGGGGTCCCGGCATCCTCACCCCCGGGGGCCGGGCAGCTCCATCCCGGCCTCCTGACCAGGCGCTCCCTCGGGGCGCCGAGGGCTCTTGGCAGGTGGCGCTCCGGTGACCGTCGTCCGTGGGGCGGTGGCTCGGAGGCGCATGTGGCGCTCTGGCCGGGGCGCCGAGGCTCTTGGCAGGTGGCGCTCCGGAGACCGTCGCCGGTGGCGCGGAGGCGCACGGGGCGCTCTGGCCGGGTGGTTCGGTGGTCGCGAGCTGGGGTTTTCTGTGGGCGGTGGTGGGGTTAGAAGTTGCGGTAGTCGCGGATGGGCATGCGGGGGCCGTGGGGTGGGGGGCGGAGGCCGGTCAGGCCGATGAGGACCGTGGCGCGGTGGCGGTGGCCGGTGTAGGGCTCCAGGAGGCGCATCATGCCGGGGTCGTCGGTCTTCTCGCCGGTCAGCGCGTAGCCGACGATCTTGGCCAGGTGGAAGTCGCCCACGCTGACCGCGTCCGGGTCGCCGAAGGCGCGCTGGCGTACCTCGGCGGAGGTCCACACGCCGATGCCGGGCAGGGTGCGGAGCAGGCGGTCGGCCTCGGCGCTGGTCGGGGCGGACTCCAGCTTGGACGCGTGCCAGGCGGCGGTGGCGATGGTCTTCGCCCGCACGGCTTCCGCCCCCGACCGGTGCCAATCCCAGGCCGGGATCTCGCGCCAGACGTCGGGCTCCGGGATGACCCGCATGCCTTCGGGGGCCGGGCCGGGCGCGGGTTCGCCGTAGCGGGTGAGGAGCCAGCGCCAGGCCCGCCACGCCTCCCGGCCGACGACCTTCTGCTCCAGGACGGCGGGCACGAGAGCCTCCATCACCCGCCCGGTCCGCCCAAGCCGCAAGCCCGCATATTTCCGGGCAACGTCCTCCAAAACCGCATGTTTCACGACAAATCCGGCGACATCGTCCTCAGCGCCCAGCAACGCCGGCAACGTCTCCAGGAGCCAGTCCGCCCCGGGGCCCCAGGCGTGGCCGTACACGGTGGAGGACCTGAGCGAGACGCGCAGCGTGCCGGGACCGGCGGGCGTGCGGGACGTGCGCCAGATCGCGCCGTCGTGCCCCTGCCGCCAGGTCGGGTCGCCGCCGCCGCGCCGGTGCGGACCCATGACGAGGCCCACGTCGACGGGCTCGTCAGGTGTCCAGGCTCGCTCTTTCACGCCTCCAGTGTGCCCGTACCCGCGCGGCCTGGATGACCGCGCGGGCGTCAGCCGTACCAAATCAGGAGGGGAAGCCCCATCCCGGGGTGCCGGGCTTCGGCGGCGTGAACTCGCGCAGCGAACGGGAACTCAGCTCGGCCGGAGGCACCGCCGGGCAGCGGGCGCCGGGCGCGGGCAGGCGCTGGGAGAGCAGGTACGCGTCGATCGTCCCGGTCGCGCATTCGCCTCGGCCGTAGACGATGTGGCCCCAGCCCTCGTAGGTGAGCAGGCGGCCGTATCGGCCGAGCTGCCGGGCGGTGCCGAGCGCCCACGGGTAGACTGTGGCCGGGTCGTGCAGCGAGTTGGCCACCAGCAGCGGGGTCTTGGTGCGGACCTTCAGCTCGTGCTGCGGGTTGGGGATCGGGGCGGGCTGCCCGAGGCAACTGACCACCGGGAAGATCGCCAGGCTGCTGTAGCGCATGTCGGGCGCGATCTTGTTCTGGCGCCGCACGTGCGCGTTCCACTCGCGGTAGTCGCGCACCGGCAGGCGGAAGTCCAGGCAGAAGATCTGGAACGGGTTCCGGGCGACCTCCTGCGTACGGTCGACGGTCAGGGCGGCGTCGCTCACCGTCCCGCCGCCGAGCAGTTCGTCGATGGTCTGCGAGAGCCTGGGCCAGCCGCGCGGGTCGTAGAAGTTGCCCACGGCGTAGCTGATGATCTCGAACGCGGTGAGCTTGGCGTCCGGCTGGCCGGGGACGCCGATCTCGCCGCGGTCGGCGCGGCCCAGCAGGTCCTTCCAGATCGCCCGCAGGTCCTTGCCGTGCTGCAGGCAGGTGCTCTCCCGCTTGCACCAGGCGACGAACTCGTCGAAGGCGTCCTGCGCGCCCCACGACTCGGTGTCCATGAAGCCGCGGGTGCCGAGGCTGTGGTCCATGGTGCTGTCGAGCGTCAGCGCGCGTACGCGGTGGGGGAAGTTCTCGGCGTAGAGCTGGCCGAGCAGGGTGCCGTAGGAGCCGCCCCAGTAGCTGATCTGCCGCTCGCCGAGCGCGGCGCGGAAGGCGTCGAGGTCCTTGGCGGTGCTGAGCGAGTCGACGTGGTCGAAGACCGGCCCGGTACGCGCCCGGCAGTCGGCGCGCAGCCGCTCGTTGTAGGCCAGCCGCCGGTCGAAGTCGGCCTGGCTCCGCATCAGCGGGAAGGGCGCCTCGGCCAGCACCGCGGTGGAGCAGACGACCGGGTTGCTGCGGTTGGTGCCGCGCGGGTCGAGGCCGATGACGTCGAAGCGGCGCACGAGCTCGGGGCTGAGGTAGTCGTTGGCGAAGAGCACCTCCTCGACCCCGGACCCGCCGGGCCCGCCCGCGCCGAGCACGAGCACGCCGATCCTGGCGGAGGGGTCGGTGGCCTTGCGCCGCGCGACGCCGACCTCGAAGGTGCCGCTCGCGGGGTTGTTCCAGTCCACGGGTACGGCCAGCGCCCCGCATTCCACGGCCGGATCCTCCGGGCACGGCGCCCACGCGATGGCCGGTTTGGACGGCGTCGCGGCCGTGGCCGTGGGGCTCAGAAGGGACAGGGGAACCAACAGCCCTGTTAACAGGGCGGCGAATCGTCGCATGACTTGATCATCAGTTGCCGGGCCCGGTAAGGGAATGGGTCCTGAGGAGGGTTGGAGGAGTAGGTCACAGGGAGGAGCGCGCCTCATACCAGGGCTGGGTGCGGTACGCAGACCCAGAGGGCCGTATCGTGCCGCTATGACTGTGGTCAGTGATTCCGCCCTGCGCAGGGCGCTCGCCCGCGCCCGCGACGGCAAGGCGCTCGACGTCACCGAGGCGACCGTGCTGCTGCACGCCCGAGACGGGCACCTCGACACCTTGCTCGAACACGCCGGCCGCGTCCGTGACGCCGGGCTGCGCAACGCCGGGCGGGACGGGGTGATCACCTACAGCAAGAACGTGTTCATCCCGCTGAGCCGGTTGTGCCGCGACCGCTGCGGCTATTGCACCTTCGCCACGGCCCCGCACAAGCTGCCCGCGCCGTTCCTCAGCCCGGACGAGGTGCTGGAGATCGCCCGCCAGGGCGCCGCGCTGGGGTGCAAGGAGGCGTTGTTCACGCTGGGCGACCGGCCCGAGGACCGCTGGCACCAGGCGCGGGAGTGGCTGGACGCCCACGGTTACGACGACACGATCTCCTACGTCCGCGCGATGGCGATCCGGGTGCTGGAGGAGACGGGGCTGCTGCCGCACCTGAACCCGGGCGCGCTCACCTGGCGCGACTTCCAGCGGCTGAAGCCGGTCGCCGGGTCGATGGGGATGATGCTGGAGACCACCTCCACGCGATTGTTCACCGAGAAGGGCCAGGCGCACTACGGCTCGCCGGACAAGGACCCGGCGGTGCGGCTGCGGGTGCTGGAGGACGCCGGCCGGTCGAACGTGCCGTTCACGACCGGCGTGCTGATCGGGATCGGCGAGACCGTCCAGGACCGCGCCGAGTCGATCTTCGCGATCAGGAAGGTCGCCAGGGAGTATGGCGGCGTCCAGGAGGTCATCGTCCAGAACTTCCGCGCCAAGCCGGACACGGCCATGCGCGGCATGCCCGACGCCGACCTGCGGGAACTGGCCGCCACGATCGCCGTCGCGCGGCTGGTGCTCGGCCCGAGGATGCGCATCCAGGCGCCGCCGAACCTCATCGGCGGCGAGTTCGAGCTGATGGTCAGGGCCGGGATCGACGACTGGGGCGGCGTCTCGCCGGTCACCCCCGACCACGTCAGCCCCGAGCAGCCGTGGCCGCAGATCGACGACCTGGCCGAGCGCACCGCCGCCGCCGGGTACGGCCTGCGCGAGCGCCTGACCCTCTACCCGGAGTACGTGCTGGCCGGCGAGCCCTGGACCGATCCCCGGGTGATGGCGCACATCAGCGCGCTGGCCGACCCGGAGACCGGCCTGGCCAGGCCGGACGCGGTGCTGAAGGGCATCCCGTGGCAGGAGCCCGACGGCGGCTTCTCCGCCTCGGGACGGGTGGACCTGCACACCGCCGTGGACACCGAGGGCCGCACGAACGACCGCCGCGACGACTTCGACCACGTCTACGGCGACTGGGACGCGCTGCGCGAGCGGCTGCCCGCCGCCGGGCCCGCGGCGATCCTGGGCGACCTGAGCCAGGCGCTGCGCCGCGCCGCCACCGATCCGGCGGGCCTGACCGACGCCGAGGCGGTGGCGCTGCTCGGCGCCGACGGCGAGGCGCTGGACGAGCTGGCCCGCATCGCCGACGACCTGCGCCGCGAGGTCGCGGGCGACGACGTGACCTTCGTGGTCAACCGGAACATCAACTTCACCAACGTCTGCTACACCGGCTGCCGCTTCTGCGCGTTCGCGCAGCGGCGTACCGACGCCGACGCCTACACCCTCAGCCTCGACCAGGTCGCCGACCGGGCCGCGGAGGCGTGGCAGGCCGGCGCGACCGAGGTCTGCATGCAGGGCGGCATCCATCCGGACCTGCCGGGCACCGCCTACTTCGACATCGCGAAGGCGGTCAAGGCGCGGACGCCCGGCATGCACGTGCACGCCTTCTCGCCGATGGAGGTGGTCAACGGGGCCAGCCGTACCAACCTCTCGATCGAGGACTGGCTGCGCGCGGCGAAGGAGGCGGGGGTGGACTCGCTGCCCGGGACCGCCGCGGAGATCCTGGACGACGACGTGCGCTGGGTCCTGACCAAGGGCAAGCTGCCGACCAGGGAGTGGGTCGAGGTCATCACCACCGCGCACAAGGTCGGCCTGCCGACGACCTCGACGATGATGTACGGCCACGTCGACAACCACCTGCACTGGGTCAAGCACATCAAGCTGATCAGGAGCCTGCAGGCGGAGACCGGCGGCTTCTCGGAGTTCGTGCTGCTGCCGTTCGTGCACCACAGCGCCCCGATCTACCTGGCCGGCATCGCCAGGCCAGGCCCCACCGCGCAGGAGAACCGCGCCGTCCACGCGCTGGCCAGGATCCTTCTGCACGGCTCGATCAAGAACATCCAGTGCTCGTGGGTGAAGCTCCAGGACGACCTGTGCCGCCAGGTGCTCCAGGGCGGCGTCAACGACCTGGGCGGCACGCTCATGGAGGAGACGATCAGCCGCATGGCCGGTTCGGAGAACGGCTCCTACAAGACGATCACCGAGATCGGCGAGATGGTCGCGCCGACCGGCCGTCCCTTCCGCCAGCGCACCACCGAGTACGGCAGGCCCGGCGAGGAGAGGCTGGCCGCCTCCGCCAAGAGCGACGGCGTCTGCCGTAGCGTCCTCAGGATCGTTTAGTTATAACAAGTTCTACCTGACCTTGCGCCGCCCCCGGGCGGCGCTGGGAGAATCGTCACTCCCGAATGGAGAGGTAGCACCGTGCGGTTGGCTCGACACCGCGCCGCTCCGGCGCCTGAGCAGCGACGGAGGCAGGCGCTCGGCCGGGGCATGCTGGCGGGGCTGGCGGTCGTGGCCGTTCTGGTCGCCGGTTTCGTGGTCGTCTTCGGCGGTGGCGGACCCTTATGTTCGACGCGAGAGCCTGTTCTGGTCAGTGTGGCCGCCGCGGTGGATGTGGCGCCGGTGGCGATGCAGGCGGCCGAGCGCTTCAACGAGACGAGGACGGCCACGGGCGGACGCTGCGTCCTCGTCCAGGTGACCGAGCAGCCGCCGGCGACCGTGCTGCGCACGCTGATCGGCGACCGCGCGGGCGTGCTGCGCCAGCGGCCCGACGGCTGGATCGCCGACTCCTCCGCCTGGATCAGGCTGGCCCGCAAGCAGGGTGCCAGCGCGCTGCCGGCCGGCCAGAGCACGGTGGCGACCTCGCCGCTGGTCTTCGCCACCCGCCAGTCGCTGGCCGAGCGCTTCGCGGTGGGCAGGACGGAGATGAACTGGCGCATGGTCTTCCCCTCGACCGTGCGCGGGCGGCTGCGCCCCAACGAGAACGAGCCCGACGTGGTACGCGTGCCCGACCCCTCGCTGGCCGGAGCGGGCATCGCCACCGTGGCCGCGGCCAGGGACGTCGTCGGCACCGGCGCCTCGGCCGACCGGGCGCTGACCGCGTTCGTCCGCTGGGCGCAGGCCGGCTCCGCGCCCGACTACCGCACGATGCTCGCGGCCGTGGACGACCGGGCCTTCTGGCAGCGGCCGGTGGTGATCGTCCCCGAGCAGTCGGTGCGCGAGCACAACCGGCGGCCCTCCGCCGACCCGGTGGTCGCGCTGCACCCGCGCGAGGGCACCATCAGCCTGGACTACCCCTACGTGGTGACCGCCACCGACCCCGAGGTGGCCGAGGCGTCCACGGTCTTCGCCGACTGGCTGCGCGGCGACGAGGCGCAGGAACTCGTGCGCAGGGCCGGGTTCCGCTCCGGCGACGGCACGCTCGGGCCGATCTCGCCCGGCCCGCAGATCCCCGCGGAGACGCCGCGCACCCGGCCGTCGATCTCGCCGGACGAGATCGACGCGGCACTGCAGGCGTGGAGCAGGCTGGCGCCGCCGACCAACATCCTGGTGCTGGCCGACACCTCCAAGCACATGACCGACCGGCTCGGGACCGCCCTGGCCGCGGCGAAGATCGGGCTGCAGCTCTTCCCCGACTCGACGCACATGGGGATGTGGGAGTTCGCCGACACGCTGGGCCGTACCAAGGGATATCGCGAGCGTGTGGGCCTGGGCCCGATCAACGAGCCGGAGTCGGGGCAGGTCGTACGGCGCGGCAGGCTCGACGAGCTGACCTCGGCCATCACCGCGCACCCGGATCTCGACAGCTCGCTGAACGACGCGATCCTGAGCGGCTTTCGCGAGGTCGGCGCCGAGTTCCGCGAGGAGATGAACAACACGCTCCTCGTCATCACCGCGGGCAGGGACGACGGCAAGGGCCTGAACCGCCGGGCGCTGCTCGACCGCCTGCGCGAGGAGTGGGACCCCGACAAGCCGGTGCAGATCGTCGTGATCGCCTTCGGCTCGGGGGTGGACCGCGCGGCGCTGTCGGAGATCACCACGGCCACCAACGGCTCGCTGCACGTCGCGCGGGAGCCCGGGGAGATCATCGAGGTGTTCCTGGCGGCGCTCGCCCGCCGGTTGTGCCACCCCACGTGCAAGAGCACGTGAGGCCCGCGGGCACCCGCCGACCCGCCGCACGGAGCGGGTGCCCGTTCTCAGACCACTAGGGGCCTTGTGGAACCTTCGTGCGGCGGCGGAGGTGTGCCACCACCGAGTCCAGCGACCACGGGCCGCTCCCGAAGAGCACGAGAATCAGGAACGACCAGCAGAAGAGGGCGGCCAGCTCACCGCCGTTGATGAGGGGGAAGAGCCCCTTGGGCTGGTGGACGGTGAAATAGGCGTACGCCATCTCACCGGCGGCGAGGAACGCCGCCGCGCGGGTGGCCAGGCCCAGGAGGACCAGACCGCCGGCGACGAGTTCGATCACCGCCGCCCACCATGACGGCCATTCGAGGAAGGCCGGTGGAGTGCCGCCACGGGGTCCGCCGAGCACTCCGAAGAGCTTGGCGGCGCCGTGGCAGGCGAACAGCAGTCCGACCACGATGCGGAACAGTGACACCACCGCGTCACGAACCTGCTGTTCCACGGATTCAGATCCGCTGCCAAAGAGCCGGGACATTGGGAGGTTCCCATCCTGCTATCGCGGTGTGGGACTGGAGGCAACGGTAGGACGATCCGCCATAGGTGACGGTGTTGCCCGGTGCGTACGCGGTGCCGGCCGCCCAGGTGCCGCCGGGGTTGGTGGCGGTCGGGGTCGGCGTCGGCGTCGGGGTCGGGGTCGTCGGGGTGGGAGTGGGGGTGGGCTGGCCGGGGCCGCCGCCACCGATGTTGACGTCCACACAGGCGTAGAACGCCATCGCGGTGTCGGCGATGTTCCAGATGGCCAGGACCTTCTGACGGCCGCTGAAGCCGGACAGGTTCACGTTGTGCGTGACCGTGGCCCCAGGTTGCTGGCCGTTCCCTGCGACGTACCCGACGCGGGTGTTGCCGATGTAGTACTCGTACGACAGCGTCGCGTGGCGGGCGGTGAACGTCCAGCTGAAGCTGGTGGACGAGCCGACGTTCGTCACCGGCCACGGCTTGCTCTCGTCGCTGAGCGGGGCCCAGCGGGAGTCACCGGCGTGGCAGTTGCGCTGACCCTTCGCGCCTTCGACGCTCTGGGGTTCCCAGACGATGGGGCCGCAGTTCGGCACCTTGCCGAGCTTGCAGTTGTACTGCCGGCTCGGAGGTGAGTTGACGTACCCGTGGGCCATCGCGGGGGAGGCGACGAAGACCGTGGCGGATATCGCCACGAGCATCGCGCTGGCTAACGTGAGCACCCTTCTCATACAAATGCTCCTCTACATGGGGGGATACCCCGAACATAAAGGAAAGTTTCCTAAGGGTAAATGCCTGCTTTACCCCTAAGTGTGGGCTCAAGTCAGATCAGCGCAGCACGATGCGGGCGGCGAAATCCTGGGGCTCCCGGTCGGCGGGCCGGGTCGCGGGACGGCCCACGGCCACCAGGCCGATCGGCCGCCAGCCCTCAGGGAGATCCAGAACCTCCTCGCCGCCGGTCGGCGGCAGCCACGCCGAGCCGAGGCCCTCCATGGCGAGCTGGACCAGCAGGTTCTGCACCGCCGCGCCCGCCCTGGCCGCCGCCTCCTCACCCGGCTCGGTCACGCAGGGCACGACCAGGTACGGGGCGTCCACCAGCTTCTCCCGTACGGCCGGCGTCTCCACCAGGACGAACCGGGTGCGCTCCGCGCCGGGGGCGGTGAAGGCGGCCTGCACGGCCTGCCGTACCAGGGACGGGTCCACCGGGTCGGCGGTGAAGTCGCGGACCGTGCGGCGGGCGGCGACCACGTCGCGGGAGCCGTAGCGGAACAGGTCCTCGTCGGCGGGGCGGATCAGCGGGCGCACACCGGGGCCGTCCTCCTCGGTCACCAGGTGCGCCAGGCCGCGCACCACCGCGACCGGGACGCCCGCCAGCTTGCCCTTGACCAGCTCGGCCGCCGCCGCGATCTCGTCGGCCAGGGCGGTGACGGTGGCGTTGAGGGGGTTGCCGTAGGAGTCCTCACCGCCGCGGAAGTCCTCCAGGGGGAGCACGCCGGCGGCACCGATGGCCACGTCGGCGAGGCCGTTGCGCCACGGGCGACCGAACGTGTCGGAGATGATCACGCCGACGCCGCGGGGGAGGCCCGCGCGGATGCGGCGGGCGGAGGCGTCGCTGTCCTCGGGCAGGAGCAGGACGGTGCCAGGGGCGACGTTGGAGTTGTCCACGCCCGCGGCGGCCATGACGAAGCCGTGGCGGGTCTGCGCGATGACCATGTCGCCGCGCCTGGCCACCACGCGCTCGGTCTCCTCCTCGATCGCGCTGGTGCGGTCGGGGGCGTGACGCAGCCTGCCCTCGGCCTTGCTGACGATCTTCGAGGTGATGACCACGATGTCACCGGGACGCAGCCCTGCCCCGTCGAGCATCCCGGCCAGGTCGTCACCGGGCCGCACGTCCGGCAACCCGGCGACCGGCAGCACCTGAAAACCCTCGGACGGCAGCCCCTCCTGGCCGGTGCTCGGTGCCTGCGGGTGCGGCGGTGTGGTCATCGGTTGAGGTCCAGGGCGAGGTCGAGGGCGGCGCGGGCGATGTCGGCGGCGGACTCGGCGTCGTGCATGATCAGCGGGCGGGCCGCCACCCGGATGCCGGCCACGGCCACCCCGTCGTCCTCGGGCGCGACCAGCCAGCCGTCGACCAGGTCCGCCCCGTACAGCTCCAGCACCGCCTGGGCGCTGGTCTCCACCCCGATCGCGGTCAGGCAGGCGTCGGCCATGCCGCGCACGGGCGCGCCGCCGATGATCGGGGAGACGCCCACCACGGTCTTGGCCAGCAGCGCGTCCCTGATGCCGGGGACCTGGAGGATCGTGCCGATGCTCACGACCGGGTTCGACGGCGGGAGGATCACCACGTCCGCCTCCGCGATCGCCTCCAGGACGCCGGGCGCGGGCCGCGCGGTGTCGGCGCCGATCAGCGCGATCGACTCGGCCGGGACCGAGGCGCGCAGCCTGACCCACCACTCCTGGAAGTGGATCGCCCGCCGCCCCTGCTCATCGGTGATCACCACGTGGGTCTCGCAGCGGTCGTCGCTCATCGGCAGCAGCCGTACGCCGGGCTGCCAGCGCGCGCACAGCGCCTCGGTGATCTGCGAGAGCGGGTAGCCGGCCTCCAGCATCTGCGAGCGCACGATGTGGGTGGCGAAGTCGCGGTCGCCGAGCCCGAACCACTGCGGCTCCACCCCGTACGCGGCCAGCTCCTCCTTGACCGTGTGGGTCTCCTTCTCCCTGCCCCAGCCCTGCTCCTCGTTGATGCCGCCGCCCAGCGTGTACATGACGGTGTCCAGGTCGGGGCAGACCCGCAGGCCGAACAGGGTGATGTCGTCGCCGGTGTTGCCGATGACGGTGATCTGGGCGTCGGGGGCGGTGGCGCGCAGGCCGCGCAGGAAGCGGGCGCCGCCGATGCCGCCGGCGAGGGACACGATGTGCATGTCACCCAGTCTTCCATCTGTCCCAGAGGTCAGTCTTACCCCTCCCCATGCCAGAAAAATCCTCTCAATGCGGGACATGTGATGGATGAGCCTCCTGGGTTCCCCGCCGCGTAAGTCGGTCATGTGGCAAACTCCACTGCGGGCCAAAGGGCTCGATGGGGGTAGTTGTGAGCAAACTTGACGTCGCCCGGCTGAGAGAGCCGGCCGCCTGGATCATGCTGGCGGCCGGAGTCACGTCCACGCTGGTGGCTATTGGCCGGTTTCTGATCGGTGGAGACGGTGCCTACGGATCGAGCATCGGTCTCTCCGAGCGCGGCGCCATCTACTTCTCCAGCCTGACCAGCCCGGTCACGATCGCGCTGCTGGTCGGCGCGGTGCTGCTGCTGACCAAGCTCGGCAGCCCGGCCAAGTCCGCGCGGGCGGCCACGATGACCGCGGCGATCACGCTGGCGGCGATGGTGCTGTTCGGGGTCCTGGCCCTGTTCGTGGCCCTGTTCGCGGGCGACGGCTTCCGCTCCATCCTGGAGCTCCTGCTCACCGGCCTGCCCACGCTCGCCCTGACGGTCCTGGCCGCGCTCTACCTCATGCCGCAGGCCCTGCCCGCGCGCCGTCCCGTGACGACGTTCTCGCCGCAGCCCGGCTTCGGCCAGCCGCAGGGGTACGGCCAGCAGAGCTTCGCCCAGCAACCCAGCTTCCCTCAGCAGCCCGGTTTCGGCCAGCCCGAATACGCCCAGCAGCCCGCCTCGGGCCAGGCGTTCGCCCAGCCCGCCCCGGGCCAGCAGTTCGGCCAGCAGCCCCCGTCCGGCCAGCAGCCCCCGTCCGGCCAGCCCTCCGCCGCAGGCCAGCCCTCCGCCCCTGGTCAGACCTCCGCCCCTGGTCAGACCTCTGCGCCCGGCCAGCACTCCGCGCCCGGCCAGCAACCGGCACCGGGCCAGCAACCGGCGACGGGTCAGCACCCCGCCTACGCCCAGCCCGGTTACGCGCAGCCCGGCCAGAGCCCGCAGGTCCCCGGCCAGGGCTTCACCGGGACCGACCCGGGCCAGCCCTACGCCCAGCCGGGCCAGCAGTTCGGCCAGCCCGATCCGGGCCGGCAGTTCGGCCAGGGCTTCGGGGCCGAGCAGGAGGCGTACGCGAACTTCCAGCAGCCCGCCGCCCCCGAGCCGCCCGCGCCGCAGCCCAGAGCCGCACTCCCCGCCGCCCCGGACCCCCAGCAGTACGCCCCGGACTCCCAGCAGTACGCGCCCGAGCCCCAGCAGTACAGCCAGGAGCCTCAGCAGTACGCCCCTGAGCCCCAGCAGTACGGCCAGGACTCCCAGCAGTACGCCCAGCCCGCGCAGAGCGGCGCGTACACCCCGTCCGGCTACTCCGCGCAGGACACCCCGAACGTCTACGCGCCCGAGACGCCCCAGAGCGGCGGCTACAACACGGTGGACACCGCACCCCCGTCCAGCGCCTACGCCCCCTCCGACACCCTGCCCCCCTCGGGCGGCTACACGCCGTCGGAGACGCTGCCCGACTCCGGCTACACCCCGGCCCCCTACGTCCCGGCCGACAGCCAGCCGGACGTCTACCGCCAGCAGCCCCAGTCCGGCGCGTACAACACCCCCGACCCCTACGCCCCGCCCCAGGACGCCTACGCGACCCCGAGCTCCTTCCCCCCGCCGGAGCCCAATCCGTACGCCCCGCCCCAGGACTCCGCCACCCCGTACTACGAGCGCCCGCCCGCGTTCGAGCAGCAGGGCCAGCCGTTCACCGGCATGTCGGGCCAGGAGTACGCCCAGCAGTACCAGGAGCCCGACCCCCCGGTGGACCCCCGCTCCCAGCAGCTCCTCGACGCCTATCAGCAGGCCGAGCACTACCAGCACTCGACCGCCGGAACCGCGCCCGACCTGCGCGTGCCCGACTACACGGGCGGCCAGCCGGGGAGCTACGACGACCCTTTCGGCCACCCCCAGCAGCAGCCCTACCAGCCCGGCTGGAACGGCGGCGCGGAGAATCCGGCCGAGTCGACCGTCCGGCTTGACCAGGCGGCTTTCCGGGGCGGCGACGCGCTGAACGACCCGCCCAGGCACGGGGACGACCCCATCGATCCCACCGCCATATACACCCCCAACGAGCCCCGCAGGTAACCGAGCGGCAAAGCACGGCTAGAGAGAAGGTGGGCCACGGGTGGGGGTCAATCCCGCCCTGGTACGGTTCCGACCGCTGAGAGCGCTGAACACGCCAGGTCCAGGCCATGGTTCATGGAAACCGCCGGGCGCGAACATCACATGCCAAGCACACCGGGGCGAGCACTGGTCTTTCCCCGGATACCGGCATGCCGCTTGACGTCACGTACGGCACGCGCGTGTAATTACAACCATGTTGTTACGCCTTCCAGTGGGTGGGTAATAAGGAAGGCGTTCATGGGGGGCTCCATTGCGGGCAGGCGGCAGGGAGGTGTGCAGTGACCGATCTGGTCATCGCACAGGACCAGCTTGATGCGGAAGAACTCGGCTGGCAGGAGCGCGCGCTGTGTGCGCAGACGGACCCGGAGGCGTTCTTCCCGGAGAAGGGCGGCTCCACACGCGAGGCCAAAAAGGTCTGCCGTTCGTGTGAGGTCCGAGCCGAGTGCCTGGAATACGCGCTGGAACACGACGAGCGGTTCGGCATCTGGGGAGGGTTGTCCGAGCGGGAACGTCGGCGGATCAAGCGTCAGGCCGTATAGGCGGAAACATCCGGATCGAGGGGTCACGTGGCATCAGCCGCGTGGCCCCTCGCGGTTTTCCCGATCAGTGGGTGTCGTAGCCCGGATCGACCTCGTCGGGCGAGCGGCCCAGCAGGAACGCCACCTGCTCCACCACCGTGTCGTGCACCAGCGCGCCCAGCGTCTCCCTGTCGCGCGAGCGGGCCTCCAGCGGGCGCCGGTAGACCACCACGGAGGCCGGATGGGCGCCGCGGGCCGGCTCAGCGCGGCCGAAGGGGATCGGGCCGGAGCGGCCGGGGCCGTCCCCGAGCTCGCTCAGCGGCGGCACCTCCTCGACGGCGAACTCCACCGCCGCCAGTTGTGTTCCCCAGCGCGGCTTGAGCCGCTCGACGGCGTCCAGGACGAAGTCGTCGAAGCGCTCGCCCCTGGACTTCGCGATCGGCACGTGCGAGGGAGCCAGCGGGCCTCGAAGTCCGCGACCGTGGCGGTCACGGCGTCGTGGAGTCATCCGCACAGTTTACGAGGAGCGGCCGCCGTAGGGCCGCATTGGTACAGGTGGGTGTAAAGGATGCGACAGGTGTCCGAATTGTGGCGACACGCTCGTTAAGAGCGCTCAGATAGTGGCGCCTCGGACTCTTACCAGATACGGTCCCTCCGTGAGCCCCGTCCGCCGCTGTTCCCGCACCGCTTGCAGCCAGCCTGCCGTCTTCACGCTCACGTACGTATACGCCGACTCGACCGCTGTACTCGGCCCTCTGGCGACGTACGCCGAGCCGCACTGCTATGACCTGTGCGCCGAGCACGCCGAACGGCTCACCGCCCCCCGCGGCTGGGAGGTGGTGCGGTTGCCCACGGACGGCGCCTCACCCAGTTCCGACGATCTCGAAGCGCTCGCCAACGCGGTCAGGGAGGCGGCCAGACCGAGCCCGTCCGGCACCGAACCCGTAGGCCAGGGGGTCGAGGTCGGCCGCAGGGGCCACCTGCGCGTGCTCCGCTCCGCCCAGCAGCAGCGTGGCGACCGGTAGGCTCGTCTCAACGACGACCTAGGAGCTGGAGTGGGCGATCTCGCCAAGATCTTCAAGGCCTACGACGTACGCGGCGTGGTGCCTGACGAGCTGGACGAGCCGATCGCCGAAGCCGTGGGGGCGGCCTTCGTCGACGTGACCGGCGCGACGTCGCTGGTCGTGGCGCGGGACATGCGGACCTCGGGAGCGGGGCTGACCGCCGCCTTCATCAGGGGCGCCACCGGACGCGGCGCGGACGTGATCGACGCCGGCCTCGGCTCCACCGACCTGCTCTACTACGCCAGCGGCAGCCTCGACCTGCCCGGCGTGATGTTCACCGCCAGCCACAACCCGGCCCGCTACAACGGCATGAAGATGTGCCACGCGGGCGCGGTCCCGGTCGGCGCCGACACCGGGCTCACCGCCGTGCGCGAGCGCGCCGCGGAACTGCTCGGCTCCGGCCTGGAGCCGGGCGCGGCCCGCGGCTCCGTCACCGAGAAGGACCTGCTCCACGGCTACGCCGCGCATCTGCGCGCGCTGGTCGACCTGAGCGCGATCCGCCCCCTGCGGGTGGTGGTCGACGCCGGAAACGCGATGGGCGGCCACACGGTGCCCGCGGTCTTCGAGGGCCTGCCGATCGAGGTGACGCCGCTCTTCTTCGAGCTCGACGGCACCTTCCCCAACCACGAGGCCAACCCGCTGGAGCCGGACAACCTGCTCGACCTGCAGCGCGCGGTCACCGAGACCGGCGCCGACCTCGGCCTGGCCTTCGACGGCGACGCCGACCGCTGCTGGGTGGTCGACGAGCGGGGCCGCTCGGTCTCGCCGTCGGCGATCACCGCACTGGTCGCCGCCAGGGAACTGGCCAAGCACCCGGGCGCGAAGATCATCCACAACCTGATCACCTCGCAGGGCGTCCCGGAGATCGTCCGCGAGCACGGCGGAGTCCCGGTACGCACCCGCGTGGGCCACTCCTTCATCAAGGCCGAGATGGCCCGCACCGGCGCCGTCTTCGGCGGGGAGCACTCCGCCCACTACTACTTCCGCGACTTCTGGTTCGCCGACTCGGGGATGCTGGCCGCCATGCACGTGCTGGCCGCCCTCGGGGAGCAGGCGAGCACGTTGTCGGAGGTCGTGGCCGCGTACTCGCGCTACCACGCCTCAGGCGAGATCAACAGCACCGTCGCCGACCAGGCGGGTGCGCTGGCCAGGGTCCGCGAGACGTTCGGCGGCCGGGGCTCCTTCGACGAGCTCGACGGGCTGACCGTGACCGGGTCCGGCTGGTGGTTCAATCTGCGTGCGTCCAACACCGAGCCGCTGCTCAGGCTCAACACCGAAGCGGCCGACGAAGGCAAGATGACGGCGATCAGGGACGAGGTCCTCGCCGTCGTAAGGAGTTGAAAGTGAAGATCGACGACTGGCTGCTCGAGATCCTGGCCTGCCCGGCGTGCAAGTCCGCGCTGCGTGCCGAGGCCGAAACAGACGAGCTGGCCTGCACCGGATGCGGTCGCGTCTACCCGGTCCGCGACGACATCCCCGTCCTGCTGGTCGACGAGGCCAGGACTCCGTGAATTGGGAGTCCGACCGGCTCGATGACCAGCGATTCCTTACCGACAACGATCCCGGCGGCATGCTGCTGGCGGTCGCCGACTCCGCCGCGCAGGTGCGGATGGGGCAGCGGGCCGCCGCGGAGGCCGGCCTCGCCGAGCTGCGCGGCCGTCCGCGCGCCGTCGTGGTCGTGGGCATGGGCGGCTCGGCGATCGTCGGGGACATCCTGGCGGCGGTCGCCGGACAGGGCGCGCCGCTGCCGATCGTGACCGTCCGCTCCTACCAGCTTCCCGGCTGGGTGGGCGCGACCGACCTGGTGATCGCCGTGTCGGCCTCCGGCCGCACCGAGGAGACGCTGTCGGCCGCCACCGAGGCGGTCAGGCGGGGCTGCACGCTCGTGGCCGTCGCCAGTCCCGGCTCACCGATCGAGTCGGTGGCCAGGCAGGGCGGCGGCATCTTGGTTCCGGTCCAGGCGACCGGGCAGCCGAGGGCCAACGTGTGGCTGCTGGCCGTACCCCTGATCGTGGCCGCGGCCGGGCTGGGACTGGTGCGCGCGGACGAGACGCTGATCGAGGGCGTGGCCAAGTCGCTGGAGGACATCGCGCACCGCTGCCGCCCCTCCAGCGAGTCGTTCATCAACCCGGGCAAGCAACTGGCTATGGAGCTGGCCGAGAGCGTGCCGATGATCTGGGGTTCCTCGCAGGTCAGCGGCGTCGCGGCGTACCGGCTGGCGTGTCAGCTCAACGAGAACGCCAAGTACCCCGCGGTCTTCGGCGAACTGCCCGAGGCCAACCACAACCAGGTCGTCGCCTTCGACGGCCCGCTGGCCAGGCGCGACATCTTCGCCGACGACGCCGGGCGCTCGCTGCGGCTGGTGATGATGCGCGACGCCGACGAGCACCCGCAGGTGACGCGGCGGCGCGAGGCGTCCGTGCGGATGGCGCGCGACCGCGACGTCGCGGTCACCGAACTCGCCGCAGAAGGCGCCCATCCCCTCGAACGGCTGGCCTCCCTCATCGCCCTGGGCGACTTCGCCAGCACCTATCTGGCGCTCGGCTACGGTATCGATCCGACTCCAGTGACAGCGATCACAGAACTTAAGGCGAGAATTTCGCAATAAGATCCGGGATTGTTCGATCGACCTATGAGTGGAGATTCGCAGTGAGCGCGAGTGGCGGTACCAAAGCGATCGTCGCGGCTCTGGCCGCGAACCTGGCCATCGCCGTGGCCAAGTTCGTGGCCTTCGTATTCACCGGCTCGTCCTCGATGCTGGCGGAGTCCATCCACTCGGTCGCGGACTCGGGCAATCAGGCCCTGCTGCTGATCGGTGGCAAGCGGGCCCAGCGTGAGCGGACCAAGGAGCACCCCTTCGGGTACGGCCGTGAGCGCTACTTCTACGCGTTCGTCGTGGCCGTCGTGCTGTTCACGATCGGCTCGGCCTTCTCGATCTACGAGGGCATCCACAAGCTCAGCTCGCACGACCCGCTGGGCAACCTCAACTGGGCCATCGGCGTGCTGATCTTCGCGATCATCGCCGAGTCGTTCTCCTTCCGCACCGCGATCAAGGAGTCCAACGCGGTACGCGGCAAGCAGGGCTGGGTGGAGTTCATCCGCCGCTCGAAGTCACCCGAGCTGCCGGTCATCGTCCTGGAGGACCTCGGCGCGCTGCTGGGCCTCATCTTCGCCCTGTTCGGCGTCTCGATGGCGGCCATCACCGGCGACCCGGTCTGGGACGCCGTCGGCACCCTGATGATCGGCGTGCTGCTCGGCATCATCGCGATCATCCTGGCCATCGAGACCAAGTCGCTGCTGCTGGGCGAGGGCGCCTCGCCCGACGTCGAGGTCCAGATCAGGACCGCGCTGCAGAACGCCCCCGAGGTCACCCGCGTGATCCACATGCGCACGCTGCACCTCGGGCCGGAGGAACTGCTGGTGGCCGCCAAGATCGCGGTCGAGCACGACGACACCGCGGCCGAGGTGGCGCGCGGCATCGACGAGGCCGAGCAGCGCATCAGGGCGGCGGTGCCGATCGCCCGCGTCATCTACCTGGAACCGGACCTGGACCGCACCCCCACCGCCTGACCCCGCGACCTGGGTCCCCGGGCTGTCCCGGGGCCCAGGCGCCGGCGTATTCCAGGGCCCAGGCGGCCTCGGCGTTTCCCGTGGCTATCTCGGGGCCCAGACCGCGGTGAAGTAGGGGTGCTGGGCGGTGCCCGAGACCTGGAGGGCGGCCGGGTAGTAGCCCTTCTGGGCGATCTGGTGGAGTTTGGTGCGGTAGGCGGCCGGGGTGAGGTCGCCGTAGTGGAAGTAGGCGCTGTCGTTCTTGCGCCACACGGCGGTGTACCTGCGATCCGGGGTGGCAGCCACCATCATCGGGCGGTAGCCCCTGGCGTGCAGGCGGTCGTAGGCGCGCTTGTGCTCGGCCCAGCCCAGGTTCACGGTGGCCTGCCAGCCGGTGGTCGCATTGGGCTCCCAGACGGCGGCGTAGCGGCGGTCCGCCGCGGGGCCGTAGGCCGAGACCCAGCGCAGGGCCATGCGGCCGCGGTCCTGGTAGTGGCGGAGCCGGTCGCGGAACTGGGCCTCGGTCATCCGCCAGTAGCTGTGGTTATGGGCGGTGGCGCCCTGCTTGACCATCACGCCCGCGTACGTCGCGTGCCGCCACGGGCCCACGCCCACGATGAGCTTGACCCGGTAACCGGCGGCCATCGAACGGGCCAGGAAGCGCTTCGTGGCCTCCGGGCCAAGGCCGTGGAACAACCTCGGCGGCGGCCCCTGCCGCCTGACCCACACCGCCGTGTACCGCTCGCCCGGCGCCAGGCTCAGCGACGCCGGCTGGAACCCGGCCGCGACCAGCTTCGCGGCGCGGGCGGCGTGCGCTGCCCTGGGCAGGTTGTAGTAGATCCGCACGTTCCCCGTGGTCTGCTCCTGCGGGTACGGCGAGGCCGCCCCAGCCGGAGGCCGGGTGGTGCCCGGTTCAGCGGTTCCACCCGGGTCGGCGGTCCCGCCAGGATCGGCCGTCTCACCCGGGTCAGCGGTCCCACCCGGGTCGGCGGTTCCGCCTGGATCAACGGTCCCGCCAGGATCAGCGGTTCCGCTCGGGTCGGCGGTTCCGCTGGGGCCGGCGGTTCCGCTCGGGCCGGTGGTTGCGCCCGGGTCGCGGGTGGGCGCGGGGGTGGCGGGGCCCTCGGTGGCCTGTCCGGCCGGTTCGCCCACTGCGGGCGGCTCGGCTGACAGGGATGCCGCGGCTTCCGGTGGCAGGGCGGCGGGAGCCGTACCGGAGTCGAAGGCCCTGACGGCGAAGACGCCGCCCACGGCGGCGGCGACACCCACCAGCGCCCCCACGACCCGCACCGCCCGCCCACGCGCCTTGACCGGGACGGGCGGCGGAGGCTGGACGCGGTCCGGTTCCCGGTTCTGGGCGGGCGGGCCGGGCGCGGAGACCGGCTCCTGCTCGTGAGCGGGAGGTGTGGGGGCCGGGTGCTTTTTGGGCGCCGGGGGGTGGCCGATGGTGGTGAGTTCGAGGAGGAGGCCGGCGGCGGTGGGACGGGTGGCGGGGTCCTTGGCCAGGGCCGCGGCGACCGGGGCGCGCAGCGGGTGCGGCAGCGGGGACAGGTCGGGGGTGTCGTTGAGGATGCGGTGCATGACGGCGGGGATCTCCGCCGCGTGGAAGGCGTGGCGGCCCGTGGCGGCGAAGTACACGACCGCGCCCCAGGCGAACACGTCGGAGGGGGGCTCGGCGCGGTGGCCGAGGAACGACTCGGGGGCCAGGTAGAGCGGCGTGCCGACGACGTTGCCCGAGGTGGTGGCGGTCATGTCGGAGGTACGGGCCACGCCGAAGTCGATCAGGCGCGGCCCGTCGGGTCCGAGCAGCACGTTGGCCGGCTTGAGGTCGCGGTGGACGATCCCGGCCCGGTGGATGGCGGCCAGCGCCATCATGAGCCCGGAGGCCAGCCGGAACAGGGGTTCGGGCGCGAACGGGCCGTCGGAGGAGACGGCGCGGGCGAGGCTGGGGCCCTCCACGTACTCGCTGGCGATGTAGGGGCGGGGTCCGTCGAGTGAGGCGTCGACGATGCGGGCGATCCAGGCGGGGGAGACGCGCTGGGCGGCGGCGAGTTCCTTGGCGAAGCGCTCGCGTAACGGGGAGCCGCCCCCGGAGTGCAGCACCTTCAGTGCGAGCCGCCGGCCGTCGGCGGCCTCGGCGAGGTAGACCACGCCTTGACCGCCGTCGCCCAGCCGGCCACGCAGGCGGTAGCCGGCGATCGTCTGCGGATCATCAGACGTCAGGGGCTGCATTCACGGGATATTAGAGGAATCGGGCTACTCGTGCCCGGTCAGACAGGATGTCCCGGCATCGGTCGTGTCGAACAGACACCGGCCCTCCCTGTCCAGGGTCACGACCTTCTTCACGCTCCTGAACTGCAGCAACGTCTTGTCGATCGTGTGCAGGATCCGCGCGTCGCCGCCCACGCCGAGCCCGAAGACCGTCCGGCAGAAGCGCAGCGTCGCCGTTCCTGAGGTGATCTTCAGCATGAAGTCGGCGCCGCAGTCGGAGCGGCCGCGGATCTGGCCGCCCAGCTCGGAATGGAGACCCCGGCGCTTCTCCGCCTCGGTGGGGCCGTTGATCAGCTCCAGGAGGGCGAATCGGGCGACGCCCCGGTCGGGCGCCTTGCGGGTGACGGCCACAGCCTTGCCGGGGATGCCGTAACCCTTCGAGAAGTAGACCTTGACGGTCTGAGCGGTGCCCGCGTGCGCGGGTGAGATGGCGAGGACCACTGCCATCAGCAGCTCTTTCATGCTTGTTATGACGCCATCAACGGACGCTTGGTTGGCACCGTCACCCGCCCGCGCGAAGCGGTTCCCGGAGCGGTGAGATCGGCGCCGAGCAGGCCGGCGACGGTGTACAGATGCCAGACGAGCGCGGGCTTGACCAGCCTGCCGCCGTCGAACAGCGCGGGCACCTTGTCCAGGCGGACGATCTCGCCCAGCCGGGAGCAGGCGACGATCGTCTCGCGCAGTTCCTCGGCGAGCTCCTGACCTGGTTCCGTCCGCCAGTTCCAGGGCTTGGGCCGCGGCGCGGAGATGTGGCGGGCCGCCTTGTTGCGCCAGCGGGCGAACCGGCCCTCGGTGCGGAAGCGCCACGGCCGGCCCTCCAGCGGCAGCTCGGCCAGCGGTGGCGCGAACGTCCTGATCAGGCGGTGGACCAGCCGCTCCGACCGGCGCACGCCGGGGTCCATGCCGAGCGCCGCGCGGACCACCCGGTTGTCCAGGAACGGCTGCACCGGTGTGCCCTGGCGCAACATCGCGGCGCGCGCGGCGGCGTGCCAGCGGCCCACGCGGAAGCGCACGTACAGGTGGTCGGGCACGTGAAGGGCGTCCGAGCTCCAGGACAGTTCCTCCGCATGGTCGTTGGCCGTGTCCGTGAACAGGCCGCGGTGGGCCAGGAACAGCGTCTCGGTGCGCCGGCGGATCGCCTCGGGGGTGGCCTCCTCCATGCCGGACAGGTAGCCGCCGCGCAGGATCTCCCCGTTGTGTCCGCCCAGCCGGGGGACGTCGCTGTAGGGGGCGTCGGCGGTGATGTTCTCGTAGGCCGACAGCATGCCCTCGCAGGCGCGCAGCACGTGGTGGACGCGGTCGGCCGGGTGCACGACCGACAGCTCGTTCCCCTGCGTCAGCACCGGCGTGGTCACGTCGTGCTCGACGCCGAGCGCCGCGGCCACCTCGCGGGCCACCACCACGTCGGGGTGGTCGTCGAAGCCCGAGGTGAAGGCGCGGAACGGGATGCCCGCCCCGTGCAGCAGCGCCGCGATCAGGCGGCTGTCGCGGCCGCCGGTCAGCGTGACGCGCACCCGATCCCGGCCGCCGGCGAGGGGCCGCACCGCCTCCAACATGCGCTCGGCCACCTGCGCTGCGCCGGTACGGCCACGCCCCACCGGCAGCGGCTCCGTGGTCACCGTCAGCCGCTCGCCCGCCGCCAGTTCGGAGGCCGGAGGCAGGGCGCGGACCCCGGCGTAGGGGGTCTCCTCGGACAGGAAGTAGCCCTGCCTGGCCACGGACTGCAGGGCCGCCACGTCGTAGCGGACCTCGCCGTGGGCGGCCAGCCGTACCAGGAGGGCGCGGTTTCCCACGACGAACAGGTCGGGCGTCTCGGCGTGGTAGACGGGGTCGGCGGGCGCGATCGAGGTCGAGGCGGTGATCCCGTGCTCGCCCGCGCGCAGGAGGGCGAAGCAGCCCGGCTGCCAGGTGGCGGGTTCCCGGCCGGGCTCGCCCGGGTGGTGGCCGGCGACGACGGTGATGCCGTCCGGTCCGGTGGCCGGTTCCCAGCCGGGTTCGTTGGTCCAGGTGAGGACGTGGACGCCGCCGTTCGAGGAGATCCACTCGCTCGCCCTGATCCGCTCGGCGGCGACGGGAAAGGTCGCCCCGATCGCGTCGCGGGCACGACGGACCGCCTGGCCAAGGGCCTCCAGGCGGTGTGGACGTGCGGAAACAGCCAGGAAAACCCTCATGATGCCCCCGTGTTAGCGATCACCTTTCCTCGGGTTGGATGCGGGGGCCTGCCCGGAAGTTCGCAGAAGCCGCAGCGCCTTCTCCTTCTCGAAGTCGAGGGCGCGGCGCGGAGCCTGGAGCCGGCCGATGCGGATGCCCAGCTCACGTACGGCCTGGGCCACGGCGGGCTCGCTCAGCACGCGCAGCGCGAAGGCCAGCTCCGCCGGGGAGACGTCGAAGCGCCGCTCCAGCTCGACGCCCTGGGCGACGGCCTGGAGTTCTTCCTCGCCGAAGCGGCGGTGGGCGCCCTGCTCGCGTACCGGGGGCAGAAGGCCCAGCGCTTCGCGGTATCTGAGCATTCTGGGCGACATTCCGAGCCGCTTCGCAGCCTCCGTAATCCGCATCCTTACATTCTTACGTCAGATTCGGGGTCTCTGAGTCGCGACCGGCTTCACCTGGTGCCTAAACTCGACGGCGACAACTTCGTGACACGAGGGGAACCCAGATGGACTTCAAGGTCGCCGACCTTTCGCTGGCCGAGTTCGGCCGCAAGGAGATCCGGCTCGCCGAGCACGAGATGCCCGGGCTCATGGCGGTACGCAAGGAGTACGCGGCCTCCCAGCCCCTGCGCGGCGCGAAGATCATGGGCTCGCTGCACATGACGATCCAGACCGCCGTGCTCATCGAGACGCTGGTCGCGCTGGGCGCCGAGGTCCGCTGGGTGAGCTGCAACATCTTCTCCACCCAGGACCACGCCGCCGCCGCGGTCGTCGTGGGCCCCGAGGGCACCGTGGACGACCCCAAGGGTGTGCCGGTCTTCGCCTGGAAGGGCGAGACGCTGGAGGAGTACTGGTGGTGCACCGACCAGGCCCTCGCCTGGCCGGGCGGTGACGGCCCCAACATGATCCTGGACGACGGCGGCGACGCCACGCTGCTGGTCCACCGGGGCGCCGAGTACGAGAAGGCCGGCGCCGTGCCCTCCGCCACCGAGAACGACCCGGAGGAGTGGCACGTCATCATCGACCTGCTCAAGCGCACGGTCGGCGACGAGAAGCGCTGGACCAAGACCGCCGAGCGGATCAAGGGCGTCACCGAGGAGACGACGACCGGCGTCCACCGCCTGTACGAGATGTTCAAGAACGGCACGCTGCTGTTCCCGGCCATCAACGTCAACGACTCGGTCACCAAGTCGAAGTTCGACAACAAGTACGGCTGCCGCCACTCCGTGCTCGACGGCCTCAACCGCGCCACCGACGTGCTGATCGGCGGCAAGGTCGCGGTCATCTGCGGCTACGGCGACGTCGGCAAGGGCTGCGCCGAGGCGCTCAAGGGTCAGGGCGCCCGCGTCATCGTCACCGAGATCGACCCGATCTGCGCCCTCCAGGCGGCCATGGACGGCTTCCAGGTCACCACACTGGACGAGGTCGTCGGCATCGCGGACATCTTCGTGACCACGACCGGCAACTTCGACATCATCCGCGCCGACCATATGGCGAAGATGAAGCACCAGGCGATCGTCTCCAACATCGGCCACTTCGACAACGAGATCGACATGGCCGGTCTCGCCAAGACCGAGGGCATCGTCCGCAACAACATCAAGCCCCAGGTCGACGAGTGGATCTTCCCCGACGGCCACAGCATCATCGTGCTGGCCGAGGGCCGCCTGATGAACCTCGGCTGCGCCACCGGCCACCCGAGCTTCGTCATGTCGAACTCCTTCACCAACCAGGTGATCGCGCAGATCGAGCTCTTCACCAAGACCGAGGAGTACCCGATCGGGGTCTACGTGCTGCCCAAGCACCTGGACGAGAAGGTCGCCCGCCTCCACCTCGACGCGCTCGGCGTCAAGCTCACCACGCTCACCAAGGAGCAGGCCGAGTACATCGGCGTCGACGTCGAAGGCCCCTACAAGCCCGACCACTATCGGTACTGATTTCCGTTACGGCGTAGCCGCCCCCACGCCACCCGCCGACCCCGGCGGGCGCCGATCGTGGGGGTCGCTTCTCACGTCGGACGTGGTACTCGCCGTCACGGCGCCCCCTTGACCGCCTGGGTGGTCTTGGGGGCGCCGCCGTACATGGGAGATGTCGATGGATCTGGGGGAGCGGCGGATCAGTTGGGCGGCTCGGGCCATGCCCGTGCTGACCGCCATCGGGGCGCGCTTCGACGATGAGAAGCCGCTTTCCGGGTTGACCATCGCGGCCTGTCTGCATGTGACCGCCGAGACCGCTGTGCTCATGGGGGCGTTGCGGGCTGGGGGTGCTCGGATCGCCCTTGCCGCCTCCAATCCGCTGTCCACTCAGGATGACGTGGCCGAGGCGCTGGCCGGGTATGACATTTCCGTTTATGCGCGGGCTGGGGTGGATCTTGGGACCTACTACCGGCATATTCATCAAGCGCTGGACATCTCGCCGGATCTGGTGCTCGATGATGGGTGTGATCTTGTCAACATCCTGCACACCGAGCGGACCGACCTGCTGTCCCGGGTGTCCGGGGGGTGTGAGGAGACCACCACCGGGGTGATCCGGCTCCGGCAGATGGCCGCCGAGGGAGCTTTGCGGTTTCCCGTCGTCGCGGTCAACGACACGCGGACCAAGCGGATGTTCGACAACCGGTACGGCACCGGGCAGTCCACGCTCGACGGGATCATCCGCGCCACCAACACCATGCTGGCCGGGAAGACCGTGGTCGTGGCCGGGTTCGGCTACTGCGGGCGCGGTGTGGCCGAGCGGGCCAAGGGGCTCGGGGCGCGGGTCGTCGTCACCGAGGTGGATCCGGTCAAGGCGCTGGACGCCACGCTCCAGGGCTATGAGGTCATGGGGATGGGGCGGGCGGCCGAGGACGGCGACGTGTTCATCACCGTCACCGGCAACCGGGACGTGATCAGGGGCGAGCATCTCGCGGTCATGAAGGACGGCGCGATCCTGGCCAACGCCGGGCACTTCGACGTGGAGATCGACGTGCGGGCGCTCGACGCGCTCGGTGTGGAGGTCCACCGGGGCGTACGGCCCAGCACCGACGAGTACGTGCTGGCCGACGGGCGCCGCCTGCTGCTGCTGGCCGAGGGGCGGCTGGTCAACCTGACGGCGGCCGAGGGGCATCCCGCGGCGGTCATGGACCTGTCGTTCTCCGCCGAGGCGCTGGCCGTGGCGTGGCTGGCCAAGGAGCGGGCCGGGCTGGCTCCCGGCGTCTACGACGTACCGGGGGAGATCGACGTGGAGGTCGCGCGGCTCAAGCTGGCCGCGACCGGGGTGGAGATCGACACGCTCACCGCCGAGCAGGAGGAGTACCTGCACTCGTGGCGCTACGGCTCCTGATGTGT
Organism: Nonomuraea sp. NPDC050790; assembly: GCF_044456745.1. Lineage (NCBI taxonomy): Bacteria > Bacillati > Actinomycetota > Actinomycetes > Streptosporangiales > Streptosporangiaceae > Nonomuraea > Nonomuraea sp. NPDC050790. Next base: position 172,207 of record NZ_JBITGF010000003.1, on the reverse strand, counting down.
GACAGAAAGCGGACAAACCCCAGTTCGATCACGAGATAGGCGGATAATTCGGGGCACTTCCATCCGTAGGAGGCCTCCGGTGAGAATCACCGCCTTACCCTCCCGCCTGGCTGCCCTTGCAGCCCTGGCTTTGGCCACCGTCATGGCCGGGACGCCCGCGTACGCCGCCGACGACGTCGTCAAAAGCGACAACATCCGCCTGGAAGCGCACCTCGGCCTCGCGCCGGGTGCGGCCGTCAACAGTGACCTCGCCTTCCAGGGGGACTACGCCTATGTCGGCAACTTCAACGGGTTCTCCATCTACAACATCAGGAATCCGAAGTCGCCTCAGCTCGTCAGCTCGGTGAGCTGCCCCGGCGGCCAGATGGACGTGACGATCCTGGGCAACCTCCTGGTCACCTCCGTCGACGCCTCCCGCAACAACGACTCCTGCCAGAGCACCTCGCAGAGCGCGACGGTCAAGGAGTCGTGGGAGGGCATCCGGATCTTCGACGTCAGCGACAAGACCAACCCCAGGTACGTCAAGTCGGTCGAGACGAACTGCGGCTCGCACACGCACACCCTCGTGCCCGCCAAGGGACGCGACGCGAAGAAGTTCTTCTACGTCTACGTCTCCTCGTACCAGCCCGCGGACAACTTCCCCGACTGCCAGCCGCCGCACGACAAGATCTCGATCGTGAAGGTGCCGATCGCGAACCCGGCCGCGGCCGCGCTGGTCGCCACCCCGGTCGTCTTCCCCGACGGCGGCAACGAGACGCAGCCTGGCCTGCTGCTGCCCACCTCCGGCTGCCACGACATCACCGTCTACGCCGAGAAGGACATCGCGGCCGGAGCCTGCATGGGCGATGGCGTGATCTTCGACATCCGCGACCGGGAACGGCCACGGATCAAGGCGAGGACGACCGACCCGAACTTCGCGTTCTGGCACTCGGCCACGTTCAACAACGACGGTGACAAGGTCGTCTTCACCGACGAGCTCGGCGGCGGCACCGCGCCCATGTGCACCGCCGCGCAGGGCCCGCACCTCGGCGCCGACGCCATCTACGAGATCCGCGGACACCGCCTCGTCTTCAAGAGCTACTACAAGATCTCCCGCCTGCAGACCAACCAGGAGAACTGCGTCGCCCACAACGGCTCGCTGCTGCCGGTGAAGGGCCGCGACATCATGGTCCAGGCGTGGTACCAGGGCGGCCTGTCGGTGTGGGACTTCACCGACTCCTCGCGGCCCAGGGAGATCGCCTTCTACGACCAGGGCCCGGTCGACCCGTCGCAGCTCGTGCTGGGCGGCTACTGGTCCACGTACTACTACAACGGCTACATCTACGGCAGCGAGATCGCCCGCGGCTTCGACGTGCTCAAGGTCGACGACCGGCGGACGAACTCGGCCAACCGCGTCCGGGTGCCCCTGCTCAACGCCCAGACCCAGGCCCGCTATCCCGAGCGCGGCTGGTAAGGACCCTTCCCCCGGGTACGGCCCGCGGCCCGGCGGGCCGTACCCCCTGGGGGGTTTCCAGGGTTCGGCCTGGATCCGCTGCATCCGGGCTTCTAGAGCTCGGCCTGGATCCGCTGCATGCGGCGGATCTCGGCCGCCTGGGTGACGCCCACGTCGTTGGCCAGTTCCTCGACCCTGATGTGCGAACCGTCCTTGAGCACCTGCTTGGTCATCGTGAGCGCGCCCAGGTGGTGCTGGATCATCAGGTCGAGGAAGAGCTTGTCGAACGCCTTGCCGGTGGCGGCCTTCAGCGACTCCATCTGCTCCGGCGTGGCCATGCCGGGCATGGCCTGGTGCTGGGCGTGGTGCTCGGGCACCTTCTGGCTCTGCTCCTGGAGCCAGGTGGTCATGTACTGGATCTCGGGGCCCTGGGCGTCCTTGATGCGCGAGGCGAGCGACTTGACCTTGGGCGCCTCGGCGCGGTTCGGGGCGAGTACCGACATGTCCAGCGCCTGGCGGTGATGGATGATCATGTCCTGCATGAACTTGATGTCCCCGGCGTTGGCCGTCGGGGACGGCACCGCCGTGACGGCCTCGGAGGGCGACAGCGTCCTGGCTTCCTCGCCGGGCCGGCCGGGCGCGATGACGGGAGCCGTGGAGTCGGCGCGAGGGGGTGTGTCCTTCTCGCTGCTGCAACCGGCGAGGGCGACGACCGCGCCCATGACGACGATGAGCGCGACGCGCAACTGGCCTCCCTGACTACCCCATGCCGTGAATGCGCACTCTAGACGACGACCGCGCCGGGTGGAAGACGGCAAATTGCTACAAACTTTGACAGCTTGCGCGCTGGCCTTCTGACCCTTTTCGTACGAAAATTTCTTCATTTATGCCCCCTTTATAGGAGGACTAGGTGTTATCCCCCCGCAGGGCCCTCATCGTGATCGGCGCCGCTCTTGCCCTGGTTGGAGGTGTCCTGCCCGCTCAGGCGGCCGACATCCCCGCTCCGGGCGAAGTGGTCATGAGCGACAACATGCGGCAGGTCACCAACGTGCCGAAGCCCGCCGCACTGGCGGACATCAACACCGACATGGCCTTCCAGGACAACTACGCCTACGTCGGCAACTACTACGGCTTCTCCATCTACGACATCCGGCGTCCCTCGCGGACGTCGCTGGTCAGCACCGTGATCTGTCCGGGCGGCCAGATGGACGTCTCGGTCTACGGCGACCTGCTCTTCGCCGCCGTGGACTCCTCCCGCAACAACGACTCCTGCAACAGCACCTCGCAGAGTGCGACGATCAAGGAGTCCTGGGAGGGCATCCGGATCTTCGACATCAGCGACAAGCGCAACCCGCGCTACATCAAGTCGGTCGAGACCAACTGCGGCTCGCACACGCTGAGCCTCGTGCCCGGCAAGGGCCACGACCGCCGGCGCAACCTCTACGTGTACGTCTCGTCCTACAGCCCCAGGGCCGAGTACCCCGACTGCCAGCTTCCGCACGACAAGATCTCGATCGTCAAGGTGCCGCTGCGTAACCCGAGCGCCGCCGCGGTCGCCGCCACGCCCGTGCTCTTCCCCGACGGCGGCAACCCCGGCGTCCCGCTGCCCTACCCGGACGGCAAGTCCGCCACCACCGGCTGCCACGACATCACCGTCTACGCCGAGAAGGACATCGCCGCCGGCGCCTGCATGGGCGAGGGCATCCTGATGGACATCTCCGACCGCCTCAACCCCAAGGTCACCGCCACCGTCCGGGACGACGTCAACTTCGCGTTCTGGCACTCGGCGACCTTCAACAACCGCGGCAACAAGGTCGTCTTCACCGACGAGCTCGGCGGCGGCAGCGCGGCCACCTGCAACACCATCATCGGCCCGAACCGCGGCGCCAACGCCTACTACGACATCGTCCGCGGCCAGTTGCAGTTCCGCAGCTACTTCAAGATCCCGCGGCCGCAGGCCGACACCGAGAACTGCGTCGCCCACAACGGCTCGCTCATCCCGGTCAAGGGCAAGGACATCATGGTCCAAGCCTGGTACCAGGGCGGCATCTCGATCGTCGACTTCACCGACTCGGCCCGCCCGAAGGAGATCGGCTGGTACGAGCGCGGCCCCGACAACACCGCTCCGGCCCTGGCCGGCGGCCACTGGTCGGCCTACTACTACAACGGCCACATCTACGGCTCCGACTTCAACCTCGGACTCGACGTGCTGAGCATCGACGACCGTCGTACCGACCGGGCCAAGCACGTGCGCCTCGACAGCCTCAACCCGCAGACCCAGACCTCCTACCCGGACCGTGGCCACGGCCACGACCACGACTGACCAGAAGGATCCTCTCTTGCTGTTGTCCAAGCCCCGGCGGTTACTCGTCGCGGTCGGTGCCGCCGTCGCCCTCGCGGCGACGGCGCTGCCCACGGTCGCGCTCGCCAATGACATCCCACCGGTCGACACGGTGGTGACCAGCCCGAACGTCTCGCACGTCCTGACGGTGCCCAAGCCGGCCCCGATCGCCGCCACCATCAACACCGACATCGCCTTCCAGGGCAACTACGCCTACGTCGGCAACTACGGCGGTTTCTCCATCTACGACATCAGCAACCCGAAGCAGACCAAGGTCGTCAGCTCCGTGGTCTGCCCCGGCGCGCAGATGGACGTCTCCGTCTACGGCGACCTGCTCTTCGCCGCCGTCGACTCCTCCCGCAACAACGACTCCTGCAGCAGCACCGGCCAGAGCGCCACGATCAAGGAATCGTGGGAGGGCGTCCGCATCTTCGACGTCAGCGACAAGGCCAACCCCAAGTACATCAAGTCGGTCGAGACGAACTGCGGCTCGCACACGCTGACCCTGGTGCCGGGCAAGGGCCACGACCGCCGGCGCAACGTCTACGTCTACGTGTCGTCGTACCTGCCCGCGGACAACTTCCCCGACTGCGGGACGCCGCACGACAAGATCTCGATCATCAAGGTCCCGCTGCGCGAGCCGACGGCCGCGTACGTGGCCGCGACGCCGGTCGTCTTCCCCGACGGCGGCAACGAGACCCAGCCCGGCCTGCTGGTGCCCACCAGCGGCTGCCACGACATCACCGTCTACGCCGAGAAGGACACCGCGGCCGGCGCGTGCATGGGTGACGGCGTGCTGTTCGACATCCGCGACCGGCTCAACCCGAAGGTGACCGCAAGGACCACCGACCCGAACTTCGCGTTCTGGCACTCGGCGACGTTCACCAACGATGGCAAGAAGGTCGTCTTCACCGACGAGCTCGGCGGCGGCGGCGCGGCCACCTGCAACGAGGCGACCGGCCCGAACCGCGGGGCCAACGCCTACTACGACATTCGCAGGGGACAGCTCAAGTTCCGCAGCTACTTCAAAATCCCGCGCCACCAGGCCGACAGCGAGAACTGCGTGGCCCACAACGGCTCGCTCATCCCGGTCAAGGGCAAGGACATCATGGTCCAGGCCTGGTACCAGGGCGGCGTGTCGTTCGTGGACTTCACGGACATCTCGCGGCCGCGTGAGTTCGGCTACTTCGAGCGCGGCCCGGCCAGCCAGGGCGGCGGCGGCATCTGGTCGGCGTACTACTACAACGGGTACGTCTACGCCGCCGACTTCCACAACGGTCTCGACGTGCTCAAGATCAACGACCCCCTGGTCCGCGGCGCCGACCGCGTCCGCACCGACCGCCTCAACGTCCAAACCCAGGAGTCCTACCGCGAGTGGGGCTGGCCCCACTAGCCCAACTCGGCTGGTTTCGGCCTCGACACCTCATCCTTGAGCGCTCGCCCCCACGCCCTTCGTGGGGGCGAGCGCCCTTCTCTTTATCTGCTTCTCGTCCCGCTCTTTTCTGCTTCTCGTCCCGCTTCGCCCTGCTCTGCTCGGCTTCGTGCGGCGCGCTCTGCGAGCGCTTTTCCCCTCTGTCTGCTGTGTGTGTGGGGGCGTGCGCCTGCGCTCCCGATCCATCCCGTACGGCAAGCCGTCCCACCGCCACCCGCCGCCGTGCGCGGGCGCCGATCGTGGGGGTCGCTTCTCACGTCGGACGGGGTCGCGCGCCGTCACGGTCAAGATTGCTGACATAGTGGGACAACAGGTGATCAGGGGAGGTCTGTGTGGTTTCCAGAGTCGGCAGGGTGTTGATGTCAGCGGTCGCCGGACTGGCCCTGCTGGGGGCCGTACCCGTCCAGGCGGCTGAGAAGCCCGAGGCGAGCGCCAACGTCAAGCACCTGGCCAACGTGCCCAAGCAGGCCCCCTTCGCCACCGAGGACGCCTACAACACCGACCTCGCCTTCCAGGGGCGGTACGCGTACCAGGGGAACTACAACGGGTTCACCGTCTACGACATCGGGGATCCCGCCAAGCCGCGGATACTCAGCCGGGTGTCCTGTCCCGGGGCGCAGAACGACGTGTCCGTTCTCGGGAAGCTGCTGTTCCTTTCCGTGGACGAGTCGCGTTCCGGGGAGTCGTGTTCCAGTGACTATGGCTCGCCCACGGACAAGAAGTCCTGGGAGGGCGTCCGGATCTTCGACATCAGCGACAAGTCTCGGCCCAAGTACCTCAAGGCCGTGAAGACGGCCTGTGGGTCCCACACGCACACGCTGGTGCCGGACAAGAAGGGCAAGGCGGCCTACCTCTACGTCTCCTCCTATGGGCCCGGTGACATCCTCGCCGGGTGCAAGCCGCCGCACGACAAGATCTCCATCGTCAAGGTGCCGCTGGACAAGCCGGCCGCCGCCAAGGTCGTCGCCACGCCCGTGCTCTTCCCCGAGCAGTCCGGCGGGCCCACCACCTCCGGCTGCCACGACATCACCGTCTACCCCGCGAAGGACCTCGCCGCCGGAGCCTGCATGGGCGACGGGGTGCTGCTGGACATCGCCGACCGGGAGAAGCCCAAGGTCACCACCCGCGTCACCGACGGGAACTTCGCCTTCTGGCACTCGGCCACGTTCAACAACGCGGGCACCAGAGTCATCTTCACCGACGAGCTCGGCGGGGGCGCCATGGGCGTCTGCGACAAGTCCACCGGGCCCGAGCGGGGCGCCGACGCCGTCTACGACATCTCCGGCAGCACACTCGTCAAGCGGGGGTACTTCAAGATCCCCCGGGTCCAGGACAAGCGCCAGAACTGCGTCGCCCACAACGGCTCGCTCCTCCCGGTCAAGGGCAAGGACATCATGGTCCAGGCGTGGTACCAGGGCGGCGTGTCGTTCGTCGACTTCACCGACCCGGACAAGCCACAGGAGATCGGGTACTTCGAGCGCCCGCCGTACCAGGGCAGGGACATCGCCGGGTCCTGGTCGGCCTACTACTACAACGGGCACGTCTACAGCAGCGACATCCAGAAGGGGCTGGACGTGCTCCGCATCGACGACCCACGCACCGACCCGGCCAAGAAGGTCACCCTCAAGATCCTCAACACCCAGACCCAGTACGGCTACTGAGCCCGCGCGGCGCTAGACGTTCATGGGCAGGCAGGGCTGCCCCGGGCGGGCGGAAGCCGTCGAGCGGGGGCGTGCTCGGGCTTGCCCTAGGCGGGCGGTGCGAAGCCGCCCGGCGTGACCGGAGGCTCCTCCGGCGCGGGGCGCCGGTCCGGCATCTGCCCCTGGGCGCCGGGAATGGGGTGCGTCACGGGGTGCTGAGGGGCCTGGTAGCCGGGTCCCGGCGGTGGTTCCGGGAGGGTGGGGCCGGGGTGCCATCCGGTCACCGGCTGAGCCGCCTGCTGCGCGGGCACCGGCTGCCCCGGCAGGGCCCACGGGCTCGGCGAAGGCGGCGGCGGGTAAGAGCCGGCCTGCTGCCAAGGCTGGGGCGGCGGCGCGGGCTGGGGGTGTGGAACACCGGGAGGCGCTGCCATGGTCTGGGGGTGAGGGACACCGGGAGGTGCTGGCATGGTCTGGGGGTGAGGGACACCGGGGGGCGCTGGCATGGCCTGGGGGTGAGGAATCACCTGGGGGTGAGGGACGGCGGGTGGCGTGGGCTGGGGGTGGAAGGCACCGGGGGGCTGGGGAGGGACCTGGGGCTGGGGCCAAGGAGACGGGGTGTGGCGGGTCTGGCGGGCCAGCCGTACCTCCTCTCGGCGGCGGCGCTCGGCCAGGACGGCGCTCAGGTACGCGTGCGGCGGCACACCACCCGGAGCGGCCGGCGAGACGTAGGAGGCGACCTGGTGGGCGATGCGCATGCCCATCTCGTGCTGTACGGCGGGGGCGAGGTCGTAGTAGCGGGTCAGGTACTGGCGGGCGGCGGCGGCCACCTCGTCGGGCAACTGTGACAGCTCCAGCGTCGTCGCCCAGGCGGCCAGCCGGGGCGGCATCACGATCGCCTGCGAGTTGTCCCGAGGCGCGCGCTCCGAGATCACGATCGTCCCGGCGAACACGTCACCGAGCCGCTTGCCCCGCTGCGAGATCAGCGACGAGATCAGCGCCGGCGCCCCGGAGAACATCCAGAACTCCATGACGCCCGCCAGCCCCCGCATCAACGCCTGACGGAAGCGCTCAGGACTGCCGTCGTCGCCCACGACCCGCAGGCCGAGCGCCATCTTGCCCAGGCTGCGCCCGCGGGTGACGGTCTCGAAGAGCACGGGGTAGCCGACCATCACCAGCACGACCATGACGATGTTGGCCGCGGCGAACAACGCGGAGTCGCTGATGCCCGCGAAGTTGATCAGCAGGACGGCGAAACCGATCATCAGAGTGGCCTGGACCAGCATGTCGAGCAGGACCGCGGCGGCGCGGGAGGGCATCTGCGCCACGCGTACTTCGACGACGACGGCGTCTCCCGTCACAACCTCGGACATACCGGGAGCCTAGTCGGTGACAATGGTCGGGTGGATATCGACGCGTTCATCGCCGCACACCGTCCCACCTGGGATCGGCTGGAGCATCTGGTCAAGCACCGCGGCCGGCTGACCGGGGCGGAGGTCGACGAGCTCGTCGAGCTGTACCAGCGGGTGTCGACGCACCTGTCCATCGTCCGCTCGGCCTCGACCGACGCGATGCTGGCCGGGCGGCTGTCGGCCCTGGTGGCGCGGGCGCGCTCGGCGGTGACGGGGGCGCACGTGCCGGCGTGGCGGGAGTTCGCGCGCTTCTTCACGGTGTCCTTCCCCGTGGTGGCCTATCGGGCGCGGTGGTGGTGGCTGGGCGCTACGGTGGCGTTCGTCGCCGTGGCGTGGGTGATGGGCGCGTGGGTGGCGGGCGACCCGGAGGTGCAGCGCGCGATCGCCACCCCGGAGGAGATCACCCAGTTGGTGGAGCACGACTTCGCCGACTACTACTCCGAGAACCCGGCCGCCTCCTTCGCCAGCCGGGTGTGGATCAACAACGCGTGGGTGGCCGCGCTCATGCTGATCGGGGCCATCTTCATGGGCCTGCCGATCCCGTACTTCCTGTTCCAGAACGCCGTCAACGTGGCCGTCTCCGGCGGGCTCATGGCCTCCAGGGGCAAGCTGGACATCTTCTTCGGCCTGATCACCCCGCACGGCCTGCTGGAGCTGACGGCGGTCTTCCTGGCCGCGGCGGTGGGACTGAAACTGGGCTGGACGGTGATCGACCCAGGCCCCAGACGGCGCTCGGAGGCGCTGGCCGAGCAGGGCAGGGCGGTGATGAGCGTGGCGATGGGCCTGGTGGTGGTGCTGTTCGTGTCCGGCCTCATCGAGGCGTTCGTCACCCCGTCCGGGCTGCCCACCTGGGCCCGCATCGCCATCGGGGTGCTCGCGGAGGCCGCCTTCCTGGCCTACGTGATCTTCTACGGCCGGCGGGCGGTGCGCGCCCAGGAGACCGGCGACCTGGAACGCGCCCCCGACCTGGCCCCGACGGCCTGACGAGCCAGGACTGAGGGATCAGAGGCGCCCGGCGGCCTTCAGGGCCAGGTACGCGTCGGCGAGGGCCGGGGCGATGTCCTCCGGGGCGGCGTCCACGACCTCGACCCCGTGGCGGCGCAGCCGGGCGGTGATCCGGCGGCGTTCGATGCGGGTGTACTCGGCCGCCGCCGCGTCGTACACCTCCTCGGCCGTGCCCTTGCGCGCGGCCATGTCGGCCACCGCGGGGTCGGACACGCCCGCCACCAGCACCAGGTGGCGCGAGGACAACTGCGGCAGCACCGGCATCAGGCCCTCGTCCAGCGCCGAGGCGTTGAGGTCGGTCAGCAGGACCACCAGGCAGCGGCGCTTCGCGCGCGACAGGATGTTGGCCACCATGCCGGGGGAGTCGGCCTCGATGAGCTCCGCCTCGATGGGGGCCATGGCGTTGACGAGCGCCGTGAGCAGTTCCGTGCGGGAGGCGCCGGAGACCCAGGCGCGCACCGCGCGGTCGTAGGCCAGGAAGTCGACGCGGTCGCCGGCGCGGGCGGCCAGGGCGGCCAGCAGCAGCGCGGCGTCCATCGACCAGTCCAGGCGCGGCCAGCCGGGGACGGGGCGGGCCACGTCGGAGGGGGCGAGCGACTCCAGCGAGGCCCTGCCGGTGTCGCCGGTCAGCGGGACCGGGGCGGCGCCCACGCGGCCGGCGGAGGTGCGGCCGGTGTCCAGGACGATGAGGACCCGGCGGTCGCGTTCCGGACGCCACGTGCGGACCACCACGTCGTGGCGGCGGGCGCTGGCCCGCCAGTCGATCGAGCGCACGTCGTCGCCGACCACGTACTCGCGCAGCGAGTCGAACTCGGTGCCCTGGCCGCGTACCAGCGCCGGGTGCTGGCCTTCCAGCTCGCGCAGCTTGGCCAGGCGCGAGGGCAGGTGCTTGCGGGAGAGGAACGGCGGCAGCACGCGTACCGACCAGGGGGCGCTGTGGGCGCCCTGCCTGGCGGCCAGGCCCAGCGGGCCCACCGAGCGGACGGTCACCGAGGCGGAGGCCCGGTCGCCGCGGCGGGTCGGGGTCAGCGTCACCACCAGGCGGCGGCGCTCGCCGGCCGGCACGTCCAGCCGCAGCTCGCGCGGCGCGGCTCCGGCCGAGGGGGGCCAGGCGTCCCTGAGCACGCCCTGGACCCTGCGGGTGCCGGGGTTCTCCACGACCAGCTCGACGGTGCCGGACTGGCCGAGCCGTACCAGATTGTCGCCTGAGCGGTGGAAGCGCAGCGGGCGCACGGAGCCCGCGAACACCAGGTCCACGGTGATCGCGGCGGCCAGCACGAGCAGCCAGCCGAGCAGCGCGAACCCGGGCTCGGGCGCGATCAGCACCACCACGATCCCCACCGCCGCGACCAGCGCGGCCCGCCCCGTGAGCGCCATCAGCGTGGGACCGGGACCGAGGCCAGAATGCCGTCGAGCAGGCCGTCGGCGGTCGCGCCCTCCAGCTCGGCCTCCGGCCTGAGCTGGATGCGGTGCCGCAGCGCCGGACGGGCCAGCGCCTTGACGTCGTCGGGAGTGACGTACGGCCGGCCGGACAGCCACGCCCACGCCCGCGAGGCCGCCAGCAGCGCGGTGGCGCCACGCGGCGAGACGCCGAGCTGCAGCGACGGCGAGTTACGGGTGGCGCGGCAGACGTCGACGATGTAGCCGAGCACCTCGGGCGCCACGTGCACCTTGGCGACGGCCTCACGGCCCGCGGCGAGGTCCTCGGCGGTGGCGACCGGCTTGACCTCCGACAGGTCGCGCGGGTCGAAGCCGCCCGCGTGGCGCTGGAGCACCGCGATCTCCTGCTCGCGCGGCGGCAGCGGCACGGTCAGCTTGAGCAGGAACCGGTCGAGCTGGGCCTCGGGAAGCTGATAGGTGCCCTCGTACTCGACGGGGTTCTGGGTGGCGCACACCACGAACGGGTCGGGCAGCTTGCGCGCGGCGCCCTCGACGCTGACCTGCCGCTCCTCCATGGCCTCCAGCAGCGCGGCCTGCGTCTTGGGCGGCGTGCGGTTGATCTCGTCGGCGAGCATGAGGTTGGTGAAGACGGGTCCCTCGCGGAACTCGAACTCGGCGGTCTTCGCGTCGTAGATCAGCGACCCGGTCACGTCGCCCGGCATCAGGTCGGGGGTGAACTGCACCCGCTTGAAGTCCAGCGAGAGCGCCGCAGACAGCGTGCGCACCATCAGGGTCTTGGCCACGCCCGGCACGCCTTCGAGCAGCACGTGCCCCCGGCACAGCAGCGCGATGACCAGCCCCGTCACCACCGCGTCCTGGCCGACCACGACCTTGGACACCTCGGCACGCAGCGCGCCCAGCGCTTCCTTGGCCGAGTCGCCCCGGGCGGCGGCGGCGACGCGCGTCGTCTCCTCAGTGTTCACGGACGATCCTTTCGATGAAGTCCAAGTATCCGGCCAGGGCGACGAGCCCGGCGTCGTCGGCGGGCGGCGGGCCGTACAGCGCGCCGCCGATCTGCTGCGCGTCCTGTCCCGTCCGTACGGCGAGCGCCGCCACGACCTCGTGCTGACCGGCGCCGGGCGCGAGCCCGACCCGCGGCGTCAGCCGGTCGACGGTCCCGGCCCTGAGCACGGCGGCGGCCCGCTCCCTGGCCCGCCTGGCCCGGTAGAGGCGGCCCCTGCCCTCGACGGTCTCGGCGGCCCGCACCACGACGGGCAGCTTCTCCGCGACGACCGGCCCGAGCCTGCGCCCGCGCCAGAAGGCGGCCACGAGCACGGCCAGGCACGCGGCGACCACCGCCCACGGGACGCTGGGGGGAACCAGCTCGCCCAGCGACTTGCCGCCGACCCCGGCCAGGTCGCCGGCCGGCGGCAGTGCGGGGCGCACCAGCCAGGTGACGGCCGGTTTGGTCCCGAGCAGGTTGAGCGCGAGGGCGGCGTTGCCGTCCTCGGCCAGGTGCTTGTTGGTCATGAAGCTGCCGTCGCCGAGCACGGTGACCGTGCCGCCCTCGCCCGGAACCTGGACCAGCGCCGACCCCTCGGGCCCGGGGTAGCAGCCGTTGGCGCCCCTGAACAGGTCGCCGCCCAGGTAGGCGCTGCCCGCGGCGCGCGCGGCCGGCAGGCCGCACTCGGGCTCCCTGGAACGCACGCGGGCCGGCTCGTACGCGGGCGTGACGCCAGGAGCCAGCACGTCGCGCCCGTCCAGGTCGCCGACGATCACGCGGTCGCCCTTGATCTGCGCGAGCCGGTCGAGCTGCTGCCAGTCGAAGGAGGCGGTGTGGGTGACCAGCAGGAGCCTGCCGTCCCCCTTGGCGATGGCGGCGTCGACCGAGTCGACCCTGTCGACGGTGACGCCGCGCTCGCGCAGCAGCTCGGCCAGCGCCTTCGAACCCTCCAGCGAGGTGTCGGCGGGGTCGAGGCGGCGCGGCTCGCGGGTGCCCGGCGCGAGGGCCACGCCGATGACGGCGACCAGCACGATGAGCGCCCCGAGGGCGATCCAGAACCGGCCGGCCCGCCACGCCGAACCCGTGGTGGGCGAGGTGCTCACGCTCATGCCAGCACCGGCTTCGCCGCCTGGAGCCGCTGGTCCAGTGAGGTCATCGCCTGATAGGCGTCCGGGGTGCCCGGCACGCCGCCGTAGGTGACGTCGTCGAAGGAGCGGGCCGCCGCGGCCAGCTCGCCGGCGAACGCGGGCAGCGCCGCTCCGGCCTCGGCCGCCAGCTCGTCCGCGGTACGGCCGGGCATGCCGTTCACCAGCGCGCGCTCCTCCAGGTCGCGGGCGATGGCGCGCAGGCGTTCCTGCTGTGCCTCGCTCCAGCGCTGCTCGGCGGCCAGCCGCTCGGCCAGCGCGCGGTGCTCGGCGGCGGTCAGCGTGCGCTCGTCGAAGACGAGGCCGGAGGCGTCGGCGTTGCGCCTGGTCGTCTTGCGCAGCCGCCAGACGACCAGCGCGGCGACGCCGAGGATGATCAGCCCGATGAGGATCGCCGCGACGACGCCGCCGATGGGGCCGCCGCCCGTCGCGGCGTCCAGCAGGTCGCCGATGAACTGGTCGACCGCGCGGGTGATGCGGGCGACCAGCCCCTCCTTCTCGTACTCGGGCCTGAGCAGCTCCTCCGCGGCGCGTCGCTGCGCCTCGTCCCGGCCTATCGGTGTCACGACCGGGCGGCGTTCGACGGGTGCCAGAGCTCGTCGGCGGAGGAGTGCACCCACCCCTGTCGCTGCTGCTCGATCGCCGCGGTCTGCAGGACCAGGTCGAAGGCCTCGCTGCGCATCCGGCGGTCGGCGTAGAGCAGGCCGGCGACCGCCGCCTGGAACGGATAGACGATCATCGCCGCCAGCGTGGAGCCGATCGCGAGCAGGACGGCGCTGAGGGCGATCACGCCGACGCCGTCGGAGCCGGTCACGCCCAGCAGCGACGAGGCCAGGGAGAACGGCACGCTCAGCACGCTGCTGACCAGGTAGGCCAGGATCCCGGTCAGGAGCAGGATGCCGAGCACGCGCCAGAAGTCGCCGGAGACCAGCCGCCACGAGCGCTTCATGGCCTCGACCGGGCCGCGGCCCTCCAGCACCACGATGGGCGCGGCGAAGGCGAACCTGGTGTTGAAGAACAGCGCGTACACGGCGTAGAGCAGGATCATCAGCAGGCCCAGCCCGATCAGGCCGAACGCGTCCTGCGGGGAGCTGGTGTTGGCCACGAGGAGCGCGAAGAGGCCCACGATCGGCACGACCGGCGCCAGCATCACCAGCCCGACCAGCACCACGACGCCGAACAGCGCCCCGATCCTGCCCTTGACCAGGTTCCACGCCTCGCCGGGCGTGATCTTGCCGCCGAAGACCGAGCGGCCGAGGATGCGGGTCAGGATGCCGGTGAGCACCGTGGTCACGACGAAGCTGACGACCAGCGAGATGAGGATGCCGCTGTAGCCGGCGACGAGAGTGGTGATCACCCCGCCGCTGCTGACGCTCTCCGGGTCGCGGCTGAGCGAGGTCACCTGGCCGTTCAGCACCGCGGTGGCGATCGCCACGGGCACCGCGGCGAGGGCCGCGCCCAGGGCCGAGATGCCGAGGATGGCCTTCGGGTTGGAGCGGATGAACTTGATCGAGCCGTCGAGGATGTCGCCGAGCCCCAGCGGGCGCAGCGGGATGATGCCGGGCCTCAGGTGCTGTGGCGGCGGCTGGTGACCGTACTGCTGGCCGTACTGCTGGCCGTGCTGCTGGTGGCCGTATCCGGGCGGCGGCGGCAGCGTCTGGTGCGGCTGCGCTCCGTGCGGGGGCGGGGGAGGCTGTTGCCGCGCGCCGTAGGGCGGGGGCGGGGGCGGCTGGTCACCGTACGGCTGGCCGTAGGAGACCGGCTGCGGCCCGGAACCGGGCGCGGTCCATGGGGAAGCCGGCGGAGCGCCGTAGGGTGGGGGCTGGTCGGCCGACCATCCTGGTGGCCTCTCGGGCGAAGGACCGTCTGACATATCCCAATCCTGGCATGGTGGGCGACTCATTGGGGTCACGCGGTCGTTTCGCGCGACTGAACTACCCCTGCATTCCAGGGTGTTTCCGGCCCGAGCTGAACTTCAGGGATGGCCGAAAGTCGGCTGGTTACCGCAGACTGAGAAGGTGGACGCCGCTGCAAGTCTAAAATTCGGCTTTTGAAGTGCTGGAGTCACACCCATGAGCTGGGCAAGGGTAACCTACAGCAACCATGCGGGTATGTCCCACAATGCGTAGAACGAATGAGGGGCCATGAAAGGTCGCGTGCTGGTCGTCGACGACGACGCCGCTCTCGCCGAGATGCTTGGCATCGTGTTGCGCGGAGAAGGCTTCGAACCATCCTTTGTCTCCGACGGCGACAAGGCCCTCGACGCGTTCCGGGATACACGCCCGGACCTGGTTCTGCTCGACCTGATGCTGCCGGGGGCGGATGGCATCGACGTCGCGCGCAGGATCAGGGCGGAGTCGGGGGTTCCGATCGTGATGCTCACCGCCAAGAGCGACACGATCGACGTCGTGCTCGGACTCGAGTCCGGGGCCGACGACTACATCGTCAAGCCGTTCAAGCCGAAGGAACTCGTGGCTCGGGTGCGGGCGCGGCTGCGCCGTACCGACGAGCCGACGCCCGAGATCCTGCAGATCGGCGACATCACCATCGACGTGGCGGGCCACTCCGTCAAGCGCGGCGAGGAGACCATCAACCTCACCCCGCTGGAGTTCGACCTGCTCGTCGCGCTGGCTCGCAAGCCGCGCCAGGTCTTCACCCGTGAGGTCCTGCTGGAGCAGGTCTGGGGCTACCGGCACGCGGCCGACACCCGTCTGGTCAACGTGCACGTCCAGCGGCTGCGGGCCAAGATCGAGAAGGACCCCGAGCACCCGGAGATCGTGGTGACGGTGCGCGGCGTGGGATACAAGGCCGGGCCGGCCTAGCGCCGGACCACTGCGAGCCATGCCCCCGACGACGAAGAAGGCCGGTCGCCGCCGCCGTACGCTCCGCCAGATCCTCGGCGGCGTACGGCGGCGGACCCGGCGCGCGGTGGGCACGGTCAGACGCGTCTGGCGCCGCTCCCTCCAGCTCCAGGTGGTCACCAGCACGCTGGTGATCTCCATTACGGTCGTGGCGGTGCTGGGCGCCTTCCTGTTCCAGGAGATCAACGACAGCGTCATCGACGGACGCGCCCGCGCGGCGATGAACGAGGCGCTCAGCGACCGCACCCAGATCGTGGCCGCGCTCACCCAGAAGCAGCCGGATGACGCCAAGGCCGACGAAGCGGGCAAGAAGCAGCCGCCCGACCCGCTCGACCAGGTGCTCAACGCCATCGCCGGCGTCAGCGAGAACGCCCCGCGCCTGCGCTACGACCTGCTCGTCCTCAACCCGCACCAGCCCGGCAGGTCCCGCGCCATCGGCAACGTCGAGCCCGCCGACATCCCGGTCCCGCTGCGCGAGCTGCTCGACCGCGAGGTCAAGCGCCAGCGCTTCGACACGCCCCAGTCGTGGCTGACCACCATCCCGGTGAAGGGCGAGTCGCGCCCCACCCTGGCCACCGGCGTCGTCATCAGCGTCCCCGACGGGACCGGCTTCCAGAACTACCAGATCTACCACTTCTTCCCGCTCACGCAGGAAGGGGAGATGCTCACGTCCGTGCGCCAGTTGCTGGTCGTCGTGGGCGTCGGCCTGGTGCTCCTGCTTGCCGCCATCGCCTACCTGGTCGCCCGTCAGGTCGTCACTCCGGTACGGCTGGCCCGCCAGGCCGCCGAACGCCTGGCCTCGGGCAAGCTCGACGAACGGCTCAAGGTGCGCGGCGAGGACGACCTGGCCCGCCTGGCCACCTCCTTCAACGAGATGGCCGCCAACCTCGCGCTGAAGATCCACCAGTTGGAGGAGCTGTCGCAGGTCCAGCGGCAGTTCGTCTCCGACGTCTCGCACGAGCTGCGCACCCCGCTGACCACCGTGCGCATGGCCGCCGACCTGCTCTACGACGCCCGCGAGGACTTCGACCCGATGGCCTCGCGCTCGGCCGAGCTCATGCAGGCGCAGCTCGAACGCTTCGAGTCGATGCTGGCCGACCTGCTGGAGATCAGCCGCTACGACGCCGGAGCGGCCACGCTCGACCTCGACTCCACCGACGTGCGCGACGTCGTCCTGCGCGCCATCGCCGACTCCGAGGCGCTGGCCGAGCGTCACTCCACCCGCTTCGAGCTGCGGCTGCCCAACGAGCCCTGCATGGCCGAGATCGACAGCCGCCGGGTCGAGCGGATCCTGCGCAACCTGCTGTTCAACGCCATCGAGCACGGCGAGGGCAAGGAGATCGTGGTGTCGGTGGGGGGCGACAGGGACGCGGTGGCGGTCGCCGTACGTGATCATGGGGTTGGTCTGAAGCCCGGCGAGGACAACATGGTCTTCGACCGCTTCTGGCGGGCCGACCCCTCACGGGCCAGGACCATCGGCGGCACCGGGCTCGGCCTGGCCATCTCGCGCGAGGACGCCACGCTGCACGGCGGCTGGCTGCAGGCGTGGGGACAGCCCGGCGACGGCTCGCAGTTCCGCCTGACGCTGCCCAGGGCGGCGGGGTCCGACCTGAAGGGCTCGCCGCTGTCGCTGGTGCCGCCCGAGGTCGAGATGCGGCGCACCTGGCGCGGGCACATGACTCCGGTGCTCACCGCGGCCACGGGAGACGTCCATGACGAGTAGCAGGCGGATCCTCGCCGCGGTGCTCACGCTGGCGTTCGTGCTGTCGTGCGGGTGCGCGGTCATCCCGGTCGGCAGCCCCACCGCGCCCGAGGAGGTCGCGGGCGCGGACCTGACCAAGCCGTTCGTACGCCTGATCGTCTCCCCGCCCGAGAACGACTGGACTCCCCAGGACGTCGTCAAGGGGATGCTCGCCGCCATGGCCGCCTATCCCGACGACCCGACGACGCTGCTGCAGTACATGACGCAGAAGGCGCGCAACGCGTGGCGGCCGGTGGGGCCGATCACCGTGATCGACGAGGCCGACGTCAAGGAGGGCAACGGGCTGGTCAAGGTCACCGGCAACCAGATCGCGCGCATCGAGGACGACGACCGGTACGTGTCCGACGGGCGGACCTTCAACGGCGAGTACATCCTCAAGAAGGAGTCGGGCGGCTGGCGCGTGGACGGGCTGGACAACGGGCTGGTGATGCGGGCCGCCGACGTCGACCGGGCCTACCGGCCCACGCTGCTCTACTACCTCAACGGGGCGCCCGCGCCCGACGGGCTGCTGGTCTCCGACGCGGTCCACCTGCGGCTCAAGCCGGGTGAGACCCTGGCCGAGACGATCATCGAGCGGCTGCTCAAGGGGCCCAGCAGCGCGCTGCGCGGCGCCGTGGCCACCGCGCTGACCGGCAACGTCGCCGTGGACACCATCACCGCCACCGACGACAAGGTCGTCATCGGGCTCAGCGGCGCGCCCGCCCTGGCCGACACCGACGGCTTCAAGGCCCAGCTCCGGGCCAGCCTGGAGAAGGTCACCGCGGCGCCGACCATCGACATCACGCACAACGGCGAGCCGTACATCCTGGGGATCAACGCCGACGCCGCCCAGTCCTGGTACCCGTCCATGAAGAGCCCCGCCTACTACACCACCGGCGGCGCGGTGCACTTCACCAGCACCGACGGCGCGGGCAACGCGGTCAACGGCGAGGCGGGCAAGCCCAACGGCTACACCGGCCAGGCCCTGTCCAAAGACGGCGACGAGGTCGCGGCGGTGGGCGCCGACGGCATCTACGTCGCGCCGGTCAACCCGGCGGGGAAGTGGGCGCGGGTCATGGAGGGGCGGCTCACCGCGCCGTCCTGGCATCGCGACGGGTCGTTGTGGGCGTTCGAGAAGAGCACGGGGGCGGTGCTGCGCCGCGACCACCGCGCGGCGCCCACCCGGGTGGCCGCGCCCGACCTCGACGGCAAGGACGTCACCGACCTGCGGATCTCGCGGGACGGCGTGCGGGTGGCCGCCGGTGTGGGTGACAGGGAAGTCCGGGTGGGGGCCATCACCGGGGGCAGCCTGGGGCTGATGCTCGGCAACTTCCAGCCGATGCTCACCGTGCGGCAGGGGGAGAGCGTCAAGGACATCGCCTGGCGGGATGGGGAGCATCTGCTCGTGCTGGTGTCGGGCAAGGCCGGGCAGACGCTCATGGAGATCGACGTCGGGGACGGGGAGACGACGACGGTGACCTCCGACAAGCGGCTCGACTCGATCGCGGCGCTGGGGCCGCAGATTCTGGCCGGGACGCTGGACGAGACCACAGGTGGCGAGGCGGAGATTCTGGCCTTCAAGGACCAGCAGGGGTGGGTCACCCGGGTCAAGGAAGCCTCCCAGGAGCCGATCTTCCCCCTGGGGTGAGCCCCGCCTGTGGTGCGGCCGGTGGAGTGGGCTTGCGCTCGGTGTCGTGTGTCTCGACGGGGTGAGCCCGTCTGCGGTGCGGCCCGCGGAGTGGGCTTGCCGAAAACTGTCGGTGACGATCGGCATGCTGTCCGTCATGTTCGCTGCGTTGCTCGACGTGCTGGCGCCTCAGGTCTGCCTGGGATGCGGTCTGGCCCATATGGGGCGGGTGTGTGACGGCTGCCTGGCCGGGTGGGTTGGGTCGGTGGCCTCGCGGATGCCGGTTCCGGTGCCTGACGGGCTGCCCCGGTGCTGGTCGGCGGGTGACTACTCGGGGTCGCTGCGGGAGGCGATCCTGGCCTACAAGGAGCGTGGGCAGACCGGGCTGGCGGTGCCGCTGGGGGACGTGCTGGCGTACACGGCGTTGACGGCCCTGGCGGCGTTGGGTGGGCGAGCCGGGCCGTCCGGGCGGCTCTTGGCGGGTGGGTGGGGTGGGACTTTCGGGCGGGATCGTGGCGTTGTGGTGGTGCCGGTGCCGAGTGCGGGGCGGGCCGTGCGGGGGCGTGGGCATGATCCGGTGGGGCGGCTGGGGGAGCTGGCCGCTGCCCGGATGCGGGCCGTGGGGGTGGGGGCGGTGCTGGTTCCCGGGCTGGCGCAGGCGCGGCGCGTTGCCGATCAGGCGGGCCTGAGCGCCACGGAGCGGGCCGACAATCTCCGGTCGTCTCTCAGGGTTACCGATCGGCTGCGAGGCGCTCCAGGGGCCTCTGCGGTCCTTGTGGACGACATCGTGACGACCGGCGCCACCCTCGCCGAGGCCGCGCGGGCGCTGCGGGCGGCGGGATGGGACGTGGTGGCGGCCGTGACGCTCGCCGCGACACGCCGAAGATCTTGCAACGCTTTACCGTCACGCTAGGTGAGAATGACGGTCTGTGGCCAGTCTCACCTCAGGGCCACATATCCCTTGCCTGGTCCACGCGCCGTGGCAGCTCACCCCTCTAGAGAGGCCCGTCCATAAGGGATACGGCCCCACCAAAAGGGGCATCCCACGCCTCATGTAAGACGAGAGAAAATCACGGAAAGTGATCCTTTGACCGATCCTCCGGCTGACATTCCTTCCCGATGCGGATAGCGTTCTGACATGGCACCCGTTCGGGTCCGTGGTTGCGCAGGGCCGGGGCTCCCGGCTCTGCTAGCCGATGCCAGCCGCAGGCTAAACGGTCCACGTAAGGCGACTCTTTGTCGACCGATCACGGTGCGGCTTAGGGGTAAGTCCTGCCTTCCCGAGGGTCCAGATGTCCCTCGTCAGGAGAGAAGGGCAGTAGTGGCAGCAGAGCTGCGAAATCCTCAGCAGGCGAATGTGGGGTCGAAGACCAGGTCGGCCGGGCGGGTGCCATACACCGAGTTCCCGGTAATGAAACGTCGGAAGAGGGTAACGGTGACAGAAAGGCAGACAGAAGACCCCACCCGGCAGGCTCGTCGTCGGGTGCTCTTTCTCAGTCGTTAGACGAAGGGGGGCTGTTGCATGGACATCATCGTCAAGGGTCGGCACACAGGAGTGAGTGACCGGTTCCGCGACTTGGTGACGACCAAGCTGGCCAGGATCGAGCGTCTGGACAACAAGCTCATTCGAGTCGATGTGGAGGTGTCGAAGGAGCGCAATCCGCGCATCACCGACCAGCGTGAGCGCGTCGAGCTGACCATTCACTCCCGAGGCCCGGCGATTCGCGCCGAGGCGTCGGCCGACGACCGATTCGCCGCCCTCGACATCGCCCTCGACAAACTGGAAGGCCGCCTCAGGAGGCTGGCCGACCGCCGCAAGGTCCACCACGGCAACCACGCCATCCCCTCGGTGGCGGAGCTGACCGCGCCCCTCGGCGACGTCGCGGAAACGGCGCCGCGCAAGGCCAAGGTGGTCCCCGAGCAGGCAGAACCCGAAGAGGACAACCTGCCTGACGACAAGCAGTACGACGACATCGTCCCCATCGAGATGGACGGCGACGGGCCGCTCATCGTCAGGGAGAAGAGCCACAAAGCGGAACCCATGACCATCGACCAGGCCCTCCTCGAGATGGAACTGGTCGGCCACGACTTCTATCTGTTCCGTGACAAGGAGAGCGGTCAGCCGAGCGTCGTGTACAACCGGCGCGGCTACAACTACGGCGTGTTGAGGCTCATCGAGCCCTGATCGCCGGTCCAGAAGATCTTCTCGACCACCCTAGGACCGCGGCACCCGTGCCATCATTGGCGGTTCAACGGCTCTGGCCCCCCACGAGGAGGAGACGTGAGCGAGCGAAGCGTTCGCGGTTGCGAACTCCAAGCCCTCCGGCGAGGAGTTCCCATCGGCGAGCCCACGCGAAGCGACGACCACACCGTCGCGCGGCCGATCAGGGAGGCCGTGTGATCGAGCGGATCAAGGACAGCGGCGCCGTGCGTGACATCCCGCGCGGCGCCGGTCACGGACGGATCAGGCCGCAGGCGGCGGTCGCGGAGCCGAAGGAGGCTCCGTGACCATGCGGGGCAGGCGAGGACACTCGGCCGACGAGCGGCTGAGGGGGCTCCGTGACTGACAGCGGCGAGACCCCCACGCCGGAGCGAGACGAGCCCATCCGCGTGCTGATCGTGGACGATCACGAGCTGATCAGGCGCAGTCTCGCGCTGGCACTGGCCGCTGAGGCCGACATCGAGGTGGTCGGAGAGGCGAGCGACGGTCAGGAGGCGGTCGAGATGGCCGACCGCCTCATGCCCGACGTCGCGCTCATGGACGTGCGGATGCCGCGCCAGGACGGGATCGAGGCCACCAAGGGCATCAAGGCCTCGGTCCCGAGCACGCGCATCATCATGCTGACCGTGAGCGACGAGGAAGAGGACCTCTTCGAGGCCATCAAGGCCGGAGCCACCGGCTACCTGCTGAAGGACGTCCAGATCAACGACGTGCCCGACGCCGTGCGCGGGGTGTACGAGGGCCAGTCCCTCATCAACCCCGCCATGGCCGCCAAGCTCATCACCGAGTTCGCCAACATGAGCCGCAAGGAGGCCGAACGCCCACCCCAGCTCCCCGTCCCGCGCCTGACCGAGCGCGAGATGGAGGTGCTACGCCTGGTGGCCAAGGGCATGAACAACCGGGAGATCGCCAAGCAGCTCTTCATCTCCGAGAACACGGTGAAGAACCACGTCCGCAACATCCTGGACAAGCTGCAACTGCACTCACGCATGGAGGCCGTGGTCTACGCGGTCCGCGAGCGCATGCTCGAAATAACCTGACCCGCCCCGCCCTCCCAAGCCACCACCCCAGGGGATCGCCCCACCAGGACCGCGATCCCCTCACCCGCCGTGCCCCTCCCCGGCCCTTACCCTTGCGGTCCTCACCCGCGCGCCTTCCCCGGCCTGCGACCCCTTCCGTGTGCCCGCGTTCCTGCCCCAAGCCTGCCCGGTCCCTCAGTCGCGTCGCCCGCTGGGCCGCAGGCCCGCGAACCCCTAAGTGGCGGGCCCTCCTCACCTCCTGGGTCCAGGCACGCGAGCCCTAGTCGCTGCTCCCTGGGCGCCACGCCTGCGACCCCTTCCCTGTGCCCGCGTTCCTTCCCCGGGAATGCCGCGGTCCCTCAGTCGCGTCCGCCCGCAGGCCCGCGAACCCCCAGTCGCGTGCTTGGAAGCTCGGCCCTCGCCGCCGGTCCACGCCCGCCTCACGGTTCGCCGCTGCGCCCCCGCTCTGGCCTCCGCCTGCCTCGCGGTTTCGCCTTCGTCCCGCCCCTGGCGTCACGCTCTCCACCACCCCGTGCGAAGGGTTGGGCACACGAGTGTCCCGGAAGGGACGCGTGGCGCCCTGCGGCACGCAGGTGTCTGGGTAACCCGGGTGCCCGAGCAGGGAGCCTGACGCCACGGGCAGGCAGGGGGCCAGGGCAAACGGGGTGCCCCGGGTCCCGAGCGGTGGGCTTCGGGGTCGGAGGGGTGGGCCTCGGAGTGGGTGCCGTCCGCGGGACTGGGTTGGCGCTCGGGTTCAGTGGGAGGGCAAGCGGGGTGGTCGGGTTAGGGGTGTGGTTGGGCGGAGGGGGAGGGGTTAGAGGGTGTGGTCGGGTGGAGGGGTTGGGGTGAGGGTTAGGTAGGTGGTTAGGGAGGGGTCGGCGCGGTCTACTCGGATGGTGTCGCAGCCGACCCACGATGCCGCCTCCCACAGCGCATCGCGGACCTGGTCGCCCCACTTGGCCACCGACAGGCCGGGCTCCAGGCTGATCTGGCGGGCCACGAAGGTGGTGCCCTCTCGGCCCGGGTCCACGCGGCCGATGAGTCTGCCTCCGGCCAGGATCGGCATGGTGAAGTAGCCGTGGACGCGCTTGTGCTTGGGGACGTACAGCTCCAGCGTGTAGTCGAAGCCGAACACGCGTGACGTGCGACCCCGGTGCCAGATGAGCGAGTCGAACGGGGAGACCAGCGTGGCGCGGTGGCGGCCGCGCGGGGCGGATTCCAGGGCGACCGGGTCGGCCCACGCCTTGGCGGGCTTGCCCTTCTGGCCCCAACCGGCGACCTCCACCGGCAACAGCCCGGCCGCGCCGGAGGCCAGGGACTCCTCCAGGATCGAGCGGTGGTGGTTGCGCACGCGCAGGAAGTCGACGAGGTCGGTGGTGGTGGCCACGCCCAGGGAACGGCCCGCCACACCGGCCAGCCGTACGACGCACTGCTCGTCGGTGAGGTCCTGGGCCAGCAGGTCGGCGGGGACGGCACGTTCGGCCAGGTCGTAGACGCGCCGCCAGCCCACGCGGCGGGTGCAGACGAGTTCGCCGATGTCGAGCAGCCACTCCAGGCCGACCTTGGAGTCGGACCAGTCCCACCAGGGGCCGCCGTTCTTGGCGCCGCCGACGTCGGCGGTGGTGATGGGGCCGCTCTGCCGTACCTGGTCGAGGAGTTTGTCCACGCCGTCGGGGACCTGGTGCCAGCGGAAGCGGCGCTCGCGGTACGCGCGGCGGCGGAAGGAGTAGAGCGGCCAGTGCTCGATGGGCAGGATGCAGGCGGCGTGGCACCAGTACTCGAAGCTCTGGGCGGGGTCGTGCCAGTAGGCGCGCTCGACCTTCTGCCTGCCGACCGGGCCCAGCCGGGCGTAGGCGACCAGTTCGTGGGAGCGGGCCAGCACCGAGACGGTGTCGAGCTGCACGGCGCCGAGCCTGCGCAGCACGGCGTGCGGGCCGCCCTTGCGTCCGTCCGAGCCCAGCAGGCCCTGGGCGCGCAGGATGATGCGGCGGGCGTCGTCGGCGGTCAGGAGCATGTCGGGAATGGTAACGGGGGGTACCGACAGAACGGCGGGCACCGCCCGGGTGCCCGCCGTCGTGGAGGTCCTAGCGGTGGTGTTCTGCTCGCATGCCGACCCGCGGCGCGTCGATGACGACGTCCGACATGATGTCGAACACGAGCGCGAGGATGGCGCCCACGACGACGAGGCCGATGCCGATCCAGATCATCAGCCAGCTCTCCAGGGGCATGCCGATCCCGGCGACGACGAAGCCCGCGAGGGCGACCGTCACAGCGAGCCAAGACGACGCGCGGCCGGCGTGATTGCCTAGGTTTTGTCCGCCTGACATGGCCTTGTCCTTCCTATGTTCTCCCGCCAGCCAGTCATTGGTGCGAGATCGGTCTACTTCGGCATACGCTCTGCCGAAACACCATTCTCCCAGAAGGGGGATGCGGGTGGCCCGTCGCATTGGCTGTGTCTGGTAGCGAGACCGCCTACGATGGCAACGGGGAAGTTTGTCTCGGCCTCTCCTCCTGGCGGCGCCGCCGGGGTAGACCTGCGAGGAGCTTTACATAAAGTGGCAGCCATTCTCGACAAGATCCTACGTGCCGGCGAAGGCAAGACCCTCCGCAAGCTGAAGCGCATCGCCGATCAGGTCAACTCCATCGAGGACGACTTCAGGAGTATGTCCGACGCGGAACTGCGCGCGCTCACGGACGAGTACAAACAGCGCTACGCCGACGGCGAGTCCCTTGACGATCTGCTTCCCGAAGCGTTCGCGACCGTGCGCGAGGGCGCCAGGCGCGTGCTCGGCCAGCGGCACTTCGACGTGCAGATCATGGGTGGGGCCGCGCTCCACATGGGCAACATCGCGGAGATGAAGACCGGTGAGGGCAAGACCCTCACCTGTACGCTCCCGGCCTACCTGAACGCGCTCGCCGGCAAGGGCGTCCACGTCATCACCGTGAACGACTACCTGGTACGCGTCGGCGCCGAGAACATGGGCCGCATCTACCGCTTCCTCGGCCTCGAGGTCGGGATGATCCTGTCCGGCCAGCAGCCCGACGAGCGGCGCAAGCAGTACGAGGCGGACATCACCTACGGCACCAACAACGAGTTCGGCTTCGACTACCTGCGCGACAACATGGCGTGGTCGCTGGACGAGTGCGTGCAGCGCGGCCACAACTTCGCCATCGTCGACGAGGTCGACTCCATCCTCATCGACGAGGCCCGTACGCCGCTGATCATCTCCGGCCCCGGCGAGCAGTCCGGCAAGTGGTACGCCGAGTTCGCCAAGATCGTTCCCAGGCTCCGCCGCGGCGTCGAGGCCAAGAACCCGGGCGAGGAGAGCACCGGCGACTACATCGTCGACGAGAAGAAGCGCACCGTCGGCATCCTCGAGGACGGCGTCGCCAAGGTCGAGGACTGGCTCGGCATCGACAACCTGTACAAGCCCGAGCACACCCACCTGGTCGGCTTCCTGAACAACGCCCTGAAGGCGAAGGAACTGTTCAAGAAGGACAAGGACTACATCGTCGCCGACGGCGAGGTGCTCATCGTCGACGAGTTCACCGGCCGCATCCTGCACGGCCGGCGCTACAACGAGGGCATGCACCAGGCCATCGAGGCCAAGGAGAGCGTGAAGGTCAAGGACGAGAACCAGACGCTCGCCACCGTCACCCTCCAGAACTACTTCCGCCTCTACGAGAAGCTGTCCGGCATGACCGGCACCGCCGTCACCGAGGCCAACGAGTTCCACCAGACCTACAAGCTCGGCGTGGTCCCGATCCCGACCAACCGCCCGATGATCCGCAAGGACCAGGCGGACGTGGTCTACAAGACCGAGGACGCCAAGTTCGCCGCCGTGGTCGAGGACATCGTCGAGCGCAACAGGGCCGGTCAGCCGGTCCTGATCGGCACCACTTCGGTGGAGAAGTCCGAGAGGCTGTCGAAGGCGCTCAAGCGGCGCGGCGTACAGCATGAGGTGCTCAACGCGAAGAACCACGCGCGCGAGGCCGCGATCGTGGCCGAGGCGGGCCGCAAGGGCGCCGTCACCGTCGCGACCAACATGGCCGGACGAGGCACCGACATCATGCTCGGCGGCAACGTCGAGTTCCGTGCCGACCTCGACCTGCGCGCCAAGGGCCTCGACCCGGTCGACACTCCGGAGGAGTACGAGAAGGCCTGGCCGGAGGCGCTGGAGAAGACCAAGAGCGCGGTGCAGGCGGAGCACGACGAGGTGACCGAGCTGGGCGGCCTGTACGTCCTGGGCACCGAGCGCCACGAGTCGCGCCGCATCGACAACCAGTTGCGCGGTCGCGCCGGCCGCCAGGGCGACCCGGGCGAGTCCCGTTTCTACCTCTCGCTCGGCGACGACCTGATGCGCCTGTTCAACTCGGCCAGGGTCGAGATGATCATGACCAGGCTCAACATCCCGGACGACCAGCCGATCGAGTCCGGCATCGTCTCCAAGGCCATCGCCTCCGCCCAGCACCAGGTCGAGCAGCAGAACTTCGAGATCCGCAAGGAAGTTCTGAAGTACGACGAGGTCATGAACCGCCAGCGCAAGGTCATCTACGCCGAGCGCCACCGCGTCCTCGAAGGCGCCGACCTGCACGAGCAGGTGCGCGGCTTCATCGGCGACGTGGTCGAGGGCTACGTGGCCGGCGCCACCGCGGAGGGCTTCGCCGAGGAGTGGGACCTCGACAAGCTGTGGAAGGCGTTCGGCGAGCTCTACCCGGTCTCGATCAAGCTGGAGGACCTGGTCGAGGAGGCCGGCGGCCGTGAGGAGCTGACCGCCGAGCTGATCACCGCGAAGGTCAAGGAGGACGCGCTCAAGGCGTACGACCGGCGCGAGGAGGAGCTCGGCCCCGAGGCGACCCGCGAGTTCGAGCGCCGCGTCATCCTGTCGGTCCTCGACCGCAAGTGGCGCGAGCACCTCTACGAGATGGACTACCTGCGCGAGGGCATCGGCATGCGGGCCTACGCGCAGAAGGACCCGCAGATCGAGTACCAGCGCGAGGGCTTCGAGATGTTCTCCGGGATGCTTGAGGGCATCAAGGAGGACTCGGTCGGCTTCCTCTTCAACATCGAGGTCGAGGTTCAGGAGAACCCGATCGTCGAGGAGGAGGACACGATGATGGCCGAGACCCGCTCGATCATCGCGCGCGGCCTGCGCGGCCCCGAGCGTCCCGCCGAGCTGGAGTACTCCGCGCCCGGTGAGCAGGGCGAGGTCGAGCACACCAAGGTCCGCACGACCGCCGCCGAGCGCGCCGCCTACGGCAACGTCGAGCGCAACGCGCCGTGCCCGTGCGGCTCGGGCAAGAAGTTCAAGCGCTGCCACGGCGACCCCAAGAACACCGCCGCCTAGCCGAGCACTGCGAAAGGTCCCCCGCCGGGTGCGGGGGACCTTTTTCGCGGGTACGGCCTTTCGCGCGTACATTCGCGGGTACGGCCTTTCGCGCGTACAGCGGTCTCAAGGCGATTTTCCGGTACGGCTGCCGCGTGTCAGGCGGTCTCGAAGTCGGTGCACACCCACTGGACTCCCCGGCGCTCCAGGCGCACGGCCAGCACGCGGCTGCGGTCGCCGCCGTGCACCAGCAGGCACATCTCGATCGCCCCGTCCCTCGGCTCGTTGACGTGCGGCACCCCGACGAACGGCGGCCGTTCGGTCTCCAGCATGCGCCCAGCATGGAGCAGTTCGTGGTAGGCCCGGTCGGTGAACCGGTCGGCGAGGTTCTCGGCCGGTCGCCGCCCGGACAGCACCTCGGCCAGCGCCTGCCCGAACAGCCGCAGCCGCCGCTCGTCCGGCTGCGCTCCCGACGGGCCCCAGATGAACGGCTTCAGGGCCAGCGAGCCGTCGACGCGGGGCCGGTCGCCGTCGTAGGGCGGCTCGGGCAGCGGGAGGATTCCGATTTCTGGGGACACGGGGCTCCTTCAGGGGGTCGGATCGGAGTCGTAAGAAGGAGTTTTCGGCCACGCCGTCAGATACTCCGGCACCGGACTTTCTCGCCGGGACCGCCGGTATGCGGAGAATGGCGAAAAAGATCATCTCTGGTTGGGGCTCCAGGTTTGCCGCGCATGATCGTGTTAGGGACGGGCGGCGCGGGCTTGCGACCGGCGCGAAATCCTTTCGGACGCCGTGAAACCCGCGGTCAGGCCGCGGTGGAATCCGCCGGACTGGGCGTGTCCTCCGGCTCGCGGCCGGGGGTGGGGATGTTCAGGCGCCGGATCAGGAACGAGAACAAGACGTAATACAGCGCGAAATAGGCCAGTCCGATCAGGATGATCAGGCCGAGGCCCCACGTGTTCGACTTGCTGGCGTTCAGGAGCATGTCGAACAGTCCCGCCGAGAAGTTGAAGCCGAGCCGCGTGTCCAGCGCGGCCATCAGCGCCATCGACGCCCCGGTCAGCAACGCGTGGGCGACGAACAGCAGCGGCGCCACGAAGATGAACGCGAACTCGACCGGCTCGGTGATGCCCGTCACGAACGCCGTCAGCGCGCCGCCGACCATGATGCTGCCCACCGCGGCCCGCCGGTGCTTGGGCGCCGCGCGCCAGATGGCCAGGGCCGCGCCGGGGATGCCGAACATCAGCACCGGGAAGAAGCCGGTCATGAAGATGCCCGCGCCCTGCTGGCCGATGGCGTAGCACTTGAGGTCGCCGGCCGCGTGGACGCCGTTGACCGTGCACTCCGGGATGACGGTCCAGACGATCGAGTTGATGAAGTGGTGCAGGCCGAGGGGGATGAGGAAGCGGTTGGCCACGCCGTACACACCGGCGCCGAGGGCGGAGTTGGTGGCCAGCCAGTCGCCGAAGGAGGTGAGGGCCTGGCCGATCGGCGGCCAGATCAGGCCGATGACGACACCGAGCGCCAGAGCGGCCACGGCCGTCACGATGGGGACGAACCGCCTGCCGCCGAAGAAGGCCAGCCAGGTGGGGAGCTTGATCCGGTAGTAGCGCTGCCATAGGACGGCGGCCACGAGCCCGATCAGGATGCCGCCGAGCACCCCCGTGGGTTGCGCGGAGGCCGCCTGGTTGATGACCCTTGTGCCGTCCGCGAGGGTCTGCGTGACCTTGTCGTGTACGGCCGGCGCGCTCGACTCGAAGAACATCCGCCGCGTCACCTGGTCGAACACCAGATACCCCACCAAAGCCGCCAGAGCCGTCGATCCATCCGCCTTCTTCGCGAACCCGATCGCCACGCCCAGCGCGAACAGCAGCGGCAGGTTGTCGAACAGCGCCCCGCCGGCCGCCGCGAAGATCGCGGCCACCCGGTCAAGGAAGGCGTTGTCGGTACGGCCCAGCAGGTCGTCCTGTCCGAACCTGAGCAGGAGGCCGGCGGCCGGAAGGACGGCGATGGGCAGCATGAGGGAACGGCCGATGCGCTGCAGGACGGCGAAGGCGGAGCCCCAGAAGGACGTGCCGGCCTCGGCGCTCGTGGTGCTCATGGTTCCCCCCGGAAGATCAGCCGGGGGATGGAGGATTCCTACCACGCGCACGCACCCCAAAACCAGGACCGAACCACCCCAAGCGGCCCTCCACAGCCGGGGTTGCCGGGGCGGACCACTCCGGGCAACCCCAGGGAGAAGGGCCTGCATTGGAAGACACGCGGGGTGTGGCGGCCCGCGTGGGGGCGGGGTCAGGGACTGGCTGGAGCGCCCGACAGGCGACGCGCTGGTGGGGTGGGGTTGCGCGGGCCCAGGGTGGCCCCATCAGGTGGACAACGCGAGGGCGGGCGGGCTACGCGCTGGTGGGGGTGGGGCAGCGGAGGCCAAGGCCAAGGGAGGCCCGTGGCGCTGGTGCGGTGGGTTGCGTGGGGGTTAGGGGTCGTGGGTTCGGGGGGTTGGGGTGGTTTCGCCGGAGTCCAGGTCGGGTTCTGGTTCGCGGCCCGGTGTCATGAAGTTGAAGCGCCGGATCAGGAACGTGAAGACGACGTAGTAGACGACGCCGTACACCACCCCCAGCACCAGGATCCCGACCACGTTCTGGGTGTTGGACTTGCCGATGTTGAGCAGCATGTCCAGCAGCCCGGCCGAGAAGCCGAAGCCCAACTGGCCACCGATCAGCGCGGTCAGCGCCATCGCCGCCCCGGTCAGAAGGGCGTGCACGACCAGCAGCAGCGGCGCCACGAAGATGAAGGCGAACTCGATCGGCTCGGTGACGCCGGTGACGAAGGAGGCGAGGGCGGCCGAGAGCATGATGCCGCCCACGGTCGCGCGCCGGTGTTTGGGGGCCGCGCGCCACATGGCCAGCGCCGCGGCGGGCAGCGCGAACATCATCACCGGGAAGAACCCGGCCATGAACTCCCCGGCGTTCGGGTCGCCGGCGAAGTAGCAGTTCCAGTCGCCGCTGTAGACCCGGCCGCCGACCTCGCACTGCGGCACGACGTACCAGACGATGGAGTTGACGAAGTGGTGCAGGCCGAGGGGGATGAGCAGCCGGTTGACGAGGCCGTAGATGCCCGCGCCGAGCGGGCCGAGGTTGGCGAGACCCTCGCCCGCGTGGGAGATCCATTCGCCGAGCAGCGGCCAGGCCCAGCCGACGACGACGCCGAGCAGGAGGGCGACGATGGAGGTGATGATCGGCACGAACCGCCGCCCGCCGAAGAAGGCCAGCCACGAGGGCAGTTTGATGCGGTAGAAGCGTTGCCAGAGCAGGGCCGCGACCAGGCCCATCATGATGCCGCCGAGGACCTTGGTGGGGTTCTGCAGGCCGTAGTCGATGATCTCCTTGACGCCTTCGGGCGTGGCCTCCCTGATCAGCACGGTGTCGCGGATGCCGGAGCCGAAGAACATGACCTTGGTGACGCGGTCGAAGACCAGGTAGCCGACGACGGCGGCGAGCGCGGTGCTGCCGTCGGACCTGCGGGCGAAGCCGATGGCGACGCCGACGGCGAAGATCAGCGGGAGGTTCTCGAACAGGGCGGAGCCCGCGGCGTCGATGACCGCGGCGACGCTGCTCATCCAGGCGAATCCCGCGACGTCGGCCAGGCCGCCCGGCGCGGCGCCGTTGGAGCCGAGCATGTCGGGCTGGCCGAAGCGCATCAGCAACCCGGCCGCGGGCAGCGCGGCGATCGGGAGCATGAGGGAGCGGCCTAACCGCTGCAGCACGTTCATGACGCGGGAGAGCGGCGACGGAGCGGCCGCGGTGGTCTCGTTCACTGCGGGGGTCCTCAGCGTCGAGCGGGCATTTCCAGGATGGTGCGCAACTGGTAGCGGTCGGCCCGGTAGGTGGACACGCCCAGTTCGGCGCAGACGCCGCCGGAGAAGGACCGGCGCTGGAGCAGGAGTACGGCTCCGCCGCGCGGCAGCTTCAGCAGGTCGGCGTCGCTGGGGTCGGCGATGCCGCCGTCGATGGTGAGCTCTCCGGCGTCCATGACGAGGCCGTACTGGCTCTCCAGCAGCTCATACAGGGATCTGTCGGAAAGGTCGTGGTCGGCCAGGTCGGGGGCCAGCTTCACCGGGATGTGCGCGCGCTCGATGGACAGGGGTTCCCCGTCGGCGGTACGCAGCCGCTCGATGAAGTGGACCTCCTCGCCGGGCTGGATGCCCAGTTCCTTGGCCAGGTGGGCGCTGGCGCGCACGACCCGGCGGTCCAGGTCGCGGGAGCCGGGCTCCATGCCGCGGGCGCGCATGTCGTCGGTGAACGAGGTGAGCTGGAGCGCCAGCTCGATCTTGGGGCGGGCGACGAAGGTGCCCTTTCCCGGCACCCGGTGCAGTCTCCCCTCGGACACCAGGTGGTCGACGGCCTGCCGTACCGTCATTCTGGACAGGCCGAAACGCTGGCAGAGCTCGCGCTCGGACGGGATCGCCGCGCCGATGCTGAGCTCGTTGCTGTCGATGAGGTCCAGCAGGATCTCGCGCAGTTGGAAGTACTTGGGCACCGGGCTGTCCGGATCGATGTGCGCCACGGATCCTCCCCTCGATCTGACCTGGTCGATGAGCTATGGTTCGTACTGGTCTAGTCCGGACTAGACCACATGCCGGAATTATCAGTCAAGCCGATGAGGACAAGATGACCACGAAGATGCGCAGCGAGATCGCCGAGCAGCCCGCGGCGCTGCGGGCCACCCTGGACTCCTTGCTCCCCAGAGTCGATGAGGTCAGGGCGCTGGGCGAGCAGACCCGTCAGTTGCTCTTCATCGCGCGCGGTACCTCGGACAATGCCGCAGTCTACGGCCGCTACCTGGTCGAATCACACGCGGGTCGCCTCTCCGCGCTCGCCGCGCCGTCCATCGCGACCACCTACAAGCGCAAGCTCGACCTCGACGGCGTCCTGGCCGTGGCCATCTCGCAGTCGGGCCGCACCGAGGAGATCGTCGAGACCCTGGCCTGGGCCAAGGACTGCGGCGCCAAGACCGTGGGCGTCACCAACGGCGGTCCGGACAGCCCGCTCGCCCAGGCCGCCGACCTGGCCCTGGTCACGCTGGCCGGCGAGGAGAAGGCCGTACCGGCGACCAAGACCTACACCACGCAGCTCGCCGCGCTGGCCGTGCTCGCCCTGGGCCTGGGCGCGGACGTGGACGCCGACGACCTGCAGAAGGTCCCCGACGCGGTGGAGAAGCTG
Source organism: Nonomuraea sp. NPDC050790 (assembly GCF_044456745.1). Classification (NCBI taxonomy): domain Bacteria; kingdom Bacillati; phylum Actinomycetota; class Actinomycetes; order Streptosporangiales; family Streptosporangiaceae; genus Nonomuraea; species Nonomuraea sp. NPDC050790. Next base: position 139,405 of record NZ_JBITGF010000003.1, on the reverse strand, counting down.
ATCACCGACCCGGGCGACCTCGACGCCGTGGTCGAGGGCCTGTCGGACAAGCCGGGCGTGGTCGTCTCCGGCCGCGGCATGGCGTTCTCGACCGCGCTGGAGACCGCGCTCAAGCTCAAGGAGGCCTGCTACCTGCACGCCATGGGCCTGTCCTACGCCGACCTCCTGCACGGTCCGATCGCCGTCGTCGACGCCGACACCCCCGCGCTGCTGGTCGCCGCGGAGAACAGCCCGACCCTCGCGGGCACCGTCGCGCTCGCCGAGCGCGTCGTGGCCGCGGGCGCGTCCGCCTTCACCATCGGCGGAGGTACGGCTCTCGCCGGCGCGGGCACCGCCGCCCTGAACGGTCCCGACCTGCCCGAGTGGGTGGCCCCGATGGGCCTGATCGTGCCCGGTCAGTTGCTGACCGAGTCGCTGGCCCGCAGGCTCGGCATCGACCCCGACGCGCCGCGCGGACTCAACAAGGTGACCCAGACCGACTGATCACGGAGCGTCGTTTAGCCTGGTCGGAGAGTATTCAGGAGGAGGACCGGATGGCGACGGACGTAAACGCGATCATCGCGGGACTCGGCGGCGCCGAGAACATCATCGAGATCGAGCCCTGCATCACGCGCCTGCGCACCGAGGTGCACGACGCCGCGAAGGTGGACCAGGCCGCGCTCAAGGCGGCGGGCGCCCACGGCGTGATGGCGGCGGGGAACGTGGTCCAGGTCGTCGTGGGGCCCGAGGCCGACACGATCGCCAGCGACATCGAGGACATCATCGGTTAGAGGGCGAGACCATGACGACTGTTCTCGCCCCGGTCGAGGGGGCAGCAGTGGGGTTGGCGGCCGTGCCCGATCCGGTCTTCTCCGCGGGCATGGTGGGGCCGGGCACGGCCATCGACCCCTTGCGGGGACCGGGCAAGGCAGTTGCCCCGATACCCGGAAAAATCATGAAACTGCATCCGCATGCCTACGTCATCGTGGGGGACGACGGCAGAGGCGTGCTGGTGCACCTGGGCATCGACACCGTCCAGCTCAAGGGGGAGGGGTTCCAGTTGCTGGCGGCCGAGGGGGACCGGGTCAGCGCCGGTCAGCCGGTCGTCGCCTGGGACCCCGCGGCCATCGAGGCCGGCGGCCGCTCGCCGGTCTGCCCGGTGGTCGCACTGGATGCGGCGGCCGAGTCGGTGACCGGCGTCGCGGAGGGGGAGGTTCACGTGGGGGACGAGCTCTTCAGGTGGGACTAGCTCCGGTGGGAGTCGACACGGCCCTGTTCGACCTGGACGGGACGCTCATCAACACCGAGGCCCGCAGCATGGCCATGTGGCAGTTGCTGCTCGACAAGCACGACCTCAAGCAGGACGTCCGCGTCTTCATGGGCCGCCGGGGCCGCGACGTCATCCCCGAGGTGTTCCCCGGCCACGACGTCGAGGAGCTGATCAGCGAGGTCTACGGCTACGACGACCACCCGGAGCTGCCGGAGATCGTGCCGGTTCCGGGCGCGGCCGAGCTGGTCCGCAAGGTCGCCGCGTACGGCTCGCCCATCGGCCTGGTCACCTCGGCCGGCCGGTTCTGGGCCGAGCAGCGCCTGGAGCAGGTGGGCGTACGCGAGCTGATCAGGGAGCTCGTGACGGCGGAGGACGTGGCGGTCGGCAAGCCGGACCCGGCGGGCTTCCTGCTGGGGGCCGAGCGGCTGGGCGCCGATCCGGCCGACTGCGTGGTGTTCGAGGACTCGCTGGCCGGCATCGCGGCGGCCAAGGCGGCCGGGATGCGCGTCGTCGGCGTCGCCACCTCCTACGCCGATCACGAGCTGGCCGGCGCCGACATCGTGGTGGCCGATCTCACAGCGGTCGAGTGGCCGCCCTTCACCTAAGGTTCAAACTGGTCTGGACCGCCATCATCAAGGAGGAAAGTCTCATGGCAGAGCGCAAGGCCGTCATCGCCGCGGAAGTGGGCCTGCACGCCCGTCCGGCGGCGACGTTCGTACAGACGGCCGCCAAGGCCACGATGGACGTCACCGTGGGCAAGGCCGGCGGCCCCCAGGTCAACGCGAAGAGCATCCTGTCGGTCATGGGGCTGGACGTCCGCCAGGGCGAGACCGTCGTGATCACGGCCGACGGCGAGGGTGCCGAGGCCGTGCTCGAAGAGCTGGTCAAGATAGCCGAGACGGCATGAAGGGGACGGGGGTCAGCCAGGGGATCGGTCACGGTCCCGCGTACGTCCTGACGGCCTCGGTGCCCGAACCCCCCGCGGGCCAGACCTACTCCGGCGAGGCCGACCAGGAGAAGGAGCGCGCTCTGGCCGCGCTCAAGCAGGTCGCCGGGGCCCTGGAGGCCCGCGGCGACAAGGCCGGTGGCGAGGCCAGGGAGATCCTGCAGGCGCAGGCCCTTATGGCCGAGGACCCCGGGCTGATCGTGGGCGTCAAGTCGCTCGTCGACGGCGGACTGGCCGCGCCGAGGGCCGTCTACGAGGCGTTCGGCAGGTACCGGGAGATGCTGGCCGGGGCCGGCGGGTATCTCGGGGAGCGGGTCGCCGACCTCGACGACATCCGCGACCGGGTGATCGCCCGGCTGACCGGGCAACCGCTGCCGGGGGTGCCGGTGGAGGCGGCGGAGCCGTACGTGCTGATCGCCCGTGACCTCGCGCCCGCCGACACCGCGCTGCTGTCGAAGGACGTGGTGGCCGCGTTCGTGACCGAGGAGGGCGGGCCGACCAGCCACACCGCGATCCTGGCCAGGGCGATGGGCGTGCCCGCCGTCGTGGCCTGCGCGGGCGCGACGACGATCACGCCGGGCGCCCGCGTGCTGGTCGACGGCTCCACCGGAGAGGTACGGCTGGAGCCGTCCGACGACGACGTGGCCACCGCGGAGGGGGCGCAGGAGAGCAGGCGGGCGGCGATCGCCGCGGTCCGCGGCCCCGGCCGCACCAAGGACGGGCATCCGGTGCCGCTCCTGGCCAACGTCGGCGGCCCGGCCGACCTCGACCCCGCGCTGGCCAACGGCGCCGAGGGCGTGGGGCTCTACCGCACGGAGTTCCTGTTCCTGGACCGCGCGCAGGCTCCCTCGCTCGAGGAGCAGGAGGCCGCCTACCGGGCGGTGCTGGAGGCGTTCCCCGGCGGCAAGGTCGTGGTGCGGACGCTGGACGCCGGGGCCGACAAGCCGCTGGCCTTCCTGAAGCCGCCCGCGCCCGAGCCGAACCCGGCGCTGGGGGAGCGGGGGCTGCGGATGTTCCGCGTGCATCCCGAGGTGATGGCCGTGCAACTGGCGGCGCTGGCCGCCGCGGCGCTCGGCACCGAGGCGGAGCTGCAGGTCATGGCGCCGATGGTGGCCACGGCCGAGGAGGCCAGGTGGTTCGCCGGGGCCTGCCGGGCCGCGGGGCTGCCGAGCGCGGGCGTGATGATCGAGGTGCCGGCGGCGGCGCTGCGCGCGGACAGGCTCGCCCAGGAGGTCGACTTCTTCTCGATCGGGACCAACGACCTGTCTCAGTACACCTTCGCCGCCGACCGGCAGGTGGGCGCCCTGGCCGGGCTGCAGGACCCGTGGCAGCCGGCGCTGCTCGACCTCGTCGCGGCCACCGCCACCGCCGCCGCCGACAACGGGCGGCCGTGCGGGGTCTGCGGGGAGTCGGCGGCCGATCCGGTGCTGGCCTGCGTGCTGGCCGGGCTCGGGGTGAGCTCGCTGTCGATGAGCGCCGCCGCGCTGCCGGCCGTACGGGCGGCGCTGGCGGTGAGCACGCTGGACGAGTGCGGGCGCGCGGCGTACGCGGCCAGGAGGCAGGCGACGGCGCGGCACGCGCGCGCGGCGGCACGCTCGAACCTGCCCGGACTCGCGGAGCTCGGACTTTAGCCCCCGGGACGCTCGCACGGCTGAGCCCGGTTACCGTGTTGGACATGGTTGGACGCATCGGCACCGCAGGCATGCTCGTCCTCGCCCTGGCCGCGTGCGCGGGCGGAGGGGGCGGGCCGGCGGCGCCGAGCTCGGCCTCGGCCGCCGCGCCCCCGAGCCCCGCCGCCTCCGTCTCCGCCCCGTCCAAGCCCACGGCGGGCGAGGTCGAGCGGCTGGTCGCGGCGATGAGCAGGGAGGAGAAGGTCGGGCAACTGTTCATGCCCGTCGTCTACGGCACCGCCGCCGACACCGTCTCCGGCGAGAACCAGGCCAGGTTCGGCGCCCAGACGCCCGCCAAGGTCGTCGCCAAGTACCACCTGGGCGGCGTGATCCTCTTCCCGGCCAACGTCAAGAGCAGCGCGCAGGTCGTCCGGCTGGCCAACGGGCTGCAGGACGCCTCCAGGCGGGTCCCGCTGCTCATCGGCACCGACCAGGAGAACGGCCTCGTCTCGCGGATGTCGGCGCTGATGACCGATCTGCCGAGCGCCGACCGGATCGGCGCCACCGGGGACACGGAGTTCTCGCGGGCGGTCGCCAAGGCCACCGGCGACGAGCTGAAGGCGCTCGGCGTCAACCTCGACTTCGCGCCGGTCGCCGACGTGAACCTCAACCCGCGCAACCCCGTGATCGGCCGGAGGGCGTTCGGCGACGACCCGGCCAAGGTCGCCAGGATGGTGAGCGCGGCGGTCAAGGGCTTCGGCGAGTCCGGGGTGGCCAGCACCGCCAAGCACTTCCCCGGGCACGGCGACACCGCCACCGACAGCCACACCGGGCTCCCGGTGATCAAGCACACCCGGGCACAGTGGGAGAAGCTGGACGCGCCGCCGTTCAGGGCCGCGATCGAGGCGGGCGTGGACGCGGTCATGAGCGCGCACATCGTGATGCCGAAGCTGGACAGGTCTGGCGACCCGGCCACGCTGTCCAGGCCCATCCTGACCGGGCTGCTGCGCGACGAGCTCGGCTTCAAGGGCGTGATCTCCACCGACGCCCTGAACATGGCCGGGGTGCGCAAGAAGTACGGCGACGGCGAGGTGGCGGTACGCGCCATCCTGGCCGGGGCCGACCTGCTGCTCATGCCGGCCGACTTCCCGAAGGCGTACAACGCGGTGCTGGGAGCGGTGAAGTCGGGCCGGATCTCCGCGGCGCGGCTGGACGCGTCGGTGACCAGGCTGCTCACGCTGCGGAAGAACCGCGGCTTCCTGACCGAGGCGCCCCGGGCCTCGGCCGAGCAGGCCGCGAAGGTGCTGCGCTCGGCCAAGCACAGGAAGCTGGCCGCGCGCGCCGCCGGTTAGCCGGCGTTCACGGGGAATTATCCTAGAACGATGTTCCAACACCGGGAGGTCTCCGTGATCACAGGGGTGCTGATCGACTGGGGCGGCGTGCTCACGACGAACCTGTCCGCGGCGATCGCCAAGTGGATCGAGGCCGACCGCATCGACGGCAACCACTACCGCGAGGTCATGCGCGAACTGGTCGACCAGGCTTACAACGGCCAGGGCGAGAACGTCGTCCACGCGCTGGAGCGCGGGGAGATCTCGGGCGCGGCGTTCGAGCGGGACCTGGCGGCGCGGCTGCGAACGGTGGACGGGCTGCCGCCGGAGGCCGAGGGGCTGCTGGTGCGGATGTTCGCCGCGTTCGACCGGGTGGACGTCATGTACGACATGCTGAGGCTGGCGAAAAAGGCCGGGATCAGGACCTGCCTGCTGTCGAACTCGTGGTCCGACACCTACCAGCGTGACGGCTGGGACGAGGTCTTCGACGCCGTGGTGATCTCCGGCGAGGTGGGCATGCGCAAACCGGAGCCGCGCATCTTCCAGCACGCGCTCGGGCTGGTGGGCCTGCCTGGCGGGAGCTGCGTGTTCGTCGACGACATCGAGGCGAACATCACCGCCGCCCGCGGCCTCGGCCTCACCGGCATCCACCACCGCGACGCGGACACGACCATCGCCGAACTCGAGACGCTCCTCCGCCTGCCGCTGCGGCGGGCATGATAAGAGCTCTTGATTTCTCGGAAAGGCACATCATGCGCGTCTATCTGCCGTGCACGCTCCCCGCGCTGGCCAAGGCCGTCGCCGCGGGCGAGATCGGCCCGGCCCCGTTGATCGGCTACGCGGTCACCCCCGCGCTGACCGAGTGGTACGCCTCGGGCGACACGGAGGAGCTCGAATACGTGGCGCTCACCGAGGCGGCCCGCGCCTCGCTGCGCATGCTGGCCGCCGACCGCGCCGACGGCGTGGACGCCGCCCCGCGGCGGGTGGTGGTCGCGGCCGAGGTCCCCGACGGGGCCCTCACCATGGGCGTGGACCTGGCCGAGCGGGCCAGGGTACGGCTGGCGGACTCGATCCCCCTGTCCAAGGTCGCCGCGGCCCACGTGGACGACCTCTACGCCATCCCCGACATCGAGGCGGCCATCGCCGCGCTCCCCGCCGCCGACGACGGCGACGACGACGCCCGCTTCACCTTGGACGGGGCCGAGGCGCACGAGCTGATGTGGTACGCGACCCAGGAGATCCCCCACCTGTTCACCAGTTAGGGCCGTCCCAAATCGCAGATTCTTCTTGACTCTTACGTGATGATTTCTTGTAGGCTGCCGGGGTTTACCCGCCGGATAACACGAAGGAGTCCGTCTCAGTGAGAATCCGAGCCGCAGTAGCCGGAGTGGCGGCCACGGGGGCGCTTCTGGCCATGATGTCTCCCGCCGCGCACGCCGCTCGGAACTACGACAAGCAGGACCCGTACAAGACCGGCTGTGCCGCCTCGGCGATCGTCGCGCGGCAGAGCACGCTGGTGCAGAAGGGCTCGAAGAGCAAGTACGGCACGATCAAGCTCATGTGGTCGCGCAAGTGCAAGACCAACTGGACCGAGATCTGGGTGTCCCCGCTCGACAGCGGCATCATCCGCGTCGTCCTGGCCAAGCCCAACGGCAACGGCAACAGGATGGTCCATTTCGACTACGGCAAGGGCAACGGCGGCCACCACTGGGGCGACATGATCGGCGGCGCGAACATCTGCGCCTGGGGCTACGCCGTGGCCAAGCGCACCAAGCTCTGGGCCAACGGAAAGACCGCACAGGCCTGCGGCTGATCACCATGGCTCGCGGCTGATCAGTTCGCGGGCGGCGGAGCCGTGACCCGTCGGGTCGCGGCTCCGCCGCGTTCACCGGAATGTCGCACCCGGCCGATACGATTGTCCTGACATGACGAAGCACATCATCTGGGACTGGAACGGTACCCTCTACCACGACATAGACGCGGTCGTCGGGGCGACCAACGAGGTCTTCAAGCCCTACGACCTGCCCATACTCGACGCCGACGGCTTCCGCGCCGTCTACACCCGCCCGATCTGGCTGGCCTATGAGCGCATGCTCGGCCGCGCGCTGGAGGAGGGCGAGTGGGAGCGGCTCGACGTCGGCTTCCACGAGCACTACTTCCGGCTGAGCGTCGCCTGCGGCCTGGCCGCCGACGCCCTGGCGACGTTGCGGGGCTGGGACGGCACGCAGTCGCTCTGCTCGATGGCGCCGCACGCGCACCTCGTGCCGCTGGTCGAGTCGTTCGCGATCCACCAGCACTTCACCAGGATCGACGGATTGCTCGGCACCACCGGAGGCGAGAAGGCGGAGCACATGAGCGCGCATCTGGCCGCCATCGGCGTGCGCCCCGCCGACGTCCTGGTGATCGGCGACAGCGTGGACGACGGGCTGGCCGCCCGGCACGTCGGCGCCCAGGCCGTCCTCTACACCGGCGGCATGACCACCAGGGCCGACCTCCAGGCCACGGGGTTGCCCGTCGTCGACACCCTGGCAGAGGCTCTGTCCTACGTGTGAGAAAGGCGGCAGGGCCGTGGGCAAGGTGGAAGAGACGCGCGACGGGGTCGAGTTCAGCAACCTCGGCCAGCCGCTGTTCGACGGGGCCGAGGCCACCAAGCGTGACCTGGTCGACTACCTCGACGCGGTGAGCGACAGGATCGTGCCCGCGCTGGCCGGCCGGGCGCTGTCGGTGATCCGCGTACGCCCGGGTCAGCCACCGTTCATGCAGAAGAACCTGCCCAAGTACGCGCCGGAGTGGGTCGACAGCGTCACCCACTGGGCCGAGAGCTCCCATCGCGAGGTCCGCTACGCCGTGTGCGGCGACCGGCGGACGCTGCTGTGGTTCGCCAACCAGCGGGCCGTCGAATACCACCCCGCGCTGTTTCTCGGGGACCGGCCCACGCATCTCATCCTCGACCTCGATCCTCCGGCCGAGGACGGGGCGTTCGGGCTGGCCGTACAGGCCGCGCTGCTGGTGCGGGCGGCGTTGCGGGCGGACGGGCTGGAGGGGGCGGTCAAGACCAGCGGCGCCAAGGGCGTGCACGTGTTCGTGCCGGTCGCCGAGGGCACCGGCGTCGAGGACCTCGCCGCGGCGACGCGCGCGGTCGCCGCGCGCGCCGAGCGGCTCGACCCCGAGCTGGCGACCACCGCGTTCATCCGCGAGGACCGCGGCGGCAAGGTCTTCCTCGACTCCACCCGCGCGGGCGGCGCGACCGTGGTCGCGGCCTACAGCCCGAGGGTACGGCCCGGCGCCACCGTCTCCTTCCCCGTCGCGTGGGAGGATCTGGAGCGGGTGAGCCCGGCGGACTTCACCATCCACACCGCGCCCGGCCTGCTGGGCGGCGCCGACCCGTGGGCCGAGGCCATGCCCGAGCCCCAGCGCCTGCCCGACGACCTGGTCGCCGAGGGCCACACGATCCCGATCGCCCGGGTCCAGGCCATGCACGAGGGCAAGCGCCGCGCCGCCCGCGCGCGCAAGGACTCCTGAGCGTTCAGGAGCTGCGCAGGAGCGCGGGGATGGGCGCGAGGACCATCGCGCAGCCGTAGGCGGCCAGGGGCAGCAGCATGAGCGTCGAGGAGATCGCGAACACGCTGAGGCACGGCAGGTCGGCGCCCGATCCCGCGAGCAGGACGAGCGTGCCGATGACCAGTCCCGCGCCCGCGGTCGTCGCGGTGGCGAAGCCGATGAGCCGGTCGTAGACCATCATGCGGCGGATGCGCCGCCTGCCCTGGGTGGCGACCTGGGCGCCGGCGGACTGGCGGAGGTAGGAGCGCAGGCGGCCGAGCGTGGAGCAGCTCGCGACCGCGCCGACCGTGGTGACGGTCATGCCGAGCGTCGCCAGCACGATGCTCAGGACCCCGGCGTCGGCGCTGCGCTTGGCGGCGACGTCCTGGCGGGTGTAGACGGTGTAGCCGGCGCCCAGCCGGTCGGCGACCTGGTCGCGGACCGGCCCGGCGAGCGAGGCGGAGTCGAGGGTCACCTGGAGGCCGCTGAGCCTGATCGGGCTGACGAGGGTGGCGGCGGTCTGCGGGGTGAGGCCGAGCGTACCCCTGACGATCATGTCCTTGTTCATGTCCACCTGGAGTACGCCGCTCACGCGCAGGTCGACCAGCGCGCCGCGCGGGTCGGTGACGGTGACGGTGCTGCCGACGCCGAGGCCGTAGGAGGCGGCGGTCTCCTCGTCCACGACGGCCTCGCCGTGGGCGGCGGGCGGCCTGCCGCCGATGACGGGCAGCATGGGCAGGCCGTTGGCGGGCAGCGCGACGACCTCCATCGGGGTGGCGTTCGCCTGGGGCCAGCTCGCGTGGACGGTGCCGCCGCGCACCTCGCGCACGGCGCTGACGCCGGGGATGGTGCGCAGGGCGGCGATCGTCTGGGTGGGGATCGGCGGCGGCGTGCCCTGGGCGGGGAAGCCGGCGGGCAGTACGGCGAGGTCCATGCGCTCGGACGAGAAGCATTGGGTCAGCCGCCCCGACTCGGTGCCGTTGCCGATCCAGGCGGTCACGATGAGGACCGAACCGGTGACGACGGCGGCCAGGCACGCGGCCAGGCACATCATGTGACGCCCTATGGCGCACTTCCACATAGCGTTAACCTCCGAAAAATCACGCTATGTCGCGAAATGTCGCTTTTCGTCATCCCCAGTGACGGTCGCGGCAACCATCTTCACGCTGGCGGCTCATCGAAACGCTGAGGCCGTACCAGGCCGTTCTCGTAGGCGAAGACGATGAGGCGGCTGCGGTGCGGCAGGTGCAGCTTGCCGAGCACGTTGTCCACGTGGGTGCGCACGGTGACCGGCGACAGCGACAGCCGCTCGGCGATCTGGGAGTTCGTCAGCCCGCGCGCCACCAGCGTGAACACCTCCTGCTCGCGCCGGGTCAGCTCGTCTAGGCCGGCCGCGGACACCGGGGCCTCGTAGAGGTTGGGGCGGAAGTCGTCGAGCAGGCGCTTGGCGAGCACGGGGGAGACGTAGGCGCCGCCGTCGGCGACCGTGCGGATCGCGCGCAACAGTTCCTCCGGCGGCGCGTCCTTGAGCACGAACCCGTCCGCCCCCGCCGCCAGCCCCGCCCTGACCAGGCCGTCCTCGTCGAAGGCGGTCAGCAGCACCACGCACGTGGCGGGGAAGTCGGTACGCATGCGGGCGGTGGCCTCGATTCCGTCCATGTTGTGCATGCGCACGTCCATGAGCACGACGTCGGCCGGTGCCTCGCGCAGCGCCTCCAGCGCCCGCGCGCCGTCCGACGCCTCGCCGACCACCAGGAGGTCCGGCGCCGACCGCAGCACCATCCGCACGCCCGCGCGGATCAACTCCTGGTCGTCCACGAGCAGGACCCGCAGGAGGTTCTCACCATCAGGCCGCATCGCCGCTCCCCCTCCTCGCCGCATCGCCGTTCCCCTTCTCCGCCGCCTGGCCGCTCTCCTTTCCGGCCGCTGGGCCGCTTGCCTTTCGCGCCGCGTCGCCGCTCTCCTTCCGGGCCGCGTCGCCGTTCCCCTTTCGGGCCGGGTCGCCGTTCTCCTTCGTGTACGGCGGGCGGGCCTCGGCCGCGTAGGACAGGGAGGTGCGATACGGCAGGCGGGCCTCGACCACGAAGCCGCCCCCGCGCCGCGGACCCGCGCGGAGCTCACCGCCGAGCCCGCACACCCGCTCCCGCAGCCCGAGCAGGCCGTTGCCGCCGGTCGGCAGGGAGGCGTTCGCGAGCGGGCCGCCGCCGTCGTCCTCGACCTTCACGTATGCCACGTCCGCGGCGAAGGAGGCCGACACCGAGGCCGCGACGCCGCGTCCCGCGTGCTTGAGCACGTTGGTGAGCGCCTCGCCGACGACCTGCTGGGCGGCCAGGAGCACCTCGTCGGGCGCGGTGTCCGGGTCGCCCTCGACGCGTACCGCGATGTCGCGGACACCGCTGCGCCTGATGCGGCGGACCAGGTCGTCGATCGCCCTGGCCCACGGGCGTGGGCAGGCGCCGCGCAGGGCGCTCACCAGTTCGCGCATGTCACCGAGGGCGGCGCGGCCGCAGTCCGCGATCTGCCCGAGCGCCGTCTTGGCGCCCGCCGGGTCGGCGTCGAGCGCCAGCCGCGCACCCTCGGCCTGCGTGACCATCACGGTCACGTTGTGCGCCACGCTGTCGTGCAGGTCGCGGGCGATGCGCAGCCGTTCGCGGCCGACCGCCTCGCGGGACTCGCTCTCCCTGGCCCGCTCGGCGAGCAGCAGGCGTTCCCTGATGCCCTGCATGACCATGCGCTTGGCCAGCACGTACCGTCCGGCGAACCAGACCAGCACGATGAACAACAACTGGTTGGCCATCCACGGAAGCGGCACCAGCGACGTCGGGTAGGCCAGCGTCCAGATCACGTGGCCCGCGCAGGTGATGATCAGCGCGGGCAGCGAGATCACGAGGGGACGGCTCACGGCAAGGGTCGCCAGCGCGACGCAGATGCTCAGGTCGGCCAGCAGCGGCGGCCAGCCGTTGAGCATCTGCAGCAGTGCGAGCCCGGACACCAGCATGAACACGCCCACCGGATACAGGTGACGCCACATCATCGGCGCCAGCAGGGCGGCGGACATCGCCAGGTCCGCCCAGGGCTGGTGCGGCGGCCACAGGTTCGCCAGGACCCAGCTCACGACGGCCAGCGGGATGATCCAGATCAGATCACCCGTCAGGAATCGGGCCGTCGGCCGGAGGCGTACGGTGGCGCTCACGGGGTCAATATAAGTTTTCGCAGATCAGAAGCTTGATCGATTCTTGCGTGTCGCCGCCGGTTCCGGTTTTCTTCGCAGAAGGCGTCACTACCGGCAATCATGCTTAAATGCCCTCGCGGGGCAGCTTCGCGGGTGCGGGAGCCGTACCCTTCTATGGACCCCCTCAGGAGGCTGCCATCAACCGCCTTGTGCTCTGGAACGTCGACCTCACGCTGGTCGACGTCGCGATCGTGACCCGCGACGCCTACGCGGAGGCCTTCCGGATCGTGACCGGGCGGCCCCTGGTCAAGCTGGCGCCGGCGCTGGGGCGGCCCGACTCCGAGATCGTCTTCGAGACGCTGGCCGTCAACGGGATCGTGGCGGAGGACGACCACCTGCCCAAGTTCCTGTCGGCGCTGGCCATGGCCTTCGCCGACCGGCGTAAGCGGCTGGCCAAGGAGGGGCGGATGATGCCCGGGGCCAAGGACGCCTTGAAGGCGGTGGCCCGGCTCGACGGGGTCATGCAGACCGTGCTGACCGGGACCATCAAGAGCAACGCGGTGCACAAGCTGAAGGCGTTCGGGCTGGACAAGTACATCGACTTCGACCTGGGCGGGTACGGCGAGGAGGTCTACCCGAAGGCCACCCTGTTGCAGGTGGCGCAGGGGCGGGCCAAGCAGCGGGCGGGCACGCCGTTCACGGTGGCCAACACCGTGGTGATCGGCGACTCGACGCGGGACGTGCAGGCGGCCAAGATCGGTGGGGCGGCGGTGATCGGGGTGGCTTCCGGGCGCTCCATGGCCTCCGAACTTCGTGAGGCGGGGGCCGACTTGGTCCTGCCCGACCTGACCAACGCCTCCGAGGTCGTCGCCGCCGTAGCCGGCCTCACCTCCCCCCTCGACCGCAAAGCCGTCTAACCCCACCCCTCTCCTTGGCGCCCCGGCCCTTCTACGCGCGCAAGCACAACTACCCGAGACCCCTTGGGATCCAGGGCACAACTACCCGGTCTCCCAAGAGGCCGGAGGCTCACCTGACACAAGCCCGTCGTCGGCCCAGACGCCGCGGACTTCTCCACGGCCCGGGCACAACTACCCGGGATCCGGAGGGTGGCGGCGGCGTGTGGTGGGGGCTCTCGCCGGGCACGAGCGCCGTGACGTTGCCCCGTGCGCCGGTCTCCTCCGCCGACCGGGCACAACTACCCGGGATCTGGGGGTGGCGCGGGTGGTGGGCCGCTGCTCAGGGAGCGCCTCGGCATCCGCCCGATCGCTGGGCGCTCCTTCGCAGACCTGGAAACCGGGTAGTTGTGCCCGGGGTAGGGGCCGAGGGCGCTGCCGGGTAGTTGTGTCCAGGCCCGGGAGGTGGCGGGTTAGCCGGTGGTGCGGGGTGTTTGGGTGGCGGGTGAGCCGGTGGTGCGGGGTGTTGGGGGTTGGCTGGGGGTGCGGGGTGTTGGGGTGGTGGTGGGGGTTGGCTGGGGGAGGGGGTGGTCGGGTTAGCTGGGGGTGGGGAGGTTGGTTAGGAAGTGGGCGGCTATGGGGGCGGCCACTGCGGAGCCGGCGCCGCCTCCTTCCACCAGGACCGAGAAGGCCAGGTCTCCCTTGTAGCCGATGAACCAGGAGTGGGCGGGTGGTTCCTTGCCGGAGCCGTACTCGGCGGTGCCGGTCTTGCCGGCCGTACCCGAGGGGAAGGGGGCGCCCTGGGCGGTGCCCTCGGAGACTACGGCGGGCATCAGTGTGCGCAGGGCCTTCAGGACGCCTTCCTCCAGCGGGCGCCGGGCTTCGCCCTTGGTCGGGACCAGGCGCTCGGGGACCAGACGCGGCGGGCGCCACGTGCCGGAGGCGATGGCGGCGGCGACCGTGGCCATGTTCAGGGGCGAGGCGAGGACCCGGCCCTGGCCGATGGAGGCGGAGGCCAGGTCGGTGTCGTCCTTGGCGGCGGGGAAGTCGGCCCGCACCGCGGGCACTCCGGGGTTGATGGGCACGCCGAAGCCGAAGTCGCCGGCCACCTTCGCCAACCGGGAGGCGCCGAGCGAGTCCACGGTCATGGCGCCGAAGGTGGTGTTGCACGAGTGGGCGAAGGCGTCGCGGAACGGCAGGCTGCCGTAGTCGCGGTAGCCGGCGTTGTGGAAGCGGAAGCCGCCGATGTTCTGCTCGGCGGGGCACTTGACCGTCTGGCCTGCCGAGACGCCGCCGGCGACCAGTGCGGAGGCGGTGACGACCTTGAAGGTGGAGCCGGGCGGGTACTTGCCCATGAGCGCCCGGTCGAACCCGCCCCGGTTGTTGACGACGGCCAGGATCTCGCCGGTCGAGGGGCGCATGGCGACCAGTGCGGCGGGCTTCTTGGTGAGCTTGAGCGCCTTGGCGCCGGCCGCGTGCACGCGCAGGTCGAGCGTGGTCTGGAACGGCTCCCGCTTGGCCGCGCTGACCTCGGCGAGGGTTTTGACCAGCTTGTCGCCGTCCTCGTACAGGTTGATCTTGGCGGCGTTGGGCACGCGCAGCCAGTCGGTGTACTTCGCCTTCAGCCCGCCCACGATCTGCTGCACGGACCCGGGCACGTCGGCGGCGCCGTCGATGCGCCGGCCGCCGGCGGCGAGCACGGGCACGCTCTCGTCCTCGCCCATCTCCAGCCGCAGGGTCCGGCCGGGCTTGAGGTCGGGGTGGAGGGTGGCGGGCGTCCAGGCGACCTTCCAGCGGCGGTCCTTCTCGACCAGGTTGAGCTTGCCCTCGTAGTCCAGGTCGGGCCCCCGCCCGACGAGCCTGGCGCCGAACGTCTCGTAGCCGAGGTCAGCGGCGGTGGCGGCGAACACTCCGCCGGTCCTGATCGCGGTGAACGTCTGCCGTTCCACCTTGAGGTCGCGGCGCAGCCGTTCGTGCCACTGGACGAAGTCCTTGGGCGGATCGGCCACCAGTTCCTTCATGGCCGCGTAGTCGTTGGCCGACCAGGCCGCCAGGTAGGCGTCGGCGGTCCGCTCCGCCGTACCCTCGGTGCGCAGGGCCCAGACGACGCCGCCCGCGGCGACGGCGGGCACGAGCAGCCCCGCGACCACCCACGGCCACCTGCGCCGCCGTCGTCGTGGCGCGCCTTCCTGCCGCAGCTCGCCCAGCATCCGTCCCCCTGTCATAGCCATGACGCAGAGGACACCAGAAGCCCCCAAAGCATGTCCAATACGGATATAAGCCATGGCGGCATATAAATCTGGATATCATCGCTGGCCATGGACCTCGTCCGGCATCTGCGCTACTTCACCGTGGTGGCGGAGGAACTTCACTTCGGCAACGCCGCCATCCGCCTCGGCATGGCCCAGCCGCCGCTCAGCCAGCGCATCAAGCGCCTGGAGGAGGAGCTCGGCGTGCGCCTGTTCGACCGCTCCGCGCGCCAGGTCCGCCTCACCGAGGCCGGCCGGCTCCTGCTCGGCGAGGCCCGCGAGATCGTCGCCAGGGTCGACCGCCTGCGCGAGCTGGCCAGGCACGGCGACGGCGCGGTGCTCAAGGTGGGGGTCCCGCCCGACCTGGCCGCCGCGGTGATCGCCGCGCTCGTCGCGGGCTTCCGCGAGAGCCACCCAGAGGTACGGCTGGCGCCCGCCGAGATCTGGACCGCCGACCAGGTGACCGCCCTCGCCGCCGGCACGATCGACGTCGGCCTGGTCCGCCACCCGGTGACCGCCCCCGGCCTGTACTTCGGCCAGACGCTCGTCCAGGCCCAGGGCGTGCTGCTGGCCGAGGGCGACGACCTGGCCCAGCGCGCCGAGGTGCACCTGGCCGACCTGGCCGGGCGCGAGCTGCTCATGCCGCCGAAGGAGGGGGAGCCGGGCATGCACGCGGAGGCGCTGGCAGAATGCCGTCGCCGTGGGTACGTTCCCGCGCAGGTGCACGAAGGGTCCGGTCTCGGGTTGGTCATGGCAGGCGCCGCGGTGGCGTTCGGGCCGCGGCAGGAGTCCCCGGGGCTGGTGTGGCGGCCGCTGATCGGCTCGCCGCTGTCCTACCGGGTCTCCACCGCCTGGCGGGTGGCCTCCGACACGGTGGCGGGCTTCTCGGCGGCAGCCGTACGAACACTGAAGGAGAGCGCCGGGATGGCGGAACAGAGCTCGGCGCCCGCACGGCGGGTCAGCCGCAGGCCGGGGGCGCTGGCATGAGCGAGATCGAGCTGGGCGAGGTGTTCGCGGCGGCCGGTGTCGAGGGGTGGCTGCACGCCGTCGACATCGATGGCGGGCGCGAGTGCGGCTACCAGCAGGACGAGTCCAGGCCGATCGCCTCGGTGTTCAAGGTGCCGCTGCTCGTGGAGCTGTGCAGGCAGGCCGACGCGGGGCTGGTCGACCTGACGGAGCGGGTGGTGGTGCCGGTGGCGGGGCGCACCTCGGGGCCGACGGGGTTGTCGGCGATGCGGGACGAGGTGACGATGTCGCTGCGCGACCTGGCGTACCTGATGATCGCGGTGAGCGACAACGCCTCCGCCGACGTGCTGGTCGAGCGGGTCGGGCTGGACGCGGTCAACACGATGCTGGCGGAGTTCGGGCTGGACGGCACCCGGGTGAACATGAACGGCGCGACGATGCTGGACAGCATGGCGGAGGACAGCGGGCACAACTGGCCGTTCCAGGACCTCGACGAGCTGGCCAGGATGCGGGCGCTGGACCCCGCGCGGACCAATCGCAGCACGCCGCGGGAGCTGGCGCGGCTGTTCGCGATGATCTGGCGGGACGAGGCGGCCTCGGCCGAGCTGTGCGGGTGGATGCGCGAGGTGTTCGGGCTCCAGGTCTGGCCGCACCGGCTGGCGGCGGGCTTCCCGTACGACGACGTGGACGTCAGCGGAAAGACCGGCACACTGCCGACTATCCGCAACGAAGCCGGGGTAGTGGAGTATCCCGATGGCGGCCGCTACGCCGTGGCCGTTTTCACCCGATCGTTCAGCCCCGCGGTGAACCAGCCGAGGGCCGACGCGGTCATCGGCACGGCGGCGCATATGGCGGTCGACCACCTGAGAAGGTAGCCGGATGTGTGGGCGGTCGCGTGTGACTTTCCACCTGGTGAACGACAGGATGGGCGCATGGTTGAGGAAGGTGCACTTGTCTGGGAGCCGACCGCCGAGGTGGCCGGGCGGGCCAAGCTGACCGCCTACCTGCGCGAGCAGGGCAGGACCGGCGCGCGGTACGAGGACGTGTGGCAGTGGTCGGTCGAGCGCCCGGAGGAGTTCTGGCAGTCGATCTGGGACCACTTCGGGGTGGTCGGTGAGCGTGGTGACGGGCCCGTCATCACTGGGACGATGCCCGGCGCGGAATGGTTCACCGGTTCCTCGCTGAACTACGCCGAGAACGCGCTGGCCCGCGGCGAGGGCACCGCGGTCGTCTTCGTCTCCGAGGACGGCGCCCGCCAGGAGATCGGCTACGACGAGCTGCGCGCGGAGGTGGCCAGGGTCCGCGCCGGCCTGGTGCGGCTCGGCGTCGGACGCGGCGACCGCGTCGCGGCGTACCTGCCCAACATCCCGCAGGCGCTCATCGCCTTCCTGGCCACGGCCTCGCTGGGGGCGATCTGGTCGGCGGGCTCGCCCGACTTCGGGGTGCCCAGCATCGTCGACCGGTTCCGGCAGATCGCGCCCAAGGTGCTGATCGCGGTCGACGGCTACGCGTACAACGGCAAGAGCTTCGACCGCTCGGCCGCCGTGGCCGAGATCGCCGCCGCGCTGCCGTCGCTGCGCGCGACCGTGTGGATCCCCTACCTGAGCGCCGCCGAGGAGGGCCGCCCGCCTCAGCGGGCCGAGCCCGCGCCCGGACACGCCGCCGCGGTGCCGTCCGGCGAGGTGGTCGGCTGGGAGGGGCTGCGCGCCGAGGAAGGGCCGCTGGAGTTCGAGCGCGTGCCGTTCGGCCATCCGCTGTGGATCCTGTACTCCAGCGGCACCACAGGACTGCCCAAGCCGATCGTGCACGGGCACGGCGGCGTGGTGCTGGAGCACCTGAAGTCGCTCTCCTTCCACCAGGACCTCGGTGAGGGGGATGTGTTCTTCTGGTACACCACCACCGGCTGGATGATGTGGAACTACCTCATCGGGGCCCTGCTGGTGGACGCGGTGCCGGTCCTTTACGACGGGGCGCCCAACGACCTGTGGACGATCGCCGCCGCCGAGGGGGTCACGTACTTCGGGGTGGGCGCGCCGTACATCATCGCCTCGATGAAGTCCGGCGTACGGCCGGCCGGCCTCGACCGGCTGCGCGGGATCGGCTCGACCGGCTCGCCCCTGCCGCCGGAGGGTTTCGCGTGGGTGGCCGAGGCGCTGCCCGGCGTGCCGCTGGGCTCGTTCTCCGGCGGCACCGACGTGTGCACCGGCTTCGTCGGCGCCACACCGCTGCACGAGATCAGGGCCGGCGTGATCCCGTGCCGGTCGCTGGGCGCGGCGATCGCCGCCTACGACCCGGCGGGCAAGCCGGTGATCGGCGAGGTGGGCGAGCTGGTGCTGACCGCGCCGATGCCGTCGATGCCGGTGATGTTCTGGAACGACCCCGACGGCGAGCGCTACCGCGACAGCTACTTCGACGTCTACCCGGGCGTCTGGCGGCACGGCGACTGGATCAAGATCAACGAGGATGGCTCCTGCGTGATCTACGGCCGATCCGACTCGACGCTCAACCGCGGCGGCGTGCGGATGGGCACCAGCGAGTTCTACCGGGTCGTTGAGCGCTTCGAGGAGATCGCCGACAGCCTGGTCATCGACACGGGGCAGCTCGGCCAGGAGGGCCGCCTGCTGCTCTACGTCACCCTCGTCGAGGGCGCCGCGCTGACCGACGAGCTGGTCGCGGCGCTGAAGACGACGCTGCGCGAGGAGTTGTCACCCCGGCACGTGCCCAACGAGATCCGCGAGGTGCCCGGCATCCCGCGGACGCTGTCGGGCAAGAAGCTGGAGGTGCCGGTGCGCAAGATCCTGCTCGGCACCCCCGTCGAGCAGGCCGCCAACCCCGACGCCATGGCCAACCCCGAGGTGCTGCGGCACTTCAGGCCCTGACCGCGGCCAGCGCCCTGCTCCAGGAGACGACCTGGTCGAGCATCATCGTGACCTGGTCCTCCTGGTGGGCGCGTGGCCTGAAGTCGCTGAAGTTCTCGAAGTCGGCGTGCAGCAGCAGCTCCACCCCGGCCTGCACGTTGGCCACCTTGACCTGGCCGAGCACCTGCCGGAGGTGCTCGGCCGCGCGTACGCCGCCGCTCACCCCGTAGCCGACCACTCCGGCGGACTTGTCGTTCCACTCGGCGTACAGGAAGTCGATGGCGGTCTTCAGCACGCCCGGTGTGCCCCGGTTGTACTCGGGGGTCACGAAGACGAAGCCGTCGTAGGCCGCGATCGTCTCCGCCCAGGTCTTGGTGTGCGGCCGGTCGTACACCCCGGTGGCCGCCGGCATCGTCTCGTCAAGATGCGGTAGCTCGTGGTCCTTCAGGTCGATCAGTTCGTACGCGGCGTCGCCGCGCTTGGTGGCCAGTTCGTGGACCCAGCGGGCGACGGCCTCGCCGTTGCGGCCGGGACGGGTGCTGCCGATGATGATGCCGATCTTCGTCATGTGTTCCAGGGTAGGAGCCTGGATGGAGACATCCAATGCGCTGCTGTCTGCGTTTTATACGCGAGCGTCTCGGGGAGTACACTTCTGGTGTGGATCTCCTAAGTGACGTGATCGCCTCCATGCGCGTCGGGCGGGCCAACTCGGTCCGCGTCGAGTGGCGCGCTCCCTGGGGCCACTCCTTCCCCGCCGCCGCGGGCACCGCCGGGTTCCAGGTGGTCCTCCAGGGCTCGTGCTGGCTGCTCCCGCCCGAGGGCGAGCCCATCGCGCTGAGCGTCGGCGACGTCGTCTTCCTGCCGCAGGGCCATCCCTACGTGCTGGCCGACTCGCCCGACAGCGCGATCGCCACCGCCGACTGCGGCGAGGGGGAGCGCGAGCTGTTCTCCTCCGCCGTCCTGGGCGGCGACGGCCTGAGCACGGTGTTGCTGGGCGGCGGCTACCGCCTCGACCCGGAAAGGCTCCACCCGCTCCTGCGCTCGCTGCCCGAGGTCGTCCACCTGCCGGCCCGCCTCGGGCACCACGCGGAGCTGCGGGCCGCCGTCGACCTGCTCGGGGCCGAGATCGACCGCCCGCGCGCCGGGGCCGACCTGCTCGTCTCCTCGCTGCTGGACATGCTCCTGCTGCTGATCCTGCGTACCTGGTTCGACGGCTCCCACGAGCAGTGCAAGGTCGACAACTGGGCGCGGGCGCTGACCGACCCCTCGATCAGGGCCGCGCTCGACGCCATCCACCGCGAACCGACGGCGCCGTGGACGGTCGAGGCGCTGGGCCGCGAGGCGGGCCTGTCGCGGGCCGCCTTCTCCCGCCGCTTCACGCAACTGGTCGGTCAGCCGCCGCTCGCCTACGTGACGTGGTGGCGGCTGGGCATGGCCGCCCACCTGCTGCGCGAGAGCGACGCGCCGCTCGGGGAGATCTCCGCACGGGTCGGCTACGGCTCGGAGTTCGCCTTCGCGAACGCCTTCAAGCGCGAGTACGGCCTCGCCCCCGGCAGATTCCGCCGCGAGTCGTGCCGCCTGCCGGCGGTCAGCCCGCTCCCAGATGCGGCAGGCACGGCTCCAGCCCGGTGACCGTGTAGCCCTCCGCGGGCTTCCAGTCCTCGCGGGCCATGCGGAAGCGCAGGCTCGGCACCGCCTCGCCCTTGCGGGTGTCGAGCTGCATGCCGTCCTCCCGGTAGCCGAGCTTCCTGGTCACGCCGAGCGAGGGCAGGTTGTCCTCGAACGCCGTCGTGGTGGCCCACTGCGCGCCCAGCCCCTCGAAGGCCAGGTGCAGCACGGCTCTGCGCATCTCGGTGCCGATGCCCTGGCCGTGGAAGCGGCGGCCCAGCCACGATCCGGTGACCACCTCGCGCTTGACCGCGAAGTCCGTGGCCGCCAGCTCCTGCGTGCCGACCACCTCGCCGTCGCGCACGACCACGAAGTTGGCCGCCCAGTCCTCCGGCTTCCAGGAGCCCCAGCACTTGAAGTGGTAGAGCACGGTCGCCTTGGCCCGCTCCTGCGGCTCGGCCTCCGTCCACGGCATGAGGAAGGGCATGAACCCCTCCTCGTGCACGCCTTCCGCCGCGCGCTCCGCCAGTTCGTCGAGCTCGGCGAAGGTGGGCATGCGGAGCTCGAGGTTGGGTGTGGTGATCCTGAGGTCGAACAGAGGCCAGTGACGCATGCCTGCAGGTTTATGCCAGCTAGACGCCCTGGGGCAACCGAAATACCCGGCCGGGGTCGTAGGCGGCCTTGACCTGGGCGAGCCGGGCGGCGTTCGGACCGTAATAGGCCGGGCGCCAGGCGGTCAGGTCGGGGTCGATGTAGTTCACGTAGGCGTGGTCGCCCAGGAAGGGCCGCAGCTCGCCGTGGACGCCGCGCAGCCAGGTGCGGGAGGTGCCGTCGGCGTAGTACTGCACGCTGTAGAGCGCCGCCCGGTGCGGGAAGGCGGTGTCGCGCGCGCCGACCCGGCCGATGGCGCCGCCGAAGGCGTCCAGCAGGACCGCGTGCTGCCCCGGCTTGGCCACCCAGGCGACCAGCTTGGAGATGCCCGCCGCGGGCAGCTTGCCGTAGGCGATGTGCGACTTCGCGGAGAACGTCGTGCGCAGTCCCGGGCCGCCGGCCATGATCTGCATCGCGGTCAGGTACGGCACCACCCGCGCCGTGCGCGACTGCGGCGCCCCCACCCTGGCCACCAGGGCCGCGAGGTGCCGGTTGAGCCCGGTCAGGCCGCCCAGGTAGGTCCCGGCCAACTGGACGTGCAGGCCGCCGCGGTCGCGTACCAGATGCAGCGACGACCACAGCTCGTCGGGCGCGACCGGCGCCCAGGACTGCCAGGCCGCGACCGCCGCGGCCGCCCTCGACCAGGGCCAGCGCAGGAAGAAGTGCCCGATCTCGCGGGCGGTGTGGGTGCGGAAGGTGAACGAGGTGGCCACGCCGAAGTTGCCGCCGCCTCCGCCGCGGCAGGCCCAGAACAGCGCCGGGTGCCGGTTCGCGTCGCAGTCCAGGACTCGCCCGTCGGCGGTGACCACCCGCACCGACACCAGCCGGTCGCAGGTCAGCCCGTACTTCCTGGAGACCGCCCCGATCCCGCCGCCCAGCGCGAGTCCGCCCACGCCGACCGTGGGGCAGGATCCGGCCGGGATGCTCACGCCGTGGGCGGCCAGCTTGGTGTAGACGTCCATGAGCTTGGCGCCCGGGCCGATCGTGGCCGTGCCCGCGCGGTAACGGACGGCGTTCATCCGCGACAGGTCCACGACCAGGCCGGAGCCGGTGGACCAGCCCGCGTAGGAGTGACCGCCGGAGCGCGCGGTGACCGCGACGCCGGTGCGCCGGGCGAAGGCGAGACATCTCGCCACGTCCCGCGAGGTCTCGCAGTACGCGATCCCGCCTGGCCGGACGCGGTCGAAGGCCGGGTTGTACAGCCGCTTCGACCGGTCGTAGGCGGCGTCGCCGGGGCGTACCAGCGTGCCTTCGAGCTCGCGGCGCAACCTCGTCCAGTCGGGCGGCGCGGTGGACAGGGACAGGGGGACCAGCGCGGCGGCGCCCAGAAAGTCACGACGGTTCACGGTTCATGGGACGACGCCGGAGACCGCCGGGTTGGTTACGAGTACGTCACCTTGTCGGAC
Source organism: Nonomuraea sp. NPDC050790 (assembly GCF_044456745.1). Classification (NCBI taxonomy): domain Bacteria; kingdom Bacillati; phylum Actinomycetota; class Actinomycetes; order Streptosporangiales; family Streptosporangiaceae; genus Nonomuraea; species Nonomuraea sp. NPDC050790. The sequence continues at coordinate 116,926 of NZ_JBITGF010000003.1, read as the reverse complement.
CGGGAAACCGGGGTAACACCTGGATAACGTCCCATCTACACGTGTTGCCAACCCTGGGAGGCGGACGAATACTGCGAAATCAACACGAGTTGCTAGGACCGAAGGGCGCAACCGCAGTGGTCACACGCCGGGATGTGGCACGGCTGGCCGGAACCTCCGAGGCCGTCGTCAGCTACGTGCTCAACAACGGGCCGCGCAACGTCGCCCCGCACACCCGCGAGCGCGTGCTGCGCGCCATCGACGAGCTCGGTTACCGGCCGAACGTCGTGGCCAGGTCGCTGCGCACCAGCCGTACCCACACGATCGGGCTCGTCGTGCCCGACAACGCCAATCCGTTCTTCGCCGAGCTGGCCCGCGAGATCGAGGACGTCGCCTTCGAGCACGGCCTGACCCTGCTGCTCGGCAACGCCATGGACGACGACGAGCGCGAGGCCGCGTACGTGCGGACGCTGATCGACCGGCAGGTGGACGGGCTCATCCTCATCCCCGCCCACGGGCCGCGCGCCTGGCGCTCGCTGCTGGCCGCCTCCCGGGTGCCCTGCATCGTCCTGGACCGCGAACTCGACGACACCACCGCCAGCCACCTGCTGCTCGACAACGCGGGCGGTGCCCACCAGGCCACCCGCCACCTGCTCGGCCACGGGCAGCGGCGGATCGGCTGCGTGGCCGGGCCCAAGGACATCCACCCCACCGTCGACCGGGTCGCCGGGTGGGCGCGGGCGCTGACCGAGGCGGGGCTCGACCCTTCGCGGATGCCGCTGGCGCACGGGCCGTTCGGGCGGCGGCAGGGGTACCTGAGCGGGCGGGCGCTGCTGTCGCGCGAGGACCGGCCCACGGCGTTGTTCGTGACCAGTGACGAGCAGGCCATCGGGGTGATGCGGGCGGCGGCCGAGCTCGGGCTGAGCGTTCCCGGCGACGTCGCGCTGTGTTCGTTCGACGGGATCGCGGCCTCGTCGTACACGGTTCCCGCGCTCACCACCATGCGCCAGCCGATCGAGGCGCTCGGCCGCCGGGCCGTCGAGCTGCTGGTCGCCCGGATCGGCGGGCAGGAAGCGGTGGGAGAGCGGGTGGTGCTGGAGGCGACGCTGATCCGGCGGGGCTCGTGCGGCTGTCCCGATCCGGTCGGCGGTGTGGACGACCATGCTGAAGGAGAAACCAGATGAACAAGAAGATCGTCGTCGTGGCCGGTCTGGCGCTCGCGCTCGCCGCGTGCGGCAGGGAGGGCGGCGCCCCGTCCGGCGGGCAGAGCGCCGCGGCGCCCGAGCCGGGGGAGAAGCCGGGCGTGTGCCTGGTGATGAAGTCGCTGGCCAACGAGTTCTTCCAGCAGATGCAGAAGGGCGCGGAGGAACACGCGGCCAAGCGGGGCGACCTCACGCTCAGCGTGGTCGGCATCCAGAACGAGACCGACATCGACAACCAGGTCGCCGCGATCGAGAAGTGCGTGACGCAGCAGGCCAAGGCGATCGTGATCGCCCCGGCCGACTCGCGCGCGCTGGTCGCCCCGCTCAAGCGCGCCGTCGACTCCGGCGTGAAGGTCGTCAACATCGACGTCCAACTGGAGGAGGGCGCGATGAAGTCGGCCGGGATCGCCGACAAGGTGCCGTTCGTCGGGCCCGACAACCGCGAGGGCGCCAAGCAGTCCGGGATGGAGCTGGTCAAGGCCGTCGGCAAGGACGCCGAGGTGGTCATCCTGGAGGGCAACCCCGGCGCGGCCAACGCCGCCCAGCGCAAGGCCGGGTTCGAGGACGCGATCAAGGCGGGCGGCCTCAAGCTGGTCGACTCCAAGACCGCCCACTGGGAGACCAACGAGGCCCACACCGTCTTCGGCAACATGCTCACCGCCCACCCCGGCATCAAGGGCGTCCTGGCCGCCAACGACAACATGGCGCTCGGCGCGCTCAAGGCCATCGAGGAGCAGGGCAGGAAGGATCAGATCAAGGTGGCCGCCTTCGACAACATCCCGGCCATCGCCTCCTACGTCAGGAGCGGCGCGGTCGTGTCCACCCTCGACCAGTACGGCGCGCAGCAGGCCGCCAACGGCATCGACTACGCAATGAGGATGATCGCGGGCGAGAACCTCAGCGGCTGGCAGAAGACCGAGATCAAGCTGATCACCAAGGACAACGTCGGATGATGAAGGTCACCGGCCTGCTCAAGCGCTTCCCCGGCGTGGTGGCGCTCGACGGCGTCGACCTGGACCTGCGGGCGGGGGAGATCCACGCCCTGGTCGGCGAGAACGGCGCCGGCAAGTCGACGCTGGTCAAGGTGCTGGCCGGGATCCATCCGGCGGACGGCGGGTCGATGACGCTCGACGGGCGGCCCTACACGCCCGGGAGCGCGGGCGACGCGCTGGCGGTGGGGATCTCGGTCGTTCATCAGGAGCTGGCGCTGCTGCCGTACCTGACGGTGGCGGAGAACCTCTTCCTGCGCGCGCTCCCGCGCAGGGCGGGGGTGGTCGACCGGCGGCGGCTGCGCGCGGACGCGGCGGCGCTGCCGGCCGAGATCGGGCTGGACGTCGCACCCGACACGCCCGTCGAGCGGCTCGGCATCGCGCAGATGCAGCTCGTGGAGATCGCCAAGGCGATCTCGGTCGAGGCCAGGATTCTGATCATGGACGAGCCGACGGCGACGCTCACCTCGCGCGAGTCGGGGCGATTGTTCGGGATCCTGCGCGGGCTGCGCGAGCGCGGCGTGGCGATCGTCTACATCTCGCACCACCTGCAGGAGGTGCTGGAGCTGGCCGATCGGGTCACCGTGCTGCGGAACGGGCGCAGTGTCATGAGCCGTCCGATGGCCGGGGTGAGCGCGCCCGACCTGGTGCGGGCGATGGTGGGGCGGGATCTGGCCCAGGAGTATCCGCCGCTGCCCGAGCGGGCGGAGGGCCCGGAGGTGCTCAGGGTCACCGGGCTGCGGGTCAGCGGGTTCGAGGGGCCGCTGTCGTTCTCGGTGCGGGCGGGGGAGGTGGTGGGGGTCGCCGGGTTGGTGGGGGCGGGCCGTACCGAGGCGATGCGGGCGATTTTCGGAGCAGACCCGGCCACCTCCGGAAATATCGAGCTTTACGGCAAGAAGGTGCGAATACGGCACCCCAAGGATGCCGTGCGGCACGGCATCAGCCTGCTCACCGAGGACCGCAAGTCGCAGGGCCTGGTGCTCGACCTGCCCGTCAGCGCCAACGTGACCCTGGCCAAGCTGCGCGGCGCCCTGCTGTCCTTCACGCGGGAACGCGCCGTCGCCGAGCGCCTGGGCAGCCGCCTGCACCTGCGCTCGTCCGGGGTCGCCCAGCAGGTACGCACGCTGTCCGGCGGCAACCAGCAGAAGGTCGTCCTGGCCAAATGGCTCAACGCCGGATCCGACATCCTCATCGTGGACGAACCCACCCGAGGCATCGACGTCGGCGCCAAGTACGAGATCCACGAGCTGCTGCTCGGCCTGGCCGCGGAGGGCAAGGCCCTGCTCGTCGTCTCCTCCGACCTGCCCGAGCTGATGGGCATCTGCGACCGCATCCTCGTCTTCTCCCGCGGCAAGATCGCCGGAGAGGTCGCCAGGGCCGACTTCGACGCCGAGCGCATCCTCACGCTGGCCTACTCGGGCTACCTCAAGAACGGTGACCACTCATGATCAAACGGCTCGTTCTCGGCGAGGCGGGCATCGGCGTCGCCCTGGTCCTGCTCGCGGGCTTCTTCGTCCTCGCCGCCCCGAACTTCGCCACCGAGCAGAACCTCCGCAACATCATGACCCAGATCACCCTGAACACCGTGCTGGCCGTCGGCATGACGTTCGTGATCCTGGTCGGCGGCATCGACCTGTCGGTCGGCTCCTCGATGGCGCTGTGCGCGGTCGTCTCCGGCACCATGATGGCCGGATCGTCCTCCGCCGCCACCCTGGTCGGCGCCATCCTGATCAGCGTGCTCGTCGGCGGGGTGGTCGGCTGGCTGAACGGCTTCATCTCCGAACAGTGGCGGGTCCCGTCCTTCATCGTGACCCTCGCCATGCTCAACATCGCCCGCGGCGCGGCCGAGCGCTACACCGACGCCGCCACCATCTACAACCTCCCCGCCGCCCTGAACGACTTCGGCACGCTCACCCTGATCGGCATCCCCGCGGTGTTCTGGGTCGCGGTGCTGCTGGTCGCCGCGGGCTGGTTCGTGCTCTCCCGCACGGTGTTCGGCCGCCTCGTCTACGCGACCGGCAACAACGAGGAGGCGGTACGCCTGTCCGGTCACCGGACCTCCCGCATCAAGATCGCGGCCTTCGTGATCGCCGGCTTCACCGTGGGCGTCGCGGCGATCCTCTACATGGCCCGCCTCAACATCGCCAGCCCCATCCTCGGCCAGGGCTACGAACTGAACGCGATCGCCGCCGTGGTCATCGGCGGAGCCTCGCTGATGGGCGGCCGAGGCTCCATGGTCGGCACCTTCCTCGGCGCCTGCCTCCTGGGCGTCCTGACCAACGGCCTGCTGCTGATGGGCGTGTCCGACTTCGAACGCCAGATCATCACCGGCCTGGTCATCCTGGTCGCCGTGGTCCTGGACGCCTACCGCCTGAGACTGGCCCGCAAACTCGCGGTCGCTCCCTGACGTCCTTGACCACCGTCACACTCACCCGGCGCCACGTGCTGGACGCGGGAACAGGACCACCGGTCGCACGCGGCCTGCCCCCGCCCTGAGGCCCGATGCGCGTCCGGGTAGGTCGGGTTGCCGTGGTTTTCGCACATGGCCCGGACCTGAGCAACACCCCCGATCCGCGGCAGGTCCCGGTCGTATCATCGAAGGCATGGCTGACCAGGTGTGGACCGTGGCGTGGTGGCGCTCTGGTTGGGGAGTCTGGCCGGGCGAAGAAGCCGACCTCACGACCGAGCCGGCGTACACCACTCTCAACATCACCCAGGCCGCACCGGACGCGGCCGGACATTGGGCGATCGGCGTGATCCCGCACGGTTCAGGATCGGTACGCTGCCAGTTCGGCGGCGACCCCGACGGCGAAGCCAAGTTCCTGAAGCGGATCGAGGAACAACGCGAACTTCGCCGCCGGCGCCGCCGCCGACTCTGGCTCTTCTGATCCGCCTACGCGATGTCCCTGGCGTCCTCGCAGTTCACCGACGTGGTCTGTTCATCGGTCGCACGGAACTCCTTGCCCGTGTCGAACGTCCCCGCCTGCGCCACCTCCACCCTGTAGCGCCCCGACTTGCACGGCGACAGCGCATACGAGTAGACGTGCTCGCGTCCCGGCGGCTCGTGAAACTGCTCGTACCCGGCTTTCAGCCACTCCCCGCCGAACCGGCTCGCCTTGTACGACACCTGAACGCGCGTGAGCTGCGTGGCGATCACATCCGGTGTGGTGCAGGTCTGATACACCTGCACCCGCACCCTGGGAGCCGCGCTGCCGAAGCGGACACCCTCGATCGCCACCTCTTGAAAGCAGCCGTCCGCGCTGGTGCGCGGCGGATCGGTCGTGCTGCCACGGCAGCTTTCCGGAGCCGTGCCGATCACGAGAATCCCTATCACCACGAGCTTCACCGTTGCGCCGTGCAAGTCCACTCCTCATCTGCCCGCTTCTCGTCGAAGCGATGATGCGGGGTCGCTCGCGAGCGCGTGGTCTCCACCGGTTGCGGCGGTGGAAGAATCACCTCCCACGACGCAAACTTCCGGGTGGTCAGGCGAGGCGGAGGGCGAGGGCGGGGCACATGCCTACTGTTCGTTTGGCCTCCTTCAGCATCCATTCGGGCACCGGGCGGAAGCTTGGGTAGCCGAAGTCGTCCAGGTCCACGAACTCGGGGAGCAGGTGGGCGCACAGGCCGTGGCCCTGGCAGCGGGTCCAGTCGACGTCCAGGCGGTATTCGGGTTCCGGGGCCGCGTCCGGTAACGGGAGGACGCCGCGGACCGGGCGGCCGCAGGTGCCGGCGTCCTGGTGGGCGGCGATGTCGTCGGCGAACACGTCCAGGGCCGAGAGGATGAAGCGGGCCGTTCCGTCGGGGTGGAAGCAGGCGCCGCGTCTCTCGATCGCGCGTACGGCCCGCCGTACCGCATCAGGAGACCCCGAGCCGGACGTCAGCGAGCCCAGGGTGCGCGCCACGTCGGGCAGGCCGAGGCGGCACGGGCCGCACTGACCCGAGGACTGGGCGGACAGGTACGAAGCCACGCGGGCGGCCTCGCCCAACGGGCAGGTGGCGGTGCCTATCGGGACCACGATCCCGGCCCCGAGCTCGCCTCCGGCCAGTTTCATGCCCTCGCGGGACACGCTGGCCGCCGCGGCGGCGGCGGGGTCGAGCCAGGCGCCGTGGTAGCCGCCGACCAGGACGCCGTCGCCGGGTTCGGCGTCGCACAGGTCCAAGACGGTCGACAGGGGCATGCCGGCGGCCACCTCGACGACGGACTCGGACGCGGCGCCGCCGCTCACGGTGAGCAGCAGGGTGCCGGGCTCGCGGGAGGTGCCGGCGTCGGCGTAGGCCTGCGTGCCCAGCTCGGCCAGCAGGGCCACCTGCGCGAACGTCTCGGCGTTGGACAGCAGCGTCGGTAACCCGTTCACGCCGGAGTTGCTGGCCCGCTTCTTGCGTCCCGGCGGCGTGGCTTCGAGGCCGTTCACCCCGCGCACCAGCGCCCCGCCCTCTCCGGAGATGAACCGCTCCGGCAACCCGACCACCCTGATGCGCAGGTGGCTCTCCTCGGCTCCCGCGACGGCGGCGGCCTTGCGTTCGGCCACCGCCGCGGCCATGGAGCCCTCGCCGACCTCGCCCTCGACGGTGGCGATCACCACCTCGCGGGCGTGCAGCGCCTCGGCGGCCAGCACCGCGCCGTCGAGCACCAGGTGCGGCGTGCGCACGAGCAGCATCGCGTCCTTGGAGCTGGCCGGCTCGCCCTCCACGGCGTTGACCAGCACGACGCTCTCGCGCGCCCCGGCCGCCTCGGCGACGGCCCGCATCTTGCGCGCGAACGGGAAGGCGGCGCCGCCCCGCCCGCGCAGATCGACCTCCTCGACCTGGGCGAGGAGGGTTTCGAGGTCGCGCGGGGCGGGCGTGCCGTGGACGGTGCGGTGGGCGGGCAGGTCGAGCCGCCGGCAGTGGTCGAGGCCGGCGGTGATCCTGGCGGGTCCGAGCCGCTGAACACGCGGCACCCTGTGCGGAATCATCGGTGGGACTCCTTTCTCAGCCCGCCGCCCGGAACTTCCGGCGAGCGGCGTCGAGGCTGACGGGCGCCTCGGGGACCTGGGGTTCGGTGCGCGTCTGCGGCACCGCTTCCGGCGCCTCGACGGGTTCAGGTACGGCCGGCGGCCGTACGATCGTGGCCACCACCCGCACCAGCAAGGCGGCGCCCACGGCCGCCAGGCACGCCACGTACGACCAGGTGACCCACGCCGTCGGCGGCCGCCCGGCGGTCAGCCCGTGCAGGACCGCGATGGGCCAGGCCAGGTACGCGCAGGCGTGCAGCGAGCGCCAGATCCACGGCTGCGGGGACCCGGCGAACATGCCGCGCAGCAGCCCGCTGGTAGCGGAGATGACGAGCAGCCCGGCCGCCACGGCGCCGAGCACCGGCGGCCGTTCGATCTTCATGGCGACGTGCGTGGCCAGCGCCGCCATCCCGGCCATGGCCACGATCCGGTGGGCGAACTGCGCGTACACGCGATGGCGGGCGGACAGGAAGACCCGCTCGGTGGCGATGAGGCCGAGGGCCACGGTCGCGGTCAGCGTCACCAGGGCGATCACGCCGACGTAGAAATCGAGGAAGCCCAGCAGTTCCAGTCCGCGGGGCGATCTGGCCAGCGCGTAGCAGGACAGAAGCAGCGCGGTGATCCCGGCCGTCAGGCCGAGGCGGACCGGTCGCGTGTCCAGTTTGGACGGCGCGTGCCGGGGATTTCGTCGGTGGAGCATGCGTTCCTCCCAGGGTCGGTTGAGGGTGCGACTCGGGGGAGCGCCGCCGCCGGGGCGCTAGCAGCGGCGCCCGCGGTTGATGCAGTTGACGGCGAAGGCCATCAGCCGGTCAGGCATCACGTTGGCGAAGTCCGCGTGGTCGGTGACCGGGTTGTGCTTCTGTTCGGGGAAGGCGTCGAGGGCGTAGGAGGGGCCCTGCGGCACGTTGTACGTCAGGACCATCCGTAGCTGGGGCACGGCCCTGGTGCCCTGGGGACAGCCGCCCTGGCCGGGGAAGACGACGTGCGTGCGGTGGTTGGCGCTGTCGGTGTTCTGGCCGTCCCAGCAGCTCGGGAAGTCCAGGACGCGTACGACCTGGCTGAAGCGCGGGCACAGCGGGTACTGGGTGGTGATCCGGTTGGTGAACCCGGTGCAGGTCCACTGGGCTCGGGCGTTGGCGCCGCCGTTCGTGGCGGCCTTGGCGTCACCGGTGATCAGCCTGAGGAACCTGGGCATCGCGACCACCCGGCTCCTGGTGGCGGCGCGGAACTGCAGCGTGACCGAGCGGGGGCGCAGCACGCGGCCGACGTTGCCGTCCGGGTCGCCGGCGTTGTCGTCGACCTTGCGGTCGCGGAGCACCGGCCAGAAATATGTGGATTTGTCGCCCAGGCGGCAGGTGGTGCCGGCGGCGGCGAGGCTCTCGTCGGTGGAGAAGGCGTCCGTGGACAGGTTGCCCACGTAGTCGTGCAGGTGGTGGGCGCCGTTGCGGACACCGGGCGCGACGATGAAGTTGTCGGGATTGTTGTGGCCGTTGCCGTTGGTGCCGCAGGCGGACACGAACGAGCCCCTGGCCTGCAGCAGGTTGCCGCGGGAGTTCGGCCTGACCCGCCTGATGTCGATGAAGTCCGCCACGAACGGGCCCAGGTCCGCGCACTCCTCCTCCTCGTCCTGGCTGGGCGAGGGCGACGGCTCCTGCGACGGGTCGTCGCCGGGGTCCTGGGAGGGGTCCTGGGAGGGATCCTGGCTGGGGTCCTGGCTGGGGTTCTGTGACGGGGTGCGGGTGGGCGCCCTGCTGGGCTCCCGTGATCGGGTACGGCTGTCCGCCTGCTCGGGATCCGGCGACAGGGCAGGGGGAGCGATCCCGCCACCGGAGCCGAGGTCGTCCTGCGGAGCGCCCTGGTCGCCCTGAGGGTCGTTCTGCGGATTGTTCTGCGGGTCGTTCTGGGGATCGTTCTGCGGGTCGCCCTGACCGTTCTGGTCGCCCTGCTGGTTCTGGTCGCCCTGCTGGTTCTGGTCCCCTTGCTGATTTTGGTCGCCTTGCTGGTTCTGGTCGCCTTGGCGGTTCTGGTCGGCCGGATTCTGCTCGTCGGCCTGCCGGTTCTGGGACTGCTGGCGGCCCTGCTCGGCCGGATCGCAGTGGTCGGCTCGCGCGGGGACCACGCCGATGACGGCCGCGGACACCAGCCCGCCGGCCACCAGGGCCAGCGCGGACACGGCCGCAGCCACGGGTTTGGATCTGCTCATCGCATCTCTCCTTCGGGTTAGCGCGGTGCCGGGGGTTCGGGCAGGTCGGAGTAGTTGACCAGGCCGATCGACTCCAGCAGCGTCATGTGCCTGAGCACCGCGGCGTTCGCCTTGGCGGCGAACTTCCTGACCTCGTCGTTGCGCGTTCCCGCCCGGACGGCCGCCACGACCGAGAAGACCTTGCCGTGCGCCTGGCGCAGCAGGTTGGTGTACTCGCGGTCGTAGTCGGCGGCCGAGGCGGCGGAGATCTGCGCCATCCAGGTCTGCTGGTCGGCCGAGGCGGTGCTGGGCAGCGCGACGTCGAGCTCCGCGGCCACGGCCCTGACCTCGACGTCGAGCTTGAGGTGGTCCTCGATGATGTGCCCGGCGACCTCCTTGAGCCGGGCGCTCTGGCCGCGTTGCTGGGCCTGCTGGCTGGTGGGGATCTCCCAGAGTCCGGCCTGCCGTACCTTGATCAGGAGATCGCGGTCGGCGGGCCCGAGCGGGCCGGAATCCGTCATCGTCCAGCCCGCCTGCGCCGTCGTGCTGCCGGGAGGCAGCACCAGCAGGACCGTCACCACGGCCGCCACGGCGAACGAGCCGAGCATGAAGAACTCTCCCGCCCCCAATCGGCGGCGAAACCTACGCATGGTCGGGGATACGCGGGCTTGCGGGGGCCGGTTCACCTATTAGGGGGAGATAGTCAGAATTGACTGGAGTTATCGGAGTGACTACCGAAGTGGTAACGAAGGTGTAAAGATGTGGGCCGTGCTAGCTCACTTCGACGGTACAGACGCCGACGAGGAGCATCGCATCTTGGTGCTCTACCAGGAGTTTCGCGGCCCGCTCCTGCGCCACGTGCGCAAGGCGACCGGAAACGACCTCCAATGGGCGGAGGACGTCGTCCAGGAGACGATCGTCCGTGCCTGGCGGAACTCGGCGAGACTGCAATGGGAACCCAGCCTCATCTGGGCGTGGCTGCTGACGGTGGCCCGCCGCATAGTGATCGACGGGCGCCGCCGCCGTAGCGCCCGGCCACAGGAGGTAGAACCCCCGGAGGTGGATACCGTCGCCGTGCCCGACGCCTCCGATCGGGCGCTGTCGGCGATCGTCGTCGCCGACGCGATGCGCGCTCTGTCGGACGAACACCGCGAAGTCATTGAACAGACCTACCTACGGGACCGTACGATAAGTGAAGCGGCGGAGATTCTGGGGATCCCGCCCGGCACTGTCAAGTCCCGGCTGTACTACGGGATCAGGGCACTGCGCGAACTTCTGCGTGAGAAGGGGGCGGCGGGCTGATGCACCACGAGGTGGCGGCTTATGCCCTCGGTGTCCTTGACGAAGAGGAGCACGAGGCGTTCGAGCGCCACCTCGAGACCTGCCAGGACTGTCAGGCAGAGCTCGTGGAGCTGAACGAGGTTCCCGAGCTGCTGGACGAACTCAAGCATTCCCCCACCGCCTCGGAAGACTCGCATTGACGTAGAGGTTCCTTTTGAGGTGGTATCGGTAGGGCCGGTAGAAGTTGGGGGAGGTGCCCGGTGGGGTTCAACGCTGACCCCCCAGACAGGCGGTTCGGCGAAGAGGGCGGGCAGCTCTCCTATGGCGGCTATCTGCGCCTGACGGACCTGCTCGCACAGCAGCAACCCCAGTCGCAGGCCCCCGACGAGCTGCTGTTCATCACCGTCCACCAGGTCTACGAGCTGTGGTTCAAGCTGCTCCTGCACGAGCTGGAGGCGGCCCGCGCGGCCATGTTCAACGGCGAGCTGTGGCAGGCCAGGCACGTCTTCCAGCGGGTGCACGCGGTCGAGCGGGTGCTCGTCCAGCAGGTCGACGTCCTGGAGACGATGACGCCCCAGGACTTCCTGGCGTTCCGCTCGAAGCTGTCGCCGGCCAGCGGATTCCAGTCGGTGCAGTTCCGGGAGCTGGAGTTCCTGTCCGGCGCCAAGGACCCCCGCTATCTCGACCGCCTCAGGCACGCCAGCGAGGAAGAACTCGCCAGGCTGCGCAGGCGGCTCGACGAACCCACGCTGTGGGATGCTTATCTCACCGCCCTCTCCCAGCGTGATCTGCCGGTCTCCGACGCGGAGATCATGGATTCGCTGCTGGCCGTGGCGAGGGACCGCCGGTCGCACGACGACCTGTGGCAACTGGCCGAAGACCTGCTGACCCACGACGAGACCGCTCAGCTCTGGCGGATGCGGCACGTCCAGATGGTCGAGCGCCAGATCGGCACCAAGTCCGGCACCGGTGGCTCGACCGGCGCGCCCTACCTGCGAGGCAGGACGCGCCTGCACTACTTCCCCCTGCTGTGGGAACTGAGAGCCTGGCTATGAACAACCAGGTGACGTTTGGCGAACCCTCACAAAGGAGTGAGAGCGAGATGCCGCTCGACGAGGCCAAGGATGAGCTGCTCCAGCGAGCCGCCCAGAGATGCGCCGCAGGAAACGACCACGTGACCCCCGAGGAGGCGCTGGCCTTCCTGCGCGTCTACTACCGGCATGTCGCCCCGGAGGACCTGCTCGACCGCAACCCCATTGACGTGTACGGCCCGGCGATGTCGCACAAGCAGCTTGCCGAGGTGCGACCGCAGGGCAGGGCGGTGGTCAGGGCGTTCACGCCCACCTTGGAGGACAACGGCTGGGACCCCGGGCACTCGGTGGTCGAGGTCGTGACCGACGACATGCCGTTCCTGGTGGACTCGGTGACGATGGAGCTGGACCGCCTCGACATCGGCATCCACCTGGTCGTCCACCCGCAGATGCGGGTGCGCCGCGACATGACCGGCAAGATGCTCGGCCGCGGCCAGGAGGACGCGACCGGGCAGATGCTGGTCGAGTCGTGGATCCACATCGAGATCGACCGCCAGGCCGACCCCGAGGTGCTCAAGCGGCTCGAAGCCGACCTCCAGCGCGTCCTGGCCGACGTGCGCCACGCGGTCGAGGACTTCGCCAAGATGCGGGCGCTGGCCGTGCAGACCGCGGAGGACCTCACGCTCAACCCGCCGCCGCTGGAGCCTGCCGAGGTCGAGGACAGCCTCGACCTGCTGCGCTGGCTCGCCGACGGGCACTTCACCTTCCTCGGCTACCGCGAGTACCGCCTGGAGGACACCGACGAGGGCGAGGCGCTGCGCTCGCTGCCGGGCGCGGCGCTGGGCATCCTGCGCGACGACAAGGTGGGCTCGGAGAGCTTCTCCGCGCTGCCCGCCGAGGTACGCGCCAAGGCCCGCGAGAAGCAGTTGCTCATCATCACCAAGGCCAACTCGCGGGCGACCGTGCACCGGGCCGCCTACCTCGACTACATCGGGGTCAAGCTGTTCTCGCCCGACGGCGAGGTGGTCGGCGAGCGCCGTTTCCTCGGCCTGTTCACGCACGTGGCGTACAACGAGTCGATCTCGCGCATCCCGGTGCTGCGCCGCAAGCTCGCCGACGTGCTGGAGCAGGCGGGCCTGGCCGCCGACAGCCACGACGGCAAGGACCTCATCGAGATCCTGGAGACCTTCCCGCGTGACGAGCTGTTCCAGACCTCGGTCGAGCAGCTCGTCCCGATCGCGATGGGCGTGCTGCGGCTGCGCGAGCGCAAGCAGGTCAGGCTGTTCCTGCGGCGCGACGACTACGGCCGCTACATCTCCTGCCTCATCTACCTGCCGCGCGACCGCTACACCACCAAGGTCCGGCTCAAGATGCAGGAGCTCCTGCTCAAGGCCCTCGGCGGCAGCACGCTCGACTACAGCGCGATGATCGGCGAGTCCGCGCTGGCCCGCCTGCACGTGGTCGTGCGGGGGGAGCGCGGCAAGCAGTTGCCGCCGCCCCGCGTGGACCTGGAGGAGCTGGAGTCGCGGCTGGCCGCGATCACCCGCTCCTGGGAGGACGACCTGGCCACCGCCCTGTCCGAGATGACCTCGGAGGAGGAGGCGCCCGGCCTCATCCGGCGCTACCAGTCCGCCTTCCCCGAGGGGTACAAGGCCGACTTCCCGCCGAAGATGGCCGTCGTCGACCTGCGCAGGCTGGAGCAGCTCGTCGGCGCCACCGACGAGGTCGGCATCAACCTCTACGAGCCCTACGACGCCGCGGAGGGCGAGCGCCGGCTCAAGATCTACAAGCTCGGCGCCCCGATCTCCCTGTCCAAGGTGCTCCCGCTCATCCAGCGCCTCGGCGTCGAGGTGGTCGACGAGCGGCCGTACGAGGTGGACAGGGACAACGACCCGGCCACCAAGAACGCCTGGATCTACGACTTCGGGCTGCACTACACGCCCTCGGCCGAGGTCGACCGCAACGACTTCAAGCGCCTGTTCCAGGACGCGCTGTCGGCGCTGTGGAAGGGCGAGATCCAGGCCGACAACTTCAACGCGCTCGTGCTGTCGGCGGGGCTCACCTGGGAGCAGGTCGAGATCCTGCGCGTCTACGCCAAGTACCTGCGCCAGGCCGGCACCACCTTCAGCCAGCGCTACATGGAGCGCGTGCTCGGCGGCAACGTACGGCTTGCCAGGCTCCTGGTCCGCCTGTTCGAGGCCAGGCTCGACCCGAGGCGCTCCGACGAGGTCCGCGCCGACCTGGTCGAGGCGCTCACCGAGGAGATCCTGGGCGCGCTGGACGAGGTGGCCTCGCTCGACGAGGACCGCATCCTGCGCGCCTACCTGGAGATGATCCAGGCCACCCTGCGCACGAACTACTTCCAGACCGGGGCCGACGGGCAGCGCAAGCCGTACATCTCGCTGAAGTTCGACCCGCTGGCGATCAGCGTGCTCCCGCTGCCCCGGCCGAAGTACGAGATCTTCGTCTACTCGCCGCGGGTCGAGGGCGTGCACCTGCGCTTCGGCAAGGTCGCGCGTGGCGGCCTGCGCTGGTCGGACCGCATGGAGGACTTCAGGACCGAGATCCTCGGCCTGGTCAAGGCGCAGATGGTGAAGAACACCGTCATCGTGCCCACGGGCTCCAAGGGCGGATTCGTGGTCAAGCGCCCGCCGGCCGGCGGCGGCAGGGAGGAGTTGATGGCCGAGGGCATCGACTGCTACCGCACGTTCATCTCCGGCCTGCTCGACGTCACCGACAACCTGGTGGACGGCAAGGTCGTGCCGCCGCCCGACACCGTCAGGCACGACGGCGACGACACCTACCTGGTCGTCGCCGCCGACAAGGGCACCGCGACGTTCTCCGACATCGCCAACAGCGTCGCCAAGGAGTACGGGTTTTGGCTCGGCGACGCGTTCGCCTCAGGCGGGTCCGTCGGCTACGACCACAAGGCCATGGGCATCACGGCACGCGGCGCCTGGGAGTCGGTGAAGTACCACTTCCGCACCACCGGCGTGGACATCCAGCGCACCGACTTCACCGTGGCCGGCATCGGCGACATGTCCGGCGACGTCTTCGGCAACGGCATGCTGCTGTCCCAGCACATCAGGCTCGTGGCCGCCTTCGACCACCGGCACATCTTCATCGACCCCGACCCCGACGCGGCCCGCTCCTACGCCGAGCGGCGCCGGCTGTTCGAGCTGCCGCGCAGCTCCTGGGCCGACTACGACGCCGACCTGATCTCGGCCGGCGGCGGCGTCTTCCCGCGCACCGCCAAGTCCGTGCAGCTCACCCCGCAGATCCGGCAGGCGCTGGGCATCGCGGACGGCATCACCTCGATGACGCCCAACGAGCTGATCAGCGCCATCCTCAAGGCCCCCGTCGACCTGCTGTGGAACGGCGGCATCGGCACCTACGTCAAGGCCGTCGCCGAGTCCAACGCCGACGTCGGCGACAAGGCCAACGACGGGCTGCGGGTCAACGCCGCCGAGCTGCGCTGCAAGGTCATCGGCGAGGGCGGCAACCTGGGCTTCACCCAGCTCGCCCGCATCGAGTTCGCGCTCAACGGCGGCCTGGTCAACACCGACTTCATCGACAACTCCGCCGGAGTCGACACCTCCGACCACGAGGTCAACATCAAGATCCTGCTCGACCAGGTCGTACGCGACGGCGAGCTGACCGACAAGCAGCGCAACCAGGTCTTCACCTCGATGACCGACGAGGTCGCCGACCTGGTCCTGCGCGACAACTACAACCAGAACGTGGTCCTGGCCGCGGCCCGCGCCCAGGGGCCGGAGATGCTCCACATCCACGCCCGCTACCTGCGCAAGCTGGAGCGCGAGGGACTCGTCAGCCGCGAGCTGGAGTTCCTGCCGTCGGACAAGCAACTCGCCGAACGCCGCCAGGCCAGGCTCGGCCTGACCGCGCCGGAGTTCTCGGTCATGCTCGCCTACACCAAGCTCGTGGTCGACGCCGAACTGCTCGGCTCCGACCTGCCCGACGACCCCGCGCTGGCCCCCTGGCTGGTGTCGTACTTCCCGTCGGCGCTGCGCGAGCGCTTCCGCTCCTACATGGACGCGCACCCGCTGCGCCGCGAGATCATCACCACCTGCGTGGTGAACGAGCTGGTCAACTCGGCGGGCACCACGGTCATGTTCCGCCTCGGCGAGGAGACCGGCGCCTCCACGCCCGACATCGTGCGGGCCTGGCTGGTCACCCGCGAGGTCTTCGACCTGGCCAGCTTCTACCGCCAGGTCGAGTCGCTCGACAACAAGGTGGACACCTCCACGCAGATCGCCATGCTGCTGGAGGCGCGCAAGCTCGCCGAGCGCGGCACCCGGTGGCTGCTCAACAACCGCCGCCCGCCGATGGACCTGTCCGGCGCCGTGAGCTTCTTCGTCAAGGGCGTCAACGGGCTGCTCTCGCACATCCCCAAGATGCTCACCGGCCCCGACCTGGCCGCGTTCGAGGAGCGCAGGGACGCGTTCGTGGCCCGCGGGGTGCCGCTGGAGCTGGCCGAGCGGGTGGCCGCGATGGTGCCCGCCTACTCCACGTTCGACCTGGTCGAGGTCAGCTCGCTGACGGACCGGCCGGTCAACGAGGTGGCCGAGGTTTACTTTGACCTGGCCGACCGGCTCCAGCTCGCCCAGCTACGCGAACGCGTCATCGCGCTGCCCCGCGACAACCGGTGGAACGCCATGGCCCGCTCCGCCCTCCGCGACGACCTGTACGCCGCCCACGCCTCTCTCACCCGCGACGTCCTGGCCCACACGGCGCCGGGCGCCTCTCCGGAGGAGCGGCTGGCCCGCTGGTCGGAGTCGAACTCGGCGGCGGTCGGCCGGGCCAGGCAGACGCTGTCGGAGATCTGGGAGAGCGACAACTTCGACCTCGCCACGCTGTCGGTCGCCCTGCGCGCCATCCGCACGCTGGTCAGCGCCAGCAACCTGCCCCACGCGGGCTGAGCTGACGAGCCCGGGTCCCGCTTCGGGGCCCGGGATCGGTCAACGGTACGGCGTCGCGGCGCGCGGCCACGTCCGACGTGAGAAGCGCCCGACGATCGGCGGCCACCCACGGCGTCGGGAGGCGCTCAGTTGGCTTGCCGTAACGGAAGAAGGGTTTGAGCAGGAGGATCTAGTCGCCGGAGGCGCGCGTGACGCCGCCGTCGTGGGCGATGACTTCGGCGCGGGTGGGGGCGGACGCGGGCGGGACGGACGTCGCGTACTGGTGGATCTCCGACACCTTCAGCGACCGCCGCAGCTTGGAGTCCGAGATCGCCCACCGCGCGGCGTCCGGCACCGGGATGCCGTCGCTCTCCGCGCTCTTCGTCGCGGGTGTGGTCGTGGAGGTCCTGGTCAGCGTGTACTGGATCAGCGCGCCGCCGTCCTTGGTGCGCAGCGCGAACACCGGGTACTCGCCCGCGCTCAGGATCGAGTCGTAGGTGAACCCGTCCTGCTCCCAGCGCGCCCGGTCCGTGGCGATCTGCGCCGCGATCTCCGTCGTGTACGGCCCCGCCGCCAGCAGATCGGCGGCCACCCCGCCCGAGCCCGCCTCGGCCACCGTGGCATGCAACGGCGCCATGAACTTGGGCCCGATCAGCACGCTCTTGTCATCGGGCGTCACCGGTGTGGCGTAGCCCTGCGCGTCCACCTCGACCTCGGGCGCCTTCTCCCCGGGCAGCAGCCGCGCCGCCGAGCTCAGCCGCCACTTGTCGGACGACTTGGCGAAGATGAGGAAGGTCGGTTGCCCGTCGCGCGCCACCAGCACGCTGAACCACGGCGCGGCCGCGTCCGCCGGGAAGCGCGGCACGAGCATCGTCGGCTCCCCCCACGAGCGCAGCGGCGGACGGCCGTCGCTCGACTCGAACGCGGCCGAGGTGAGGTCGCGCTGCCCGTCACGGGTCAGGTCGACGTCGAACCTGAGATCACCGGCCATGCGCAGCACGTTGTCGGTCGCGGTGATCTCGGTGAAGATCTCGCGCGCCTCCTGCGGCGTGATGGCCGGCGTCTCGGGCGAGGTCGTGGGCGAGGCGGTGACCGGCCCGCCGGAGACGTTCGCGGCCTTCGTGGGCGTCGCGTCAGGCGAGCCCGAGCAGGCGACCACCGCGGCCAGCAGGCCGGCGGCGAGCGCCAGCACCTTCCGCCGACCGTAAGCACGCACCTCGCCATGTTATTCGGGCGGGCGAGGGTCGCGTACCCTTGGGAGACGTGGCAGTCATCGATCCGGCAGAAGAGATCAACGAGCTCGCGGGCACGCTCCGGAGCATCCAGGACGTGCTCGACCTCGACGCGATGCGCAAGCAGATCGAGGAGCTGGAGGAGCAGGTTGCCGCGCCGGATCTGTGGGACGACCCCGACAAGGCGCAGAAGGTGACCAGCAAGCTCTCTCACCTGCAGGGCGAGCTCAACCGGGTCGAGGGCCTCAGCCGGCGCATCGAGGACCTGACCGTCCTCTACGAGCTGGCCGCCGAGGAGGGCGACGAGGACACCAGGACCGAGGCCGACAAGGAGCTGGCCACGCTGCGCGCCGACATGGGCGCGATGGAGGTCCGCACGCTGCTGTCGGGCGAGTACGACGCGCGCGAGGCGCTGATCACGATCAACTCCCAGGCCGGCGGCGTCGACGCGGCCGACTGGGCGGAGATGCTGCTGCGCATGTACCTGCGCTGGGCCGAGCGCAAGGGCTACTCCACCGAGGTCTACGAGACCTCCTACGCGGAGGAGGCCGGCATCAAGTCCGCCACCTTCACCGTCAAGGCCCCCTACGCCTACGGCACGCTACGCGGCGAGCACGGCACCCACCGCCTCGTCCGCATCAGCCCCTTCGACAACCAGGGCCGGCGCCAGACGTCCTTCGCGGGCGTGGACATCGTCCCCGTGGTGGAGCAGACCGACCACATCGACATCAACGAGGACGAGCTCCGCGTCGACGTCTACCGCTCCAGCGGCCCCGGCGGCCAGGGCGTCAACACCACCGACTCGGCGGTGCGCATCACCCACCTGCCGAGCGGCATCGTGGTCTCCTGCCAGAACGAGCGCTCCCAGCTCCAGAACCGCGCCACCGCGATGGCGGTGCTGCAGGCCAAGCTGCTGGAGCGCAAGCGGCAGGAGGAGGCGGAGAAGATGTCGGAGCTGCGCGGCGCCACGACCACCTCATGGGGCACGCAGATCCGCAACTACGTGCTGCACCCCTACCAGATCGTGAAGGACCTGCGGACCGGCACCGAGGCGGGCAACCCGACCGCCGTGCTCGACGGCGACCTCGACGGGTTCATCGAGTCGGAGATCCGCTGGATGCGCCGCCAGGAGTCAGGCGCCAACTAGGTGCCTGGCCGCCAGGGCGAAAAACAGCAGTACGAGCAGCACCAGGACGATCACGGCGGGGGAGAGCCCGCCGAATCCGTGCTGGTGCATCCGTTCACGGTTGGCGCGGCAAAGCGCGCAGCGGCCCTCGATGACCGGATGGGCGCAGCGCGCGCAGACGAGGTCTTCGCAACTCATGTCAGCCCCAAGTGTAGCCGCACAATCGTTTTGTTTCCGTTATGGACGTTCCATGCCAGTCTTCCCCCTAGACTGTGCTCTGGCCAATCGGAACGTCGATCATCAGTAAAGATGGACGCCCCCGGTGGGCCGCGGCGGGAAGTGGGCATGTGCCACCCTTGCTTCCGTCCTGACCCCTAGACTGGCATGCCGTGATGCTCTCGTGATCCATTTCGATAATGTCACCAAGGTCTACGCGAACCAGAACCGGCCCGCTCTCGACCACGTCTCCGTTGACGTGGACAAGGGCGAGTTCGTGTTCCTCGTCGGTCCCTCGGGATCAGGCAAGTCCACCTTTCTCCGCCTGATCCTCAAGGAAGAGCGGCCCAACTCGGGTGCGATCCATGTCGCAGGCAAGGATCTGGCCCGGCTGTCGAACTTCAAGGTGCCGCACCTGCGCCGCCGTATCGGCTGCGTCTTCCAGGACTTCCGGCTGCTCCCGAACAAGAACGTCTACGAGAACGTGGCGTTCGCGCTCGAGGTCATCGGAAAGCCGCGGCGGTTCATCCGCAAGGTGGTCCCGGAAGTCATCGAGCTGGTCGGCCTCGAAGGCAAGGCGCACCGCATGCCCGACGAGCTGTCCGGCGGCGAGCAGCAGCGTGTCGCCATGGCCCGCGCCTTCGTCAACCGGCCCATGATCCTGCTGGCCGACGAGCCGACGGGCAACATCGACCCCGCGACGAGCATCGGCATCATGAAGGTGCTCGACCGCATCAACCGGACCGGTACGACGGTCGTGATGGCCACGCACGACGCGGCCATCGTCGACTCCATGCGCAAGAGGGTCGTGGAACTCGAGGACGGCAAGATCGTCCGCGACCAGTCGCGTGGCGTCTACGGCCAGGCGTACTGACAGGAGTTACAGACACAACATGCGGGCGAACTTCATCTTCTCCGAGGTCTGGATCGGCCTCCGCCGTAACCTGACCATGACCATCGCGGTGATCATCACGGTCGCGGTCGGCATGGCGATGCTGGGTGTCGGCCTGTTGATCAACACCCAGGTCGGCATGATGAAGACCTTCTGGTACGACAAGGTCGAAATCTCGGTCTTCCTGTGCAGCAAGGACTCCGCCATGCCCGCCTGTAAGGGCAAGGGAGCTTCGCCGACCCAGGTCGAGACGCTCAAGGGCGAGATCCAGGGCATCCAGGGTGTCAAGGATGTGATCTTCGAGGACCAGGCTGCGGCCTTCAAGAACTTCCAGCAGTCCTTCGGCAGCAACCAGGCGCTCGTCCAGGCCGCCCGCCAGGAGGACATGCCGGAGTCGTTCCGCGTGAAACTGCACGACCCGGACAACTACCAGCCGGTCATCCAGCAGTTGACCGGCAAGACCGGCATCGCCCAGGTCATCAACCACAAGGACCTGATCGGCAAGTTCTTCGAGATGCTCGACACCCTGAGATGGGCCGCCGTCATCGTGGCCATCGTCCTGGTGCTCGCCGCCGCTCTGCTGATCGGCAACACCGTCCGGTTGTCGGCCTACAACAGACGCCGGGAAACCGGCATCATGCGCCTGGTCGGGGCCTCGAACCTGTACATCCAGTTGCCGTTCGTCATGGAGGGCGTCATCGCCGGCCTGGTCGGCGGTGTCGTCGCGGCGGTCATGCTGATCGTCACGAAGGTCTTCATCTTCGAGTCGCTGACCAAGTACCTGGGCACCAGCACCGCTCTGGGCTGGGACTCCGTGGCCTCGGTCATCTCGGCCACGATGGCGATCGGCGTGTTCATCTGTGTGCTCGCCTCGTTCGTGACGCTCCGCCGATACCTCAGGGTGTAGCGGAACGCCGGTACAGTCGAACCATGCCACGTGAGACCGGGCGGAAGGTCATCGCCCAGAACAAGCGTGCCCGGCACGACTTCCACGTCGAGGACACCTTCGAGGCGGGGCTCGTGCTGCAGGGCACCGAGGTGAAGTCGCTGCGCGAGGGCCGCGCCTCGCTCGCCGACGGCTACGCCAGCATCGACGACGGCGAAGCGTGGCTCATGAACGTCCACATCCCCGAGTACGCGCAGGGGACGTGGACCAACCATGCCGCCCGCCGCAAGCGCAAGCTGCTCCTGCACCGCAAGGAGATCGACAAGCTGGCCGCCAAGACGAAGGAGGGCGGGCTGACGATCGTGCCGCTGCAGCTCTACTTCAAGGACGGCAAGGCCAAGGTCGAGATCGGCGTCGCCCGAGGCAAGAAAGACTGGGACAAGCGGCAGACCCTGGCCGAACAGCAGGCCAAGCGCGAGATGGCCAGGGCCCTACGGCAACGCAACCGATGAGAAGGGCCCGCCGTACCCTCGCCGCGGCCGTCTCGTTGACGGCCGCGAGCATGACGCTGACCGGCTGCTTCGCGGAGCCGTCCGCACACGAGGCCGTGCGCGACTTCCTGGTCGGCTGGCAGTCGGAGGACTACGAGCTGGCCGCCAGCCGCGCCGACGGGGACCCGGCCGTCGTCCGCAAGGCGCTCGAAGCCGCCAAGCTCGACCTTGACGCCGCGTCCTTCCGGTTCCGCGTGAAGTCGCTCAGCCGCCAGGGCGACGCCACGACGGCCCGGTTCGGCGCCGAGGTCGACCTGGGCGAGAACAGCCCGCTCTGGGAGTACGAGAGCACGCTCCCGTTGCACCTGGTCAACGGTCTGTGGAAGGTGCGCTGGTCGCAGTCGGTGCTGCATCCGCAGCTCAAGGACGGCCAGCGGCTCGCCGTACGCCCTAGTTCCGAGCCCCGCCAGAAGGTCGTCGACCGTACCGGCGAGGCGCTCCAGCGGCCCGGCAGGCTGTACGTCGTCGGCGTGACCCCGTCCGCGCTCGGCGACCAGACCTCCAGCGTCGTCAAGCAGCTCGCCACGATCACCGGCTTCGCCGAGGACCGGCTGCTGAGCCGGGTCAGGTCCTCGCCGCCGGGCGACTTCGTGCAGCTCGCCACGTTCGGCCGCGACCGCTACCTGCAGGTGCAGCAGAAGATCGAGGAGATCCGGCCGAAGGTCCACGTCCAGCCCCAGGACCAGCCGGTCGACCCGGCTCCGCCGCGCGACATCGTCGGCAAGGTGGGCGCGCTCACGCCGGAGACCGAGGTCAAGCTGGGCGGGCCGCAGCGGGCCGGCGACTCGGTCGGCCGTAACGGGCTGCAGAAGGCGTACCAGAACCATCTGACGGGCTCCACGAAGACCCAGGTGATCACCCTCGACCTCAAGACCGGCGAGGACGTCGCCGTCCTGAAGGAATGGCCCGGCCGCCCGAACGGCCCGGTCCACACCACCCTCGACAGCCTCACCCAGCAGGCCGCCGACACCGCCGTGAGCACCACCCAGTCCGGCACGCTCGTCGCCGTCAAAGCCTCCACCGGCGAGATCCTCGCGGTGGGCGCCAAGGACATGGGCCAGGTCAAGGACGCCCTGGGCGGCAAGTACCCGGCCGGCACCGCCTTCTCCATCGTCGCGGCCGACGCCCTGATCAAGGCCGGCGTCAAGCCCGGCCAGCGGCTGCGCTGCCCCGCCGAGCGGACCGTGGGCGGCGCCAGGTTCGTCCTGACCAGCGGCCAGACGCAGCAGCCCACCGCCACCTTCCAGGAGAGCTTCGCGCGCGGCTGCGTCACCGCCCTCGCCTCGCTGGCCCGCCGGGTCAAGCCCGAGCAGCTCAAGCGCAGCGCCGAGGCGTACGGCATCGGCGTCAACTGGCAGCTCCCCCTCAAGGCGTTCACCGGCAAGATGCCCAGCCTGGCCACCGACGCCGAGAAGGCCCAGGCCATCGCCGGCCAGAACGTCGAGGTCAGCCCGCTGTCCATGGCGCTCGTGGCCGCGGCGGTCAAGTCCGGCACGTGGCGGCCGCCGTCGCTGGTCACCAGCCCCGACCGTCCCGACCCCGCCGCCGAGCAGGTCGCCGCCGAGCCGCCCGCCAGCGTGCCGGTCGACCCCGCCGTCCGCACCGCCCTCACCGCGATGATGAAGGCGGGCGTCGCCAGCGCACCGGCCGCGCAGGGAGGAGCCGGTCGTGTGTACGGCGTTGCCGCCGCCCTGCCCAGCCAGCAGCTCGGGTGGTTCGTCGGGTGGCAGGGGGATGTGGCGGTAGCCGTACTGGCCAAGAACTCCGACGCCGCGGCCACCGCGGGACGCTTCTTCGGAGCCCTGCGTAACCCCCAGTAATTTTCTTGTGACGGAGAGCAACCAAACGGGCCTCGCGTCGCGTCTTAGTGGATGACTGGGGCCGCTCGGGGGGTTGCGGACCCGGTCACCGTGACGAGACAGGACTTCATCTCGGGGGAAGTCCTGCCGTCCGGACCGGCTCGACCCTGCCGGTCGACCCCGGGGACGCGTGCTGAAGTTGCCGTGTCTCCGGGGTTTCGGCATGTCCGCTGGAATATGAGTTGGCGTTGGTGGTGTTGTGAGTTGTATCTTCTTGTTGCTCGGCCGCATGTTGGGCCGTGTTGACAACTGAACATGGGGGTGACTGGCTTCGACTTTGACCTTGCAAGTCAGGGGAAGCGGGCCGAGGACGGCGGACATAACCTCGTTAACACTGTGACCGCAAACAATAAGTGCCAATAAGAAGCACTCCGAGGTCAGCCAGGGTTCCCTGGCTCTCGCTGCCTAAGTAGCGAAACCTCTGTCAGCCTGAGCACGCCCTCGGCTCAGGGCCTGGCATCGTTAGAGGGCTCCACCGCTCGACCCGGCCACGGGGGAGAGCGGGAAAACAAACAGTGGCTGAGCCTGTCGGCGACGCGCCTGCGTGAGCGCCGGGGCTGAGAACACGTTAAGCAGGCTGCGCCCGGAGAAGCCCTGGTTTGGGGTTGAAGGACGCGGGTTCGATTCCCGCCACCTCCACCCAAGATGTGTTACTCGAACACCCTCCTTCTAGGGCGGTGGCGAGTAGCGCGGAGGTTTGTTTGATCAACGGCGGTGTCCTTCGGGACACCGCCGTTTTTGCGTTGGACGTGGAGCACGGGTGCAAGGGGTGCTGTCGGGGCGTCGCTGGCCACACCGTCTGTGTCGAGGTAGAGGCGTTGGAAGAACGCCTGGTTCAGGAGACGGCGGTTGGGCAGTTGCAGCCCACCCCGCCCCCGGGGTCCTCGCTGCGCTCGGGCGTCCTGATCAGGCACGCCTGCGGCGCGCGGCTTGCGCGCTTGATTGGAGATGCCAAGCAGGCGCGGTCTTGCTTGGTGAGCTCACCTTCCACGAGGCGGTCGTAGCACTGCCGATCGGCGATGATCGTCTGATTCGGCTGGGTTGGACGCGTTCGACGTCGCTGAGGTCGTTCATCGACGGCGACCTGGGACCGTCGGTGCCTACTTGTGACCTTCGGGGTGGCTGTGCCGAATCGGCTCCCGCTACGGAGACTGAATCGGGCCCTGCCAGCACTTACCACCCGGCTCCTGGTGGGCCGGGTTTTCTTATGCCCAACCGCACGTCGTAGGCGCCCAGGAGAGCCTCAAGGCGTCCCTGAAGTCGACAGGCAACGAAGAGGTCCACTGACCTGATCTTGTCTGTCAGGCGTTGTGTCCGGGGGGTGTGGACCCCGCGACGGTTGGACGGTGCTGTCCGAGTGATCCTTCAGAAATGGTTGCTGCCGCGCTGAGAGTGTGACATAGACAGCGTCCATAGGACACTGTTTTGACCGTGAGAAGGGGATCTCGCCATGCCGGAGAACACCGGACAGCAGCGCAAGGTCATCGCCGACGCCGTCGTCTCGATGGACGGCTACACCAGCACCGGCCCCGACGACGACATGAGCTGGGCCATGCAGCACATCAGCAGCGAGCAGAGCGAGCTCATGTACGAGGGAATCTGGCGAGGCGTGAGCACCGCGCTCGTCGGTCGCGTCAACTGGGAGGGCTTCACCGCCGTCTGGCCCGGCCTGACCAGCGACCCGAACAGCTCGGCCCGTACCCGTGACCTGGGCAACTGGCTCGCCACAGTCGAGAAGGTGGTCATCTCCACCACCCTGCAGCAAGCCGACCTGGACAAGACCCAATGGAGCAACGCCCGCGTCTCACGTGACCTCGAAGAAGAGGTGCGTTCCCTCAAGGGCGCGCCGGGCCGCGACATTCTCGTCATCAACAGCGCCAGCATCATCAAGGCACTGCTCCAGGCCGACCTGATCGACGAACTCCACATGGCCGTGATGCCGGCGACCCTCGGTGGCGGAGTACGCCTGCTGCCCGACGGACTCACGTCGACGTGGCAGCTTTCCCACGCCACCACCATCCCCGCCACCGGCGCCGTCATCCTGTGCTACCGCCGCCCCTGAACCGGGCGCCTCGCGAAGGACGTCCCTGGAGCGCGACTCAGCGGCGCAGCGAGTCGTTGGGGCCCCAGGCGCTCAGTGGCTTCGGGGAGGGCCGGTGGCTGGATGCCAACCTTTCGCCTCCCAGGCGCGTCTCACCTGCATGAGGTTCTGGTTACGTGGTGCCGCCGCAGCCGTCGTCTTCGTCGCCGCCGCCGGGCCGGTCGCGGCGCATGCCGTAACGACGAAAGGTCAGTGGAGTGTCGTCCACCACGACCGCCGCGACTCCTACGACGCCGTGACGGTCACGCAGGGTGGGGCGGTCTGGGTGGCTGGGACGCGGCTCAAGGAGCCGCTTCTGCTCAAGGGCGGGCGCTCTGGGTTCAAGCGGGTCGCCGGGCCGGGGTTCCGGGTGAAGCGGCTGGCGTCGGCGTCCGACACCAGGGTGTGGGCGTTCGGGGCCGCGCGCTACGCCCGCTGGGACGGCAGGCGGTGGCTGGTCAAGCGGTGGAGCCATGGCCGGGTGGATCGGGCGTACTCCATCGGGCAGAACCTGTGGGTCATCGAGAACTCCAACGTGTTCCCGTCGGCGGGCCAGGCGGGATGGAAGGCGCGGTCCACTCTGCGGCGCCTGGCCGGGTCGGTGTGGCGGAAGGTGCCCACGCCGATCGTGGTCAAGGGGCTCGACGGCAAGTGGGCGGCGGGCTCGACCAGGGGTACGGCGGCGCTGGCCCGCTGGAACGGCACCGCCTGGCGAGCAGAAGCGCTTCCGGCGGTCCCGTCCGCGCATCCGGGCCAGATCTCGGAGCTGACGGATGTCGCGGTCGACGGGGAGACGGGGCGGGTGATGGCGGTCGGATGGGCCGCCTGGCCGTGCGGCACCGCGAAGCGTTCCTTCTGCGGCCAGACTTTGCTGCTGTCCGGCTATCCGGGTAGTTGGGCGTTCGAGGTGCGTGCGGAACCGGGTTTCCAGCCTCGTGCCCAGGCGGAGCCGGACGGGATGGGCGGGGCCTGGATCGTCTACGACGCCAAGGGCGGGGGCAGCAGGTTCCTGCACATCGGGGTCGACGGGGTGGAGCCGGGGGTGTTCCCCGCGCCGCCGGACAAGAAGGCGTCGGTTCGTGACCTTGCCGCTCAACTGGGGAGCAGCTCCGTCTGGGCGGTCGGCGCGGCACCGTCCGGCCGCGGTGGCGCGATCTGGGCCTACCGCCGCTGATCCGGGGAGGGCCTGTCCGGTGGGTTGGTGTCGGGGGAGAGCGCCTGCCATGCGCGTAGGGCCTCGCTGACCTCCTGCAGGTGTGACAGCGGTATGCGCCAGAGTTCGAGAGCCTGTCGGTCTTCGGGGGAGGCGGGTGGGTTGCTCTGGAGCAGGCCTCGGGCGATCACGCTGAGGATGAGCAGGTCGACGGCTCCGACGAAGATGAGGTTCACTCCGGCGTTGAGGAGGAAGTCCTGCCACCAGCCGTTCGCGGCCGTGGACGCCCACAGGGTGCCGATGCCGATCAGCAGGAAGCCGAGGATGAGCAGGCCCAGGAGGATGGGGCGGCGGAAGATCTGCCACAAGGCCGAGAGCAGGGTCGACATGAGCACCGTGACAAGGTCCACCGTGTACCTCTCGGGCTGGTCGGGCGGAGGTGTGCCCGATGCTGAGATATCGAGGCTTCGGCGGCAAACGTGACAGCTCCAGGGTTGAGCTGGTTTGAGGTCTTCGCGTAGTCGACGGCGGGCGTCACGATCGAGGCTTACCCGGTCCTGTCAACCGTGCTGGTCATCAACGGATGGGTAAGGGCTACACGGTGATGCTTTCTCTGGGTTGGGGGTGTTTTGCGGAGCGGGTGAAGTGGAGGGCTATCAGGAGGTTCGGGACCCAGCACAGCCAGGCGATCGCCACGTAGGCCGTGGTGAAGTCCAGGGTGATGAGGCCGGCCGCGGACAGTGTGGCGTACCCGATGAGCATGAGGCGCAGTGTCACGGCGGAGAAGGTGAGGGCGAAGCTGCGGATCATCCAGCGGCGGTGGTCGGCCACTCGGCCGGTGCGGATCATGTACAGGCCCATGGTGCCGGTGACCAGCCAGCTTACGGCCAGGCCGATGAATCCGGCGGTGGCGATGGGGCCGCCGTGGGCGGTGGGTGCCAGGAGGAGGCCGCCTATTCCGCCGGCCAGGCAGCCCAGGAGGTACAGGATGCCGATGGTGCGGTGTAGGCGGGGCAGGCGGCGGCGTATCGGGGTGGCGAACTGGAGGGGGCCGATCGCCAGCGCGACGATCGCGCCGGTGACGTGCAGGCCGAGGGGGAGGGCGCGGTCGATGTAGATCTCGCGTTGCTGTTCGAAGTACACCGACGGGTCGAAGGTCAGGTACTTCGCGGCTACGAAGACGATGAACAGCGACAGCGCCGTCATGAGGGCCCAACCGGCCCGGCTGATCCGCATGTGCACAGCTTGATCCGGGTGGGATCGGATGGACATCGGGTGCTTCCCTGAGAGCGGCCCTGGGGGCACCCTTGCTCCGCCTCGGGGAGTGGGGTCCGCTTGCGAGGGCGATCAAGGCGACGGGACTACTCCCTGGGTCGTAGTTTGGCGGTCCGCTGGTGCCTCGGCGGTAGGGGCAATTGACTTCACGGGTACGACGCCTCTGAGCTGCGGCGCGAGCACGATGGCGGGCATGGGAACCTCAGCCCGCGCCGGGCTCATCCTCGCCACGGTCGCCGTCGTGCAGTTCATGGTGTCGCTCGACCTGTCCGTGGTGAACGTCGGCCTGCCCGAGATCGCTGCCGGGCTCGGCTTCGGCGCGGTCGGGCTGACCTGGGTGATCCACGCCTACGCGCTCACCTTCGGCGGCCTGCTCCTGCTCGGTGGCAAGGCCGCCGACCGCTACGGCCGCAGGCGGGTCCTGCTGTTCGGGCTCGCGTTGTTCGGACTCGCTTCGCTGCTGGGCGGGTTCGCCCAGGAGGCCGGCCAGCTGGTCGCCGCGCGGGCCGTCCAGGGCGTGGGGGCCGCGGCACTGGCTCCGGCCGCGTTGTCGCTGCTGGCCACGACGTTTCCCGGAGGCAGGAGCCGGGTGCGGGCCTTCGGGATCTGGAGTGCGACGAACGCCGCCGGTGGCGCGCTCGGCGTCCTGATCGGGGGTCTGCTCACGGAGTACGCGAGCTGGCGCTGGGTGATGTTCGTGAACGTGCCGATGGCCGCAGGGGCGCTGGCCCTGGCCTGGCGTGGGGTCGCCGCCGATGGTGGCGGAAGGGGCGACGGGGGACGGGGTGGCGGGAGGCCGGACGTGCTCGGGGCGATCCTGGCCACGGCGGGCGTGACGCTGCTGGTGTTCGGCGTCGTGCGTACCGAACATCATGCTTGGACCTCGCCGACTACGGTGGTGACGCTGGTGGTCGCGGTCGCGCTGCTGGTCGCGTTCGTGCGGGTCGAGCTGACCACCAAGCGTGAGCCTCTGGTACGGCTCGGCCTGTTCGCCAGCCGGTCGGTCCTGGGTGCGAACCTGTTCAACCTGCTGGCCGGGGCGGCCATGGCGGCGTCCTTCTATTTCGCCTCCCTCTATCTCCAGCGCGTGCTCGGGACGGGACCGGCGCTGACCGGGCTCATGTTCCTCCCGATGGCCCTCGCGGTGGTCGCCGGGTCGGTGCTCGCGGTCCGGCTCGGTTACCGGTTCGCGCCCCGGAGCCTGCTGATCGCGGGTGGGCTGCTGACCGGGGCGGGGTTCGCCTGGTTCGGGATGATCAGTCCGGATGGCGCCTTCGCCACCGACGTGCTCGTGCCCTCGATCGTGGTCGGGACCGGGCTGGGGCTGTGCCTCGGGCCGCTGGTATCCGCCGCCACCACGGGGGTCGCGGCGCACGAGAGTGGCACCGCCTCCGGCCTGCTCAACAGCTCACGCCAGCTCGGCGCCTCGTTCGGGCTGGCCGTCCTCGGGACCGTCGCGCACCAGCGCACCGGCCAGATGGTGACGCCCCAGACCCTCACCGACGGATACGCCTTCAGCCTCACCCTCTGCGCCGCGCTCCTGGCCGTAGCCGTCCTCATCGCCGCCACCGTCCTTCGCGGCCAAGCCGCTCCTGGAGGCGGCCGAGCCGCTTCTGGAGGCGGCCAAGCCGAACTTGAGGGACGAAGCATGCCTGAACAAAGCGGAAAGGCTGTGTCGAAGTGACCGTCACCCCGATAGATCTGTTCGCCTCCTCCCTCCACCTCCACCACGACGGCCAGGTCAAGATCGCCACCCCACCCCCCACCCAGGACGGCTGGCGGATGACCGTCCAGCACGCCAAGACAGGAGCGGACGTCCACTCCGACCACTGGGAGATCCACCCCGAGGCCGAGGAACTGATCACCTGCCTCATCGGAAAGTTCCGCCTCTACCTGCGCCCGGAACACCCCGACCAGGAAGAGGAAGAGATCAGGCTGATCGCCGGCACCGCGGCCGTGGTCCCGCGTGGACGCTGGCACCGCATCGAGCTGGACATCCCCAGCAACATCCTGGCCGTCACCCTTCCGCGCGGCAGCCGCCTGGAGAAGCGATGAACGCCACCGAGCAACCCACCATGGCCGAGCTGCTGCGCCCCCACGCGTGGAGCTTCGCCGCCGTCGTCCTGCTCCAGGTCGTCGGCGCCGTCGCGGGGCTGGCTCCGCTGCTGGCCGTGGTCGAGCTGGGCCGTACGCTGCTGTCGCCGGGCCCGATCGACCACGGCCACGTCTGGACGGTCGTGCTCGCCGGCGCGGCCGGCCTGTTCGTCAGGCTGCTGTTCACCGGGGCCTCCTCGGGCATCGGACACCTGGTCGACGGCCGGGTGCAACTGATGTTCCGCAGACGGCTCGCGGCCAGACTGGGAGAGGTGCCGATCGGCTGGTTCTCCCGCAGGAGCAGCGGCGAGCTGGCCAAGGTGGTCGGGGACGACGTGGCCGCCGTGCATCCGTTCATCGCCCACACCCCCGGCGAGCTGGTCTCCGCCTTCGTGGTCCCGCTCGTGTCGCTCGTCTACCTGTTCCTGGTCGACTGGCGGCTCACGCTGGTCACGCTGATCCCGGTCGTGCTGGCGCTGGCCCTGGTGCCCCTGATGATGACGCCCGCCCGGCTGCGCGAGCAGAAGGCGTTCGACGCGGCCATGGGACGGATCACCAGCTCGGTCGTGGAGTTCGTGCAGGGGATCGCGGTGGTGAAGGCGTTCGGCGGGTCGGGGCGGGCCCACCGCAGGTTCGTGACGGCGGTGGACGAGTTCGTCGACATCTTCTCCCGGCTCGTCTACGGGATCTCCGGGATCGGCGCGGCCATGCAGGTGGTGCTGTCGCCGCCGTTCGTGCTGCTGGTGGTGCTCGTCGGCGGCACGGTCCTGATCACCTCCGGCGGGCTCGCGCCGGCGGACCTCCTGCCCTTCCTGCTGCTCGGGCTGGGGCTGACCGCCCCGGTGGCCGCGCTCGGCCACGGCTTCGACGAGATGCAGGCCGCCGGGCGCGCGGTCGGCCGGATCAAGGACGTGCTCGCGGTGCCGCCGCTGCCCGAACCCCTCCACCCGGTCACGCCGCGGGGGCACCGGGTGGAGCTGCGCGGGGTCCGTTTCGGCTACGACGCCGACCACGAGGTCCTGCGCGGGATCGACCTCGTCCTGGAACCGGGTACGGTCACCGCCGTCGTCGGCCCGTCGGGAAGCGGCAAATCCACGCTGGTCCAGTTGCTGCCCAGGTTCTTCGACCCGAGCCACGGCACGGTCACGCTGGGCGGAGTCGATCTGCGCGAACTCGGCGACCGGGAGCTCCACCGGATGGTCTCCTTCGTCTTCCAGGACGTGCGCCTGCTGCGCGCCTCGGTCGCCGACAACATCGCGCTGGCCGTGCCGCACGCCGACCCCGGCGACGTGGTACGCGCCGCCCGCCTGGCCAACATCCACGACCGGATCCTCGAACTGCCACGCGGCTACGACACCGTGATCGGCGAGGAGGTGAAGCTGTCGGGCGGCGAGGCGCAGCGGATCTCGCTGGCCCGCGCGCTGCTCGCCGACGCGCCCGTCCTGGTGCTCGACGAGGCGACCTCCTTCGCCGACCCGCACACCGAGCACGCGGTGCGCAGGGAGCTGTCCCGGCTGGCGGGCGAGCGCACGATCCTGGTCATCGCCCACCGCCTGGAGACGGTCGCCGACGCCGACACCGTCGTACTGCTGGAAGACGGGGTGATCGCCGAGCGCGGCCGGCCCGCCGAGCTGCTGGCGCGGGGCGGCGGGTTCGCCGCGTTCTGGCAGTCCCATCAAGCACCGCAGGGAGACGAGCTCTGATGATCCGCCTGTTGATCCGGGTGCTGGGCGAGGAGTACGCCCGGCCGTTGCGCCGCACGGTGGCGCTGATGACGGCGACCGCGGTGGCCGAGGGGCTGTCGTACGCGCTGCTGGTCCCGGTGCTGCGCGCGTTGTTCGGGCCCGCGCCGGGTGCGGCCGTGCCGTGGCTGGCCGGGTTCGGGATCGCGGTCGCCGCGTATGCCGCGCTGCGCTATTTCGCCGACCTGTCCGGGTTCCGGATGGGGATCTCGCTGTTGCGCGGCATGTACCACCGACTCGGCGGGCACCTGGCCAGGCTGCCCATCGGCTGGTACAGCGCCGCGCGGGTCGGACAGGTGTCGGTCATGGCGGGGGAGGGCGTGCTGCAGGCGATGAGTGTGATCGCGCACCTGCTGTCGCCGTTCGTCGCGGCCGCCGTGACGCCGCTGACGATCGTGGCGGTGATGCTCGCCTTCAACTGGCAGATGGGGCTGGCCGCGCTGGTCGCCGTGCCGGTCGTGGCGGCGATCCAGGTCTGGGCGGGACGCTCGATGGCCGCCGCCGACACCCGGATGGCCGAGCGCGGCCACGAGGCGACCGGGCGGGTGATCGAGTACGTGCAGGCCCAGCCGGTGCTGCGCGCCGGTGGCCGGACCCGCGAGCGGTTCCGGCTGCTCGACGACGCGTTGCGCGAGCTGGAGCGCGCGGCCCGCCGTACCGTGGTGTCGGCGTTGTCGGGGGCGGTGGCGCTGACGCTCGCGGTGCAGGCGATCTTCACGGCGCTGCTGGTCCTGGGCGCCTACCTGGCCCTTGGCGGGGGCGTCGGAGTGGCGGAGGTGCTGGCGATCCTCGTGCTGGCCGCCCGCAGCGCCGACCCGCTGCTGTCGCTGTCGGACATCGGCGGCAAGGTACGCGCCGCGCGTGCCGAGCTGACCAGGCTCGACGCGGTGCTGCGTACCGAACCGCTGCCGGAACCCCGCGAACCGGTCCTGCCCGAGCGCCACGACCTGGAGTTCGCGTCGGTCACCTTCCGGCACGGCGAGCGCACGGTGCTCGACGGCGTGTCGCTGTCCGTGCCGCAGGGGCAGCGGCTGGCCGTGGTCGGGCCGTCGGGCGCGGGCAAAAGCACCCTGCTGCAACTGCTGGCCCGCTTCTACGACGTGGACGCGGGCGCCGTCCGCATGGGCGGCGTGGACGTGCGCTCCATCAGCACCGAGGCCCTGATGGAGCGGATCGCCATCGTCTTCCAGGACGTCTACCTCTTCGCCGGCACCATCGAGGAGAACGTACGGCTCGGCCGTCCCGGCGCCACCGCCGAGGAGGTACGGGCCGCCGCCACCGCCGCCCGGCTCGACGAGGTGATCGAACGGTTGCCCGGAGGCTGGGACACGCACGTCGGCGAGGGCGGCGCGCTGCTGTCGGGCGGCGAGCGCCAGCGGGTCTCGATCGCGCGGGCGCTGCTGAAGGACGCGCCCGTCGTGCTGCTGGACGAGGTGACCTCAGCCCTGGACCCGGTCAACGAGACGGCCGTTCACCAGGGGATAGAACGCCTGATGGCCGGCCGTACCGTGGTGATGGTGGCGCACCGGATGCGGACGGTGCGCCGCGCCGACCGCATCGTCTTCCTCGACGGCGGCGGGATCGTGGAGGAAGGCGGCCACGACGAGCTGCTGCGGCGCGGTGGGCGCTACGCCGGCTTCTGGGACCTGGCGGCGGCCGCCACGGACAGCTCCTGACTCACCGAGCCCCGGCCGTGCTCTACAGCGGGGCGGTGGGTGGGTTCTGGTGAGCGGTCAGCGGGGGGCGGGGACGTAGGAGAGGTTCAGCACGCCGGTG
This sequence comes from Nonomuraea sp. NPDC050790, assembly GCF_044456745.1. Classification (NCBI taxonomy): domain Bacteria; kingdom Bacillati; phylum Actinomycetota; class Actinomycetes; order Streptosporangiales; family Streptosporangiaceae; genus Nonomuraea; species Nonomuraea sp. NPDC050790. The sequence goes on along the minus strand of NZ_JBITGF010000003.1, from coordinate 83,467 downwards.
TCGAAGGTCACCGAGTTGGTGAGCTTCAGCGGATGGGTCGGCGTGTCCTCGAACAGGCGCTTGCCATGACCCACCACAATGGGGTGGACGAGCAGGTTGAGCTGGTCCAGGAGGTCGTGGGCCAGCAGCCAGCGGACCGTCGTCGCCGAGCCGGACATCTGGATGTCGCCCTCGGTCGTCTCCTTCAGCTCACGGATCCCGGCCTCGACGTCGCCGGAGATGATCGTGGTGTTGTTCCAGTCGGCCTTCTCCAGGCTGTTGGACACGACGTACTTGCGGCTCTCGTTGAGCGAGCGGCCGGCCTCGGGGTCGGCCTCCGCGGTGGGCCAGTAGGAGGACCACTCGTCGTACAGGGTCCTGCCCATGAGGTAGCCCGCGGCGCTGCTCATGCCCTCCATGACCACGGCGCCCATCTCATCGCTCCAGTAGGGGAAGTGCCACTGGTCGGGCGACTCGACCACGCCGTCGAGGGAGATGAAGAAACTGGAGATGATCCTGGCCATCGCGGTGCTCCTTAGGTCGGTCGATCCGAGTGGCAGGGTAGGCGGGCCCCGGGGCTCACGTCTTGTACAGAAGCGACAGCGGCTCCGCTAGGGGCTGCGGGCCGGCCAGTCGCGTGGCGGTCCTGCCGATGTAGCGGGTCAGCGAGCGTGACAGGTGCGGCTGGTCGAAGTAGCCGAGCCGGTGGACCACGTCCTGGGCGGGCCGCCCCTCCTGGAGGAGGATCGCTGCCTGCCGCGCGCGGTCGATCTGGCGTACGGCGCCGCGGGTCAGGCCGGTCGCCGCCAGGAAGCGGCGCTGGAGGGTGCGCTCGGACAGGTCGGGACGGCCGCCGTCGAGCGCGGCGGCGACGACCGGGTCGCGGGCCAGGACGTCCTCGCGGGCCAGCCGTGCGACGAACGCCTCGGCGTCGTCGTAGCCGGGCACGTGCCAGGTCGAGCCCTTCAGCCAGAACGACCTGGCGGTGGGGTCGGGGATCGCGGCGGAGCCGTTGACGAGCCGGTCGATCGGCAGGTGCGGCATCAGGGTGCCGAGGGAGAAGGTGATGCCGAAGAACGTCGCCTCCTCGGGGACGGGCGCCGGGCGCGCGAGCGTCTCGGGCCCCTGTACGGCGGCGCTGACCTGCCCCCGGTGCTCCCAGAAGACGAGGTCCCACCGGGCCGCCGCGACGGACATCATCCGGGCGACATCGGAGCTGCGGCTCCGCCATACCCGATCGACATAGGGCGAGTCGGACGGCCGGCTTTCGACGTGCAGGCCCATCGAGTCCCTCCTGGCCGGTGTCCGGGCAGTCTGGCATGCACGGAGCGTCCGGGAAAAGCGGTATCTGGCTAATGTGTGTCCTGCTATGAACGGTACGGAACGGGTGGTGGGCGGGTACACGCTGCGGCGGTTGCTCGGCCGGGGCGGCATGGGCGAGGTCTACCTGGCCACCGGGCCCACGGGCGGCATGGCGGCGGTCAAGGTGATCCATCCGCAACTGGCCAGGGAGGCGGCGTTCCGGCGGCGGTTCGAGCGCGAGGTGGCCGCGGCGCGCAGGGTCGCCCGGTTCTGCACGGCGCCGGTGATCGACGCGGGACTGGACGGGGAGACGGCCTACCTGGTCACCGAGTACGTGAAGGGGCCCGACCTGGCCGCCGCCGTACGCGAGCAGGGGGCCTTCTCCGGCGCCAACCTGGAGGCGCTCGCGGTCGGGATCGCGACGGCGCTGAGCGCGATCCACGGAGCCGGGGTCGTGCACCGCGACCTCAAGCCGTCCAACGTGCTGCTGTCGCCGCTCGGGCCCAGGGTGATCGACTTCGGCATCGCCCAGCTCGTGGACGCGCAGAGCCTGGCCAGCCAGGTCGTGCTGGGGACGCCCGCGTTCATGGCGCCCGAGCAGGTGCGGGCCGAGCCGGTGACGCCCGCCGCCGACGTCTACGCGTGGGGCGGGGTGATCGCCTTCGCCGGGACGGGCCGGCTGCCGTTCGGCGGCGGCGCGCCGCACGAGGTGCTGTACAGGATCGTCAACGAGGGGCCGAACCTCGACGGGCTCGACCAGCCGATGCGCGGGCTCGTGGAGTGGGCGCTGGCCAAGGATCCGGCCGCGCGGCCCACGGCGCAGCAGTTGCTGGACGCGCTCCTCGGGACCGGGCGGTCGGCGCCGGCCGAGGCCAGCCAGGTGGTGGAGCGCACGTGGACCGTCCCCGCGCAGCCGCAGCCGCAGCCGGGGCCGGGGCGGCCTCGCGGGCGGTGGAAGTGGTGGCTGGCCGGCGGGCTCGCGGTGCTGGTCGCGGGTGGAGCGGCGGTGGCCGTGCCGGCGCTGCTGGGGGAGACGTGGCCGTACCGCGCGGGGTTCGGGCAGGCGTGGGAGGTCGGGGCCTCGCAGGGCGGCGAGGCGCGGGTGGACGGGGAGGCGTACGTGCTGACCGCCAGGCCGGGGTGGCGGCTGTGGAAGTCGGCGCCGCGGGAGGAGCCCGAGCAGGGCGTCACGGTCAGCGCGCGGGCGCGCGTCGAGGAGGGCGCGGGCGAGTTCGGCGTGTGGTGCCACGGGACGGAGCGGGCGGGCGACCGCTACGAGTTCTCGGTGAGCGCGGCGGGGCAGGCCACGATCGTCAAGCGCCGCGCGGGCGCCGAACCCGCCATCCTGTACGGCCCCGCCCGCGTGAAGCCCGCCGCGGAGACCAGCGTCACCGCACGGTGCACCCGGGAGGACGGCAGGGCCACCCTCGGCATGTGGGTCAACGGCCGCAAGGTCGGCGAGGTGCGCGACACCGACCGGGCCCACCTGGACACGGCGGCAGGGGTGCACGCGGCGCCCTCGGGCGAGCGGGCGATGCGGGTGCGGTTCAACGCGTTCACGCTGGAGCCGGTAGAGCCGTGAGCGACGAGCGGGCAGAGCGGCGAGCGGGCAGCGCCGTGCGCGACGAACCGGTCCAGTCGTGAGTGATGCCGTGGCCTTCGGGGTGCTCGGGCCGCTCATGCTGCCGGACGGCACCCCGCCGCCCGGCCCCGCCAAGCACCGCGCGCTGCTGGCGGCGCTGCTGCTGTCGCCCGGCAGGATGGTGCCGATCGAGCGGCTCATGGCCGTCGTGTGGGACGGCGCGCCGCCCGCCTCCGCCGAGCCCGTGCTGCGCGTGTACGTGAGCGCGCTGCGCAAGGTGGTGGACGGCATCACGACGGTGCCCGGCGGCTACCTGCTGGCGGTCGAGCCCGATCTGGTCGACTGGCACCGGTTCGAGCGGCTGGTGGAGCAGGGCAGGCGGGCCAGGGAGGCCGGGAGCCTGGCCGAGGCGGCCGAGCGGTTGCGGGCGGCGCTCGGGCTGTGGCGTGGGGCCGCGCTGGCGGACGTGGAGTCGGGTGAGCTGCGGCGGGCGCATGCCGTACCGCTGGAGGAGCTCAGGTTGCGGACGCTCGAAGAGCGCGTGGAGCTGGACCTCAGGCTCGGGCGCGGCGGCGAGGTGGTCGGCGAGCTGCGGGCGCTGGTCGCCGCCTACCCGCTGCGCGAGCGCGCCTGGGCGCACCTGGTCACGGCGCTGCGGCTGGCGGGGCGGCGCTCGGAGGCGCTGGAGTCCTACCAGCAGGCGCGGCGGGTGCTCGTGGACGAGCTGGGCCTGGAGCCTGGGGAGGAGCTGCGGCGGGCGCACGCCGACGTGCTGGCGGGGCAGGAAGCGCCCGCGCGCCCGCCCAGCGAGACGCCGCCGGACATCGCGGACTTCACCGGGCGGCAGGACGTGCTGCGGTGGATGCGCGAGGCGGCGCCCGAAGCGGGTGGCGCGCCCGTCCACCTGGTCCTGCACGGGCCGCCCGGGTGCGGGAAGACCGCGGTCGCCGTGCACGCGGCGGCGTCGGCGGGCGGCGCGTTCACCGGCGGCGTGCTGTTCGCGACGTTGCGCGAGCGCGCGCCCGGCGCGGTGCTGGAGGACCTGCTGCGCTCGCTCGGCTGCCCCGAGGGCGGGGTGCCCGCCGCGCCGGCCGAGCGGGTCCGGCTCTATCGGAGCATGACGGCCGCACGGCGGCTGCTCGTCGTGCTCGACGACGCCGCCACCGAGTCCCAGGTACGCCCGCTGCTGCCCACGGGCGCCGGCAGCATGACCCTGGTCACGAGCCGCTCCCCGCTGTCGGGCCTGGAGGCGTCCAGGGCCCGCGAACTGGGCGTGCTCGCCCCGCGTGAGGCGGTTGACCTGCTCGGCGCCGTCGCCGGGCGGGAGCGGGTCACGGCCGAGCCCGAGGCGGCGGAGCGGATCGCGGCGCTGTGCGGCCACCTGCCGCTCGCGCTGCGCGTGGCCGGATCCCGCCTGGCCAGGAAACCGGGCTGGACCCTGGAACACCTGGCCGGCCGCCTGAGCGACTCCCGGCGCCGCCTCGACGAGCTGAGCGCGGGCGACCTGGCGGTGCGCGGCAGCCTGGCCCTGGGCTACGAGGGGCTGGGCGAGCGGGACCGCACGCTCTTCCGGCGGTTGGGCGCGCTGTCGGCGCCGGACTTCGCCTCGTGGGTGTTCGGCGACCTGGAGGCGCTGGCCGAGGCGGGACTGCTGCAGTCGCGCGGCCTCGACGAGTCGGGCCAGGAGCGTTACGGCTGGCACGACCTCACCCGCCTCTACGCCGCCGAACTCCTGGCGGCCGGCGGCCCCGGGACGCTGGCCGGGGTGGCGGGGGAGATCCTCGATCGGGCCAGGCGGGCCAGGCAACTGCTGCTGCCCGCCGAGCCGGGTTCCGGCCGGACCGTCGCGCGGACCGAGGAACAGGTGCTGGAGACGACCCTGCTGCGCGAGTCGGCCGGCTGGCTGCGTTCCGAGCGGCGGTTCCTGACCGCGTGCGTGGCCGACCTCCACGGCGCGGGCCTGCACGAGGCGGCCTGGCGGCTGGCCTTCTACCTGGCCCCCTTCTACGAGCTGGGCGCCCACCACGACGACTGGCACCAGAGCACGGCCACCGGCCTGGACGCGGCCAGGGCGGCGGGCCAGCGACAGGGCGAGGCACTGCTCCTGCGCGGCCTGGCCGACCTGCACCGGATCGAGGGCAACCTGGAGGCCGCCGCGGCGGCGCTGCGTGCCGCCCTGCCGCTGGTCGAGGGGCTGGAGCTGGCCAGGGTCACGCTCAGGCTGGGGCTGGTGACCGGTGACGAGCGCGCGTACGCCCGCTGTCTGGCTGTCTTCGAGCAGGCCGGTGACCAGCGCGGCAGGACGGACACGCTGCGCGCGCTCGGCGCGCTGAAGGGCGACGGCACGCTGCTGGAGGAGGCGCTGGCCGGCTACCTCGCCCTGGGCGATCCGCGCGGCGAGGCGGAGGCGCTGCTCGACCTGGCGAACCTGCACCTGTCCGCGCGCGGGCTGCCTCGGGCGCGCGAGTACGCCGAGCGCCGCCTGCGGATCAACCGGCGGCTCGGCGACCGGCTGCCCGAGGCGGCCGGTCTGCTGGTCCTGGCGCGGATCGCGCGGGCCGAGGGCCGGCCGGATCCCCGGAGCGCGGCGGCCGCCCTGGAGATCTTCGAGACCTTCGGCGACCGCAGAGGCGCCGGGCAGGCCCTGCTCGCGATGGCCGAAGCGCATCTCGACCTCGATGAGATTGATGAGGCGGTTGAGGGGCTTGAGCGTGCTATGGGAGAGTTTGTCCTGCTTGGCGACCAGCGTGGCCTCACCGAAGCGGAAGGGCTGGCGCAGGAGGCGCGGCGGCGTCGCGGGCTATACGGATCCTGAATGTCGCCCTCCTAGAAAGGTGACATGACGATGCGGAACAAGCTCGCCCTGCTGCTGGTGCTCCCCGCCCTGGCCAGTTGCGGGATGCTGCCCGGCCAGGCGCGGCAGGGGACGGGCGGCGAGGAGAAGCAGGCGAGCGCGCAGCAGTCCACGCCGACGCGGGCCACCGAGGCGCCCAGCGAGGAGCCCACCGAGGCGTCCACCCAGGCGCCCACCGGAGAGCTGACGGCGATCACCAGCCGGAAGATCAAGCACGACGACAACGACCTGCGCATCGACATTACCCAGCTCAAGCGCACGGGCAAGGTCGTCACGCTGACCTGGACGGTCACCAACGTCGGCACCAAGGGAAGCTGGTACGTGGGCGCCAACCTCGGCAGCGACGTGCTCGACTTCACCACCTCGGCCGTCTCCCTGATCGACCCGGTCAACGGCAAGCGCCACCGGGTCGCCCGCAACGGCGCCGGCCAGGACGCCGCCTGCGTCTGCAGCCGGGTCAACCAGCACATCGAGGCCGGCGGCGCCCTGGAGATGTACGCCGTCTACGGCGCGCCACCCGCCGACGTCACCAAGGTCAACGTGGAGATGGCCGACCTCGGGGTGTTCAACGATGTCCCTGTCTCCTAGCCTCGCCGCCGCCCTGCTGATCGCCCTGTCGCCGACCCCGCCGCCGGACACCGCCACGCTCCCGGTCGAGGACCTGGTCTTCCCGATCGAGGACATCGTCCCCGAGACCGAGTCCCTGGACGGCGCCCAGAGCGAGACCAAGCGGGGCGACGAGGTACGCGTGGCGCTGACCAGCGACGTGCTGTTCGCCCTGGACAAGTGGGCGCTGACGGCCCAGGCCAGGCAGCGCCTGGAGGCCGTCGCCGGGCGGATCCGCGCGGAGGGCGCGGGTGGCGTGGTCAGGATCGAGGGCCACACCGACGACCAGGGCCAGGACGCCTACAACCGCACCCTGTCGCTGCGCCGCGCCCAGGCGGTCCGCCAGGCGCTCCAGCGCACTCTGTCCGGTCAGACCTTCGAGGTCAAGGGGTACGGCGAGGCCCGCCCGAAACTCCCCAACCTGGTCGACGGCCGCCCCCAGCAGAAGAACCGGGCCAAGAACCGCCGCGTCGAGATCGTCTTCACGGTCAAGACGGCCGGCTGATCCCCGGCCGCGCTCAGCCCTTGAGCTCGCCCAGCGTGGCGGTCACGGTCTCGGTCGTGCCGTCCGGCCTGATCACCTCGACCTTGACCTGGTCGCCCGGCTTGAGCATGGTGAGGATCTCCGACAGGTCGGACATCGTGGGCGTGGGCTTGCCGTTGAGCGAGACGATCACGTCGCCGGTCTCGACGCCCGCCTTGGCCGCCGCGCCGCCCGGCTCCACCCCGGCCACCGCGACGCCGACGGGCCGGCCGTTCTCGCCCAGGACCGTACGCCCCCTGATGCCCAGCGCCGCACGATGGCTGTTGGTGACCTTGCCGCTCTTGACGATCTGGCCGGCGATGTCGGCCGCGGTGTTGCTCGGGATGGCGAAGCCGATGCCGGGCGCGGCGCCGCCGCCCAGCTCGGGGTCGGTGGCGCCCAGCGTCGGGATGCCGATCACCTGGCCGGACATGTCCACCAGCGCGCCGCCGCTGTTGCCGGGGTTGATGGCGGCCGAGGTCTGGATGGCGCCGGCGATCGTCGCGCCGGGCGAGCCGGGGCTCTGCGGTTCGCTGACCGTGCGGCCGAGCGCCGAGACGATGCCCTCGGTGACGCTGCCGGACAGGCCCAGCGGGTTGCCCATCGCCAGGACGAGCTGGCCCACGCGCAGCTTGGAGGAGTCGCCGAACGTGGCCGGCCGGAGCCCGTTCGGATCCTCCACCTTGATCACCGCGAGGTCGCCGGCCGGGAACGACGAGACCAGCTTGGCCTTGCGCGGGGTGCCGCCGGTGGCCAGCGACACCTCCATCTCGGTGGCCTGGCCGACGACGTGGGCGTTGGTCACCACGTGGCCGGCGGCGTCGTACACGATGCCGGAGCCGAGCCCGACCTTGGTGGTGATCTGCACGATCGACGGCAGGACCTGGGTGATGACCCGCTCGTAGCCGGCTTCCATCTCGCGGGTGCCCTCGGCCGCCTGCGGGGTGCCGCCTGTCGCGGTGCCGCTCGTCGGGCTGCCGGACGGCGTGGCCGTACCCGTGCCGGTGGACGCGCCGCACCCGGCGGCCAGGACGACGGCGAGACCCGCCGCGATCAACCTCATGTGAGGGTATCTTCCCAGGTCAGGCGGAAAGATACTCCTTTCTGACGTTGCTCCGGCTCAGCTTGCCGGTGGGGGTTCTGGGGAGAGATGTCCGGTACTCGATGAGCCGGGGATGCTTTTGCCTGGCCAGCCGGGGCTCGCAGTGGGCCAGCAGCGCGGCGGTCAGTTCCTCGCCCGGGGTCGCGCCGGGCGCGGGCTGGACGAGCGCGACGACCTTGTGGCCCCACTCGGGGTCGGGCACGCCGATCACCGCCACGTCGGCCACCGCCGGATGCTCCAGCAGCGCCGCCTCGATCTCGGCCGGGTAGATGTTGACGCCGCCGGAGATGATCAGGTCGGTCCTGCGGTCGAGCAGGAAGAGGTAGCCGTCCTCGTCCACGTAGCCGATGTCGCCGGGCGTGTAGGCGCGCTCGCGCATGGCCGCGGCGGTCTTCGCGGGGTCGCCGTGGTACTCGAAGCGGTTGATGCCGCCGATGTACACAAGGCCGGGCGCGCCGGGCGCCGCCTCGCGGCCGTCCTCGTCCACGATCGTGAACGACATGCCGTCCAGCGCGCGCCCCACCGTGCCGGGACGCTCCAGCCACTCGCGCGAGGAGACCATGGTGGCGACGGCCGCCTCGGTGGAGCCGTAGTACTCCCACAGCACCGGGCCCAGCCAGTCGATCATCGCCTGCTTCGTCGCGGGCGGGCACGGGGCCGCGCCGTGGTAGAGGTGGGTGAGCGAGGACAGGTCGTACTTCTCCCGATCCGGTACGGCCAGCAGCCGGTGGAACATGGTCGGCACCATGAAGGCGTTCGTCACCCGGTGCTCCTGGACCAGGCGGAGCGTGCCCTCGGCGTCGAAGCGGTCCAGCGCCACGATCGCGTGGCCGTACTGCAGGGCCATCATCACCTGGCCGTAGGGGGCCGAGTGGTAGAGCTGCGAGCAGACCAGGTGCACCCCGTCGGCGGGCAGGCCGAAGTGCCGCCAGCTCTTGCGCATGAGGATGGGGTGCAGGTCCTCGGGGGCCAGGTCGAGCAGCCGCCTGCGCACGCCCTTGGGGCGGCCGGTGGTGCCGGAGGTGTAGAGCATCATCGATCCGGCGCGGCGGTGTTCGGGGGCGGTCGCGGGCAGGTGGTCGAAGCGGTCGCCGACCGGGCCGCGGAAGACGGCGCGGGCGCCGCAGTCGGCGATGATGTAGTCGATCTCCTCGCCGGTGTAGTGCCAGTTGACCGGCACGTGGTACGCGCCGATCTGGTACGTGGCCAGCATCATGGTCAGGGCGTCGAGGCCGTTGGGTAGGACGGTGACGACGGCGTCGCCCCGGTCCACTCCGGCCGCGCGCAGGCCGTGGGAGAAGCGGTTGGCGCGGTCGAGCAGGGCGCCGTAGGTGGTCGGCTCCACTCCCAGGAGGGCGGGTCGTCCGGGGTCGGCGGCGGCGATCTCGTAAAAGCCCCTCATGTCAGGTGACACTACAGAATTAGATTCTGTCCCGGGAACACTCGCAAACTCGTCTAGCCTCGAGGTCATGGCGGACGTCGGCGACCAAGTGCCCTCTTATGATGCTCCGACCACCCCCTTCCAGCGGGTGGTCGTGCCCGCTGACGCCGAGGCGGACGACACCATCCAGATGCCGCGGATCGTCCTGCCGGAGGAGGCTGAGCCGGAGGTCGACGAATCGACCACGGTCCACGTCCGGCGTCCGGTCCTCAAACCCGTCGAGAAGCCGGCCGGGAAGCCGAGCGAAAAGCCGGCCGGGAAGCCGAGCGAAAAGCGGGCCGAGAGGCCGGTCGAGAAGCGGGTCGAGAAGCCTGCTGAGAAGCCTGCCGGGAAACAGGTCGAGAAGCCTGTCGAGAAGCCGGTCGCGGAAGTTGTCGAGCAGCCTGCCAGGAAGTCGTTGGCGGCCGTCGAGACGGTGACCGTGCCTCGGGTGTCGCCGCCGCGCCCGCCCATGCCGCCGCCCCCGCCCAGGCGCGGCGTCAGCGAGATCCCGTTCCGCGTCGTCTACATGGTCGGCGCCGTCATCGCCACGATCATCGCGGTCCTGCTCATCTTCGTCGTCTTCTCCGGCGACACCCCCGACGCGAACCCGGCCAGGGCCACCTCCACCGCCAGCCTGGCCGGAGCACCCCCGTCGGAGGTGGTGCTCCCGCCGGTCCCCGAGTCCAAGGCGTTCCCCGCCTACAAGGGCAAGGCCGCGGTCGTGATCGGCCTGGTCGCCGACACCAAGACGGGCATCGTGTATCCACGGCTGGGCTCGCCGTGGCAGGCCAAGTCGTACGCGCCGTTCACCGTGGCCCAGCGGATCGGGAAGGTGGCGCGGCCGTACACGATGATCGTCTCGGCGAAGTACCCGATCGCGGCGCCCAAGACCAAGCCCAAGGAGGAGTCCGGCTACCGCGAGCTGGCGGTGCGGGCGGCGCGGTGGTCGCTGCGCACGCAGTTCCCCGCCGGGGCGACGCTGACCTGGACGGGCTCGCAGGCGCTGGCCACCGGCAAGGGCTGGCTGCTCGGCTACGAGATCGCCTACGGCGGCAAGACCTCGCAGGCCGTCGTGGCCGTGGTCGAGGTGAACAAGACGAAGCCGGCGATGATGCTGGCAACCGTGGCCGACTCCCGCAAGACGCAGTGGCGCGATCTGACGACACTCGTGAAGGGGGTCCGCCCGCTATAGACAGAAGCATCCTCTAGAATATGGTTCTGCCATGGCACGGGACGCGCTGGAGGATGAGTAATGGCGATCGGGTTGAGCGAGGAGCACGAGGCGCTCCGCGAGTCTGTCAGCGGCTGGGCGGAGCGGAACATCCCCGCCGAACTGCTGCGATCCGGCACGGAGGCCGAGCGCCCCGCGTTCTGGCCTGGACTGGCCGAGCAGGGGCTGCTGGGCCTGCACCTGCCCGAGGAGTACGGCGGATCCGGCTACGGGCTGCTGGAGGCCGCCGTGGCGATCGAGGCGCTGGCCGAGAAGATGGCGCCGGGGCCGTACGTCCCGACGGTGCTGGCCGGCGCCGTCATCCACGCCTCCAAGCAGCACGGGCTGCTGTCCGGCCTGGCCGACGGCACCCTCACCGGCGCCGTCGCGCTCGGCTCCGCGCTCACGGGCGAGCGCGCCGCCGACGGCTCCCTCGTCGTCTCCGGTACGGCCGAGCCCGTCCTGGGCGGTGCGATGGCCGACATCCTCGTCCTGCCGGTGTCCACCGGCGACGGCGAGGAATGGATCGCGCTCGACGCCTCCGCCGCCACCGTGACGGAGGTCAGGTCGCTGGACATCACGCGCTCGGTGGCCAAGGTGGAGGTGGCGGCGGCAGCCGTACCGGCTGATCGGGTTCTGGACGGGGTCGAGGGGCCCGACGTGCTCAACCTCGCCGCGATCCTGCTGGGCGCCGAGGCCGCCGGGCTCGCGTCGTGGTGCGTGTGGGCCGCCGCCGACTACGCCAAGGTACGCGAGCAGTTCGGCCGCCCGATCGGGCAGTTCCAGGGCATCAAGCACAAGCTCTCCCGCATGCTGGTGGCGCTGGAGCAGGCCAGGGCCACCGTGTGGGACGCCACCCGCGCGGAGGGCCGCGAACTGGAGTACGCCGCCGCGATCGCCGGCGTCATGGCGCCGGACGCCGCCGTCCAGTGCGCCAAGGACGCCATCCAGACCTTCGGCGGCATCGGCTACACCTTCGAGCACGACGTCCACCTGTACTACCGCCGGGCGCTCACCCTGCGCGCGCTGCTCGGCCCGAGCGCCGAGTGGGCCGCCTCCGTCACCGCGCTGGCGCTGCAGGGCGTCACCCGCGAGATGGAGATCGACCTGCCCGAGGGCGCCGAGGAGATGCGCACCGCGATCCGCGCCGAGATCGCCGAACTGGCGAAGCTGGAGGGACAGGAGCAGAAGCGCGCCCTGGCCGCCCAGGGGTTCGTGATGTCCCACCTGCCCAAGCCGTGGGGCCGCGCGGCCAAGCCGCTGGAGCAGGTGCTCATCCAGCAGGAGCTCAAGGCCGCCAAGGTCAGGCTCCCGCAGATGATCATCGGCGCGTGGGTGGTGCCCTCGATCGCCACGTACGGCACGCCCGAGCAGCAGGAACGCTTCCTGCCCAAGACGCTCAGCGGCGAGATGATCTGGTGCCAGCTCTTCTCCGAGCCCGGCGCCGGATCCGACCTGGCCAACGTGCAGATGAAGGCGGAGAAGGTCGAAGGCGGCTGGCGGCTGAACGGCCAGAAGATCTGGACCTCGGTCGCGCACGTGGCCGAATGGGGCATCTGCATCGCGCGTACCGACCCGTCCAAGCCCAAGCACGACGGCATCACGTACTTCCTCGTCGACATGAAGGGCGAGGGCGTCACGGTCAGGCCGCTGACCGAGATGACCGGCGAGAACCTGTTCAACGAGGTGTTCCTCGACGACGTCTTCGTCCCCGACGACCTGGTGGTCGGCCAGGTCGACGACGGCTGGCGGGTGGCCCGCAACACGCTGTCCAACGAGCGCGTCTCGCTGTCGTCGGGCTCGGGCGGGACCGGTTCCTCCGTGTCCGACCTGCTGGGCCTGACCTCGCGCCTGGGCCGGGAGCTCACCCCCGTCGAGGCGGTGGAGCTGGCGGGCGTCATCTGCGAGGGCCACTCGATCAACGCGCTGTCGTTGCGGGTCACGCTCAAGCAACTGGCCGGGACGGAGCCGGGCGCCGACGCGTCGGTGCGCAAGCTGCTGTCCACCTCGCACGCGCAGCACGTGTCCGAGACCGCGGTCGGCCTGCTCGGCGCCCAGGCGGTGATCGCCGCCGACATGAAGCTCGGCGACGCCGGCTACTGGAACCGCGCCGTGCTGGCGACCAGGGCCATGACCATCTACGGCGGCACCACCGAGGTGCAGCTCAACATCATCGGCGAGCGCATGCTCGGCCTGCCCCGCGACCCCGAGCCGGGTCGCTAGCCGCTCCGCCTCCCCCTCGACCGGGGGAGGCGGGCCTTTTTCACGGCGGTCAGCGGGCGGACTCGTAGGCGTCGATCGCGGCCCCGAGCCTGGCGAGCTTCTCGGTGTAGGTGACCGGGAACAGGCCGGGCTCGGCGGGCGGACGGTGCGCGTCCACGTACTGGGTGCCGAGGTTGGTCAGGGCGACGACGATGTAGTGCCTGCCGTCCTTGCCGGGCAGGGACCTGACGATGCCGGCGTCGGCACCGGAGTTGCCGACCCAGCCGGTCTTGTGGGAGTAGGTCACCTCGGCCTTGGCGTTGCACGGGCGCACGTCACGGCCGAACTTGTTACCCGCGACGGTCACCGTGCCGTCGGCGCCGATCCAGCGCTCCGCGACGGCGTGCGGGATGCCCGCCGCCGGGTACGCCGCGCCGCACCGGTTGGCGGAGGAGAGCATGTCGTTCCAGCCCTGCGCCGCGAGGTGGCGCTTGAACACCTGGCGGGCGGACGCGCTCAGTACGGCCGAGGTCACCGGCCTGCCGCCCGGAGTGGTCCACGCCCTGCCCGGCAGCCCGTTGACCAGGGCGAGCAGCTTGGCCGTGTCGAGCGAGCTCATCGTGACCGGGTTGGACCAGCGCCCGCCGGTGGCCGGGTTGGTGTTCTTGAACTGCAGGGTCTCCAGGCCGAGGCCCTGGAACGTCTGGTTGAGCTCGCCGACCGCGCCCCTGTCGTGCAGGAGCTTGACGAGCGCGCAGGTGGCGGGGTTGTTGGAGGAGGTGAGGGAGGACTCCAGGTAGTTGGCCACGGTGTTGCTGGTGTCGCCCTGGCACAGGGAACTGGTCTCGGTGGGCCGGTAGTCGTAGGTGTCGGCCAGCGCGATCGTGCCCTTGTCGACCAGGCGCAGCACGCCGAAGGCGACCATCAGCTTCAGCACCGAGGCCGGGTAGGGCGACATGAAGTCGATCGGCGCCTGCTCACGACCCGGCACGATGTCGATGGTGCCCTTGCCCTGGTTGGCGTACCAGCCGTTGTCGTCCCACTGGCGCCAGCGCACCGCGGTGGTGTGGAAGTTCCGGTCGACGGGGACCACGACGCCGCGCGGATGCTGCGGGCTCATGAGCACGGTCCCCGAGGAGAGCGGCCTGCCCCTGCGGTCGAGTTCGAGGACGGTGACGTCGAGCTGCGGCTGCTGCGCGATCGGCTTGGGGTCGGCGGAGGCGAACAGGCGGGCGTAGGTCTCGGGCGGCGTGGCCTCCTTCTCCTGCGCAGCGGCGGCGAGCACCCGCGCCTGCGAGGAGCCCGGCGGGGCCAGGTCGAGCACCTCCTGGAAGCGCGCCCTGTCCATGGCCTGCTGGAGGAAACGGGCGACCTGCCCGCTCTCCGCGGCCTGCGCGGGCAGCGCGGTGAGGCTCAGGAAGAGGGTGCCGGCGGCGGCCCCCGCGGCGGTTCGGCGGCTCTTCTGAAGGAATGACATGTGACTTGATCCTATTTACCGATCTTGGTCGGCGCCCACCGGTTCGCGGGATCAGCCGGTGACGGGTTGCAGGGGGATGGCGGTGCCGTTCTTGGCGGGCATGGGGACGCCGATCCTGATCTCGCCCACGCAGGGGTGGGCGCCGCCCGGGGAGCTGATCGTCAGCTCCTGGCCGCTGCCCTTCACCGTGGCGTACGTCCAGCCGAGGTCCTTGCCCGCCTCCACCTGCGCCGAGCCACTGCCCAGGCCGAGTGTCAGGCGGGCGGGGCGGGGGTTGAGGTAGCTGACCTGGACGGTCCAGGTGCCCTGGGGGAGCGGGAGCGGCAGGCGGAAACGCTCGGGGACGGAGCCGATCGGGCGGCAGGCGGCGCCGGGCGGGACGGTCAGGCCCTCGATGTTCACCGGGCGCAGCCGTCCGCGCTCGTCGAAGGTCATGAGGTTGCGCAGCGGGCCGTCGAGCTGCCGCACCCAGGTGACCGGGCGGGTGGCGATCGGGCCGAGGACCTTGGAGGCCAGCGCGTAGTCGTAGAAGAAGATCGGGTAGACGACCTTGGCGGGCACGTGGGTGTCCAGGACGACCAGGCCCTCCGGGGCCCTGCGCAGGGCGACCCTGCCGGTCTCGATGTAGGACTTGACGTGCTCGCCCAGGGGCAGGCGGGCGTACTGCGTGATCGACCAGATCGAACCGGCGGCGAAGACGGCGGCCAGCGGGATCCACACGATCCGCAGCGGGCGCTCACCCTCGCGCGGGATGAACGCCAGCGCCAGCACGACGGCGAGCAGCGAGGCCGTGGGCGCGATGTAGCGCAGCTCGAAGCCGCCCAGGTCGGGGCCGAGCTGCTCGATCCTGCCGATCATGACGGGGACGACGTCGGCCAGCAGGAAGTAGCCGAGCAGCATGAGCCAGGCCAGCCACGCGCGGCGCCGGTGGCGGACGGTCAGCGCCACGACCAGCGCCGCCGCGCCCAGTCCCGCCCAGATGGCGGCGTCGGGGGTGGCGGCGATGGCGTAGTCGTCGCCGATCGGGTGCCAGCGCCACGGCCCGCCGAAGGAGGAGGCCACCAGCGAACCCGAGAACAGCCGCCAGGCGAACGCCGCCGCCACCGCGAGGGGGGGCAGGCTGGGCTGGACGGTGTCGTTGGTGAGCTGTACCGAGGTGAACACGGCGGGGAACAGGATCGCCGCGTAGCCGGCCACGACCGCCGCGTACAGGGCCCAGGCGGGCCACTGCCACCTGCGTACGCCGCCGAGCCAGCCCGCGGTGAGCACGAACGCCAGCACCGGGATGAACGGGGCCTTGACGAAGAACACCATCGCGAAGACGGTCCAGCCCGCGGCGGCGAGGGCGTGGCGGAAGCGCCGCGTGCGCACGTACAGGACGTGCGCGGCCAGGGCCATCGGCAGCGCGACCTGGAACGGCAGGGTCTCGATCACCACCGCCCACCAGGACAGCGACGAGATCGTCATCGGGGTGAGCAGGTAGAAGGCGAAGGGGATCAGGATGGCGGGGCGGGAGCCGTACAGGAGGAAGAGCAGGCGCAGCAGGGCGAGCGCCGCCGCGCCCATGAGCACGATGGTGATCACGTGCATCAGCACGTCGTTGTAGACGCCGAGGCGGCCCATCGCCCAGTGCACGCCGAACGGGCCGGGCATCAGGTGCCCGTACTCGGCGCGCATGAGGTAGTCCCAGGTCAGGCCGTTCTCCAGGCCGCGGGCGATGAAGGTGAAGTCGTCCTGCCTGAAGTAGGTCCTGCGGACCAGGTCGAACTTCCAGACGAGCTGGACGGCGACCATGACCATCGCGGCCGCGAGCACGCCGTCGCCGCGCAGCCACTGCCTGGGCTCCACCACGGTCTCGCTCGCCGCCGTCACGGATGAAGGCTAACGACGCCGTTGATCCTGATGGAATGGGCGTTGTCCGGTTGTGATGTGGTGTTATATCGGAATGTTTCCGCAGGTGTCGCGCTATGGGTGGTGGGCCGCCCTGGTCGGCATCGTCCTGGGCGCCCTCTGCCTCGGGCCGGGGCTCGCTCCCGGGTACATCCTCATCCAGGACATGGTCTTCGTCCCCGACCCCGCCTTCTCGCCGTTCACCTTCGGGCTGGCGGGCGGCGCGCCGCGCGCGGTCCCGAGCGACCTGGTGGTGACCGTCCTGGCCCAGGTGCTGCCCGCGTCCCTGGTGCAGAAGCTGGTGCTGCTCGGCGTCTTCGCGCTGGGCTGCGCGGGGGCGGCGCTGCTGGTGCCGGGCCCGCTGGCGCCGCGGCTGGTGGCGGGGGTCTTCTACGTGTGGAACCCGTACGTGGCCGAGCGGCTGCTCATGGGGCAGTGGGCGTTGCTGCTCGGGTACGCGGGGCTGCCGTGGGTGGTGCGCGCCCTGGCCCGCGGCCGCCTGCCCGCGGTGGCGCTGCTGCCGGCCGCGGTGGGCGGCTTCGCCGCGATGATCGTCACCGCCGTCACCGCCATCTCCCTGTTTTTTGGTACGGCGGGGCGGTGGAAGCGGGCCGGAGGCGTGGTGTTGTTGCTGGTGGCGTTCAGCCTGCCGTGGCTGGTGACGGCGTTGACCAGGGCCGACGGGCTGACCGGCGACCCGGTCGGCGTGGACGCCTTCGCCGCCCGTGCCGACGGCCCCTTCGGCACGGTGGTGAGCCTGCTGTCGCTGGGCGGCATCTGGAACGCCTGGGCCGTTCCCCCGGGCTTCGACCATCCGGTGACCGCGGCGGCCCGGCTGGCCCTGGTCCTGGCGGGCCTCGCGGGCTTCTGGACCGCCCTCAGGACAACCTCAAGAGACCCCGAGGGGGAGGTGGTGGGGTTTGGGCGCGGGTTGGCCGTCGGGGCGGGGGTCGGGTTGGTGATCGCGTGTCTTGGGGTCACCGAGCCCGGCCGGGATCTGCTCAAGGGGCTCATCGGGGTCTGGAGCGGGTTCGCGGTTCTGCGGGACGCCCAGCAGTACCTAGCTCCGCTGGCTCTCCTGGCGGCCGTTGGCCTGGGCATGCTCGCCGCCCGGGTGACCGCCCGCTGGGCCGCCGCCCTGGTGCTGGTGCCGCTGGCCGTGGTTCCCGGGCTGGCGTGGGGGGTGTCGGGGGCGCTGGCGGCGGTGCCGTACCCGAGGAGCTGGGTGGAGGCGCGCGAGATCATCGGTGCGGACCCCGCGAGGGGGGACGTGCTGGTGCTGCCGTTCGAGTCCTACCGGCGCTTCCCGTGGAACGGCGGCCGGGCGGTGCTCGATCCGGCGCAGCGGTTCTTCGCCGTGCCGGGCCGCGAGGTGGTGGTCAACGACTCGGTCCGGGTGGGCGAGCTGGTGGTCGGGGCCGAGGACTCGCGGGCCAAGAGGGTGGCGAAGGTGCTGGGGGAGCCGCGCCGGCTGGCCGAGGAGGGCATCAGGTACGTGGTGGTGGACGCGGGGGAACAACGACTCCCCGGCGCCCGGCTGGTATTGGACCGCCCGGAACTACGCCTCTACGCCGTGGAAAGCGCGAGGCCGTAGGGGCGTCGCCGGGTTTACGGCCTTGGTTGACACCCCTGGTAGACAAGTCCGGAATATTAAGATTCCGTCTAGCTACTTCCGAGTAGCTAGAATTGGTTCTAGGTTTGTGACGGCCCCCACATCCCAGCCCGCAAGAGGAGGAACCCCCCGTGATCAAGATCCTCTTAGCAGCGATCATCGGCATCGCCGTGGCCGCTCTGGTGACGACGGTGACAACCGTCTCGCTCACGGGTTCTACCGCGACCCCTGTCAACAGGCCGCTTTACAACTACGGCGACCGGTAAGCCGCACGTCATGCCGCCGTCCCGCCGAGGGGACGAGCGGGTAAGCCGTACACCACTGCTTGAGATCGTCGTCCCGGCCTACAACGAGGAACGACGACTCCCCGGGGGCCTCCTGCAGCTGTGCGCGAAGCTTGCCCAAATGCCGTTCCCGGCCGCCGTCATCGTCGTCGACAACAACAGCACGGACACCACAGCCGAGATCGTCAAGACGTGGCCGGAAGGCGAGGTCCCGGTCCGCCTGATCGCCTGCCCCGTCCCCGGCAAGGGCGCCGCGGTGCGGGCGGGACTTCTGGAGACGCGGGCCCCGCTGGTCGGGTTCTGCGACGCCGACATGGCCACCGACCTCGACGCGCTCGACGTGGCCATCGGCCTGCTCCTGTCCGGGGAGCGCGTGGTCATCGGCTCCCGGGCGCACACGTTCAGCGAGGTCGAGAACCGGCACAGCCGGGTCCGCGAGCTGGGCGCCGTGGGCTTTCGCGCGCTCGCCCGCCGCC
Organism: Nonomuraea sp. NPDC050790; assembly: GCF_044456745.1. Classification (NCBI taxonomy): domain Bacteria; kingdom Bacillati; phylum Actinomycetota; class Actinomycetes; order Streptosporangiales; family Streptosporangiaceae; genus Nonomuraea; species Nonomuraea sp. NPDC050790. The sequence goes on along the minus strand of NZ_JBITGF010000003.1, from coordinate 64,945 downwards.
TCGTCCGCGGGGTGAGCGACACGCAGTGCGGGTTCAAGTTCTTCGACGGCCGGCTCGCCCGCGAGGTCGCCGGACGTATGCGCACGCCCGGGTTCGCCTTCGACGTGGAGTTCCTGGCCCGCTGCGCGGCGCTCGGCTCCGCGGCGATGGAGATCCCCATCCAGTGGCACGACATGCCGGGATCGCGCTTCTCCCCGGCCCGTCACAGTGCGGGGATCCTGCTGGAGCTCGGCGGGATCTGGCTACGGCTGCGCGCCGAGTCACGCGGCGCCGTCCAGCCGGCGTGGGAGCACGCGCCCGACCCCGTCGGATATTCGTGATCCCGTCCGAACTCGAAGGTCTGCGCGTCGCCGTCGTCAACTGGCGGGATCCGTGGCACCCGGCGGCCGGCGGCGCCGAGACCTACGCGTGGCAGATGGCCAGGCGCTTCGCCCGCGCGGGCGCGCGGGTGCGCTTCGTGACGGCGCGCGCCCCCGGCCAGGCGCGCCACCAGACCGTCGACGGGGTACGGCTGGCCAGAATGGGCGGCCTGTTCACCGTCTACCCCCTGGTGCTGGCGTGGCTGCTGCGCCGCAGGAACAGGTTCGACGTGGTGCTCGACTGCCAGAACGGCATCCCGTTCTTCACGCCGTGGGTGCTGCCCCGCCGTACCAGGGTGATCTGCGTCGTGCACCACGTGCACGACCGGCAGTTCGACGTGCATCTGCCGCGATGGCTGGCCGTGCTGGGCTGCTTCCTGGAGGGCCCGGCCTCGCGCTGGACCTACCGGGGACGGCGCAGCGTCGCGGTCTCCCCCTCGACCGTGGCCGCCATGCGCGAACGGCTCGGCTGGCTGGGCCCGATCGACATCGTGCCCAACGGCGTCGAACCGGGCACGGAGCATCTGGCGGCGCGCAGCCGTACCCCCAAACTGGTCTGCGTCGGCAGGCTGGTCGCGCACAAGCGCGTCGACCTGCTCCTCGACGCCGTGCCCGAGCTGCGCAAACGCTGGCCGGGCCTGACCGTGGACATCGTCGGCCGCGGCCCCGAGGAGGAACGGCTGCGCGCGCGGCTGCCGGAAGGCGTGACCATGCACGGCTACGTGTCCGAGGCCGAGAAGGAACGCCTCATCTCGGCCGCCTGGCTGCAGGTCAACGCCTCCCAGGGCGAGGGCTGGGGACTGTGCGTGCTGGAGGCCGCCGCGCTCGGCGTGCCCACGGTCGCCTTCGACGTGGACGGCCTCAGGGACGCCATCCGCCACGGCGAGACGGGCTGGCTCGTGCCCGAGGGCGCCGACCTGGCCAAGGGCGTCGCCGCCGCGCTCGACGAGCTCGACGACACCCAGGGCGCGAACTGCCGGCGCTGGGCGTCGAGGTTCCGCTGGGACAACAGCGCGGAACGGCTGGCCACGCTCGCCCTCGGCCGCCCGGTCGCCGCGATGCGGGTCTTCGGTTGGGAGCCTTCGTGAACGACACCCCGGTCAGCGGGCGGGCCAGGCACCGGCTCTGGCTGGTGCTCTGCTGCCTCGGCTTCGCCGTCCTGGCGTTCACCACGAGTCCGGGTGACATCATCGCGGACACCAAGATCGACCTCGCGCTCAACCCGGTCGGCTGGCTGGAACGCCTGGCCCACCTCTGGGACCTCCAGCACTTCGGCCAGCTCCAGAACCAGGTCGCCGGCTACCTCTTCCCCATGGGCCCGTTCTTCGCCCTCGGCGAGCTGCTCGGCCTGGACGCCTGGGTCACCCAGCGGCTCTGGCTGACGCTGCTCATGTGCGTCTCGTTCCTCGGCGTGGAACGGCTGGCCAGGCAGCTCGGCATCGGCAACCCCGGCACGCGCGTCGCGGGCGCGCTGGCCTATGCGCTCGCGCCCCGCGCCCTGTCGATCATCGGCGAGATCTCCGCCGAGTGGCTGCCCGCCGCGATGCTGCCGTGGATCCTGCTGCCGCTGCTGACCGCCTCCGAGACCGGCCAGCGGGCCAGGGCGGCGATCAGGTCGGGCCTGGCCGTGGCCCTCTGCGGCGGCGTCAACGCCGTCGCCGTGCTGGCCGTGCTCGTCGCCCCCGTGCTCTACATCCTGACCAGGCCCAGGCCGGTGCCGCGCTGGCGCATGCTGGCCTGGTGGAGCGGCGCGGTCGGCGTGGCCACGCTGTTCTGGTGGCTGCCGCTGCTGCTCGTGGGCCGCTACGCGTTCTCCTTCCTGCCCTACACCGAGACCTCCACGGCCACCACGCAGGTCACCTCGCTGACCAACGTGCTGCGCGGCGCCTCCGACTGGGTGCGCTTCCTGACCGTCAACGGCGTCGACACCCAGCCCGCGAGCTACGCCATCGCGACCTCCGCGCTCATGATCGTCGTGACCGGCGTGCTGGCCGCGCTCGGCCTGGCCGGCCTCGCCCACCGCGACCTGCCCGCGCGCGGCTTCGTGATCGCGCTGTTCCTCGTCGGCGTGAGCGCGCTGACCGCCGGCCACATGAGCGCGCTGGAGCCCGTCGTCGCCGAGCCCGTGCGCTGGCTGCTCGACGGTCCGCTGGCCCCGCTGCGCAACCTGCGCAAGTTCGACCCTCTGGTACGGCTGCCGCTCGCCCTCGGCCTGGCCCACCTCCTCGTCAAGGTGCGCGTGCCGGTCAAGGCCGTGGCCGCGACCGCCTTCGCCTGCCTGGTGCTGCCCGTGTTCAACCAGGGCCTGGCCGCTCCCGGGCACTTCAAGGAGGTCCCGCTCTACTGGCGCCAGGCCGCCACCTGGCTCAACGAGAACGCCGGCGGCGACGGCGTCCTGGTCGTCCCCGGCGCCAAGTTCGGCGAGTACCTGTGGGGCCGGCCCATGGACGACCCCATGCAGCCCATGTTCGCCGCCCGCTGGACGACCCGGCAGGTGACCGCGGCCGGCTCGATCGGGCTCAGCCGCCTGCTCGACGCCCTCGACCAGCGCTTCGCGGCCGGGCACGGCTCACCCGGCATCACCGAGGTCCTGCGCCGCATGGGCGTGCGCTACCTCCTGGTACGCAACGACCTGAACCGGGCCGCCATCGCCGGCGCCTACCCCACCAGGATCTACGAGACGCTGCGCGAGTCACCCGGCATCACCCGGCTGCAGTCGTTCGGCGGCGAGGTGGGCGACACCAGGACCGACGACGCCGAGAACTCCGTCGACTGGCCCTTCCCGGCCCTCGACCTCTACGAGGTGTCGGGCAGTTCGGGCGCGGTCGGCGTGCTCCCGGCCGGGGACGCGCTGGCCGTACGCGGCGGGCCGGACTCCCTGCTGTCCATGGGCGACCTCGGCCTGCTGGGCGACTCGCCCGTCCTGGTCAACGGCGACGCCGGCACCCGCGAGGCGCCCACCGTGGTCAGCGACGCCCTGCGGCTGCGCGAGCGCCACTTCGGCGAGATCCGCTCCAACTGGACCCAGACCCTCACCGCCGACCAGCGCGACGACTTCACCGGTGTACGCGCCCTCGACCTGCTCGAATCCGGCTGGCTCGACGACACCGCCACGGCCGAGTACGAGGGCGTGTCCGCGGTGACCGCCTCCTCCTCGGCCGCCGACGCCGGCGCCGTACCCGGCATCAGCAGTTCGGGACGCGGCCCGTGGGCCGCCCTCGACGGCGACTACGAGACCAACTGGGAGACCAGCGGCTGGAAACCGCCCTCGGGCGAATGGCTGCGCCTCGACTTCCCCGCCGAACGCACGCTGCCCGGCATGCAGGTGACCTTCACCAACAACGTGCTGCTCGGCCAGTCCATCAAGACCGTGGCCGTGGAGACCGAGGGCGGGCGGATCGTCCAGGACGTCCAGCAGACCAACAGCCCCCAGACGCTGCGCGTCCCCTCCGGCTCCACCGGATGGGTGCGCATCAAGGTCGTCGCCACCACGAACCCCACCTGGAACTTCGTCGAGCGCGTCGGCATCAGCGAGATCGCCATCCCGGGGTTGCTGCCGGGCCGTACCATCCGGCTGCCGCAGGCCACCGGCGACGTCTACGTCATGGACCGCGGCGTGGACGAGCGCCCCCGCTGCATGCGCAACCAGGCCCGCTGGATCTGCAACCCCCTCCTGGAGCGCCCCGGCGAGGAGGGCGCCGGCTTCGACCGCACCTTCACCGCCGCCTCCGCCGGCAAGAACGCGATGAGCGGCTTCGCCGTCCTGCGCGACCCCGCGCTCGTCGACCGCTACACCCGCCTCACCGACGACCTCCCGAGCGTCAAGGGCACCTCCCAGGTCAGCAAGGACCCGGTCGTCGGCCCCCGCGCCGCCTTCGACGCCGACGCCGCCACCACCTGGATCCCCGCGGGACCCGACGCCGAGCCCGCGCTGACCATCGGCTGGAAGAAGCCGAAGACGATCTCCCGCGTCCAGATCGCCCGTCCCGGCGGCGACAAGGAACCCCTCGACGTCATCGTCACCGGCGACAAGGGCGCCACCCGAGGGGCCCGCGTCGACGCCGGAGGCAACCTCGTCTTCAAGCCCATGACCACCCGCACGCTCAAACTCCGCTTCTTCGCCGCCTCCCGCCGGCTGCAGGTCACCGAACTGATCATCCCCGGGGTGAACCCGGCGAGCCGCCCGGAGGGCATCCCGTTCCGGCTGGGCTGCGGTCAGGGACCCACCCTTCAGCTGAACGGCAAGCCGGTCCGCACCAAGGTCAGCGGCACCTACGCCGACCTGCTGGAACAGCGGCCCGTCCGGTTCGTCGCCTGCTCGCAGGCGGCGGTCGGCGCCGGCGACAACCGGGTCAGGATTCCCGGCTGGGAGCCCTGGGCGGTGTCGAGCCTGATGGTCGGCTCGCTGGAGGCGGGCTCGCCTGCCGTCACGGGTGCAGCCGTCCAGGGCACCTGGACGCCTTCGCTGCGTGAGGTGCGGGTCAGCGCGCCCAAGGACTCGTTCCTCATCGTCAACGAGAACTTCAACGCGGGGTGGCGGGCCGAGCTCGACGGGCAGGCGCTGCGGCCGGTGCGGATCGACGGCTGGAAGCAGGCTTGGGAACTGCCCGCCGGGACCACCGGGACTGTGCGGCTGGAGTACCGGCCGGATCGGACCTATTGGCTGGCCTTGGCGGCTGGGCTGGTGGGGATCGCCGGGCTTGCCCTGCTGGCGCTGGTGATGCGTGGGCCTCGGCCTGAGCACGTCCTGCAGACGGCGCCGGCTGGGCGGTCTCGGCTGGATCGGTGGCGGGTGCCGTACGTGATCGTGGTGGGGCTGGCGTTCGGTGGCTGGGTGGCGAGCTGGCCCGGTATGGCGGCCGTCCTGGCCATGACCGCCCTGGTCCTCCTGACCCGCCTCCGTCCCGCCTTCACGGGTGCTGGTGCGCCTGGGCGCGGCCGTACCTCCACACCCCCGAACCCCGACGCAACCCCAACCACCCCCTCCTCCGCTTCCGCGCTCTCCAGCGGCGCGCCCATGCCCGACACCGCCCCCACACCCAGCTCCGCCCCCACACCCAGCTCCGCCCCCACACCCAGCTCCGCCCCCACACCCGGGTCCGTCCCCACAGGCGGGACCGCGTCCAGGGTGCCGATGCGCGGCTCCGCAGGCGTGTCGGCGTCCGTGTCCCTGCCCGGCTCGCCCGCTTCTGCGGCGGTTGATGGGCGGGTGTCGTCCGATGCGATGGACGGGGCGCGGCGGGGTGCGGGGGTGGTCGGGTCGCCGTGGCTGGGGGCGGTGCTGTTCGTGTTGGCAGCGGTGGCCGTGGCGGCCGGGATCCGGCTGGATGTGCCGGTCCTGGCCGACCAGGTGGCTCAGTTGCTCGCCTGCGCCGCGATGGGCGCGCTGTTCGGCGCGCTGGTCACCGTGCCGCCGCGTACGGTTCGCGAGCAGGAGGCTCCGGCGGTGGAGCAGGAGCTCGCCGCCGCCCGGTGAGCCGCAGCGCGGTCTCCTCGACCAGGTGGTAGCTCGCCGCACTGATCAGCAGCGTCCCGATCAGCGTGAAGGTCGCGACGGGCCAGAAGTTCCCGTTGAACGGCTCCGCGTCCGTCACCTTGTAGTACAGCGTGATGACGGGCGCGTGCCAGAGGAAGACGCTGTAGGAGATCCGCCCCAGATAGGCGGAGACGGGATTGCCCAGCACCCGATACCGCAACGAGTCGGTCCTGGGCGCCAGCGCGAACGGCGCCACCACCAGGATCGCCACCGCCGTCTCCAGCCCCATCCGCCAGAGCGACTGGGACAACGAAGGCAGCGTCAACGTCCTCGGCCCGGCCAGTTCCGTACTGAGCATCGCGTACAGCAGCACCGCCAGCACCAGCAGTTGAGGCGCCAGAGAGTCCAGCGCCCGGGACTCCTTGATCCACACCGACAGGACGGCCATGGCCATTCCGGCCGCGAAGTAGATGAGGTGGTGGGGCAACCACAACGCCATGTGCGGCTGATCCCACACGTGCGCCGCGACGACCGTGGCCACCGAGATCACCGGCAGCACGGCGATCCCCGCGAGCAGCCGCACCGCCCGGTTCCCCCGCCGCGCCCACAGCCCGAGGCACCACGCGATCAGCGGCAGCGCCAGGTAGAAGGCGAGCTCGATGGGCATGGTCCACATCTGGTAGAGCCCGTCGGGGGCCTGGGTCTGGTCGGTGTAGTTCTGGAGCATGAGCATCCAGGTGGCCCAGCCGTACCCGTCCAGGGAACTCCAGGCCCAGAGCGCCAGCGCCGTGACCAGCCAGTAGGCGGGGAAGACCCGCACGACCCGCCGCCACAGATACCGAGGCGTACTGGGCGCGGCCGTCCCCTGGATGAAGGCCCTGGCCCAAGGCCGGAACAGCAGCAGCCCGGACAGCAGGAAGAAGATCGGCACCGCGATCCCGAGCCGCGTGGTCATCCAGGCGAACATCCCGTCCCGGTAGATGACCCCGGTGTTGCCCCCCACATGCAACAACCACACCCCAAGCGCCGCCAACCCCCGAACCCCATCCAAAGCCGCATCCCGCCCACCCCCGGACTCCAACCCCCCAACAGCCCCCGACCCAACCTCCTCACCACCTGCCGACTGCTTGGCAGGCACACCGCCTGCGCGCGTCTCAGCACCTGCCGACCGATTGGTAGGCGCCACGTCATCGGAGGGCGTCGCGACGCCTACCGGCTGGTTGGTGGGTGTGTGTCCCTCACGGGGTGTGCCGGTGTCTGCCGACCGGTTGGTAGGCGCCACGCCATCGGAGGGCGTCGCGACGCCTACCGGCTTGTTAGTGGGTGCGTGCCCCTCGGGTGGTGTGCTGGTGTCTGCTGGCTGGTTGGTGGGTGCGTGTCCCTCGGGTGGCGTGCTGGTGTCTGCCGATCGGTTGGTAGGCGTGTGGCCTTCGGGTGGCCTGGTGCCTGCCGGCTGGTCGGTGGGGGTGGGGGTTTGGGGGGTGCCGGCTACCAGTTTGTCTGCCGGGGGCTTTCTCACGGGCGTTTCCTCAGGACGAGCACCAGGTTCCACGTTGCGAACTCCCTGACGATCGGGACCTTCAGCATCGGGCGGTACCACCAGGGCAGGTAGCGGGGGAGGGCATCCACGAGGTCGACCTCCCTGGCCGTGCGGGCCCAGTGGAGGCCGGCGGCCACCGAGACCGGGTAGAGGCTCTCCCCGTAGAGGTTCTTGGGGGGCTTGCCGTGTTTGTGGTGGTATTTCTGGGCGGCCCGCTTCCCGCCCAAGTAGTGCCAGGGGGACGTCTCGTGCCCGCCCCACGGCGACAGCCAGTTCGTGTAGGCGAGGAAGATCAGGCCGCCTGGGCGGGTGACGCGCGCCATCTCCGCGGCCATCCGCCAAGGGGAGGGCACGTGTTCCAACACGTTCGACGAGAAGCAGACGTCCACGCTGCCGTCGCGGAACGGCAGGTCCATCGCGCTGCCCAGCAGCCCACCGCCCGCCAGTTCGCCCGCGTTCACGTCCACGCACACGCACCGCGCGCCCCTGCGGCGGAACTCGCGCGCGAAGTACCCGGGCCCGCCGCCCACGTCGAGGACCGTCCGGCCGTCCAGGTCGGCGTACCGGACGAGCTGGGCGGCGGTGTCGGCGGCCAGCGTCGTGTAGTACGCCTCCCCGTCGCTCTGCTCGGCACGGAAGGCGCGGAACAGCCGTAAGGACCGTGCGAGGTCGGCGCGTGCCGGAGTGTCTGCCATAACCCTGTCTCCCATAACCCCACCCACGTTAGAACCTGTTTCTATCGATTTGGTTGCGGCTCTATACCGCCCGGTGACGCATGTCACTCACTGTCATACTTTGGTGCCCTAGCGCCGGGCCATACGACAACACGTTCTAGGAGCCGTTGATGGGTCGCATTTCCACGCTCGTTCTCATCGGGGTCGGAGCGTTCTTCATCGCATTAGCCCCGCTGGTGAAGTTCTGGGCGGCGGAAAAGATCATCGCCGCCCCGGCGAACCAGTTCGGCATCACCCGGCTGACGGCGACGGGCGCGCAGTACTTCTCCAAGCAGGACCTCAAGGTCCTCACCGCCGACCTCGACATCATCGTCACGACCCGCGGCGACGTGAAGGAGTCCAAGGACGACGTGGTCGTCTGGGACGAGGCCACGGTCGTCAACGACGTGACCAACCGGCGTCCCCAGATCGACCTGTCGGACCGCCGCAGCGCCTTCGACAAGTACACCGGCGCCGGCGTGAACTGCTGCGCCGTCAACGTCAAGAAGGCCCCGGTCACCCTTGAGGGCCAGATCTACAAGTTCCCGTTCGGCGTGGAGAAGAAGACCTACAAGGTGTTCAACTCCAGCGTGCAGAAGGCCTTCGACGCCACGTTCGTGCGCGAGGAAACGGTGAACGGCCTGCCCGTCTACGTCTTCGAGCAGCAGATCCCCGCCACCAAGACCGAGACCCTGACCGCGCCGGCCTCCGTGCTCGGCATGACGGAGGAGGGCGACGTCCAGGTCGACCGCTACTACGACGGCAAGAACACCTTCTGGATCGAGCCGGCCACCGGCGCGCCGGTCAAGCAGGAGCAGCAGCGCCACGAGGTGCTGAAGACGCAGGACGGCGTCGAGCGCTCGCTGGCCTTCGTGGCCACGGCGAAGATGACCGACCAGACCGTCAGCGACCTGGTCTCCAGCGCCCAGAAGAGCAAGAGCCAGATCAACCTGCTGCAGAACATCATCCCGCTGGTGCTACTGATCGTCGGGATCGCCTTCGTTCTCGTGGGCGTCCTGGTGGGCCGCCGCGCCGACCGCTGACCCAGGTTCCGAAAAGGCCCGTCCCCGAATGCGGGGGCGGGTCTTTCGTTTTCGCCACGAAGCGTAGTTAGAACACGTTCTTGCAAGATGTTACCGGCCAGTACCGACGACATGTTCTAGAGTAGAACGTGTTGCAATTTACGTGAAGTCGGGATTAACGTCAGGCCATGCGGACCCGTGTCACCGAGATGTTCGGGATCGAACTGCCGATCTTCGCCTTCAGCCACTGCCGGGATGTCGTCGCCGCGGTCAGCCGGGCGGGCGGCATGGGTGTGCTCGGCGCCCTCTACTTCACGCCGGAAGAGCTCGAGATGGAGCTCAACTGGATCGACGGCCACGTGGACGGCAAGCCGTACGGCGTGGACGTGGTCATGCCCGCCTCCTACGAGGGCGCGGACTTCGCGCCCGAGGAGCTCGTCGGCAGGCTGCAGGGGATGATCCCCGAAGCGCACCGCAGCTTCGTCGAGAACCTCCTGCAGCGCCACAACGTGCCCGCGCTGGGCTCGGCCGACGCGGGCAAGGTGCTGCTCGGCTGGACGGACGCCACCGCCAGGCCGCAGGTCGAGGTGGCGTTGCGGCACCCGATCGCGCTGCTGGCCAACGCCCTCGGACCGCCTCCGGCCGACGTCGTCGAGCTGGCGCACCAGCATGGCGTCAAGGTGGCCGCGCTGGCCTCCACCCCCCGCCACGCGCTCAAGCAGGTGGAGGTGGGCGTCGACGTCGTGGTCGCGCAGGGCACCGAGGCGGGCGGTCACACCGGGGAGATCTCCACGATGGTGCTGATCCCGCAGGTGGTGGACGCGGTGGACGTTCCGGTCCTGGCCGCGGGCGGCATCGGCAACGGCCGCCAGATGGCCGCCGGGATGGCGCTGGGCGCGGACGGCGTGTGGACGGGCTCGCTCTGGCTCACCGTCGAGGAGGCCGACACCCCGGCCATGGCCAAGGCGCGCATCCTCGAGGCCACCTCGCGCGACACCGTCCGCTCGCGCAGTTGGACGGGCAAGCCCGCCCGCCTGCTCAAGAACGAGTGGACCGACGCCTGGGAAGCCGCGGACTCCCCAGGGACGTTGCCGATGCCGCTGCAGTTCATGCTGGTGTCGGATGCGTTGCGGCGGATCGGGAGATCCGACGCCGCCGAGCTGGCCACGTTCCCGGCGGGTCAGATCATCGGCATCACCAACCAGGTCCGGCCGGTCAAGGAGGTGATGTTCGGGCTGGTCGAGGAGTACGTCGAGGCGATCGAGCGGCTCGACGGGATCACGGAACCCTGACGGAGACCGAGTCGTACCCGCCGCCGCCCGGGTAGTGCCAGGCGCCGGTCAGGGTGTTGCCGTCGGCGCTGAACGTGCCCCGGTAGTAGGCGGGCGAGCCCTTCTCGCCGCCCCAGATCGTCAGCGTGTCGCCGTCGAGTTCGTAGACGTAGTCGTAGGTCTCGCCGCCGGAGCCGTAGTAGCGGGACTTGACCTCGTCGCCGGGCTTGTCCGCGCCGAACGGCATCTCGCGCCCGATGACCTCCATGCCCAGCACGGGCCCGGTCTCGCTGTCCATCGCGATGTCCTGGATGAGGAAGTTGCGCCCCTCCATCCAGCGGTAGGTGACGGTTCCGGTGGTGCCGCCGGAGACTTTCCAGGTGCCGATGAGCCTGTCGTAAGCGTTCATGCCCTTATGACCGGGAGGCCGGGAAAAAGGAATCGGTCTCAGTCGTAGATTTTTTCCGGCAGTCCGAACGTCGGCAGCGTCTCGGGCCCGAACGTGGTGATCTCGGCGATGAGGCCGTCCTCGACGCGCAGCACGTCGAGGTTGACCGCGGTGAAGAACTCCTCGCCCGGCCGCCGCACGTAGTTGGCCACCGCGGGCATCCTGTTCGCGGTGGTGGTACGCGCCCGCCACTCGCCCCACGCCTCCTGGCCCGCCATGACCGGCGACCACATGTCCAGGATCGCCTGGCGCCCCGGGAAGAACTGCATCGACGGCGGCATCGCCTGCAACGCGTCCTCGCGCAGCAGGGTCGCCAGCGTGCCCATGTCCGCCTTCATCGACGCCTCGACGAACCGCTTGAGCACGACTCGTTCCTCGGCGCTCGGCTCGGTGGCCGCGGCCCAGTCGCTGCGCCGTTCGGGAAGGTGCTTGCGCAGCGTGGCCCGGCCACGCTGGAGCGCGCTCTTGACGGACGGCACCGTCATCTCCAGCGACTCCGCGGTCTCCTCGGCCGGCCAGCCGAGCACGTCGCGCATGACCAGCACCGCCCGCTGGCGCGGCGGCAGGTGCTGGATGACCGCCAGGAAGGCCAGCTCGATGGTCTCCCTGGCCACGGCCAGCTCTTCGGGAAGCTGCTGGTCGGGATACGGCTCCAGCCACGGCACGTCCGACATCGGCGCCTCGGACAGCACCACTTCCTTGCGCCTGCCGAGAAGGTCGAGGCAGACGTGCGTCGCGATCTTGTAGAGCCAGGCGCGATAGGTGGAGCGGCCCTCGTAGGTGTCGGCCCCGCGCCAGGCGCGCAGCATCGTCTCCTGCACCGCGTCCTCGGCCTCGGTGTAGGAGCCGAGCATGCGGTAGCAGTGGACGTGCAACTCCCGCCGGTACCGCTCCGCCTCCTCCACCATGCGGCCACCCTACCGGCCGTCCTTTTCCGACCGGAACGACCGTGACCAGGCCGTCGGCGCTCAGGTGCCGTGGTAGGTGGCGGGGCGCTTTTCCTTGAAGGCCCGGGAGCCCTCGCGGGCGTCCTCGGAGCCGATGACCGGCCAGCCGTACTCGTCGGAGACCTTCAGCGCCTCCGGCTCGGCCAGGCCCAGTGTGTCCCGGTACGTGCGCAGAATCGCCTGTACGGCCAGCGGCCCCGACGCCGCGATGTCGTCGGCGATCTCCCTGGCCACCGCCAGCGCCTGGCCGTCGGGCACCACCCGGTTCACCAGGCCCATGGCCAGCGCCTCCGAGGCGGTGACGGAGCGGCCGGTCAGCAGGAGGTCCATGGCGTGGCAGTACGGGATCTGGCGCGGCAGGCGGATCGCCGCCCCGCCCATGGGGAACAGCGCCCGCTTGGCCTCGAACAGCCCCAGCGTCGCCGACTCGGCCACGACGCGCAGGTCGGTGCCGATGAGCAGTTCGGTGCCGCCGGCCACCGCGTAGCCCTCGGCCGCGCAGACGATCGGCTTGGTGGGCAGTTCCTCCCGCAGCAGGCCCTTCCAGTGGAAGTTGGGGATCTGCGCCGCCCGGGCCTGGACGTCCGGGTCGCTGGACGGCCGACCCATGGCCTTCAGGTCGGCCCCGGCGCAGAACGTGCCCTCCGCGCCGGTCAGCACGGCCACCCGTACGCCCGGCTCGGCCGAGACGTAGGCCCAGGCCGAGGCCAGGCCGATCAACATGTCGGAGGACAGGGCGTTGCGGGCCTCCGGCCGGTTCATGGTGACGACCACGACGTGGCCGTCGCGTTCGATCCGGCAGTGCGGGGTGCTGATCGGCAGGAGTTCCACGGGGCGACCTCCGTAGGCAGGCGCTGAAGTATCAAGCGCTTGCTAGGTTACACGGTGAGGTGCGCGTAGACGATGACGTTGTCCTCGTAATGGCCCGTCGCGGGGTCGAAGGCGCCGCCGCAGGTCACCAGCCGCAGTTCCGCCGCCTCTGTCGCCCCGTACACCTTCTCGGTGGGGAAGGCGTCCTTGTCCACCCGCTCCACCGCGTCCACGGCGAACTCCGCCACCGAGCCGTCCGCGCGCTTCACCGCGATCGTGTCGCCCTGTCCGAGCGTGCCGGCCTTGTGGAAGACCGCGGGCCGCCCGTGCGCGTCCACATGCCCCAGCAGTACGGCCGGCCCCATCTCACCCGGCGTCGGCCGGTGCCGGTACCAGCCCACCAGTTCGGGACGCTCCAGCGGCGGCACCTCCACCGACTGGTCCGGATTGAGCCCCACCGGCTCGATCGGCGCGTCCTTCACCCCGATCCTCCCGATCGAGACGCTGACCGGCTCCGACCGCTTCATGGCCGTGTCCGCCTCGGCGAACATCGGCGCCCGCTGCGGCGCGGCGACGGCCCCGGCCGGCTCGGCCGCCCGCGCGGGCGCGGGCTCGCCCTTGAACGAACCGGCGACCGCCAGGCCGCCGGAGAACACCAGCACGGCCGCCGCCGCCTGGACCAGCGTGCTCCTGATCATGACTGTCCCCCGGATAGTCGGCGAAGGAGAAAAGGGGGTACGGCCCGCGAGCCGTACCCCCAGGAAGGGATCAGCTCTCGTCGGTGCGGCGGCGCACGAACATGGCCGAGCCCGCGACCAGCATGCCGCCGAGCGCGACGCCGCCGTAGCCGGGGTTGCCCTCGGGCAGGCCGCCGCCGGTGTCCGCGCCGCCCTTGGGCGTCAGCGTGAAGCCGCTGGCCCGGTAGCGGGGCTTGACGGTGAGCTTCGCCCAGTCGGTGGCGCCGTTGGCCAGCTTGGCCTTGAACCAGTAGGTGCCCGCGCGGGTGCTGGAGGGCACGTGGAACTTCTTGGCGCCCACGCCCGACTTGCCGACCTTCACGGTGAACCGCTTGCCGGACGGGTCGGTGATCGTCGCCTTCGTCGCCTTGCCGAACGACGAGGTGGCCACGACGGCGGTGAACGAGCCGCCCGCGTAGACCTTGTTCGGGTCGAGGATCAGGGCGAGCTGCGTGTGCGGGTGCTTCTTGACCACGGTCAGGCGCGCGGAGGTGCTCTGCCCGCTGTCCAGCGCGGCCCTGACGGTGTAGCCGCCGGGTCGCGTGCCCTTGGGCGAGGTCAGCTTGACGTGGGCCTCGCCCCAGGCGTCGACGCGCACGACGTGCTTGCGGCCGGCCGGGTCGGTGATGGTGACCCGGGCGCCCGCCTTGACGTTCGTGGTGGTGACGCCGGCGTAGTAGCTCTGGCCCGCGACGATCTTGTTCGGCGACAGGTCGAGCTTCAGGCCCGTCACCGGCACCGGCTTGACCGGGCTCTTCACGGTGATCGTGGTGGAGGCGGTCCCCACGGTACGGCCCGCGGCGTCCTTGAAGACGACGTCGACCGGGTGGACGCCGGGCTTGGCGTCCGGGCGGATCGGCACGGTGCCGGTCCTGGTGGTGCCGAGCGTCATGTTCTCGGTGATCTTCGCCCAGAACGCCGGCGACTCGATGTAGGCGTCGGCGGCCTTGCCGGTGATCGTGTAGGAGACCTTGTCGCCGGGCTCGGCGGCGCTCGGGGTGACCGCGATGCCGTACTTGACCTCGGCCGCCTTCTCGACGGTCAGGGTCGTGCGGGCGTAGGAGCCGTCGGCGAAGTGGGCGTCGACCGCCTGCTCGCCGTAGGCGTCGGAGACGCGGACCTGGAAGCGGTACTCCTTGTAGCCCGCTGGAACGTTCCAGGAGCCGGGGGAGAAGGCGCGCGAGGTGATGGCCTTCACGTCGGGGCCGTCCGACTTGACGCTCACGTTGACGATGTCACCCGGCTTGGCGGTGGACCGGTCGACGGTGATGCTCGTCTTGGCGGCGGCCTCCTTCCGCACGGTCAGGACCGCGCGGGCCGAGGAGCCGTCGGCGAAGTGGGCGTCCACCGGGTGCTCGCCGGGGTTGTCGGCGACGCGGACCTGGAAGCGGTACTCCGTGCGCTTGCCCGGCACGTTCCATGACGGCGGGTTGAAGCCGCGCGAGGTGATGGCCGTGATGGCCGCGCGCGTAGAGGTGACCGAGACCGTGATGACCTCGCCGGGCTTGGCCGTGGTGCTGCTCAGCGAGATGGAGCCCTTCTGCTCCACCTCCTTCTTCTCCGGAGCCTCCTTCGTGGATGCCGAAGGTGACGGCTTGGCCGACGGCTTGGCGGAGGGCTTTTCTGAGGGCTTGGGCGTCTCGGCGGGCTTCTCGGCCGGAGCCTCGGGAGACGTGGTCTCGACCGGGGCGACGGGGAGGTCCGTGGGGGTGTCCGCGAGAGCCGGGCTCGCGGTGAGTACGGCGAGGCCGAGGGCACCGGCAGCCGCCAAGGACTTGTTGAAGCGCATGTTCTCCCAATCGATGAGGCGGCGCGGGGTTCAGGAGACCCCCGTGCTCGGGAACACGCCGCCTCGCGACGAACATCATCTCGCAACGAAAGTGACAGAAGTGCCCAAAGTGGACATATGCCAAGTTTCTTGACTATTTCATTACGTCTGGGCATCTAAGCGGTCAAATCGGTAACTGTAGCGGAGTCGTGAGGCGGGCGAGACTCCTGTGAAATCAAGCGCTTGCTCGGGGCTTCGATCGCGCGTTACGCTCGCCTGAAGCTCTACCCCCCGACACGAGGGAGCGCGATGGGCACGCTCGGATTCTGGCGGCTGGCGCAGGCGGATCCCGACTGGATCGCCGCCGTCGACCCCGACGGCACCGAGCATCGGGCCGGTGACCTCTTAGCCCGTTCCAACCAGCTCGTCCACGGCCTGCGCGAGCTTGGGCTCCAGCCGGGCGACGGCATCTGCGGCCTGGTGCCCAACGGCGCCGACGGTCTCGTCCTCTACCTGGCCGCGCTCCAGGCGGGCTGGTACTACACCCCGGTCAACTGGCATCTCACCGGCCCCGAGATCGCCTACATCGTCGAGGACAGCGAGGCCAGGGCCTTCTTCGTGCACCCGCGCTACGCGGCCGAGGGCACCAGGGGCGCCGAGGTCATCGAGCCGCACCGCCGCTTCGCCGTACAGCCGATCGAGGGGTTCCGCCCGATGGACGAGCTGACCACGGGTCAGCCGGCCACGGCGCCGCAGGAGCGCACGGCGGGCGCGACCATGCACTACACCTCGGGCACCACCGGCAAGCCCAAGGGCGTCCGGCGGAAGCTGAGCGGCCTGGACCCCGACGACGGCGCGGAGCTGATGACGTTCCTGCTGACGTTGTTCGGCATCACGCCCGGCCGGCCCAACGCGCACCTCGTGACCGCGCCGAACTACCACACCGCCGTCACGCAGTTCGGCGGTACGGCGCTGCACATGGGACACACGCTCGTCTACATGGACCGATGGGACGCCGAGGAGACCCTGCGGCTCTGTGAGCGCCACGGCGTGACGAACTCCCACATGGTCCCCACCCACTTCAAGCGGCTGCTCGCGCTGCCCGCCGAGACGCGGGAGAAGTACGACCTGTCCTCACTCAAGTGGATGATCCACGCGGCGGCCCCCTGCCCGGTCCCGGTCAAGCACCAGATGCTCGACTGGTGGGGCGAGGTGGTCTACGAGTACTACGCCGCCACCGAGGGCGGCGGCACGCTGGCCACCCCGCAGGACTGGAAGGCGCACCCGGGCACGGTCGGCAAAGCCTGGCCGATCAGCGAACTGCTCATCGTGGACGACGCGGGTGAGCCGGTGCCCACGGGCACCCCCGGGACGATCTACATGAAGATGATGGGCGTCGCCTTCGAGTACAAGGGCGATCCCGAGAAGACCGCGGCGAACCGCCTCAAGGACCACTTCACCGTCGGCGACATCGGATACCTGGACGAGGACGGCTTCCTGTTCCTCTGCGACCGCAAGGCCGACATGATCATCTCGGGCGGCGCGAACATCTACCCGGCCGAGATCGAGAACGAGCTCATGATCCACCCGAAGGTCGCCGACGTGGCGGTCTTCGGCATCCCCGACGAGGACTGGGGCGAGCAGATCAAGGCGGTCGTGGAGCCCGCCGACGGCTGTGAGCCCGGCCCCGAGCTGGCCGCGGAGATCCTCGCCTCGCTGGAGGGACGGCTGGCGCGGATGAAGTGGCCCAAGACCATCGACTTCATCGAGGAGATGCCGCGGGAACCCAACGGCAAGCTCCTCAAACGCAAGCTGCGCGCGCCCTACTGGGAGGGACACGGCCGTGCCATCTGAGCCCCTGGTCGCCGACCACGTCCTGGAGTTCCCCGGCGGATACACGCGGACGACGGGTCCGGTCATCGGCAGGTTCCTGACCGAGCTGCGCGACGGGCGGATCGTCGGGGTCCGCACGGCGGAGGGCAGGGTGCTGGTGCCGCCGCTGGAGTACGACCCGGACAGCGGCGACCCGGTCACCGGCGAGTACGTGGAGGTCGGCCCGGCCGGCACCGTCACCGCCTGGACCTGGGTGGAGACGCCGCTCGAACAGCATCCGCTGGACCGGCCCTTCGCCTGGGCGCTGATCCGTCTGGACGGCGCGGACACGGCGCTGCTGCACGCGGTGGACGCGGGCAACGCCAAGGCGCTGGAGGCGGGCACGCGGGTGCGTCCCGTCTGGAGCACGGCCCGCCGCGGCCACATCACCGACATCGCCTACTTCGCGCCCGAGGTCACGAAGATCGTCTCGCCGGTGAAGGCCGCGTACAGGATCACCGCGAGCCGGTCGCTCACCCACTTCCTCGAAGGGATCAGGCGCGGCGTCTTCACCGGCTGCCGGTGCACGACCTGCGACAAGGTGTACGTCCCCTACCGCCTGTCCTGCCCGGAATGCGGGAACGCGATCACCGACGAGGTGGAACTGCCCGACACCGGCACCATCACCACGTTCGCCATCAACAACCTGCCCGACCCGCGCGCCCCCGAGGTGCCGTTCGTCTCCGCCTACATCCTGCTGGACGGCGCGGACATCCCCATGATCGCCCTCGTCGGCGGCGTCCCCGCCCACGAGGTCCGCCAGGGCATGCGGGTACGCGCCGAATGGGTGCCCGAGGCCGAGCGCACCCTGTCGATGTCCAACATCCGGTGGTTCACCCCCACCGGAGAACCAGACGCGGAGCTCTAATGCGCGATGTGGCCGTCGTCGCCTTCGCCCAGACCCACCACACCGACCACGACACCGGCGTCTCGGAGCCGGAGCTGATCCTCCCGGTCATCGACGAGATCCGCGAGAAGACCGGGCTGCGCGCGTTCGGCTTCACCTGCTCGGGCAGTTGCGACTACCTGGCCGGCGCGCCGTTCTCGTTCGTCTCCGCGCTCGACGCGCTCGGCGCCTGGCCGCCGATCTCCGAGAGCCACGTCGAGATGGACGCCGCCTGGGCGCTCTACGAGGCGTGGGTGCGCCTGCAGCACGGCGACGTCGACACCGCGCTGGTCTACGGGTTCGGCAAGTCGTCGCTCGGCGACCTGCGCACGATCATGACGCTCCAGCTCGACCCGTACTACCTCGAACCGCTCGGGCTCGACCAGCTCTCGATGGCGGGCCTGCAGCGCTCGGCGCTGGGCGCCTCGGGGAAGGAGCTCGACGAGATCGTACGGCGCAGCCGTACCGACGGGCGGGCGAACCCCTACGCGCTGGACCTTCCGCTGGAAGGCGACGAGCCACCCATCACGGACGGCGCCGCGGCGCTCGTCCTGGCGGCCGGGGACAGGGCGCGGGAGCTGTGCGAGCACCCCGCCTACATCAGGGGCATCGCACACCGGATAGAACCCCACTACCCCGGCATGCGCGACCTGTCCCGCTCGGCCTCCGCCGCCGACGCCGCCCGCGCGGCGGGAGTCGGCAAGGGCCGCGTCGAGGTCGCCGAGCTGCACGCCCAGTTCGCCCACGAGGAGATCATCCTCAGGCAGGCGCTGGAACTGCCCGCCGAGACCGTGATCAACCCCAGCGGCGGCCCGCTCGCCGCCAACCCCGTGATGGCCACCGGCCTGATCCGCATCGGCGAGGCCGCCGGGCACATCCTCGACGGCCGCGCCGCCCGCACCGTCGGCCACGCCGCCGGCGGTCCCTGCCTGCAGCACAACCTCGTGACCGTCCTGGAGGCATGATGGGCAACTCTTGCGCGGTGATCGGCGTCGGCCAGACGCACTACACCACGAAGCGGGGCGACGTCTCCATCGCCGGGCTGGTGCGCGAGGCCGCGCTGCGCGCCCTGGAGGACGCCGGGCTGACGTTCAAGGACATCGACGCCGTCGTCATCGGCAAGGCGCCCGACTTATTCGAGGGCGTGATGATGCCGGAGGCGTACCTGGCCGACGCGCTCGGCGCCGCGGGCAAGCCGATGATGCGCGTGCACACGGCCGGATCGGTCGGCGGCTCCACCGGGCTGGTCGGCGCCTCGCTGATCCAGGGCGGCGTGCACGACCGGGTCCTCGTGGTCGCCTTCGAGAAGCAGTCGGAGTCGAACGCCACCTGGGCGCTGTCGACGCACCTGCCGTTCAACGCCTCGCTGGTCGTGGGCGCGGGCGGCTACTTCGCCCCGCACATCCGCGAGTACATGCGGCGCTCCGGCGCCCCCGAGCACATCGGCACGCTCGTCGCCGTCAAGGACCGTCAGAACGCGCTGAAGAACCCCTACGCGCACCTGAAGATCCCCGGCATCAACCGCGAGATGGTCGAGTCCACGCCCATGCTCTGGGAGCCCATCCGCTACCTGGAGACCTGCCCGTCCAGCGACGGCGCCTGCGCGATGGTGCTCGCGTCGGAGTCGGCCGTGACCGGCACGCCCGCATGGGTCCACGGTACGGCGATGCGCTCCGAGCCGATCTTCCGAGCCGGTCGCGACACCGTGAACCCACAGGGCGGCAAGGACTGCGCCGCCGACGTCTACCGGCAGGCCGGCATCAGCGACCCGCGGCGCGACATCGACGTGGCCGAGACCTACGTGCCGTTCTCGTGGTACGAGCCCATGTGGCTGGAGAACCTCGGCTTCGCCGCCGAGGGCGAGGGATGGAAGCTCACCGAATCCGGCGCGACCGCCCTCGACGGCGACATCCCGTGGAACGCCTCGGGCGGCGTCCTGTCGTCCAACCCGATCGGCGCCTCCGGGCTGATCAGGTTCGCCGAGGCGGCCCAGCAGGTCCGGGGGATGGCGGGGGAGCACCAGGTGGACGGCGCCAGGCGGGCGCTCGGCCACGCGTACGGCGGGGGAGCCCAGTTCTTCGCGATGTGGGTCGTCGGACGGGAGAAGCCCTGATGGAGTTCAACCACGCGGACCTGTTCGAGGCGCTCACCGACCGCATCGGCGAGCGGGTCGCGCTCGTCTGCGGCGACCAGCGCCGCACCTACGCCGAGCTGGACGCCGAGGCGAACCGGCTGGCGCACTACCTGGAGAGCCTCGGCGTCGGCCCCGGCCAGCACGTCGGGCTGCACCTGTACAACGGCGTCGAGTACGTCGCCGGGCTGCTGGCCGCGCTCAAGCTGCGGGCGGTGCCGATCAACGTCAACTACCGCTACGTCGAGGCCGAGCTGCTCTACCTCTACAACGACTCCGACATCGTGGCGCTGGTCTACGACGTGGAGTTCGCCGGGCGGGTGGCGGCGGTGGCGCCCCAGGCGGCCAAGCTGCGGCACCTGATCTCGGTGGGCGGGCCGGCGGCGGGGGCGGTGCCGTACGAGAAGGCGCTGGAAGGGCAGCCGGAGACGCGCGGCTTCCCCGAGCGCAGCGGCCAGGACGTCTACATCATCTACACCGGCGGCACCACCGGCATGCCCAAGGGCGCGATGTGGCACGTCGAGGACCTGTTCATGGCGTTCGGGGGCGGCAATCCGTACGGCGAGCCGCGCGCGACCCCGCAGGAGGTCGTCGAGGAGGCGGTCAAGGCCAACCCGATGGTGATGATGGCGGCGCCTCCGCTGATGCACGGGGCGGCGCAGATGGGCACGTTCATCGCCTGGTGGATGGGGGCGACGATCGCGTACGTGCGCAGGTTCGAGGCCGAGGAGGTGTGGCGGACGGTCGAGCGCGAGCGGGTGTTCACCATGAACATCACCGGCGACGCGATGGCCAGGCCGCTGGCCGAGGCGCTGGCCGGCGGTTCCTACGATCTGTCGTCGTTGTTCGTGATCAGCTCGACCGGCGCGATCCTCAGCGGGTCGGTCCGCGACCGGCTGCAGGAACTGCTGCCGAACGTGATGATCCTCGACAACTTCGGCTCCACCGAGTCCGGCTACACCGCCTCGGGAGTGGCGGGCTCCACGCCGGAGAAGGGGCTGCGCTACCAGCCGAACGCCACCGCCAACCTGGCCGTGCTGGACGAGAGCCTGAAGCCGGTCCCGGAGGGGCGGCTCGGCACCGTGGCCAAGTCGGGCAGGGTCGCCTTCGGCTACTACAACGACCCGGAGAAGACCGCCCGCACGTTCGTCACCGACGCCGACGGCACCCGCTGGCTGCTGACCGGCGACCTGGCCACCGTGGACGCCGACGGCACCGTCAACATCTTCGGCCGCGGCTCCCAGTGCATCAACACCGGCGGCGAGAAGGTCTTCCCCGAAGAGGTGGAGGCCGTGCTCAAGGGGCATCCGGCGGTCTTCGACGCGGTCGTGACCGGGATACCGGACGAGCGCTGGGGCAGCAGGGTGGCCGCGGTGGTCGAGCCCAGACCGGGTGTCGAGGTGGCCCAGGCCGACCTCGACGCGCACTGCAGGGAGCGGCTGTCGAGCTACAAGGTGCCGCGGACCTACGCGTTCGTCGAGGAGATCGTCCGTTCTCCCGCGGGCAAGGCCGACTACCGCTGGGCACGCGAGACGGCCGAACAGGCGTGGCGGTGACGGCCATCGCTCCAGGGCCTCTATAGAGTGCCATGGCCCCCCGATACCGCCATCTATGTCGGGGGAAGAGTGGAAGCGCTGCTGTTCGACTTGTTCGGGGTCATCGCGCCTGGCCAGACCGCGCAGGACCGTGCCGGGATCGAGGCGGCGGCGGGGGTCAGGGGGTCGGCGTTCTGGAACGCCTACTGGGACGCGCGCGACGGTTACGACCGGGGCGAGCTGACCGGACGGCAGTACTGGCAGGCCGTGGGCGAGCGGCTGGGCAGGTCGTTCGAGGACGCGGACGCGCTGGTCGCGCTGGACGTGGCCAGTTGGAGCCGGGTGGACGGCGAACTCCTGGACTACATCAGGGCCCTCGCCGACCGAGGCATTCGAGTGGGTTTGCTGTCCAACATCCCCAGCGACTTGTCCCAATATTTCGCGACTTATCATGCCGAAGTCTTTGAGAGCTTCGAGGTGCTCGGGCTCTCCAGCCGGATCGGCCACGCCAAGCCGTCACCCGAGGCGTACCACTGGTGCGTCGAGCGGTTCGGCCTGCCCGCCGACCGCATCATGTTCGTCGACGCGCGCCCGGCCAACGTGGCGGGCGCGCTGGCCGAAGGGCTGCAGGCGCACCACTACACCTCACTGCCCACCCTGCGCGCGCACCTGCTGGCCCGCACCTACGGCATGCCTATGCCTTCTCGCCGGTGAGCAGCGCGGCCAGGCCGATGTAGATGACGCCGCTGCCCACGTCGAGCCGGCGCCTGGCCCGGATCGACCGGCGCATCCGCCCGGCCAGCGCCGACGAGGCCAGCGCGACCACGCCGTCGGAGGCCAGGCCCAGAACCACCCAGATGGCGCCGAGCAGCAGGATCTGCGGGCCGATCGGGCCCGCGTCCGGGTTGGTGAAGTTCGGGAGGAAGGCCAGGAAGAAGATGGCCGTCTTGGGGTTGAGCACGTTGACCACGAACCCCTCCCAGAACATCCGCCGCCGCGACTGCACCGCGAACTCGACCGCCTCCTCGGCGACCGGCTTGGACAGCAGCTTCCTGACCCCCAGGAACAGCAGGTACGCGACGCCGGCGAACTTCACGATCGTGAACGCGGTGGCGGAGGCGGCCAGCAGCGCGCTGATCCCGAGCGCGGCGGCGGCCACGTGGACCAGCGAGCCCGCGTGGACACCGAGCACCGACACCATCCCGGCCGCCCTGCCCTGCGCGACGCTCCTGGTCACGATGAACAGCACCGCCGGTCCCGGCACGACCAGGATGGCCAGCGTGGCCACACAGAACACAGCAAGCGTCGACATGTCCGGCATAACCCGAGCGTAGGGTCCCCACCCCCACCCCCGCCACACCTTTCCCACCCCACCCCCGGCTGCCCCGCCCCGGCGATCCTGCCCGTCCCGTCCGCACACCCCGGCCGTCCCGGTCCCCGCGCGCTCGTCGCTCCTCGTCCATACGTGTGGTTCTCGCGCGTGGCCCTCACCCCGCGCTCGTCCCGCGCGGCCGTCTGCCAGCCCGTGCGGACGTCCCGGCTCGTCCGCACGGGCCGGTCGTTAGCTCGCGTCCCCACGTGCGGTTCAGCCGGGCCAGGCGTTGGTGAGGGCGGTGAGGAGGGCCTGGGTGGCGGGTGGGTAGGGCGGGTCGCCGTAGGTCGCGGCGAAGACGTGCCGGGTCGAGCCGGGTATTTCGGCCACCTCCACCGCCGAGCTGCGGTGGGCGCTCAGGGCCAGGCCCGGCAGGACCGTCAGCCCCATCCCCGCCGCCACCAACGCCTGAACGGCCACGATGTCGTCGCTGGTGAAGGAGATGCGCGGCTCGAAGCCCGCCTTGGCGCAGATGTCGAGCAGGTGGCTGCGGCAGCGGTCGCACCCGGCGATCCACGGGGAATCGGCGTGCTCGGCCAGCGGGCCTGAGGGTTCGGGGGAGACGAGGTAGCTCGGGTCGTCGAGAAGGTGCAGCATCCTGACGCCGGTGTCCTCGGGCGCGGTGTCGTCGTAGCGGAACATGACCGCCACGTCCACCCGCCCGGCCCGCAGCAGCCGCAGCGCCTCGGGCGGTTCGGTCTCGGTCAGGCTGAGCTGGAGTCCTGGGTACTCGGCCGACAGCCGGCGGACCGCCCGGGGAACGAAGGTGCCGAGGGCGGAGGGGAAGGCGGCCAGCCGTACCCGGCCAGAGCGCAGTCCGACGTGGGCGGCGAGCTCCTCCGCGGTGGCGTCGAGGCGGGTGATGATCTCGGCGGCCCGCTCGGCGAGCAGGTGCCCGGCCTCGGTGAGCCGGATGCCGCGGCCGGCGCGCTGGATGAGCTGGGCCCCCGTCTCGGCCTCCAGGCGGGACAGGTGATGGCTGACCGAGGGCTGCGAGTAGTGCAGATCCTTGGCCGCGGCGGTCAGGGAGCCCCTGCGGGCAACGGCGACAAGCACGCGTAGCCGGGTGACATCAAGCATGTCTATGAATATCCCCAAATACTTCTGTTGGACCTATGAATCTCATTAGAGCACCGTAGAAGGGGAAGGCGGAATAACACCATTCCCGAGGGGGAGACCATGGAAATCGTGCTGGCCAGGCCCGGACTCGACCAGCTCGTGTCCGGAATCAGGGACATCGTGGCCAAGGACCTGGAGTCGCGGGACACCGCCTTCGCCGTGGCGGACTTCCTCCGGCTGAACCTTCCCGGCCTCGACCTGCTGACCGAGGAGGAGCGTGCCGGGAACCCGGACACCTACTACTCCTTCCCGTTGCACACGCAGGAGGAGTTCTCCGTCGTGGCCGTGGTGTGGCGGCCCGGCCAGTACACGCGCATTCACGACCATGTGTCCTGGTGCGCGTTCGGCATCCTGAGCGGCGTGGAGTACGAGACGCTCTACCGGGACATGGGCGACCACCTGGTGGAGATCGGCCGGGCCGCCAACCAGCCCGGTGAGGTCAGCGGCTTCGCCCCGCCCGGCGACATCCACAAGGTCGAGAACACCAGCGACGAGATCGGCGTCTCCCTCCACGTCTACGGGGCCGACGTGGGCCGGCTCGGCTCCAGCGTCCGCCGCTACTACGACCTGCCGATCCGCTAGCCGCACGACCCGCCGGCCGCACGACCCGCCGGCGGCGGCACCCGCCGGCCGCGCGATCCGTCAACCGCAGGACCTGAAGGGCCGCCCAGCACACCCGGGCGGCCCTTCGCCGTCCCCGCCTGCGCACCGGTCCGGAATCGGGTGTACTCTCGCTTTTGTACTGACTGGTCAGTTCAAGAGGTGAGTGTCGTGATTGTCGCCAGGGGGTTGGCGGTGGACGGGGTGTTCCCGGAGGTCACGTTCGAGTCCGGGAAAGGGACTCTGACGGTGGTCGCGGGTCCGGCGGGCAGCGGGCGGACGAGCCTGCTGCTCACGCTGGCGGGGCGGATGACGCCGACGAAGGGCGCGCTCAGCGTCGCCGGGCAGACCCGGCCGCGCGCCATCCGCAGGGCCGCCGCGCTGGCGCTGGTCGACGGGGTGACCGACCTGGATCGTTCGCTCACCGTCAGGGAGCATCTGCGGGAGCGGCGGCGCAAGCCGTACACCCAGGTGTTGCGGACGGCGGGGGTGGTCGCGGACGAGCGCGCGCTCACGCGGGAGCTCGACCGCGAGCAGCGGGTACGGCTCGGCCTCGCCCTGGCCCTGCTCGACGAGCCCCAGGTGATCGTCGCCGACAACGTGGACCTCGGACTGCCCGGCGAGCGGCGGCTGGCCGTGTGGCAGGCGCTGCGGGACCTGACCGCGGCGGGACACACCGTGGTCGCCTCCACCGTCGAGGCGCCCGCGCACGCCGACACGCTGGTGGAGCTGTCATGAAGGCGATGTTGCGCTCCCGGCTGACCAGGGCGGCGCTGGCGGCGGTGGTGGTGCTGCCGCTGTTGTACGCGGGCCTGTACCTGTGGTCGTTCTGGGACCCGCAGGGCAACCTCGACCGGGTCCCCGTGGCCCTGGTCATGGAGGACCGCCCGGCCACCGTGGACGGCAAGACCGTCAACGCCGGGCGGGAACTGGCCGACGAGCTGACCGAGCGCGAGGTCTTCGACTGGCGCCGCGTGACCGCTCAGGAGGCGGCCGACGGCGTCAACGACGGCGGCTTCTACCTGTCGCTGACGATCCCGGCCGACTTCAGCGCCAACCTCGCCTCGCCCTCCGACGACAAGGGCACGCCGTCGCCCGCGCGGCTCGGGCTGCGCGTCGACACCGGCCGCAGCTACATCGTCGGCACCATCTCCGACGCGGTCTTCAACGAGGTGCGCTCGGCCGCCGCGCGCACCGCCGTACGCGACTACTTCGACAAGGTCTTCGTCTCCATCGGCGACATCCACGACAAGACCACCGAGGCGGCCGACGGCGCGGGCGAGCTCCACGACGGCACGGTCAAGGCCGGTGACGGCGTCTCCCAGCTCAACACCGGCCTCGGCAGCGCGGAGGACGGCGCCAGGCAGCTCTCGGTCGGACTCGGCAGCGCCAACGCCGCCACCGCCAAGCTCCAGAACGGCTCCGCCAAGGTCACCCAGGGCATCGGGAAAGCCACGGAGGCGATGGGCAGGCTGAAGAGCGGCCTGGACGAGCTTGGCGACGGGGCGGGGAAGCTGGCCGACGGCAACCGGCAGGCATACGAGCAGGTGCACGCGCAGCGCGGGACGGTCAACCGGCTGGCCGGCAAGTACGTGCCGGTGCTCAACGAGTACGGGCCCAGGGTGGCCGAGTCCGCCAACGCGGTCGCCGACGCCGCCGACCGGCTCGCCGACGGCCTGGAGGGGCTGGCGGGCCGCACCGGCGGCAACGCCCAGGAGGCCGCCTCCCAGGCGCGGGCCGCGCTCGACCTGCTGGACGCCGACTCCGATCCCCGGCTGCGCGGCCTGCTCAGGAGCACCGCGAACGCGGCGGAGCGCGCCGCCGAGCAGGCCGGGCAGCTCCAGGAACGCCTCGGCGGCACCTCGACCCTGCCCGAACGCGCCCGCGAGCTGGCCGCGAACGCCCGCAAGATCGCCGCCCTGGCACCCGAGCTGGGCCCCAAGCTCGACCAGGTCAGGGAGCAGGTCGACGCGCTCGACGCGGGACTGTCCAAGCTGGCCGACGGCGCGGCGAAGCTCGGCGCGGGCGCGACCAAGGCCGGGCAGGGCGTCACCAAGCTGCACGGCGCCGCCACGAAGCTCCAGGACGGGTCCGCGCAGGTCACCGCCGGGATCGGCAAGCTCGGCGGCGGGCTGGTCAAGCTCGGCGACGGCGCCACCCAGCTCCACGACGGCGTGGACAAGCTCCACGACGGCGCGGGCAAGGTCGACGACGGCATGACCAAGCTGACCAAGGGTTCGCAGGACCTCGCCGACGGCCTCGGCGAAGGCGCCGAGAAGATCCCCGACTACTCCGACCAGCAGCGCGACTCCCGCACCGACGTCATGAGCGATCCGGTACGGCTGGCCAAGACGGTCGACAACGAGGTGCCCAACTACGGAACCGGGTTCGCCCCGTTCTTCCTGCCCCTGGCGTTGTGGGTGGGGGCGATGATCGCGTTCATGGTGCTGAAGCCGCTCAACCAGCGGCTCCTGGCCGGGACCTCGGGCCCGCTGCGGATCGTGCTGTCCGGCTGGCTGCCCGCGCTGGCGCTGGGCGCGGCCCAGGTGGGCGTGCTGCTGGCGGTGCTGCGGTTCGCGCTCGGCCTGGAGGCGGCCCACTGGGCGGGCGTGGCAGGACTGCTGCTGCTGACCGCGGCGGCGTTCATGGCGATCGTCCAGGCGGTCAACGCGCTGCTCGGCGCGCCGGGCAGGGTGGCCGCGCTGGCGCTGCTCATGTTGCAGCTCACCTCGGCGGCGGGCACGTACCCGATCGAGACCTCGCCCGGCTTCTTCCAGACGATCTCGCCGTGGCTGCCGATGAGCTGGGTGGTCTCGGCGCTGCGCAGGCTCATCAGCGGCGGCGACCTGACCGTGGTGTGGCAGGCTTGCGGGGTGTTGTCCGCCTTCCTCGTGCTCGCGCTCGCGCTGACCGCGCTCGCCGTGGAGCGCAGCCGCGTCTGGACCGTGAAGCGCCTGCACCCGGAGCTGTCGCTGTGAGCCGTGCCGACACCCGCATGAAGGTGTTCGGCGCGGCCATCGAGCTGATCGCCGAGCAGGGCTACTCGGCCACGACGGTCGAGGCGATCGCCGACCGGGCCGGTGTGGCCAAGGGCACCGTCTTCTACAACTTCGGCAGCAAGGAAGGGCTGTTCGGCGCCCTGCTGGAGCACTCGATCGGCAAGCTGGCCGAGGCGCTGTCGGCGGCGGCGGTGGGCGCGAGCGCGCTGGAGCGCCTGGACGCGGTGGTGCTCGGGCAACTGCGCTTCTTCGAGCAGTACGGCCCGTTCGCCCGGGTGCTGCTGGCCGAGATGTGGCGTACCGCCTGGCAGGAGGCGGTGGCCCAGCTCCGCGCGCGGGCGCTCGGCGTCTACGCCGAGGTGCTGCGCCAGGCGGCGAGGAGCGGCGAGGTCCGTGCCGACCTCGACGTGGAGACGGCGGCCACGGCCATCTTCGGCATGGTGCTGACGGTCTCGATCGAGCGCAGGGTCATGCACCCGGAGCGGCCGCTGGAGGAGACCCACGCGACCCTGGTCGAGCTCCTGCACGGCAGGGTCCGCTAACCGGGACGTGTACTATCCCGGTTATGCGGATCGGTGAAGGAGTGGAGTGGGGGCTGCACTGCTGCCTCACGCTCGCCTGGCTCGGCGAGCGGCCGGTGTCCACGGCCAAGTTCGCGACGCTGTTCGAGCTGCCGCCGGAGTACCTGAAGAAGCGGCTTCAGGCGCTGGTCAGGGCGGGCATCCTCACCTCCGCGCCGGGGGCCGGAGGTGGTTTCCTGCTGGCCAGAGAGCCTGGGCGGATCACGCTGATGGACGTCGTGACCGCGATGGAGGGGCCGGACGAGGCATTTCGCTGCACCGAGATCCGGCAGCGCGGGGTGGAGCCGTCGCCGGAGTTCGAGCGGCCGTGCGGGGTGGCCACGGCCATGCGCAGGGCGGAGCTGGCCTGGCGGCGGGAACTGGCCGGGCAGACCGTGGCCGACCTCGTGGCCACGGCGCCGCGCGGTGCGGCGGACCGGATGCGTCAGCGCTTCGACCGGCTCTAGCTTTTTCGTGAGGAGAGTGGGGATGTCTACTATCCCGATTAGAAGTTGGGTGCTGGCGCTCGGCACGTTCGCGGTGGGGACCGACGCCTTCGTGGTGGCCGGGTTCCTGCCGGAGATGGCCGCCGACCTCGGGGTCTCCGAGGGGGCGGCGGGGCAGTCCGTGACGGTCTTCGCGGTGGCGTACGCGCTGGGCTCGCCGGTGCTGGCCACGCTCACGGCCAGGGTGCCGCGGCGCACGCTGCTGGTTGCCGCCCTGGTCGTGCTCGGGGTGGCGAACCTGGGCTCGGCGCTGTCGTCCGATCTGGCCGTGCTCATGGTGACGCGGGTGGTGGCCGCGCTGGGCGCCGCCGCGTACACGCCGAACGCGGGCGCGGTGGCGGCCTCGCTCGCCGCGCCGATGCACCGGGCGCGGGCGTTGAGCGTGGTGGTGGGCGGGCTGACGATCGCCACCGCGCTCGGCGTGCCGCTGGGCAGCCTCGCCGCCCAGCGACTGAGCTGGCGGGGCGCGCTCGCGCTGGTGGCCGTGCTCGCGCTGGCCGCCGCCCCCGCGGTCCGCGCCGTGTTGCCCGGACTGCCCGGCGGGCCGAGGGTGCCGCTGCGGGACCGGCTCGCCGTGCTGCGCCGTCCCGCCGTCGTGCGGGTGCTGCCGCTGACCGTGCTGGGGATGGGGGCGGCGTACACGGCCTACGCCTACAGCGTCCCCGCGCTGGCGGGCGTGGGGGTGGGGGCGATCGGCCCGATGTTGTTCCTGTACGGCGCGGGCGCCGTCGCCGGCAACCTGCTGTCCGGCTACGCCACCGACCGGTGGGGCGCCCGCCGGGTCCTGGCCACCGGATACACGCTCATGGCGGCGACCATGGCCGTCCTGGCCTGGCTGGCCGCGTCGGGCGTGCGGCTGCCGGTGCTGGTCGGGGTGCTGATGGCGGCGTGGGGCGCGAGCAGTTGGTGCCAGACCCCGCCGCAGCAGCACCGCCTCATCGCCGCCGCGCCGTCGGAGTCCGCGCTCGTCGTCTCGCTGAACTCCTCGGCGATCTACGCCGGCATCGGGCTCGGCACCGTCCTCGGCGGCCTGGCCCTCGGCGCGGGCACCACCTGGATGTACGGCGCCGCCGCCCTGCTGGCCGTCCTCTCCCTCGCCTGGACGGCACGCCATGCCGTAACCGAGATGTCGTCTTGACGGCGGCGGATCCATGCGGGACATGTGGATCCGAGGGGATGGCATGTACAGAAGACAGATCCAGCGACCCGTCACGCGCCCGGCGCCCAAGGCGGCCGAACCGGAACCCCGCGAGGAGACGCCGGGACCTTCCCCGCGCGCCGAACTGTTCAGGCGGTTGCTGCTGACCACGCGCGCGGCGAAGAAACGACCGGCGACGAGGCTGACCGTCGGCCGCCAGGCCGCGGGCGGCGTCACCGTCGAGGAGACCGTGCTGGACGCCCGGACGCGCCGGGTCGAGATCAACGGATCCTGCGGCGTGGTCGTCGGCGACCGCAACCGGCAGCACAACCGCTACCACTACAAGCTCGCCGACCGCCCGGTCTCGCTGCCGAAGCTGCTCACCGCGACCCCCGCCCACACCCGCGCGCTCTCCGCCCTCATCAGGGACCCGGGCGACGCCGCGGCCACGCGGGCCATGAGCGCCCTGCTCGCCCGGCAGGCGGACAGGCTCCTGTCCGGCAGGAGCGCCGTCAGCACCAGGTCGGCGCCGAAGCAGGCCCGGCTGACGGGCGTGCTCGGCCCGAGCGGCGAGATCGTGGTCAACAAGTCGCGCGGCGTCGTCGTCGGCCGGGGCAACGTCCAGAACAACCACTTCCACTACCGCATCGAACAGCCGGAGGCGCTGCTGGCCAGGTCGCTGTCCCAGAACGAGGGCGCGCTGACCCGCATCGCCGAGCTCTACGGCGCCCCCGAGGACCGCGCCGACGACCGGAAGCTGGCCGACGAGCTGAGAGAGCTCATCACCACGAGGACGAGCGTGGAGCGGATCACCCGGGAGCACGGCGCGGCGGTCGAGCACGCGCGGGCGGCGACGGGCGTGATGCTCGGAGCGGGCAACACCCGCACCGACGAGGTCCTCGCCCCGCGCCCCTACCGGCGCCGCCCGACAGTCCGGAGTCAGTCGCTGCCGAAGCTCGCCAGCAGGGACGACACCACGTCACCCGCCGCCCGGGAGGCCGAGCGCAGCTCGGGCGAGTCGCGGAATCTCAACAGGGACAGGTGATAGCCGTCGCGCAGCACGCCGACGGCCAGATGAGCCGCGCCCCAGCGGATGCGCCTGCCCCGCGGCCCGCTGACCAGGTCGGCTCCGGCGCTCACCTCGGTGACCAGCACGCACCCGCGCACGTCGGCCGGCCAGGTCACCTTGGTCAGCTCGGTCAGCAGAGGGACGGCGGCGCCGAGCGGGGTGAGCGGGATCGCCACGAGCGTGCCGGGCGGCAGGTCCGGCGGCTCGTCCAGGGGGTAGGCGACGTCGAGGTAGGTGTCGCGGTCGGCCAGCGCATACAGGCGGTGCGAGCCGTCCCAGCCCTCGGCGTCGGCGTCACGCTCGGCCGCGATCACCGCGGCCGTCAGCGCGTCGTGACGTGCCATACCCGGAATCATCCCGTCAGGTCAGCGCTCCCAGCAACATCTGAACGAAGATCAGGTTCGTCACCACGTGGATGAAGATCGGCACCCACAGGTTGCGGTAGCGCGACCACAGGAAGCCGGTCAGCAGCCCGAACACCCCCTGGAAGGCGATGATCGTGGCGATGCCGAGCAGCGGGTCGGCGGGGTCGATCCGGGTGGTGTGCATGAACGCGAACACCAGGGACGAGCCGATGATCGCCGGCCATCTGCCGAACAGCACCTCCAGCCGCGTCTGCAGCCACGCCCGGTAGAAGAACTCCTCCAGCACACTCGCCGTCAGCATCGTGAGCAGGGAGAGCACGACGAGCGTGACCATGTCGGGCAACTCGGCGGGCAGCGGCGGCGGAGCGAGCGGCCCGAGCTGCGACAGCACGAACCAGGCGACCACGGCGGGCAGCGGCGCCAGCCACGTCACCGGCTTCGGGATCGCCCTCGCCTTGGGCTCGCCGCCACGGATCAGGCGGAAGGCCACCAGCGGGACGATCAGCAGGAAGACGACCTTCGCGCCCTGGTAGAGCAGACCCTCGGCGAACGGCGCGGCGATCCCCATGAGCACGGCGGCCGCCACCAGGACCTGGGTCTCCCTGACCAGCCGCGCGCGGGGCAACTCCTGGAGCGGCAGCGGCGGCTCGGACTTCGGCGGCACCAGCACCGCCAGCACGATCGCGGCCAGCGCCGGCACGAACGCCGACCACAGTGTGATGCCCGGCGCGCCGGGGTCGGACGACGGGACGATCTCGGTGTGACCGGTCAGCATCAGCCAGCCGTACGCGAGAAGGAACAGCGCACCACCCACCACCACGAAGGCGAGGCGAGAACGGGACATTTGCGACACGGGGGACGGCATGGCAACCATCATTCCGGCATCCGCCCCACCTGACACTCCTCCAAAAGCAGGATGTCCCAGGCCACCTTTGTGCTGATCCCGGCTGAAGGCCCGCCCCCGGATGGGGAGCGGGCCGGTCGGTCGAAGCCAGACGCTAGACGCCCAGGGCTGAGGGCAGGCTCAGCTCGTGCAGGAACAGGGCCTCCGTCGTGGCGACGCGGCGCAGCTCCTCCAGGTCCACCCGCTCGTTCGGCGCGTGGATGGCGGCGTCCTCGTCCTCGGCGCCGAACAGCAGAATCTCCGCCGCGGGGAACTGCTTGAGCAGCGTGTTCACCAGCGGGATCGAGCCGCCCGCGCCCACGTCGCGCGGCGGGCGGCCGAAGGCGCGGTCCATGGCGCGGTTGAGGGCGGAGCGGGCCTTGCCGCCCGAGTCCGCCTGGAAGCCGGAACCCACCGTGAAGTCGGTGAACCCGACCTGCGCGCCCCACGGGGTCGCCTGGCGCAGGAAGTCCACGACCGCGTCCACCGTGGTCTTGGGGTCGGCGGCCGGCGGGATGCGGACCGTGACGCGCGCCCTGGCCGCCGGCTGGACGGCGTTGATCGCGCCCGAGACCGACGGGACGTCCAGGCCGGTGACGGTGATCGCGTAGGACGACCAGAGGCGGTCGGCCAGGGTGCCCGAGCCGACCAGGCCCACGTTGTCCAGGACGCCGGCGGTCTGGCGGAACTCCTCCTCCGAGGGGCCCTGTCCGAGGAAGGTGCCGCGCGGCAGGCCGGGGACGCGGATGTCGCCGTTGTCGTCGTGCAGGGAGGTCAGCATGCGCATCAGCGCCGCCAGCGCGTCGGGGGCCGCGCCGCCGAACGAGCCGCTGTGGACGG
The DNA here is from genome assembly GCF_044456745.1 of Nonomuraea sp. NPDC050790. Taxonomy (NCBI): domain Bacteria; kingdom Bacillati; phylum Actinomycetota; class Actinomycetes; order Streptosporangiales; family Streptosporangiaceae; genus Nonomuraea; species Nonomuraea sp. NPDC050790. The sequence goes on along the minus strand of NZ_JBITGF010000003.1, from coordinate 31,979 downwards.
CCTCCTTCAGCGTGCGCACCTCGACGGTGAAGGCGGCCATGCCACGCAGCGACGTCGTCACCGACGGGTCGCCGATCTTCGGGTTGCCGGTGTCGGCCACCACGATCGCGTCGGCGCGCAGCAGGTCGGGGTTGCGCTCGACGAACGCCTCCAGGCGCTCGCCCGCGTACTCCTCCTGGCCCTCGATGATGACCTTGATGCCCACGGGGAACCGGCCCTGGAAGGCGCGCAGCGCCAGCACGTGGCTGATGATGCCGGACTTGTCGTCGGCGGTGCCCCTGCCGTAAAGCTGGCCGTTGATGAGCGTCGGCTCGAACGGCGGGGTGCGCCACGCGGCCGGGTCGCCGGCGGGCTGTACGTCGTAGTGCGCATACAGCAGGACGGTGGGGGCGCCGGGAGGGGCGGGCGCCTCGCCGTACACCGCGGGGAAGCTTCCCTCGACCGCGATCTGCTGCACGCGCGGCAGGCCGGCGGAGCGCAGCAGTTCCTCGGTCAGCGCCGCTGCGGCGTGAACCGGCTCTGCGGGGTGCCCGGGAAAGGCCACGGAGGGGATGGCTGCGAGGCGCTTGAGTTCCTCGACGGCCTGCGGCATCGCGGCGGCGACGGCGCTCTCGATCTGGTCAGGAGTCACGGGACGGTCCCCCGGGTCGGTCTAACAGTAACAACTCATTGGATCACAGAAGGTTCCACAGGGTGGAAACCGACCAAGCCAATCTACCTGCGGATTTCGTTGCCGTTACATATAGGTTCTGCGGATCTCGGTTTTCTTGCATATTGATGCGACGCTTTCACTTGGCAATCCCGCAGGTGAAAGGGCAGACTGTTGGGAGCTCAGACACGAGGGAAGATAACCATGACGCAGCCGGAATCCGACGTCCTCAAGGCCGCGCAAGACAACCTGTGGCTGCACTTCACCAGGCACAGCGCCTACCAGCAGAACGAGATCCCCACCATCGTGCGCGGTGAGGGCTCGTACATCTACGACATCCACGGCAAGCGCTACCTCGACGGTCTGGCAGGGCTCTTCGTCGTCCAAGCCGGACACGGACGCAGCGAGCTGGCGGAGGCCGCCGCCAAGCAGGCCCAGGAGCTGGCCTTCTTCCCGCTGTGGTCCTACGCGCACCCCAAGGCGGCGGAACTGGCCGCCCGCCTGGCCGAGCACACGCCGGGCGAGCTCAACCGCGTCTTCTTCACCACCGGCGGCGGCGAGGCCGTCGAGACCGCGTGGAAGCTGGCCAAGCAGTACTACAAGATGGTCGGCAAGCCGCTCAAGCACAAGGTCATCAGCCGCCAGATCGCCTACCACGGCACCCCGCAGGGCGCCCTGTCGATCACCGGCATCCCCGCGTTCAAGCAGATGTTCGAGCCGCTCGTGCCCGGCTCGGTACGGGTGCCCAACACCAACTACTACCGCGCGGACGAGATCTCCGGCGTCGCCGGGATGACTCCGGAGCAGTACGGCCGCTGGGCCGCCGACCGCGTCGCCCAGGCCATCGAGATGGAGGGCCCGGACACCGTGGCCGCCGTCTTCGCCGAGCCGGTGCAGAACGCGGGCGGCTGCTTCCCGCCCCCGCCCGGCTACTTCCAGCGCCTGCGTGAGATCTGCGACGAGTACGACGTGCTGCTCGTCTCCGACGAGGTCATCTGCGCCTTCGGCCGGCTCGGCACGATGTTCGGCGGCCAGAAGTTCGACTACGTCCCCGACATCATCACCTGCGCCAAGGGCATGACCAGCGGCTACTCGCCGATCGGCGCGACGATCGTGCACGAGCGGCTGTTCGAGCCGTTCAAGAGCGGCGACACCATGTTCGCCCACGGCTACACCTTCGGCGGCCACCCGGTCAGCGCCGCCGTGGCCCTCGCCAACCTCGACATCTTCGAGCGCGAGGACCTGCTCGGCCACGTCACCCGCAACGAGCCCGTCTTCCGCGCCAAGCTTGAGAGCCTGAAGGACCTGCCGATCGTCGGCGACGTCCGCGGCTCCGGCTACTTCTGGGGCATCGAGCTGGTCAAGGACAAGGACACCAAGGCCACCTTCGACGCCGCCGAGTCCGAGCGGCTGATCCGCGGCTACCTGTCCCACGCCCTCTACGACGCCGGCCTCTACTGCCGCGCCGACGACCGGGGCGACCCCGTGATCCAGCTCGCGCCGCCGCTGATCGCGGGCGAGAAGGAGTTCGACGAGATCGAGTCGATCCTGCGCTCCGTCCTCACCGAGGCGTGGAAACGCCTCTGACACCCTCCGTCCGGCACAGCGTGGTGCCGGAGAACGAAAGGATCCACCCATGAAGATCGGCGTGCCTGCCGAGGTCAAGAACCACGAGTACCGCGTCGCCGCCACCCCCGCGGGAGTCCACGAGCTCACCCGCGGTGGCCACGAGGTCTTCGTCCAGCGTGGTGCCGGACTCGGCTCGTCCATCACCGACGAGGAGTTCCTCGGCGCGGGCGCGAAGATCCTCGACACGGCCGACGCCGTGTGGGGCGAGGCGGACATGGTGCTCAAGGTCAAGGAGCCCATCGCCCAGGAGTACCACCGCATGCGCGAGGGCCAGGTGCTGTTCACCTACCTCCACCTGGCCGCGGGCAAGGAGTGCGCCCAGGCGCTCCTCGACAACAAGGTCACCGGCATCGCCTACGAGACCGTCCAGGTGGGCAACGCCCTTCCGCTGCTCGCCCCGATGTCCGAGGTGGCCGGTCGGCTGGCTCCGCAGGTCGGCGCGTACAACCTGATGCGGTTCAACGGCGGGCGCGGCGTGCTGCCGGGCGGCGTGCCCGGCGTCTCGCCCGCCAAGGTCGTCGTCATCGGCGGCGGCGTGTCCGGCCTCAACGCGGCGCAGATCGCCGTCGGCATGGGCGCGGACGTCACCGTCCTCGACACCAACGTCGACCGCCTGCGCTTCATCGACGCCATCTACCAGGGGCGGCTCAAGACGCTCGTCTCCACCTCCTACGCGATCGAGCGCGAGGTCCTGCAGGCCGACCTGGTGGTCGGCGCGGTCCTCATCCCCGGCGCCAAGGCCCCGACGCTGGTCTCGAACGAACTGGTGTCGCGTATGAAGCCGGGCTCCGTGCTCGTCGACATCGCGATCGACCAGGGCGGCTGCTTCGAGGACTCCCGCCCGACCACGCACGCCGAGCCGACGTACATGGTGCACAACTCGGTGTTCTACTGCGTGGCGAACATGCCGGGCTCGGTGGCCAACACCTCCACCTACGCGCTGACCAACGCGACCCTGCCGTATGCGGTCAAGCTGGCCAACCTGGGGTGGAAGGAAGCCCTCCAAACCGACCCCGCCCTCGCCCTCGGCCTCAACACCCACGACGGCGCCCTCACCAACGCGCCGGTTGGAGTTGCTCTTTCTCTTCCGTTCGTTTCCGTCGCCGAGGTTCTCGCCGCCTAGCCGCTGTTTCTGTCGCGGCTTTCTGTTACGGCTTTTCTGTTACGGCCGGCCCGGTTGCCCCCACCCTCCGCACGGGGTCGGGGGCATTCCAGGGTGACGGCAGGCAGGCCGCGCGGGGCGGGCCACCGCAACGCGCGCCCCGCCCGCCACTTGTCGGCCACCCTCGCCCGGCCCCGGGGTTAAGCCGCTTCTGCGACTCGGGGTTTTCCGCCCTCTGCCGGATGGTCCCTCTGCCGGCCCGCTTCTCCGCCGGGCCGGTCCTTTTCCTGGCCGGTTTTGGCTCGCTTGCCGGTCGGGCTCTGTATGGCTTTGCCCGGAGCTGTGGGCTTGGGTTATTGGGTGGGGTTGTCTGGGGTTTGGTGGAGTATGTCGTCTGGGGTTAGTTGTTCGCGGGCTGTCGTTACCGCCCAGCGGTGGCCGAAGGGGTCTCTGAGCACCCCGTACTTTTCTCCCCAGAAGGCTTCCTGGACGGGCATCTCCGAGATGGCGCCGGACTCCAGGGCCTGGTGTTCCACCGCCTCGGGATCGTCCACCTCCAGCAGGATCAGCACCGGGCTGCCGCCCACCGTCGGGGGTGCCAGTGCGCCCAGTTCCGGTGTCTCCTCGCTCACCAGCAGGCGGCCTGCGCCGACCTGCAGTTCGACGAACAGGATCACCCCGTTGGGCAGCGTGTTTCTGAACACCTCCACCGCGCCGAACGCGGCCTTGTAGAACACGATCGCGCTCTCGGTGTCGAGCACGAACAGGTGCGGGCTCAGCCCCTGCGGCCTCAGCGTCGTCACGTGACCAATCCAGCCTCTCGTGCGGCCGTCACCAGGCGGGCCATGAGCTCGGCCTCGGCGCGGGCCGCCGCCTCACCCGCCTGGGTCAGCCGGTAGTAGCGGCGCCTGGCGTCGTGGGGGGCTGCCGGATCGCCTTCGTCCGTCTCCTCCACCAGGCCGTCGGCCAGCAGGCGGCTGATGGTCCGGTAGAGCGTGCCAGGACCCAGTTTGACCGCTCCGCCGCTGACGTGCTCGACGAACCGCATGATCGCGTATCCGTGCGCCGGTTCGCCGGCCAGTGCCAGGAGCACGTGAAACCCGGCGGTGGTGAGCATGGTTGACACCATAGCACCACAGTGGTTATATCCGAACTGGATATAACCGAGGAGGACACAGTGGCGATCAACGTCAGCAAGGTCACGCTCTACGTCCAGGACCAGGCCGCCGCCCTCGACTTCTGGACCCGCCAGGTCGGCTTCGAGGTCACCACGGACCAGCCCTACGGGCCCGACACCCGGTGGATCGAGGTCTCCCCGCCTGGGGGCGGTCCCGGGCTCGTCCTGTTCAAGGCGGGCCCGGAGTGGCCGGCGCTGAGCGAGGAGCAGCCCAACTACGTGCTGTTCGACACCGAGGACATCGTCAAGACCCACGAGGACCTGGCCGCCCGCGGCGTCGTCTTCGACACCCCGCCCAAGCAGGAGCCGTGGGGCTGGTCGGCCGTCTTCCTGGACAACGAGTCCCACCGCTTCCACCTAACCCAGCGCTAACCCCTGACCCAGCCTGCGTCACCCACCTGACCCAGCACCGTGTCGCCCGCCCCTCCGGCCCAGCGCTGTGCCGCCTGCCCCTCTGGCACAGCGCCGTGCCGCCTGCCCACTCGACCCAGCGCCGTGTCGCCCGCCCGGTCCGGTGCTGTGTCGCCCGCCCGGTCCAGTGCTGGCCAAGTCTCGGGGTGGCAGCTCTCCGGGTGTCTCGGGTGACAGGTCGAGGGATCTCTGGCGGGCTGATCGATTGGCCCAGAGTGGAGTTGTTGCGGCGAGGACCCCGTGAGCCCTCACGACCATCGCTCGACGGGCGCGAGGTGGGTGCGGCGGTGCGGGTGGGGTGGCGGCAGCCGTAACGGATGGGTGGTCTTGACGGAGAGGCGGCCGGAGAGAGGAGCTACAGCGGGTGGTCTTGACGGAGAGGCGGCCGGAGAGAGGAGCTACAGCTGGGTGGTCTTGGCGGAGAGGCGGCCGGAGAGAGGGGCTACAGCGCGCCGTGGGGGATGGGGCGGCCGGTGCGGGCGTCCAGGAGGGGGCGGTTGGCGAGCGGCTTGGTGAGCTGGACGGGGCGTTGTTTGATCGACGCCCAACCGGAGCAGGGCGGGCCATACGGCTGGGTGCGGGGCTCGATCACGACGGCGTCGGGCGCCTCGCGGACGTTCATGCCCAGCAGGCGGCCGCACTCCAGGTGAATGAGGTGGATCGTCAGCGCGCCGTCCGGCCGTTGCTCGAAGGTGCCGTCGAACGGGGTCGTCGGGCCGAGGCCGGGCGGGGTCGTGTCGAGTGCCTCGTCCGCGACCGCGACCTGCCGGATCGGCCCAGGAAGACCTTCGATGTCGAAACGCCAGGCGGGGGTGTCGGCGAGTCCCCGGTGAGTGCGCACAGGGACCGTCTCCACTGTCATCCGGGTCACCTTCACCTGCTTGCACCTTGCCGGGTCGGTGCCCGACTCTTCGGCGCGACGTTCGCGTTCGTCCGTGGAGAGGCCGCCTTGGCAGACCGGGTTCAGGGAGGGCCTGCCGGGGAGCCGGCGCTGGTTGGCCAGCCGGGACGCGGCCTGGTCGGCGGGGACGAGCGGCACCTCAAGCGTGCCGCCGTCGGCCCAGCGGATCGTGCCTGTGGCGGGGCCGGTCGCGGTGGGCGGGTCGTAGTCGAGGCCGAGGTGCGGGTCGGCGGACAGGGCAGCGGTGACCTCGGGCGACATGAGGGTCAAGTCCTGACGGGGATGGAACCCGGCCTGCCACACCGCGTCAGGCCCGCCCCGCCAGGTCATCAACGCCCGCTCCGCCCGACCCTCGAACGACGCCGACGGCCCAGCCTCGTTCCGTCCACCCGGCGCCACGACCGCCAACAGCACCAGGATCACGAAATATCTGACCATCAACCCCACCCAAGCCCAGAAACGCACCTCACATAGGACGCACCACACCCCCTGCCCGGCCCTGTGCCCCGGCCAAGCAGAGCAAGGCCCCCCTTGTGCCCCGGCCCAAGCCACCCGAAGAGCCACCCGGCCAAGAACCGCACGCCCAGCCGGCCCAGAGCGTAGTTGTTACGGCGAGAACCCCGTGAGCCCTCACGACCATCGCTCGACGGGCGCGAGGTGGGTGCGGCGGTGCGGGTGGGGTGGCGCTAGCCGTAACGGAAAGGGGCGAGAGACAAGCGTCAGCGCAGACGGGCGCGGGGCGGGTGCGGTGGTGCGGGTGGGGTGGTGCGGGTGGGGTGGCGCTGGCCGTAACGGAAAACGGTGAGGAAGAAGGGAGAGAACGGAAGCGACGAAAAAGGGGCGTCAGCGCAGGCGGGCGCGTAGGTCGCGGGCGGTGGAGAGGACGTGGGTGACTTCGGTGGGGCTGGGCCAGGGGGCGGTGCCGGGGCGGAGGAGGGTGGTGCGGATCGACGCCAGGTGGTCGATGGCCGCCGCGTGCAACCCGCTCCGCTCCACCAGCCACACCACCACGTCCGCGTGGTCGCGCAACGGCCGGGTGACGAGGTCCCAGGTGCCGAGGATCTCGGTCAGCTCGGCAACGCTCAGCGCCACTCCGCCGCGGCGGCCGGTCGCGGCGGCGGCGAGTTCGGCGCGGGCGTGGAGTTCGGGCTCGGCCAGGCGGTCCCAGGTGGGCGGCGGCGGGTCGGTCAGCCACTGCTCCGCCTCGTGGTTGTGTCCCGCTGCCGACAGCAGGCCGCCGAGCTCCATCGCCGCCCGGTGGTGGCCGGCCAGCGCGGCCTGGCGGAACCAGTGCTGGCCCCCCGCCAGGTCGCCGAACTCGGCGATCAGCAGCAGGCCGAAGTTGAAGGCGGACTCGGCGTCGCCGCTGGCCGCGGCGCGGCCGAACCAGTGGCTGGCGGCGGGGGAGTCGCTCAGCTCGACGCAGACGAAGCCGGCCATCCGCTGGTCCTCCAGCCGACCGGCGTTGGCGGCGCGCTCGAACCAGGCGCGGGCCGTGCGCAGGTCGCGCCGGGACAGGGCGATGCCGCCGAGCTGGGAGGCGGCGCCGGGGTGCTCGCTCTTGGCGGCCAGCCGGTAGTAGACCTCGGCGCCCTCGGGGTCGCGGCTGGCCTGGAGGAACAGGCCGAGGTGGTAGGCGGCCTCGGCGTGGCCGCCCCGGGCGGAGAACTCCCACCACTTGACGGTCTCCTCGTCCTCGCCGGCCGAGTAGGCGAGGAAGCCGAGGTCGTGGGCGGAGGCGACGTCACCGTCGGTGGCGGCCCTGCGGTGCCAGTCGCGGGCCGCGCTCTGCTCGCCGGCGTCCTCGCTGAGCAGCGCCAGGCGGCGGGCGGCCTGGCGGGAGCCGGCGCGGGCGGCCTTGTCGTACCAGGCCCTGGCGCCGGGCAGGTCGCCGCGCTGTTCCAGCAGGAGCGTGGCGAGGTTGAGCGCGGCCTCGGCGTCGCCGGTGCCCGCGGCCAGTTCGTACCAGGACACGGCCTCCTCCAGGCTGCCGTGCTTCTCGTGCCAGACGCCCAGGTTGTAGGCGCTGTCGATGTTGCCGGCCGCCGCGGCGCGCTCCCACCAGTGCCGCGCCGCCGAGCGGTCGCCGCGCTGGGCGTAGTGCTTGCCCAGGCGATGGGCCGCCTGCGGGTCGCCTGACTGGGCGTCGGCGATCAGCTCGGGTTCGTCTCCGGTACGGGGCGCCGGAACGGCCGCCTCCGCCACCTCTCCTTGCCACCACGACATCCACTCAGCGTGACATGTAATCGGGTGACTGCGGAATGTAATCGCAGAGCTGGTGCCTCAGGAGAAGCGGATGAAACCCGTGTACATGCCCATGGAACAGACGTATCGCAGGGTGCCGGGGGGCTGGGGCGGGAGCCGTACCGTGGCGGGGAGGGTGTGGTCGCGGCCGGCGAGCGTGACCGTGCGCGTGCATCCCTGGCCGGTCAGATGGAAGGTGATCTCGACGGGTACGCCCGCGCGCGCCTCGACCATCGCGGGACGGTAGCCGTCCTGCATGGCCCAGATCGCCACCTTCTGTTCGCCGCGCGCGGTCATGGCCAGGGCGGGCGAGGGCGCCCAGCCGGAGCTCGCGCCGAGGCTGATGCCCGAGCCGATCGTCCAGAGGCCGACGGCGACCGCGGCGACCCCCGCGAACGCGGCCAGGCGGGTGCGTGACAGCCGTCGCAACAGGTAGCCGAGCAGGGCGAAGGCCGGCGAGCTGCCCACGACCAGCCCGGCCATCACGGCCGCGCCCGACAGCGCGGAGCCCGTGGAGACGGCCACCATCTCGGTGCCGAGCGTGACCCCGCACGGCAGCAGGATCGTCGCCGCGCCCATGATCGGCGCGGCGCCCCTGCGCGGGGCCCTGTGCGGTGCGCTGTGCGGTGCGCTGTGTGGCGCTCTGTGTGGCGCTCTGTGTGGGGTGCAGGCCGTGTGCCGCCGGAACAGCCGGACGGCGAAGACGATCACGATGATCCCGGCCGCGACCAGCAGCCCCGCGCGGGCCTGCGGCGGCAGCTTCACGGCGGCGCCGAGCCAGCCGAGCAGCGCTCCGGCCAGCACGTAGGCGACCAGGCGGCCGGTGAGGAACTGGGCCACCGGCCAGGCGTGCCCGGGGTCGTCGCGGCATCGGTCGCCGGTCAGGCCGACCAGGAGGCCACCCTGCACGGCAGTGCAGGAAGCCGTCCCCGCCACCAGCCCGGCGACGAGGCCACTGACGAACAGTGCGCCCGGCTCCACGCTCAGCGCGGGGGAGCCGGGATGTCGGGCCGCATGACAACAAGCCTAACCCCGGCCTTTCAGACGCGGCCAGTGACACTGGTTTCACTCTGTGGAGCGTTTAGGAGCGGAGCACCGCCATGCGCTCCATGTACTCGTCGTCGCTCATCTCGCCGCGCGCGTAACGCTCGGCGAGGATCTGCTCGGCCGACGCGGTGGGACTGACGGGCGCGGTACGGCGCGGCCCGAACCGCCCGGTGCGCTTGGCCCAGATGACCAGCCCGACCACGGCCACCCAGAACAGCCCCCAGAAAACCGGGAAGATCGGAAAGAAGTGTCCATACATGTCGCTCTCCTCCTTCGGTGTCGTACCTCCAGAGTCGGCGTCAAGCCCGGCGGGCGAATCGGACGGCGGTCGCGCTCGCCTGTACAACGCTGGCCGTATCCCTATACTGCCCTCTTGGAGGGGGTGATAGGGAATGGACTTCACTGTGGGCCAGGTCGCCGACCTGCTGGATCTGCACGTCAAGACCGTGCGCGGCTACGTCCGCGACGGCCGGCTGAGAGCGGTGAAGGTGGGCAAGCAGTACCGGATCTCCAGGGATGACCTGGAGGAGTTCACCGGCGCGCCCCTCGCCTCGCGCCCCCGCCAGGACCGCTACGTCGAGGTCTCCGCGATCGTCCAGGTGGACGCGGTCAGCCGGCCCGACATGGACCGGCTGAGCACCGCCCTGACCGCCACCGCGGCCGGGCTGCGGCTGGAGATGGTCTACAACGAGGAACGCGCCACGCTCAAGCTGATCGTCCTGGGCGGGCCCGGACGCGTCGCCGACGTCCTGCGGCTGGTCGAGGCGCTGACCTGAGCCGCGTCCTCAGAGCCAGCCCGGCTTGACCAGCCCAGACTCGTAGGCGATCACCACGAGCTGTGCCCGGTCCCTGGCGTGGAGCTTCATCATCGCCCGGCTCACATGGGTCTTCGCCGTCGCCGGCGACATGAACAGCTTGGCCGCGATCTCGTCGTTGGTCATCCCGGTGCCGACCAGCGCCAGCACCTCGCGCTCCCGGTCGGTGAGCTGGTCCAGGCCCTCGGTCGCGACCGGCGCCTTGGCCCGTGTGGCGTACTCGGCGATGAGCCGCCTGGTCACGCTCGGCGACAGCAGCGCCTCGCCGTCGGCCACGACCCTGACCGCCTGGATCAGCTCGGCCGGCTCGGTGTCCTTCACCAGGAAGCCGCTGGCGCCGCCGCGCAGGGCCTCGAAGACGTACTCGTCCAGCTCGAACGTGGTCAAAATAATGATCTTCGGGCCGGGCGGCATCTGGCGGGTGGCGGTCAGGCCGTCGGTGCCCGGCATCCGGATGTCCATGAGGACCACGTCGGGGGTGTGCTGGGCGGCCAGCCGTACCGCCTCCGCGCCGTCGGCGGCCTCGGCGACCACGCTCATGTCGGGCTGGGCGTCCAGCAGCGCCTTGAACCCCGCGCGCACCAGCGCCTGGTCGTCGGCGAGCAGCAGTTTGATCATGCGTTCTCCTCAGGTAGGGGCAGTCTGGCCTCGACCTGGAAGCCGTTGCCGACCGGGCCGGCGACCAGCGAACCGCCCAGGGCGGCGGCCCGCTCGCGCATGCCGGGGATGCCGTTGCCGCTGCCGTCCTCCGACAGGTGGGCGGGCGAGGTGGCGCCCGTGTCGGTGACGAGGACGGTCAGCTCGGCCGTGCCGTACTCCAGCCTGACCGTGACCTTCGCGCCGGGGGCGTGGCGCGTGACGTTGGTGAGCGACTCCTGCACGATCCGGTACGCCGCCCGCTCGACCTGCGGCGGAAGCGGCCGCGAGCCCACGCGCTTCAGCGTGACGTCGAGACCGGAGCGCTCGATGAGGTTGTCCAGATGGTCCAGGCCCGAGGTGGGGGAGCGCGGAGCGCCCTCGCGCAGCACGTTCAGGACCGAGCGCATCTCGCCGAGCACCTCCTTGGAGGCGGTCTTGATCGTGGCCAGCGCCGTCCTGGCCTGGTCGGGACGGTCGTCGATGAGGTGCAGCGCGGTCGAGGCCTGGACGTGGATGAGCGAGATGTTGTGCGCGAGCACGTCGTGGAGCTCCTGCGCCATCGTCAGGCGTTCCTCGCTGGCCTGCCGCCTGGCCTCCTCCTCCTCGGCCCTGGCCCGCTCGGCCCGCCGCTCGCGCAGGATCCTGACCAGCTCGGCCATGACCATCAGCAGCATCATCGCCGTGGAGATCCACACGGCGTGGAAGAGGCTGCGGTTGCCGATCACCCAGGCGTACGCCTCGAAGAAGCTGAACATGCCCGCCGCCAGCAGCCAGGCGACCAGCCTCCGGCCGTCGATCACCAGCCAGAACAGCATCACCGCGGGGGTGAAGAAGATCGGCCCGTAGGGATAGCCGCCCACCACGTACGCCGCGGTCACCAGCAGGGTGATCGCGGTCGTGGCGACGGGATAGCGGCGGCGCACCAGGATCAGCGCGGGCCCGATCAGGAGCAGCGAGTAGGCGTAAGGGTCGAGCGCGGCCCGCTCCAGGCGCTGCCCCCACTCGGCGCCCTGTCCGATCACCACCTGGGCGACGGCCAGCACGAGCGCCAGATAAGGGTCGAGTCGGGACTTCACGGCCCCACGCTATTTCAGCATTCTGACCAGCGCATCCTCTGGATGTGGCAGGGGGCCCTACCACCGGAGGCGTACCTGGTGGATTGTGGGAACCATGCGCCGAGTGATCGTTCCCGCAGCAGCAGTCGTCCTCACGCTCACCACCGCGCCACCCGCCATGGCCGAGCCCCAGCAGAAGGTCCCGGTCGCCGAGGGGTACGGCGGCGCCGTGTCCACCGTCGACCTCGACGCCAGCAAGGCCGCGGTGGCCGTGCTGAAGAGGGGCGGCAACGCCATCGACGCGGCCGTAGCCGCGGGCGCGGTGCTGGGCGTCACCGAGCCGTACTCCTCCGGGCTGGCCGGAGGCGGCTTCATGGTCTACTACGACGCCTCCCGCCGTAAGGTCTACACGATCGACGGCCGCGAGACCGCGCCGCGCGCCATGACCCCGACCTCGCTCGAAGGCATCCCGTTCGACGAGGCGGTCACCAGCGGCCTGTCGGCGGGCGTGCCCGGCACGGTCGCCCAGTGGGAGACGGCGCTGCGCCGCTTCGGCACCATCAGCCTGAAGCAGGCGCTCAAACCCGCCATCGACGTCGCCGCCAAGGGCTTCGTCGTGGACCAGACCTTCCACGACCAGACCGCCGCGAACGCCGCCCGCTTCAAGGACATCGCCTCCACCGCCAAGCTCTACCTCCCGAACGGCGCGCCACCGCCCGTGGGCTCCGTCTTCCGCAACCCCGAACTCGCCGACACCTACCGCGAGCTGGGCAGACGCGGCACCGACTGGCTCTATGACGGCCGCCTCGGCCAGGAGATCGTCGCCACGGTCAAGAACCCGCCGCTCACCCCCGGCACCACCCGCAACGTGCGGCCCGGCCTCATGGAGATGTCCGACCTGCGGGCCTACCGCACGGTGATGCGCGAACCGACCCGCGTCGAGTACAAGGGCCTCCAGGTGTACGGCATGGCGCCCCCGTCCTCAGGCGGCTCCACCGTCGGCGAGGCGCTCAACATCCTGGAGGCGCTGCCCCAGGTCGGCCTGCACGAGTACCTGGAGGCGTCCAGGCTGGCCTTCGCCGACCGGGGCAAGTACGTCGGCGACATCCCCGGTGTCCCCATGCGCGAGCTTCTGTCGGACGGCTTCGCCAAGGAGCGCTCCTGCCTCATCGGCGAGCGCGCCATGCCGCACCCCGCGCCGCCCGGCTCGCCCGACGGCGACTACTCCGACTGCGAGCAGTCCACCGGCACCGCGCCCGACGTGACCGACGAGGGCCCGGAGACCACCCACCTCACGGTCGCCGACAGATGGGGCAACGTCGTCGCCTACAACCTCACCATCGAGTCCACCGGCGGCAACGGCATCGTCGTGCCCGGCCGCGGCGTCCTGCTCAATAACGAGCTGACCGACTTCACCTTCGGCCCCGCGCCCGGCGACCCCAACCTGCCCGCCCCCGGCAAGCGCCCCCGCTCCTCGATGGCGCCCACGCTGGTGTTCAAGCACGGCAAGCCGGTCCTGGCCGTCGGCTCGCCCGGTGGCTCCACGATCATCACCACCGTCCTGCAGATCCTCGTCAACCGCTACGACCTGGGCATGAACCTGCCCGACGCGCTGGCCGCACCCCGCGCCACGCAGCGCAACACCGCCGCCACCCAGGCCGAGCCCGCCTTCCTCACCCAGCACGGACCCGCCCTGCAGGAACGCGGGCACGTCTTCGCGCCCAACCCCGAGATCGGAGCGGCGACCGCCCTCGAGTTCCTCGGCCGGGGACGGGTGCAGGCGGTCGCGGAACCCGCCCGGCGCGGCGGCGGCAGCGCGCTGGTGGTGCATCCGTCGCGATGAGTTCACAGGTACGGCATGTCGTCGTGCTGATGCTGGAGAACCGTTCCTTCGACCACATGCTCGGCTACCTCGTCCATCCCGATCCGGGGTATGACGGGTTGCTTGGCGGCGGGCCGTACACCAGCCCAGGCTGGGACGGCGGCCCGCCCGTGGCGGCCTCCGCGGACGCGGGGCCGCTCGCCACGATGGACTTCGACCACTCGCACGACGCGGCGATGGAGCAGTTGGGCGGCGGCTGGGTCAGCGCGCACGAGCGCAAGGCGCGCGGGCTGGCCGAGCCGCGGTTCGGCGGGCTGCTGGGGCCGCTGATCGAGTGGGTGTATCCGAAGTTCGCGAAGAAGGAGCCGGTCCACGGGGTCGGGCCCGAGGTCATGCGCTGCCAGGACCCGGCTGGGGTGCCGGTGCTGGCGCGGCTGGCGCTGGAGTTCGCGGTGTGCACGCGCTGGCACTGCTCGGTGCCGGGGGAGACCTGGCCCAACCGCAACTACCTGCACGCGGCCACCTCCGACGGGATGACCAACATCCAGCCCCGCTTCTACACCGACCCGACCATCTTCGAGACGCTGGAGGCGGCCGGTCACGGCTGGCACGTCTACCACGACGACGTGCCGCAGGTGTGGGCCTTCTCCAACCTGTGGAACAGCGCCGACAGGATCGCCCGCTGGTTCGACATCTCCGAGTTCACCGCGCACGCGGCGGCCGGGGAGCTGCCCGCGTACTCCTTCATCGAGCCCAACCACCGGCCGCCGATCCGCCTCAACGACCGTCCGTCCAACAGCCAGCACCCCGGCAACAACCAGACCAAGGACCAGGTCGGCCCCTCGACCGACTTCGCCCGCGCCGAGTCGCTGGTGGCCGCGGTGTACGAGGCGCTGAGGTCGAACCCCTCGGCGTTCGGCCGAACCGTGTTCGTCATCACCTACGACGAGCACGGCGGCCTGTACGACCACGCCCCGCCGCTGACCGGCCTGCCCGACCCCGGCTCGTCTCCCGGGCTGCTGACCCGCCTGCTGCGCCTGCTGGCCCACAAGAAGAGCGCCGCCTTCGACTTCTCCTCCTCGGGGCCCCGCGTGCCCGCCGTCATCGTCTCCCCGCTGATCCCCAAGGGCACGATGTGCGCCGCCCCGCTGGAACACGCCAGCGTCCCGGCCACGCTGCGCGCCCTGTTCGCCCCCGGCCATCCCCCGCTGACCGCCCGGGACGCCGCGGCCGCCCGCTTCGACACCCTCCTGACCCTTTCCACTCCGCGCACCGACCTGCCCGACCTGTCCTCCCACGCCCTCCCGCTGGGCGGTGGCCTGGCCGACCCCGCCCACGCCGCCCTTGTCCAGCCGTACGAGGGCCCGCTGCCCGACCACTGCCGCGACCTGGCCGTACTGTCCCGCCGCGTCCGCGCCCGGCTCCGGGGACGTCCTGCGGTGTTCGCGGGGGTGAGCTGGCCCGCCCGGGACCGCCGCGCCCTGGAACAGACCCCACCCGCCTTCCGCACCGCCGCCACCCAAGCCCGCCACCCCTAACCCACCCGATCACCCCGCTCTCGCTCCACCTCCCAACGCGCACCCCACCCGCACCTGCCCTCCGCCCGCACACCCTTGGCCCGCCGCAGACTCTCGGCCCACCCGCGCCCCCGGGGGGAACGTCATGACCCTCGGCACCGTGGTGCGGCCCGGGGCAGTGGCTTGGCTCGCTGGGTTCCGGCCCACCACCCCCCGGCTCGGCCCGTGCCCTAGGCGGCGGGCCCTCAGCTCGGTGCTGTTGGCCCGAGGGGTCTTTGTCCTTGTCCTGGATGATCAGAGGTTCGGAGCGGTGGGTTGGTCGGGGGGTGGGTTGGTGAGGTGGGTGTGGAGGCGGCGGGCGTGGCGGACCAGGTCGCTGGTGCGGGTGCGGGCGGCCAGGTCGGCGATCACCGGGAGTTCGCCGCGTGCCCCCGCCCAGGCGGCGGCGTCGGCGGCGAAGGCGACCAGGCGGGTGTGGGCGGTCGTGGCGCGTTCGCTGGGCAGGTAGGCGGGCAGCAGGCCGGTCATCACCTGCCACACCTCCTGGTGCGCCCCTTGCTCGGCCAGCTCTCCGAGGGTGCGGAGCAGGTCGGGGAGGTTGGACCGCAGGCGGGGGAGCAGGATCGCGAGCTGTCTGCCCACCTCCTCACCCGGCAGATCGCCGGAGGCCGCCATCCACAGGAACTGCTTCGTGGGCGGCGGCGCGTGGTCCCCGGACAGCAGCGACCAGGCCAGCAGCAGGCCCATGCCCGGCCCGCAGGGGCCTTCCGCACAGGCCAGCCGATTCAGGTCCTGCCGATCCGGTCTGCTGATCGGCCAGGAGGACAGCAGCGCGTACACCGTTCGCGCCGCCACCACCTCCCGGTACCCCGGCAGCACGGGCAGCAGCCGCTCGCACGACTCCTCGCGCGCCCGCCCCGCCAGCAGGTCGCCGAACAGGGCCTGGTCCTCCGGCGCGAGGATGATCTCGGCGACGACGCGCGGGTCACCGGTGACCCCCGAGACGACGCGCTGGTCGCGGGCCACACCCGGGTCGGTGACAGTGTGCGGGTCGGTGGCGGCGCGCTGGCCCGCCTCGTCATGCGAGTCGGCCGCGCCCTGCGAGTCGGCTGCGCCGTGCGGGTTGTCTCCCTGAGGGTGGTCGCCCTGCGGGTCGGCCGCGACATGTGGGTGGTCGCCCTGGGTTGTCCAGCGCAGTGTGACCCGGGGTTCCGCGGGGCGGTCGGTCAGGCGCTTGGCGATCTGGCGGCCTGCCTCGCCGGGTAGGCGACGGGCGCGATCCACCAGCTCCTCCCGGCCCGAGCGCCGCAGCCGTAGCAACGCCTGGCGCAGGTCCCACGGCAGCGGGACGACACCGTCCGGGTAGCCCTCCAGCCGCTCCACCAGCACCGCCGCGTCCAGCCCGCCGTCCGCGCGGCTCGGCGTGCCCAGCAGGTACGGCGGAAGCCGCCCGTCCAGCAGCGCCGAGTAGACCTCCGCGAACCGGGCCACCGGCACGTACCGCGAGGCGTCACAGATCTCCGGCTCGGGCAGTCGTTCGGCCATCGTCCTGGTCGGGACGCCGCCGAGGTTGGACAGGATCTGCTCCCTCATCGGGCTCGTCTCGCTCGCGGGACGGCCCGCCCGGGACGGGGCGGTGCGTTCCGCGCCCGGTTCGTTCAGTTCCCTGGCCATGGCGACGGCCCAGTCGGCGGGCTCCCCCCACGGCGACGTCCAGTACCGCAGGTCGTCGCACTGAACGGCCAGCGGCGCCAGCCCGGCGGCCAGCGCGGCACGGTCGCGGTCCGCCAGCCGGACGAACGCGTCGAGCCACAGCTCGGAGCTCACCCAGTCGTACGGGGACGGCCTGAGCTCCGCCAGCTCTTCCGGCGTGGCCGGCGCGCTCTCGAACCGGCCCGGCTCGGGGGGCCGGGGCAGCGATCGGGGCGGCAGGGGAGCGGGCGCCTGCTCGGGGGAGTTGGCCTCGCCGCCGAACGCCGCCGCGAGGGTGTCGCCCTGGTCGGCGGGCAGGAGTTCGAGGGCCTGCCGGATCGTCTCGGCGCCCAGCGGGCTGAAGCGGGCCTGGTGTTTGACCGCCAGCTTCACCGCTCGCTCACGCACGGCCGCCGACTCGCCCGCCAGCGCCGTGGCCAGGGCGGCGGCGTAGGCGTCGAGATCGTGGGCGGGGTCGCGCAGCAGCCGTTCCAGCCAGCCGAGCCCCGCCACGACCAGCTTGCCCTCCGGCCGGAACAGCAGCCCCAGCACCGCCTCGCCCGCCTCCTGGACGGGCAGCTCGCCCAGCCTGCGCACCCGCTTGAGCGCCAGCTCCGCCACGTTGCCCGGCGCGGAGTGCAGCAGCCGCAGGTAGTCGCGCCCGCGCTCGGCCACCTCGCCGTCGGTGGGGTCGAGCAGGTCGTGCAGTCGTACGAAGAAACGCAGGTCGGCCGCCTGCCCGCCGCGCAGGAACCGGCCCACGCAGCCCGACAGCAACGCCTTCCTGGACACCCGCGCCGCGCCGGTCAGCGACAGGGCGGTTAGCTTGTGCAGCGCCTTGGGCCACTCGGTGGAGTCGCGCAGCGCCCTGCCCACGCCCTCGGTCTCGAACAGCCGCGGCACCATCGCGTCGAGCAGCACGTCCTTGGCCAGCGTCGCGGACGACGGGGTGGAGGCGGCCAGCCAGGCCAGCGTCAGCGGGTCGTGCGCGGGCGGCTCGGCCCCGGTACGGCGCAGCATCTCCAGCACCAGCCGCACCTGGTTGTCCGGCTCGAAGCGGGCGCCGCGCAGCCGGAGCGCGAGCCGTACCGCGAGATCGGACTGCCAGGCGGTGGGACGGGCCGTCAGGACCGCGAGCAGGTGCGGGACGTCGTCGACCGTTTCCTCCCAGCGGGCGGTCCTGCGGCGCAGCTCGCGGCGGCCGAGCCAGGCGGCCACGGCGGCGGCGCCGGGCAGGGTGGCGGCACCGGCGACGCGCATCGGCTCGATCCAGCGGTCGAGAACCCGGGGCCGCATGAGTTCCTGGGCCTCGGGGAGGCTGTAGATGGACGTCCCCGGCTCGCGGGCATGGAGCTCCTGCCACCGCTCGATGTCGCGCTCGCGGCGGCGCGCCTCGTCCTGCTCGCCGTTGGCGCGGGCCACCGGCAGGTACGCCGCCAGCTCCACGGCCACCTCGCGGCGCTCGTCCACGCCGAAACCGGCGGCCAGGCGGGCCACCGCGTGCATGTCATAGGCGTCGACGGCCTTGCGGACCGCCTCCCATGCCCCAGTCGTCATGCGGAAGACTGTAAAGATCGTCACCGACAGTTTTCGTAGGTGAGTTCGAGCGGCGGTCAGTAGATGAGATCGTAGGCGGCCGGGTCGACGCGGAGGGTGCGGGCCCAGTACTCGAAGGTGAAGCCGGGCCAGACCGTACGGTTGACGCCGTGCTCGTCCAG
Organism: Nonomuraea sp. NPDC050790; assembly: GCF_044456745.1. Lineage (NCBI taxonomy): Bacteria > Bacillati > Actinomycetota > Actinomycetes > Streptosporangiales > Streptosporangiaceae > Nonomuraea > Nonomuraea sp. NPDC050790. Next base: position 13,561 of record NZ_JBITGF010000003.1, on the reverse strand, counting down.
ATACCAGGAGCGGCAGCCGCCGGAGTTCCAGACCAGCGGGTCGAGGCGCCGGTGCAGGCGGTCCTGGAAGGCGCGCTGGTGGCCGGGCCTGACGTCGAGGGCTCTGGCCTGGGTCCTGGACAGCAGGCGCAGGCAGTTCATGACGTAGCGGACCTGCGACTCGATCATGAAGACGACCGAGTTGTGGCCGAGCCCGGTGTTGGGGCCGAGCAGGAAGAACAGGTTCGGGAAGCCGGCCGTGGTGATGCCGTAGTAGGTCTCGATGCCGTCCTGCCAGGCGTCCTGGATCTTGCGGCCGCCCCTGCCGACGATGCGCTGCTCCTGGAGGGAGTCGGTGACCTTGAAGCCGGTGCCGTAGACGATGACGTCGACGTCGTGTTCGGTCCCGGTCGCGTCGACGATCGAGCGCTCCCGGATCTCGGTGATGCCGTCGGTGATCAGGGAGACGTTCGGCCTGGTCAGGGCGGGATAGTAGTCGCTGGACAGCAGGATCCGCTTGCAGCCGATGGTGTAGTCGGGGGTGAGCTTGGCGCGCAGCAGCGGGTCGGCGACCTGGCGTGCGAGGTGCCTGCGCGCCATGGTCTCGTGGACCTTCATCAGCCTCGGGTCTACGGCGAAGCCGAGGGCGCGGGTCTCCAGGCCCCAGTAGATGGCGTTGCGCAGCAGGCGGGCGGCGCCGGGCAGGGCCAGTCCCTTGCGCACGGCGCCGGGGACGGCGAAGTCGGGCTTGGCCTGGATCCAGGGCGGGGTGCGCTGGAAGAGGAAGAGCTTCCCGGCCTCGGGGGCGATCTGGGGCACGAACTGGATGGCCGAGGCGCCGGTCCCGATGACGGCCACGCGCTTTCCGGCCAGGTCGACGGAGTGGTCCCAGGCGCTGGAGTGGAAGGACGGCCCGGCGAAGAGCTCACGTCCCTTGATTTCGGGAAATTTCGGGATGTGGAGGGCGCCGATGCCGGAGATCACGGCATTGGCTCTCAGGGTGGCGCCGTCCTCGGTGGTGATCTGCCATTCCCTGGCCTCGTCGTCGTACTCCAGGCCGGCGACGCGCCTGCCGTACCGGATATGCGGCCCGATGTGGTACTTGTCGACGCACGCCCGCATGTACTCCCAGATCTCGTCCTGTGGGGAGAACATCCGCGACCAGCCGGGATTCAGCTCGAACGAAAACGAGTACATGTGCGACGGCACGTCGCACGCGCAGCCGGGGTAGACGTTGTCCCGCCAGGTCCCGCCCAGGTCGTCGGCCTTTTCGAGGATGACGAAGTCGTGGTGGCCGGCCTCCTTGAGCTTGATCGCCATCCCGATGCCGGCGAAGCCCGAGCCGATGATCACGATGCCCGGTTTAGTCACTGGCCCTCCTGTAAGAATCAAACTCGGCGTGGGCGGGGGAGATCGCGATGTAGTCGAGCGCCTGCCGCAGGTCGCCCTCCTGGCTGGGGTGGAAACCGGGCCGCAGATACCGCGGTACGGCCAGCGCCAGGCTCCGCATCGTCGGCACGCGCCCCTGGTGGGCCCGGTAGAAGTAATGCGTCCATTTCGCCCGCAGCCGCCCGCGCACGATCGGGTCGTTGGCCATGAGGAACCCGGCGCCCCGCTTCAGCAGCAGGACGATCATCGGCCCGGTGACCAGCATCGTCCGCGTGCGCCGCGCGTAGGAGCCGTCGAGGTGCGTGAACAGGTCGAACGCCACGCTCCTGTGCTCGACCTCCTCGGCGCCGTGCCAGCGCAGCAGGTCCATCATGACCGCGTCGGCGCCCGCCTCGTCGAGCGGCCGGGCGTCCAGGATCCACTGCCCGAGCACCGCGGTGTAGTGCTCGATGGCCGCGATGATCGCGATGCGCTCCTTCAGCCAGAACGTCCGCGCGAGCGGCGGCATCGTGCCGTCGCCGAGCATCCGCTCGAAGATCCACTCGACGTTCTCGACGTAGGGCCCGGGGTCGAGCCCCTGCTCCTTCATGTGCTCCAGGACGCGCTGGTGCGCCACCGCGTGCGTGCCCTCCTGCCCCATGAAGCCCTTGACCTCGGCCTTCAGCCGTTCGTCGCGGATGTACGGCAGGGCCTGCTTGAACACGTGCACGAACCACCGCTCGCCGGCGGGCAACAGCATGTGCAGCCCGTTGATCAGATGTGTGGTGAACGGGTCGCCGGGCACCCAGTGCAGCGGCGTCTCCTCCCATGAGAACCTGACCCGGCGCGGCCTGATCGAGGTGTCGCTCATCGGGACTCCCAGCGGTGGACGTGGGGGAGGTCGTCGTCCAGCCAGTAGGCGTCATCCTCGGTGACGACCAGCAGTTCCTCGAACTTGGCGCCGACCGCGTCGTCCGCCGTGCCCAGGTGCGGCTCGACGGCCCACAGCCCGGGGGTGGGCGGATGGTCGCTGGCCTTCCCGCCCGCCCAGAGCGGCGAGCGGCCTTCCAGGCGTTCCTTGACGAGCTCGCGCCCGATGGTACGCAGCGTCCTGAAGCCGAACGACCGGAAAACCACGAAACGCGGCCCGCCCAGCCGGATACGGGCGACCTGATGCCCGATCACCCGCCCGGGATAAACCTTGTGCCGGTTTCGATACCCCTGCTCGGCGATGAGCCGGTCGACCTCCGCGTAGATGTCGCGAAAGGTACGGCGGGCCCGCACCAGCTCCAGGATCTTCCCCCGGAACCCGGCCAGGTCGCGGTCCAGCGACTCCCAGCCGGCGTTGTCGCCCAGGCGGCCCGAGTACCCGATGTCCGCGACATACCCGTCCTTGATCGGCGCGCAGTCCAGGACGAACGGCATGCCCTCTTCGAGCCGCCGCGACGTCGGCAGGAACTGGGTCGGAACCCGGAACCTCCGGAACGCCGTCCGGTCGCCGAACCACGCGAACGGCACATGGAACCAGTCGTCGGCGCCCTGCCGTTCCAGCCACCTGCGCAGGGCGGTGGCGGCCATGCGCTCGGTCACCCCGGGTTCGAGCCGCGAGGCGACGTGCTCCGCGCCCCGGTAGGCGAGCTGCTGCAGCTCGCGGAAGCGCTCAAGGTCCGCAGTCTTATTGGACACATTGTCCAATGTAAGTCAGCCGGAGTTGCCCGGTCCAGAGTGAGCCAGGTCACACCAGTCGTCTCCGGGCACACGAAAAGCGCCGAGAGCGAGGCCGTCGGCGCTTGGCTGGGTCAGAGTCGGGTTACTTCAGGACGAGGTAGACCGCCACCGCGATGATCGCGAGGACGACCACGCCGGCGATGATGGGGAGGGCAGCCGAGCGCTTGCGCGCGCCGTCCTGCTCGTTCTGCTGTGCGAACGCCCGGAACTGCTGCGTGCTGCCGGCCGGGTCGGGATGCTGGTCAGACATGCGCAGCACTCTAGCCGGAACGGGTGAGCCGTTTGCACCTTTTGCCAGGACTGGTAGGTGCCCCTGATGACGGACCACCCGGTCAGGCGGATAGCTTTGAAGCATGCTCAGGACCCTGTTCTCCCCACGACTGATCGGGCTGCATCTGCTCACGATCGGGGTCCTGGTCGCGTTCATCCTGCTCGGGCGCTGGCAGCTCGGGGTCTTCCAGGAGTCGGGCAAGCCGCACGCCGCCACCGACCCCGCCCCGGTCGCCGTGGACAGCCTGGCCAAGGTGGGCGCGGGCTTCGAGAACGCGGCCGTCGGGCGCAAGGTCACCGCGCGGGGCGTCTACGACGAGCGGCGCCAGCTCCTCGTCGCCGACCGCAAGCCAAGCGTGGACACGCCGGGCGGCAACGTCGCGCGGGACAAGGGGTTCTGGGTGCTCACGCCGCTCCGGCTGGCCGACGGGACGCTCATGCCCGTGGTGCGCGGGTGGGTGGCGACGGCCGGGGACGCGGGCGCCGCCGTACCGGCCGGGACCGTGAACGTCGCCGGCAGGCTGCGGCCGCCGCAGGGGACCGACAGCGTGCAGCGGCGCGCCGAAGGGCTGCCCGCGGGGCAGGTGCAGACCGTCTCCACGGGTGAGCTGATCAACCTGTGGAAGGGCGAGAAGGTGCGCAACGGGTTCGTCGTCGCGCAGCCCGCCTCCGGGGCGCTCGCCCCGGTCTCGGTGTCACCGCCGATCGTCGGCGGCACGTTCACGTGGCGCAACGCGGCCTATGCGGCCAACTGGTGGATCTTCGCGGGGTTCGCCGTCTTCATGTGGTTCCACTTCGTACGCGACGCCGTACGGGGTGATCGGGGCCGTGCTCGACAGTCCCCTGAGATGGTTCTGGAAGGTTAGGAAAACAAGTGGAGTCCGCCCTCAAGCCCTTCCGGGTGCTCGCCTACATGGTGGGCGTGATGCTGCTCGTGCTCTGCGTGGGCATGTTCCTCAACTACGTCGTCCAGGTCACGTGGTGGCCGGGGCTGGTGATCGCGCAGGTGCACGGGTTCCTGTACATGGTCTACCTGGTCACCGTCATGAACCTGGGCATGAAGGCGCGGTGGAGCTGGCCGTACATGCTGGGGATCATGCTCGGCGGGACGGTGCCGTTCCTGTCGTTCTACGTGGAGCGCAGGGTGACCCTGCGCGTGCAGGCCGCGCTGGCGCAGGCGTGAGTACGGCGAGGGCCCTCTCCTGGCCCTCGCCGCGCTCCTTCTTCCCTGGCTAGCTGCCGATGCCGCGCCTGCGCACCCGCTTGAGCCGCTCACGCTGGGACGGGTCGAGCATGAAGTAGCCGACCACCGGAGCGGCGACCACGCCGAGGAGGATCAGCAGGGTGACGAAACCCGGCAGGAAGATCCACGAGAGCAGTACGGCGGCGCCCGCGCCTATGGCGTACTTCTGGATTGGCGACATCCTCAACTTCCTCCGAACGCGGAGCCCGCGCCCCGCCTCTCTCACATTGTGCGTCTTCGGTCCAACGAGTGGGGGACCGAAGGGGTTCCATTCACGATATGTCGCGTGGGTCGAGGCTCTGGGAGACGGTCAGGAACTCCTGGCGCAGCGGACCCGGCGCCGGTCTGGCCGCCGGGTCGCCTGACAGCAGCGCGTACAGGACCGCCGCCAGCGCGCCCGCCCGCGTCAGCGGCGCGCCCGGAGCCGGCGGCAGCCCCTCCACCGCGGCGAACAGCGTCGCGCCCAGCGACCACATGTCCGCGGCCGGGCCGGTCGCGCCCTCGGGGGCGGTGTAGGCGGAGATCCCGTTCGGCATCAGCGGCGGGACGAGAATGGCCTGGCCCGACGGCGACAGCAGGATGTTGCCGGGGCGGATGTCGCCGTGGTGCTCGCCGCGCGCGTGCAGCCCCACCAACTGATCCAGTACGGCCAGCCCGATCGCGGCCACCTGGGCCGGGGGGAGTGGGCCGGTCTTGCCGATCACCTGGTCCAGGGCCTTGTCGGTGGGGGCGGCGTGGCGCGGCTTGTGCGCGCTGGGCGGTGGGGCGGGGTCGTAGGCGACGGGCCACGAGGGCGACGGGTAGGGCAGGTCACCGGTGCCGCCCGTGTGTTGCTCGGCGGGTGGCGTGGGGAAGTCGGGCTGCGGCGTGAAGGGCTGCGGCGTGGGGAACCCGTCGCCCGGCGGTGTCGGGTAACTGTCGACAGGCGACAGGGGCGAGGCGGGGACCGGAGGCGTGGGGTAGGCGTCGTCAGCCATGGGCGCGGGCGGTGGCCACGCGCCGGATGGTGGGAAGGGCGCGTCCGGGGGCGGGAAGGTCGTGTCCCGAAGCGGTGGGAAGGGCGTGTCGGAGTGCGGCGGGAAGGGGGCGCCCTGGTGCGGGGCGTCCTGAGGCAGGGGGAACGGCGCATTTGGAGGCGGTGGGAAGGCCGCGTCCGGAGGCGTGGGGAAGGCGTCGTGGGACTGCGGGGAAGGGCCGCTCTGGGGTGGCGTGATGGGGGCCTGGGGCGGGACGTCTTGGGGTGGCGGGAAAGGGCTGCCCTGGGGTGGGGCGTCCTGGGGGTGCGGGTAGGGGGCGGGCGTGATGACGGGTGGTGCGGGGAGCGGCGGCTCGGGGGGCGGCGGGTTCTCGGGAGTGGGCGGAGACTGGCGGCGTCGGCCGAACACCTTGCGCAGGCCCAGCAGCCGGGACTTGGCGGGCGGCGTGGGTGCCTGGGGCTGCGCGTCGGGTGCCGGGGCGCTCTGGCCGCCGAGGTAGGCCGCGCCACCGCCGAAGTGTGCCGCGTCACCGCCGGGGTGGGCCGCATCACCGCCCAGGGGTGGGGTGGGAGGCAGGGTCTCGCCGGGGTAACCGAGTACAGGCGGCACCGAGTCGCCCGGGTGACCGAAGCCCGCGGGCGGCGAGGCGTCGGGAGGTGACGCCGGGTGGCCGAGGTCAGGTGCCGCCGGCTGGCCGGGGTCGGGCGACGCCGGGTGGCCAGGGCCGGCGGGTGAGGGCTGACCGGGCATGGGTGGTGACGGGTAGCCGGGGACGGGCGCCGCCGGGTGATCGAAGGTGGGGGATGAGGGGTGGCCAGGATCGGGGGGTGCGGGGTGGTCGAAGGTGGGGGATGAGGGGTGGCCAGGATCGGGGGGCGACGGGTGGGCGAGGGTGGGGGGTGATGGGTTGGTGGGGAAGGAGAGGGGGTGGGTTGTGGTGATGGGGTGGTTTAGGGCCAGGCGGGTCAAAGTGGAGGTGATGTCGTCCAGGGACGGTGGCCCGGCGGGGTCGAGCATGGCGCGGATCAGGGCGCGCAGCGGCTCGGGGTCGGGGGCCGGGGCGGTGCCTGGGGGGCGGCCCTCTACGGCGAAGTGCAGCGTCGCCGCCAGTGACCACAGGTCGGCGGGTGGGCGGAGGCCGGGGTGCGGCAGGCCGAAGCCGGTCAAGACGGCTCGGCCGGTGGCGGTCAGCATGACCTTGCCGGGGTTGAGGTTGCCGTGCACGATTCCGGCGCTGTGCGCGGTGGTCAGCGCCTCCAGGAGGCAGAGCCCGGCGCGGGCGGCCTGGAGCTCCGGCAACGGCCGCTTCGCGTCCACGGTACGCGCCAGCGACGCCCCCGACACGAACTCCGTCACCAGCCACGGCCCGCCCTCCTCCTCCACGAGGTCGAGGAGTGGGACGATCGATGGATGCCGCAGTCCGAGCGCCCGCCGGGCCTCCTCGGCCGGCTGCGCCCGCATGTCCCTGACGGCGACGTCACGGTGCGCCACCTCGTCGAAGGCCAGCCGTACCGTCCCTTCGCCCAAGGGGTTCAGCAGCCGATAGCGCCCGCCCAGCTTCATGCTTTCTCCCATTTCGCAACGCACGATAGCGGGATATCTCCGGGCATAGCCATGCACGGGGGGTACACCGAAGTGTTTACCCGGAATCGTGCCTGGTGAGGTGGGTTGGCCCCCAGCCTTCCCGGCACCCTCGACAGCATGCGCAAACTCCTTCCCATCGCCCTCATCCTGGCCGCCGGCTGCCAGGCCGCACCGCCCGCCGTACCCCATAAAGCGTCATCCCACGGCACGTCATCCCACGGCACGTCATCCCACGGCACGTCATCCCACGGCACGTCATCCCACGGCACGTCATCCCACGGCACGTCATCCTCGACAACGTCTGACACCACCATCGCGTGGACGCCGTGCGGTCCGCGTGAGTGCGGCACCCTGGACGTGCCCATCGACCACGCCAACCCCCAGAGCCGCACCGTCACGCTGGCGCTCACCCGCATCCCCGCCCGCGACACCGCCAGACGCCTGGGCAGCCTGGTCTTCAACCCGGGCGGACCCGGCGCGACCGGCCTCGACTTCCCCCGCATCCTCACGAAGGCACACGACACCCTGGGCGAGCGCTACGACCTGATCGGCTACGACCCGCGCGGCGTCGGCCGGAGCACGCCGGTCCGGTGCCTCACCGAGGAGGACCTGGCCGCCGCGTTCACCGCCGACCCAACCCCGGACACCGAAAGGGAGAAGGACGCCGCGTTCGCCGCCGCCAAGAAGGTGACGGCCGCCTGTGAGAAGGCCGCCGGGCCGCTCCTGCCGTACCTCGGCACCAGGAACCACGCGCGCGACCTGGACCGGATCAGACAGGCGCTCGGCGAGGACAAGCTCACCGCGTTCGGGCTGTCGTGGGGCGGTTCGCTCATGGCCACGTACGCGGACATGTTCCCCCAGAACGTGGGGCGGCTGGTGCTCGACTCGCCCGGCAACCCGACGCTCAGCCAGTACGAGGTGATCAGGCTCCAGATGGCCGGCACCGAAAGGGGCCTGCGCCGCTTCGCCGACGCCTGCGGGGCACGCGCGGACTGCCCGATCGGCGCGAGCGGAAAGGAGGTGCTCGCCCGCTTCGACCGTTTCCTGGACACGGGGCTGCCGGTCGGCGAGCTGACCGAGCCGGCCGCGCGGCTGGCCGTCCTGTACGGTCTCTACCGCCCCGACGGCTGGCCCAAGCTGGAGAACGCGCTGGCCAGGGCGTACGAGGGCGACGGGCGGCCGATGCTGGAGATGTCCGCGTGGCTGGCCGGAGGCAGCCAGGAGAGCGGGTTCAGCAACTTCCAGGACGCCAACATCGCCATCAACTGCGCGGACTACACCGAGAGGTACGGCAGGCGCGACCTCGACCGCCTGGCCGGGAAGATCGCCGCCGACTCGCCCAGGTTCGGACCGTCCTCGGTCTGGCAGGCGCTGCTCAACTGCGCCTACTGGCCGAGGTCCGCCGACCCGCACGCCGGCCGCCTGAGCGGGGCGGGCGCCGCGCCGATCCTGGTCGTCGGCAACACCGGCGACCCGGACGGCGTCTACGCGTACGCGCGCGACGTGGCCGGGCAGCTCTCCTCGGCCCGGCTCCTCACCTGGGAGGGCGACCGCCACGGCGCGTACGGCGGCAAGAACCCATGTGTGGACGCCGCCGTGGACGCCTACCTGATCAAGGGCTCGCTGCCGGCGCCGGGGAGCCGTTGCCGCTGAGCCAGCGCTCCTGGGCGTCCTGGAGCCTGCGCCACAGCTTCTCCCGGTCGCGCGGCCCCACGTCGGCCATGGGCAGGCCGAACACGTCGGCCAGCGCGGCGAAGTAGTCGGCCTGCGTGGTGATCGTCGTCCTGAGCGAGCGGTCGCCGACCCTGGTCAGGACCAGGCCGCGCAGGGTGTCCACGCCGCCGGCGTCGCGGCGCTGCGCGACGGCGACACGGACGAAGCCGGAGTCGGGCGAGGTGGTCAGCTCGTGGTGCTTGGCGGCGAAGGCGGACATCTCCACGGGGGCGGGATCGAAGTCCATGCCGACGAACGAGCCACGCGGGTCGTGGTCGAAGCGCCAGCCGCCGGGCGCGATCTCCGAGGGGCGCAGCACGTACTCGAAGGGGCCTTGCCGGTAGGTTCCGGCGACCAGCGGCAGCGGCTCGTGCAGGCCGTCGCCGAGACCGAGGTCGACCAGCCAGTCGCCGTCCGGCAGGCGGACCGTCAGCACGAGGTGGTTACCGGTGACGCGCGGCCCGGCGGCGGCGTCCTGCTGGGCGCCGCCGACGTGTCTGGTGACCTCGTAGCCGAGCGCCGTGGCCAGGAGGGAGAAGGCGCCGTTGAGGTGGAAGCAGTAGCCGCCACGGCCGCCGATGATGCGGGCGGCGGACTCCAGCGGGTCGACGGTGGTGGGCCGGCCGAGCCAGATCTCCAGGGCCTCGTAGGAGACCTGTTCGATGTGGGCGACGTGGAGTTCACGCAGGTGGTCGGCACTGGGCGGGACGTTGAGGAGGTCGGGGCGGCCGATGCGGGAGAGGTACGCGGCGACGTTCACGAGGACAAGTCTGCACGGGATGTCCACAAATTGCGGAGTGTCGTCTGCACAGTCCCCTTCTAGGCTTCGAGTCGTGAAAAGGGTCCTGGTCGTCGAAGACGACGAGACGATCGCACGTGCGCTGCGCGACCGGCTGGCCGCCGAGGGGTTCGACGTCCAGGTGGCCGGCGACGGCGAGAGCGCGATGGCCTCCTACGGCAGAGCCGAGCCCGACCTGGTCATCCTCGATCGCCTCCTGCCCGGCCTCGACGGGCTGGAGGTGTGCCGCCGGATGCAGGCGGCCCGCCCGGTGCCGGTCCTGATGCTGACGGCGCTCGGCGACGAGACCGACGTGCTGGTCGGGCTGGGGGTGGGCGCGGACGACTACATCGCCAAGCCGTTCAGCATGCGCGAACTCGTGGCCAGGATCCACGCGCTGCTGCGCCGCGTCGAGCGGGCCGCCCAACTGGCCGTGGAGGACACGGTGATCCGCGTGGGCGAGGTGGAGATCGACACCGCCGCGCGCCGCGTGTTCGTCGGCGGCGTGGAGGCCCAGCTCACCAGGACCGAGTTCGACCTGCTGCGCCGCCTGGCCGAGCGGCCCGGCCAGGTGTTCGAGCGCGACCGGCTGCTGTCGGACGTGTGGGGATTCTCCGAGGCCGCCGCCACCAGGACCGTCGACAGCCACGTGCGCGCGCTGCGCCGCAAGCTCGGCCCCGACGTCGTGCGCACGGTGCACGGCGTGGGCTACGCCCTGGTGCGCCGATGAGGCCGCTCGACTTCCTCGGCCGCATCAAGGTCAAGCTGGGCCTGGTCATCGTGCTGGCCGTGGGCGTGGCGTTCGTCGTCAACGAGGTCGGCATCAACTCCGGCCTCGGGCGCGAGGTGCGCATCGCGGTCGCCGCCCTGCTCGCGCTGATCATGGTCCAGTGGCTGGCCAGAGGCATGACCAAGCCGCTGCGCGAGATGGCCTCCGCGGCCCAGACCATCGCCAAGGGCCGCTACACGCTGCGGGTGCGCGCCACCTCGCGCGACGAGGTGGGGGAGCTGGCCAGGGCGTTCAACGCGATGGCCGCCGACCTGGCCGAGGTCGACAGACAGCGCCGCGAGCTGATCGCCAACGTCAGTCACGAGCTGCGCACGCCGATCACGGGGCTGCGGGCCGTACTGGAGAACGTCGTCGACGGCGTCTCCGCGCCCGACCCCGTCACGATGAGCACCGTGCTCGCGCAGACCGAACGGCTCGGCCGCCTGGTCACGCAACTGCTCGACCTGTCGCGGCTCGACTCGGGCGCGAGGCTGATCGAGCCCGAGGCGATCGAGCTCGGGCCGCTGCTTGAGCAGGCGTTGCGTGAGGCGGGGCTGGCGCGCGAGGACGTGCGGCTGGAAGGGCGGATCCCGCCCGACCTCGTGGTGCGCGCCGACCCCGACCTGCTGGCCCAGGTGCTGGCCAACCTCCTCGACAACGCGGTACGGCACAGCCCGCCCGGCGCCCTGGTCACGATCACGGGCACCGGGGAGGGCGCCGGGGTCCGCATCACCGTCGCCGACGAGGGGCCCGGCATTCCCGCCGAGGCCAGGACGCGGGTCTTCGAACGCTTCTCCCGGCTGGACTCCGGCCGGGCGGCCGACTCGGGTGGCTCGGGGCTCGGGCTGGCCATCGTCAAGGAGATCGTCGAACTGCACGGCGGCTCCATCCACATCGGCGACGGCACGGGATGCCGGATGGTCGTCGACTTACCGGGGAGGACCTCGATGGCGGACACATCTGTCGAGAGCGGGGGTGAGCGCCCGGACCGGGCACTCACCGAGGCTGAGGAGACGCCCACGGCCGCGACCTCGGATCAGGCGGCCGTGGCGGCGGACCTGATCCCGGCGGCGACCTCGACTCACGCGGCAGTGGCGGCGGACTCGAGCCGGGCGGTCTCGGAGGCGGGGGCGACGGCCAAGGTCGCCCCTTCCGTGCCCGCACCGCCGCAGAAGGGCGTGCTGGAAGGCGGAGTGCCCGTGGGAGCCGGGGTGGCGGCGGCCGCGGCGGTGACCCGGACCGGCCCGCCCGCCGTTCCCGCAGACGGGGCGGCCGTGCGGCCCGGCCCACGGGAGGGAGCCGCGCCGGGACAAGGGGCGGCGGCCGGGGGCGGGCAGGGGAACTGGCTTGGGCGGTTGATCTGGGGGATCCTGATCGGGCTGGTGGCCGGCTTCATGGTCGGGCTGTTCGCCGCCGGTGTCATGGGTGTCATGTTCGGTGGCATTGCCGCGGTGGTCACGCTGGTCCTGGCCACGGCCGCGGGCGGCGCCGTGGGCGCGGTCCTGGCGGCCGACACGGCGGCGCGGCAGCCGTACAAGAGGCCGCAGCCTCCACAGCCCCTCGCGCCGGGCGCCTACGGCCCCCCGCCACCCCCCTACACCCCGCCGCCCCTGCTGCCGCGGCCCGAACTGCCGGACACGCCGCGCTGGCTGCTTCCGGCGGCGGCGGGAGCGGGGGTGTTCGCCGCGGTGGCGCTGCCTGACGCGCAGAGCGGGCTCGGACTCGTGCTGGTCGCGCTGGTGCTCGGGGCGGCGGCGCTGCCCGCGGTGCTGCGCAGGGCGACGCCGTGGACGCTGGCGTTCGGGCTGACCGGCTACTGGCTGATCTCGACGGCGGTGATCAGGGACGCCGACTGGCTGGTGCTGCTCATGGTGACGGCGGGGGCGGGGCTGATCGGGCTGGCGGTCTCGGGCGCGGGCACCGGCTGGCTGGGCGTGATCAGGGGCGGCATGTCGGTGCTGCTCGCGCTGGGCCCGGTGCCATGGCTGCTGGCCGGGCCCATGAAGCGCCTGGTCGCCCGGCGGCGGATCATGCCGGCCATGGTCGGCGTGGGCATCGCGGTGGTGCTGGTCGGGGGGTTCGGGCTGCTGTTCGCCTCGGCCGACCGCGTGTTCGCCGCCTACCTGGAGCGGCTGACGGCGACGCCCGACTGGATGGAGTCGCTGCCGTCGCGCATCGTGCTGTTCGCGGTGTTCGGCGCGCTGCTGTCGGCGCTGGTGCTGGTCGCGCTGCGGCCGGTGAAGGACCCGGTGGGCCCCGGGGCCAAGTTCGCGGTCGCGCGGACGGTCTGGCTGGTCCCGCTGACCGCGCTGAACCTGCTGTTCGGGGCGTTCGTGGCGGTGCAGATCAGGTTCCTGTTCGGCGGCGCCTCCACCGTGCTCAACACCGAGGGCCTGACCTACGCCGAGTACGCCAGGGAGGGCTTCTTCCAGCTCGTCCTGGTCAGCATGATCGTGCTCGGCATGGTGGCGGTGGCCGGCGGCGTGTTGCGCACCGGCCGGCGCGAGCGCTGGCTGCTGGCCGGTCAGTTGGGCGTGCTGTGCGCGCTGACGCTGGTCATCCTGGCCTCGGCGCTGCACCGCATCGACCTCTACACCGAGGTGTACGGGCTGTCGCGGCTGCGGATCTCGGTGCAGGCCACGGTCTGGTGGCTCGGCGCGGTGTTCGCGCTGGTGCTGCTGGCCGGCGCGGTCCGGCTGGCCGGCCGCGGCTCGGGCTGGCTGCCGCGCACGATCGTGCTGGTGACGGCCCTGGGCCTGGGCGCCTTCGCCATGGTCAACCCGGACCTGCGCGTGGCCGAAACCCAGGTGGCGGTGCGCGGCGTGTCGCAGATGGACTCCGACTACCTGGGCGACCTGGGCGCGGAGGCCGTGCCCGCGCTGGTCAGGCTGCCGGAGCCGCAGCGCAGTTGCGTGCTGTTCAACGTGGTCCAGGCCAACGAGCTGGACCGTCCCGACCCGTGGAACGGCTGGAACCTGGCCCGCTCGCAGGCCCGCGAACTGCTCGCCAAACAGCCGGTGAACGTCCGGGCCAACTGCGTGCCGGGCACCAGGGGCAGCTAGATCGTTGATGTGAAAGTCGGTAATCGTCTGCGAGCATGGCGAAGGGCGTCCATGGTCGGTGTGTGAAGACAGACTTAGACGCCCTTCTGA
>NZ_JBITGF010000002.1:184911-1397556 GCF_044456745.1 Nonomuraea sp. NPDC050790 | reverse complement strand
TCAGTCATATCGAAACGGGCCATGCCCGAGTTCTACCAGTCATGACCAGCCCGCTCCCCGGCCTCACCTAGATCCGAACTCCGAACAGCTCCTAGTGGCCGAGCAGGGGTACGGGGCCCTGGCGGCGTTCGCGGCCCTGCTGGCGCTGTCGGTGTGGTGGCAGCGCCGCGCGCGGGATCCGATTCTCCCGCCGAGGCTGTTCGCCGTCCCGGCGCTGCGCGTGGTCCTGCCCGCCACCGCACTGCTGGGCGCGCTGCTCGGCGGCTCGCTGGTCTACCTGCCCACGTTCGTCCAGGCGGCGTACGGCATGGGCGCCACCCAGGCGGGGCTGGCGCTGACGCCCTATGTCCTGACGTTCACGGCGGTGTCGTTCGCGGCGGGCGCCGTGCCCGGTGCGAGGGTCCGGCCGTTTCTGCCGGCCGGGGGGCTGATCGTGGTGCTGGGGTTCGTGTCGCTGAGCCGGGTGGGGCCGGGCACGCCGTACCCGCAGTTCGCCGTGGTGCTCGGCGTGCTCGGGGTGGGGTTCGGGCTGCTCATGCAGAACCTGGTGGTGGTCGCGCAGAACGCCGCCGCCCCCGCGGACCTGGCCGCGACCACCTCGGCCGCCATGACCGCGCGCGGACTCGGCCTCTCGCTCGGCGTGTCCGCGTTCGGCGCGCTGCTCACGCGCACGCTGGAAGCGCACCCGGGCGGCGCGCGCGCCACGGCGGCGGCCGTCCCCGAGGCGCTGGCCTGGGGTGTGCCCGCCGCCGTCGTCCTGGTCGTGCTGCTCGCGTTCCTGCCCCGCTAGATGTGCAGGAGGAACTCCGCCGTGTCCAGCACCCAGATCAGCCCCCACATCGCCACAACCCACAGATGACCGGATCCCCGCCCGGACCCGCCCCAGGTCCGCATACACACCAGCCCCCTCGACGGTGTCATGCCTCCCAGTCTGTCGCGAACGTCGATCGAAAGCGCGGCTTGTCGGGAAATTGCGGCTTGTCGGGAAATGTGGTGAACGGCGGCAAGCCGAACACGTTCTCAGCCGGGGTTAACGCGTGGTTAACCGGCTCCCTCTACGGTGCCGGGCATGAACTGGAAGTACCGAGCGAACGCCACGCTCGAAGGTCTCACCGGGTACACGCTCTCCCGGGCCACCCGCGTGCCCCGCCCGGCGCCGCCGCCGAAGCCGCACCCCGCGCTGGTGCGGCTGCCCGACGACGAGGTGCGCGGCCCGGTCGATCCGGTGCACGACCGGCTGCTGCGCGCTCCGGTCTTCCTGTTCTCCTCGGTGCGCTCGGGCTCCACGCTGCTGCGGGTCCTGCTCAACAGCCACTCGCTGATCCACTCCCCGATCGAGACACACTTCCGCCGCGTGACGTCGGGCTTCCCCACCGATCCGGTACGGCAGGCCGTCGCCGCCCTCGGCCACACGCACAGCGACGTGGAGCACCTGGTCTGGGACCGCCTCCTGCACAGGGAACTGGCCCGCAGCGGCAAGGAGATCCTGGTGGAGAAGACGCCGAGCAACGTCTTCGCCTGGCGGCGCATCGCCACCTGCTGGCCGGACGCCCGCTTCCTGTTCCTGCTGCGGCACCCGATGTCGATCGCGCAGTCCTGGCACGAGGCCGACCCCGACAACCGGCCCATGGACGAGGCGGTCAGCCGTACCCTCAACTACATGGTCTACCTGCAGGAGGCCCGCGAGCACCTGCCCGGTATGACCCTCACCTACGAGGACCTGGTCGCCGAGCCCGCGCCCGTGCTGCGCAAGGTCTGCGACTTCCTCCAGGTGGACTGGGAGCCCGCCATGCTGGAGTACGGCTCGCGCGACCACGGCGGCTTCGTCAAGGGCATCGGCGACTGGCGCGACAAGATCCGCACCGGCACCGTGGTCGAGGGAAGGCCGCTGCCCTCGCCCGGCGAGGTTCCCGAGAAGCTCGTGGAGATCTGCCGCCGGTGGCGCTACCTGTGAGTTCGCCCGTGGTTCACGGGTCGTTGGCCTGGCGTTCCCCCACGGCCTCCAAGGTGTCCGACATGATCTCCGGGCCCTCTCGCCGCACCGTGCTCACCGGCGCCATGGCCGCCCCTCTCCTGGGCGGCTCCACCATCCGCACGACCTCGGGACCGCCCGCGCGGCCGAACGTGGTGGTGGTGCTCGCCGACGACCTGGGGTGGGGCGAGGTCGGTTTCCAGGGGCAGCGCGCGATCGCGACCCCCCACCTGGACCGGCTGGCGGCCGAGGGCGTGCGCTTCGAGGCGGCCTACTCGGGCGCGCCGCTGTGCGCGCCCTCGCGCTGCGCGCTGCTGACCGGCCTGCACGCCGGGCACGGAACGGTCAGGGAGAACCCGGAGGGCGGGCCGCAGCGCTCGCTCACCGACGCCGACCTGACCTTCGGCGGGCTGATGCAACTGGCCGGGTACGACACCGCGTGCATCGGCAAGTGGGGGTTCGGACCCGACCTGCCCGGCCAGCCCTCGCACCCCAACGAGCGGGGCTTCGGGGAGTTCTTCGGGTTCATCGGGCACCGGGCCGCCCACCGGTACTACCCGGAGCGGCTCTGGCACAACGACCGCACCGTGCCCTTCCACGGACGCGCCTACGCGCCCGACCTGTTCAGGCAGCAGGCGGTGCGGTTCATCAAGAAGGAGCGCGAGCGGCCGTTCCTGCTCTACTACCCGACCACGCTGCCGCACTCGCCGAGCGTGGTGCCGGGCGGGGACGCCGGGCCGTACGAGAAGCGGCCGTGGACCGGCCCGAACCGGCGGCACGCGGCGCAGGTGGCCAGGCTGGACGCGGACGTGGCCGCGCTGGTGCGCGCGCTGCGCGACAGCGGGCAGGCCGAGCGCACGGTCGTACTGTTCACCAGCGACAACGGGCCGCACCGGGAGAAGGGCGTGACGCCCGAGCTGTTCGACTCCAACGGACCGTTCCGCGGCGACAAGCGCGAGCTGTACGAGGGCGGCATCCGGGTGCCGATGATCGCCTGGTCGCCGTCGGTGAAGGCGCGGGTCGAGCGGCGGCCGGTGGCGTTCTGGGACGTGCTGCCGACGCTGGCGGACCTGGCCGGGATGCCGGTCCCCGAGGGGCTGGACGGGGTGTCGTTGCGCGGCGCGCTGACCGGGGCGGGGGCGCCGAAGCGGCGGCACCTGATCTGGAACCGGCCGCGCAAGGTCCAGGCGATCCGGCGCGGGCGGTGGAAGGTGATCAGATTCGCGCCGGGGATCGCGGGGGCGGGGCCGCGCGGGCGGGTGGAGCTGTACGACCTGCGCGAGGATCCCGGCGAGCGCCGCGACCTGGCGGCCCTGCGGCCGGATCTGGTCGCCGACCTGCTGGCCGAGCTGGACGGCGCGATCGGGCCCGACCCACGCCGGCCGTACGCGCCGCTCTAAAGCTCTGGGAGCTCTAAGAGCTCTAAGAGCTCTTAGAGCTCTAAGAGCTCTAAGAGCTCTAAGAGCTCTGGGAGCTCTGGGATTTATGGGAGCTCTGGGAGCCGCGCCCGAGCGGGTCAGCCCGGCTGGCGGATGGCGCGCGGCGCGGCACCCAGCTCGCGGCGGCACGCCTTGTTGAACGCCTGGAGGTCGGCCAGGCCCACGGCGGCGGCCACCGCCGGGATCGGCAGCGTGGTCTCGCGCAGCAGGTGCCTGGCCTGCTCCATGCGGCGGCGCCGGATGTAGGCGACGACCGTGTCGCCGGTCTCGGCGCGGAACAGGCGGGTCAGGTGGTTGTGCGAGATGCCCGCGGCGCCCGCCACCTCGGGCACGGTCAGCGGCTGGGCCAGGTGCGACTCGATGTGCGCGATGGCGAGGCGGACCGCGGCGTGCGGGCCCTGCGACTCGGCCAGCCGGGCCACCCGCCACAGCACCGTCCAGGCCGCGGCGGCGGCCATCGCGGGCGTCGCGGGCGCGGCGGTGATCGCCTGGCGCAGCAGGTCGCGCAGGAACGGGGTGTCGGCCCCGGCGTCCTGCATCAGCGGCACCGTGACGGGCTCGCCCAGCTCGGGCAGGCGCAGGTGGGCGTAGAGGTGCTCGGAGCGGCCCTCGTAGAAGTACTGGACGAGCTCGCCGGGCGGGATCAGGCTGACCCGGCCCGGCCGGATCTCGTGGGTACGCCCGCCGACGGTCAGCCGGGCGGTGTAGCCGTACAGGTGGAGCTGCCACAGCTCGCGCAGGCGGAAGATGTCGCGGCGGCGGCCGACCCCGTGCACGCCCACGCCCGCGTTGGCCACCTCGGGCGGCGCGCCGAGCCGCAACGTCACCCGGTCCATGGTGAGAATCTACCAGTAATGGTGAACCAGACCCACGAACGAGCAGGGCCTGCGATCCTACGGTTGACGCATGGAAACCACTCTTCTCACCTCGGTGGAGGTGGCGCGGTTCGTGGCCCAGGGGTTCCTGCGGCTCGACGCCGCGGTGCCGGAGGAGCTCAACGCGGAGGCGATCGGCGTCTTCTCCGCGGGCATCCCCCCGGTCCCGTACGGCACGCCGCTGCCGCTGGCCTTCCCGGAGGGCTCCTTCGCCCGCCGCCTGGTCGAGGTCCCCCGGGTGGCCGGGGCGCTGCGCAGCCTGGTCGGGCCGGATCCGACCGTCGACCACCACCACGTCCACGTGCGCGAGCCCAAGGGCGGCAGCGCCCAGCCGCTGCACGGCGACGCCATCATCGACACCCGCACCGACGCCTTCGACGTGCAGCTCATGTACTTCCCGCACGAGGTGAGCCCGGCCATGGGCGGGACGCTGCTGGTGCCGGGCAGCCACCTGCGGCGTACCAACGAGAGCGACACCGGCCGCTACCAGAACCTGCGCGGGCAGATCAGGCTGACCTGCCCGGCGGGCACCGTGCTGCTGCTGCACCACGGCATCTGGCACGGCGGGCGGCGCAACGACAGCGACGAGCCGCGCCACATGTTCAAGATCCGCTTCAACCCGACCGTCCGGCAGGTGCGCCTCTGGGACACCTCCGACCTGGACGATCCGGGCATCGCGGCGGAGCTGTCCACCCGCTTCCCCTGGTACGAGCCCGCCACCGGCCGGCTGGAGATCTACAACCGGGTGGCGATGTGGCGTGCGATGACCGGCTTCGACGGGTTCGACGTCGACCACTGGGCCACCCGAGTCAGCAATCGTCCCCGGAGGATCGCGTGAAGCAGCAGGTTCTGGTCCTGTACCTGGCCACCTCGGCCCTGGACGCCGACGTCGTGGGCTGGGCCTCCTACGACGGCACCGGCCGCACCGACCCGACCACGGGCGACAGCGACGAGCCGCCCTACGAGAGCGGCGTCGCGGCCCTGCGGGACGGCTGGCGGCTGTTCCAGGCCTCCCAGCTCATCCCGCCCTACCCGGGCCACGAGTACGAGACGTCGTTCCTCAAGCACGAGTTCTTCTTCGAGAAGCTAGCGGACTAGCCGCGTGTCCCAGGGCACGAACTTGAAGTTGGTGTTCTCCCGGTCGCCGTCCGCCGGGGTGTTCTGCCCGTCGTGGACGACCAGCAGGCCCTTGCGGAACCGGCCGAGCGGCTCGCCGACGACCATCGCGCCGTCGCTGTGCTCGGTGGCGTCGATGCCCCGGCCGGTTCCGACCCGGAAGGAGCCGAGGTAGGCGTTGCGGCCCTCGCGGCGGTAGGCGGCGAAGGTGTTGTCGCCCTGGCTGGCGGCCAGCAGGTAGCCGTCGCCGCCCTTGCCGTACCAGATGGTCAGGCCCTCGGCGTCGGCGGCCAGGTGCTCGCCGCCGTAGCCGCGGTCCTCGCCGGGCAGGCACTCCTCGGTCCCGGGGTCGTAGGTGTCCTGCCTGCCGTACTCCTTGACCTTGTCGACCAGCACGGGGGCGCCGGACAGGTCCGCGCGCAGCCGCCAGATGCCGACGTCCTCCTGCGCGGCGTAGAGCACGTCCCTGCCGCGGTCGACGACCATGCCCTCGACCTGGGCCAGCTCGCCCGGCTCGCCGCACGGCCGCCACCGCGAGCCGTCGGGCAGCTCGAAGGCGCGGGGCAGGTCGAGGGTGCGCACCACCTTGTAGCTCACCCTGCCGCGCCGCTCGGTCAGCTTGGCGAGGCCGATCCTGGTCTGGTGGCGGCGGCTGACCAGCGCGTAGTCGCCGCCGCCGTCCTGCCAGGTGGCCAGGCCGTAGGCGGTGCGGGCCTCGTTGACCTCTTGCTGGTCCTTGTTGAAGACGTACGGCGCCGCCGGGTCGCTCACGTCGGTCAGGCGCAGCGTGGCCGGGTCGATCGCGTAGAAGCGGAGCTGGTCGCGCCCCCGGTCGGAGACGACGGCCAGGTCCCTGCCGTGGAAGCCGTAGACGAGGTCGACGTTGTTGAAGCGGCCGGGCTCGTCGTCCGCGCCGGGCGCGGGCGGGGCGGCGATGTGCTGGAGCTGCCTGCCGTCGAGGTCGTAGACGTACAGGCCGCCTTCCTTGGCGGTGGCGATGACCAGGCTGCGGGCGGAGTCCTTCTTGTTGACCCAGATGGCGGGGTCGTCGCCGTTGGCGTTGCCGCCGGCCGCGTCGTCGAACAGGGCCGGGGTCTCGGCGATCGGCGTGGCCTGAGGCAGGTCGGAGGCGGCCGTGGCGGGCGCCGCGCCGACGGCGACCAGCGCGAGGCCGAGCAGGAGGGTTCGCATGCGCGGAGTGTGGCGTCCGCGCGGGAACGGCCGGTGAACGGCGGCTGACGGCTAGAGGACGGCGTCGAGCAGGAGCGCTCCACCGCCGAGCAGCGCCGCGTCCTGACCGGCGCGGGCGGGGGCGATCTCCAGCTCGCGGGTGGCCAGCGGCAGGCAGCGCTCGTAGACCGCCGCCCTGATCGAGGCGATGAGCGGCTCGGCCGCGGCCAGGCTGCCGCCGACGGCGATCACGTCGGGGTTGAAGAAGTTGACCAGGACCGTGAGCACCTCGCCGATCATGCGCCCGGCGGTCCGGACGAGGCTGGTGGCCTCGGGCACGGCGTCGTCCACCAGGCCGACGATGTCGGCGGGCCGGGCGACGAGGATGCCGGCCTCGGCCAGGGCCGCCTGGAGCGCGGCGCCGCTGGCGTAGGCCTCCAGGCAGTCGGAGTGGCCGCAGGCGCAGACGATCGAGGAGTCGGTGCGTACCCTGACGTGGCTGATGTCCCCGGCGGCGCCCCTGCCGCGGTGGAGGCGGCCGTTGACGACGACGCCGCAGCCGATGCCGGTCCCGGCCTTGAGGACCATGAGGTTGTCGGCACCCGGCCAGGAGCGCGCCTCGCCGACGGCCATGAGGTTGGCGTCGTTCTCGACCAGGACGGGCAGGTCGTAGCGGGCGCGCAGGTGGTCGGCGACGGGGAAGTTGTTCCAGCCGGGCATCCGGGAGGGCCCGACCACGCGCCCGGTGGCGGGGTCGACGGGGCCGGGGATGCCGGTGCCGACGCCGCGCAGCGGCACCCCCGGGGGCGCGTGCGCCTCCAGGAGCTCGTCGAAGGCGTCGGCCAGCCAGTCGAGGACCGCTTCCGGCCCTGCTGTTATATCGGCTTCACGCTCCTGTACGGCCAGCGGCGTGCCGCTGAGGTCGAGCAGGCCGAGCCGTACGTGATGGGCCCCGAGGTCGGCCACGGTGAGCACCCCCGCGGCCGGGGACAGCCTGAGCCGGCGGGGACGGCGGCCGCCGCGCGAGGTGCCCGAGCCCTCCTCCACGAGCAGCCGGGCGTCGAGCAGCTCCTCCACGCGCAGCGACACGCTGGAGGCCGCCAGGCCCGACAGACGCGCCAGTTCCGCGCGGGATTCGGCCTGCCCGGTGGCGACGAGCCGCAGCAGTTCCCCCTGCGCCCCGGTCACCGGCAGTCGCTCTTTGCCAGACATGTGGAGATGAATACCATGCTTCGGCTTTGTTCGACAACGTGTTGACTTCGCATGAAATCATCTATTACGGTCCGCTCTATCTTCGATATCGAAGGAAGTAGACCTCATCGCCAAAGGAAAAGGCTGGATGATTCGGGCCAGAGGGCTGAACAAGTGGTTCGGCGAACACCACGTGCTGCGGGACGTCGACCTCGACGTCGCGCGGGGCGAGGTCGTCGTGGTGGTCGGCCCGTCCGGGTCCGGCAAGTCCACGCTCTGCCGCTGCCTCAACCGGCTGGAGACCGTCCAGCGGGGCGAGATCGCCATCGACGGCGTTCCGGCGCCCCTGGAGGGCCGCGAGCTGGCGAAGCTGCGGGCCGACGTGGGGATGGTGTTCCAGTCCTTCAACCTCTTCCAGCATATGAGCGTTCTGGACAACGTCACGCTCGCTCCGGTGAAGGTGCGCGGCGACAGCCGTACCGACGCCGAGAAGGGCGCGCGTGAGCTGCTGGAGCGCGTCGGCATCGGCGCGCAGGCGGACAAGCTGCCCGCGCAGTTGTCCGGCGGCCAGCAGCAGCGGGCGGCCATCGCCCGCGCGCTGGCGATGCGGCCCAAGGTCATGCTCTTCGACGAGCCCACCTCGGCGCTCGACCCCGAGATGGTCGGCGAGGTGCTCGACGTCATGACCGGGCTGGCCGCCGACGGCATGACCATGGTCGTGGTGACCCACGAGATGGGCTTCGCGCGCAAGGCCGCCGACCGCGTGGTGTTCATGGCCGACGGCCAGATCGTCGAACAGGGCGCCCCCGCGGCGTTCTTCGACTCCCCGCAGACGGACCGGGCCAGGGACTTCCTGGCCAAAGTACTGACTCACTAACCGCAAGGGATGGTGTCCATGAAGAAGATGGTCGCTGTCGTCGCCGTGTCGATGCTCGGCCTGGCCGCGTGTTCCAGCACCGGCGGCGGCTCGAACCCGGCCGTGCCCGGGGAGGCCAAGCCTGCCGCGAGCGACCTGCTGGCGAAGGCGCCGGTCGCCGACGCCGCCGCGATCGTGCCGGGCTCGACGATGGAGAAGATCAAGAAGCGCGGCGAGCTGCTCGTCGGCGGCTCGCTGGACGCGCCGCTGCTGTCGCAGCAGAACCCGGTCAGCGGCGAGGTCGAGGGCTTCGACGCCTCCATGGGCAAGGCGCTGGCCAAGTACATCATCGGCGAGCCCAAGGTGAAGATCGTGAACTCGGCGTCGGAGACGCGCGAGGCGCTGATCGGCAACGGCACCGTGGACGTCGTCTTCCAGACGTACACGATCACGCCGGAGCGGGCCAAGCAGGTCTCCTTCGCCGGGCCGTACTACACCTCCGGGCTGTCGATCGCGGTCAAGAAGGGCACCACCGGCATCGCCAAGCCCGAGGACCTCAACGGCAAGAAGGTCATCGCCGGCGCCAACACCCCCGCCATCCCGGCCATCAAGAAGCTCGCGCCGCAGGCGGAGATCATCACCTTCGGCTCCGACCCCGAGTGCATGCAGGCGCTCAAGCAGGACCGCGGCGTCGCCTACGTCCAGGACGAGACGCTCCTGGCCGCCAACGCGCAGAAGGACCCGACCGTCCAGGTGATTGGCAACCCCTTCACCGAGGACCCCTACGGCATCGGGCTCAAGCACGGCGACGAGCAGTTCAAGAAGTTCGTCAACGACTGGCTCAAGAAGATGCAGGACGCCGGCGTCTGGCAGCAGGCGTGGAAGGACTCCCTCGGCACCGTCGTCAAGGGTGAGGCCCCCGCGCCGCCGGCGATCGGCTCGGTGCCGGGTTCCTGATGTCCGTCCTCCTGGACCACCTGCCGGAGTTGTGGCAGGGCCTCCTCGTGACGCTCCAGCTCACCGTCGCGTCGTTCCTCGGCGCGGCGGTGCTCGGGGTGCTGGTCACGGCGATGCGGGTGAGTCCGGTTCCCGTGCTGCGGGCGCTGGGCACCGCCTACGTCGAGACCTTCCAGAACCTGCCGCTGCTCGTGCTGCTCGTCCTGGTGTTCTTCGGGCTGCCGGAGATCGGGATCCAGGGGCCGCCGATGGCCACCGCGATCGTGGTCATCGCCGTCTACCAGGCCGCGTACATGGCCGAGGCGCTGCGCTCCGGCGTCAACTCCGTGTCCAAGGGGCAGGCTGAGGCGGCCAGGGCGCTCGGGCTGACGTTCGGCCAGTCGCTGCGGCTGGTCATCCTGCCGCAGGCGCTGCGCACGGTCGTGCAGCCGCTCGGCAACCTCACCATCCAGCTCATCATGTCCACGGCGCTGGCCGGCGCGATCAGCGTCGTCGACCTGACCGAGGTGGCCAAGCGGGTGAACCTCCAGGAGGCCCAGCCCATCGCGATCTTCGTGGGGTCCGGCCTCGCGTACGTGGCCCTCGCCGCGGCGGTCGGCTACGTCACCGGACGGCTGGAGCGGCGGCTGGTGATCGTGCGATGAGCAGCGTGCTGTTCGACGAGCCTGGACCGCGCGCCAGGCGCAGGATCCGGATCGCCACCGTCCTCGGCGTGCTGGCCACGCTGGCGCTGGCAGCCCTCGCCGTGCGCCAGTTCGCCGCCAACGGGCAGCTCGCCGCCGACCGGTGGCTGCCCTACGCCACCTGGCCCATGTGGCGCTACCTGCTCGACGGCCTGTGGTCGACCATCCTGTCGGCGGTCGTCGCCGCGGCCCTGTCCATGGCGTTCGGCCTCGTGCTGGCGCTGGGCAGGCTGTCGTCGCGGCGCTGGCTGCGGGCGCCGGCCACGGCGTACATCGAGGTCGTGCGGACCATCCCCGCGCTGCTGCTCGTCTACGTCGTGCTGTTCGCGCTGCCCAAGTACGGCCTGGACCTGCCGCTGTTCTGGAAGCTCGTGGTGCCGCTCACGGCGTCCAACGCCGCAGCCTTCGCCGAGATCTTCCGCGCCGGCATCCTGTCGGTCGAACGTGGCCAGACCGAGGCTGGCCTGGCCGTCGGCCTCACCCGCGGCCAGACCATGCGGATGATCGTGCTGCCCCAGGCGGCCCGCCGCGTGCTGCCGTCCATCGTCAGCCAGTCCGTCGGCCTGCTGAAGGACACCTCGCTCGGCTTCATCGTCAGCTACGGCGAGCTGTTCTACTCGGGCAAGGTCCTCGTCGCCTACAACGGGCTGCTCATCCAGACCTACATCGTGATCGCGCTCATCTACCTCGTGGTCAACGCCTCCCTGTCCAAGCTCGCCAGGGTTCTGGAGCGAAGGAGTTCCGCACGTGCCTGAATTTCCCGCCCTCGCCGAGGTCGTCCGCTCCGGCTTCGTGGAAAGCGTCCACTACGGCAGCGCCGTGGGCCTCGGCCCCGACGGCCGCCCCGAGGTCGTGCTCGGGCCGGTGGACGCGCCGATCCTGCCGCGCTCGTCGGCGAAGCCGTTCCAGGCGCTGGCCTGCCTGACCTCCGGCGCGGCCCTGCCGGGCGCGCGCCTGGCCATCGCCGCGGGCAGCCACACCGGCGAGGACTTCCACGTGCGCCTCGTCGAAGAGCTCCTCGAGGAGTACGGCCTGCGCACCGCCGACCTGCTCTGCCCCGAGGACTGGCCGGAGGACGAGGCCACCCGGCTGCGCCTGATCCGCGCGGGCGCGGCCAGGACGCGCGAGCGCATGAACTGCTCGGGCAAGCACGCCGCCATGCTGGCCGCCTCCGTGGCCAACGGCTGGGACACCGCCTCCTACCTCTCCCCCGGCCACCCGCTGCAGCTCGCGATCCGCGCCACCGTGGAGGAGCTGTCCGGGGAGAAGGCGGCGGCGGTGACCGTGGACGGCTGCGGGGCGCCGCTGTTCGGCATGACGCTGGCCGGGCTGGCCCGCGCCGTGCGCGCCCTCGTCCTGGCCGCGCCCGGCACCGCCCCCCGGCAGGTGGCCGACGCGATGCGCGAGCACCCCGAGTACGTGGGCGGGACCGGGCACCAGAACACCGACCTGATGCGGGCGCTGCCCGGGGCCGTGGTGAAGGGCGGGGCGGAGGGTGTGCTGGTGGCGGCGCTCGCCTCGGGGCACACGGCCGCGGTCAAGGTGATCGACGGCAGCCCGCGGGCCACGTCGGCCGTCGCGGTGTCGGTGCTGGCGCGGATGGGGTGCGAGGTGTCGGGGGCCGACTCCTTCACCCGCGTCCCGGTGCTGGGCGGCGGCCGCCCGGTCGGCGAGATCCACGCCCTCTGACCCTTCGGCACCTTCCGCCCGCTGCCTGCCCGTTTGGCGCGCTTTGGCTCCGTGGCGCCCCGGTCAGGGGTGGTTCGTGGCTGAGGCGGCGAGGGCCTCGTAGTCCTGCTCTGAGGTGGTCTCGCTGCCCAGGCGGTGGCCGGTCAGCCTGCCGTGGTCGTCGCTGGAGCCGGTCACCACCAGGCCCAGGTCGGCGGCCAGACCGCGCAGATGTGCGCGGGCCGGCTCGTCGTGGTCGGGGTGGTCGGCCTCCACGCCGGTCAGCCCCGCCCCGGCCAGTTCGGCGATCCAGGCGTCCGGCAGCGGGTGGCCGCGCCTGGGGTGGGCCAGCACGGCGGTTCCGCCGGCGGCGCGCACGAGCGCCACGGCCCGGAGCGGGTCGGGGGCATAGCGGGTCACGTGAGCACGCCCGCCCGTGCCGATCCACTCGGCCGTGAAGGCGTCGGCGGGCGTCGGCACCACGCCCAGCGTGGCCAGCACCCGCGCGACGTGCGGCCGCCCGACCACGCCGCCGCCCGCCACCGCCGTGACCATGTCCATCGTGATCGGCACGCCCAGCTCGGTCAGCCGCCCCACCATCGCCTCGGCCCGCCCGTCGCGCGCCTGCCTGATCAGCTCGCACTCGCGCACCAGAGCCGCGTCCGCGGGATCGAACCAGTACGCCAGCAGGTGCACGCTGTGCCCGTCGCGGCGGCACGACATCTCCATGCCGGGCACCAGCTTCACTCCCGACTCCCGCGCGGCCCGCCCGGCCTCCTCGTGCCCGGCCGTGGTGTCGTGGTCGGTCAGCGCGAGGACGCCGACGCCGGCCGCGGCGGCCCGCCGTACCACCTCGGAGGGCGGCGAGGTGCCGTCGGAGGCGTCACTGTGGCTGTGCAGATCGATGCGCATGACCTTGATTGTGGCGGACGGGCGGTCACGTCCAGGAGATCATGATGGTCCTAGGGAATAAGCAAGGGACCGGCGGCGCTTAGGGCAGTCGAGTTGAAAGTTCAATAGTCAAGGTTGGTGATGAAAGTGCAGTTCGGCATCTTCAGTGTGGGCGACGTGACGACCGACCCGACAGACGGCCGGACTCCCACCGAGAACGAGCGCATCAAGGCCATGGTCACGATCGCGCTGAAGGCGGAGGAGGCCGGGCTCGACGTCTTCGCGACGGGCGAGCACCACAACCCGCCGTTCGTGCCCTCCTCCCCCACGACCATGCTCGGGTACATCGCCGCGCGTACCTCACGGCTGATCCTCTCGACCGCGACCACGCTGATCACCACCAACGACCCGGTGAAGATCGCCGAGGACTTCGCGATGCTCCAGCACCTCGCGGACGGGCGCGTGGACCTCATGATGGGCCGCGGCAACACCGGCCCCGTCTACCCATGGTTCGGCCAGGACATCCGCCAGGGCATCCCGCTGGCCATCGAGAACTACGCCCTGCTCCACCAGCTCTGGCGCGAGGACGTCGTCGACTGGAAGGGCCGCTTCCGCACCCCTCTCCAGGGCTTCACCTCGACGCCGCGCCCCCTGGACGGCGTCCCGCCGTTCGTCTGGCACGGCTCCATCCGCTCGCCGGAGATCGCCGAGCAGGCCGCGTACTACGGAGACGGCTTCTTCGCCAACAACATCTTCTGGCCGAAGGAGCACTTCCAGCGCCTCATCGAGCTCTACCGCGAGCGCTACGCCCACTACGGCCACGGCACACCAGAGCAGGCGATCGTCGGGCTCGGCGGGCAGGTGTTCATGCGGGCCAAGTCCCAGGACGCGGTACGCGAGTTCCGCCCCTACTTCGACAACGCCCCCGTCTACGGCCACGGCCCCTCCCTGGAGGACTTCACCGCCGAGACGCCCCTCACCGTCGGCAGCCCGCAGCAGGTCATCGACAAGACGCTGACCTTCAGGGACTCCTTCGGCGACTACCAGCGCCAACTCTTCCTCGTGGACCACGCGGGACTGCCGCTGAAGACCGTGCTGGAGCAGATCGACATCCTCGGCGAGGAGGTCGTGCCGGTGCTGCGCAAGGAGTTCGCGATCGGCCGGCCCGCCGAGGTGCCCGACGCGCCCACCCACCTGTCCCGACTTGGAGAGAAGTCATGAAGCTCGCCGCCGTCACGGCCGGACTCACCCAGCCCTCCGCCACCCGCCTGCTGACCGACCGGCTGGTAGAGGCCACCGTGCGCGCCGTGGGCGAGGAGGTCGAGGTGGAGGTCGTCGAGCTGCGCGACCTGGCCACGGAGATCGCCAACAACTTCGTGACCGGGTTCGCCGGGCGGGCGCTGCGTACCGCGCAGGAGGCGGTCACCTCGGCCGACGGGCTGATCGCGGTCACCCCGATCTTCAGCGCGTCCTACAGCGGGCTGTTCAAGTCGTTCTTCGACGTGCTGGACCCCGAGTCGCTGGAGGCCAAGCCGACGCTGATCGCGGCCACGGGCGGGACGCCGCGGCACTCGCTGGCGCTGGAGCACGCCATGCGGCCGATGTTCACCTACCTGCACGCGGTCGTGGCGCCCACTTCGGTGTACGCGGCGGCCGAGGACTGGGGCAACGACGACGGGCTGCCGGACCGGGTCCGGCGGGCGGCCGGCGAACTGGCCGGCCTCATGCGCCACCGCGCTCCGGTCCGCGAGGAACGCCTCATCCCCTTCACCGAACACCTCGCCGCCCTGACCCGCGACCAGTAACCCACCGCCCCCGCCCACCCCGGGACGCGACGCGCCTCACTCAGACCATCGAGGCGCATCGGGTCATCGCACACGCTCCCGGACGGCGTCTCGCCGGTCGCCCTGAGGCGGTGTCCCCGCCGGTCAGGAGCAGCACGCGTGTCGTCGCGGGGCGAAAGCCCGCGGGTGGGCAGCGCCTCCCGGCAACTCGCGTGTTGCCGGGAGCCGGTGGCTCGCCGGTTGGCGGCGGGCGCTCCGCTCTGGTGGCGGGTGGTGGGGCGGGCCGTACCTGGGCTCAGACCTTGGCGGGTTTGAGCAGGGCCAGGACGGTGCGGGCCTGGTGGTCGGCGCCGCGCTGGTTCGGGTGGAAGGGGATGACCGGGCCCAGCGGGTCAGTGGACAGGGGGAGCAGGCCCTCGACCCAGCGCACCCCCGGCCGCCGGCAGACGTCGTGGCCGCGGCTGGTGGTGTAGGTGTCGACGAGGCGGACGCCGGTGGTCCTGGCCACTCGGGTCAGCATGGCGTTGAGCTCGTCGAGCTTGTCGGACAGCCAGTCCATGTCGAGGTCGGTGATCTGGACGTAGGGGTAGCAGCCGCCGACGTCGGGCAGGCCCGCCAGGTAGTCGACCAGGAGGATCTCGGCGCGGGGTGAGCGCTGCTTGATGCCGTTCACGGCTGCGACCACCTTGGGCTCCGTTGCGCGGATATTTCCGGACATGCGGTCTACCCCGTCCACCACCCACCGCTTCTTGCACGGAGCGCCGAACGGCGCGGGCAGCGTCTTGCCCGCCAGCGTCAGCGTCGGCAGCAGGCTGACGCAGTCTCCCACGGCCGCGGCCAGCCCCGCGTCGTTGCCGCCGATGCCCAGCGTCACCAGGTCGGTGGTGGCGCTCAGCCGGTCGAACTGCGGCCGGTTCACCCCGTCGATCAGACCCCTGATCCGCGTGACGTCGTGCGACCTGGTCATGTGGTCGGTGGTCGCGCCCGCGCAGGTCGCGTCACGGAACGTGGTGACGCCGAGAGCGGCGGCGACCTGTTTGGGGTAGTTCTTGGAGCTCTGTACGCACCCGCTCGGCACGTGCTTGGTCGTGAGGTTGACGATCGAGACGTCGGCGCTCCACGAGTCGCCCAGCGCGACGTACTCGCGGACACCGGAGGCGGGCGTCGTGACCAGGCCCGCGACGAGGATCAGAGGTAGCAGCACCCGCCCATTGTGGCGGTCACCCTATGCATCTGTCCGGTTACTGTGTGGATACCAGCGTGGCGAACCGGGTGGCCACCGTGCGCCAGATCGGGGTGGAGACGGGCTCGTCGGCCACCGCACGCGCGTACACCTCGTCGGGGTCGAAGCCGTCCACCTCCCACTGCCGGATCCGCTCGGGCAGCACCTCGGGATGAAACTGCACCCCCCACGCCCGGCCGCCCACCCGGAACGCCTGGTACGGGCAGCGTCTGGTCGAGGCCAGCCACGCGGCGCCCGGCGGCAGCGCGGTGACGGCGTCCACGTGGTGCTCGATCGCGGGCACGACCTCCGGCAGGCCGTGGAAGAGCGGGTCGTCGCCGGCCTCGGGGCGGATCGTCACGGGCGTGCTGCCGTTCTCCGGCGCGCCGGCGTCGGCCGTCACCACCCCGCCCGCCACGTGCGCGAGCAACTGCCCGCCCAGGCAGATCCCGAAGTACGGCACCGCCCGCTCGATCGCCTGCACCGCGAGCTTCCGGGTCTGGGCCAGCCAGGGCGCGCGGGCGTCGTCGCCGGGCAGGTAGCCGCCGCCCAGCACGACCATCGCCGCGTGCTCCAGCGTCTCGGGCAGCTCCGCCCCCTCGTGGGCGGGCACGACGTCCGGCCGCAGCCCCTCCGCCGCCAGCCAGTCGCCAAACCGCCCAGGGCCGCCGCTCCGGCTGTTCTGCACGATCAGGACGTCACGCATCGTAGGCCTCCGCCATCCAGTCGAGGATCTGCCCGTCCACGTCCTCGGGGCGGGTGAGCTTGAAGAAGTGCGCGTAGCGGCCGGAGCCCATCGCGAAGCTGCGCGCCAGCAGCGGGTGCGCGATCGGCCTGGCCAGGGTGATCTCCACCTGGAGGCTGCGCGCCTTGGGCCGGATCTCGGCGAACTTCCGCTCCGCCTTGAGGAACACCCCGACGCCGACCGCGTCCTCGTGCAGGGGGCCGAGCGGCTCGACGAGCCGGTCGTAGATCTCCCGGTAGGCCTCGGGCCACGGCGCGAACACCTCGTCCACGGTCACGCCGGGCACGCACACGTGCGACTGCCGCTCACGTCCGAACTCACGGTCGCAGCGGGGGCAGACCCATCTGGTCATTCCCGGTGCATGGGCCGCGTGGCGTCCTCGCCGCCCGGCGGGTGCTGCGGCTGGAAGACCGAGCCCGGCTCCTGTCCCGGGGGCCGCTGGAAGGCCGACGGCTGCTGCTCGTGCGGCTGGAAGGCAGAGGGCTGGTGGTCCTGCGGCTGGAAGGCGGACGGCTGGTGGTCCTGGAGGTGGTACTGCGGGCCGCCCGGCCCGTACGGCCCCGCCGTACCGTGGCCGGGGACGGCCCTCGACCCGCGCCAGCGCGAGGGGAAGAACGACGCCACGAGCATCCCCACGCCCAGCAGCAGCAGGATGCCGGTGTACATGAGCGTCGTGAGCCCCCGGTTGAACATGTTGGGCAGGAAGTCCGGCAGCAGCCTGAGCCTGAGCGACATCTCCAGGATCGGGAAGAGGCCGAGAACGGTGTAGATCAGCCCGCCGATGATCGTGGCCACCGGCGAGATCCGCGAGCTGAACAGGAACGCCAGCAGCACCCCCGCGCCCGCCATGACCGCGAGCCCGACCCACGGGGCGGTGTAGGTCTGCATGGAGTAGTTGAACCTGTCCAGGCCGAAGGACAGCGCCACCACCAGCAACGGCGCCAGCAGGAGCCCTGCCAGTACTCCCAGTCCGTGCCGTGCTCCGTTCGACATGTCTGACCCCCGATCCGGTTAGTGCCATAACCTACCCCGTTGTCCGGCGAGGGTCACGGGGCCGTGTAGGTGTCGTACCCGAGCTTGGCGGCCACCGCGAGCCCGCAGGCGGCGGCGAGGTAGCGCAGGCTCTGGCCGGGCAGCCGCCGGGCGATCTTGGGCCCGATCCACCCGCCCAGCAGGAACCCGGCGGCCAGCGGGCCCACCGCGCCCCAGTCGACCGGCCCGAACAGTGCGAACCCGACGGCCGCCACCGCGTTCGCCAGCCCGGACAGGACGTTCTTCACCGCGTTGACCTTGGCCGCAGGATGGTCGAGCACGGCGGACAGGATCGCGAACATGAGGATCCCGCCCGCCGCCCCGAAGTACCCGACGTAGACGGCGACGGCGTACAGGGCCAGCTTGGCCATCACCCCGTGCTCGTGCAGGCGGCTCGCGGTGGGCGGCCGGACCAGCACCAGCGAGGCGCCGGCGATGAGCCACGGCATGATCAGCTCGAACGTCCTGGCCGGGGTGACCAGCAGCAGCGCCGCTCCCGAGGCGCCGCCCAGCGCGGTCACCCACCCCAGGCGCAGCACCCTGCCGCCCTCTCCGCGCAGCTCGGGACGGGACCCGGCGGCGGCGCCGACGCCGGTGAACAGCAGCGCGACGGTGTTGGTGACGTTGGCGGTCAGCGGCGCCATGCCGAAGGCCAGCAGGGCCGGGTAGGAGACGACCGAGGCGAGGCTGACGACCGTGCTGACGATCCCGGCGGCGATCCCCACCCCGAGCAACCCCAGCAACTCGATCACCCCGACATGCTAGGAGGTCGCCGTCCGCTCCCCCGCGCCGGGGTGTCCGGCCTCCGCCCGGAAAATCTTTTGGACTCAATGCCAATAAGGCATCGTGACAGCCGCCACATCGGATGCAACCCTCGAAGCATGGAGGAATTGATCACGGCGCTGACCGAGGGAAACAGCGGTCTCATCGCGGTCGTGCCGGAGATCGACGGCCTCGAGGGCGCCGGGGTCACCACCGCCGCCACGACGGCCTGCGCGGATCCCCGCGTGCGCGCCCGCTTCCCCAGCGGCATCGCCTGGCTGACCGTGGGCGCGGATCCGCGGCAGACGCTCGGCGACCAGTTGCTGGAGCGGGCGCTGGAGGTCAGCGGCGGCGCCGACCCCGCCGACTGGATCGAGGTGCTGCTGACCGCCGACGAGCTGACCGCCGCGCCGGGCGACGGGCTGGTCGTGCTGGACGGCGTGCGCGCGCCGCACGTGTCGATGCTCGCGATGATCGTCGCCCACCGCGCCAGCGTGCTCGTCACCGCGCGCACCGCCCGCGGCCTGCCCGCCGGCGCCACCGTGATCAGGCTCCCGGTACGGCGCTGGCCGCTCCTCGACCGGCTGGCCGCGGCGCTCAGGACCCGCCCTGCCCGCGACCCCGACCTGCGCGAGCCCGCCTCCCGCGAGAGCGCGGTCCACGAACTGCTCGACGCGGGACTGGTGCGGGCGGAGCTGCCCGACAGCGTCGCCCGCCTGCTGGAGCTGGGCGCCTTCGCCCCCGACCGCAACATCCCGACCGGCCTGGCCCGGCTGCTCTGGGCCCGCACCGCCGAGCTGACCCCGATCGAGTCCGACCTGACGCTGGCCGGGCTGAGCGCGCTCGGCCTGCTCGCCGAGGCCCCCGACCGCGAGGTGCTGCTCGTGCCCGACGTGGTGCGCGGCTACCTGCGCGCCGCGCTCGGCCCCGACGGGCTGCGTCGCGTCAACCGGGCCCTGGTCGAGGCCATCGACAGGGGGGCGGACGGCGAGGCCTCCCACGAGGACGTCGCCTACGTGCTGGCCCGGCTGCCCGGCCACCTCCAGCGGGCCGGCATGAACGTGGCGGAACTGGTCTGCGACGGCGGCTGGATCGCCACCAAGCTGCAGAGCTTCGGCGTGGCCGCCGTGGAGCAGGATCTGGAGCTGGCCGCGACACCGCTGGCCGGGCGGCTGCGCCGTACGCTGGCTCAGAGCGCGCTCGTGCTGGCCAGGAGCGAGCACACCGCGCCCGCCGCGCCCACGGCGGCGGCCTCCCTCGCCGGACGGCTGCACGCGGTGCCCGCGACCGCGCGGGAGATCGCCGCGCTGCTGGCGGAGTCGGGCTCGCCGTGGCTGGAGTGCCTGTGGGCCCCGCCGGACCTGCCGCCGCCCGCGCTGCTCCGGATCATGGGCGCGCGCGGCGAGGAGCGGTACGGCGTGGCCATCAGCCCCGCGGGCGACTGGCTGGTCACGGCCGACGAGATCTGCACCGCGACCCTGTGGAACCTGGACGGCACCGTCCGCACCGTGCTGACCGGCCACGAGGACGACGTCACCTGCGTGGCCGTCTCGCCCGACGGCGCGTGGCTGGCCACCGGCAGCGACGACGGCACCGTGCGGTTATGGGCGCCGGACGGCACCCAGCGGCACGTGCTCGAAGGCCACGCCGACCCGGTCCGGCACGTGGTGATCGCGCCGGACGGCTCCTGGCTGGTCTCGTGCGCGGACGACCTGGCCGCGTGGACGCCGGACGGCCGCCTGCTGTGGCGGGCGGCGGCCGGGGACGGGCCCGCGCCGGTGTTCGCCCCCGACGGCGGCACGCTGGCCTGCCGCGAGCGCGCCTGGACCCGCGACGGCCTGCCTGCGCCGCTCGTGCCATCCCCGAGCACCGATCCGCTGGCGGGCGTGCCCGTCGCCGAGCACTTCGACCGGCTGGGCGTCACCGGCGTCGCCTTCGCGCCGGACCGGAGCTGGCTGGCCAGCGTCAGCCTGGACGGCAGCATCCGGCTGTGGGACGCCGCCCCCGCCCTGCCCGCGCCCGACGAGCACCTGCGCCGCCGTCCGCTGCGCGCGATCGCCGCCGTCGCCGACGGCAGCGGCCTGGTCACGGCGGGCGGCGCGCCCGGCCTGACGCTCTGGGACGAGGAGGGCAGCGCGCGGCGCACGCTGCACGACCAGGTCATGTTCACCGCGGTGGGGAGCTCGGGCGACGGCGCCCTGCTCGCCGCGACCGACGACGAGGGCCTGCTGTGGCTGATGGACCGCCACGGCGAACCCCTCCATCAGGTACGGCTGCGCGGCCCGGCGAGCGCCGTTGCCCTGGCGCCCGACGGCTCGTGGGTGGCCACGGCCGCCGCGGGCGCGGTGCAGTTCTGGCACCCCGACGGACGGCTGAGCGCCGAGACGCCGATGAAGGAGCCCGGCCACCTGGCCATGTCCCCCGGCGGCGACTGGGTGGCGGCGGGCGGCGAGTCCGTGGTGCTGCTCGACCCGTCGGGCCGGCGGATCGCGCCCGCGCTGAACCCGGGCGCCCCGGTGACCGGCCTGGCCGTCGCGCCGGGCGGCGCCTGGGTGGCCGCCTCCGCCGCCGACGGCGTCATCCGGCGCTGGGACCGCGCCGGGCTTCTGCGGGCGGAGATGGAGGAGCCGGCCGCGGCGGTGGGGCTGGCGGCGGGGCCGTTCGGATCCTGGCTGGCCACGGCGGCCGAGGACGCGGCCGTGCGGGTGTGGGACGTGCGCGCCGGGCGGTGCGTGGCCGCCATCCACCTCGACGCGGAACTGGCCGGGTGCGCGTGGACGCCGGGCGGCACCCGCCTGTACGCGGTGGGCCCGGCCGGCCTGTACGGCTTCCGCCTCCACCTGCCCCGCTAGGAGAACCGCCTCCCGCCAGGAGTTGATGGCGTGCGCGCCGCCGGCGCTGTAGGGCTGGAAGGTGAGCGTGCCGTCCACCAGCGCGCCCGATGTCCAGAACCTGGCGTTTGGGATACTCGGGCAGGTGACTCCTCCCCGCATCGTGGCCACCGACCTTGACGGCACCCTCCTGGACTCCACCGGCTCCGTCTCCCCCCGCACCCGGGCGGCCCTGCGCCTGGCCGAGCGGGCCGGGGCCGAGATCGTGTTCGTGACCGCCAGGCCGCCGCGCAGCACCGAGTCGGTGGCCGCCCTCGCCGGGGTCACGGGCACGGCGGTCTGCAGCAACGGCGCGATCGTCTACGACCTGGCCGGCCGTACCATCACCGAGCGCACCGACCTGGACCTGGCCATCCTGCGCAAGATCATGGCGGCGCTGGTCGAGAGCGTGCCGGGCATCGTGTTCGCCGCCGAGACGGGCCACGGCGTGCTGTGCGAGCCCGGCTACTCCCGGCGCATCCCGGAGGACCTCGCCTTCTACCGCGACGTCGCCTCCCTCTGCGACGCGGGTGAACCCGTGGCCAAGCTCCTGGCCTGGGCCGACGGCCACGCGGTGGACGACCTGGCCGGCCTGGCGCTCGTGGCCCTACAGGACCAGGTCACGATCACCCACTCCGGCGGCCGGAGCCTGCTGGAGATCAGCGCCACCGGCGTCGACAAGGCGGCCACGCTGGCCCGCCTGTGCCAGGCGCGCGGCGTGGACCCCGCCGACGTGGTGGCCTTCGGCGACATGCCCAACGACCTGGCGGTCCTCGCCTACGCCGGCCACGGGTACGCGATGGGCAACGCCCACCCCCTGCTCCTGGAGACGATCGGGCGCCGCACCCTGTCCAACGACGAGGACGGCGTCGCAGCCGTGCTGGAGCGCCTGTACGGCGTACCCCAGCGGTAGTACGGCCGATCGCGACGCCGGGGGGATGCCCCGCGGCGCCCGGCCCGCCAGCCTGGTGGCCACAGCCGAGATCGAAGGAGAACTCCGTGGTCACCCAGCAGGTCGTCAAGGAGCGGGGCGGGCTCAGGATCGCCTTTCAGGCCGCCATCGTCCTCAACGCGCTCGCCGTCCTGGCCCAGGGGGTCACGGCCGGCCAGCTCCTCACCGGCGCGGGCAGCGCCGCGCACGGCATGGGCGCCGGGGCCGTCCACGTGGCGGGCGTGCTGGTCGCGGTCACCGGCGTGCTCGCGTGGCGGCCGGGCCGCGGCGCGGGCTGGCCGGCGCTGGTCGCGGTCGCGATCCTGCTGCTGGGGTTCGCGCAGTCGATGACCGGCGGGTCCGGCGCGACGGCCGTCCACGTGCCGCTGGCGCTGGCCATCTTCGGGCTCAGCGTGTGGCTGCTGGTGTGGGCCTTCGGCCCTCGCGTGTCCCGGAGGTGAACAAGTACTGTCGGACGCGTGAGTGACGTGCGCGTGGTCGTGGGGCCGGGGGTCGTCGCCGATCCGGCCCTTCTGTCGGAGGTCGCGGAACGCGAGTTCGCGGCGCTCGGCGTGAAGGGCAGCATCAGGTACGCGCGCACCGTCGGCGAGCTGCGCCCCGACGGCGGGCTCCCGGTGATACTCCCCGGGCCCGACCCGGCGGCGCGGGCGCTCATGAGCGAGCCGGTGGGGCCGGTCGTCTGGCTGGACCTCACCCGCGACGACCGGGTGCGGCCGGGTCCTGACGCCCTTCACGTACACGGGCGGGGGGTGGACGGGCTGGCGTGGGCGATCAGGCACGCCGTCCACCGCACCCGCCACCACGCCCGCCGGATCCGCTACGGCCCGCACCCCGACCAGTGGGCCGACCTCTACCTCCCCCCGGCCCCCTTACTCGGCGGCTCTGGTCCTTCGCCGTCCGACCCGGGGCTGCCGGTGGTCGTGCTGGTGCACGGGGGTTACTGGCGTTCGATCTGGGCCGCCGACCTGATGGAGCCGCTCGCCGCCGACCTGGTGGGCCGGGGGTTCGCGGTGTGGAACCTGGAGTACCGCCGCCCCGACCTCAACGGCTGGCAGGCCACCACCGAGGACGTGGCCGCGGGCATCGGCGCCCTGGCCGCCGCCGCC
This sequence comes from Nonomuraea sp. NPDC050790, assembly GCF_044456745.1. Lineage (NCBI taxonomy): Bacteria > Bacillati > Actinomycetota > Actinomycetes > Streptosporangiales > Streptosporangiaceae > Nonomuraea > Nonomuraea sp. NPDC050790. The sequence continues at coordinate 1,374,265 of NZ_JBITGF010000002.1, read as the reverse complement.
GAACCGGCCCTGGACCTCGACCGGGTCGCCGTGGCCGGTCACTCGGCCGGCGCCCAACTGGCCCTGCGCGCGGCGGCCGACGGGGCCCGGGTGGCGTTGGCGGTCTCGCTGGCAGGTGTCCTGGACGTGCGGGAGGCCGGGCGCCGCTGGCTCAGCTCGGGCGCGGTGCGGGCCGCGATGGGCGACGACACCCGCACCCACGCCGACGCCAGCCCCCTGGCCAGGCTGCCCCTGAAGGTACGCCAGTTGGTGGTCCAGGGCTCGGGCGACGACCTGGATCTGATCGACTTCAGCCGCCGCTATGCCAGGGCGGCCAAAGAGTCGGGCGACGACCTCACCTACCTCGAGATGTCCGGCGACCACTTCGCCGTCATCGACCCCACCACCCCCATCTGGCACACCACCGCCCTGGCCCTGACCAGCACCCTCGCCCGTCACCTTTGACGGTCACCTTTTACCGTCCCCGGTGAGCGTGCGGCGGAGCCGTACCCCGGCGAAGGCGAGCAGCCCGAGGGCGGCCAGCGCGAAGACCGCGTTGCCGGCGAGGTCCACGTCCGCGGGCGCCGGGAAGCTCGGCGGCTGGGGGAAGCCGTGCCAGGCGTAGGTGACGATCCCGGCGGCGCCCAGGGCGTACCTGTGCCAGGGGCCCCAGCCCCCGCGGCGGGACTAGCGCAGGACGAGCAGCGTCATCGCGGCGTAGAGCGTGAGGTAGAAGCCGACCGTGACCCACGCGGGGACCACGGATTCCAGCTTGGTCCCCACCAGCGTGAGCAACGTGGGGAGCCAGAACGCCAGCCCGGCCACGACGGTGATCGCGAAGACGGTCCACGGGCCGGGTGGCGTGGCCGGGAGGCGAGGGCGGCGGAACCTCACGGACAGGAACGCGGCGGCGATCAGGGCGACCGCCGTGACCAGCGTCCAGATGATCTGGGCGGGCGACAGCGGGTAGAGGTCCGGGCCGGCCAGGGCCATGGGCACCGCGCCGCCCATCAGGAACAGGGCGGCCGACGCGGTCAGGCCGACCTTGCCGAGCCAGGGCGTGTCCGGCCTGCGCGAGCCCGCCTCCACCATCGAGATGGGTACCGCGATGCTCCACACGCTGTGGATGGCCAGGACGAACACGGTCCAGAAGGCGCCGATGCCCAGAGCCGGGATGAACCCGTAGTCGAGCAGCCGTAACCCGACATAGTCGGGATCGAACAGTGACCGGGTGAGCAGGCCCTCCTCGATCACGCCGTAGGCGAGGCCGAGCAGGATGATCCCCGGCCACCCCAGCCGCCACCGGCGCGCGACCTCGCGGATCAGCAGCGCGCCGCCGCCGTAGAGCGGGATCAGCCCGATGATCATCGGCAGGGCGTTGATGGCGATGTTGCCCAGCAGGTACTCGCCGACCAGCGGCGCGAGAATCAGCAGGCTCAGCGCTGGGAGGACGCGCTTGTACACGACCGGCTCGTCGCGATAGTACGTGTTCAGCATGATTGAAAGCTACGTTGCCTTCAGAAAACGAGTCAATCAGTCGTCCCGCATAACAGCAGCTAGGAAAGGAGATATTGATGCGCTGACGATGAGGGTGAATGCAATGAACCGTTGCATTGCATGGCGCCGAACGCAATAGTGGTGCCATGCCAGAAGGAAGGCTGACCCTGCGGGAGCGCCAGCGCATCGCGACCGGCCTGGCCGACGGCCGCTCCTACGCCGAGATCGCCAGGCGGCTGGACCGGCCGACCTCGACGATCAGCCGCGAGATCGCCCGCAACGGCGGCCCCGCCGACTACCGGCCCGAACGGGCGCACCAGGCGGCGGCACGCCGGGCACGCCGCCTGCCCCGTTCCCCTTCGGCCGAACTCCAGGACCGCAAGGTCGTCGAGATGGAAGAGGGCGCGGTCGAACTGGCGGTCGGAATGGGCCTGCCGAAGATGGTCGCGCGCGTGCTCATCGGCCTGTGGCTGAGCGAGGACGGCAGGCTCACCGCGGCCGAACTGTCCCGCGGGCTGAACGTCAGTCCCGCCTCGATCTCCATGGCGGTGGGCTACCTGACCCGCCAGGGCCTGATCAGGCGCGAACGCGATCCGCGACGGCGGCGCGACATCTACGTGGTCGACGACGACGCCTGGTACCACTCCGCGGTGATCAGCTCCCGGCAGACGCTCGCGGCAGCGGAGATCACGAAGGCCGCCGGGCAGGCACTCGGTCTCGACACCCCCGTGGGCCGCCGCCTGGCCAGGGGCGGCGCCTTCCTGGAGCGCATCAGCCAGGACGCCCTGGCCTCGGCCGAACGCTGGCGCGACCTCTCCCCCTGATCACACCGCGGCCGGGGGTGTCAGGTGCGCATTTCGGTGGGGAGGGCGGTGTCGGCGTTCAGGAGTTCGACGCCCAGGAGTTCGCCTGACTGGCCGAAGTCCAGGACCACGTCGTCGGCCACCGTCTGGCGGACCGCCTCGCCTGGGGCTATCTCGCGCTTCATCGCGATGTAGGCCGCGTTGACCTCCTGGTCCAGGCGCAGGTAGACGGTTCGCGGGCCGGACGGCTCCTCGTCCCAGGACAGCAGGCCCTCGCGGCCCTCCGGTGAGTTGGCCACCGCGGTGCGCAGCATGCCCAGGACCATCTCCACGACTTCCACCGCGTCGGCGCCGGTGACCTTGCGCTCGTGCTCCCATCCGTCCAGCCCGTCGATCCGGTACGGGCACGACCACTCCCCCGTCGGCTCCTCGTACGGCAGGCCGATCGTGATCGTCACCTCCCCGGGCGGCATGGTGCGCAGGGTGAGTGTGCGGCTGGCGATCTCGTACATGCCTGCGACCTACCCACGACCGGCCCCGCACATCCGGCCCCGCACCCCCGCGCCCACGATCCGGACACAACACAGGTCTCATCCATACCGTGGTCGTCTAATCCCTACTCCCTGCCCCTGGAACCGGTTAGGCTGCGGCGCGTAAAGGGGGGTCACTGTGATGGAAGAGACGTTCGGGGCGCGCCTGCGCTCCAGACTGGACAAGTACGGACCTCTGTGCGTCGGCCTGGACCCGAGCCCCGCCCAGTTGCTCGCCTGGGGCCTGGACGACTCCCCCGCGGGCCTGGAGCGGTTCAGCCGCACGGTCGTGGAGGAGATCTCCGACGTGGCCGCCGTGGTCAAGCCGCAGTCTGCCTTCTACGAGCGCTGGGGCAGCCGCGGCCTGGCGGTGCTCGAGCGCACGGTCCGCGACCTGCGCGCCGCGGGCCCGCTGGTGATCCTGGACGCCAAGCGCGGCGACGTCGAGTCCACCATGATCGCCTACGCCGAGGCGTACCTGGACCCCGGCAGCCCGCTGGCCTCCGACGCGCTGACGGTCAGCCCGTACCTGGGCCTGGCCTCGCTGGCCCCCGCGATCCGCCAGGCGCACACCAACGACGCCGGGCTGTTCATCCTGGCCCGGACCTCCAACCCGCAGGCCGAGCAGTTGCAGTCACGGGTGGCCGACCAGGTGTTCGGCGCCGTGGCGAGCCTGAACCAGGGCGCCTCGCCGCTCGGTTCGATCGGCGTCGTGGTGGGCGCCACGGTCGCCGACCCGGCCTTCGACCTGTCCACGCTGAACGGCCCCATCCTCGCGCCCGGCCTGGGCGCCCAGGGCGCCTCTCCGTCCGATCTCGCGCGCCTGTTCGCCGACGTACGGCACGCCGTCATCCCCTCGGTCTCCCGCGCGGTGACGGAGAACCCGGCCAGGATCCGCGAGGTCACCCTGCGCTACCGCGACGACTGCGCCCACCACCTCACCGGCTAGGACTCCTCCATCGGGAACTGGATCGGGCTGATGAGGTAGCGCCGCCGTCCGGGCGCGGGCGCGTTCCCCAAGTGGGGGACGAGCGCCGCCCGCATCCCGGCGATCAGTTCCTGAAGCTCCTGCGGATCGAGCCAGACGGCGTGCTGCCGGTAGCCGACGGCGTCGGCGAGGGGGTCGGCGTTGTCCCGCTCCACGTAGGCCGCGAACTCCGCGAGCAGGGTGGCGACGGCGGCGGCGAAGACGCGGCGGTGTTCCTCGGGCGACAGCCGGCCCATGGCCTCGGGCTCGATGGCCGCGCGCTCGCCGCGCAGCCGGTAGCGGCGTTCGACCGCGCCCCGGACCCGCTCCTCGCCGTCGACCTCCAGGATCCCGGCTTCCGCCAGCATCCCGACGTGCCGGTACACGGTCGCCTTCGACACGTCCTGGATGACCTCGCAGAGCTGGGCGGTGGTCAGGGTCCGCTGCCCGGCCATGGCGTGCACGATGCGCAGCCGTACCGGATGGGCGAAGAGTTCCAAGGCGTCCACGGATCTATGGTTTCATGGCATGCGACCATTCTCAACTCTTGCGAACGTTCGCAGCGAGCGATAGCGTTGACGCGACATATCGTGAAGATTGGATGTCCCCATGGAACGAGACCTGAGCCTGACCGCCGCCGACGGGCTGCGCCTTTCCGGCACGCTGACCCTGCCGGACGGCGACGGCCCGCACCCCGCGGTGCTCCTGCTCATGCCCGGCCAGTACGACCGCGACGGCAACCTCGCCAAGGCCCCCACCCTCCTGGGCGCTCCGCTGGCCGCCGCGCTGGCCGCCAAGGGCGTGGCCACCTACCGCTACGACCGCCGCGGCGTCGGCGCCACCCCGGGCGACTGGCGTGCGACCGGCTTCTACCAGCACCGCGCCGACGCCGCCGCGGCCCTGCGCGAGCTCGCCGGGCTGCCGGAGATCGGCGCGGTCGGCGTCGCCGGCTACAGCGAGGGCTCGCTGCACGCCGCGGCGCTCGGGGCGCACGAGGGCGCCGCGGCCGTGGTGATGATCTCCGGCCACACCAAGACCGGCGAGGAGACGCTGCTGTGGTGGGCGGCGATGAAGGACGCCGAGGGCCTGTCGTGGCCGATGCGCCTGCTGGCGCGGCTGTTCGGGCGCGGCACGCTGCGCGGCCTGGCCGCCCGGCTGACGGCCCGGATCAAGGCGACGAAGGGCGACGTCGCGCGCCTGTACGGCTTCACGATCCCGGCGCGGTCGATGCGCGAGTTCCTCACCTACGACCCCAAGACGGACCTCGCCGAGGTCCGCGTGCCGCTGCTGGCCGTCACGGGCGCCAAGGACGTGCAGGTCGATCCCGCCGACCTCGACACCCTCGCCGCCGTGGTCCCCGGTCCCGCCGAGGTCCGCAGGGTGCCCGACCTCACGCACCTGCTGCGCCGCGACCCCGGCCCCGCCTCACAGCGCACGTACGGCAGGCAGTACGCCAAGCCCGTCGACCAGACCCTGATCGAGGAGGTGGCGGCCTGGATCGCCGCCCGCCTGGCAACCCGCTCGCCGCACTGACCCGATCAGCCGCTCAGGAACGCGTCGATCTCCGCGCGGCCGGGCATCGACGTGCTGGCCCCTTCCCGCTGCACCGACAGCGCCGCCGCCGCGGAGGCGAACCGCAGCGCCTCGGCGGGAGCCAGCCCCTCGCCACGCGCCACGGCCAGCGCCCCCACGAACGTGTCCCCCGCCGCCGTCGTGTCCACCGCCCGCACCGGCACGGCGGGCACCCGCAGCCGCTCACCGGCCCGCGAGCCGTAGAGCGCCCCCTCCGCCCCGAGCGTGATCACCGCTTCCGGCACCCGTCGCAGCAGCGCGTCGAGCGCCGCACCGGCCTCGGAGACGCCGGTGATGGCGGCGGCCTCGTGCTCGTTCGGGACGATCAGGGTGACGGCGTCCAGCAGTTCCTCCGGCAGCGGCCGCGCGGGCGCCGGGGTGAGGATGACCGGCGCGCCGGACACCTGAGCCGCCTGCGCGGCCCCGATCACCGCCTCCAGGGGCAGTTCGAGCTGCAGCAGCAGCGCCTCCGACCCGGCGATGGCCGCCAGGTCGTCGCCGGAGGGCCCGGTCACGGTGCCGTTGGCGCCGGGGACCACGATGATCGAGTTGCCGCCGTCGTCGTCGACCACGATGTGCGCGATCCCGCTGGAACCGGGCACCTGCCGCAGGCCCCTGACGTCCACCCCCGCCGCGGCGAGCGTGTCCCGCATCTCGGCGCCGAACGCGTCCTCGCCCACGGCCCCCAGGAACGCCACGCGCCCGCCCGCCCGCGCCGCGGCGATGGCCTGGTTGGCGCCCTTGCCGCCGGGAATCGTGCGGAAGGCGCGCCCGGTGACGGTCTCCCCCGTCCTGGGCGCCCGCGCGACGTAGGCGACCAGGTCCATGTTCGCGCTGCCGAAGACCGAGATCATGCCCTCATCATCTCCTGCGTACGGCGGGCCAGCTCCGCCAGCCCCACTCCATCGAAGCCCGTGAGGCTGCTGGACAGGCGGTCCCGCATGATCCACTGCTTGGGCACCCGCCCGGCCAGCGCGCCGGCGATCGAACCGGCGGTGGCGCCGGCCGAGTCGGTGTCCCAGCCGCCCGCGACGGCGCCGGCGATCGCTCTGGTGAAGTCGCCGCCGCTGTGGACCAGGGCGGCGGCGGTCAGGGCCGCGTTGTTGATCGTGTGCACCCAGTGCAGGCCGCCGTGGCGCTCGTACAGGCCGTCCACGACCTGCTCGAAGTCGTCGGCGGCGCGGGCCGACGCGACGGCCTGCCGTACCGCCTGGTGCAGGCGGGAGCGCTCGGGCACCACGGACAGGCCCGCCGCCACGACCTCCTCGGCGTCCGCGCCCACCAGGGCGCGGGCGCACATGGCGGCGACGAACATCGCCCCGTAGAGCCCGTTGGCGGTGTGGGTCAGCCGCGCGTCACGGTAGGCGTGCACGGCGGCGGCGGCCGGATCGCCCGGGTTGACCCAGCCGTAGACGTCGGCCCTGATGAAGGCGCCGATCCACTCGCGGAACGGGTTGCGGTAGGCGGCGGTCTGCGGTGGCTCCAGGCCGTCGAGCAGGTTGCGGTAGGCGACGCGCTCGGCGGTGAACGTACGGCCGGCCGGCAGCTCGTCCAGCCACAGCTTGGCCACGTCGTCGGTGGTGAACGCGTGGCCGTGCCGCTCCAGGACGGTCAGCGCGAGCAGCGGGTAGTTGAGGTCGTCGTCCTCGGGGATGCCGTCGATGTTCTCGGCCAGCGAGTTGACCGCGCTGCGCCGGTTCCACGGCCACCGCTCCGCCACCTCGGCGGGCAGGCCCTTCGCGGTGAACCAGGACGTGATCGGCCAGTTCCCGGTGGCCTCGGCGATCTGCCTGACGCCCGCGCGCGGGATCTTTTCCACCGGCTTGCCGAGCACACAGCCGGCCGCCCGTCCCTGCCAGGCGGCCAGCACCCGCGCCGGATCGGGCACAGCCGGCTCGGGGTCCGGCCACGCGGGACAGGCGGCGATGATCTCGCTCAGCTCGCCCGGCTCCTCCAGCGGGGAGCCGAGCTCGGCCAGCCGGTCCATGAGGTCGCCGGCCAGCCCGCGCAGCCGCGCCGCCCCAGGCTCCGAGGCGCCGGCGCGCGGCGGGGCGTCGTGGCCGCCCGCCGCGTGCCACTCCCCGGCGATCGCGGCGAAGCGCGCCGGATGGGCCGCGGCCCGCCCGTCCTCCTCGGCCTGCCGCAGCTCATGGCCGATCAGGTCCTCCGGCTGCACCCAGGTGAGGCGGATCATTCGCCCGCCAGCGCGGCGAAGGCGTCCTCGTGGGCACGTCTGCGGGCCAGGTCGGCGGTGTGGACGCGCCTGGCCACCCGGGCGATCGCCCGCCCCGGCGCCACGATGTCGGTACGGCTGGCCGTGCCAACCGCCTCGACCCACGCGGCGGGCACGCTGTCCAGCCCGCCGAGCGCGCCCGCGACAGCCCCGCCCATGGAGGCGATGGAGTCGGCGTCGCGGCCGTAGTTCACGCCGCCGAGCACCGTCTCCCTGAAATCGCCCTTGGCGATGACCAGGAACGCCAGCGCCAGCGGCAGCTCCTCGATGCTGTGCACCCGGCTCGGCCGGCGGGCGCCGAGACCCTGGTCGCGGTAGGTGTCGGCGACCGTGTCGAAGGGCCGCATGGCCGCGCGCAGCCGCTCGAACGAGCCGTCCCAGTGCCCGAGGTCCACCGCGGCGCCGCACACGGCCTCGATGGCGGCGCGGGTGCCGTCCTTGGCCAGGCGGAGCGAGGTGGCGATCACGCTGTCCACGGTGGCGCCCGGCCGCATGGCCTCGGCGACCGCGGCGGCCATGACGCCCGCCGCCTCGCGGCCGTAGCTGGACTGGTGGGCGCCGGTCAGGTCGATCGCCTCGGCGTAGGCGGCGTCGGGGTCGCCGGCGTTGACCACGCCGACCGGGGCCACGTACATGGCGGCGCCGCAGTTGACGATGTTGCCCACGCCGGCCTCGCGCGGGTCGGCGTGGCCGTAGTGCAGGCGGGCCACGATCCACTTCTCGGCCAGGAAGATCCGCTGCAGCGGCAGCGCCTCGGCCTCCAGTTCGGGGATCCACACCCGCTCGCCCATCAGCTCCGGCACGAAGTGCTCGGCCATGGAGTAGGCGTCCAGGTGACGCCCGGTCTTCTCGTACACGCGGATCAGCGCGTGCGTCATCAGGGTGTCGTCGGTGATGTGGCCGTCGCCCTTGTGGTACGGGGCGATCGGGCGGGCGTTGCGCCAGTCCTCGTTGTACGGGGGCACGATGCCCTCGACCGGCCCGCCGTACCGGGTGGTGATCTGCTCGGGAGTCCAGCCTTCCGTGGCACCGCCCAGAGCGTCCCCCACCGCGGCCCCCGCCACGCAGCCGGCGGCCTTGTCCTCAAGCGGCGTCATGTCAGTCCTTCCGTGAGTTCCAGGAGATCCCTGCCCGCCAGTTCCGGCAGGCAGCATCCGGCCAGCGTGCGAACCGGCGCGATCCACCCCTCCGGGATCGCGCCGTACCCCCCGCACGCTCCGGTGATCGCGCCCGCGAGCGCGGGCGCGGAGTCCGCCGTGGCGGCCAGGCAGGCCGCCGCGGAGACTGCCGGTCCGAGCGCGCCACCCGACGCCTCGGCCAGCGCGAGCGCGATCGGCACGGTCTGCGCCGCGCCCACCGCGTAGCTGTAGACGTGGTCGAGCAGCGCCGCGTCCAGCGCGGGCACCGCGCCGAACGCCTCGCCCGCCTTCCTGCCCGCCTGTACGGCCAGCCGCGCGTTGTGCCCGATCGCGGTGTCCTCCGGCAGGACGGCCAGCGCCGCCTCGACCGCCGCGGAGACCGGCGCCCCGCCGACGGCGGCGCCGATCGCCGCCGCGACCGCCCTGGCCCCGAGGACGCCGTCGCCCGAGTTGGTCACCCGGGCGTCCTCCTCGGGATCGAGCCCGGCGGCGCCGAAGGCCACCGCCCTGATCGCGGCGGCGTCGTCGAAGAAGTGCGGGTTGTCGTGGCCGCTGGCGGGCGGCTCCACGCCTCTGGCCAGGTTGTCCAGCGCGCTGGCCACGGAGATCCTGGCGCGTACGTCCTGCCTGCCGGCAAGCTCGCGAAACGCCTCGGCCCGCGGGCGGCGCAGCGTGAGAACGGTCCACGCCAGCCACTCGGCGTCGTCCGACGGGCCGAGCGCCAGCGGCGCGGTCGGCTGGTTCAGCGCGAACGGCACCGGCAGCGTCGTAACCCGGTGCTCCTCGGCGAAGAGGTCGAGCTCACGGTGCAGGCGCCGGCTCCACGGAGCGTGCAGCGCGGACCTGTGGCGCGCGGCGGGCCACCCGGCGGCGTCCCCTACGGCGAGCCCGGCGAAGGCTCCCCTGATCCTGTCCCCCGACATCGATGTCAGCGTCCTTTCGCCAGTTCGTCGGCGACGTCCAGCACATGTCTGCCCTTCACGACGGGCAGGCACTTCCCGGTGGCGGGGCCGATGCGCTCGGCCCAGCGCCTGGGCACGCCCGCCTCGCCCTGGTGCGCCCCGGCCATGGCGCCGGCGATGGCGCCGATGGTGTCGGCGTCCCTGCCGAGGCCGACGCCGAACGTCACCGAAGCCTCCACGTCGCCCTCCCCCGCCAGGAACGCGGCCAGCGCCAGCGCGACGGCCTCGGGGGCGACGTCGGTCCAGGGGTAGTGCCTGACCACGACGGCCCGGTGCAGCCGGGGACCGAGGTCGCCCGCCGTACCGTCGGCCAGGACGTCGAGCACCCGCGCGATCGCGCGGGCCGTCCACGAGTCGGCGGGGATCACCGCGAGCGCGGCGTCCGCGACCTGTCGCGGCCGCGCGCCGGCCATGGCCGCGGCCACCGCGCCGGCGACCGCGCGCCCGCCGAGGATGCCCTCGCCGTCGCCGCTCACCAGCCCGTCCTGCTCCACCAGCCGCGCCGCCTCCGCGGGATCTCCCGGGCAGAAGATCCCGTACGGCGCCGCCCGCATGGCCAGCCCGTCCGACCAGCCGTGCTGGTGCACGCGGCCGGTCAGCGGCGGCTCCAGCCCGCGGCGCAGCGCCTGGACCGTGCCCAGCTCGGAGAACCCGGCCCCGCGCATCGGCCCGGTGACCAGCGGGATGATCTCGCCGCGGTAGGCGACGGCCACGTCGGCGGGGGTGAGCGCGTGCCCGTGGCGCAACAGCAGGGACGCGGCGAAGATGGCGTACTCGGTGTCGTCGGTGCCGCCGCCCTCGATCTCGGTGAGCCGGCCCCAGCGGGCGGCGATCTGCTCGGGGGTCAGGTTCTCCGCAGGGGCCCCGAGGGCGTCCCCGGCCGCCAGGCCGAGAAGACACCCGCGGGCCCTGTCGCGATGGTTCACTTCTGGTACCGCTCCAGCACGGAGTTGCCCTCGGTGACCAGCTTGTTCGCCGCCTCGTCGAGGCTGATCTTGTTGGCGAAGTACTGCTGGAGCACCGGCGTGGCCACCTTGCTCTTCCACTCGTCGAAGCCCTTCACCTTGAGGAAGGGCGCCACCACGAGGCTCTTGCCGGACGCGGTCGCCACGTCCCAGCCGTTCTCCTTCGTGGTCATGGACGGGTCGGCGGCGGCGGCCTGCGAGGTGGGCAGCAGCCAGTCGCCCTTGGCGAGCTTGGCCTGGTTCTTGCCGTTGAGGAAGAACGAGATGAACTTCATCGCCTCGTCCGGGTGCTTGCTCTCCTGGGCGACCGAGAGCGTCTGGGAGACCGCGCCCTGCTCGGTCGTGGTGCCCTTCGGGCCGGGCAGCGTCACCCACTCGAAGCCCTCCGGCGCCTGCTCGACGACCTGCTGGCGCAGGTAGACGCCGACCGGTAGCAGCGCGAACTTGCCCTTGTAGAAGGCGGGCAGCGGGTCGGCGGTGCCCTGGCCGAGCGCGGCCGGGTCGGCCGACTTGTCCTTCCAGAGCTGGTCGTGGATGCGCTGGAGCACCTCGCGCTCCTCGGGGCCGACCTTGACGGTGGTCTTGCCGTCGGCGGCGGTCTCGAAGAACTTGCCGCCGAAGTTGAGCGCCAGGTTCAGCGTCTTGTTGACCGGCGACTTCATCGGCCAGGCGACGCCGAAGTCGCCGCCCTTGGTCATCTTCTTGGCGGCCGCGGAGAACTCGTCCCACGTCCACGGGTTGTCGGCCGTGGGCACGCGTACGCCGGCCTCGTCGAGCAGTTTCTTGTTGGCGATGATGACCTGCGACTCCTGCAGGAACGGCACGCCGTACACGCCCTGGTTGCCCTTGCCGTCGTCGAACGTCGTGGTGTCCCACGCGGCCTGCGGGATGTCGCTCTTCAGCTCGGCCGGGACCTTGTCCTTGAGGTCGAGCAGGTAGCCGTCGGCGGCGAAGCCCGACAGCGCCGGGGAGTCGTTGTGGATGACGTCGGGGGCGGTGCCGCCGGCGAACTGGGTCACGAGCTGGTCGTTGACGTTGTCCCAACTTCCCTGGACGTAGGTGACCTGGATGGTGGGGTTGGCCTTGTTCCACTCCTCGACGAGCTCCTTGTTCGCCGCGAGGGACTCCTTCTGCCAGGCGAGGCTGAGGAAGTTCAGCTTGACCGGCTCGCCGGGCTTGGCCGCCTCGCCGCTTCCACCGCTGCCGCCGCTGCCGCAGCCGGCCGCGGCCACAGCGACGATCGCCGCTGCCGCCAGAGCGGACTTGATTCGCATATGAGCCTCCTAGCCCTTGACGGCGCCGGCCATCAGGCCGGACCTCAATCGCCGCTGGATGATTGCGAAGAAGATCAGACTCGGGATCGTCGCCATGAGCGACGCCGCGGCCAGCGGGCCGAGCCTGGCCACCCCCTCCGGGCCGGTGAAGCGCACCAGCGTCAGCGGGAGGGTCATCACGTCGGGGTCCTGAAGGATCACGAGCGCGAAAAGGAACTCGTTCCATGAGGAGATGAACGAGAAGAGCAGGGTCGCCACCACACCGGGGGCGAGCAACGGCGCGACGACGCTGGCCAGCGCGCGCAGGCGGCCGGCGCCGTCCACGGAGGCGGCCTCCTCCAGCTCCGGCGGCACGGCCCGCACGTAGCCCTGGAGCATCCACAGCGCGAACGGCAGCGTGAACGTCACGTGCACGACCACCAGGCCGGGCAGCGTGTTCACCAGCTCCAGCTCACGCAGCACCATGAACAGCGGGATGATGATCAGGATGAACGGGAAGACCTGGCTGACCAGCACCCACCCGATCGCCACCCGGTTGACCAGGCTGCGGTAGCGGGCCATGGCGTACGCGGCCGGCAGCGAGATCAGCACGGTGATGAAGCTGCTGAAGATCGCCACGACCAGGCTGCGCAGGGCCGCGCCGGTCAGGTCCTGCTCGCCGAAGGCGTCGGCGAAGTTGGCCAGCGTCGGCTCGCGCGGGATCCACGTCGGGTCGAGCTGGGCCATCTCCTGCGGCGTCTTCAGCGCCGTCGACAGCAGCCAGACCAGCGGGAAGGCCAGGAAGACGACGTAGGCGAGCAGGGCCGCGTAGCTCGGCAGGCGCTTCACTTGGCCTCCTTCATCTGCCGCCACAGGTACAGGCCGAGCACCGCGAGCACGACGATCGCGAACGCGACGCCCAGCATGGAGGCGTAGCCGAAGAAGCGGTAGCGGAACGCCTCCTCGTAGGCGAACAGCATCGGCAGCCTTGTCTGACCGCCCGGTCCACCGGCGGTGAGCACGTAGACCAAGCCGAACTGGTTGATGTTCCACACGAAGTCGAGCGAGGTGATCGCCACGATGACCGGGCGGAGCTGCGGGAGCGTGATGTTCCAGAAGCGCCGCCAGCGGCCCGCGCCGTCGACCTCGACCGCCTCGTACAGCTCCTTCGGCACGCTCTGCAACCCCGCCAGCAGGACCACCGTCGTCTGCGGCATGCCCGTCCAGACGCCGACCACGATGATCGCGGGCAGCGCGAGCGAGAAGTCGGCCAGCCAGTTGACGTCGGTGCCGAGCATGCTGTTGAGGATTCCGGCGTCGGGGTGGTAGACGAGCTTCCACATCAGGCCGATGACCACGGGCGGCATCGCCCACGGCACCACGGCCAGCACCCTGGCCACGCCCCTGAACCTCAGGTTCTGGTTCAGCAGCAGCGCCAGGCCCAGCGCGGCCAGGAACTGCAGCACCGTCACCGACACCGACCAGATCAGGCCGATCTTGAACGAGGACCAGAAGTCGGCGTCGCCGAGCAGTTCGTAAACGTTTTCCAGACCGGTGAAACTGATCTCCCGGTTCCGGGTGGCGCGGGCGTCGGTGAAGGCCAGGCCCACGCCGTACAGCAGCGGTCCCACGCTGAACAGCAGGACCGGCACCAGCGCCGGCAACATCAGCAGCCACATCTCGCGGTCGCGGCGCGAGCCGCCACCGCCGCGCCGCGGGCGCGGCGGGCTGGGCGCCGGTCTGGTCGCGGTCGCCGTCATCCGGCGCCTCCTTCCTGTGCCGTGCTCTTGTCGCCGGGAGCCGCCCCCGCGAGGGCTCCCGCCGGATCGATCGTCAGGTCGTACGGCAGTGCGGGCGCCTCACCCGAGGTCGAGGCGCGCACCACGAGGCGGGGCGGCACCGTCACCAGGCGCGGCTCGCGGTCGCCGTGCAGGAGCCGGTCCAGCAGCAGTTCGACGGCGGCCTTGCCACGCTCGGCCGAGCCCAGCGAGACGCTGGTCAGCGACGGGTAGGAGGCGGCGGCCAGTTCGGTGTCGTCCATGCCGACCACGGCCACGTCCTCGGGCACCCGCCGGCCCGCGGCGCGCAGCACGTCGAGCGCGCCGAGGGCGATGAGGTCGTTGGCGCACATGAGCGCGTCGAGATCGGGCCGCCTGGCAAGCAGCGCGGCCACTGCCCGCGCGCCGTCGGCCCGGTAGAAGTCGCCGATCTCCACCAGCCCGTCCTCGTACGGCAGGCCGAGATCCCCCAGCGCCTCGGCGTAGGCGGCGCCTCGCGACGCGCCGGGCACCGTGTCCAGGGGACCGTTGACCAGCGCGATCCGGCGGCGGCCGAGCGCGTACAGGTGGTCCAGGGCCAGCCGTACGCCGGTGCGCGAGTCGGCGCGGACGTTGTCCACCCGGGTGCCGTCCGGAACCGAGCCGATGATCACGACGGGGGCGCGGGCGGTCTTGAGCGACTCCAGGTGGGCACCGGTGACGCGCAGGGGGCTCAGGATGAGGCCGTCCACGTAGCGCTCGCCGAGGCTGTGCAGCACGTCGATCTCGTCGGCGGCGATGGCGTCGGTGGAGTGGAGCACGAGCCGGTAGCCGGCGGCCTTGAGCACCGGTTGGATCTGGCGGACCATGGCCAGGTAGACCGGGTTGCCGATGTCGGCCATGGCGAAGGCGACCTGGTTGGTGCGCCTGGACTTGAGGCTGCGGGCTACGGCGTTGCGTACGTAACCGAGTTCCTCGGCGGCGGCCAGGACCTTGCGGATGGTTTCCTGGCGGGTCGGCAGGCCGTTCAGGACCCGCGAGACGGAGGCGATGGAGACGCCCGCACGCTCGGCGATCGTGTTGATCGTGGGTCCGTCGGCCACAGCTTTCCTTCCGGGGAGGTAAACGGTGACAGACAGCCATCTGTAAACGTTTACTGAGTTGGCCTCATGAAACCCGTCCGTCATCATGAGGTCAAGTCACGATCCCGTAACACCAGGTCAACCCCTAGATTGACCCAAAGCAACCCTCCCAAGTAACTTTCCACCCCGCCGGCACCCCGGCACCCCGGCACCCCGGCACCCCGGCACCCCGGTGCCTACCCCACGCTTGTCCGCGCCGGTACGGCGAGCACCCCGACGGCGGAGACCGGCGCAACGCGCACCAAGCCCAGCCACCCGAGCGCCTCCGCCCCAGGAAGGTGACCGGGGCGGGGGTTAGTCGCGGGTGGAGACGGGGGTGGGGGTGGGGTGGGTGGTCAGGGCTCGGATGGAGGGGCTGCCGGCCAGGGCGACCACCGCCGCCAGCGCCGCCGGGATCACCAGCGCCACCGGCAAAGACGACGCCTCGGCCACGAAGCCCAGCACCGCCGGGCCGATCAGCAAGCCCGAGTATCCGAAGGCCGTGACCAGCGACAGAGCCTTGCCCACCGGCCCGCCCGCGGCCCCCACGGCACTGAAGATCACCGGGACCACGGTGGCCAGCCCGACCCCCGCCAGCGCCCACCCGGCCCACGCCACCACGACCCGCACCACCGAGGAGCCCGTCAGCGGCGCCACGAGCACCAGCACGTATCCGCAGGTGGCCAGCACACCGGCGAGCTGGATCGTGCGCACCGAGCCCAGCCGGGCCCGGATCGGGTCGCCGAGCAGCCGTACCGTCGTCATAGCCACCGCGAAGATCGTGTAGGCCAGCGGCGCGGCGGCCGGGTCGGTGCCGAGGATCCAGCGGGCGTGCAGGGCGGCCCAGTCGATGGCCGCGCCCTCGCTCAGGTGACCGGCGAACGCCGCCAGCCCGAGCAGCGCGATCAGGCCCCACCGCAGGCCGACGGCCCTGCCGGGGGCGGCGGCCGTACCGTCGCCCTCGGCGGGCGGCACGGACGGCAGCAGCCGCATCACGGCGGGCACGTACAGGAACGGCACGACCACGGCCGTGGCCACCAGCAACGTCTGCCCGCTCACCCCCAGCTTCAGGACCAGCGAGGTGATCAGGCCGGCCGCCGCGCCGCCCAGGCTCCACGTGCCGTGGAAGGCGGAGATGATCGGCCGGCCGTACACGCGCTCGACCTCGACGGAGTGGGCGTTGATGCCGACCTCGACCACCCCGATCCCGATGCCGAAGACCACGGCGGACACCAGCAGCATCGGGTAGGAGGGCGCGAGGGCCGGGGCGAGCAGCGCCAGCGCCGACAGCGGCCCGGCGAACCAGCACACCCGCCGGCTCGTCCAGCGGTCCACGACGGGGCCGGCGACGAGCATCGACACCAGCGCCCCGAAGGAGATCAGCAACAGCGCGGTGCCCAGCCTGGCGGGGCCCAGGTCGAGGCGGTCGTTGAGCGAGGGCAGCCCGGCCGCCCACACGCCCACCACGAGCCCGCTGAGGAAGAAGAGTCCGAACACACCCTGTCGCGCACGCCTGGCCACCATTTTGTTCACGCCTAGAGCATAATAAGAACGAGGAGGCCGCCACAATGACGGGATGCGAACAGTGACCGGGGCCACAACCAGCGTCGAGCTGCGCGAGCACAACAGGGCCCGGCTGCTGCGGGCGGTGCACGACTGCGGCGCGAGCCGTACCCGGTCGCAGCTCACCAAGGACCTCGACCTCGCCCGCGGCACGGCGTCGGTGCTGGTCACCGCGCTGAGCGAGGACCACCTCCTGCACGAGGAACCCTCCGCCGAGCACGGCCGCGGCCGTCCCACCCAGGTCCCGGGACCCCACCGTGAC
This sequence comes from Nonomuraea sp. NPDC050790, assembly GCF_044456745.1. Taxonomy (NCBI): domain Bacteria; kingdom Bacillati; phylum Actinomycetota; class Actinomycetes; order Streptosporangiales; family Streptosporangiaceae; genus Nonomuraea; species Nonomuraea sp. NPDC050790. The sequence goes on along the minus strand of NZ_JBITGF010000002.1, from coordinate 1,357,662 downwards.
GGCCCCATCGCCCTGGCCGTCGACCTGCGCGAGGACGGCTGGGAGATCGCCGCGTGCGAGCTGGGCGGCCGTTCCACGCCGCTGGCCGCGCGCCCGCACGACGGCACGGCGGAGGGCGCGTTCACGCCGCTCGCGGGCGCGCTGCGCGCTGGCCTTGAGAGGTACGGCTCCCGCACCATCGGCATCGGCCTGGCCGTCCCCGGCCCGGTCCGCGACGGCCGCCTCGTCGAGGTCTCCCACCTGGGCTGGCACGCCGTGGACGCGCGGGCCAGGCTGGCGGCGTCGGGCGTCCCGGCGGGCACGGCGCTGCACGTGGGCAACGACACGGCGTTCGCGGCGCTGGCCGAGGCGAGACGGGGGCGGATGGCGGGCGTGCGGGTGGGCCTGCACCTGCACGTGGACTTCGACCTCGGCGGCGTGCTCGTCGTCGACGGGCGCCCGCTGGGCGGCGCGACGGGGGTGGGGGCGGAGTTCGGGCACATGCCGCTGACCGGCAGCGCCGTCCCGTGCCCGTGCGGGGCCACGGGGTGCTGGGGGATGGAGGTGGGCGCCAACGCGCTGCTGCGCCACCTGGGCCTGGCCGCGGGCGGCGGCCGGGGCCGTGACCAGGCGCAGGCCATCCTGGCCAGGGACGCGGAAGGCGACCCCGAGGCGGCGGCGGCCGTCGGCGCGGGCGCGCGCGCCCTGGGCCGGGGCATCGCCGCCCTGGTCAACGCGCACGACCCGGAGATCGTCACGCTGTCGGGGCTCGGGGTGGAGCTGTTCACGCAGGGGCGGGCGGCGCTGTCGGAGGGCTTCCTGGCCGGGCTGATGCGCATCCGGGCCGAACGGCTGCCCGAGCTGGTCCCGTCGGAGCTGGGGTGGAGCGGGGCGCTGCTGGGGGCGATGGAGTCGGTGTTCGACGCGTTCCTGACCCCGGAGGGTCTCAGATCCTGGAACCCCCGAGCACGGCCATGAGCGCCTCCTGGTCGGCGAAGGGCGCGAAGTGGCCGCCGGGCAGGTACGCGGCCTCGACGCCGGGCAGCCGCGCGGCCAGGGATCTGGCCAGCTCCACCGGCACCTTCGGGTCGTCCACGCCGTGGAGCAGCCACACCGGGGCCTTCACCTCCTCCACCGCGAAGTCCCACGGACGCAGGTGGACGAGCAGGTCGTCGGACATCGCCGCGCCGCCCTGCCTGCCGCTCTCGGCGGCGTCGGCCAGGAACGCGGCCTGGGCCGTACCGGCTCGGGCGCGGAAGACCTCCAGGTCGGCGGCGGGGAGGGCACGCTCGACGCGCGGGATGACGCGCGCGCCGGCCGAGGCCATCGCGCGGGCGGAGACCGCGCACAGGCCGCGCAGCAGCCACGGCGTACGGCGGGCCAGCCGCCAGTAGAAGGCGTCTGCCTTGGCGGCGGGCGACCACGCGTGGGCGGGCACGGGCGGCATGCCGGACAGCAGCGCCACCCGCGCCACCTGGCCGGGCCGGGCCACGGCCAGGCGCAGCGCGGCGGAGGCGCCCATGGAGACGCCGGCGACCACGACCGGCCCCAGCCCTTCGAGCCGCGCCGCCACCCGAGCGGTCCACTGGCCGGGCGGCATCGGCGGCGTGCGCCCGTAGCCGGGACGGTCGGGGGCGAGCACCCGCAGTCCCGCGCGCGCGAGCAGGTCGCCCGCCAGCGTCCACCCCGCGGCCTGCCGCGAGGAGGCGTAGCCGTGCACGAACACCACGGGCCGTCCGGCCGGGTCGCCGAACTCCGCCCATCCGAGCCCGCTCACGAGCGCTCCGTCCCCACCGGCGCGGGCCAGTGGGAGACGGTCTCGATGGCCCACTCCGCCCACGACACCATGGCCTCCAGCCGCCGCACTCCCGCCTCCACCCCGAGCAGGGCCGCGCGGTCGGGCGCGAGCCGCAGGTCGAGCCCGTTGCGCAGGGCACGCAGCCCGCGCAGCCTGGCCCGGTGGTACTCCAGCTCCTCACGCAGGAAGTCCGCCGCCTCCGCGGGCGCGACCACCCACAGCGCGAACGAGCGCAGCACGGTCTCGTTGCGCTGCGCGTGGTCGGCCGAGGTGGTCACGAGCCAGTCCCGGAGCGCCCGCGTCCCGGCCTCGGTGATCTCGTACGGCCGGCGCCCCCTGGCCCCCTCCGCCTGCTCCCTGATGAGCCCTTCGGCGGCCAGCCGTCTCAGCTCCGGGTAGACCTGCGTCGGCTTGGCGTGCCAGACGAAGGTGAGGACGCCGTCGAACTCCTGGCCGATGTCGTACCCGCTGCGCGGCGCTCCGGCGATGAGCGTCAGCAGGGCCATCCGAAGTGACATATTGCGATCATACTAAAAAATTTCACTGTGAGAAGTGAGCTTCACCAGCCGCGACACGCCCGAGATCCGAGATGTGATGAAAACCACCGACAAGGGATGTACCCGACTTCCGAACAGGTGCTCGACGATCTTGCGTGGGGGTCGGCGGGAGCCGTACACATGGATCTGGAGATTTCGGGACTTGGGGAGAGTCGCGTGAACCTGGAGATCGCACTGCGCATGTGTGAGGCGGCCTTGAAGCAGGCGGGCAGGGAGGGGGCTCGGGTGTCGGTCGCGGTGGTGGACGCCGGTGGGCATCTGGTGACGTTTCAGCGCATGGAAGGCGCTGAGATCGCAGGTCCCGTGCTTGCGCCGGGCAAGGCGTACACCTCGGTGGCCCACCGCAGAGCCACCGCGGAGCTGGCCCGGCTGACGGCGCCGGGAGGTGAGCTTTTCGGGCTGGCCGGGGACCGATTCATCTGTTTCGGAGGTGGCATACCCCTGTGGGCGGACTACGGTGAGGAAGAACGCGTGGTCGGCGGGATAGGGGTCAGCGGAGGGACGGTCGCGCAGGACGTCGCGTGCGCCGAAGCCGCCGCCGAGGTCTGGCGGACGGGCTGAGCGGCCACTTTCCGCAACACGAACCGCTGGTATCCGCCATGATTAGCCACTGCACCACGGGTAACAGTCCGTAAATCCCCGAGGAGAGAAATCCGATGGCACTTCCTACCCTTACCCCTGAGCAGCGCAAGGCAGCGCTGGAGAAGGCAGCGGAGGCTCGCGCCGCCCGCACCGCCCTGCTGGCCAAGGTCAAGGCCGGCGAGCTGAGCTTCGCGCAACTGCTGGAGCGCGACGACGACATCGCCAAGAAGATCAAGGTCTCCCAGGCTCTGCGCGCGGTCAAGGGCGTCGGCCCGGCCAAGGCGACGGCGCTGATGGAGGAGGCGGGCGTCGACGAGAAGCGCCGCCTCGGCGGCCTGGGCGCCCAGCAGCGCAAGAAGCTGGTCGACGCGCTCGGCTAGACAGCCGAGCCGCCAGGGTCCGCGCGCTCTGCCGCGCGGACCGGCCGGCCTCTCGCGCGCCCGTCAGGCGCGGGCGCGCGCGAACCCCTGTGCGCGTACGGCGGGCGGCCCGCACCCCCCGCCACCCCTCCACAGGCGAACCCCACGCCACGCGAAACGCGTCAGGACCGCAGGTAGGCCAGGACGGCCAGAACGCGGCGGTGCTGGTCACCGTCCTCGGCGTAGAGCCCGAGCTTGGCGAAGATGCTGCGGATGTGCTTCTCCACCGCGCCGTCGCTGATCACGAGCTGCCGCCCGATCGCCGGATTCGACTTGCCCTCGGCCATGAGCCCGAGCACCTCGCGCTCGCGCGGCGTCAACTGGGCGAGCGGGTCGTCCTTCCGCCTGCGCACCATCAACTGCGACACCACCTGCGGGTCGAACACCGTGCCGCCCGCGGCGACCCGCCGCAGGCCCTCCAGGAACTCCTCCACGTCGACGACCCGGTCCTTGAGCAGGTAGCCGACCGCGCCCCTGGCGTCGGCGAGCAGATCGTCGGCATAGGAGACCTCGACGTACTGGGAGAGGATCAGCACCGGCGCCCCGGGCACCCGGCGCCGCGCCTCGACGGCGGCGCGCAGCCCCTCGTCGGTGAAGGACGGCGGCATCCGCACGTCCACCACCGACACGTCCGGCCGGTGCTCGGCCACGGCCTCGACGAGCGCGTCACCGTCGCCCACCGTGGCCACCACCTCGCAGCCGAACTCCTCCAGGAGCCTGACCAGGCCCTCCCTGATCAGCACCGCGTCATCGGCGACCACTACCCGCACGGAACCTCCGCCACGATCAATGTCGGCCCGCCGTCCGGTGACTGCACCGTCAGCTCGCCGTCCACCGCGCGCAGCCGGTCGGCCAGTCCGGCGAGACCGTGTCCCTTGGCGACGTGTGCGCCGCCGACACCATCATCGCCGATGATCAACATGAGCGTGTCACCGGTCTCGACGAGCTGGACCGTGCAGCTCTGCGCCCGGCTGTGCTTGGCGACGTTGGTCAGCGTCTCCGCGCACACGAAGTAGATCGCGTTCTCGACGGCGGCCTGGTAGCGCTTGGCGGTCTGCACGTCGAGGTCGACCGGGACGGTGCAGCGCCCGGCCACCGCGGCCAGCGCGGGCGCGAGGCCGCGGTCGGACAGGATGGGCGGGGCGATGCCGCGCGAGAGCGCGCGCAGCTCGTCGAGGGTCTCGCGGGTGGCGCTGATGGCCTCCTTGATCGTCACCTGGGCCGCCTCGGGGTCCTTCTGCATCTGCCGCTGCGCCCGTGACAGCTCCATCGCGAGGGAGACCAGGCGCTGCTGCGGCCCGTCGTGGATGTCGCGCTCCAGCTTGCGCAGCGCGTTCGCCTCGGCGGACACGGCGGCCGAGCGGGACTCCGACAGGTCCGTGATGCGCTCCTGCAGCTCGGCGACGCCGGTCAGCAGCACGCGGCCGAGCGCGGCGCGCAGCAGCGCGGCCGCCCGGGTGGCGAACGGCAGCAGGACCAGCCCGATCAGGCCGAGCCCGACGTGGAAGGCGACGTTGATCCCGTAGCCGTCACCGAGCCCCAGCAGGCCCGGCAGCTCCTGGTTTCCGGGGATCTGCGAGGTGAAGAACCCGTAGATCGGGTACGTCAGCCCCGCGAGCGGTATGGCCCAGAACACCAGCGTGAGCACGAACGACACGATCGCGATGGGGAAGTTCAGGATGCCGTGCAGCAGGTCGAGCCACGACTGCCCGGCCGTCAGCGGGTTGACCATGCGGCGCAGGCGGCCCGCGCCGGCAGGCGCCGGCTTGTAGCGGGGGCGCACCGGCGGGCGGCCCAGCACGTCCGACAGCCAGCCGCGCTCGCCCTCCGCGAAGGCGCGGGCCAGCATCAGCGTGCCGGCCAGGATCGGCAGCCCGATCCACACCACCGCGGTGCCCACGCCCGCGGCGAAACCGGCCACCATCAGCACGAACGCGATCGCGGCCGTCGGGAAGCCGACCAGGGTGTAGCGCGAGTCCAGCAGGACTCGTCTCGTCAGGGAGCGCATGGCCTCAACGCTACGGCCCCGCCCCCGTTGCGACGACCTGGCGTGCACGCCTTCCCGGGTAGGGCCAGCACTACCAAACCGGGTAGTGGGATCTTGCCCCGAAGAGGGCGGCGGGCGTCACTGTGCCGCGCGCGCCGCGCCGGAAGCCTTGGTTCATCACGTTCTCCACCGAATCGAGGCCCCCATGACCGTCCTGCTCGACCACCCACCCAGGCGGGTCGTCCAGGCGCCCGCACGCCGCGACACCTTCATCGACCTGCTGCGGGTCTTCGGGATGGCGCTCGTGGTGCTGCAGCACTGGACGATCCCGGTGCTCGGCTACGACGGCGGCCGGCTGACCACGGGCAACGCCCTGGCCACCCCGGGGGTCTGGGTGGTCACGTGGATCAGCCAGGTGATGCCGCTGGTGTTCTTCGCCGGCGGGGCGGCCAACGCGATCAGCTTCGGCCGCGCGCACGCCGGGGCGCCGCAGTGGCTCAACGTACGGCTGCGCCGCCTGGCCTGGCCGCTGCTGCCGCTGGCCGCGGTGTGGATCCCGCTGCCGCACCTGCTGGCCGCCACGGGGGTGCCCGCCCAGCCGCTGGAGATGGGGGCGCGGCTGGCCGGGCAGCTCCTGTGGTTCCTGGCCGTCTACCTGATCGCGGTCACGCTGACGCCGTACATGATGAAGGCGCACGGGCGCTTCGGCTGGCGGGTCGTGGCGGTGCTGGCCGCGGGGGCGGTCGTGAGCGACGTGGTCCGCTTCACCTCGGGTGTGGAGGCGCTCGGCTACGCCAACGTGGTGTTCGTCTGGCTGGCCGTGCACCAGCTCGGCTTCTTCTACGCCGAGGGACGGCTGCGCCGCCCGGCGCTGATGGCCGCGGCCGGGTTCGGCGCGGCGGCGCTGCTGGTGGCCTTCGGCCCCTACCCGGGCAGCATGATCGGGCTGCCGGGCGCCGCGGTCTCGAACATGGCGCCGCCCACGCTGGCCATGCTGGCGGTCTCGTTCGGGCAGATCGGGCTGGCGATGCTGCTGCGGCCGTGGCTGGTGCGGCTGCGTACCGGGAAGGCGCTGGCCTGGGCGGGGCCGCGGATCATGACGGTGTACCTGTGGCACATGCCGGCGCTGTTCGCGGTGACCGGGGTGGTCGTGGTGGCGTTCGGCATCGACACGCCTTCTCCGGGCAGCGCCGGCTGGCTGCTGGGGTGGCCGGTCTGGTTCGGGCTGCTGACGCTGGTGATGTGGCCGCTCGTGCGGCTCTTCGCCCGCTTCGAGGAGCCGCCCGCGCTGCCGTACGGCAAGCCCTCGTGGGCCACCTCCGGCCCGGCCGCCGCGCTGGTCGGCACCGGTCTGGTCCTGCTCATGGTGTACGGCTTCGCCCCCGGCCTCGCCCCGGTCCTGGGCACGGCGGCGATCCTCGGCGGCCTGCTCCTCACCGGGCCGCGTGCCAGGTTGTGAGGGCTTTTCCGGCACAATCAGGTGACATGCACGTCATCCGCCCGGTCACCGAGGCCGACCTGCCCGCCGTCACCGACATCTACGCCCACTACGTGCTCACCTCCGTGGCCACCTTCGAGGTGGACCCGCCGGAGCTCGGGTTCTGGCGGGCGAAGGCGGACCTGGGCCTGCCGTTCTTGGTGGCGGAGGTGGACGGGGAGGTCGGCGGGTTCGCCTACGCGGGGCAGTACCGGCCTCGGCCCGGCTACCGGCACAGCCTGGAGGACAGCCTCTACCTCGCGCCCGGGTTCACCGGCAGGGGGCTGGGCAGGGCGCTGCTGGAGGCGCTGGTCGCGGCCTGCAGGGAGCGCGGCGCGCGCCAGCTCATCGCGGTGGTCGCCGACGGCGGCGACCCGGCCTCGGACAAACTGCACCGGGCGCTGGGCTTCCAGGAGGCGGGACGGCTGCGCGGGGTCGGCTTCAAGCACGGGCGCTGGCTGGACACCGTGCTGCTGCAACTGGACCTCACCTAGCCGGACGGGGTCGGGACCGGGGCCGGAGTGAGCGTGGGGGCCGGGCTCGGCGTCGGGGTCACCTCGGGCGGGTCGGTGCGCATGTGCGGGGCCAGCAGCCTGGTCCACGCCTTGGCCATCTTCGCGTACTCCTCCTCGCAGCGCACCGCCCGCGTGACCGGCAGGTCTCCGTCGGCCACCAGCGGCAGGAAGGCGTTGTGGTTGGAGCCGTACAGGTAGCACATCATGTTGTAGTAGCGCTGGACGCTCAGCGAGTGCTCGTCGGCGAAGACGGTCTTGTCGAGGGGCTGGGAGACCTCCTGCTGGGAGATGCGGCCCCACGCCTGGATGGTGCTGATGATCTCGGAGTAGTCCCGCTGGTCCTCTGCCGAGGTGATGAGCACGAGGGCGGACAACTGGTCGACGGCGTCCTCCTCCTTGCCGGTGGAGGGCAGGTCGTACAGGTCGATGAGGGCGTGGCCGAGCTCGTGGAAGTAGATGCCGCTCATCGCGCCCACGACGTTCTCGTCCACGTCCTGCGGGTCGGGGGTGGCGCTCTGGCCGTCCTCGGGGGCGGCGAAGAGGCTCTGCAGGTACGCCACCATCTCGTAGCACATGGTGATCGACCGGTTCTCCGGGCTGTAGAAGGCGTTGACGGTGTCGCACTGCTCGGCGTTGACCGGGATGTCGCGCGGCGGGACGAACGCGTCGGAGGCCGACTCCGCCCAGTCCTGGAGCAGGTGGTGGTCGCGCATCAGCTTCTCGGCCGGCTTCAGGTCCTTGTTCTCCGGCTCCAGGTAGGAGGGGACGAAGGAGTTGACCGCGGGGCTGGCCGACGGGCTCGGGCTGGCCGACGGGCTGGGGTTCGCCTGGCCCCCGGCCGCGGGCGGCTCGGCGGGCCGCGTGGGCTGCGGCTTGGTCGTGCCGCAGGCGCACAACGCCACCGCGAGAACACCGGCTACCAGAAGCGATCGACTCATGACTCCATGTAATCATCCAGTGCGAAGCGGGGCGGATCCGGGCGGGCGTGTTCGACCAGGTCCCGGAATTCGGCAGGATAGGAGGGTGAGCCTCCTCGTAGACCGCCTGCCGGAAGAGATCGACGCCGAGCCCGATGAGATCTTCGACGCGTTCGTCGGCTGGAACGCCGACCGCGGGCTCACGCTCTACCCCGCCCAGGAGGAGGCGCTGATCGAGGTCGTCTCGGGCAGCAACCTGATCCTCGCCACCCCGACCGGCTCGGGCAAGTCGCTGGTGGCGGCCGGCGCGCACTTCGCCGCCCTGACCAGGGACGTGCGCACGTTCTACACCGCCCCGATCAAGGCGCTGGTCTCGGAGAAGTTCTTCGACCTGTGCGAGATCTTCGGCGTGGAGAACGTCGGCATGATGACCGGCGACGCCAGCGTCAACCCCGGCGCCCCGATCATCTGCTGCACCGCCGAGATCCTCGCCAACCTCGCGCTGCGCGACGGCGCCGCGGCCGACGTGGGCCAGGTCGTCATGGACGAGTTCCACTTCTACGCCGAGCCCGACCGGGGCTGGGCCTGGCAGGTGCCGCTGCTGGAGCTGCCCAACGTCCAGTTCGTCCTGATGTCGGCGACGCTCGGCGACGTGTCGATGTTCGAGCGCGACCTGACCCGCCGCACCGGCAGGCCGACCGCGGTCGTCAAGCACGCCGAACGCCCCGTCCCGCTGATCTACTCCTACCGGATGACGCCGCTGCACGAGACGCTGGAGGAGATGCTCTCCACCGGCCAGGCGCCGGTCTACGTGGTCCACTTCACGCAGGCCGCCGCGATGGAACGGGCCCAGTCCCTCATGTCCATCAACATGGCGACGAAGACGGAGAAGGAAGCCATCGCGGCCATGATCGGGGGCTTCCGCTTCACCACCCGCTTCGGCCGGAACCTGTCCCGCCTGGTACGGCACGGCATCGGCGTCCACCACGCCGGCATGCTGCCCAAGTACCGGCGCCTGGTCGAGCGGCTGGCCCAGGCGGGCCTGCTGAAGGTCATCTGCGGCACCGACACCCTCGGCGTCGGCGTCAACGTGCCGATCCGCACCGTGCTGTTCACCGCCCTGTCCAAGTACGACGGCAACAAGGTGCGCAGGCTGCGCGCCCGCGAGTTCCACCAGATCGCCGGCCGCGCCGGCCGGGCCGGCTTCGACACCATCGGCTACGTCGCCTGCCAGGCCCCCGAGCACGACATCGAGAACGCCAAGGCGCTGGCCAAGATCGGCGACGACCCGAAGCGGCGGCGCGGCTACGCCCGCAAGAAGCCGCCGGAGGGCTTCGTCGGCTGGAGCGAGGAGACGTTCGAGAAGCTCCAGACCGCCGAGCCCGAGCCGCTCAACTCCCGCTTCAAGGTCAGCAACGCGATGCTGCTGGCGGTCATCAACCGCCCCGGCGACTGCTTCTCCGCGATGCGGCACCTGCTCACCGACAACCACGAGGACCGCAAGTGGCAGCGCCGGCACATCAGCCAGGCCATCGCCATCTACCGGTCGCTGCTGGCCGGCGGCATCGTCGAGCAGTTGAAGGACCCCGACGAGCAGGGCAGGCGGGCCCGCCTGACGATCGAGCTGCAGGAGGACTTCGCCCTCAACCAGGCGCTGTCCACGTTCGCGCTGGCCGCCTTCGACCTGCTCGGCCAGGACTCCCCCAGCTACGCCCTCGACATGGTCTCCATCGTCGAGTCCATCCTCGACGACCCGCGCCAGATCCTGTCGGCCCAGCTGAAGAAGGCCCGCGGCGAGGCCGTGGCCCAGATGAAGGCCGACGGCATGGAGTACGAGGAGCGCATGGACGCCCTCACCGAGGTCATGTACCCGATGCCGCTGGAGACGCTGCTCCTCGGCGCCTACGAGACCTACCGCCGCGGCCACCCGTGGGTGGGCGACTACACCGTCAGCCCCAAGTCGGTCGTGCGTGACATGTACGAGCGGGCGATGACGTTCAGCGAGTACATCCAGGTCTACGAGCTGGCCCGATCCGAGGGCACCGTCCTGCGCTACCTGGCCGACGCCTACCGGACCCTGTCGCGCACCGTGCCCGAGCACCTGAAGACCGAGGACCTCGTCGACCTCATCGAGTGGCTGGGCGAGCTGGTGCGCCAGGTCGACTCCTCGCTGATCGACGAGTGGGAGAAGCTGGCCAACCCGGCCGAGGCCCTGGAGGCGCACCACCAGCTCGAGACCAAGGTCCGCCCGGTCACCGCCAACGTGCGCGCGTTCCGCGTGCTGGTGCGCAACGCGATGTTCCGGCTGGTGGAGCTGTGCGCGCTGGAGAAGGAGGAGGAGCTGGCCGAGCTGGCCCCCGACGTCGACTGGCCCGCCGCGCTCGACGCCTACTACGACGACCACGAGGAGATCCTCACCGACGCCGGCGCCCGGGGGCCCGCGCTGCTGCGGATCGAGGAGGAGAGCGGGCTGTGGAAGGTCCGCCAGACGGTGAAGGACCCGGCGGGCGATGGCGACTGGGGGATCGACGCCCAGGTGGACCTGACCGCGTCGGACGAGGAGGGCCGCGCCGTCCTGCACGTGCAGGGCCTCAACCGGCTCTGAGCGCGGGCGCGGGTTAAGCCGTGCGCCGGGACGGACTGGCAAGGGCGCCCCGGCACACGCCTCTTCCTCTAGTTTCGCGTCACGAGGTTCCCCGTCGTGTCATGACAATGTCTCAAGATCGAGACATTCAGCACGAGGCCACCTGACAGATCTTGGCCAGCATGCGCCCGGCGTCCTTGGTCTGCCGGGCGAAGTCGGCCGCGGCGGGCCTGCCCCACTCCCCCGCCTGCGTGTACACGATCAGCGCGTTGGCCCGCCTGACCACGATCGCGCGCTCGCCGCCGACCGCGGCCTTGCCCTTGTGGTAGCTCTGGCCGGTGACCGCGAGGGCGGCGTCGCCGAGCTTCACCGCGCGGGAGGAGAACCGGTAGCCCTTGCTCCCGCACGAGGCCGCCGCGCTCCTGATCGCCGTCAGTGCGGCCCCCGCCGACGCCGCGTCGGCGTAGAGGATCACCTGCTCCGACTTGGAGTAGTCGGGGACGGCCGTGTAGACGATCGTCTTCGCGGAGGTACGGCCGGCCTGGCCGAGGGCGGCGCGGTCGCACGGGTTCACGACCGACTTGGCGGTCTTCTTCCGGCTCACCGTCCAGCTCGTCTCGGGGTTCCGGTCCTTCTTGGCGGCGTCCTTCTCATACAGCAGGAAGCCCTGGGGGATCGCTCCGGCGATGACGGAGGCGACGAGGATCATCTTCAGCATGGTTCAAAATAGGGGGAATGAGCGACGATGACGTCAAGCGGGTTCTCGGTCTGCTGGCGCAGGACGACACCCTGCGGGCCTTCTCGGCACTGGTGCTGTCCGGTGGCGAGGCGGAGCCGTCCCCCAAGGTGCTGGAGAGGCTGCGGGCCGGTGGGCTGGCCGTACCTGATGACGGGGGGCGGTGGCGGGCGCGGCCCGAGCGCTTCCGTGAGCTGCTCAAGGCGCTGGCCGAGCCGTCGCCGCGGCTGAACGAGGAGGAGCGGGTGCTGCAGACGTTCCTGGTGGACGGGCGGCTGCAGACGATCCCGACGAGGCATGAGAAGCGGCTGGTGGTGCTGCGTTACATCGCGCGGGTCTTCGAGCCGGGGGTGCGTTATGCGGAGAAGGATGTGAACGTGGCGCTGCGGGCCTTTCACGATGACTACGCGGCTTTGCGGCGGTATCTGGTGGACGCTGATCTGCTGTCGCGCGAGGAGAACGTGTACTGGCGCAGCGGCGGTCCCGTCGACCTCTAGGCGCCGAGGCGGCGGCGGTAGGCGCGGGGCGGCAGGCCGTACTCCTGGGCGAAGGTGCGGCTGAAGTGGAACGGGCTGACGAAGCCGCAGGCCGCCGCGACCTGGCCGACGTCCAGGTCGGTGGCTTCCAGGAGCCTCGCGGCGTGGGCCAGGCGGGCGGCGCGTACCGCGCGCATGGGGGTGCGGCCGGTGTGCTCGGCGAAGACGTGGGCGAAGCGCGAGGGCGACAGCGCCACGGCGGCGGCCAGCGAGGCGACGGTGTGCGGGGCGCCGGGTTCGGCGGCGATCAGCTCCAGCACCCGCGCCACCCGCCGATCCATCCCCGCCCCACCCCACCCCCCTTCCCCCGCTCCCACCCCGGACCTCGAACCTCCCACCACCCCCGACCCCGGACCACCCGCAACCCCCGACCCCGGACCACCGGCCACCCCCGACCTCGAACCACCCGCAACCCCAGGTCCCGGACTACCGGCCATCCCCGAGCCTGGACCCCCTGACGCCGAACCACCGAAGTCCCGACCAGCGGAGCCCGGACCGCCTTCGGCCGGGTGTCCTCGACCCGTCACCCCGAGGCCCGGAACGCCGAAACCCGGAACGCCGGGGCCCGGACCGGCTGAACCCGGACCGCCGGGACCCGGGCGTCCTGTGGGGGGTGGGCCGGGGTAGGGGACTCCTGCGGCGGTTGCCACGAGGAGGATCTCCTCCACCGCGCCCAGCACCAGCTCGCGGGCCCGCTCGGACATGCCCGCCACCGGCCGGGAGGTGTCCCCGGGCTCCGGCGGCACGCCCCTGCCGCTCCAGCGGGCGTAAGCGTGGGCCCGCAGGAACGCCTGCTCGATCCGGCCGGAGCGCGGGGGCGGGCCGGGGTCGAGGTGTTCGCCGGGGCTGATCAGGTGGCAGCCGGGTGAGACGGCGTAGGGACGCAGCCAGGACAGCCAGGACGGCCTCGGCTGGAAGTGCGTCCACCAGAACCGCCAGCGCTCGCCCGCCGTCCGGTAGTGGTGCGCGGCCCTGGAGGCCAGGACGACCAGGTCGCCGGGACCGGCGGTGAGCGTGGCGCCGCCCTGCTCGACCAGCCCCGCCCCCTCCTGCGTCCACATCAGCAGCCAGCTCGGCGAGCCGGACGCGCGCCGCGTGGCGTAGCCGGGGCCTTTGTCGTAGTGGCCCACAAGAACGAGTTCGGCAGCAGGATCAGACATGTCGTCGGCGCTCACCGGCATACCCTCCCACAGCCCGCGTTCCTAGGCTCGAAGGCATGGACACCAAGGATTTCCACGACCGGGGCTACGTCGTCGCCCGCGGCCTGCTCGCCCCGCACGAGGCGGAGCTTCTGCGCGAGGAGTTCATGCGGCTGCACGCCGCGGGCCCCGTCCCTGGGCATTTCTCGCCGAAGCCGCAGGAACCCGGCCAGCCGTACGACGGGTTGCGAGCCTTTCCCCGCATCATGCACCCGCACCAGATCAACGACGTCGCGCTGCGCTACCTCCTGGACGCGAGGATCGCGGCCGTCCTGTGGGATCTGCTGGGCGAGGAGCCGATAGCAGCCCAGAGCATGTTCTACTTCAAGCCGCCCGGCGCGCGCGGACAGGCGCTGCACCAGGACAACTTCTACCTGCGCGTCGAGCCGGGCACCTGCGTGGCGGCCTGGATCGCCGTGGACCGCGTCGACCGGGCCAACGGCGGCCTGGAGGTCGTGCCGGGCACGCACAGGATGGACCTGTTCTGCCCGGAGGACGCCGACCCGTCGATCTCCTTCACCCGCGAGTACGTCCCGCCGCCGCCCGGCCTGGAGCGCGTGCCCGTCGACATGGAGCCGGGCGACGTGCTGTTCTTCAACGGCAGCCTCGTGCACGGCTCGGGCCCGAACGCCACCGCCGACCGCTTCCGCCGCAGCCTCATCTTCCATTACGCGGGCCGCTCGGCCGAGCGCATCGCCGCCTACTACCCGACGCTCACCATGGCCGGCTCGCCCCACCCGCTCCCGGCGGCCGAGGGCGGCGGCCCCTGCGGCACCGAGGCGTCGGGACCGCACTAGGGCGTGCCGCCTGGCGGCTGCTGCCCGGTCTGTGCAGTATGTAGGGGTCATCGTGACCGGGCGGCGGAGGAGGAAGGGCCAGCGTGAGCGCCGACGTGCGGCCGTTCCTCGCCGAGGTCCCCGCGGCCGATCTGGCCGACCTGCGTGAACGGCTGCGCCGTACCCGCTGGCCGGAGGCCGAGACCGTCACCGACCGGTCGCAGGGCGTTCCGCTGGCGTACCTGCGTGAGCTGTGCGCGTACTGGGAGCGGGAGCACGACTGGCGGCGGGCGGAGGCGCGGCTGAACGCGGTGCCGCAGTTCCGCACGGAGGTGGACGGCCTCGGCATCCACTTCCTGCACGCCCGCTCCCCGCACCCGGACGCGCTGCCCCTGGTGATGACCCACGGCTGGCCGGGTTCGGTGCTGGAGTTCCTGAAGGTCGTGGGCCCGCTGACCGATCCCGTCGCCCACGGCGGCCGGGCGGAGGACGCCTTCCACGTGGTCTGCCCGTCGCTGCCCGGCTACGGCTTCAGCGACCGCCCGTCCAAGCCCGGCTGGGGCGTCGAGCGCGTCGCCCAGGCGTGGGCGGAGCTGATGGCCCGCCTGGGCTACCACCGCTACGGCGCGCAGGGCCACGACTGGGGCACCAGCGTCACCGCGCTGCTCGCCCGCCACGACCCGGCCCACGTGCGCGGCATCCACCTCGTGCCCCCGCTCGCGCCGCCGGATCCGGACACCTTCGGCGACCTGACCGACGCCGAGCGGGCGAGCCTGCGCGACATGGAGCACGCCAAGGAGTGGGAGGACGGCTACTCGGCCGAGCAGTCCACCCGCCCGCAGACGCTCGGCTACGGCCTGACCGACTCCCCCACCGCGTTGTGCGCGTGGATCGCGGAGAAGTTCTGGGCGTGGTCCGACCACGACGGCGACCTGGAGAGCGTGATCAGCCGCGACGAGCTGCTGGACAACGTCACGCTCTACTGGCTGACCGGCACCGGCGCGTCCTCGGCCCGCCTGTACTGGGAGAGCATCCGGCAGGTCCAGAAGTGGTTCAGCGAGCCGGGCGCGGACGTGGTGACCGCGCCTGCGGGCTGCACGGTCTTCCCGAAGGAGATGCCGCGGCCCTCGCGGCGCTGGGCCGCGCGCCGCTTCACCGACATCAGGTACTGGAGCGAGCCGCCGAGGGGCGGGCACTTCGCCGCCCTGGAACAGCCGGAACTGTTCGTCGCGGAGGTCCGGGCCTGCTTCCGGGCACTCAGGAACCCCAGCAACCACAGCGACCTCAGGGACCTCAGGGACCGATGACCATGCCGGCGCCCGCGGTGGCGTTGGTGGACTCGTCGATGAGGATGAACGCGCCGGTCACCCGGTTGCGGTCGTAGCCGTCGAGGAAGAGGGGCCGGGTGACGCGCAGGCCGACCCTGCCGATCTCGTTGAGCCGCAGCGATCCGGCCCGCTCGTCGCGGTGCAGGGTGTTGACGTCCAGCCGGTAGCGCACGTCCTCGACCACCGCGCGGGCGGTGGCGGTGGTGTGCTTGACCAGCAGCCGCGTGCCGGGCGCGAGAGGGCGTTCCGCGCTCATCCAGCAGACCGTCGCCTGCAGGTCCTGCACCGGGACCGGCCGGTTGTTCGGCCGGCAGATCATGTCGCCGCGGGAGATGTCGAGCTCGTCGGCCAGCAGCAGCGTGACCGACGTCGGCGGACGCGCCTCGGCCACCGGCCCGCGCGGCCCGGCGATGCCGGTGATCGTGGTGGTCAGGCCGGAGGGCAGGTGGAGGACCTCGTCGCCGGGTCTGAGGACGCCGCTGGCCACCTGGCCCGCGTACCCCCGGTAGTCGTGGTGGGCGCCGGTGTGCGGGCGGATCACGCACTGGACGGGGAAGCGCACGTCGATGAGGTTGCGGTCGGAGGCGACATGCACGTGCTCCAGGTGCCGCAGCAGCGAGGGGCCGTCGTACCAGGGCATGTTGGGGCCCGGATCGACGACGTTGTCGCCGTGCAGCGCGCTGATCGGGACGAACGCCAGGTCGCCGATGTCGAGCTTGGCGGCGAAGGCGGTGAACTCCCGGCGGATGCGCTCGTACCCGGCCTGGTCGTAGCCGATGAGGTCCATCTTGTTGACCGCGACCACCAGGTGCGGCACCCGCAGCAGGGTGGCCAGGAAGGCGTGGCGGCGCGACTGCTCCAGCACCCCCTTGCGCGCGTCGACGAGGATGACGGCCAGGTCGGCGGTGGAGGCGCCGGTGACCATGTTGCGCGTGTACTGGACGTGCCCCGGGGTGTCGGCCACGACGAACGAACGGCGGGGCGTGGCGAAGTAGCGGTAGGCCACGTCGATCGTGATGCCCTGCTCGCGCTCCGCCCGCAGGCCGTCGGTGAGCAGCGCCAGGTTCGCCTGCTCCTCGCCGCGCCGGGCGCTGGTGCGCTCGACGGCTTCGAGCTGGTCTTCGAAGATCGCCTTGGAGTCGTACAGCAGGCGGCCGATCAGGGTGGACTTGCCGTCGTCCACCGAGCCCGCCGTGGCCAGGCGCAGGACGTCGGTGCTCTCGGCAGGATGCATGGCTAGAAGTACCCTTCCTTCTTCCTGTCCTCCATGGCCGACTCGCCGGTGCGGTCGTCGGCCCTGGTCTGGCCGCGCTCGGTGACGCGGGTGGTGCGCAGCTCCTCGATCACCGCCTCCGGCGTGGCCGCGGTGGAGACGACCGCTCCCGTGCACGAGGCGTCGCCGACGGTGCGGAAGCGCACGGTCGCGGCGTACGGCGTCTCGTCCGGGTCGCGGCGGGCGTACGGGTTGTCGTCGAGGAGCATGCCGTCGCGCTCGAAGACCGTCCTGACGTGCGCGAAGTAGATCGACGGCAGTTCCAGCGCCTCGCGGCGCAGGTAGTGCCAGACGTCCAGTTCGGTCCAGTTCGACAGCGGGAAGACCCGCACGTGCTCGCCGGGCCTGATCCGGGTGTTGAACAGGTTCCACAGCTCGGGCCGCTGGTTCTTGGGATCCCACTGGCCGAAGTCGTCGCGGAAGGAGACCATCCGCTCCTTGGCGCGTGCCTTCTCCTCGTCGCGGCGCGCCCCGGCGAAGACGGCGTCGAAGCGGTGCTCGCCGATCGCGTCGAGCAGCGTCGTAGTCTGCAGCCGGTTGCGCGAAGCGTGCCTGCCGCGTTCCTCGCTCACCCGGCCGCGGTCGATGGAGTCCTGGACGGAGGCCACGATCAGCCGGACGCCCAGCTCGGCCACGCGGCGGTCGCGGAAGTCCGTCACCTCGGGGAAGTTGTGGCCGGTGTCCACGTGCATCACCGGGAACGGGATCGGGGCGGGGCGGAACGCCTTCTCGGCCAGGCGCAGCAGGACGACGCTGTCCTTGCCGCCGGAGAACAGCAGCACGGGCCGCTCCAGCTCGGCCGCGATCTCGCGGATGATCTGAATGGACTCGGATTCGAGCAGGTCGAGCTGGGTGTGCATGTCGGGGGCCCTTCAGTCGGTGGGGTGCTCGGCCGGCCGTACCGTGGTGAGGGTGCGGGCGGGCCAGGAGACCAGCGCGGCGAGCGCGGCGGCGAGCGCGATCAGCGACAGGCCCGCGGGCAGGCCGAACGCGTCGGCCAGCAGTCCGATGGACGGCGGCGCGACGAGGATGCCGCAGTAGCCGAGCGTGGCCGCCAGCGCGATGCCGCCGGGACCGCCCGCCGCGCCGGCCTGGGCCATGGCGGTCGGGAAGATGTTGGCCAGGCCCAGCCCGGTCGCGACCAGGGCGGCGAAGGCGACGGGCACCGAGGTCGTCTGGGCGGCCACGAGCGTGCCCGCGCAGGCGACCAGGCCGCCGGTCACGACGACGCGCGTGGGCCCGAGGCGTTCCAGCAGCCGGCTGCCGACCAGGCGCATGAAGCCCATCGTGAGCTGGATGACCGCGTAGCCGGCCGCGGCGACCGCCTGGCCCGCGCCGATGTCCTCGCTGAGGTGCAGGGGCATCCAGTTGTCCAGCGCGCCCTGGCTGTAGGCGGCGAACAGGCCGATCAGGCCGAAGACCACCACCGGCCCGCTGAGCCGCCGCGCGAGCGGGCGCGTACCCTCCGCGCGCGCCGGGACGGGCGCGGGCTTCAGCGGCGACCCCATGAGCAGGCGTCCGCCGGCCGCCGTGGCGGCCAGGCCCAGCGGCATGAGCAGCAGCATGTGCTGCAGCGGCGTCAGGTGCGGCGCCAGCACGCCGCCGAGCGCCGCCCCGGCCAGGCTGCCGAAGCTGTTGGCGGCGTGGAAGCCCGGCATCACGGGACGGCGCAGCGCGGCGATCACGTCGACGGCCACGCTGTTGGCGGCCACGTCGATGCCGCCGTAGGCGATGCCGAAGACGATCAGCGACAGGCCCAGGACGGGCGCGGAGTGCGTGAGCGCGGGCAGCACGACGCTGACCGCGAGCAGCGCGGCGGCGGCGATCGTCACCTGCCGGCTGCCGAAGCGCCGGCACAGCCCGCCGGTCACGGCCATCGTGAGCACCGCCGAGCCGGTCATGCACAGCAGCGCCAGACCGAGCGGCCCTGGAGAGGCGCCGACCTGGTCCTTGAGCGCGGGGATGCGTACGGCCCAGCCGGCGAACAGGAAACCGCCGAGCGCGAAGAACAGCGTGGTCGCCACCCGCAGCCTGGTGAGGGTCAGCTCGCCGGGCGGGGGGCTCTGGGTGGTGGTCATGGCTCCTCCATCACGTAGCGGTCCAGGAAGGAGTTGCCGAACTTGCCGCCCGGGTCGTAGGCGCGCACCAGCGCGGCGAACGCCGCCGACCTCGGGTAGCGCGAGCGCAGCAGCTCGGGCGCGGCGGTGAAGATCTTCGCCCAGTGCGGCCGTGGACGGAACGGCGCCAGCGCCCGCTCGACCAGGCCGGCCACGGGCAGCACCGCCCGGGTGTCGGCGATCCAGGTGAAGTGGATGCTGACCGAGTCCTCGCCGTAGAAGGGGCTCATCCAGAGCCGGTCGGCGGCGACGGTGCGTACCTCGCAGATCTGCAGGACGGGGACGATCCGCTCGCGCACGCGTTCCAGGGCGCGCAGCGCGGCGACGGCGTCGCGCCTGGCGACCATGTACTCCGAGTGCAGCTCGTCGCCGGCGCTGCTCGGCTCGGCCTCCGGCCGGAAGTGGGGCAGCCGCTCGTACCAGCGGCCGGGGACGCCGAGCTGCTCGGTGCAGCTCACGGCGGAGAAGTCCGCGACGGGGTGGCGCGGGCCGGTGGCGGGGGTGGCGGTGAACCACGGCCGCCGCACCACGGCCGCCTCGGGCTCGTCGGCGCGCTCGATCACCCACACCTGCGTCAGCCGCGGCCCCCGCCAGTCGGTGAACAGGCAGACGCTGTACGCGCCGCCCATCAACTCCTCGAAGTGCTCGTCCAGCACGCCGAACGGCAGGTTCTCGTAGACCCGCTGGCGCACCTCGAAGGATGGCACGAGGTCGAGCGTGAGCGCGGTCACGACGCCGAGCGCGCCGAGCGAGACGGGCATCCCGTCGAAGCCGTCCTCGCCCCTGGCGACCTCGATCACCTCGCCGCCGGCGGCGACCATCTCCACGGCGGCCACGGAGGCCGACAGGCAGGGGTTGCGCACGCCGGAGCCGTGCGTGGCCGTGGCGCAGGCCCCGGCGACGGAGATGTGCGGCAGCGAGCCGAGGTTCGGCAGCGCGAAGCCCGCCGCGTCGATCGCGCGGGCCAGCTCGGCGTAGCGCATCCCGGCGGGCACCTTGGCGCGGGCCCGCGCGGAGTCGATCTCGACGTGCTGCGGCAGTCCCGCGGTCGAGACCAGGACGCCGGGCGAGTCGGCGAGGTCGTTGAAGGAGTGGCGGGTGCCCAGGGCGCGGATCCGCGGGCTGCCCGCCACGAGCGCGCGCAGTTCGGCGAGCGAGGCGGGGCAGCGCAGCTCGGCGCAGGAGTAGCCGACGTTGCCGGCCCAGTTGCGCGCCAGGGCCGCCGCCCAGGTGCTGGTCATGACGGCTCCTCCAGTCGCACGACGAGGCCCTCGTCGGGGGCGAGCGTGAGCGGCGCCAGGCTCACCCGCGTGCCGGTCAGGCGCCGGCCCGTGGACAGCTCGGCGCGGCCGTCGGCGGGCAGCGCGCGGGGGGTGAAGGAGACGAGCCGGGCGGAGAAGTTGAGCGCGACGAGCATCCGCTCCCCCGGCGCCGAGCGCACGTAGGCGAAGACGTCGGGACCGGCCTCGACGGAGCGGTAGTCGCCCGCGCGCAGGGCCGGGCTCGCCCGCCGCAGGGCGATGAGACGCCGGTACAGGCTGAGCAGCGAGCCGGGATCCTCGCGCTGGGCGGCCACGTTGACCTCGGCGGGGCCGAGCGGCAGCCAGGGCTGCCCGGTGGTGAACCCCGAGCTTCCCGCGTCCCAGCGCAGGGGCGCGCGGGTGCCGTCGCGGCCGTCCACGTCAAGCGCCCGGCCGGCCCGCGGCGGGACGTCGGCCATGCCGATCTCGTCGCCGTAGTAGACGCACGGCACGCCGCGCAGCGTGAGCGCCATCGTCGCGGCCACCCGCAGCCGGGGACCGGCGCCGAAGCGGGTGGCGGCGCGGGAGATGTCGTGGGTGGCCAGCGCGTACGTGGGCAGCGCCCCCGGCCGGGTCAGCACGGCCAGCCCGTCGACCGTCTCGCGGAAGGCGGCGGCCCGCCACGGCTGCTCCCAGAAGGCGACGTGGAAGGCGGTGTGCAGGCCGTCGCCGCCGAAGTAGGCGGCCAGCCGCCGGTCGTCGGAGATGGGCACCTCGCCCAGGGCGACCCGCTCGCCGCCGGGCCCACCGTAGGAGTCGAGCGTACGGCGCAGCTCGCGCAGCACCTCCTGCGTCTCGGGCAGGTCGAGGTTGCGCATCCGCAGCCCGGGATGCGACACGTGCCGCCTGGCGTGGGCCAGCTCGGCCGGGTTGTCGCGCAGCCGGGCGTCCTTGAGCAGCCGGTGGGCCACGTCCACGCGGAAGCCGTCCACGCCGCGGTCGAGCCAGAACCGCCACACCTTCTGCATGGCCGCCCGCACCTCGGGGTTGCGCCAGTTGAGGTCGGGCTGGCCGGGGGTGAAGCTGTGCAGATAGCACTGGCCGGTGCGCTCGTCGAGGGTCCAGGCGGGCCCGCAGGTCTCGAACGCGCTGAGCCAGTTGTTGGGCACGCCGCCCCGCTCGCGCGGGTCGGCCCAGATGTACCAGTCCCGTCTGGGCGAGGTACGGCTCGCCCGCGAATCGGCGAACCAGGGATGCTCGGCGGAGGTGTGGTTCATGACCAGGTCGATCAGCACCCGCATCCCGAGCCCGTGCGCCTGGCGAACCAGCTCGTCGAAGTCGGCGAGCGTGCCGTAGACGGGGTCGACGGCTTCGTAGTCGCTGATGTCGTAGCCGTGGTCGGCCAGCGGCGAGGGATAGAACGGCGACAGCCAGACGGCGTCGGCGCCGAGCTCGTGGATGTGGCCGAGCCTGGCGATGACGCCGGGCAGGTCGCCGATCCCGTCGCCGTCGGAGTCGGCGAAGCTGCGCGGGTAGACCTGGTAGAGGACGGCCTCGCGCCACCATGCGTTCATAGGTTCACTCCGGACATGTCTGGATAGCGGGCGCCGGCGGCGCTGCCCGGCGGCGCCAGCTCGTCCAGCGCCGCCCGCTCGGCGGGGGTCAGCTCCAGCGCGGCGGCGGCCAGGTTCTCCTCCAGCCGGGCGACGGTCTTGGTGCCGGGGATGGGCACGATGTCGGGACCCCTGCCCAGCAGCCAGGCCAGCGCGAGCTGGGCCAGGCTCACCCCGCGCGCCCGCGCGAGGTCGGCGATCCGCCCGGCCAGGCCGGCGTTGCGCGCGAGGTTGCCCGGCTGGAAGCGCGGCAGCGTGCGGCGGAAGTCGCCGGCCGGCAGGTCCTCGGTCCTGCTCACCCTTCCGGTCAGCAGGCCCCGGCCCAGCGGCGCGTACGCCATGAAGCCGATGCCGAGCGAGCGCAGCACGCCCAGCAGCTCCTCCTCCGGGTCGCGGCTGACCAGGGAGTACTCGGTCTGCACCGCGCTGACCGGGTGCACCGCGTGGGCCCTTCTGACCGTGTCGGGCGCCGCCTCGGAGATGGCCAGGTGGCGCACCTTCCCGGCGGCGACCAGCTCGGCCAGCGCGCCCCACGTCTCCTCGATCGGCAGGGAGGCGTCGACGCGGTGCTGGCAGTACACGTCGAGGTGGTCCACGCCGAGGCGGCGCAGCGAGCCCTCACAGGAGCGGCGCACGTACGCGGGCCGGCCGTCGACGCCGATGACGCGGCCGTCGGGTCCCTTGACGTTGCCGAACTTGGTGGCGATCACCACCTGGTCGCGCCGCTCGCGGATCGCCCTGCCGATCAGCTCCTCGTTGGTGTAGGGGCCGTACATGTCGGCGGTGTCGAGCAGGTTCACCCCGAGGTCGAGCGCGCGGTGGATGACGCGGATCGACTCGGCGTCGTCGAAGGCGCCGTAGAACTGCGACATCCCCATGCAGCCGAGCCCCAGGTCCCCCACGTACGGCCCGCCGCGCCCCAGCCGGCGCATCAGGCGGCCCTCGCGGTGGTGACCCGGTCGATCACCCGCATCCAGTCCAGGAGCTGCCGGTCGGGCAGGTACTGCTCGTGGACCCGGGCGCGGGCGTTGCCGCCGAGGCGGCGGGCGAAGGCGGGGTCGCCGAACAGCCGGCGCAGGCCCGCGGCGGCGGCGCCCACGTCGTACGGGTCGGGCAGCAGCAGGCCGCTCTCCCCGTCCTGGACCTGGTCGCGCAGGCCGCCGACGGCACTGGCCAGCACCGGCCTGGCCTTCCACATGGCCTCGGTGGCGGTCAGCCCGAACCCCTCGGCGAGGCTCTTCTGCACGACGACCGTGGCGTGGCGCTGCAGCGCGTTGACGACGACGGCGTTCTCCCGCAGGTCGTCCATGGGCAGGCACAGGAGCTGGCAGCGGCGGCGGTGCTCCTCCGGCAGCGCGTGCCAGGCGCGGCGGCACTCGGCGTAGACCTCGCCCGCCTCCGGGTCGTCGGCGACGCCGCTGACGTCGGCGCCGGCCAGCGTCAGGTAGCCGTCCACGCCCGAGGCGACGAAGGCGTCCAGGACGCCGGTCATGTCCTTGAGCCGGTCCCAGCGGGAGACCTGCACGACCATCGGCAGATCGGGGCTGGGCGGCGGGCCTTCGCGCAGGGCGAGGGCGGCCCGCCGTACCTCCGCGGGAGCCCCGATCGGGACGGGCACGGTCAGCGGCGCCCGGCCGTCACCGGCGAGGACGCCGGTGGCGGCGAGCACGGCGCGGGCCAGTTCCGGGGACAGGTCCATGTTCTTGGGCCCGCAGGGGTCCACGGACGGCGCGATGAGCTGCGGCGACGGCGCCCAGTCCGGCACGTGGCCGGGGGTGGAGAAGACGGTGGCGTCGGCGGGCGCGACGAAGCGGCGGACGAACTCGCCGCCCTCGCGGGTGTGCTCGTTGGGCCGGTCGCTGCCGATGTGGCAGCGCCAGACCACGGTCGCGCCGCGCTCGCGCACCCGCTCGATCAGCCCGGCGGGCTGCGCGTCGTGGACGATCACGAAGTCGCCGGGCCGGACGTGGCGGGCCAGCCGGTCGGCGTTGGCGGCGATGGCCTGCCGGTAGTGGCGCAGCTCGGCGGGGCCGAGGGGGCCGCCGTCGCCGGCGATGCCGTACAGGCGTGAGACCAGGCGCTTGGCGATGGCGTAGAACTCGGCGTCGCCGTCGATGACCAGCCAGCGCACGTCCAGACCCGCGGCGCGGGCCAGCGGGCCCAGCGTGTGGAGCAGCTCGGCGACGCCGCCGCCGGCCGCGGTCGAGTTGACGTTCCAGACGGTGCGCCCGCCCAGCATCCGCCGGACCCACCCGGCCTCGACGCGCAGCCGCTCCACGCGCTCGGCGCCCATCACCTCCTCGTACGGCGCCAGCGGCACCTCACGCAGCGGGACCTCATACACGGTCGTCACCTCCCACCGTCACGGGCCGCCGCTCGGGCCGGGCCTTGCCGCCCGCCTGCTCGAAGCCCTGGTTGATCCAGACCCCGGTCCAGAACTCGGGGTCGCCGGGCAGGACCAGCTCGATGAGCGTGGGTCCCGGGTGCCCGGCCATGGCCTGGAGCGTCCTGGTGAACGCCTCCAGGCGCAGCGCGGTGTGGTCGCGGTCGTGCCAGCCGCTCAGGTCGATCCTGCGGCTGCGCACGCCGAGCGCGTCGGCCAGCGCGACGTAGTCCATGCCGGCGGCGTTGTCGAGGTAGCGGTGGCGCCCGCCGTCGAGCCAGCCCGACGGCCGCGACTGCTTGCGCAGGGAGACGCTGCCGCCGTTGTTGCAGACCAGGAAGGTCACCGGGGCGGCCTCCTGCACGGCGGTGACCAGCCCTTGCATGCTGTTGGTGAAGCCCTGGTCGCCCAGGCAGCACAGCACCTTGGCCGCCGGCTCGCCCAGCGCCAGGCCGGTCGCCAGCGTGATGCCGCTGCCGACGAAGCCGCCGTGGCCGCCCGCGACGCGCAGCCCGGCGGGGAAGGAGTCGTACTCCTCGGCGAGCATGCCGCCGAACATCTGGCTGTCGTCGACCAGCACCACCTGCTGCCCGAGCCCGGCCGCGGTCTCGCCGATGGCGCGGGCGACGCCGCCGCGCAGCTCCACGGCCTCGGGCGGCACCGGCAGGGCGGGGGCGCGCTCGCCGTCCTCCAGCGCGGCGTACCAGGGTCCCGACCCGTTGCGGCCGGGCACGGCCTCGGCCAGCTCGCGCAGCGCCGCCACGACGTCGCCCGCGACGAGCGCGTCGCCCTCGCGCAGGTAGCCGTTCTTCTCGGCGGCGGCGGGCTTGGAGGTCAGCGCGATCTTCCCGCAGCCGGGCAGCTCGCCCACCACCCGCGGGTACATGTTGCGGTCCTCGACGGTCACCAGCAGGTCGGCCTGGGCCAGGACCTCCTGGTGGACGGGATCGGCCGGGTCGTACCAGCCGAGGAAGTCCGGCACCTCCTCGCGGCCCAGGCGCTCGAACAGCATGGGCCCGCGCCGGTACTTCACCTGCAGGACCGGCGCGCCGGTGCGCCGGCAGAAGGCGGCCAGCGCGGGACGCAGGCCGTCGTGCAGCAGCGCGAAGTCGTCGATGATCACCGCGGGGCGCCGGGCGGCGGCCAGCAGGGAGGTGGCCGTGACCAGGGCCGCGTGGTCCACGACCGGCTCGTCGTCCGCGCCGTCGAGGGCGTCGAGCGCGGTCAGCGGGACCCACGCGGCCTCGGCCACGTCCTGCGGGAGCGCCACGAGCACCGGTCCGTAGGGTGCGGTCCTGGCATCGTGTACGGCCAGCCGTACCGCCTTGACCAGCGCCTCGACGGCGACCCGCCGTCCTTCGGCGTCCTTGGGCACGGCGCGCAGCTCGTGCCAGGACTTGGCGAACTCCCCCGAGACCGGCATCAGGTCCCGCTCGCCGTGCGGCGGCAGGAACGGCTGCGAGCCGGTGGAGGGCAGCCCGACCACGGCCACGGTGCCGATCTCGTTGCGCCGCAGGTCGGCCAGGGCGCCGAGCGCGTTCGTCAGCCCTCTGGCGCCATGCAGGACCGCCGCGCCGTTGCCGGGCCGCAGCCTGCTCGCGCCGCCGGCCTGGAAGAGCGACTCGCGGTCGCCCCGGCCGTTGACCAGCAGGCCCAGCCTGGCCATGGCGTCGCACATCACCAGCTCGGAGGTGCCGGCGTAGGCGAAGGCGACGCTGACGCCCGAGCGGCGCAGCGCGAGCGCGACCGCCTCGGCGCCGGTCAGCGTCACGTCCGCGCGGTCCGGGACGGCCGCGTCCACGAGGTGCGCCAGCGCGGGTTCTGCGGCGTCGAGCGCGGTGGCCAGCGCGCGGGTGAACGCCGCCCGCCCGGCGTCCTCGATCAGCCCGACGACCAGGCCGTTGACGCCGCCGCTCGGCCGCGCCAGCAGCGCGTCGATCATCTCGGGCACGGTCCCCGCCGCGCGGGCCGCGCGGACCTCCGACGGATGGACCCCAAACCCGGCCAGCGCCTCGCAGGAGGCGCCCTCCGGCACCACCGTGACCGCGACGTCGGCCGCCGCGCCCGGGTCGAGCTCGTCGAAGGGCACCCCGCCGTCCTGTGCGAGCGTGACCCGCAGCCGGTAGCGTCCGGGCGCGCGCGGGGTCCTGGCCCGCACGAGCACCGTCGCCACCGCCTCGGGCGGCAGCGACCGCGGCAGCGCCGCCGCGATCGGCTGCGTGGACACCTCCTGCCCGTCCGCGTCGTACCAGCGGTGCAGCATCCTCACCGGGTACGGCG
Organism: Nonomuraea sp. NPDC050790; assembly: GCF_044456745.1. Taxonomy (NCBI): domain Bacteria; kingdom Bacillati; phylum Actinomycetota; class Actinomycetes; order Streptosporangiales; family Streptosporangiaceae; genus Nonomuraea; species Nonomuraea sp. NPDC050790. The sequence continues at coordinate 1,331,365 of NZ_JBITGF010000002.1, read as the reverse complement.
GAGCCGGCGTCAGCAGCTCCGGCCCGGTGTTGCGCACCCGGCACTCCACCGTGAGCAGGCTGCCCGCCTCGGCCTGGCCGCTCTCCTGCTCGGCGGCGCTCACCTCGGCCCGGCAGGCGTCGGCCGGCAGCCGGTCGCCGATCGCCCACAGGCGGCTCGGGCGGCGGCCGAGACGCTCGAACTGGCGGCGCTGGTCCTGCTCGTGGGCGCGCGTGTGGTTGGAGCCGAACCCGGTACGCGCCCCGTCGGCCAGCGGCGCGGGCACCAGGGCCAGCGCGTACACCTCGCGGGCGGGCAGGTCCACGACGCCGGTGAGGCTCCAGTCCTTGCGGTCGACCACGGCCACCGCGGCGGTGGCGACCGAGGCGGTGGCGTGCCGGTGGGGGCTCAGGCCCACGAACAGGTGCCGGTCGGTGACGGCCAGCCCGCGCGGCCAGCCCGGCAGCGCCAGCCGCCTGGTCTCCTCGCGGCTCTCGCCGTCCAGTTCCACCAGGTCGCCGGCCGCCGAGTCGCAGACCAGCCAGACGCCGTCGCCGTACCAGGGGTTGTGGGGGGCGCGCAGGCCCCGCAGGGCGGGCTCGCCGGTGGTCAGGCTGACGACCTGGCCGGTGGCGGGCTTGCCGCTCTCGTCCCAGCCGCGCCGGCGCAGGAAGGGGCCGAAGCCGGAGACCATGATCTGTTCGCCGGCGACGGCGATGCTGTTGAGGTGCCAGCTGTCGGCCTCGCCGGGGGCGCGCCAGCGCCAGGTGACCCGGCCGTCGGGGCCGACGCACTGGACCTCGTTCTGGGTGGTGGCCACGACGAGCACCTGGTCGTCCACGGCCACGATGTCGTGCGGGGTGGAGACGCCGTCGAGCCGGTGGTAGCGGCGCACGCCGGTCTCGTCGTAGGCGACCAGTTCGGCGGGGCTGCCCTCGGCGCTCCACAGGCAGCGGAACAGCATGCCGTCGGCGGCGAACAGGCCGGTGCTGGAGACGCGGTCGATCTCCTCCACGGCGCCGTTGATGGCGAACAGGCCGCCTCCTACGGTGTGGTGCGCGTCGAAGCACGAGGCCATCAGGTACTGGCCCTCCGGGACCAGACCGGCCAGGCTCGCCAGCTTCTGGATGGTCATCTGAAGCTCCTTGTCAGGATGTCGTTCCGGTCGTGGCCGATCCGGCGCCGGCCGGGCGGGCGCAGGATCGAGCCTGTCCACGGGGCGCCGGCCAGGTAGGCGGCGGCGCCTGCGACGGCGGCGGGATCGGCGCTGGTCACGGCGTTGACGGCCACCGTGGTTTCCGGGTCGTCGGTCTGGGGGGCGGTCGTGTCCCGGGTGTTCTCCAGCGCCCGGACCTCGGCCTCCAGGGCGCCGGGGGGCCAGCCGTCGTGGGCCAGCAGGATCGTGCCGCCCATGCCCTGGCGGGCGAGGACCGGCAGCGCCGCCCTGGCCAGGCCGCCGGCGCGGGTCATGTCGACCAGTGCGTCGAAACCGCCATATTCCAGCACCACGGCCCGCACCGCCGCCCGCGCCCGCCCATCGGGGGTGGCGGAGTCGGGGGCGTCGGGGGTGTGGCCGTTCCCGGCCGGGATGGTGTGGCTGTTCTCCGCCGGGGTGAGCGCTACGGCGCGGCGTTCGCCGTACCTCCGGACGATGGCGTTCGCCTCGTGGGCGAGGTGCGGGTCCGGGTGGGTGGTGGCGAGGGCGACGTGCGCGCCCGCCTCGGCCAGCGCCGCCCCCACCTCGCCCGCACGGGCGGCGGCGTCGGCGGCGACCACGAAGACCTTGCCCGCCAGCGCGCCCTCCGGCGCGCGCAACTGCGGCTTGAGCCGCATGAGCGGCCAGTACTCGTCGGCCGCCCCCTGCGCCTCGCTCAGCGACACGTAGCCGCCCGCCGCGTCCGCGGCACGCACGACGGTCATCGTCTGGGTGAGGTGGTCGGCGCACAGCCGCGCCTTCGCGGCGTCGGGCCCGCAGGTGAGCGCGCCGAGACCGGGCAGCAGGATCGCGCGCGGCGCGTCGGAGCGCATGCCCGCCCCGCGTGCGGCGGGCGGCACGTATCGGTCGTAGTGGCCCCGGTACCAGGCGCGGTGCCGCTCCACCCCCGCCAGCACGTCGCGTGCGTCCCGCGGCGTCCCGTCCAGGACGAGGGGACGGTAGCCGACGGTGACGAGGTGGTCGGGGCAGCTCGGGCCGGCCTGCGTCCAGCCGGGGCCGCGGGCCGAGGAGGCGAAGGCGACGGCGGCGGGTCCGCGGTCGACGTGCAGGACCACGCCCGGCGTACCGGACGAAAGGGCTCCGCGCAGAGGCGGGAGGATCTCCGCGAGCAGGTCCGCGGCGGCCTCGGGCTCCACCGAGGGTACGGCGGGCCCGCCCAGGTCGCTCGCGCGCCCGATCGCCCGCCCGACGGCGGCAGTGGCCCTGCGCACGGCCTCCAGGGAGTTGCGGTAGCACTCCTCGCTGGTCTCGGCCCAGGTGAACAGCCCGTGGTTGGCCAGCAGCACGAACCTGCAGCGCGGCCGGGCGGCGATCCGCCCGGCCAGCTCACGCGCGACGCCGAGGTCGAACTGCCGGTAGTCGAACCAGATGGCCTCCTCGCCGAACTCCTCCTCGGCCGCCACCCGGCCGCCCGGGAAGGAGGTGAGCGCGATCACCGCGTCGGGGTGGCAGTGGTCGACGTGGGCGGCGGGGATGAAGGCGTGGGTGAGCGTCTCGATGCCGGGCTGACGCTGGCCGGCGCGCAGGCCGCAGTCGGCCGCGTAGCCGGTCATGCCGCCCTCGCCCGGCGGGTCGGTGTCCTTCAGGACGAGCAGGTCGTCCAGGCGCAGGGCGGGGAAGTCCGCGGGGGTGGTGACCGCGCCGTCGCAGCCCCACGCGCTCATGCGCAGCACCCGCACGGGCCGGCCGCGGTGGTCCTCGGCCACGCCCTTGGCGGAGAAGTTGCCGCCGCCCTCCTTGGTCAGGGCGGGGTCGGATCCGACCAGGTGCGAGCGGTAGAGGACCTCGTCGAGGCCGGTCAGGCGCGAGGCGTGGGCCGCGTCCCACCGGTCGGCGGGCGGCGCGAACAGCCGGTCCATGATGGCTCCCTTCAGTGGGCGCCGAGGCGCTGGCGGGCGAAGGCGAACTCCTCGCCGCCCGCGCGCAGGGCGCGCCGTCCGGCGTCGAAGGCGACCTCGTCGAAGTCGGCCACGACCGTGCGCGCGCCCGCGCCGAGCACCTGCGCGGCGCGCTGCGGCACGGCCAGCGCCACGCAGGCGGCCCCGGCGCTCACCGCGGCGCTGACGCCGCTGACCGCGTCCTCGAAGACGAGGCAGGAGCGGGTCGCGACGTCCAGCCGCTCGGCCGCCAGCTCGTAGCAGGCGGGGTGCGGCTTGCCGAGCGAGACGTCGTCGGCGCAGATCACCACCCCGAAGGTCTCGCGCAGGTCGAGTTGGGCGAGCACCTCGGCGGCCTTCCAGTCCTGGGCGCCGGTCACCAGGGCCAGCGGGACGCCTGCGGCCCCCAGCTCGGCCAGCACCCGGCGGGCGCCGGGCATGGCGCGGTAGCGCAGGCTCTCCTGGTCGGCGCGCAGGCTCCGGTAGACCTCGTCGTAGCGGGAGGCGGGGATCTGCGGGAACAGCTTGCGCAGCGTGTGGTCGGCGCGGTGGCCGAAGACGTGGCGTTCCAGCTCGGGCCCGCTGAGCGTGTAGCCCTCGGCGCCGGCCAGCCGCTGCCAGAAGTCCGTCACCGACTGCTCGGTGTCGACGACGACCCCGTCCATGTCGAAGAGCACGGCCTCGTACATCAGGCCTCCCCGTACTCGGCCGCGAAGGCGCGCTCGGCCTCGAGCGCCGCCGGGTGCGCGAGCAGCTCCTCCAGTACGGCCAGCGGCGCCGTCACCGCGTCCGCCCCCTCGGCGAAGGCGGCGGCGAACTGCCCGGCGTGCTTCACCGAGGCGGCCACGATCCGTGTGTTCTTCCTGCGCGTCGCGGCCAGCCGGGCGACCAGGTCGCTCGGGGTCCGCTGGTCGCGCCATGCCCGGTCGAGGTAGGGGATGACGGCCAGGCAGCCGAGCGCCTCGGCCACGGCCATCGTGCTGGGCGACTGGGCGGCGGTCAGCGCGACCGGAACGTTCCTGTCGCGCAGGTGGCGGGCGAGCGTGGCGCCGCCCGGCGTGGCGGGGATCTTCAGCACGACCCGGTCGGGGTCGAGCGACCACGCCGTCTCGGCCTCCTCCAGCGCGCTCGCGTAACGGCCGCTCGGCTGGTAATAGAACTCGGCGAAATCCGTGGCCGCGAGCAGTTCCTTGGCGTGCTGCAGCGGATCGTCGGTCACTTTACGCATGAGGGTCGGATTGGTGGTCATGCCGCCGACGAAGCCGAGCCGGACGGCCGCTTCCGCGTCTTCTTTCCTGGCTGAATCCAGATAGATGTTCATTCCTGATTCCGTTTAGAGAAGTGCCGCCTCAAAAAGGCAGCGGACGGCCGGTCGGAGTGCGGAGATCCAGCGTGAAGTCCGGTTTCCGCCGCGGCTTCCTGCGCTGGGCCGACTGGCGCACGGCTTTTCTCCGATCCGTTTGACGATGCTTCGGCCAGTGTTGTCGCGGACCGCGCTTCCTGCCTACGGATGTGGTCACGTATTCGCCCGTGAAAGATTCATGCCCGAGCCGTGATCGGGCAACTTCACAGGGCGCCGGCAATGGGCCGACAATTGCCGCACCGACCAGTGGAGGACATCATGGCATTCGACGTGGTCGCACGATGGGAAGCCGACGGCGGCGTGGCGGACGATCTCGTCATCGAGGATCTCGGTGACGCTCCCGCCTTCGCGGCGCCCACGTGGTGCACCTCCGGCTTCGCGCGATGACCGCCGACCGGCCGATCGCGTTCAAGCGGCACCTGCGGGCCGAGACCGTCCCCGGCGAGGGGGTGTTCCTGGTCTCGGCCCGCGGGACCATCGCGCTGTCCGGCACCGGCATCGACCGGCTGGCGCCGCTGCTCAACGGCACCCGCAGCCTCGGCCAGCTCGAACGGGAGCTGGCGCCGGAGCTGCCCGCCCGCCGCGTGGGCAGCCTGCTCGGCCGCCTGGCCGACGCCGACCTGATCGCCTACCGCTCACGGTCCGGCACCCCCGCGGGGGCGTACTGGGACCTGGCCGGGCTCGACGCCGACGAGGTCGCCACCGGCCTGGCCGCGCGCCCGGTCGCGCTGACGGTCCTGGGCAACCTCGACCCGGCGGCCGCCGCCCGCGCCTGCCGTGAGGCCGGGCTCGTCCTGGGCGACGCCGCCGCCTTCCCCCTGGTTCTCTGCGACGACTACCTCGACCCCCGGCTGGCCGCGTTCAACGCCCGCCAACTGGCGGAGGGCCGGGCATGGCTGCCGGCCAAGCCGACGGGCGCCGACATCTGGGTCGGCCCGTTCTTCCAGCCGGGCGACGGCCCGTGCCTTTCGTGCCTGACGGCGCGGCTCGGCGGGCGGCGCATGGTGGAGTCCTATCTGGAGCGCGCCGGCGGGCACGACCGGCCGTGCCGTCCGCCGGAGACCTCGCTGCCCGCCACGACCGCCATCGGCCTGCAGGCGGCGGTGCTCGAAGCGGCCAAGTGGCTGGCCGGCCACCGCCATCCCGGCCAGAACGAGATCTGGACCCTCAACACGCTCACGCTGGAGTCCGCCCGCCACCCGGTGACCCGCCGCCCGCAGTGCCCGGCCTGCGGCGACCCGGAGCCGCCCCCGCCCGCTCCCCCGCGCCCGCGCTCGCGTCCCAAGGCTCCAGGCGAGCACCGCGCGCTGGCGCCGGAGACGATGTGGGAGCGGTACGCGCACCTGGCCGACCCGCTGACCGGCGTGGTCGAGCGGGTCAGGCGCGACCCCCGCAGCCCCGCCTTCCTGCACTGCTACCTGTCGGGACCCAACCTGGCGATGGCCGCGGGCGGCCTGCCCGGCATCCGCGCGGGCCTGCGCCGCCACAGCGGCGGCAAGGGCGTCACCGACCTGCACGCCAGGGTGAGCGCGCTGTGCGAGGCGGTCGAACGCCACTGCGGCTCGCGGCTGGGCGAGGAGTTCACCGTCCGCGACAGCCTGGCGGGCCTGGGCGGGCAGGCCGTCCATCCGAACGAGGTCATGCTCTTCCACGAACGCCAGTACCGCGACCGCGAGCAGTGGAACGCCCGGCACATGGACTGCCAGTTCGTCCCCGAGCCCTTCGACGAGCACGCCGTGCTCGAGTGGACGCCCGTGCACTCGCTCCTGACCGGCCGCGAGCGGCTGCTGCCCACCGAACTGCTCTACTACCACGGCGTACGGCAGGCCCACGCCCCCGTCTTCGCCCGCGCCGACTCCAACGGCAACGCCGCGGGCGCCAGCCGGGAGGACGCGATCGTCCAGGGCTTCCTGGAACTGGTCGAACGGGACGCGGTCGCCCAGTGGTGGTACAACCGCACCCGCCATCCCGGCGTCGACCTGGACGCGCTCGGCGACCCCGTGGTCGGCGGGCTGGTCGCCCGCCACCGCGAGCTGAACAGGGAGATCTGGGTCCTCGACCTCACCAGCGACCTGGGCGTCCCCGTGATGGCGGCGCTCTCGCGGCGGACGGACCGGGCGCCCGAGGACATCATGCTGGGCTTCGGCGCCCACTTCGACCCTAGGGTGGCGGTCCGCAGGGCGCTGGCCGAGCACGGGCAACTGCTGCCCGCGGTGCTGGGCTCACGGCCGGACGGCACCGGGTACGGGGCCGCCGATCCGCGCCTGGTCGCGTGGTGGCGGCGGGCCAGGGTGGACGGCCTGCCGTACCTGCTGCCCGAGACGGGACGCGCACGGACGGAGCTCGACGTCCGGCGCCCGCCCGGCGCGGACGTGCGCGAGGACGTTTCCGCCCTCACGGCGCTGGCCCGCTCGCACGGGCTGGACGTGCTGGTCCTGGACCAGACCAGGCCCGACATCGGGCTGCCCGTGGTCAAGGTGGTCGTACCGGGCCTGCGGCACTTCTGGGCGCGCTTCGCGCCGGGCCGCCTCTACGACGCGCCGGTGCGGGCGGGCCGCCTGGCCGAGCCGACGCCCTACGAGCGGCTCAATCCCGTCCCGCTGTTCCTGTGAGGGCGGCCAGGCTGGAGCTGTGGTCGTTCCGCGAGGACGTCCTGGTCGAGACCGACGAGGACACCGGGCGGCTCACCCTGCGCGGACGGTGGGACGACGTGGTGCTGGCGCCGCAGCGCCCGGCGGTGCGCGAGGCGCTTCGGCGAATGACGCTCGGCCCGATCCGGCTGGAGAACGTGCCCGCCGACCCGGCCGACCGGGCGACGCTCGCCCGGCTCCTGGAGCGCTGCGCGCACATGGTGGTGCGCTCGGTGGGGTTCAGCCCCGACGAGCTGGTGCTGTCGGTGGTGCCGCTCACCCCGCAGGCCCGCTTCCTGCCGGTGGAGCCGCCCCCCGGCCTCCCGGTACGGCTGTCGCGGTTCGCCACGCTGACCACGGACGGCACGTCTTACCGGCTGGAGTCCCCGCTGTCGCTGCACCGGGTGGTGCTGCACGGGCGCAGGGCGCTGTGGCTGCTGTCCGCGCTGGGCGCGCCGATCCTGCCCGAGGAGATACCCGAACCGCTCGCCGCCCTGCTCGCCCACCTGGTCGCGGCCGGCATGGCGGTGGTGGCACGGGACCCGGCGCCGCGCTTCGCCGAGGACGAGGACCCGGTGCTGGCGTCCTGGTCGCCGCTGGACCTGATGTTCCACACGCGCTCCACGCTCGGCCGCCACGACGGCGACTACGGCGCCACCTACCCGCACGGCGACCGGGAGCCCGACGAGCCGGTGGTGACGCCCGCCGCCGGGCCCGCGGTCGCGCTGCCCCGCCCGGACTGGAAGGAGATCCTCGCGGCCGACCCGCCGCTGAGCGCGGTCCTGGAGGCCGGGTCCTGCGGGACGGGCTTCGCCACCGCGCCGCCGACCGCGCGCGACCTCGGCGAGCTGCTCTACCGGACGGCCCGGGTGCGCGCGCTGCGCCGTCCCGCCGACCATCCGCAGGCCGAGCTGAGCGAGCGCCCCTACGCCAGCAGCGGCGGCTGCTACCCCTTCGAGCTCTACGTGGCGGTGCACCGGTGCGCCGGCCTGGCCCGCGGCGTCTACCACTACGACCCGCTCGGCCACCGCCTGGAACTGCTGGCCACCCCAGGCACGGCCGAGCTGCTCGACGCCGCCGCCATCGCCGCCAACCTGCCCGGCCCGCCGCCGCTGCTGATCGTCGTCACCGCACGGTTCCGGCGGCTGTCCTGGAAGTACGACGGCCTCGGCTACGTGCTCGCGCTCAAGGACCTCGGGCTGCTGGTGCACTCGCTGTCGCTGGTGGCCACCGCGATGGGCCTGCGCGCCCGGCCCGCCGACGGCGGCGACATCGACGGCACCGCCCGCGTGCTCGGCATCGACTGGCGGGCCGAGTCGAGCCTCACCGCCCTGGCCGTCGGCGCGGCGGAGGAGCGACCCCCAGGACCGGGACGGCGCGCGGGCGAACGGTATCCCGCCAACGGGGCCGACTGGCCGGCGCGGGCCGCGCCGCTGCTGGCCCGCGCCAGGCGGGGGCGGCCGGGTTAGGGTTGACGCGTTCGGGTATGGCGCGTGGCCGGGGTGCATCAGGACGACACCCGGGGGACCGATAGGGATGACCTGGATCGCGTTGGGCTCGGCGGGCGAACGGGAGCGCCTCCTGCCCCGCAGCCCGGTGGCGATCACGCTGGCCGTGGTCGCCGGGTTCGCGCTCGACATGCTCATCAACGTCGTCTGGAACCCCACCAGCGACGGCCTGCCCGGGTTCGCCGCGTGCTTCGCGGTGGTCGTCGCGCTGCAGCTCGTGCACTCGACGCGCGAGCCGCGTACCTGGTCGTGGTGGTTACGGCTGCTGACGCTGGGCACGCAGGCGGCGGCCACGTACCTGCCGATGCTGTGGATGGGGCCCTGGGGCGGGATGGCCGGGTTCCTGGCGGGCTCGATGCTGCTGGCGGTGCCCGGTCCGGTGCGCTGGGCGCTGTACCTGGCCGTCGGCGCGAGCGTCCCGCCGCTGGCCGTCGCGCACGGGGTGGCGCCCGCGACGGCGTTCTGGCTGGCGGAGTCCACGCTGCTGAGCGGCCTGATCGTGTACGGCGTCAGCTCGCTGGCCTCCATGGTCGCCGAGGCGCACGCCGCCCGCGGCGAACTGGCCAGGATGGCCGTGGTGCGCGAGCAACTGCGCGTGGCCAGGAACCTGCGCGACCTGCTCGGCACCAACCTCTCCACGATCACCCGCACGATCGGGCGGGTCTCCCGGCTGCTGCCCGCCCACCCCGGACCGGCCAGGGCCGAGGTGGGCGAGGCGCTGCAGACCGCCCGCCAGGCGCTGGCCGACGTACGGGCGGCGGCCTGGGGCTACCGGCGGATGTCGCTGGCGGCCGAGGCGGAGACGGCGCTGTCCACGCTGGTCTCGGCCGGGATCGACGCCGAGGCGGTGCTCCCTGACGGCGCGCTGCCCGACGAGGCCGACACCGTGCTGGCGATCGTGCTCCGCGAGGCGGTCACCAACGTGCTGCGCCACAGCGACGCCCGCTCGTGCCGGATCGAGGTGCGCGTGGCGGACGGCCGCGCGCTGCTGAGCGTGGTCAACGACGGCGTACACGGCGTCGCCGCCGCCTCCGGCACCGCGCTGGAGAGCCTGCGGCTGCGCGTGGAGGCGGTGGGCGGCGCCCTGTCGGCCCTGGACGAGGCGGGCGGCAGGTTCCTGCTCGCCGCGCGGGTGCCGCTCGCGATCGCCGACGCCGCGCCGCCGTCCGGCCAGACCTCCGTCGAGATCGCCGGTACGGCTCCGCCCGGCCGCCCCGCTCCCCTGGCGCCCCGCACCGCGGTCGTCATGACCGTCGTCGTGCTGACCGCCTATGCCAGCGTGACCATGCTGTTCTCGGTGTCGGAGGGTCTGGGCGGCGCCGGCCTGGCCGGGGCGGCGGTCTGCTTCGCCGTGGTGTCGGCCCTGCAGCTCGCGCACTCCTCCGACCTGCCGCGACGCTGGCCGTCCCGCACCCGGGCCGTCACCCTGTCGGCCCAGGCCGCCGCCACCTACCTGCCGCTGCTGTGGGCCGGCCAGCGGTGGGGCGCGATGGCCGGCTTCCTCGCCGGTTCGATCCTGCTGTGGGTGGCGGGCCCGCTGCGCTGGATTCTGTACGCGGCGGTGGCGGCCAGCATCGCCGCCGCGACCGCCGCCGCCGGCCTCGCGCCCATCTCGGTCGTCTACGCGGGCGTCTTCACCCTGCTCACCGGCCTGGTCGTGTACGGCATCAGCTCCCTGCAGGCCCTCGTCTTCGAGATCCACGCGGCGCGGGGCTCGCTGGCCAGGATGGCGGTCGTGCGCGAACGGCTGCGCGTGGCCCGCGACCTGCACGACCTGCTCGGCTACAACCTGTCGGCGATCACGCTCAAGACCGAGCTGACCTACCGGCTGCTGCCCGCCGCCCCCGAACGCGCCCGCGCGGAGGCCGAGGAGTCGCTGGAGATCGCCCGGCAGGCGCTCATCGACGTGGGCGGCGCGGCCAGCGGCTCCCACGCGATGTCGCTGGCCGCCGAGGGCGAGTCGTCGATGTCGACGCTGGCCTCCGCCGACATCGACGCCACCCTCGACCTGGCCTGCGGGCCGCTGCCGCCGTACGTGGAGACCGTGCTCGGCATCGTCCTGCGCGAGGCCATCACGAACGTGCTGCGCCACAGCAAGGCCACCCGCTGCGTCATCGAGGCGGAGGCGGGAGAGGGGGCGGTGCGCCTGCGGGTGTCCAACGACGGCGCCGAGCCCGGCGCGATGCCTCGTCCCGGCGGGACCGGCCTGCCGAACCTGCGCGCCCGGGTGGAGGGGATCGGCGGCACGCTCACCGCCGGTCCCGGCGAGGACGGCTGGTTCGTGGTGCTCGCGCGGGTGCCCGCCGCCTCCTAGACGGCCCTGTCGCGACGACTTACGATCAGGTTCAGGCCACGCCCATGAGCACGCGAGGGGTCGGCCGGACCAGACAATCTGCTGTTCGGATGGGTCAGTGCGTGTTCTGAAGATCCTAATCGCGGAGGACGTCCGCATGGTGCGCGGCGCCCTCGCGGCGCTGATCGAGCTCGAAACCGATCTCACCGTCGTGGCGCAGGCCGAGCGCGGCGACATGATCCTTCCGCTCGCCATGCGGCACCGGCCCGACGTGGCCATCATCGACATCGACCTGCCCGCGATCGACGGCCTCACCGCCGCCCAGCTCCTGCACGAGGCGCTGCCCACGTGCAAGACGCTCATCCTGACCGGTCTGAGCCGTCCCGGCACCGTGCGCAGGGCGCTGTCGGCTTCGGTCTCCGGCTTCCTGCTGAAGGACTCGCCGTCCGCGCGGCTGGCCGAGGCGGTGCGCGAGGTGTCCTCGGGGCGGCGGGTGGTCGATCCGCAGCTCGCGCTGACCGCCTGGGACGCGGGCGACAACCCGCTGTCGCCGCGTGAGCTGGAGGTGCTGCGCTTCGCCGCGAACGGCGCGGAGGCCCCGGAGATCGCGGCCGGTCTCGGGCTGTCGGTGGGCACCGTGCGCAACTACCTGACGGCGATCGTCATGAAGCTGAACGCCCGCAACCGGGTGGACGCCGTCCGCATCGCCACCGAGGCGGGCTGGCTCCCCTAACCGCCCTGGTTGCTTTAGCCGCCGGAGATGTCGGACTCGGCGTCGGCGGGCACGTGGCTGTCCCACGGGTCGTCCAGCCAGCCGTCCGGCAGGTGCACCCGGTCGCGCTCGCCCGACTTGCCACGCGGGGTGTCGGTGTTGGGCGGCCACGGCTGGTCGCGGTCGAGCCTGGCCAGGGCGGCGCGCAGTTCGTCCAGCGACTCGGCCGTGGTCATCGCGCGGCGCAGTTCCGAGCCGACGGTGAAGCCCTTGAGGTACCAGCCGACGTGCTTGCGGAAGTCGGCCACCGCGTACCGCTCGGTGTCGAAGCAGGCGACCAGCCCGGCGGCGTGCCGTTCCATGACATCGGCCACCTCGCCCAGGGACGGCGTCGCGCGCGACGGATCGCCGTTGAAGGCGTTCTCCAGATCGCGGAACAACCACGGCCGCCCGAGGCACCCCCGCCCCACCACGACGCCGTCGCAGCCGGTCTCCGCGACCATGCGCAGCGCGTCGTCGGCGCTCCAGATGTCGCCGTTGCCGAGCACCGGCACCTCGGGCACCGCCTCCTTGAGCCGCGCGATCGCCGGCCAGTCGGCGTACCCGCCGTAGTGCTGCTTGGCGGTGCGCGCGTGCAGCGCGATCGCCGCGACACCCTCCTCGACCGCGATGCGCCCGGCGTCGAGGTAGGTGAGGTGGTCGTCGTCGATGCCCTTGCGCATCTTCATCGTGACGGGCAGCGGGCCCGCGTTGCGCACCGCCTCGCGCAGGATCCGCCGCAGCAGATTGCGCTTGTACGGCAGCGCCGAACCGCCCCCGCGCCTGGTCACCTTGGGCACCGGGCAGCCGAAGTTGAGGTCGACGTGGTCGGCCAGGTCCTCCTCGGCGATCATCTTGACCGCCCGCCCCACCGTCTCGGGGTCGACGCCGTAGAGCTGGATGCTGCGCGGCCGCTCCGAGTCGGCGAACCTGATCATCCTGAGCGTCTTGGGGTTGCGCTCCACCAGCGCCCGGGTGGTGATCATCTCGCACACGAACAGTCCCGCGCCCTGCTCACGGCAGAGCACGCGGAACGGGGCGTTCGTGATCCCCGCCATCGGCGCCAGCACGACCGGCGGCCACACCCCTATCGGCCCAATCTTCACCCGTTCAGTTGTAGCCGACTTCTCTCCGCGGGACGAACCCAGCCGCTTAGGTTAGCCTCGCCTAATGTAGATTGTGCTGATTCTGATCGCTTAAGGAGAGTTTGTGGGCAACCACGTCGACCTCGATCGGTGGCCCCTGGTCACCGCCGCCCAGAACGGCCGCCTCACCGTCGAGGAGGCCAACCGGCTCAACGACGGCATGCGCGAGGTCCTCGGCCGCGCCCAGGCCGAGAACCGGCGCTTCGCCGTCGTCGTGGACCAGCGCGAACGCCAGGCGCCGGAGAAGGGTGCGCTGGAGATCATCCACACGTTCTGGTCGGAGCGCGAGGCGGAGATCGCCGAGTGGTGCGTCGGCTACGTCAGCGTGGTCGCCACACCGTCGCTGGCCGACCTCGTGGAGAATCCCGGCCCCGGCGGCCTGACCGTGCTCGGCACCGTGGACTACGACGCCGCCGTCCTGTGGGCGGACGACCGGCTGGCCATGTTTGCGGAGGTGCGTGCCGTACCAGAAAGTCGCCCAGATTCGTGATGACAGCACCATGAACGACCATCGCGGATACGCTGTGAGCTGCGATCGATGGGGAGGCGAACGATGCTGCTGCGACTACGGCTCACGCTGCCCGACCGGCCGGGTTCGCTCGGTCAGGTCACCCGGGTGCTGGGCGTGGCCGGGGCCGACATCACGCAGCTCACCGTGCTGGAGCGCGGCGGCGGGCGGGCCGTCGACGACATCACCGTCTTCTGCCCCGACGGCACCCCCAAGGAGACGCTGGCCAAGAGCCTGCTGACCGTCCAGGGGGTACGCGTCGAGGCGATCTGGGCCACCCGCGAAGCCGCCGGAACCTACCCAGAGCTGGAAATCCTCAAATACATCACCACAGCCGGCGAACGCGCGCTGACCACGCTCATCGACTCCCTGCCCGTGCTGTTCAGCGCCGACTGGGCGGCCGCGGCCACGTCCGAGGCGACGATTTATTCGAGCTGGCGAGCCCCACAGGAGATCATCCTCCCGCCGGAGAACCCGCCGCGTCCGGTGGCCACCACCCTGGAGACCGGCCTGCACCTCATCCACGCCCCGCTGCCGCCGCTGGCCCTCACGCTGATGCTGGCCAGGGCCGACGGGCCCGCCTTCCACCGGATCGAGGTCCACCGCCTGACCCGCATCCTGGAGATCTTCCTCAGCCTCCCGGCGACCGAACGCAGCGTCGCCCGGCAACTGCGCAAGTGAGCATCCACTCCAAAAACCCGCTAGAGTTGCTGTGTCGCCGCTGAACGCGGCGGACGCGGAAGTGGCTCAGTGGTAGAGCATCACCTTGCCAAGGTGAGGGTCGCGGGTTCGAATCCCGTCTTCCGCTCGGAGAGGCCGCACGTTGGGCCTCGCTCGGTGGAGTGGCCGAGAGGCGAGGCAGCGGCCTGCAAAGCCGTCCACACGGGTTCAAATCCCGTCTCCACCTCCAAGTTGAATACCCGGGACGATTAGCTCAGCGGGAGAGCGCTTCCCTGACACGGAAGAGGTCACTGGTTCAATCCCAGTATCGTCCACAAGCATGGTCTAGCTCCTTCGCGCCCTTCGGGCGTGGGGGCAAGGCTGTTCTCCCAGTCGAGCTGAAGCTCGACCCCTGTCGGTCCTCGCTCCGCTCGGGCGCCTTGATCGCGCGCGCCTCCGGCACGCGGCTCGCGCCGTCGATCGGCAAGACCCCCGGGAAACCTCTTCACCCGAGACGAGCCGACCGGTGATCCGTTCTCTCCTTGGATGACGAGCAGCGGACTGGCCCACGATGTATTGACTGCACTACCCGAGCCCTCACCAGTCCTTTGGATCCAGCAGGACGGGAGTTGGTGCGCTGCCGAAAAGCCGCGTTTCGTGCTTCTCAAGCAGGCCGGCGTCCGCGAGCTCGACGGACGCACCTACGACGACATTTCCACGTTGATCGGCCGTCAGGCACGAATAGCTTCAGGGACTGCCCGAGGAAGATGGCAGCTTCACCTCCGGCGTCGAGGTTGGCAGGTTCGCGGGCGGGGCCGTCCAGACAGACACGTTCGAGAAATCGAGTTCCGCACCCGCCTCGACGCTGACACCTGCGAAGTCGACCCGTCCACCGGAGAATTCTGCGCCGTCGAATCGGACTCGTCCGGACTTGAGGGTCGCCCCGGTGAACAGCACTTCGGTCCCGGTGAACTTGCATCTCAGGAAGCCCGTATCGGCGGCGAACACCGTACTCCACGATTCGCCGTCGCCAAAGTGCTTCGAACCGAAGTCGACCTTCCCGCCGCTGAAGGTGCATTCACCGAACCCTCCACTGAGAAACTCAGCGCCCCAGAAGCGGACCTCACCGCCCATGAACTCCACACGCCAGAAGTTGACTACGCCTCCGTAGCAGCGAAGCCCGTAGAAGTCGGTTGTCCCTGCCACGAACTTCGCGCCGAGAAAGTTCAGCGAGCATCCTTCCGGAACGACAGCCCAGGTGAAGTCGCCTCCGTCAAACACAGTGCCCCTGAGGTCGAAGTGGCAGTCGTGCCAGAAAGGACCCGACGCTGCGGGGCTCAGGTGATCGCGGATGACTTCGATCGCCGTGTGCCGGACGTTGCGACGTTGCGCGTATCCGATCTGTTCAGCGGCGGGTGCGTCAGGCCCAGGGTCGGGCTGATAGGGCATTCGCAGGAAGCCACACAGGACATTGATGCAGGTCTGCCGCTGTTCGGGCCGGTCGTCGGCAAGGGCTGCCATGGCATGGATACCGGCGAGTTGAACCGTTGGCTGGTCATCGCCGATCTGGGTCGCGGCAGAGCCGAACCGTTCGTTCAGAACCCGATCTCGCTCGCGCCCCTCCTTGCCGTGTTCCAGCTTCGATGTCGCTTCGGCGACGAGTTGTCGACGGTAGGCAACGACCAGGGCGACCACTCCGCCCACTCCAGCGATCGCCGCGAGCGACAGTCTAGGAACGTCGAGAGAGGCAACCCAGGCGCCGCTCCAGTTGCGGAAAACCCAAAACGAAGAGGGCGAGCACGACCAGGCCCGTTGCGCTCACCGCCGCCACCACAACGGCACCGATCAGAGCTACCCCGAGCCGGATCAAGTTGTGCCCGCCGGAACCCCGAACGAGCTGCCGCCAAGAACTCAACACCCAACAGAGGGTCGCATCGGCGGCACGGGGGCAAAAGACAGGATCTCAATCTGGTTCAGAGAGATTTCGTGAGCGATGCGGCTCAGCCCGGCCGGTCAACCCATCGGCACCGAGGAGGGCTCGCTTGCGGAGGGCGACAGTCAGACACACTCGAACATCCGCCAATTCGGCACCCTTGAGAGAACCAGCCCTTCGGACCTGGTGGCGCCCCAGTTGATGTCTCTCCTTACCCAGAACTTGGAGCAGAACGCGCCCTGACCTGCGACTGGAGCCCAGCCCGCACCTTCGGCCGGAAGGGGCCGGGAGCGCGCGAAGGACGGGCCGACCTCAGACCACCTCACCCGCCGACCGGAGCAAGCCCACATCCGACACGGACGCCTCCGGTCGAAGCAATCTCCACGGACTTGGTTGCAAGACTCAGCCGCTCCAGGTTGAATAAGTTTTGAAGAGGTTATCTTGCGACCGACCAAGGAGGACCGATGGACGCCATCAGCGAGTGCTTCGGCACCCACGCGTCATTGGTGCGCTCCTACCTGCGCCGCCTGATCCCCCGACAGGAAGTCGACGACGTCACCCAGGTCGTCTTCGCAGAGGTCTGGCGCTCCAGGGACCGCTTCGATCCAGCCAGAAGCCTGGAAACCTGGCTGCTGAGCATCGCCCACCGACGCGCCGTCGACTACCTGCGCGTACGCCGCCTGAACACCGTCGCCCTGGAGGCGATCCCCGAGGTGCCAGGCCACGACGGACGGGCCGACAGCGACCAACTGGCCGACCGCGACCAGTTGATGCGCGCCCTGGCCGAACTGCCGGATCCCCAGCGCGAGGCCATCGAACTGGCCTACTTCGGCGAACTGAGCCAGCGCGAGATCGCCGAGCGCCTGCACGTCCCGCTCGGTACGATCAAGGCCCGTACCGCACGCGGCCTCCACCGCCTGCACACCCTCCTGGCGGCCGCATGACCAGGCCCAGGGTCGCCGTGTCGACCTGCCTGCTCGGCGAACCGGTCAGGTTCAACGGCGGCCACAGCCGGAGCCGTTTCCTCACCGGCCCGCTGGCGCCCTACGTCGACTGGGTGCCCATCTGCCCGGAGGTTGAGCTGGGCCTGGGCACGCCGCGCGAGACCCTGCGCCTGGAAACCTCGCCGTCCGGGCCGCGCCTGATGACCCGCGCAAGCCGTAACGACCTCACCGAGGCGATGAGCGCGCTCGCCGGCGAGCGCGCCGCCACCCTCGACGCCGACGGCTACGTGTTCAAGGCCAAGAGCCCGACCTGCGGCATCCACGGGATACCGCTCTACCCGCCGCAGGGGCCGCCGATCGACCGGCGCAACAGGGGCCTGTTCGCCGAATCGATCATCCGGGCGCACCCGCTGCTGGCGGTGGAGGACGAGGGGCGGCTGAACGACGCGCTGTTGCGTGAGGCGTTCGTCGAGCGCATCTTCGCCCATGCCCGGCTGCGTGAACTGCTGGACGGCGACTGGCGCCCGCGCGACCTGGTCGCCTTCCACGCACGGCACAAGATGCAGATCCTCGCCCACGATCCCGACCTGTACCGGCGGGCCGGCCGTATCGTGGCGGACGCCGGCACCCTTGCGAGGACCGAACTGGCCGCCGCCTACGCGCAGACCTTCCGCCAGGCTCTGTCCAAACGGGCCAGCCTCGGCAGGAACGTCAACGTCCTGCAGCACTGCCTGGGAATGCTGGACCTGGACCCCGTCCGCCGCGACGACCTGCTCACGCTCGTCGAGTCCTACCGGGTCGGGCTCGTGCCGCTCAGCGTGCCCGCCACGCTGCTGCGCCACCACGCGCACGGTCAGAATGCCGCATACGTGCGGGAGCAGAGCTACCTGTCCCCCTATCCCGACGCGCTACGGCTGCGCCACCACCTCCCACCCGACCCGCCGATCGCCGCATCCCCCGTGCGACACCGCGCAGACCCGTCATGCAGCAGCCCGACCAGCGGATGACGGCACTGCTGGACGCGCTCGACACCTGGCTGCCGTTCGTCCGCTACCGCCTCCGCCGCCTGCCCGACGGCAGGCCGTGCGCCGCTCTCCGCGTGCACGGCACCACCCGCATGCTCGTGTACGCGCACGGGCGGCAGTGGATCTGCATGACCGAGTCCACGAGCGGGACGCCCGTGCGGCAGACCTTGGGCACAGTGGACGAACCCCCGAGGGCCATCGTCGGCCGCATCACGATCCCGCGGGGGAAACCAGCCGCGACCGGTGGGAGGCGCGTCGCTCGCATGGCGGGCATCGCCCTGGCCGCCGCCGCCGGCGCGAGCGTGCTGGCCGCCGTGGTGATGGCCATCCTCGTTCTTGGCAACGGCTATGGGTACGGCTCGGCCGTGGTCCGCTGGACGATCTATATCCTCGCCCTGGTCATAGGCGTGAGCGTGGGCGCGTGGGCGGCCCGGCGGTACTGGATCGCCGGCCGTACTCGTGACAAGGACGGGTGGTGAGTCATGGCACGGTGCCTGGTGACGGGCGCGACCGGATACATCGGCGGGCGGCTGGTGCCCGAACTCCTGGCCGCGGGCCACGAGGTGCGCTGCATGGTCCGTTCGCCGGCGAGGATGCGCGACCTGCCCTGGGCGGACCAGGTCGAGATCGTCGCCGCCGACGCGCTCGACCCCGAGGCGACTCGGGCGGCGCTGGACGGCGTGGAGATCGCCTACTACCTGATCCACACCATGGGCGGTGGCAGTGGCTTCGCCGCCTCCGACCGTCAGGCCGCCTCGGTGTTCGCGCGGGCCGCGCGGGAACAGGGCGTCGGCAGGATCGTCTACCTGGGCGGGCTCGCCGCCGAGGAGGACCTGTCCGCGCACATGCGTTCACGCAACGAGGTGGCGGATCTGTTTCTCGGCTGCGCCGTACCCACTGTCGTGCTGCGGGCCGCGGTGATCATCGGGTCGGGCTCGGCCTCCTTCGAGATGCTCCGCCATCTGACCGAGCGGCTCCCGGTGATGACCACGCCGCGCTGGGTGGGCACGCGTACCCAGCCCATCGCCGTACGCGACGTCCTGCGCTACCTCACCGCCTGGGCCTCGCTCCCCGGCGAGATCAACCGCTCGTTCGACATCGGCGGCCCGGACATCCTCACGTACGCCGACATGATGCACGGCTACGCCGCCGTGGCCGGCCTGCCACCCCGCGTGATCATCCCGGTGCCGCTGCTGAGCCCCTGGTTGTCCAGCCACTGGGTGGGGCTGGTCACCCCCGTTCCGGCCACCATCGCCCGGCCGCTGGTGGAGTCCCTGCGCAACGAGGCCATCTGCCACGAACACGACATCGCCCGCTTCGTCCCGGACCCTCCGGAGGGTTTGATCGGTTTCCGGCTGGCCTGCACACTGGCGTTGAAGAAGATCAAAGAGGCCGACGTCGCCACTCGCTGGTCCTCGGCCTCCACCCCCGGCGCCCCCAGCGACCCCCTGCCCACCGACCCCGGCTGGGCGGGCGGCAGCCTCTACATCGACCACCGCACCCAGACCACCGACACCCCGCCCGAGGCGGTGTGGCGGGTCATCGAGGCCATCGGCGGCGACAACGGCTGGTACTCCCTGCCCGTCGCCTGGCGGCTACGCGGCGCCCTCGACCGGATCTTCGGCGGAGTGGGCCTGCGCCGCGGCCGCCGGCATCCGCACGTCCTGCGCGTAGGCGACACCATCGACTTCTGGCGGGTGGAGGAGATCGAGCCAGGCAGGCTCCTGCGGCTGCGCGCGGAGATGCTCCTGCCCGGCCTGGCCTGGCTGGAACTCAGCGTGCGCACCGAAGAGGGCCACACCGTCTATGAGCAGCGCGCGATCTTCCACCCGCACGGGCTGGCCGGCCACCTGTACTGGCGGGCGCTCACCCCGTTCCACCGGCTGATCTTCGGCAGGATGCCGCGGAACGTCATCGCCGCCGCCCGCTGATCACCGCACCGCCGCGGCGACCGCCTCGTCCAGCGAGGTGACCCGCACCAGCCGCCGCGGCCCCGCACCCCACCAGCCGGGCCCGCCCACCACCAGCCGGTACGGCGGCCGCGACGCCGGCAACCCGCCCAGCGGCGCAAGGTCCCCGGTGTCCCGCTGCTGCGACCAGACGAAGACGACACCGGGCGACAGGGTCCGTATCGCCTCCCCCAGGGCGCCATACGGCGTGCGTGCCCCCAGCACCCGGCATTCCACCCGGTTCCGCGTGGCCAGCACCGCCGCCAGCGCGTACACCGGCAGGCTGTGCTGCTCGTCCTCGGCACAGGCCAGCAGCACGAGGCGCTCGTTGACCGGCGCGGCAGGACGGGCGAGCAGCGGAGCCAACGCCGCCATGACCCGGTCGGAGAAGACGTGCTCGACCTCGATCCCGGCCCCGGTGCGCGCCTGGTTCCTGCTGATCGTCTCGAACACCGGCAGCACGAGCCGCTCCCACGTCCAGGCCACGCCATGCCTGCCGAGCGCCGCCGACAGCCCCCTGTCGAGCACGCGCCCGTCGAGCGCCACCGCCGCACGGGCCAGCATCGCGGCCGACGGCACAGTCGCGGCCGGGGCCTGCGCCGCCCGCTCGGCCCTCGGGCCGGGATCGGCCGCAGGCTCCTGCTCCAGCGTGAGCCGCAACGCCTCCCGAGCCGCGTCCGCAGGCGCGACTCCTTCGTGGATCAGGCGGTTCATCTCCTCCAGCCGGCGCAGATCCGCCCCGTCATACCGGCGATGGCCGCCGGCGCTGCGCCGGCTGGGACCGATGCCATAGCGCAGATTCCAGGTACGCAGCGTGGGCGCGGGCACGCCAAGCCGCCTGGCCACGGCACCGATACCGTAGCCAGGCTCCTCCATGGGCGCCTCATCCTTCGACATCTCCGCCCATTCTTTCGGACGAGACGCCCGCGAGGTTGCAGCCCCCGCCGAAACAGCCCGCACTGAACCCACCACCCGGCGGGCCACGCGCGGGGAACGACCCGCGGCAAGACGCCGGGCAGGGCCGGCGCGGGTGGCCTTTCAATTGGATTATCGACAATTGCCCCCTATATGCGGTCTACAATTTCACTACATTTCCACAGAATGTTGACAGGATTCCGACAGCTGCTTTAATCGGGGGACAGACGGGGTGAACAGCGAGTGAATCCAAACGGGGGAGATCGCGTCGTGCCCGAGAAAAGCCACACCACCAGGCCTGTCCGCCTGCGGGTTCTTCTCGTGCTTATTCTCGCAGTTGGGTGCGGTAACGCCGGAAACGAAGAGATCAGCCGCGCGAGCCTGCGCGCGGAGGTTCAGCGAAATCCCGGCGTGCCCTTCGCACTCCCGAAGACCCTGCCCTCCGGTTACCGGCTGACCTCCGCGGAGACGACGGTAAAGGACGACGAGGGCCGGGTGACCGTTCGCCAGGCGTACTTCGACTCCGACAGAAGAGAGACCGGGGGCTCTCTCGTCGAGGTATGCATGGAGGAACCAGGAAAGCCCGATCAATGCGGACCGGCCAAAGGCATCATTCACCACCTGGACGACGTCGACATCGTCCTGAGTCTGCATTCGGGTTCGGAGCACGACTCCGACGCATGGCGCCAGGCGGTCTTTACGACGAACCTGTCCGAGGTCGCCTGGCTCCGTTGACGGACGCACCTCCCAACTCCAGACGAAAGGCAATCTCGGCATGCGCAAAATCAGCACGATGTTATGCACGCTCGTCCTGACTTTCGTGACGGTGGGTGCCGGACTGACCCCTCCGGCGGCAGCCGTACGGACCGGGCAGGCACCGCTGCTCAAGGAGCTCAACTTCGACCGATCGCAGCTCAAGGTCGCCATCAAGCAGTCGCGCGACAAGGACACCAAGGCGGTCATGAACGGCCTCAGCGCCGCCGAGGTGGCCGAACGCGGCGAGAAGCGGGACAACTTCATTCGCGGCGCGGCCTCCTCGTCGGGGAAGACCTACAGCCGCACCGAAATCGACCTTCTCGAACTCGGCCGGGAAATCGTCTTCTACGCCCCGCGGGACGTCGAGATCAACAGGATCAATCTCAAGTTCTACGAGGACGGGCTGCTCGAAGCGGAGGTGGACGACTCCCCGTACTCCCCCGCCAATGAGCGGGAGATCCTCGCCGAGGCGGCCGCTTCCGCGGCGGCGCCGGAGAAGGTCAGAACGGCCAGCGGAAACTTCCGGCTGGAAGTCCAGGATCGCGGCTACATGAACGCCACCTGGGAGCGGTGGGTGGTCAAGAACGACGGCGACCCGCAGTACAACTTCTACGCGACCAAGCGTCGCGCCTACACCGACACGCTGGACTCCTGGACCAGCGGAATCCAGTCGATGTACATGTCGAGCTACCCCGGCGCGGGTTACCAGGACGTCTTCCTCTGGAACGACGAGAACGTCCCCGGCAGCGACTACGAGAACTGCGGTCCCGGATATCAGCTCGGCCTCGGCGCCGGCCCCATCTGGG
The DNA here is from genome assembly GCF_044456745.1 of Nonomuraea sp. NPDC050790. Taxonomy (NCBI): domain Bacteria; kingdom Bacillati; phylum Actinomycetota; class Actinomycetes; order Streptosporangiales; family Streptosporangiaceae; genus Nonomuraea; species Nonomuraea sp. NPDC050790. The sequence continues at coordinate 1,309,107 of NZ_JBITGF010000002.1, read as the reverse complement.
TGTTCAACGTGTCCATTCCCGGCGACTGCGTCTCGGTGGACGTCGCGGCTCCCGACCCCGGACGCTACAGCCTCATGTGGGACCCGGATGGCTTCACCCTGAACTCCGGCTCCGCCGAATACGGCCAGTCGGTGGTGGTGCCACAGGGTGCGGAAGTCCGGTGGGGATACACCCAGCAGGTGACCGTGTACGGCGGGCGTAACTGGACCTGCAAGTCCTCCGGCCAGCCCAGCAACGGCCAGGGCGGAAACAAGATCTGCCCGTGGCAGTGACCGGCTGAGTCTCCAGGCCCCCGTTCAGTGAACGGGGGCCGTCCCCGCTCCAGCCCGGATCGCTCAGCGGCGCACACGGTAGCGCAGGTGAAGCACGCGGTTGCCCTGGATCACCACGTCAGGATCCTCCAGCAGGTGCTGTGCCTGGACCGAACCGAAGTAGCGCTTGCCGGAGCCGAACACGACGGGCACGACGTCCATGCGCACCTCGTCCACCAGACCCGCGGCGAGCACCTGGCCACCGGCGTCCCCCGCGGCCACCTCGACCATGCGGTCACCCGCCAGCTCCTGCGCCTTGGCCACGGCCGCCTCGACGCCGTCGACGAAGTGGAACGGCGCCTCGGGGTCCCAGCCCTCGGGCGCCGGCCGGTGCGTCACGACGACCACGTGGTCGATGCCGCCCGGCGGCTTGCCGTCCCAGCCGTCTGTCATGTCGAAGACGTGGCGACCGGCGATCGTGACTCCGATCCGGTCCCAGTACGCCCGGGTGTAGTCGTGGGACGTCCGCGACACCTTCAGCTCGCCGCTCTCGTCCAACGGGACGTCACCGCTGGTCAGCCAGTCGAACAGCGGTCCGGGCCGATCGTCGTCGTCCGCGATGAACCCGTCCACCGACACCGAGCCGTACATCACCACCTTGCCCACGGGGCCCTCCTCTGCTTTGGGGTGCCCTCAAATTAGCGCGCCGTGAGCCGGCGCTCTTGTAAGAAATCAATCGGCCGGCAGCGGCCAGCCGTCCAGCGTGTGGCCGGGATGTTCGCGCATGAACCGCCGCCGCACCTCGACGTACCGGGTCGGCGTGAGCCCGGTGAACGCCCGGAACTCGTGACCGAAATGGGCCTGGTCGAAGTAGCCCGCGCCACCGGCGAGCGCGCTCCAGTCGACCGGTCCGGCGGGGTCGATCGAGAACACGGTGGCGGTGAAGCGATGGGTGCGGGCCAGCCGCTTCGGCGTGACGCCGATCAGCTCCTTGAACCGCTGCACCAGATGCGTGCTGCTGACCCCGGCCGCCACGCTCAGGTCGCCGATCGCCACCGCTCCGCCGGCCGCCGCGATGACGCCGCTCGCGTGGCGGACCAGCCCCAGACCGGTGGTCTCGCGCAGCCGTCGCATCAGCTCCTCTTCGAGAAGCGTGATCATCTCCTCCGGCCCGGCCGCCGCGGCCAGCCGTTCCCGCAGCTCGGCGATGGCGGACCGGCCCCAGACCTGCTCGATCGTCACCGGCCGGTCACACAGCTCGGCCGCGGGCATCGGCAGGAACGGCGCCAGCCCCCACGGCTTGACGTGCACGCCGACGGACCGGGTCCCCGGCGGGTAGCCGAACTCGAAGGCTCGGGTGGGCATGGTGACCACGCAGCCGTCGGCGTACTCGCCCGTCTCGATGTCGGCGCCGGCGCGGATGCGGAACGGCGCGCCGAGGTTGACGATGAGCAACGCCGACGGCGACGGCGGCAGCCTCAGCCGGGCGTACGGCGGCGCGCCCTCCAGGTAGTAGAGGTCGTCGATCAGCCCGTCCAGCGGCGGTCGCGGCACTCTGGACACGTACTCCACGCCCACAGTATCGCCGGAAACGTCCCGGCCCCGTGAGCGGCTACGCCCCGGCCAGCCGGTGGTAGGCGCGTCCGGCGTACACCAGCGGCTCCTCCCCCGCCCGCAGGTGGTGCACCTCCTCGACGCGCCCCACGAACAGGGTGTGGTCGGCGGCCGAAACCGTCATGGTGATCGTGCAGTCCATCGCGGCCAGCGCCCCGGACAGGACCGCGTTGCCCGAGCACGGGGACGGCGACCAGCCCACGCCGGCGAACGCACCTGACCCGACCGGACGTTCGCCGGCGAAGTGGGCGGCGAGGGCGCTCTGGCCGGTGGCGAGGAGGTTGGCGGTGAAGCACCGGTTCTCCATGACGAGGTCGTGGGTACGGCTGCGCCGGCTCAGCGACACCAGGATCGTCGGCGGTTCCAGCGACACCGACAGCAGGCTGTTGATCGTGACGCCGTGCGGTCCGGTGGCGGATCGGGTGGTGACGACGGCGACCCCGGTGGGCCACTGGCGCATCACGGCCCGCAGCCGGGTGCTCACCACGCGGGCACCCGGGGCGCGACGGTCTCGATGGCCGGGAAGTGCGGCAGTACCTCCTCGCCGAGCTGCGCGATGACTTCGCCGGCCGGTCGCCGGCCGTGCTGGAGGCCCAGGGCCGCGTGGTTGACGCCCACGTCCTGCCAGCGTCCGAGAAGTTCGAGCAGTCCCTCGCTCCCGGTGCGCAGGACGAAGCCGCCGCGCAGCGCGGTGGGCGGGTGGCGCGGGTCCTCGGCCAGGTCGATCCACTCGTTGGTGGCCAGGGGCTTGAACGCGCCTCCGGGGATCAGGCCGCGCCAGCCCGCCACCTTCTTGCCCAGCGCGACGGGGCCGTCAGCGGTGGCGGTCGGCCCCGGGTAGACCAGCCAGCCGTCGGCGTGCTCGGCGATCCATTCCAGGGGCTGCTGCGACGAGCCCGTCACCAGCAGCGGGATGTGCTCGTGGACCGGCTTGGGCAGCATGTCCACACCGGTGGCCGACGGCTTGAGCAGGTCGCGGAACGCGGTCACCGCCTCCCGGTAGCGCCGCCCCCGGCCCTCGAAGTCGACGCCGTAGGCGGGGAACTCGCTGGGGCGGTCGCCCGAGGCGGCGCCGAGCACCAACCGGCCGCCGGACAGGTGGTCGATCGAGGCCGCCTGCTTGGCCAGGTCGATGGGCGGCCGCAAGCTGAAGATCACGCTTCCCGCGGCCAGCGTGATCCTTGAGGTTTGGGCGGCCAGCCAGGTCAGCGCGGACCAGGGGTCGTACACCTGCCCGACATCACCGAAGCTCGCGTCCGCCAGCGGGATGTCCCTGACCCAGGCGGCGGCGAAGCCCGCCCGTTCGGCTTCGCGCACCAGCGCGCTCTGCCCGCGCAACGCCGTCATGTCACCGGTATAGGCCCACAACGGCAGGAACAGCCCGACGGTCAGGCGGCCGCTGGCGAACATGCGGTCGAAGCCGACGTGGCCGGTTCGGTCACTCATGACATCCCCTTCTGGTTGGAACGTTCGATCCAGAGCATAGCCTCACTGGACCGAACGTTCCAACCAGGTAGGCTGAAGTCATGCACTCCCAGGACACGCGCACGCGGATCGTGCGGGCCGCCGCCGAACTGCTGCAGCGGCAGGGTTACGAGGGCGCGTCCGTCAAGCCGATCGCGAAGGCGGCCGGGGCCTCGGTGAGCTCGGTGTACCACTTCTTCCCCGGCGGCAAGCAGGAGCTCGCGGTCGAGGCCCTGCGCCACGGCGCGGCCGAGTACGCCGACCTGCTGGCCCGGGGCCTGGCCTCCAGCGCCGACCCGGCCGAGGGCGTCGCGGCCTGCGCCCACCTGATGGTGTCCTCGCTGAAGACCTCGTCCTGGGTCGACGGCTGCCCGGTGGCGGTCACGGCCCTGGAGACCGTGGGGCGGGCGCCCGGAATCCAGCAGGCGGCCGAGGAGGCCCTCGCGCACTGGCAGGGGCTCGTCAGCACCTCGATCCAGGCCGCCGGGGTCCCCGCGGACACGGCGGACGAGCTGGCCAGCACCGTGATCAGCACGCTGGAGGGCGCCGAGCTGCTCAGCCGGGTCCGGCGTGACGATCTCCCCCTGCTGCGCGCCGCCACCCATCTGTCGCAGCTCGTCCGCCTGGCCATGCGGGAGACTGCCGCCTCCGCCTGACCACGGTCCCGATCGGTCAACCCCCGGCAGGCGGCAACGCGAGCGCGGCGACCGCCGCCACCTTGGGCCGCAGCCGCTCCACGTCGACCGGCACCGCTCCGTGGATGAGCTCGTCCAGGACCAGCCCGTCGATGAGCGCGACGACCAGGCGGGCCCGCTCCTCGTCACCGGTGACGATCGTGGCCAGCTCGACGAATCCGGCGGTGACGGTGTCGACGGTGGACGCCGTCAGCTCCCTGCTCGGCGGGTCCAGTTCGAGCAACAGCCGCGCCCGGCTGCGCGTCCGGGCCGGTCCGAGCCAGTACGCCAAGGTAGCCGTGGCCGCGTCGACCAGGGTGTCCAGGCGCATGTCCGGCGACAGCATCCCGGCGCCGAACCGCTCGATCTCGTCCTGTTCGAGTCCGGCGATGCGACTCAGGACCGCCGCCAGCAGGGCGTGCCGGGTCGGGAAGTGGTAGCTGCAGGTCCCCGGCGGCAGCCCCGCCCTCAGCTCGACCGCGCGATGAGTGAGACCGCGCAGCCCGTCCTCGCCGATGGCGTCGATGGCGGCATCGGCGAGCACCGTCTTGCGATCCAGATCACTCTTCACACCCGGATACTACAGATGTAGCATCCACTACATCTGTAGCAACCTGGAGGTTTCCCGTGCGCGTTCCCCTCTACCGGACAGGCGCGTGGTGCTGGATCATCACGGGCGTCGGCCACACCGCGGGCGACCTCGCGTTGCGGATCTCGTCACCGGCCGCGGACCGCGACCTCGACGCGCTGCTGCGCAGCCGTCCGTTCGACCTGCTGGGAACCAGCACCAGCCACTACGACCTGTACATGGGCTTCAGCCTCGCCATGGGCCTGGCGATCGCACTGGTGGGCCTGCTGTTCCTCATGCTCGAACGTTTCACCCAGGATCCGGCCCGCCTGCGGTCGGCCGGGGCGGTCGGGCTGGCGGCGTCCCTGGGCATGCTCGTCCTGTCGGTCGTGCTGCTCCCCCTGCCGCCGATCGTCTTCTTCACCATCGCCTCCGCCGCCTTCGCCGTCCTCACGCTCAGGAGCGCCACGCCGGACGCCGCCGCCAGGGCGTGAGGTCGGGGCGCCGCCAGGGCGTGAGGTCGGGGCGCCGTCACGGCGTGAGGTCGGGGCGCCGGAGAAGGGGTTCGACGGCCGCGCGCATGACGGCGGTGGGGTCGGTGGCCCCGGTCCAGCGCGTGAACGCGGCGGCGGCCTGGGCCACCAGCATGTCCAGGCCGCCCGCGGCCCGCATGCCACGCGCCCGCGCCCGCCGGACGAGCTCGGTCTGGAGCGGGACGTAGACGACGTCGAACACGGCCGCGTGCGGCGCGATCCCGTCGACGTCCACGACGGGGCCGGGGGTGAGCATGCCGACGGAGGTGGCGTTCACGAACAGGTCCGCCGCGGCGAGGCGGCCCGCCACGCGCGGGTCGCCGAACGACAGGGCCTCGATCGGCGCCAGGCCGGCGAACCGGGCCGCGAGTCTGCCCGCGTCCGCCGCGTCGAGGTCGAGGACGGTCAGGTGGCCGACCGCCGCTTCGGCCAGGCCGTACGCCACGGCGTGCCCGACACCGCCCGCCCCGGCGACGACGACGGAGGCGCCGCCGACCGGGCCGCCCACGCAGGCGCCCAGCGCGGTCATGAAGCCGGTGACGTCGGTGTTGAAGCCGGCCAGCCGCCCGTCCTCGCCGATCTCCACGCTGTTGACCGCGCCGATCCGGGCGGCGGCCGGCTCCACCTCGTCGAGCAACGGCATGATCGCCTGCTTGAACGGGGCGGTGATCTGGAAGCCGAGCCAGCGCTCGCGCCGGGCCTGCCGTACCTGCTCGGCTAGGGCGGACTCGGGCACCTCCCGCAGCTCGTAGCGGGCGTCGATGCCGTACGCCGCGAAGGCGGCGTCGTGCATGACGGCGGAGTGGGTGCGCCGCAGCGGGTTGCCGAACAGGGCGACGGTGCGCATCACGACCCCCCGAAGACCGGCGGGCGCTTGGCCAGGAACGCGCGGGCGCCCTCGCGGGCGTCCTGGGTGGCGAAGACGGCCTCCGACGCGTCGAGCTCCAGGGCGAGCCCGTCGTCCAGCGGGCGTTCCGCGGCCTGGTCGATGAGCGCCTTCGCGGCCTGGACGGCGAGCGGCCCGCGCTCGGCGATCGTCTGAGCCAGCTCACGCGCCGCGGTCAGCGCCGAACCGGCGGGCACCACGCGGTTGACCAGGCCGATCGCGAGCGCGGCGGCGGCGTCGAGCGGCTCGCCGAGCAAGATGATCTCCTTGGCGCGGGCCGGGCCGACGATGCGCGGCAGTCGCTGGGTGCCGCCGCTGCCCGGCAGGACGCCGAGCTTCAGCTCCGGCAGGCCGAGCTTGGCGCGATCGCCGGCCACCCGCAGGTCGCAGCAGAGCGCGAGTTCGAGGCCGCCGCCGAGCGCGTACCCCTCGATGGCCGCGACGGACGGCACCCGCAGCTTCGCGAGCTGCCGGTAGACCAGCTTCTCCAGCAGCAGCTTGCGCTCGGCGACATGGTCGTGCAGCTCCTCGAACTCGGCGATGTCCGAGCCCGCGCAGAAGGCTCGTGTCCCCGCGCCGTGGAGCACGACGGCGCGGGTCCGCTCGTCGTCGCCGACCGCGCGCAGCGCCGCGCGGAGCTGCTCGGTCAGCTCGCGCGAGACCACGTTCATCGGCGGGTTGTCCAGCTCGATCTCGGCGCACGCTCCGTGCGTCACGTTGACCAGCCTGGCCATGTCAGTCCTCTCCGGCGAAGGTGATTCCCATGCGGGCGGCGCGGAACAGGCGGGCGTCCATCGGGCGCGGACGCTCACCGATCTTGGGGCGGAAGTCCATGTGGGCGAGGACGTCCTTCTCCACGTCGATCCCGTCGGCGACCTCGATCAGCTCCAGCCCGTCGGCGGTCAGGGCGAAGACCGCGCGCTCGGTGACGTAGCGGACGCTCTGCCCCTTGGCCAGGGCCATCGGGCCGTTGAAGCTGATCTCCCTGACGTCGCCGACGAACTTGCGCAGCGTGCCCTCGCGGTCGATGCGGGGCCGGCCGCCGGACAGGTCGATGCGCGGGCCGCCGGCGGTGAACGTGCCGACGAAGCAGAGCCGGCCGGTCCGCGCGCTGATGTCGACGAACCCGCCCGGCCCGCGCGGCCGGTCGTCGAAGGCGTGCACGTTGACGTTGCCGTGCCGGTCGACCTGGGCGAACGACAGGCTCGCGATGTCCAGGCCGCCGCCGTCGTAGAAGTCGAACATCGAGGGCTGCTCCAGGCGCGCCTGGTAGTTCACGCCGGCGCCGCCGTCGGGGCCGTGCGCGGGTACGCCGCCGAAGACCCCCTGCTCGACGGTGAGCGTCAGCCGTTCGGCCACGCCTTCTTCCGCGGCCACGGCGCCGATCTGCTGGGAGATGCCGAAGCCCAGGTTGCAGATGTCGCCCTGGCGGAACTCCAGCAGAGCCCGCCGCGCGATCACCTTGCGCACGTCGAGCGGGGTGGGGGCGGCGGCGCCGTACGGCATGCGCAGCTCGCCCGAGTAGTACGGCGAGTACCCCGTGCGGTAGGTCTGCCGCTGCCCCGCGTCGACGTAGACGTGGTCGACCAGCGCGCCCGGGATGCGCACCTGGTTCGGCGCGAGGGCGCCGCGGGCGGCAAGGCGTTCGACCTGGGCGATGACGAGGCCGCCGCTGTTGTGCGCGGCCATGGCCAGCGCGAGGCTGTCGCCGAGGATCGGCTCGCGCTCGAAGGTGAGGTTGCCGTCCTCGTCGGCGGTGCTCGCCCGGATCACCGCGACGTCGACGGGCAGCGCGGGGTAGAAGAGCCATTCGCGCCCGGCCAGCTCGACGACCTGGACCAGGTCTTCGGTGGTGCGGGCGTTCTGCCGGCCGCCGGTCTGGCGCGGGTCCACGTACGTGCCGAGGCCCACGTGGGTGACGTGGCCGGGGCGGCCCGCGGCGATGTCGCGGCACAGCGCCGACAGCACGCCCTGCGGGAAGGAGTACGCCTCGATCGCGCCCGCGGCCACCAGCGCGCCGAGGCGGGGCTCGTTGCCGATGTTGCTGCCGATGGTGCGCCGCATCAGGCCGGGCAGCGCGAGCTGGGAGAAGCCGTGCTCGGCGAAGTCGCCGATGCCGACGACGCGGACCGTGGTCAGGTCGCGGGGCGCGGCGGTGCGGATGAACCGGGCGGCGAGCTCGTCGATGAAGGCCTGCGGCACGCCGTGGCCGGCGCCGGATCCGCCGATCCACAGGGCGGCGCCGTCGGCCACCAGGCCGGCGGCCTCCGTGACGCTGAGCAGTTTGGCGCTCATGGCATCAGCCCGCCGCTGTTGGGGTTGAGCGTCTGGCCGAGCATGAGGCGGGCGGCGTCGGACAGGAGGAACGTCACGCATTCCGCCACCTCCTCGGGCTCGGCGAACCGGCCGAGCGGCAGCTCCGCCATGCGCCTGCGCCCGACCTCGCCCGCCATCACGGTGCGGCCCATGGCGGTGTTGGTGACGCCGGGCGAGACGGCGTTCGCCCGGATGCCGCGCGCGCCGAACTCGCGCGAGATCGACTTGGCCAGCGCGATCGCGCCGGCCTTCGCGCTGGCGTAGTGGGCGGCTCCGGCCCAGCCCATCTGGCCGAGCCGGGAGGCGATGTTGACGATGGCGCCGGATCCGCGTTCCAGCATGCCGGGCAGGACGGCCTGGCTGGCGTGGAACATGCCGGACAGATCGGTCTTCAGGACGAGGTCCCAGTCCTCGGGGGTGATGTCGAGGAAGCCGGCCTCCATGAGGATGCCGGCGTTGTTCACCAGGCCGTCGATCCGGCCGAAACGTTTTTCGGCCCAGGCGGCCAGGGCGCGTACCTCCTCACGCACCGAGACGTCGCACGGGTGGACGTCGGCTTCGCGCCCCATCGCCCGGATCTTCTCGGCGACCTCATGGGCTCCGGCCTGGCTGGAGTGGTAGGCCAGGGCGACATTGGCCCCGTCGCGCGCGGCGGCCAGGGCGACGGACCGCCCGATCCCCCGTCCGGCTCCGGTGACCAGGACGACCCGGTCGAGGAGGGGTGGCAGCGGCATGACCAGCACCTTTCATCGGGAAGCGCTTTCAATTTTCAGTACGTTCTCACGAATGAGCGACGGTGACAAGAGACGCCTCATCCTTGACAGTCATCGCCTCCATGGATAGAAAGCGCTTGCAATTCAACGAAGGGAAGAGTCATGAAGATCGGCGTCATCATGAACGGCGTCACCGGGCGCATGGGGACCCGCCAGCACCTCGACCGGTCCATCGTCGCCATCCGGGACCAGGGCGGGCTGACGCTCGCCGACGGGCGCACGCTCACGGTCGACCCCGTCCTCGTCGGCCGCGACCCGGCCAAGCTCGAAGCGCTGGCCCGCCGCTACGGGATCGATCGCTGGACCACCGACCTCGACGCCGCCCTCGGCAATCCCGGCGACACGGTCTACTTCGACGCCCAGGTCACCAGCCTGCGCGCCGAGGCGATCAGGAAGGCGATCGCGGCGGGCAAGCACGTCTTCTGCGAGAAGCCGACCGCCGACAGCCTGGGCGACGCGCTCGACCTGGTGAAGCTCGCGCGGGCGGCGGGCGTCAAGCACGGCGTCGTGCAGGACAAGCTGTTCCTGCCGGGCATACGCAAGCTGAAGCGGCTCGTCGACGGCGGCTTCTTCGGTGACCTGCTCAGCTTCCGGCTCAACTTCGGCTACTGGGTGTTCGAGGGCGACTGGCAGCCGGTCAACCGGCCCTCATGGAACTACCGCAGGCAGGACGGCGGCGGCCTCATCCTGGACATGTACCCGCACTGGCGCTACGTCCTCGACCACATCGTCGGCCCGGTCAGGTCGGTGCTGTGCCATGGCCAGATCCACATCCCGCGCCGCTGGGACGAGGGCGGCGAGCCGTACGTGGCGACGGCCGAGGACGCGGCGTACGGGCTGTTCCAGTTCGACCAGGGGGTGACGGCCCAGTTCACCACGTCGTGGGCGACCCGCCCGTACCGCGACGAGATCGGCGAGTGGCAGCTCGACGGCACGCTGGGCAGCGCCGTGGCCGGGCTGCGCGAGTGCCGGATCCAGTCGCGCGCCACCACGCCGATGCCGGTCTGGAACCCGGACATCCCCAACCCGATCGACTTCCGCGGCGGCTGGTCGCCGGTCCCGGACAACGAGGATTACGGCAACGCCTTCCGCGTGCAGTGGGAGATGTTCCTGCGCCATGTGGCCGAGGACGCCGCGTTCCCGTGGGATCTGCTGGAGGGGGCCAAGGGCGTCCAGCTCGCCGAGCTCGCGCTGCGGTCGTGGCGCGAGCGCCGCTGGATCGACGTGCCGGAGCTGACCGCCCCGGGCTCATGAGGTCCTGGCGAGGGGGGCGGTGCTGTCGCGCATGAGCACGGTCCCGCCGATCTCCACGGTGTGGCGCGGCTCGTCCGGCGGCAGCAGCGCGAGGTCCAGCGCGGTGGCGCCGATGCGTTCGAGCGGGAGCTCCACCGTGGTCAGGGCCGGTACGGCGTCGGAGGCCGGCGGGGTGCCGCCGAAGCCGGCCACCGAGACGTCCTCGGGGATGCGCAGCCCGGCGCTCCTGGCCCAGGCCATCGCGCCGACCGCTACCACGTCGGCCACCCCCCACAGGCACGTCGGCCGCTCGTCCCGGCCGAGCAGGCGGCGGGCGGCGCGCGCGCCGCCGTCACGGGAGATCTCGGTGTGCACGACCGCGTCGGCGGCCAGCTCGATACCCCGGTCCTGCAGGCCGAGCCGGAAGCCGTGCATGCGGTCGCGCACCGCGATGAGCCTGGCCGGGCCGGAGATCACCCCGAAGGACGTGTGGCCCAGGTCGGCGAGCCGGTGCGCGAGCCGCCGGGCGCCCTCGACGTTGTCCACCTCGATCAGGTGGCCGATCTTTCGCCCGCGCGTCACCGAGACGACCGCGCCGCCGCCGGCCTGGTAGGCCGACAACTGCTCGGCCATCGCGGCGGCGTGGGCCCGGTCGGTGAACGAACTGCCCGCGAGGATGATCGCGCGGGGTCGCTGCGCGCTGAGCAGGCTGACGTAGTTGAGCTCCTGCCGGGGATCGCGGTAGGTGGACACCATGGTCACCAGGAGCCGGTGCGCCTCGGCCGCCCTGATCACCCCTCCGGCGATCATGGCGAAGTACGCGTCGCGTACGTCGTGGACGACCAGCCCGACGCTGGTCGAGGTCGAGCTGGCCAGGGCCCGGGCGTGCAGGTTCGGACGGTATCCGAGCTCCGCGGCGGAGGCGAGGACCTTGTCGCGCAGCGCGGCCCGTCCCTTGTAGTCGGAGCCGGCGAGCATGCGCGAGGCGGTGGCCAGGGAGACGCCGGCGTGGTCGGCGACGTCCTGCAGCCGGACCCGGCGTCCTTCAGACGACATCCGCATTCCTCCCGTGAACCGCGACGCGAGCACAAGATACTCGACCGCCCGGCCGGAGGGCCTAAGGACGGCGCGCCGTGGTCTCGCGCGCGATGACGCGGTGGCTCAGGAAGGTGGTCGCCGCCGCGCCGGGCTGGGCGTCGATGATGCGCTGGGCGGCCATGGCGCCCATCTCGTACAGCGGCAGGCTCACCGTGGTGAGGCCGACGAACTGGGCGACCCGCAGGTCGTTGATGCCGGCCACGGAGATCTCGCCGGGCACGTCGATGCCCGCCTGCCGCAGCGCGTTGAGCGCGCCGACGGCCGCCTCGTCGTTGGCGGCGAGGACGGCGTCGGGCAGCGGCGGGCGGGCGATGAGCCGCATGGCGGCCAGATGGCCGGACTCGAAGTCGAACCCGCCGGGCAGGCACTGCGCCGACTCCCCGAGGCCCGCGGCGGCCATGCGGGCCAGGAAGCCGTCGCGGCGCTGCTTGCTGGTGGTCATGCCCGGCGGCCCCTCGACGAAGGCGATCCTGCGGTGGCCGAGCGAGACGAGGTGGTCGGTGATGTCGCGGGCGGCGCCCTCGTTGTCGACGGTGACGACCGGGCAGTCGATCTCGCGTACCGTCAGGGAGACGGCCTGGATGCCCTGGTCGGTGACCTGCCGCACGGCCGCGGCCAGGTCCGCGGCGAGCGGGTCGGCGTCGAAGCCGCTGCCCGCGATGACCACCCCGGCGGCGCGGTAGTCGCGCATCGTCTGGAGCCTGCTGATCTCGGTGCTGGTACGCCGGTCGACGTTGGACAGCATCGTCACGTAGCCCGCCCGGCTGGCGACGTCGTCGATGCCGCGGGCGATGACCGAGAAGTACGGGTTGACGATGTCGCTGACGAGCACGCCGATGAGCCGGCTGCTGCGCGACACCAGCGCACGCGCGAGCGCGCTGGGCGAGTAGCCGAGCCGCTCGGCGGTCGCGATGACCTTGGCGCGGGTCTTGGCCGAGATCGGGTGACTGGAGCCGGTCAGCACCCGTGACGCAGTGGACACGGACACCCCGGCCGCTCGTGCGACTTCCACCAGTGAGCTCACGGCCACAGCATAGCGCGGAAAACGTTTGCCTGAATTCTTCGAGGTCAGCGGCCAGATCCGGCCGTGGTCGCCGAGAACGCCCTTGACGAGGGCGCGGTCCCGGTCTCTATGCTGCCGTCGAGGAATACGTTTGCCTAGCCGTTGACAAGGAGCGTTATGCATCTGAAGAGGCTGGCGGCGCTGGCGGTGATGTCCGCGTTGGCCGCGTGCGGCGTCCGGGGCACCGAGACCCATCCGGACGGAACCCTCTCGTTCTCGGTCGCCGTCACGGAGCCGGACATCACGACGGTGCCCATCCTCGCCGCCGTCGACGCGGTCAGGCAGGCGGGGCACCGCGTCGAGGTGGTGGAGCTGGCCGAGCCCGAGCTGGCGATCGGGGGGCTGGCCGAGGGCGCGTACGCGATCTCCGCGGAGGCGACCAGCCCCGCGCTGAGCGCCATCGAGCAGGAGGCGCCCATCAAGATCATCGCCGACGCGATCGGCAACCAGTGGGCGATCTACGGCTCGTCCAAGCTCACCTGCGACGACCTGGACGGCCGGCCGTTCGGGATCTACAGCAGGGGCGCGGTCGCCACGGCGATGACCGAGGAGTGGGTACGCACGCAGTGCACCGGCGGTCGCGAACCCGAGTATCTGACCATCGGCGGCTCGGACGTGCGCGCCCAGGCCCTCGTCGCCGGGGAGATCGACGCCACGGCGCTGGAGCTGGCCGACGTGGTCGCGCTGGAGCGCTCGGGCGGCTCGGCCTTCGCCCAGGTGGTCGACTTCGGCAGGACGCTGCCCGACCTGCGTCCGCAGACCGTCTACGCCAACGCCGACTTCCTCACCGAGCACCGGGAGGTGGCGCAGTTGTTCGTCTCGGCCCTGGTGCGCGAGCACGCCAAGATCAACGCCGATCCGCGGCACCTGGTGGGTCTGGTGGCCAAGTACCTGCCGGAGGAGGACCCCGACGACGTGGCCGACATCGCCGCGCGATCGGTCAAGGCGGGCCTGTACGACGCCGCCGGGCTCACCGAGCGCAACGTCCAGGCCACCATCGACTTCTTCGTCCGCGCCGGGGTGATCGAGCCGGGGATGACGGCCAAGGACGCGACCGATCTGTCCTTCATCAGGGCGGCGGCATGACGCGGCGCGCGCTCCTGCCGTACCAGTTGCTGACGTTCGTGCTCTTCGCGGCGAGCTGGGAGATCTACGCCCGGGTGCGCGGCGGCCTGCTCATCCCCACCTTCACCGAGACCGTCCAGGCGACCGTCGTGCTGCTGGGCAGCGCGGAGCTGTGGGAGGCGCTCTACGCCAGCAACCTGGCGCTCGTGCTCGGCTTCGCGGTCGCGGTGGGCGTCGGGGTGCCGCTGGGCATCGTGCTCGGCCGCTTCCGGCGACTGGAGCGCTTCGCCGACGTCTACCTCAACATCCTGCTGGTCACGCCGATGGCGGCGATCATCCCGCTGCTCGGCATGTCCGTGGGGTACGGCCTGGCCGCCCGGATCATCCTCGTCGCGATCTTCGCGATCGTGATGGTGGTGGTGAACAGCCGCGCGGGCGTCAGGCAGGTCGACCCGTCGCTGATCGAGATGGCGCGCTCGTTCGGGGCAAGCGAGCGCCGGATCTGGTTCCGCGTCCTGCTGCCCGCCGCGCTGCCCGCGATCATGACGGGCGTCCGGCTCGGCATCGGCCGCGCGGTCACCGGGATGGTGCTCGTCGAGCTGCTCATGGTCTCCACGGCGCTCGGCGGGCTGATGCTCGAGTACCGCGGCCTGCTCAAGGCGCCGCAGCTCTACGCGACCATCGTGATCATCCTGGCGGAGGCACTCCTGCTGATCTCCGCGGCCCGCTGGGGAGAACGCAAGCTCACCGGAAGGAGCGTCTGATGATAGAGATCCGTGGACTGGGCAAGAGCTTCGTCGGCCAGGACGGCGGCGAGGTGCGGGCGTTGCGCGACATCGACCTCGACGTCGCGGAGAACGAGTTCCTGACCGTGCTGGGCCCCAGCGGGTGCGGGAAGACGACGCTGCTGAAGGCCGTCGCGGGGCTGGTCCCCGTGGACACCGGCGAGATCGCCGTCGACGGCGCCAAGGTGAGCGGCCCCGGGCCCGACCGCGCCATGGTCTTCCAGAACTTCGCCCTCCTGCCCTGGGCTACCGTCCTCGGCAACGTCGCGTTCGGGCTGGAACTGCGCGGGGTCGGCAGGGCCGAGCGCGAGGAGCGTGCCCGGGAGCTGATCGCCATGGTGGGGCTGGCCGGGTTCGAGACCAAGCGCCCCGCCGAGCTGTCCGGCGGCATGCAGCAGCGGGTGGGGATCGCGCGGGCGCTGGCCGTACAGCCGAGGGTGCTTCTGATGGACGAGCCGTTCGGCGCGGTCGACGAGCAGACCAGGCGGCTGTTGCAGGAGGAGTTGCTGTCGATCTGGGAACGCAGCCGGCTGACCGTCGTGTTCATCACGCACAGCATGGAGGAGGCGGTGCTGCTCGGCGACCGGGTGGCGCTGATGAGCGCCCGGCCGGGGCAGATCGCCGAGATCGTGCCGGTGCCGCTGGACCGTCCGCGCTCCAGGTCGCTCGAACGCTCAGGGGCCTACGCCGAGATCACCGCCTACCTGTGGGAACGGCTGCGCGACATGCACGAAGAGCACCGGGCGGCGCGGTGAGGGCGCGTGTCCCGGCGGCCGCGGTCAGCCTGGCCGCCGGCGCCGTCGCGTGGGAGCTGATCGGCCGGCTGGCGGGCGTGTCGTTCTTCCCGCCGCTGAGCACCGTGGGCGCGCGCCTGGTGGAGATGGCCGCCGCCGGCGAGATCTTCGGGAGCGTCGGCGACAGCCTGGTCAACCTGCTCGCCGGCTTCGCCGTATCGCTGGTGTCGGGGCTGCTCGTGGGCGTCGCGATGGGCCGCTACCGCAAGGTGGAGGCCGCGCTCGGCGTCTACGTCTACGCCCTGCTCACCGCCCCCGCGCTGGTCTTCGCGCCGATCTTCTTCTCCCTGCTGGGCGACGGGCGCGGCTCGATCATCGCGGTGATCGTCATGTACGCGACGTTCGTCATCATCGTCAACACCGCCTCGGCGATCCGCTCCGTGCCCGAGCACCTGCTGGAGATGGCTCGCTCCTACGGCGCGAGCGAGCGCCAGTTGCTCCTGCGGGTCCTGCTCCCCGCCGCCACCCCGATGATCATGGCAGGGGTACGGCTCGGCGTCGGGCGAGCCGTCACCGGCATGATCAACGGAGAGATGTTCATCGCCGTGGTCGGCCTCGGCCACATCGTCACCGAGGCCGGCGGCCGGTTCGACAGCGCGAGCGTGCTGGCCGTGCTGCTGGTCATCATCGCCGTCGCCCTGGGCGCCGTCTGGCTGGTCCAGGCCGTGGACCGCCGGCTCACCGGCTGGCTGCCGCAGACCTCGAGAGGAACCTCATGAAGATCGACGCCTACAGCCACATCCTGCCCGCCCCCTACTTCGAGCGCATGCGGGAACTGGCCGTCGACCCCGGCGCGCTCAGGCGCTGGCTGGAGCTGACCGCCCTGCACGACGTGGACGAGCGGCTGCGGATGATGGCCGAGTTCGGCGACGGCTACCAGCAGATCCTCACGCTGTCCTCGCCGCCGATCGAGCTGCTCGCCGGGCCTGACGAGTCACCGGAGCTGGCCCGGCTGGCCAACGAGTCGATGCTGGAGTTGTGCGGCGAGCATCCGGCCCGCTTCCCCGCCTTCGTGGCCTCGCTGCCGATGAACAACCCGGACGCGGCCATGGCCGAGCTCGCGTAC
This sequence comes from Nonomuraea sp. NPDC050790, assembly GCF_044456745.1. Taxonomy (NCBI): domain Bacteria; kingdom Bacillati; phylum Actinomycetota; class Actinomycetes; order Streptosporangiales; family Streptosporangiaceae; genus Nonomuraea; species Nonomuraea sp. NPDC050790. Next base: position 1,292,924 of record NZ_JBITGF010000002.1, on the reverse strand, counting down.
GCCATCGACGACCTCGGCGCGAGCGGCGTGCAGGTGTTCACCAACGTGAGCGGGCGCCCGCTGGACGACCCGGCGTTCCGGCCGGTCTTCGACGAGATGGCCCGGCGGGACCTGCCCATCTGGATGCACCCGGCGCGCGGGCCGGCCTTCGCCGACTACGCCACCGAGGACGCCTCCCGCTACGAGATCTGGTGGGCTTTGGGCTGGCCGTACGAGACGAGTGTGGCGATGTCCAGGCTGGTGTTCTCCGGGTTGTTCGAGCGCCATCCGGGGATCAAGATCATCACTCATCACATGGGGGCGATGATCCCGTACCTGGAGGGCCGGATCGGGCTCGGGTGGAGCGACCAGCTCGGCAGCCGCACCGACGGGGAGGAGCTCGCGGGGATGCTGCCCAAGGGGCTGCTGGAGTACTTCCGCCACTTCTACGCCGACACGGCGCTGTCGGGCTCGGCCATCGGGATGCGCTGCGGGCTCGACTTCTTCGGCGCCGAGCACGTGGTGTTCGCCACGGACTGCCCGTTCGACCCGGAAGGAGGGCCCATGTACATCCGGGAGATCATCAAGGCGATCGGCTCCCTCGGCCTCCCACCGGACGACCTCGACCGGATCTACCACGGCAACATCAGGTCCATGATCGGTCTCTGAACGTGCGGCGGCGGCGTGCCCGGTTCATGCTCCAGCCGATCCGTCATCACCAAGAGTGATCGGATGATGTTTTCCTGTAACGCCTGATCCTCCGGCGCAGATGTTCGTTTGTGGACAAGGAGCCGGCGAGCCGACAGCGGAGCAGGGCGCTCATCTCGGGCTGCGCGCTGGCCTTGGCCGTGGGGACGGGCGGGTGCGGAACCGGACCGGCGGCGACCGTCACCGTCACCGCGTCGCCGCCCACCGCGACCGGGAGCGAGAGCGCCCCGCCCGCTCGCCCCCGCCGTTCCACAGCGGTACGCACGCCGCCGCCGTGCCCGACCGGCGGCGGAGACCCGGTCGCGGTGCCCTGCCCGACAGTGCGCTCCGCGCGGACCCCGACTCCGACCATCACGGTTCCACACCCGTCGACACAACCGCCGAGTCCGCCATCTCCCTCGGTGAGTGAGCCTGAGCCGGAATCGACGGCGCAGTGACGGCTGACCCACCCCCCGGCGACCGGCCCCGCCCACTCGACGTCGTGGGGATGGTCACCTTGCTGGTGGCCACCGGCGCGGCCATCCTCATCTACATGGGCTGGGCGTATCTCGACGCCTACCTGCGTCCGTTCCTGCTGAGGCCCACCGACCTGAACTACCGTCCCGACGAGTACGCCCTGTACGGCCTCAACCTGTTCTCCCCCGCGTTCCTGCCCTGGATGGCGGCCATCCCGCTCGCTCTGGCCGTCCTCACCCACCGCGCCACGCTGCTGTCCCGCCTCCCCGCGCGGGCACGCGCCCTCGTCGCCGCGGCCCGTTCGCACCGCGCCACCCGATCGCTGGGCGACCCCACCGCCCTCGGCACCGTCATCACGATCGCCGCGATGGTCCTCGCCGTGGCCGCGCTGTCGAACCGCCCCATCAGCAACTACCTCCTGCTGACGCTGGTCATCGTCGGCCCGCTGCTGCTCACCTGGCCGGCGAGAGGCACCCCGCTGGGGCGGGTGGCGTTCGCCGCGGCCGTGGCCATCGCCATTTTCTGCGCGCTGTGGGCGGCCTCGATCTACGCCCAGCAACGTGGCGCCCTCTCGGCACGAGCGACGATCGACGAGGTCGCCGATCGTCCTCAGGTGGCCCTCTACACCGCCGACTCGCTCGGCCTGAACGTCCTCAACGTCAGGCGCCAAACCCTCGGCCCAGGCGCCTACAAGTTCCACTACCTCGGCCTACGCCTGCTGCTGACCCGCGCCGACACCTACTACCTGATACCCGACATCAAACCTGCCGAGTGGGCGGCCGGCCATCAGCGGACCTTCGTCTTCAAGGAGGAGGACGACGTCCGCCTGGAAATCCTGCCCGGGAACCGTCCAGGCTGAACCGGCCCGCAGGAGGTGAGGGCGCCCGCACCCTGGCCCTCGCGCTCGCAGGGACCGGTCTGCCTGGACGCATGGAGTTCGGGCCTCGCTGATCGAAGACCGCGCGAGGGCTACCCGCTGAGCACGTTGGCCCAGTCGAGCACCCAGCGCCAGCTTCCATCGTCCTGGCGGCGCGCCACCTCCACAGGGACGTCACCGATGGGCAAGTGGCGGCTGGTCATCGCCAGATCACCGTTGACCAGCGACGGCCTGTCGTCAACGGCGGAGAACTCGACGCCCGAGGCGACCAGCTCCTCGAAGGCCGCGCGTAGCTGATCATGCCCTGCCGCGAGCGTGCCGTCGGGGAACCTGGACACCGCGTCGGGCTCGAACAGCTCAACCACTCCGTCGACATCACCGGCGTTCACCCGCTCGAAGAACAGCCGGGACAGGTCCCCGGGCTCCTTGGCGACTTCTCGGCTCATCACGTGCTCCTTCATCCGATGTCACTGGGCCACAGGCTAGGCCGGGGGCACGCGTGGAGCATCGGGCGGTGGTCCTACGGCGGCCTCGGCCTTTGGTCCCCACGCCCTCGGGCGGAGGGCCGGCCAGTCAGCACGAGGGTCTGGGGTGTACACCGTCCACCTTGTCGGTCACTATAAGTAGTGTAAAGACTACAGAAAGTTATCTGCTTTCTGTAGTCATCGACGGTGGAAAGGGCTTCGCCCATGCATGTGCACTTCGTCGGCACCGGATCCATCCTGAGCGACCGCCACAGCGCCTCCGCGCTGATCGACGGCAAGCTCCTCATCGACGCCCCCAACGGCTCCATGAAGACGATGCGCCGCTCCGGCCTCGACCCCAAGAAGGTCGACATCTGCCTCATCACGCACTTCCACGCCGACCACTTCGCCGACATCATCTTCCTGTTCCTCGAACAGGGCATCGGCCGGACCCGCGACAGCGATCTGATCCTCGTCGGCCCGACCGGCTTCGCCGACCACGTGGAGCAACTGTTCGAGCTCAGCTATCCGGGCAGTTGGGCCTCCACCCGCCCGCACGTACGCCCCCGGTTCGTCGAGCTCGACGCCGCCCAAGGCGGCCAGTGGTCCGGCGGCGGCTACCAGGTGCGCGCCTACCCGATGCGACACGCCGTCCCCACGCTCGGCTACGCCATCACCGACGAGAGCGGCGCCCGGCTCGGCTACACCGGCGACACCTCCACCTGCCCGTCGGTGGACACCCTCGCCGCCGAATGCCCAGTCCTGGTGTGCGACACCACCTTCCCCGAGCAGGGCCGGATCGGGCACATGGGACTGGCCGAGATCGAGGCGCTCGCCGAGCGCTGGCCCGGCAAGCACTTCCTGACCACCCACCTCAGCGACGACGTTCCCGCCTCCTCCAGGCCGAACGTCATCCGCCCCGCCGACGGCCAGGGCTTCGACCTCGACGCCGGCGGCCTCGTCCTGCCCGCCGAGCAGGCCGGCAAGAGCAAGAAGCGCGGCGACAAGCCCGTCCTGGGCATCCTGTGAAGCCACTGGCTCCCGGACGGCGGCCAGCCCTGGGGCGCCGGCCGTACCATCGCCCCGACCACGAGCGCGCGGGGCTGATGACAGCTAAAGGCCGCCGCTCGGCAGGGGGTCGTCCGGCACCGCGAAGGCTGCCGGACACCCATTCAGCGGGCAGCGCGCAGGATCAGCTTCGTCACCACGTCAGGACGGCTCAGCATCGCGACGTGTGAACTGTCGATCTCGACGGTGGTGGCGCGGGCGCGCTTGGCCATGGCGCGTTCGGCCTGGGGCGGGATGATCCGGTCCTGCCTGGCGATCAGGTACCAGCTCGGCACCGACTTCCACGCGGCCGGGCCGGACGGCGTGACCAGCGCGGACAACGCGCCGGGACGCTGCGTGGCGGCCATGACGGCGGTGGTGCCGCGCGGCAGGTCCTGGGCGAACAGACGGTGGAAGTGCGCGGGATCGATGTACGCGTCGCCGTCACCGGAGGGAGCACCCGGATAGGGACGGACGACGAGATGGTCGGTGACCTCGGTGTGCCCGCCGCCCAGAGAGTTCGCGGCGGCCACGCTCTCGCCCTCGTCGAGCGCGTAGGCGGCGACGTAGACCAGGGCCTTGACGTTCGGGTTGCCGGTGGTCCCGTTGCTGATCACCGCCCCGCCGTAGGAGTGCCCGACCAGGACGACCGGCCCTTCGACGGTGCTCAGAAACCGACGCAGGTACTCGCCGTCCGCCTGGGGCCCGACCACGTGAGATCCGTAGTCCCTGGCCCCTGGAATCGTTTTCTTCCTTGCCCTACGGTCCAGATCATGATGAAGAGTGGGCTCTTGGGCCGTGAGGAGGAGCGGCGGCAGTTGGAGTCGCTGCTCAGCCACGCCCGCAACGGCCGGGGCGGTTCGCTGCTGATCACCGGTGAGCCGGGAATCGGCAAGACCGCGCTGCTCGGCGAGGTCGCCGGGGCGGCCGGAATCTCGCTGCTGCGTCTGGACGGCGTCGAGGCGGAGACGACCCTGCCGTTCGCGGCCGTGCAACCGCTCATCATCCCGCTGGGCGGCCACTTGGAGGCGCTGCCGGTCCGCCAGCGGCAGGCGATCCAGGTCGCCTCCGGCCAGGTGGAGGGGCCCGCGCCCGACCGCTTCCTGGTCGGCATGGGTGTGCTCGCCCTGCTGGCGGCGGCCGCCGCCGCGATGCCGGTGGTGTGTGCCCTGGACGACGCGCACCTGCTGGACCCGGAGAGCCTGGACGTCATGGCGTTCGCGGCCCGGCGGCTGGCGGTGGAGCCGGTGGCGCTGCTGTTCGCCGCCCGCGATGAGCGGGATGTCACCGCCCGGCTGGCCGGGGTGCCGGAGCTGACCTTGGCCGGGCTCGGGCAGGAGTCCGCGACGGCGTTGCTTCGCCGGTCGCTGTCCGCGCCGATCGATCCGGCCTCCGCCGCGGCGATCGCCAGGGCCACCGGCGGCAATCCGCTGGCGCTGATCGACCTGGCCGGCGACCTGTCGGCGCAGGAGCTCGGCGGTCTCGGCCTGGGCTCCGATCCGATCCCGGTGGGCCGCCACCTGGAGGAGCACTACGTGCGGCAGGTCCGCCGGGGTGACGACCGGGTCCAGCAGTGGGTCCTGCTGGCCGCCGCGGACACCACGGGCGACCTCGACCTCGTCACCGCCGCCGCGGCCACGATGGATCTCGGCGACGACGTCGTGGACCGGGTCGAGAACGCCGAACTGATCAAGCTCGGGGCGACCATCCGGTTCCGGCACCCGCTGGTGCGCTCGGCCATCTACAACGCCGTGTCCGGAGCCGACCGCCGGCGCGCCCACCGGGCCCTGGCCGCCGCGGCCGACCGGCTCGGCATGGTCGAGCTGGAGGCGTGGCACGCCGCCAAGGCCACGCTCGGGACCGATCCACAAGTCGCCGACCGGCTCGAACACACCGCCGACCGCGCCGCCCGCCGGGGCGGTTTCGCCTCCCAGGCCGGCATTCTGGCGCGGGCCGCCGAACTGACCCCGCCGGGTCCTGCCAGGAACTCACGGCTGCTCGGCGCGGCGGAGGCGGCGCTCGCCGTCGGCGCGGCGCAGACCGCCCACGAGCTGCTGGGCAGGATCGACGCCGCCGCCGTGGGCCCCGTCGACCGCGGCCGGATGATCGTCGTGCGGTGTGAGCTGGGCCTGTTCACGAGCGATCCCGCGGTGGTTCCGCACGCGTGCGCGGAACTCGTCCGCGCCGCCGGGCAGTTCCGCGGCGTCGACACCGAGCGCGAGGCGCAGGCACTGCTGAGAGCCTTCCAGCTCTGCACCGTCACCGACCGCCTCATGCGGGGGATCTCCCGCGCGGAGATGGGCCGCTGTCTGGAGGCGGCGTCGAGGCGCGCGAGCGGGCCGGTCTCCCGCCTTCTCGCCGGTCTCGGCGCCCTCGTGCTCCAGCCGTACGCGCAAGCCGTACCACTGGCGAGAGACGCGTTCGACGCGATCCTGGAGTTGCCCGACCACGTGATGATGCACCTGGGGGCGGTGATCGCGGCGCTCGGCACCTACCTGTGGGACGACGCGGGCCGCAGGGCCGCCCTGACGCGAGCCGTCGGCGCGGCCCGCGACGCCGGGGCCCTGCAGGCGCTGGACACCCTGATGTGGACCATCTCGCTGGCCGAGCTGACCGGCGGGACCGTCAAGCACGCCGAGGACGCCCTGGCGCAGGTGCGCGAGGTACGGCTGGCGATGGGGTACGACGCGGAGAACGTGCTCAACGCCGCTCTGATGGCCTGGACCGGCACGCCGCGCCACATCGTCTCGGTGATCGCGGACGGGGCGGGCGCGCTCGGGTTCGGCGGCGTCACCGCCGCGGCGGTCGCGGGCATCGCGCTGAGTCACCTGGCCGAAGGCCACTACCGCGCCGCCTATGACAGCCTCAAGCCCCTGGTCGACGACCCCTTTCTGCAGGTGACGCCCACGCACTACCCCGACTTCGTCGAGGCCGCCGTCCGAAGCGGGCACGTCGCCGAGGCGCAGCCGTACGTCGAACTGCTGGAGGGGCTCGCCGCCGCGAACGGATCGGCCTGGTGCCGCGGCCTGGCCCATCGGACCCGGGCGGTGGCCAGCCAGGACGCGGCGGCGGAGAAGCACTTCCAGGCCGCGGTCGAGACACTGGCGGTGACCGGCGCGGAGATCGACCTCGCCCGCGCGCACCTCCTGTACGGCGAGTGGCTGCGCAGGACGCGGCGCCGGCGCGAGGCGAGCGGGCACCTGCAGGAGGCGCTGCGGGGTTTCGAGCGCAGCGGCGCGCGGATCTTCCTCCCGCGGACCCAGGCGGAGCTGGAGGCCGCGGGCGTCAAGCCGGCCGCGACCGGCGGTCCCGAGACGCTCGACCTGACCAGCCGCGAGCTGGCGATCGCCGAGCTGGCGGCGGGCGGCCGCACGAACCCGGAGATCGCGGCCACCCTGTTCATCAGCGTGAACACGGTCGACTACCACCTGCGCAAGGTCTTCCAGAAGCTCGGCCTGTCCTCCCGCCGCCAGCTCGCCGACCGGCTCAAGGCCACCGGCGGCTGAGGGACTACGCATCTCACGTGGTCCGCGCAGGCGTACTCCGGAGGCACGCTCGATCCACTCGAACGAGCCGAAGGAGGCCATATGCCTTACGTCACCACGGATGACGGAGCGCAGATCTTCTACAAGGACTGGGGAAGCGGCGGGTCCCCGGTCCTGCTCAGCCACGGCTGGCCGCTCAACTCCGACGCGTGGGAGGCCACCGCCCTGTTCCTGGCCGAGCACGGCCACCGTGCCATCGCCCACGACCGTCGGGGCCACGGCCGCTCCTCGCAGACCTGGCACGGCAACGAGATGGACACCTACGCCGACGACCTGGCCTGCCTGATCGAAAACCTCGACCTGCGCGAGCTCACCCTGGCCGGGCACTCCACCGGCGGCGGCGAGGTCGTGCGCTACCTCGGCCGCCACGGCAGCGCCCGCGTCGCGAAGGCGGTCCTCGTCAGCGCCGTGCCGCCGCTCATGCTGCGCACCGAGGACAACCCCGGCGGGCTGCCCGTCGAGACCTTCGACGCCATCCGGTACGGCGAGGCCGCCAACCGCTCGCAGCTCTACCGCGACCTGGCCGACGGCCCGTTCTTCGGACACAACCGCAGGCAGGACGTGCCGCAGGGGTTCCGGGACGCGTTCTGGCTGCAGAGCATGGCCTGCGGGCACCGGGCCGCCTACGAGTGCATCGCGGCCTTCTCCGCCACCGACTTCCGGCCCGACCTGGCCAAGATCGACGTGCCCACGCTGGTCATCCACGGGGACGACGACCAGATCGTGCCGTTCGAGGTGGGCGGGCAGCGCTCGGCCGACCTGATCGACGGCGCCGTCCTGAAGGTCTACGAGGGCAGCGGGCACGCCCTGCCCGACACCGACCGCGACCGCCTGCACGCCGACCTGCTCGCGTTCATCGACTAGGAGTTGATCATGAAGCCCGACACCGTCGTACTCGTCCACGGCCTCTGGATGACGCCCCGCAGTTGGGAGGGCTGGGTCGACCGCTACGAGGCGAAAGGCCTCACCGTGCTGGCCCCCGCCTACCCCGGTTTCGAGATCGAGGTCGAGGCGCTGCGCGAGAACCCCTCGATCATCGCCGAGCTGACCGTTCCCGAGACCGTCGACCATCTGGCCGCCGTCATCGCCTCCGTGCCGACCCCGCCGATCATCATCGGCCACTCCTTCGGCGGCACGCTCACCCAGTTGCTGCTGGCCCGGGGGCTGGGCGCCGCCGCGGTGGTGATCGACTCCGCGCCTACCGAGGGCGTCAGGGTCAACCCGATCTCGCAGGCCAGATCGTTGTTCCCGGCGCTGAAGAACCCCGCCAACCGGCACAAGGCGGTCGGCTTCACCCCCGAGGAGTTCCACTACGCCTTCACCAACACCCTCTCCGAGGAGGACTCGCGCAAGGTGTGGGAGCGGTACGCCATCGCGGCCCCCGGGCACTGGGTGTGGGAGTACGGGCTGTTCGCCAACTTCAAGCCGGGACACCAGGACACCTGGGTGGACTACTCCGCCGACCGGGCGCCGCTGCTGTTCATCGCGGGCGAGAAGGACCACATCATGCCGCCGTCGGTGAACAGGTCCAACGCCAAGCACTACCACAAGTCCCCGGCGCTCACGGAGTACTACGAGTTCGCCGGCCGCGACCACTGGACCTGCGCGGCGCCGGGCTGGGAGGCCGTCGCCGACCACGCCCTGTCCTGGGCCATGGAACACGCCAGACCACGTCCCTGACGATCAGTGCCGCCGCGGGCCAGGAGGCAGAATTCGGCGAGCGCTCCAGACGGCAGGCCCGGCGGCCAGGACGAGACCCCCGGCGAGCCAGAGGATGCCCTGGAGCGGCAGCGCGTCGACGACGGCGCCGCCGGCCAGGGCGCCGAGTCCGATCGAGAGGTTGAACACCGCCACCCACAGCGCCGAGGCCTCCTCGACCGCCTGCGGAGCGGCCTTGATCATCCAGGTCTGGAGGCTCGCCGACACACCGCCGTACACCAGGCCCCAGATCACGAGCAGCACCACCCCGCCCGCGCCGGTGAGTCCCGCCAGGGGGTAGAGCAGCACGGTCACCCCCAGGACGGCGGTGATGGACAGGACGGTGGGGTGGAGCCTCGTGGCCACAGCGGCACCGGCGACGAAGTTCCCCGCGATGCCCGCCACGCCGAACCCGAACAGCAGCGGCCCGACGAGCCGCCCGTCGATACCGGAGACGTCCCGCAGCACGGGGCTGATGAATGTGTAGGCCGAGAAGACGTTCGCGGCCCCGACGCCGCCGAAGATGATCACCGTGGCCCGCGGCACGTGTGAGGACGGCACGAGCCGGACGGCCAGGGCGCCGGCTACGGCCCAGAACCCGCCCACGGCCACGCAGGGTCTCGATCGCCGCGTCCTGGCCCTTGGCGGCGAGCAGTGCCTGGCCGCGCAGGATCAGGTCCCGCGCGCGGCCGGAGTCCCGCTCGGCGGCGGTCGCCCGCAGGATGGCGTCCGAGACCGCGGCGACCTGGCCGGGCTCGCCCAGCCGGCCGCTGTAGCCGGCCGCCGCCAGGGGCCTCGATGTAGGTGTCCCTGGCAAGCGCCGGGTCGAGCCCGTCCAGGCCCTGGCCCGCGGCGAGGAGAAGCCGCGGGCCGCTGCTGTCCCGGCACAGCGCGTACTCCGCGCGGGCGCGCAGCCGGGCGACGAGGACCTCCTGCAAGCTGGTCAGGGGGAGGTCGCGGGCGGAGTCCGGGCGGCGAAGGCCATGGCGCGGGCGGAGGCGTCGTCGAGCCACTGCGCGTCGTCGACGACGCAGAGCAGCGCCCCGTCGCCCGCGACCTCGGTGAGGAGCCCGACCAGGGCGAGCCCGACGAGGAACGGGCGGCCGGAGCGGGCGCGCTCCACCAGCGCGTCCAGCTCCGCCAGCTCGCGTTGCCGTCCTCGCAGGAGAACGGTCTCTGGCACGGCTCCGCCTTCGCTAGGACGTGCCGGCTCATCGTAGGTGAGGGCGCTCGTGCCGGTGCCAGGATCAGCCACAGCCAACGCGCGGACCAGCGCAGTCACCGCGCGACCACACGAGCGCCCGCACCCCTGCTACCGGAGGATCTTGACGTCGTCCACGCCGGCCTCGACCAGGCTGGCCGTCGCGGCGTCGGCGGCCTCGACCACGATGCGGACGCTCTGCCCGGCGAAGGCGGAGATGTCCACGGTCGAGGTGGTCCAGGCGCCGTTGCGGTTCGTGGCGGCGGCGAGCTGTTCGAAGACCGTGCTGGTCGTCGTGCCCACGACCCGCACCCGCAGGTAGTCCGCGCTCGTGGCGTTGCTGCCGTGGGCCAGGTACCAGGCGAAGGACAGCTTCACCGTCCCGCTGGGCAGCGTCACCGCGGGCGACTGGATGGAGGTGGCGCCGCCGTCGATGTCGTGGTCGCCGGCCGCGGCTCCGGCCAGGCGGCCGGTCACCAGGTCGTTGGCGCCGCTGACCGTGGTGCCGAGTTGCTTGGCGCCGCTGGAGGTGGTGGCCTCGGGGTCGCCGCGCTCCCACAGGCCGGTGGTGGCGGTGCCGGTCAGGCGGGTCCAGCCCCTGTCGGTCTCGAAGGTGTCCTCCCAGACCACGACGGGCGGTACGGCGGTCGCGATCGTCCACACCGCGTAGGCCACGGCGTCGGCCTGGCGGTTGAGCGCGGTGTCGTTGATGTTCGAGGTCGTGTCGCAGGCGCGGTGGTAGCAGACGTCGAACGCCTGCCCGGCGGTGCCGCCCCACAGTTGCGCCTGGGCGCTGGACTTGATGCCCTCTGCTCCGGTGAACGTGCCGCCGGCGGCGATGCCGCGGGCGATGAAGGGCCCGTAGTCGGAGCGGCCGTCGAAGTCGGTGCCGCGGGTGGGGACGCCGACGGAGGTGAAGTAGTCCTGGAGCGTGCGTTCCAGGGCGGCCGAGCCGGCGGGGCCGGGGCCGGAGCCGACGCCGTCGGAGTTGTCGCCGTCGTAGACGAAGTATCCGGCGTTGGGCGAGCCGACCATGTCGAAGTTCAGGTACGCCTTGATCTTGGCCCGTTCCGTGGCGGCCAGGTTGGTCACGTAGTACTGCGACCCGCGCAGCCCGAGCTCCTCGGCGCCCCACCAGGCGAAGCGCAGGTGCTTGGTCGGCTGGAGCGCCTGCCTGGAGACCTCCAGCGCGGTCTCCAGGACGGCCGCGCTGCCGGAGCCGTTGTCGTTGATGCCGGGTCCTGCGGTGACGCTGTCGAGGTGGGCGCCGACCATGAGGATGTCGTTGGGGTCGCCGCCGGGCCAGTCGGCGATGACGTTGTAGCCGGTGGCGCCGTTGTAGGTGAACGACTGCAGTGTGGTGGTGAAGCCGGCGGCGTCCAGGCGGCCCTTGACGTAGTTGGCGGAGGCCAGGTAGCCGGGACGGCCGTGGGCGCGGTTGCCGCCGTTGCTGGTGGCGATGCTCTGGAACTGGGTCAGGTGCGCCTTGACGTTGGCGAGGGGGATGTCGGGCGGGGCGAGCGCGGTCGCTGCGGTGACCGGGTGCAGGCCGCCGGCTAAGACCAGGACGAGCGTGGCGAGTACGGCGAGCAGACGTGATCTCATGCCACTCCTCTGCGGGGAGATCCGGGGAGCCCGAACATAACTCCACAAAACCGGATCGACCAGTCATCAGTCATGAGGCGGACACGTATCCCTTGGGAGGACCCGGTGCCCCCGGGGGCACCGCCACCCCCTGGGAGGACCGGAAACCCTTGGGAAACCCGTTGGCCCCTGGGGTGATTGCGCCGCTCTTCCCGCCAAGCTCACACTCCCGATCGCGACGAAGCTTCCCGTCGAACCCCCCGTACAGAGGAGGAAGCACGATGCGTCGAGGACGGTTACCCCAGCCCACCACCGGCCCGTCCGCCGTGACCCGGCGGACCTTCCTCGGCGGCGTCGGAGCGAGCGCGGCGATCGTCGCGCTCGACCTCGACTCCGCCATCGCCGCCGCCGCCCGCGCCGAACAGGAGGGCACGCTGGTCAACAACTTCGGCCGGGTATTCAACCTGCCGCCGTTCGCCCAGGCGACGCCGCAGGTGAGGGCGGCGCTGACGGAGATGGGCAAACTGGGCGGCATCCTCGACGCCAAGGACCCGCTGCACGAGGGCCCGATCCGGCTGATCACGAACCCGGAGCTCAGCCCGGGCAACCGCGACAACCCCTTCCACACCGCGGGCACCACGTTCTTCGGCCAGTTCCTCGACCACGACATGACCTTCGACAACGCCTCCCCGCTGGGCGTGCCGACCCGGCCGGAGTCCTCGCCGAACCTGCGCACGCCCGCCTTCGACCTCGACACCGTGTACGGCGGCGGCCCTTCCGCCAGCCCGCACCTGTTCAACGCCGACCGGATCACGCTCAGGGTGGAGAGCGGCGGCCTGTTCGAGGACGTGCCGAGGCAGCCCGACCAGCGGGCGATCATCGGCGACCCGCGCAACGACGAGAACCTGATGATCTCGGGCATGCACGCGGCGTTCCTCGTCTTCCACAACAAGGTCGTCGAGCGCCTGCGCGCCCAGGGCACACCGGAGAACGCCCTGTTCGAGACGGCCCGCCGTACCGTGGTCTGGCACTACCAGTGGATCATCCTGAACGAGTTCCTGCCGCAGATCGTCGGCCGGCCGCTCGTGGACCACATCCTGCGCTTCGGCCGGCAGTTCTACCGGCCGCCGGGCGCGCCGTCGATCCCGGTGGAGTTCCAGATCGCCTACCGCTTCGGCCACAGCATGATCCGGCCGTCCTACCGGGCGAACCTGGCCGGGGACGGTGGGCAGCCGTTCTTCGGGTTCATCTTCGACCTGGTGGCCGAGGGCCAGGCCGACCCGGTGGACCTGCGCGGCGGCGCACGGGCCAGGCGGCGTTTCATCGGCTGGCAGACGTTCTTCAACTTCGGCGACGGCGAGGTGCGCACGAACAAGCGCATGGAAACCAAGATCTCCACGCCGCTCTTCCAGCTTCCGCTGCGCGCGATCCCCAGCGGGGACCCGCCGATCTCCCTCGCCACGCGCAACCTGCTGCGCCACCTCACCTGGTCGCTGCCGTCCGGGCAGCGCCTGGCCACGACGATGGGCATCCCGCACGTCGACACCTCCGAGCTCGGCCCGTTCGGCCTGGCCACGAGCGCGCCGCTCTGGTACTACGTGCTCAAGGAGGGGCAGGACCTCGGCGACGGCATCCAGCTCGCCGGCGTCGGCGCCCGGCTCATCGGCGAGGTCTTCATCGGCCTGCTGCAGAAGGACCCCGGCTCTTACCTCGTGGCCAGTCCGGGGTGGCGGCCGACGCTGCCGAGCCGCGCGCCGGGCACGTTCACCATGGTGGACCTGCTGCGCTTCGCCAAAGTCGATCCGGCCAGTCGCGGGCAGTGACATTCTGACAAGTTCCGGTAAGAGCGGTTTACAGACAGGAAGGCTTCTTTTAAGTACATTCTGCGTATGGCCATCCACGTGGCCGCGCACTCCGCAAACCGCCTGCTCCGCGAAGCGCTCGCCACCGCCCTCACCGGGCAGCCCGGCCTGAGCGTGTCCGGGCTCACCCAGCACCTGTCCGACCTCGAACGCCTCTGCCGCCTCCGCGACGTCGACGTCGCAGTGATCGACGTCGCGGACGACTTCGAGGAGGTGATGGGCAAGCTCCCCCGATTACGCGGGCGCGGCCTCGTGCTCACCTACGCGAGCATGGACGTGCGCGACGTGGTGCGGGCGGTGGGCGCGGGCCTGACGCTGGTGCCCTACTCACGGGGCCTGACCGCGCTCCTCGAAGCGGTACGGCGCTGCCCGTTCGAACCCCGCGCCCGCCCGGCCCACCCGCCCGTCCTGACCGAGCGCGACCTGGACGTCCTGGCCCTCGCGGCCTCCGGTCACAGCGTGCAGGAGGCGGGCAGGATGCTCGGCATCGCCCCGGCCACCGTCGAGAACCACATGCGCCGCATCTTCGCCAAGGCCGAGGTGCACAGCCGCGTCCACCTGGTCTCGCTGGCCGCCCGGCTCGGCCTGCTGTTCCGTTCCGGGTCCCGGCCCGGCACGGTCCCGACGGCCGTCGTCTTCGGCGGCCCGGGAAGGAGCAGGGACGCCGTCGTGGAGAACCTCATCCGCCAGCACCTGCCGGTGTTCGTGGCCGGAGCCCGCTGGACGCACGAGGACGACACGCTCATGCTCCGCCGGCCGATGGTGGCCGTGGTCATCGACGAGTCCGGAGCCTGGCACCACATGCACGCGCTCGGCGCCCGCGTGGTCGTCGTCACCGAGACCGCGTTCGGCCAGGTCATCATGTCCCCGGCGCCGGACGCGGTGGTGCCGATCGACGAGCTCGGCCGGGCCGTACACCCGGAGACGAGCAGGCGTGCGGCGGCGCGCTCGGCACTCACCGACCGCGAGCTGCAGATCCTGCGCTCCATCGCGACGGGTCATTCGGTACGGCAGACGGCCCAGGCTCTGGCCATCACCACCAAGACCGTGGAGAACATCCAGTCACGCCTGTTCAGCAAGCTGGATGTCCGAAATCGGGCCGAAGCACTGTCGGTCGGTTACGAATTAGGACTTCTTTCCTGAATCACATGTGCTGTTTGCGCAGAGTTGATGGCGATGTTAGATGGAAGAGCACGTTGGTTCAGGACAGCCACGACCTACCGCCGGAGGAAATGTGGCGCTGAGACTCGATGGCGTCCGCGTACGGCAACGCGGTGAAGTGTGGCTCGACGACATCAACCTGGAACTCTCCAGCGGCATGACGACCCTCATCGGGCCGCTGGCGGCCGGTAAGACCACCCTCATGCGGGTGATCGCGGGGCTGCACACCCCGACCGACGGCCGCGTGGTCGTCAACGGCGAGGACGTCACCTCGCTCCCGGTGCGCAGGCGCTCGGTGGCCTTCGTCTACCAGCGGTTCATCAACTACCCGTCGCTGACCGTCTACGAGAACATCGCCTCTCCCCTGCGCCTGGCCGCCGGCTTCCCGCGCAAGGACGTGGACGGCCGGGTGCGCGACGTGGCCGAGCTCATGGGCATCGCCGACCTGCTGGAGCGGCGCCCGGCCGAGCTGTCGGGCGGCCAGCAGCAGCGCACCGCGATCGCCCGCGCGCTGGCCAGGCCCGTCGACGTGCTCCTGCTGGACGAGCCGCTGGCCAACCTCGACTACAAGCTCCGTGAGCAGTTACGGGCCGACCTGAAGGCGATGTTCGAGGACTCGCCCGGCACCGTCGTCTACTCCACCTCCGACCCGGCCGAGGCGCTGATGTTCGCGGCGCCGACGGTGGTGCTGGGCGAGGGCCGGATCCAGCACGTGGGCGACGTGTCCCGCATGTACGACCGGCCGCCGTCGCTGGCCGTGGCGGCCACGCTGTCCGATCCGCCGCTCAACCTCCTGCCCGGCGTGGTGAACGAGGGCCGCCTGGAGTGCCTGGGCGTGCCGCTGTCCACGCCGGGGACACACTTCTTCGGCGACGGCATGGTGCTCGGCATCCGCCCCCACCAGGTGACGATCGAACGCACCCGGCCCGGCCAGATCGAGTTCCCCGCCGAGATCCGCCTGGCCGAGGTCACCGGCAGCACGACGTTCCTGCACCTGCTGCTGGCCGGGCGGCGGCACCTGGTGGCGCAGCTGCCGGGCACCCAGTTGTTCACGCCCGGCGAGCGCGCGGTGGCCTACGTCGATCCCGCGCACATCCTGATCTTCTCGGAAACGGGGGAACTGGTGGCCGACACCGCCACGGAGGTCGACCTGCATGGCTGACATCAGGCTGGAGGGCGTCGGCCACAGCTACGACGGCGGCCGCACCCACGCCCTCCACCCCATGACCTGGACCTGGTCCGACGGCCGCGCCTACGCCCTGCTCGGGCCGAGCGGCTGCGGCAAGACGACCCTGCTCAACATCATCTCGGGCCTGCTCACGCCGTCGTCGGGCCGGGTCCTGCTCGGCGGCCGGGACGTCACCGGCCTGCCGCCCGTGGCCCGCAACATCGCGCAGGTCTTCCAGTTCCCCGTGCTGTACGAGGAGATGTCGGTCTACGACAACCTCGCCTTCCCGCTGCGCAACCGCAGGTACCCGAAGGCCGAGGTGGACCAGCGGGTGCGCACGGTCGCCCGGTTGCTCGGCCTGGAGGAGCACCTCGGACGCCGCTCGCGCCGCCTCGACCCCGGCCGCCAGCAGATCGTCAGCCTCGGCCGCGGCCTGGTCCGGCCCGAGGTGGCCGCCGTCCTGCTGGACGAGCCGCTCACCGTGATCGACCCGGCGCTGAAGTGGACGCTGCGCAGCAAGCTCAAGGAGATCCACCGCGACACCGGCCACACGCTCATCTACGTCACCCACGACCAGACCGAGGCGCTGACCTTCGCCGACGAGGTGGTCGTGCTCAAGGACGGCACGATCGTGCAGAGCGGCGAGCCGGCCGAGCTGTTCCTGTCGCCCGCGCACGAGTTCGTCGGCCACTTCATCGGCTCGCCCGGCATGAACGTGCTCGACGCCGCCGTCGAGCGCGGCATCGTGCGGGTCGGCGGCGCCCTGGTCGGGCGCGCGGTGGGCGACGACGGCGCCCTCCCCGACGGTCCGGTACGGCTCGGCGTACGACCCGAGTTCGTCAGGATCAGCCCGGTCCCCCGCTCCCCCGGCCTGCGGGCCGGCGTCACGGGCGTGGACCGGATGGGCTCCTACCACCTGGTGCACGCGCGGGCCGACGGCGCCGACGGCGCCGACCTGGTCGCCAAGACCGATCCCGGCGACCACGGCGCGGCCGAGCACCTGCACTTCGAGCGGGCCTACCTGTTCCGCGACGAGGTCAGGTGCGGCACGCTGGCCGCCCTGGAAGGGAGCGGCGCATGACCACCCGCGACGTTCCCGCCACGGTCGCCGGCAGCCAGGTCGCCGGTGAGGTGGTGGCGCCGGCCGTACCTCGGAAGGAGCGGGAGGAGGCGCCCAGGGACCTCAAGCCCAAGAACAACCGCGCGTGGTGGCTCGTGCTGCCGGTCGTGGTGTCGGTGGCCTTCACCGCGGTGATCCCGCTGATGACCGTGGTCAACTTCTCGGTGCAGGACGTCTTCACCCCCACCGACCGCATCTTCGTGGGACTGGACTGGTTCCGCTCGGTCACCCGCGATCCCGAGGTGCGGGCGGCGTTCCTGCGCACGCTGATGTTCTCGGCGCAGGTGCTGGTCATCGAGATCCCGCTCGGCGTGCTGCTCGCGGTCTGCATGCCGCGGCGCGGCGCGTGGGTGTCGGTGGCGCTGGTCGTGGTCGCGCTGCCGCTGCTCATCCCGTGGAACGTCGTCGGCACGATCTGGCAGATCTTCGCCCGCGGCGACATCGGGCTCGGCGGCTGGGTCGTCAACAACGTGCTCGGGATCAACTTCAACTACACGCTCGACTCCACCGACGCGTGGATCACCGTGCTGGTCATGGACGTGTGGCACTGGACGCCGCTGGTGGCGCTGCTGGCGTACGCGGGGCTGCGCTCGATTCCCGAACCCTATTTCCAGGCCGCCCAGATCGACGGGGCCTCGGCGTGGGCCACGTTCCGGCACGTGCAACTGCCGAGGCTGCGCGGCGTGCTGACAATCGCGATCCTGCTGCGGTTCATGGACAGCTTCATGATCTACACCGAGCCGTTCGTGGTGACCGGGGGCGGGCCGGGCAACGCCACCTCCTTCCTCAGCATCCTGCTATCGAAGATCGCGGTGGGCCAGTTCGACCTCGGCCCGGCCGGGGCGTTCTCGCTGCTGTACTTCCTCATCGTGCAGATCGCCTGCTACGTGTTCTTCACCGTGCTGACGAGGAGCGGGAGATGAGACGGCTGCCCTGGGCGCGGACGGTCTTCTGGCTGTACGTGGCGACGCTCATGCTGCCGCTGCTGTGGATGTTCGGCATGTCGATCCGGCCGAACGACGAGATCCTGGGCAGTTTCTCGCTGCTTCCGCAGAACGTGACGCTGGAGAACTACGTCACGTTCTTCACCGACTCCGCGTGGTACTCCAGCTATCTCAACTCGATCGTCTACACCTCACTGAACACGGTGTTCTCGCTGATCGTGGCGTTGCCGGCGGCGTACGCGTTCTCGCGGTTCCGCTTCGCCGGGGACAAGCACCTGTTCTTCTGGTTGCTGACGAACCGGATGGCGCCGCCGGCGGTCTTCCTTCTCCCCTTTTTCCAGATTTATCAGAGCGTGGGGTTGTTCGACACGCACCTCGGGGTGGCCATCGCGCACATGCTGTTCAACGTGCCGCTGGCGGTGTGGATCCTGGAGGGGTTCATGTCCGGGATCCCGCGCGAGATCGACGAGACCGCGGCCATCGACGGCTACTCGCTGCCCCGCTTCTTCTTCAAGATCTTCCTGCCCATGATCCGCTCGGCCATCGGCGTGACCGCGTTCTTCTGCTTCATGTTCAGCTGGGTCGAGCTGCTGATCGCCCGGACGATCACCTCGGTCAACGCCAAGCCGATCGCCGCCACCATGACCCGCACCGTCAGCGCCGCCGGGATCGACTGGGGGCTGCTGGCCGCCGCGGGCGTACTGACGATCATTCCGGGCGCGATCGTCATCTGGTTCGTCCGCAACTACATCGCCAAGGGCTTCGCGCTGGGGAGGGTGTGACAGGTGCTGGAGTGGATGGTCTGGACGCCGCCCACCGCACTGGTGTTCGCCGGGCTGGCCCTGCTGCTGGTCGTCATGGCCGTCTGGGCGCGGCTGTCGCCGCCGCTGGCCAGACGCGGTTTCCTGCGCATCGAGACCGACAGGGGCGACCGGCTCTACATCGGACTGATCAGCGCGGCGGTGGTGCTCGCCGGGTGGATCGCCGTCACCGACCTGTCGATGTGGCTCGCGCTCGGGTGCGCGGTCCTCGTCGCGGCCGTGATCGGGATATGGGGTTGACCTGCGCCCCCTTGCTCGCGAGAGGAGTCGGACATGTCGCACACACTCAAGAGGCACGCGGCCGGGCTGGGCGTTCTCGTCCTGTTGCTGGCGGGGTGCTCCAGCGGGAGCAAGCCGTCGAGCGACTTCCGTGAGGAGAACGGCAGGGCGGCGGCCAAGAGGTGGGTGGACAGCGAGTTCACGCCCTCGACGCTGACCAAGGACCAGCAGCTCGCCGAGATGGAATGGTTCCTGAAGGCGGCGGCGCCGTACCGGGGGATGGAGATCAACGTGGTGTCGGAGACGATCACCACGCACGAGTACGAGTCGCGGCAGCTCGCCAAGGCGTTCACCGAGATCACCGGGATCAGGATCAAGCACGACCTGATCCAGGAGGGCGACGTCGTCGAGAAGCTGCAGACCCAGATCCAGGGCAACCAGAACATCTACGACGCCTACGTCAACGACTCCGACCTCATCGGGACGCACGCGCGCGGCGACTACGTGGTGCCGCTGTCGGACTACATGGCCGGGGAGGGCAAGAACGTCACCTCGCCGACGCTCGACCTCAAGGACTTCATCGGGATCAGCTTCACCACCGGGCCGGACAAGAAGGTGTATCAGCTTCCCGACCAGCAGTTCGCGAACCTGTACTGGTTCCGCTACGACTGGTTCACCGATCCGGAGATCAAGAAGCAGTTCAAGGCGGCGTACGGGTACGACCTGGGTGTGCCGGTGAATTGGGCGGCTTATGAGGATATAGCCGACTTTTTCACGAACAAGGTCAATGGAAACGGGCAGATCGCCGGCAAGAAGGTCTTCGGGCACATGGACTACGGGCGCAAGGACCCCTCGCTCGGCTGGCGCTTCACCGACGCGTGGCTGTCCATGGCCGGCAACGGCGACCCCGGCATCCCGAACGGCCTGCCCGTCGACGACTGGGGCATCCGCGTCGAGAACTGCCGCCCGGTCGGCTCGTCGGTCACCCGCGGCGGCGACACCAACGGGCCCGCCTCCGTCTACGCCCTCACCAAGTACGTGGACTGGCTCAAGCGCTTCGCGCCCAAGGAAGCCGCCGGCATGAACTTCAGCGAGTCGGGCCCCGTCCCCGCGCAGGGCAACATCGCCCAGCAGATCTTCTGGTACACCTCCTTCACCGCCGACATGACCAAGCAGGGCCTGCCCGTCGTGAACGCCGACGGCACCCCCAAGTGGCGCATCGCCCCCAGCCCGCACGGGGCGTACTGGAAGGACGGCAACAAGCTCGGCTACCAGGACGCCGGATCCTGGACCTTGCTCAAGAACACCCCCGCGGAACGGCGCGCCGCCGCCTGGCTGTACGCCCAGTTCGTCACGTCCAAGACGGTGTCGCTGAAGAAGTCCATCACCGGGCTGACCTTCATCCGCGACTCCGACATCCGCAGCCCCTACTTCAGCGAGAACGCCCCCAAGTACGGCGGGCTCATCGAGTTCTACCGCTCACCGGCGCGCGTCCAGTGGACCCCGACCGGCACCAACGTCCCCGACTACCCCAAGCTCGCCCAGCTCTGGTGGCAGAACGTGGCCACCGCCGTGACCGGCGAGACCACGGCCCAGCAGTCCATGGACAACCTGGCCAAGCAGCAGGACGACATCCTGTCCCGCCTGGAACGGCGCGGTTACGGCGGCGCCTGCGCCCCCAAGCTCAACCCTGAGCAGCCCGCCCAGCAGTGGCTCGACCAGCCCGGCGCCCCCGCCCCCAAGCTGGCCGACGAACGCGGCAAACCACAGACCGTCGACTACGACAAACTGATCGCCCAGTGGAAGTCAGGCGACTGACCCCCTCTTGCCCCCCTCACGCGCGCCCCTCCTACCAGGCGGCGCGCGTGAGGGCCCACACCACCACCCCACGCCACACGTGACGACCTCACACCCCACGACACACGTGACGACTTCACGCACCGCCCCAGGCCACGGCCGCAAGTAGTGTCTTTGCGCACCACCCGGCAGCCCGCCTGGCGCCCCGTGCGGCCCAGCGCACACCAGCGCTTTGTCGCGACGTTGCCCTGCCCCCCGGCACACGCGCCCATGCGCGCCGCCTCCCGGCCGCGCGCCTCGGACGGGCACTCCGCACACGTCACTTCCACGCGACACGGCGCGCGTGAAGCCGCGCATGCAGACAGCCGCACACCCGGAGCCGCGGATGCAACGCCGCGCGAAGCGGCACGCACGAAGCGGCACGCACGAAGCAGCACGCACGAAGCGGCGTGGCTGGGGAGGTGTGGGTGGGGAGGTGTGGGTGTCGTGGTGTGGGTGACGTGGTGTGGGTGACGTGGTGTGGGTGACGTGGTCTGGGTGACGTGGTCTGGGTGACGTGGGTGGTGGACGGGGTGGGAGGGGCGGGCTTAGCTTGCTCGGCATGAAGTTACGTATCGCGATCACGGCCGTAGCAGCGGCCTGTGCGCTGATCACACCCCTGCCCGCCCAGGCCGACACCCCCGACCTCGGCGGCCTCACCGGAGGCGACCTCCTCCGCTGGGAACTCAAGCAGACCGGCGTCACCAGCCGCCTGCGCGGCCTGGCTCCGGTGAGCCGGGATGTCGTGTGGGCCTCGGGTAGCGAAGGGACCGTGCTCAGGACGACGGACGGCGGGCGTACCTGGCGGGATGTCTCCCCGCCCGGCGCGCAGGCGCTGCAGTTGCGGGACGTCGAGGCGTTCGGGGCGGACACGGCGGTGGCCCTGTCCATCGGGGAGGGCGCCGACTCGCGGGTCTACCGGACCGAGGACGCGGGCCGTACCTGGACGGAGACCTTCCGCAACGACGAGCCGCGCGCCTTCTACGACTGCATGGCCTTCTTCGACCGCCGCCACGGGCTGGCGATGAGCGATCCGGTGGACGGCAGGTTCCGCATCCTGTCGACGTCGGACGGCGGGCGGAGCTGGAAGGTGCTGCCGTCCGACGGGATGCCGGAGGCGCTGCCCGGTGAGGCCGGGTTCGCGGCGAGCGGGCAGTGCCTGGTCACCTCCGGCGGCCGGGACGTGTGGCTGGCCAGTGGCGGGGCCGAGCGGGCGCGGGTGTTCCACTCGCGCGACCGCGGGCGTACCTGGACCGTGGCCGACTCTCCGATTCCGGCCGGCGATCCGGCCCGTGGCGTGTTCGCCCTCGCCTTCCGCGGTCCGCGCCAGGGCGTCGCGGTCGGCGGCGACTACCGGCCCGGCCAGCCCTCTCCCTCGGCCGGGGCCTACTCCACCGACGGCGGCGCCACCTGGCGTCCCTCCCGCGTGCCGCCGCCCGCCTACCGCTCGGGCGTGGCCCTGCTCCCCCTGGCCGCGATCGCCGTGGGCCCGACCGGCAGCGACATCTCCTTCACCGGCGGCAGGACCTGGCACACGTTCGACACCGGGTCGTTCGACACCGTGTCGTGCACGCCCGACCTGAGCTGCTGGGCCGCGGGCGAACAGGGCCGCGTGGCCCGCCTGACCCTGGCCCGCCGCTAACCGACCGTCGTCCCCGCCGCAGCGCTGAGGCCGCCGGGATGGCCCCCTGCCCGGCCGCCAGGACCGGGCAGGGGACGCACCCGTCCCGGCCAACCTAGAACCAGGCGGGGGACGCACCCGTCCTGGCCGAACCCAGGACCGGGCAGGGGGCGCACCCGTCCCGCCCAACCCAGGACCGGACATGGGCGTACCTGTCCCGGCCGGGACGGGTCGGGAGGGCGGGATCGGTCAGCCGGAGCTGGTCATGACGGCGAAGCGGACGCCGTGTGGGTCGGTCAGGGTGGCGAAGCGGCCCACCCCCTCCACCGACTCGGCGGCCAGCGCCACCGCCCCGCCCAGCGCCTGCGCCTTGGCCACGGCCGCGTCACAGTCGCGCACCTCGAAGTACGGCAGCCAGTGCGGCGGCACGCCCGGCATCGGCACGATCCCGGCCATGCTGTCGTCGGCGCCGCCGCCGGGCGGGGTGACGACGGTGTAGTTCATCCCGCCCATCGCCATGTCCTCGAAGCTCCAGTCGAACACCGACCGGTAGAACGCCCGCGCGTCCTCGGCGGAGGGCGTGTAGAGCTCGGCCCAGCACAGCGAGCCCGGCTCGGTCACCAGCTCCAGCCCGCTGCCCCCGACCGGCTGCCAGATCGCGAACTGCGCCCCCGCCGGGTCGCTGAACTGCGCGATCCACCCGTCGGGCCCGATCTCCTGCGGCACCATGCGAACCGCTCCCCCGGCCTGCTCGACGGCCTTCGCCCCGGCGTGGGCGTCGGTGCTGCGGAAGTAGACGATCCAGGCCGGGCCGGCCCCCTCCTCGGTGAGCTTCCCCACCGCCGCGACGGTCTTGCCGTCCTGCTGGAACGACCCGTAGTCCGCGCCCTCCATGGTGTGGTGGCTCCACCCGAACAGCTCGGTGTAGAAGGCCACGGTCGCCGGGAGGTCGGGGCTGCCCAGGTCGAGCCAGATCGGGCTGCCGGGAAGGTTCTTGGTGGTGAGCATGGCGTGCTCCTTCGTGTGATGGATGGTCGGCCCGCCGCCGCACGGTGCGGAGGGGATCGAGGGCGACGCCGTTTCCCAGCGTCGCACCTGGCGTCGGCGATGAGGAGAGCCTAGCGAGATTCGAATGGATGTTCAGGCGATCGCGTACAATCGAACACATGACTGCGCTCTTCCAAGGCTCACTGCTCGACCTGGACGAGGAGCCGGGCCCGCGCCCGCTCGCGCCGGTGCGCACCCGGCTGTCGCGGGGCGCGTGGATCGACGTGCTGCCCGGCTGGCTGGGCGGCGCCGACGCGCTGTTCGAGCGGCTGCTGCGCGAGGTGCCGTGGCAGGCGGAGCGCAGGGTCATGTACGACCGCGTGGTGGACGTGCCACGCCTGCTGAAGTTCTACGGCGAGGACGAGCCGCTGCCCGACCCGGTCCTGACCGAGGCCAGGCGGGCGCTGGACGCCCACTACGCGCGGGAGCTGGGCGAGCCGTTCCGCACCGCGGGCCTGTGCCTCTACCGCGACGGCCGCGACAGCGTGGCCTGGCACGGCGACACCATGGGCAGGGGCGCCGCCGAGGACACCATGGTCGCCATCGTCTCGGTCGGCACGCCGCGCAGCCTGCTGCTGCGTCCCCGCGGCGGCGGCCCCTCGGTGCGCCGCGAGCTGGGCCACGGCGACCTCATCGTGATGGGCGGGAGCTGCCAGCGCACGTGGGAGCACGCCGTGCCGAAGACCGCGCGACCGTGCGGGCCGCGGATCAGCGTGCAGTTCCGTCCGAGCGGGGTGCGCTGAGCGACATCGCCCAGTAGGCCGCGACCGCCACCGCCTGCAGCGCCGCTCCGGCCGCGAGCGCGAGAGGCACCGAGTGTACGGCCAGCGGCCCGGCCACCGCCGACCCCGCGGCGAACGAGGTGATCTTCAGGCTGGCGCCCGTGGTGAAGATCTGGCTTCTGAGCCGGTCGGGCGCGTCGCGGTGCCGTACCGCGAAAAGGGCGGTGAGCTGCGGCCCCTCACCCACGCCCGCGACAGCGGCGGCCAGGACGGCGAGCGCGAAGGAGTCGGCGAGCGCCGCGACGGCGGTGCCCACCCCGACCACGGCGGTGGCGGCCACGAGCGCGCCGTCGGGCCACCAGCCTCCGGCGGCGGGCGTGCGGCGGGCCAGCAGCGCGTTGGCGCCGAGCGCGGTGGCGGCGGTCACGGCCAGGAGCAGCGCGCCGAACCCGGCGCTGCCCACGAGCCGCTCGCCGAGCAGCGGCGTGCACACGACCAGCATCGCGACGCCCGCCATGGAGATCATCGAGGTCACGGTGGCCCGGCGCAGCGAGGGGTTGCCGGTGATCGCCCGCACGCCCGCGAGCAGTTCGGCCACCACGGACGCGCCCTTCTCCACGCGCTCGCGCGGCGGGAGGGTCAGGGCGACGGGCAGGGAGGCGGCGATGAGGACGCAGGCGGCGATCACCGGCGGGGAACCGCCGCCGAGAGCGGCCATCAGCCCGGCGAGGGCGGGTCCGAGCAGGGCGGCGACGTTGTAGGAGATCGAGTCGAGGGCGTTGGCGCGCGGCAGCGACCCGGCGGGCACGGCCAGCGGGAGCTGCGCCGTCCAGCCGCCGCTCAGCGCGGGCCCGAGCAGTCCGGTCAGCACCGCGAGCCCGATGACGAGCCCGTCGGGCGCCCGGCCGAGAAGGGTGAGGATCACCAGGAGCCCGCCCGCGTACCCGGTCAGGCACCAGGCCAGCAGCCGGCCGGGCCGCCGCGCGCGGTCGAGCAGCACGCCGAGCAGCGGCCCGCCGACCGAGGCCGAGACCGTCAGCCCCGCCAGCAGCCACCCGGCGACCGCGGGCGACCCGCTGACCGCCAGCCCCAGGACGAGCAGGGCGGGTCCGGACATGTCATCACCGGTACGCGCCGAGGCCGCCCCGAGCATGTAACGCCATAACATGCAAGAGACGTTACAGCTCCCGGGCGGCGGCGCGATGGGCGGCCACCCGTTCCCTGGTCGCGCAGCGCGGCGAGCAGTAGCGCCTGGGGCTGCCGCCCGAGGTGTCCAGGAACGGCCGGCCACAGCTCACGGACGCGCACAACCCGGCCGGGACACGCTGATGGTCGGCCAGCAGCACCGCCATCGCCATCGCCGAGGAGGCCAGGAACCACTCCGCCCACGGCGCGTCGTCGTCGCGGTCCACGTGCAGGTGCCAGGTCGTCGTGCCGCCGTGGTCGGTCAGGCGGGGCGGGCGGGCGGCGCCGGACAGCAGCCGGTTGAGCAGCCGCGCCGCCTCGTCCATGGACGGCGCGGCGAACAGTTCCATGAGGCGCCGGGCGGCCGTGCGCATCGCGGCCACGTCGCCGGGCGACAGCTCCAGCGGCCCGCGCTCCCCGTGCGCGCGCAGGACCGCGGCGATCGAGCCGGGCGTCGGTTCCTCCCACAGCAGGGCCTCGCACAGCGCCACCGCCCGCGCCGCCATCGCCTTGGTCGAGTGCGCCTCCACCCCAGCAGGGTACGGCGTCGGGCGAGGGACTATTCGCGCAGGAGCGGCCGCCGCCCGGCGAAGCCGAGCTCGTCGCGGTGGTACCAGCCCAGCTCGCTCTCGCCCTCGATCCAGCACAGTCCCACCGGCCGCCCGCCGATCACCGAGGGGAAGTCGAGCAGCACCGGCGCGATCCCCTTCACCTGCAGCCCGCGCTCGTGCCAGCCGCTGATGATCTCCTCGATCCGCGCCTCCAGGCCCTTGAGCTCGGCCAGCCCGCCCAGCGGGGAGACGCCCTCCTGCTCGCGGTCGTAGGCGATCTCGGCGAGGTCGGCGCGCGCGGCCACCAGCCGCTCGGCCTCTTCGAGGATTCCCGGCAGCATCTCGCGCGCCTCGTCGACGGTGAAGGTCCGCTCCATGTCCGCACGCTATCGGCTGGGGTCGTAGGCGCGGACGAGGAGCCGCTCGGCGTCGTCCAGATACTCGGCCAGGAACTTGGCCGCCTCGGCCGCACGCCCCGCCTCGATGAGCTCCAGTAGCTCGCGGTTGCGCGCGACGAACGGCTCGTGGAAGGTACGCGGGTTCTTCATCACGTGGAAGACCAGCCGCAGCTCGGCCAGCAGTTGCCGCATGGTCTCATCCAGCCTGGGACTGCCGTTCATGGCGGCCAGCGCCTGGTGGAAGCGGATGTTGGCGGTGCCGACGCCGCGCCAGTCGTCGGCCGCGGCCGCTCTCTCGGCGTCGGCGACCGCCTCCCTGATCACCGCCAGCGCCGCCCCCGTGGGGCGCCGGCGCACCGCCGCGTCCTGGAGCACGCGGCGGACGCGGTAGAGGTCGGCCACGTCCTCGGCCGACAGCACGCGGACGAAGACGCCGCGGTTGAGCCGGTGGTCCAGCAGCCGTTCGTGGCCGAGCAGCCGGAACGCCTCGCGCAGCGTGTTGCGCGAGACTCCGAGCGCCTCCGAGATGGACTCCTCCGACAGCCGCTGCCCCGGCTCGAAGAAGCCCTCGATGATGCGCTCGCGCAGGATGTCGGCCACCCGCTCCGCCGTGCTGGTACGCCCGAGCCGGGATCGCTCGTGCTCGAGGTCCGCAACCGCGTCATCCACATGTAACAGACAATCACCCCACAAACCTCTTGTCGAATTGTTCAACGATCCTTACGTTGAGAGATAACCAACGAAAGGCGATGCGATGTCTGGCTCCCCCCAACAGACGCGGCGGGTGATCCTCGCCAGCCTGGTCGGCACGTCGCTGGAGTGGTACGACTTCTTCCTCTACACGACGGCGTCGACGCTGGTCTTCGGCAAGCTGTTCTTCCCGACGCTCGACCCGCTCAACGCCACTCTCGCGGCGCTGGCCTCCAACGCCGTCGCCTTCGTCGCCCGGCCGCTCGGCGGCGTCGTGTTCGGCCACTTCGGCGACCGCGTGGGACGCAAGACCGTCCTCGTCGTGACGCTGCTCATGATGGGCGTGGCCACCTTCCTCATCGGCGTGCTGCCCGGCTTCGAGTCCGTCGGCGTGCTGGCCCCGGTCCTGCTGGTGACGCTCCGCTTCATCCAGGGCCTCGGCCTGGGCGGCGAGTGGGGCGGCGCCGTCATCATGACGATGGAACACGGCGACCAGCGCCGCCGCGGCTTCAACGCGAGCTGGCCGCAGGTCGGTGTGCCCGCCGGCTACGTCCTGGCGACCGCCCTGCTGACCGTGCTGTCGCTGACGCTGACGGACGAGGCTTTCCTGTCGTGGGGGTGGCGTGTGCCGTTCCTGCTGTCGGGTGTCCTGGTTCTGGTCGGTTTCTGGGTACGGCGCCGCATCTCCGAATCCCCGCAGTTCGCCGAGATCGACACCAAGGGCGCGAAGGCCAAGATGCCTCTCCTGGAGGTCATCCGCACGCACCCGAGGGCACTCCTGTCCGCCTTCACCGCCCGGATCGGCGTGGACGTGGCCTTCTACACCTTCACCGCCTACATCCTCGTCTACATCACCGGCACGCTGGACATGGACCGTTCGGTCGGCCTCAACGCGGTGCTGATCGGCTCGGCGCTGCAGTTGTTCCTCATCCCCGCCTTCGGCGCCCTGTCCGACCGCGTCGGCCGCCGCACCGTCTACCTGGCCGGCGTCGTGGCCGCCGCCGTCTGGGTCTTCGCCTTCTTCCCCCTGCTGGAGACCCGGTCGTTCCCGCTGATCGCGCTCGCCGCCGTCGTCGCCCTCGTCACCCACGCCGCCATGTACGGCCCGCAGGCCGCCTTCATCGCCGAGCTCTTCAGCACGCGGCTGCGCTACAGCGGCGCCTCCATGGGCTACCAGGTGGCCGGGATCGTCGGCGGCGCGCTGGCCCCGATCATCGCGCTGAAGCTCTTCGACGTCTACAAGTCGACGCTGGCGGTGTCGGTGTACGTGGTCATCGCGCTGGCGGTCACCGCGATCGGCCTGGCCATCGCGCCGTCCGTTCAGGAGGAGAAGGTTCCCCAGCGAGCCTGAGCCGCCGCGGAAGGGGGCGCCGGGCGGCGGCTGCCAACGCCGCCCGGCGCCGGGGTCAGGCGGCGGCCTTCGCGCCGCGGCGCGCGGGCCGCCAGCCGCCCTTGAAGGCGGCCATCGACAGCAGGAAGACCACCTGGCCGGCCAGACCCACGAGCAACCACGCCTGCCAGCCGCCCCCGGCCACGACCTGCGGCGACACGATGAGCAGCACCACGATCATGACCCGGACGACCATGCCCCAGATGCCCAGCGCCGCCCCCTGCAGCCGCGACTCCACGTCCTCCGCGTCCTCGGAGAAGTTGGCCATCCACGGCACGTACGCCACGCCCATGAACAGGAACATCAGCGCGTAGACGACGGTGATCCGCGTGGCGGAGGCGCCGGAGCCGATCAGGCTCACGTAGTAGCCGAGCGCCGCGATCGTCAGGACCGTCCCCACGGCGGTGAACGGCTTGCGCGTCTGCAACCGGTCGGAGACGCGGCCGACCACGACGACGGCCAGCGCGTTGAGCAGGATGCCGACGGCCACGACGCCGTTGGCGGCGGCGGTCTCCATGCCGAACGCCTCGTTGAGGATGGTCGGGCCGAAGATCGCGAAGGTCCAGTAGAGGACCTGCCAGGCGGTGTTGCCGAACACGTGCGCCCACAGGTGCGGGTGCCGGAACAGCTCGCGCACCCGGCCAGGGTCGATCTTCTCCTCGACCCTGACCGCCGCCTCGGCCCGCATCACCTGGGCGCGCAGCGCGGCCGACGGCTCGGCGATCTGCCAGATGATCACCCCGCACAGCACCAGCGAGACGACGCCCATGATGATGGCCTGCGACTGCCAGGCGTTGCCGAACATCGGCAGGGTCACGCTGGCGATCAGCGAGGCCAGGAACGCGGCGCCGACCGGCCCCCACGTCCAGAACCCGAACGCCTGCGCCCGCCCCAGCCGCGGCGAGAAGTCGCGCACGAGCGAGGCGGTGATGGTGATCCCCGCGCCCTCGATGAACAGCATCAGGCACCTGACCACGAACAGCCCCGTCGTGGTCTCGACGGTGGCCAGCAGGAAGTTGCAGGCGGCGGTCACGGTCAGGGTGGGCACGAGGATCGTCACGCGCCCCCACCGGTCGGACAGGATGCCGCCGAACCCGGCCGACAGGCCGCCCACGAGCACCGAGGCGGCCGCGATGAGGCCGTAGACCTCCAGCGTCATGCCGAGGTCCTGGCGCAGCAGGGGAAGGATGGTGGCGATCGTGGTCTCGAAGTTGGCGACCAGCGAGGCGAGCACGGCGACGGCCAGCAGGCGGATGCGGTTGGCGCCCACCGGATACACGTGCAGTTCGCGGACATAGAACGGCTTCATCCCAAGTCCTCCGGGTTTAGGACTGTCGCTCTAGAACGCGTTTCTAGTTGCTCCACCCTGCTCTGGTTCGTCACCATTCGTCAACGTTTGCGAACGTCACGATGTGATCTCGATCACACTGATGCCATGACTGATGCCGTGATCGAATCGCAGCCAGGTTTCGTTACATGAATCAGTGAATGGGCATAAAATGCGCGCCTGTGAGCCTGCCTGTACGTGAACGTTCCCCCCGGCCCGGTGGCGGTCGCCACCGTCGTCCGGTGCCCGCGTCGCTCCCCCCGGACGCCCCCGTGCTCGTGCTCGCCTGCCCCGGCGGCACCGACGGGCCGGCCGCCGACATCGCGGCCGTGGTGAGGGTCGACAACCCGCAGATCGAGGTACGCCTCACCGCTGTCGCCGAACTCGCCCAGGCGCTGGCCGAAGACCGGCCCAGCGTCGTCGTGCCGCTGCTGACCTGGGACGACCCCGTCGTACTCGGGGAGATCAGCAAGATCGTGGCCGGCGGCGGCGCGGAGGCCGCCGTCACCGAGGCGCTCGGCCCGCACCCGCTGCTGGCCGAGGCGCTCCACATCCGCCTGGCCGAGCGCGGCCTGGCCAGGGCCGACCGCGTGCGCCTGCTGAACGTCGGCAGCCCCGTCGACGCCGTCATCCTCGGCACGCTCGGCGGCGAGCAGGCCGTCGCGGCCGCCCAGCCCACCGCCGTGCTGCTGGCCTCCCGCCTGACGATGCCGGTGGTGGCCGCCTCCCTCGACAGCGAGCCCGGCGTGGCCGTGGCCGCCCAGCGCCTGCGCGCGGCCGGCGCCGAACGCCTCGCCATCGCCCCGTGCGCCATCGAGGCCCCCGCCGGCCTGGTCGAACAGGCCGCCACCGAGATCGGCGCCGGGCACGCCGACCTGCTCGGCGCGCACAGCGCGATCGCCGAACTTGTCGCGCGGGCTTACGGTAGTCAACTAGCGACTTGACAACACTTGTAAAGATCACTATGTAGGCGTTAACGTCAGCGCATGCACTGCGTCAACGTCGTCGGCGAGCGTCTCGGGCTGCGGGACGTCACCCCTGCCGACGTCGACGCCCTGCACGCCATCTACGGCAACCGCGCGGCCACCGAGCATCTGCCGTTCAATCCACGATCCCTCGACGAGGTCGCCGGGATCGTCGAGGAAGCGATGGCCGCAGCCGCGACCGAACCCCGGCGCCTCTACCTCCTGGCCGTGACCGATCCCGACCACCACGGTGTGATCGGGGTCGCGCGCCTGCACGTCGAGGCCGACCACCCGCACAGCGCGGAGATCGGCCTCGGCCTGCGACCCGACCAGTGGGGGCGCGGGATCGGGACCGACCTGATCAGGCTCCTTTTAGGCTTCGGCTTCCGGTCGCTGGGCCTGCACCGCATCTGGGGCGCCCGCTCACCCGCCAACATCCCGGCCCAGCTCGCGATGCTGACCGCCGGGATGATCGAGGAGGGCAGGATCCGGCACCACGTGCTCGCCCCTGAGGGCTGGCGCGACTCCATCGTCCACTCGGCCATCGTGGACGAATGGAACTCCCTCTACGTCTAGAGTGACGCCGATGTGGAACCACAACATCGCCTTCCACCCCTTCGTCCTGGCGAACGTGCCCGCCGGATGCGCGCGGGCGCTGGACGTGGGCTGCGGGGACGGACTCCTGGCCCGCGAGCTGTCCGCCCGCTCCGCCGGCGTCACCGGCCTCGACGTCTCCCCCGAGATGATCGCCGCCGCCAAGGCAGCCGGCGGCCGCCCCGACTACCTCCTGGCCGACTTCCTCACCGCCGACCTGCCCGAGTCGTCGTACGACTTCGTCACCTCGGTCGCCACCATCCACCACATGGACTTCACCGGCGCGCTGACCAGGATGTCCCGGCTGCTGCGCCCCGGCGGCCGGCTCGTCGTCATCGGCCTGGCCCGCAACGCCACTCCCCTGGACTGGGTGATCGACGGGATGAGCGTGGTCAAGCACCAGGTCGCCTCCCGCGTCCACGGCGGCGCGGTCCAGAACGCGCCCGTCGCCGAGCCCACGATGACCTGGTCCGCCGTCCGCCGCGAAGCCCTCGCCCTGCTGCCCGGGGCCAGGTGGCGGCGGCGCCTGCTGTGGCGCTACTCCCTCACCTGGACCAAACCGCCGCGTGCCGCGTGAGAATGTCGGTGCCGCCCCCTACGATGAGCGACCTCACGGAAGGGTGCCTGCCATGCTCGATTCGCTGATCGTGCCGTTGCTCGTCACGACGGACCTGCCGCCGGACGCCGACCTGGCCGGGTTCGGCGCGCTCCTGGTGGAGACGGCGCGCGAGCTGCCCTATGACGCGTTCCTCGCCGGTAAGGTCTTCTGGCTGGACCGGCCCGTCCTGCCGCAGCAGCGTCCCGCCTCGGAGACCGAGCTGCGCTTCGCGGCGATGCTGGGGTATGTAGCCGCGTCGGGCGCCGGGCACGACAGCCGCCAGGTCGTCGCCGACGTACGGCGGGCCGCCACCACGGCCATCTCCAGCCGCTACGGCGCCGGGGCCGCCGCTCCCGCGGTCTTCGCGATCCGGGACCGCGACATCCGCGAACGCACCCCGGACACCGCCCTGTACGTCGACACCCGCGACGCCACCCCCGACCTGGTAACCGCCACCCGCCCCTACCTCTGACCCCCTGCCCCGCCCCTGCCACGGGACCACACCTCTGGGGAAGGACCACGCTCAGGCTCGGAGGCCCCACCACCCAAGGGGCACGGCCACGCCCGGCCTCGGGGGCCACACCACCCGTGGCCGCGGCCTCCCTGCCCGGCCGGGACGCGGCGACGCCCCGGAGCGCCGGCCGGAGACGGCTGCGAGCCTGCCTCTCGCGACCCAGCCGCTGGGCCGGGCCCGGTCGCCGGGTTGTCCACGGGCATGCCGTCCGCTCCTGCCTCAGCCACCGGGCCACTGCGCCGTTCCGGCGTTGCCTCGACCCGGCCGCCGGACCGGACTGGTCACCGCTACGGGTGGCCGAGCGGGCTTTCCCGGGTTGGGCATTCAGCGCGACCCCGACACGGGCCATGGTCAAGCCGGGCATCCGGGACGGGCTTGGGGGCGTACCACGAGGGCTGATCCGGTGGTGGGTCACCGGATCAGCCCGTGGGGTCAGCGCAGCCGGAAGGCGCGTTCGACGGTCTGGCTGACCGTCGCGCCCGCGCTGTCGCGTGCCGTCAGGCGCAACGACACCGAGTCGCCCGAGCGCGGCAGGTTCAGCAGCAGCGCGCGCCACGAGTCACGCCCCGCCGGCACCACGGCGGCCCGATGCCACGTGCGGCCGTCGGCGGAGAACTCGGCCGTGACCCGGGTGATCGGCTTGTTCGCGCCCTCCATGCGCTCCAGCCGCAGCGGCAGCGCCATCAGGCCCGGCCGCGTGGCGTTGTTCAGGTCCAGCTCGGGCTCGGCGCGCAGGACGAACAGCGGCACCGCACCGGCGCCCGCCGAGGTGAACGACCACTCGGTGATGAGCTTGGCCGACAGCTCGGTGGCCGCGGGGTCGGCCGTGCCCTCGACGCGGAGCTGGAAGCGCCCCGAGCCGGACGCGACGGGCAGCGTCACGGTGTAGTCGGGCAACTGCTTCGCCGACCCGACGACCTTGCCGTCGCGCAGCAGCGTGGTGGTGCCCGAGCCGTAGTCGCTGCTGCCGGTGACGCGGTCGCGTCCCGCCGCGTGCCACAGGGGCAGGTTGCCGACCTTGAACTCGGTGTCGGTCCTGGTCACCAGGGTCCGGTCGCGCAGGGCCGTACCGACGACTCCGGAGTTCCATCGCTCGTGCTCACGTCGTCCGGCGCGGTAGGTGCGCGCGTCGGCGTGCTCGATGGTCTGGTGAAGTCGCCCGTTCGGCATCGTCTCGAAGGCGCGCTCCCAGGGGATGCCGGGGGTGAAGTACCAGGTCTGGGTCATGGGCAGGGCCGTGACCACCTGGCTCCAGCCGGTGTAGCCGTCGCCCAGGGGCCCGCCGGCCGTGGGTCCGGCGCCCGGGGCTCCGGTGGCGCCCGCCCGCAGGGTGGCCAGGTCGGCGCTGACCCGGCCCAGCTCGCGGTCACGCATCCGCAGCTCGCCCGGCACCATGCCGTCCTTGCGCAGCACCAGGTTGTACACGTACGGGCTGTCGGTGAACCGGCCGTCCGCACGCAGGGCGGCGAGCTGCGTGAACTTCTCGAAGCGGAACCCGGCCGTCTTCGCGGTCGTCGGCGCGACGCGGAAGCGCAGCGGGTCCGGCGAAACGTTGCGCGGCAGGGAGAAGCGGTCGATGGAGAAGCCGGCCGCCCATTCCTTGCCGTCCGTGCGCTTCTGGAAGAACACGAACTCCTCGCCGGCCGTCCTGGCGTCCTGCCGGTCGGTCTTGACCTCCATCATCTTGGCGGTCCTGGCGTCGAAGACGACCTCGCGGTCGGCCTTCACCTCCAGGCCGGTGATGGGCACGACGCTGAGCTCGGAGTGGCCGTCGGGGAAGTGGGTCCGCATGACGGTGTACGCCAGGTAGCGGCCGGCCGGAACCCGGATCGGGCCTTCGCTGTCACCGTGGTTGATGCCCATCTGGATGAGCGGGCCGCCGTCCTCCGGCATCAGCGTCATCGGCATGAAGTCCTCAGCGTCGTCGGGGACGGTGCCGAGCTGGTCGATCAGCTTGACGTGCAGGTTGTAGCTCTCCGGCTCCTTGGCGAAGCTGACCAGCGTCGACAGGCTCACGCCGTCGGCGGTGGCGGTGATCCGCCCGCCGTACGCGGTGGGGGTGGCCGCCGTGGGCGCGACGGTCACGGTGACCGGGGCGCTGCCGCCCGCCGGCACGGTGACCTGCGCGGCAGACAGCGCGAACACGCCCTGCGGCGCGGCCTTGCCCGCGAGGTCGGTGGCCTCCAGCGCGAGGTTCAGGGTGACGGGCGCGGTGCCCGCGTTGCGGTAGGTGAGGGTGCGCTCGATCCCCTTGTCCTCGTACGGCCAGCGCAGGTGGCCGAAGGCGAGTGTGCCGGCGTCGGCGGTGACGCCCTGCCGTACCGCCTTGGCCACGTCGAGGCGGCCGGTGCCGTGCTCCCAGACGCTGCCCCCGGTCTTGACCGAGCCGACCAGCGCGGCCTTGATCTCCTTGGAGGTCCAGGCGGGGTGCTGCTGGGCGAGGATGGCCGCGGCGCCGGCGACGTGCGGGGTGGCCATCGAGGTTCCGGACATGCGCACGTGCCCGCCGGTGCCCGCCTCGGCGGCGTTGATGGCCACGCCGGGAGCGGTCAGGTCGGGCTTGAGCGCGTAGTCGCCCGCGCGGGGACCGCGGCTGGAGAAGGTGGCGAGCTTGTCCTCCACGTCCACGGCGCCGACGGTGAGCGCCGCGTCGGCGCTGCCGGGGCTGCCGAGGCTGCCCGGCCGGGGGCCGTCGTTGCCCGCCGCGATGACGAACAGGACGTCACGCTCGGCGGAGATCCGCTCGACGGTCTGCTCCAGCGGGTCCAGGCCCTCCTGGTCCGGTGCGCCGAGGCTCATGTTGACGACCTTGGCGCCCTGCTGGGCGGCCCACTCGATGCCCTCGATGATGTCGGAGGTGTAGCCGCGGCCGCCGTCGTCGAGCACCTTGCCGTTGAGCAGCCGCACGCCTGGCGCGACGCCCTTGGCCGCGCCCTGGCCGGCGATGGTGGAGGCGACGTGGGTGCCGTGGCCGTCGCGGTCCACGGCGTCGGCGCTCTCGCTGAAGTTGGCCGCCGCCTCCACGCGTCCGGCCAGGTCGGGGTGGCTGTCGTCGACGCCGGTGTCCAGGACGGCCACCTTGACGCCCTCGCCGGTGAATCCGGCCTTCCACGCCTCCGGCGCGCCGACCTGCGGCACGCTGCGGTCGAGCGTGGCCTTGACCGGCGCGTCCAGCCACACCTTGCTCACCGACCGGTCCTGGCTGAGCTGGGCCCAGGTGGCGCCTTCGGTGGCGACGGCGTTGATGGCGGCCAGCGGACGCGCGCCGGACAGCGCCGTCATCGGCGCCGCGCCCTGGCGGTACTGCACGATCAGCGGCAGCCGCTTCTCGCCGAGACCGTCCTTGATCAGTTGCGGGACCCGGAAGAGGTTGCGGTCGAGCACGCCTCTGGCCACGTCGCCCGCGACGTCGAGCGGGATGAGCGTCCAGTCGTCCTTGGTGCCCTCGGTGATGTAGCGGACGTTCGTCCGGCCGGGACCGGCGGTGAACGTGATCCTTCCGCCCTCCACGCTCACCCGGTCGCCGGTGACCAGCGTGACGCTCTTCGCAGCGGCAGCGTCGGTTAAGTCTGTTTCGGCGCCAGCCGACGGGGTCGCGGCCAGCGCCGCCGCCAGGACGGCTGCCGCGACCAACGTTCTGCCTACCATGCTTGTCTTCCTCTCTCCCTGACGAGGAGAGTCGATCAAGAGTGCGATGCGGCGACAAGCGATCGGGGTGGCAGTTTCGGTCATGTCATAACTACGCCACCGGGAACTGTCAAGATCGTGGACAACGTCCTGACCGGATCAGCTCAGCGACAGCGGGGTCTCGCTGGCGATGCGGGTCAGCTTCTCCGGGTTGCGGACGTAGTAGAGGCCGGAGATGCGCTCGTCCTCGACCCGGACCGCGATGACGCCGTCGACCTCGCCGTTGACGCTGAGCACGATGGCCGGGCTGCCGTTGACCAGCGAGTGGACGCTGGTGAGCGCGACCTGCGCCTTGCCGAGCCCGCCGACGATGAAGCGGGCCACCTTTCCGGCGCCGGTGATCGGCCAGGGCGCGGCCTGCTTGATGCCGCCGCCGTCGCTGATCAGGACGACGTCAGGGGCGAGGATGTCGAGCAGGCCCTGAAGGTCGCTGGTCTCGAACGCGCGCTGGAACGACTCCAGCACGGCCCGGGTCTGGCGCGGGGTGACCTCTTCCCGGGGACGGCGGGCGTCGACGTGCGTACGTGCCCGGTGCGCGATCTGGCGTACCGCGGCGGGGTTCTTGCCCACGGCGGCCGCGATCTCGTCGTGGCTGAACCCGAACGCCTCGCGCAGCACGAAGACGGCACGTTCCGTCGGTGACAGCGTCTCCAAGACGATCATGAGCGCCATCGACACGCTCTCGGCCAGCTCGACGTCCTCGGCCACGTCCGGCGTGGTGAGCAGCGGCTCCGGCAGCCAGGAGCCGACGTACTCCTCCTTGCGGCGGCTCAGGGCGCGCAGCCGGTCAAGGGCCCGCCTCGTCGTGATCCTGACCAGGTAGGCGCGCTGGTCGCGTACCTGGTCGAGGTCGACCTTCATCCACCGCAGCCAGGTCTCCTGCAGGACGTCCTCGGCGTCGGCGGCCGATCCGAGCATCTCGTAGGCGACGGTGAACAGCAGGTTGCGGTGTGTGACGAACATTTCGGTCGCCGGGTCCATCCCGCCGCCTCCGGCTTCGCCCGTCTCGCCGCGCTCGTCCATGCCTGGCTCCAACCTGTTCGCCTGTGCTCGTACACGAGACGCCGGCCGCCGCCGGTGTGTGACAACACGGCCTCACGGGCGTCAGGCCCCGGACAGTGTGCCATGGACGATGGCGTGGGCCAGCTCCCGGGCACCCTCCTTGGTGACCGTCGCCGGCGGCGCCGTGACCAGGGTGAACAGGGCGCCCGCGTACAACGCGACCAGCGTCGCGACCTTCTCCCTCGGGATGGGCAGGGCGTGTTCGGCGTGGACGCCGGCGGTGAAGTTCAGGGCGGCGTCCTGGAGCCCGGCCAGAGCGGCGGCCATCGCGGGGCGGCGGACCGCCTCCAACTGGAGCTCGAAGATCGCCAGGTAGCGGGTGCGGAGCGTGGTCGCCGCCCCGAGCAGCGACTCCGCCAGCAGGTCGGCGACCTGACCGAGATCGGCGGCGGGGGCGGCGTGCCGGGTGGCCTCGGCCATGTCGGCCAGGTGCAGCTCGCTGACCCGCTCGGCCACGGCCAGCAGCAGCGCCTCCCTGGTGCGGAAGTAGTTGGAGGCGGTGCCCTGCGGGAGGTCGGCGGCCTGTTCCACGGCCCGGTGGGTCAGGCCGTGGACGCCGGACTCGGCGAGGAGCCGGATGGCGGCGTCGGTCAGGGCCCTGCGACGGGCCGGATTGGTGGGCGGCACCCGGCCATGATAACACTAGACGTACTAGGACGACCGTAGTGGAGGAAGCTCATGCGGATCGTGGTGGCGGGCGCCGGACTGGGCGGATTGGCGGCGGCGGCAGGGCTGCGCCGCGCCGGTCACGAGGTGATCGTGTACGAGCGCGCCGCCGAACTCAGGGAGGCGGGCACCGCCATCGTCATCGCCCCCAACGGCCTGCGCGCCCTGGACCGCCTCGACCTGACCGGCCGCCTGCGCGACCATGCCGTGACCGCGGCCTCCGCCGGGCTGCGGGACCGGCGCGGGCGCCCGATCCTGGTGACCGACGCCAGGTCGGCGCAGGTGACGGTGGGCATGGCCGTGAGCGTGACCCGGACGGACCTCCACCAGTTACTACGCGCGCCGCTCCCGCCGGACGCGATCCACACCGCGACCCCGATCGACCACCTGGAGCCCGCAGGCGACGAAGTGGCCGTGATCAGCGGCGGACGGACCCTGACCCACGCCGACGCGGCGATCGTGGCCGACGGTATCGGCAGCCGCCTTCGCGCCCGGTTGTTCCCCGGACATCCGGGCATCCGCCGGATCGGCCGCCTGGACCTGCGCGGCATGCTGCCCGCGCCCGCCGGTCTGGACGTGGACGGCCTGATCGCCTCCATCCTGATCGACCGCCGGACCGGCGCCATGTTCGGCCTGTTCCCGGTCGACCGGAACCGCCTGTACTGGTTCACCGACTCCGCCCTCCCCCACCCAACGCCCACGTTGGAGCAGGCCAAGCAGCAGATGCTCGACCTGATGCGGGACTGGCACCCCGCGGTCCCCGCCCTGATCGCCGCCACCCCCGCCGAGGACGTCTACGTCGACCCGATCGCCCGCCTCGCCGAGCCGCTGCCCACCTTCGCCCTGGGCAGGATCGCCCTGCTCGGGGACGCCGCCCACGCCATGACCCCCGATCTCGGCCAGGGCGCCGGTCAGGCGTTCGAGGACGCCGCCGCCCTGGCCCGCCACCTGACCGGCGCCGCTCCGGCGGACGTCCCCTCGCGCCTGCTCCGCTACGACGCCGAACGCCGTCCCCGGGCCAACCGCCTCATGCTGGCCTCCGACCGGCAGTCCCGCCTCACCTCCCAGACCGGCGCGAAGGCATGGCTCCGCGACACGCTGCTCCGCGCCGTCCCGCCCCGCCTCGCCGCCCGCGGCCTCGCCGGCATCTGGCAGCTCTGACCCCAGATCCCCACATGTCGCCCAGCCCATCCACCGGGAAACCCGTCCCACAAGGTCAGGTCACTTCAACACGGGCGGGGGTGTGAGGCTTGCGGGGTTGGCCTTGGACCTCTGTCCCAGGTTGGGCTGTGGGGTTTAAGGTGATCTGTCATGGAGCGTTCTATGCGGCGGTGGGCGGCGGGGCCGCTTGGGGTGGTCGTGCTGGCTGGAGGATGCTCGCTGGGCACCGGCGACGACCGGGGGCGGGCCGAGGAGCTGGCAGCCAAGCTCTATCCCGGACAGCTCAAGGTCGTCGGGGCGCGCAACCTGTTCCCCGAGACCAGCGGGTCGGAGGTCACGTTCGCGCTGGCCGGGGACCCCGACACCGTCGTACGCCTGCGGATCGACGCCGAGAAGGGCACCTGCGACCGCAAGCCGTGCGAGAGCCAGCTCGCGGCGGCGGTGCGGAAGGGCAAGGAGCTCGGGGCCAACTGGCGGAAGCTGGCCGGCGGGTTCCAGAGCTGCGGGCACCCTGTCATCGCCGCCAACACTCCGCTTTCGGAGGTGTGGATCGAGGCCGAGCCCACCAACGCGACCATCGCGTCGTTCCTCGGCACGGTACGCGCGTGCGTCGGCACGGACCGGGCGCTCTCGGTGAACTTCGCCACCCCGGCCGTCGCGGCCCAGCGACCGCGGGGCGGGGAGGGGCTGCCGACGTTCCTGCGGATGACCGAGACGAAGGTGCTGGCCGCGCTGTCCAGGCAGGCGTACCTGGTCGCCTCCTACTCGCCGGGAGGGGAGCCGTCCGCGCGGATCGTGCGGCCCTTCGACCAGCGGCAGGAGTTCGAGAAGCGGGCACGGGCGGGCGCGACCACGTGGCTGGCCGCCAACCGTCCCGGCGCGATGGTCGGCGGCGTGGTCGGGCTGTGGCGCCTGCGGCCGGGGCGCGTGGACCGGCTGGTGGGGTACGTGCTGTTCTGCGAGTCCCAGCGGCAGAAGTGCGTGGGCGACAAGGCCGTCGCGATGACGGTGGACCCGCAGGGCGACCCGGTCGGCGACATGCGCGTGGTGGAGGACGTCAGGGACCAGGGCGGCGTCCTGCGGCTACCCGCCGGAACCTAAGGCAGCACAGCCGTGGCCTCCACCTCGACGAGCAGGTCGGGCTCGCCCAGCGCGGCCACGCCCAGCAGGGTGATCGGCTTGACCGGGTCGACGCCGAGCCTCGCCGCCGCCCGCGCGACGCCCTCGCCCAGGAGCGGCAGCTTGTCCGGGCTCCAGTCCACGACGTAGACGGTGAGCTTGGCGACGTCGTCGAAGGTGCCGCCTACTCCGGCGAGCGCGGTGGCGATGTTGAGGTAGGACTGCTCGACCTGGGCGGCGAGGTCGCCCTCGCCCACCTTCGAGCCGTCGGCCGCGCGGGCGACCTGCCCGGCGAGGAAGACGAGCCGCGAACCGGTCGCGACGGAGAGCTGGCGGTAGACATCAGGCTTCGGCAGCCCGTCGGGGTTGTGCAGCGTTACGCTCATGTCCCGTAACATAACATAGCTATGCTATGTATGCTAGAGGGCATGCCACGCACGAAGGATCCGGCGGTCCGCACGCTCCTCATCGACCGGGCGGCGCACATGCTGCGCACCCGGCAGCCGATCACGCTCCGCTCCCTCGTCGAGGGCACGGGCGTCTCCACGATGGCCGTCTACACGCACTTCGGCGGCATGGACGGCCTGTGGTCGGCCACGCGCCAGGAGGGTTTCACCCGGCTGGCCGCCCGGCTGTCGGCGCTCGCGCCCACCGAGGACCCGGTCCGCGACCTGGCCGCGCTCGGCGCCGCCTACACCGCGGCCGCGCTCGGCGACCCGGACCTCTACCGGGTCATGTTCGACGCCGGCTTTGAGCTGGAGGACGCCGCGGCGGCCGACGCCTCGCTCCACCTGCTCGTCCAGGCGGCCGAGCGGGCCACGGCGGGCGGCCGCTTCCGCCCCGGCACCGACCCGCTGGAGCTGGCCACGCGTAGCTGGGTCATCGGCCACGGGTTGGCCTCGCTGGTGGCCACGGGGCCGCTGCCCGGTGCGGCGCTGGGCCATGCCGTACCTCTGCTGACCGCGCTGTTCGTCAGCGCGGGCGACGAGGAGGAGCGCTGCCGCCGCTCCGTGGAGGCGGGCTGGGGTCAAGTCCCTCAAGGGACATAGGCGGACATGCCATTACCCGTCCACGGGGAGGGTGACGGGCATGAAGATCGCAATGGTGGGCCTGGGCCGGATGGGCGCGAACATGACGCGCCGGATCATGCGCGCCGGCCACGAGTGCGTGGTGTTCGACCGCGCCCCCGCCGCCGTCGAGGCGCTGGCCGCCGAGGGCGCCCAGCCCGCCGCCTCGATCGAGGAGCTGGTACGCGCGCTGCCGTCCCCGAGGGTCGTCTGGCTGATGCTGCCCGCCGCCGTCACCGGGCAGGCGGCGCACAACCTGTTCGGCCTGCTGGAGCCGGGCGACGTCGTCATCGACGGCGGCAACTCCTACTACCGCGACGACGTGGACCGCGCCCGTGACGCCGGCGACCGGGGCCTGCACTACGTGGACGTGGGCACCAGCGGCGGCGTCTGGGGCCTGGACCGTGGCTACTGCCTGATGGTCGGCGGCGACGACGAGGCGGTGAAGCTGGTCGAGCCGGTGCTCGCCGCGCTGGCGCCGGGGGTGGAGTCGGCCGGCCGTACCCCTGGAAGGACGGGCGCGCCGTCGGCGGCCGAGCAGGGCTGGCTGCACTGCGGGCCACCCGGGGCGGGACATTTCGTGAAGATGGTCCACAACGGCATCGAGTACGCCGTCATGGCCGCCTACGCCGAGGGGCTGAGCGTGATCGGCGGCGCGGGCGCGGGCCTGCACGTGCGCGAGGCCGACGCCGAGACGGCCCCGCTGCGCGACCCGCAGTACTACCAGTACGACGCGATCGACCTGGCCGACGTGGCCGAGGTGTGGCGGCGGGGCAGCGTGATCGGCTCGTGGCTGCTGGACCTGACCGCCGCCGCCCTGTACGCCGATCCTGAGCTGGAGTCGTACGCCGGCCGGGTCTCGGACTCCGGCGAAGGCCGCTGGACCAGCATCGCGGCCATCGAGGAGGGCGTGCCCTCCCCCGTCCTGACCGCCGCGCTCTACAGCCGCTTCGCCTCGCAGGGCGCGGCGCTGTTCGCCGGGAAGGTGCAGTCCGCCCAGCGCAAGGGGTTCGGCGGTCACGACGAGAAGGAGTAGTTCAGGCCGGGGTGACCTCCACGAACGACACGCCCGGCATGGGCAGCTCGAACTCCAGCGTGAGCGCGCCGGACACCCGGGCGGGCGGGGACAGCTCGTCCAGGGTGTCGGCCGCGGCCAGTTCGTCCCACTGACCGCCCTCGGGCCAGTCGCCGCCGCCCATCGACTCCCACACCGCCCTGATGTTGGAGTGGCGTTCGTCGATGCGGTGGTGGGTGACGACGTGTTCGCCGGTCAGCCCGGGGATCGACAGCGTGACCGTCCTGGCCAGCTCGGCGGCGCCGTCGGCCTGGGCCTGGTTGAGCGTGCCGTTCCAGATCAGGACGCCGATCCTGCCGTCGCCGTGGCGGGCCGCCCAGACCTCCACGCCGCCGGCGTCGCCCTCGGCCCGTACGGCCAGCTCCTCCTCACCGAGGCGGTGGGCCAGGGTGAGCGCGTGGTAGCGGGGCTTGCGCAGGTTGCCGACGGTCAGCAGGCCGAAGCCGCCGTGGAACAGGCGCGGCGGACGGCCCAGCTCCTCGAAGTGGTCGGAGGCCACCCAGTGCGACAGCGCGGCGATCCGGCCCGCGGCCGACTTCATGCCGTGCAGCAGGAACGTCGCGCCGAACGGGCCGTCGCCGATGCCGTGGAAGTGCGTGGGCGTGGGACCCCACTCGGTCCACCAGATCGGGGTGTCCTCGCGGCCGTGCCTGGCCAGGGCGGGCCGCCAGTCGAGGGGGGCGTTGCCGTAGGTGTGGGTGGAGACGAAGTCGAGCGCGGCGCCCGACTCGGCCACGTGGGCGAGCAGTTCCTCGACCCAGCCGTTGGCGGCCGAGGCGGGCCCGCCGACCCGCAGGCCGGGGTGGACGTTCTTGACCGCCGCCGCCGTGACGTCGTAGAGCAGGAAGTACTCCTGCGGGGTGCCGGACCAGAACACGGCCAGGTTGGCCTCGTTCCAGACCTCGAACGACCAGCGCTCGACCACCTCGTGCACGCCGTAGCGCTCGACCAGGTGCTCCACCAGCGCCCTGACCAGGTCGGCCCACGCCTCGAAGTCCTTCGGCGGCGAGATGATCGCCTCGTAGCCGAACACCGTCCTGGACGGGTCGGCGGCCAGGTCGCGCGGCATGTAGCCCAGCTCCACCACCGGCCGCAGCCCGAACTCCATGATCGTGTCGTAGACCCGGTCCACCTGGGTGAAGTCGTAGACCGCCGCCCCGTCGACCTCCTTGTACACCCCCAGGTCGTCGCAGAGGATGGCGTGGGCGCGCACGGTCTCCACGCCGAACTCCTCCCGCATCCGCCGCAGCGCCGCCGTCAGCTCGGCCCCGATGGGACGGCCGCCGGTGGTCTCCCGCGACAGCATGTGGGACAGGTGCTCGGAGCCGATCATGGCGGTCCACGGGCGCGGCAGCGCGCGGGTGACCGTATCGGCCTCGACGACGACCGCGACCTCGGCGGGACCGGCCGGCGGGGCCGCGCGCACCGGCGCGCAGAACGCGCCGGTGACCTCCATGGCGGCGATCGCCGCCACCGTGTAGGCGGCGGCGCCCTGGCCGGTGTCGACGTAGCGGCACCCCGGTACGGCCGGCACGTCGACGTCGGGCTGCTTGACCGACTGTCCCTCCCGGTGCACCAGGTACCCGATGGCGCCCGGCACCGGCTCCCAGGTCAGCGTCACGTGCCCGGCGCCGGACACCGCCCGCAGCCCTTCCGGGGCCGGCAGGCGGATCTCGCCGACGGGTGTCACCTCCCCCGAGGCCTGGTGGATACGTTCCTGCCAGTCACGGCGTGCGGCATCGGCCGTACTCATCGAGAATGCGTTCCTCTTCTGTTAGGAGACAGGCGGGACGACGTCCCATTCTTCGAGCCCCATCACCGGACGGAGCTTCGCCTCGACCGCGGGCGTGCCGAAGTAGCGGCGCATGTTGTCGCGGGCCAGCACGTTGCCCAGGGCGGCCATGACCATCCCCTGGTCCAGCGCCAGGTACCACTTCGACACCACGCCCGACCTGACCGCGACGGCGTCGTAGAAGCCGCCGGGTCCGTAGGCGTCGAAGTCCTTCTTCAGCCTGGCCAGGTTCTCCATGGCCGCCTTCTTCGCGTACGGCAGGGCCAGGAACCCGGCATGCGGCGTGACGACCCCGTCACCGTAGGCCGCGGGCTCCGGCTGGGCGGGGCGGCAGCCCTCGTAGCCGGGGTCGGTCGTGGTGCGTTCCCTGTCGGTGGTGTAGCCGGCGGCGTCCATGCCCAGCGGGTCCACGCCGTACTCGCGGTAGCCGCCGTGGGGGTCGT
The DNA here is from genome assembly GCF_044456745.1 of Nonomuraea sp. NPDC050790. NCBI lineage: Bacteria > Bacillati > Actinomycetota > Actinomycetes > Streptosporangiales > Streptosporangiaceae > Nonomuraea > Nonomuraea sp. NPDC050790. The sequence goes on along the minus strand of NZ_JBITGF010000002.1, from coordinate 1,248,560 downwards.
TGGAGGGCGAGAAGCCCCAGTAGCCGTAACGGGCCTCGCGCAGGCCGTGCTCGATCTGGGCCTGGACGAACACCGGGTGGTTGCGGCCCCAGCTCCGCGGCGCCCACTTCGACTCGGGCACCACCAGGTCGGGCATCAGCTCCTCGAACATCGAGCCGCCCCAGTTGGGGACGTAGCGCATGCCGCGGTAGCCGTACGTGCCCTCCCAGACCTTGACGCCCAGGTGCTCCTTCCAGGAGCCGACCGGCTTCTGGTCCTGCCAGGCCCAGTCGCAGGCGTTGTCGGGGAAGGTGCGGTAGATGCCGAAGTAGTGCTCGCGCGGAATCTGGCCGAGGGCGATGCCGACGTAGGTGGCGATGCGGGTCTCGGCGGGCGCGCCGTAGTGGTGGCAGGTGGAGTAGACGACGGTGCCGGTGCCGGCGTAGTCGCTCTCCACCGAGCAGCCCTCCGGCTTCTCCGGCGAGAAGCCGCCGCGCAGCAGGCCGGTGCCGGCGTCGGGGCGCGCGGCGGGGTCGTAGTAGGAGGCGAAGTTCATGGAGCGGGCCAGGCGGCCGGCCTGCCGCGCGTGCTGCGGCATCGCCTTGGGGATCATCATGAGCGCGGTGGCCAGCCAGCCGTTGTCGACGCTGGAGGCGAAGAGCTGGATGGGGTTGCCGCTGTCGGGCCAGACGCGGACGAGTTCGAGCGTGGCCGGGTCGTACCAGTTGTAGAACTGGCCGGTGGGTGTGTTGCGCTCCAGTTTGTCCAGGGCGGCCAGGACCCTGGCCACGCGCCTGGACGCGTCGCCGGCGCCGATGAGGCCGAGGTCGCGGGCGGTGAGCGTGCTCCAGACGTAGGTGGCGATGTTGGTGGGCGAGGTGACCTTGGCGCGGGTGCGCAGGTCGCCGGTGACCTTGTCGGCGGGCAGGCCGGTGGCGGGCTCGACCATGGCGTTCATGGACCGCCAGGTGTCCTTCGCATACTTATAGAGCGTTAAATCGGGATTTGTCGCGTGTACGGGCGTGGCGGCCAGCAGGCCCGCCAGCAACGTGTTGAGCAGCATTCCGGGTGCTCCTTACTTGAGGCCGGAGGTGGCGATTCCCTGGATGAAGAAGCGCTGCAGGAAGACGAAGAGGATGAGGATCGGCGCGATGACGATCACCGATCCGGCGACCAGCAGGTTGTAGTGGGTGCCCTCGGCGAAGTTGAGGATGTTGAGCGCGACCGGGAGCGTGTAGAGGTCCTCGGACTGCGCGACCACCGCGGGCCACAGGAAGTTGTTCCACGCGCCGAGGAAGGTGATCAGGCCGAGCGTGGCCATCGCGGGCCGGCAGAGCGGCAGCACGATCCTGAAGAAGATCCGGAACTCCCCCGCGCCGTCCACCCGCGCGGCGTGGATCAGCTCGTCGGGCAGGTCGGCGATGAACTGGCGCATCAGGAAGACGCCCAGCGGGCTGATCAGTCCGGGCAGGATGATGCCGAGGAAGGTGTTGACCATGCCGAGCTTCGCGATCAGTACGAACTGCGGCATCATGAGCACGATCGCCGGGACCGCCATCTGGGCCAGGACCAGGGCGAAGACGACGTTCTTGCCGCGAAAGTGGGTCTTGGCGAAGCCGTACCCGACCATGGAGCAGAACAGCAGGTTGCCCGCCACGATGGCGAGCGCCACGATCATGGAGTTCACGAACGCCTGACCGATGTGCACGCGTTCGAGGAGTTCGACGTAGTTGCCCAGCGTCCAGGTCTCGGGCAGGAGCGTCGGCGGGTCGCGCCGGATCTCCGTCTCGGGCTTGAACGAGCTCAGCCCCGCCCAGAGGAACGGCCCGATCACCAGCAGCAGGCCGGTCGAGAGCCCGATGTAGGTGATCACGTTCTGCCTGCGGGTGCGCTTCACCGCGACCTCCCGATCCTGAGCTGCAGCACCGCGAGCGCGATGATCACCGTGAACAGCACGGTGGCCGCGGCGCCGGCGTAGCCGTAGTTGCCCACGCCGAACTGCTTCCAGATGGCCAGCGACACCGACAGCGTCGAGTTGAGCGGCCCGCCGCCGGTCATGACCAGCGGCTCCTCCATGAACTGCAGGAAGCCGACGGTGCTGTAGACGGTGCAGAACAGGATCACCGGCCGGAGCTGCGGCACCGTGATCGACCAGAACCGCTGCCACCGCCCGGCGCCGTCGACCTCGGCCGCCTCGTACAGCTCGCGCGGGATGCCCTGCAGCGCGGCCAGGAAGACGACCATGTCGAACCCGAACCCGCGCCAGGCCGTCATCACGATGATGGACGGCAGCGCCGTCCTCTGGTCCTGCAGCCACGCGGGCCCCTGGACGCCGACCAGCTCCAGCAGCCGGTTGACCAGCCCCGCCTCCGGCTCCAGCAGAAACTTCCAGGCGACCGCGATGCCGATGATGCTGGTGATGTGCGGCAGGTAGTAGCCGAGGCGGAAGAAGGCGGCCGGCAGCCGTCCGATCCCCGAGTTGAGCGCGACCGCCGCGGCCAGGCCCAGCCCGATCGTCAGCGGCAGGCAGACCACCACGAACACGAGCGTGTTGACGGCCGCCCTGACCATGGCCTCGTCCTGGGCCAGGCGGATGTAGTTCTGCACGCCGACGGGGTTGACGCCGAGCACGTCGGCCACGTCGGTGCTGCGGAAGTCGGTGAAGCTCATCCCGAGGCCGGCCAGCAGCGGCCCGAGGTGGAACACGACGAACATGAGCAGGAACGGCAGCACGAACACCCAGCCGAGCCCGGTCCTCCGAGCGTGGATCATGATTACAGGCCGGTGCCGATCGTGTCGGCCTGCGCCTGGATGGCCTTGGCCGTCTCCTCCGGCGTCGACCTGCCGAGCGCCAGCTTCTCCAGCTCACCCTCCATGACCTTGGCGAGCTGCTCCCAGGTCGGGTAGGGCGGCGGCGTCTTGGCGTCCTTCAACTGCTCGCCGAAGACCTTGAGCTGCGGGTCCGCGGTCAGCTCAGGCTCCTGCCACGCCGACTGTACGGCCGGCAGCGCCTTGACCGTCGTGTACCACTTGGCCTGCACCTTGGGCTCGCTCAGCCACTGGACGAACTTCCAGGCCGCGTCCCGGTTCTGCGCCTTCTTGAACACCACCAGGTCGGAGCCGCCGACGAAGCTGGTGCCGCTGACCGGCCCCTTCGGGTACGGCACGACGTCGAACTTGTCCTTGAAGCCCGGCCCCCCGTCGGTGTTGAGCACCCCGGCCATCCACGGCCCGGAGACGAAGCCGCCCACCTCGCCCTTGATGAAGTTCTGCGGGAAGCCGCCCTTCGGGGTGTCGTTGGGGGCCAGCTTCTCCTGGAACAGCGACGCGTACTGCTTCAGCCCGGTGATCGCCTCGGGCGTGTCGAAGGTGTACTTGCCGTCCTTGACGATCTCCCCGCCGGCCTGCCAGATGAGCGGGACCATCTCCTGCCAGGAGCCCTCGGTGTAGCCCTGCTGGAAGCCCTTCTTCGCCCCGCCCTTTTCCTGCAGCGCCTTGATGAACGTCTTCCACTCCGCCCACGTCCTCGGCGGCTCGACGCCCGCCTTCTCCGCCTGGTCCTTGCGGTAGTACAGGACGCGGGTCTCGACGTACCACGGCACGCCGTACGCGGTGCCGTTGACGTCGACGGTCTGCCAGGCGCCGGGGAAGAACGCGGCCTTGTCGATGAGGTTGCCGGGCGTCGGCTCCAGCGCGCCGGTCTTGGACAGCTCGCCCGCCCAGGTCGAGCCGATCATGCTCACGTCGGGGGTGGCGGACCCGGCGATCGCCGAGGTGATCTTGTCGTGCGCGACGTCCCAGCCCATCGGGGTCACGTTGACCTTCACGCCGGGGTTGGCGGACTCGAAGTCCTTCGCGAACGTGCCCAGCGCCTTGCCCTCCTCACCGATGGCCCAGACCGTGACCTCGCCCGCGACCTTGCCGGTCGCGACGTCCTTGGCCTGTTCCGGAGCCTGGTTCGCCTCGCGGCCGCAGCCCGCGGCCAGGATCGCCAGCGCCAGCAGGCCCGCGGCGGAGCGGCTGGTGGTGGTGTTCATCGGGGTTCCTCCTGGGGGTGATGACCGCAGCTGGCACGGATCACCAGCTCGGTGGTCAGGATGAGGTGGTTCGGGGTGGAGCGCGCCGCGGTGATCAGCTCGTCGAGCGCGCGGGCCGCGCGGGCGCCGAGCTCGCGCATCGGCTGCCTGATCGTGGTCAGCGCCGGGCGGGCGTGGCGGGCGGCCATGATGTCGTCCCAGCCGGTGACGGCCACGTCGTCCGGTACGGCGAGGCCGAGCTCCTCGGCGGCGAGCAGCGCGCCGAGCGCCACCTCGTCGTCGGAGCAGATGATGGCCCGCGGCCGCTCGCGTGACCTGAGCAGGCGCAGCGCCGCCTGATGGCCGTCCTCGACGGTGTAGTGGCCGGTGGGCACCGCCTCGATGGCGGCGCCGAGCACCGAGCGCACGCCCTGCCAGCGCTCGTCCACGTCGTCGCCGGTGACCAGGGGCGCCCCGAGGAAGGCGAAGCGCTCGTAGCCGTGCAGGGCCAGGTGCTCGGCCAGCAGTCTGGCGGAGGCGGTGTTCTCGGCGCGCAGGGTGTCGGCGCCGGCCAGCGGCTCGCGCGAGACGAACACCAGCGGCATGCCCACCCCGATCAGCTCGGCGATGACGTCGTCCGGCGCGGTGTGGCCGAAGATCAGCAGCCCGTCCACGCGCCCGGCGAGATCCTTGACCAGGTCACGCACTCGCGTGCGCCCGGTCGTGGACAGGATGAGCACGGATCGCCCCAGCTCGGAGGCGACCTCCTCGTAGCCCAGGAGGACCTCGGTGTAGTAGGGGCCGGACAGGTTGGGGAAGACGATCCCGTTGGCGGCGTGCCGTCCCTCGGCCAGGCTGACGCCGAGCCGGCTGGGCGTGAAGTTGAGCTCCTCGACGGCCTTGAGCACCTTCTCGCGCGTCTTCGACGCCACGGGGCCGGTGCCGCGCAGCGCGCGCGACACGGTCGCGATCGACACGCCCGCCCGCTGCGCCACCTCGTAAATCGTCACGTCCATCGTCTTTCTCCCTCGCGGTGTAAGCGGTTACACACAATCGCGTGTAAGCGCTTACAGAAAAGGAGTGTGCCAGCCGCGTCAACTTCTCGTACAGACCCCGGCGAGTAACGGTGAGGTCACGCCGTAGCAGGGTAGGTGCGACCACATGCTGTACGGCAAAGAGCACGTCGAGAGATACCAGCAGACCGGCGGGGCCGAGGGCCACGACTGGAACGGCACCACGGTCCTGCTCCTGACCACCCGCGGCCGCACGTCAGGCCGCCCCTACACCACCCCGCTCATCTACCAGAGGTACGGCGACGCCTACACGGTCATCGCCTCCAACGGCGGCGCCCCCGAGCACCCGGACTGGTACGCCAACCTGCTGGCGGACCCGGAGGCGGAGGTCCAGGTCAAGGACAAGATCTTCAAGGCGCGGGCCAGGACCGCGACCGACGAGGAGAAGCCCGGGATGTGGGGCGCCATGACCAGGGCGTGGCCCGACTACGACAACTACCAGCAGAAGACCGACCGCCCCATCCCGGTGGTCGTCCTCGAACCCACCACCTGACCCACGCCCCGCCGACGGCCGGAGCCAACCAGACCCCGGCCCCGCCACCCGGCGACGGCCCCACGTCACCCGACAACGCCGCCACCGGAGATGACGCCACCACGTCACCCAACTGCGGCGCGCCACCATCTCCGGGGCGACAACCGAAGCCGACCCGCCTACGCCACCGCCGCCAGACGACAACCGGAGCCGATCCGCGCCACCGCCGCCCGGGCGACAACCGGAGCCGATCCGCGCCACCGCCGCCCGGGCGACAGCCGGAGCCGATCGGCCGGCGACAACCGAAGCCGACCCGCCTACGCCACCGCCGCCAGACGACAACCGGAGCCGATCCGCGCCACCGCCGCCCGGGCGACAACCGGAGCCGATCCGCGCCACCGCCGCCCGGGCGACAGCCGGAGCCGATCGGCCGGCGACAGCCGGAGCCGACCCGCCTACGCCACCGCCACCGGGCGACCGCCGGAGCTGATCTTCCTGCGGCGTCGCCGCCAGGCGGTAGGCGCGTCTCCAGATGTGGCGGCCGCAGGTCATCTTGCTGCGGCCTCGATGACGGTGGTGGCGTGGACGAAGCGCTCTACCTCCTCGTCTGGGATGTCTCCGGGCAGGAGTACCGAGGTCGCCAGCCGGAAGACCAGTGCGCGGGCGACCATGCGGGCGCCGCCGTCCACCTCCTCGACCAGGGCCGGATGGGCGCCATGGTAGAGGAGGCCGTCGGCGACGACCACGGCCTCGGCGTAACCGGTGGGCCGCCAGTAGGGCGAGAAGTCGATCACCGCCGGTGGGTGCCCGGGGTGGAACAGGACGTTGCCGGTCAGGTCGCCGTGGACGAGCCGGCTCGGCGCCTCGGGCGGGGCGGGGAGGCGGCGCAGCCGTTCCAGAAGACCTGCGGGACCCTCGACCGGCGCCCGCTCCCCCCACGCGATGCGGTCGGCCACAGCCCAGGCGTGGTCGCGACGGTCCAGCAGCGCCGGGCGCGGCACGGACCGCAGCGCCCGGTGAAAGGCCCGACCGGCCACCAGCAACTCCAACCACCGCCCATCCCGCCCCGAGCCGTCCCGCCCCGACGAGCCGTCCCGCCCTGACAAGCCATCCCGGCCCGACACGCCGTCTCGCCCTGACAAGCCGTCCCGGCCCGACAAGCCACCTCGGCCTGACGGGTCGTCCCGCTTGAGCGCGCCATCCGTCGACGGCGGACCGTCCGTGAGGGGCGTGCCCTCGGTGAACTCGGTGGCGGACCAGCCGTGGGCGACGTGGCCGCCGTCGCGGGCGGGCAGCGGGCGCGGCACCCGGAAACCGGCGCCCGACGGCAGCCCGCCGAGCACCCGGGCCGCCCACTCGGCCTCCTCCACGTCGCCGGCGGGCTTCAGCACCGCGTCACCGGCCCGGTAACTCTCGCCCTGACCGCCGACGAGCGGGCGGGCGGGGCCGGTGAGGCCGAAGGCGGTCAGTACGTCGTCCGATGGGCGCATCCACCCATCGTGGCCTAGAACGTGACCAGCGGCGCCCCGAAGGTGTCGGCGACGAAGTTGACGAAGAAGAAGCCGAAGAACAGGAAGTTCAGGATGAGGATGACGTAGTGCCACACGCGCGGCCGGGCCGGGCGGGGCAGCCGGCGGTTCAGATAGATGAGCAGGAACGGGTAGATCAGCGCGCCCAGGTTCGAGAGGTTGGCCGACCACTCCACCAGGCCGACCGGCAGCGCCAGGTGGATGACGATCGAGATGATCACCAGCAGCACGATCATGAACGGGTAGTAGAAGCGCCGGGGGTCGCCCTCGATCAGCGCGCGCAGGCGCGGGCTGGTGGCGTGGGCCGCGTCCGTGGTCACGCGGACCATCGCCTCGAAGATGCCGAGCTGCGTCGAGAAGAGGATCAGGACGCCGAGCACGAGGGCGACGTAGAAGAGCGTGCGGCCGTACTCGTCGCCGAGCGCGGCGGCCACGAACGTCGGGACGTTGGCCCTGGTGGGCCGCTCCCCCGACAGGGCGACGGCCTGGGACATGAGGATCGTGGGCAGCAGCATGCCGAGCATGGCGCCGACGAAGAAGACGCCCCACATGTCGGTCAGCAGCAGCCGGTACCAGCGGCGCCACAGGCCGCGGTTGCGCTCGTCGTCGGGGAAGGTGACGCCGCTGGCCAGGATCTCCTTGCGGCCGCCGCGCAGGCCGGAGATGAAGCCGGCGCGGTAGCCCATGCCGTAGCCCTTGTCGCGGTAGTGACCCATCACGTACCAGTTGAGGCCCGAGGCCAGCGCCGTGAACCCGGCCAGCGCGCCGAGCTGCGTGGCGGTGATGCCGGCGGGCGGCGCGGCCGGGGTGAAGAAGCCGCGGATGCCCTCCCACCACAGGGAGAACGGCACCACGAACAGGTCGATGGCCAGCAGCCCGAGCAGGATCACGCTGATCATCACCCAGTTGGCCAGCTCCAGGGCGCGGCTGATCCGGCGGGCCGAGGCGGCGATGACGAAGACCAGGACGAGCAGGGCGATCGCCCACAGCCTCGGCTCCTCGGCGCCGGCGGGGGCGATGCTGCCGTGGACGAGCGCGTAGAGGCCCTGGCCCGCGGAGGCGGCCCAGCCGCCGGCGATGAACGCGAAGATGACCACGAGCACGGACAGCGGCACCCACAGGAACCAGCCCGGCGGCACCCGGCCCCACCCCACGACCGGGGTCTCGCCGGTGGCCAGCACGTAGCGCGAGCACTCGACGTTGTAGAACGTCTGCAGCAGCGCCGAGACCAGGATGACCCAGCCGACGCCGACGAAGCCGTACTGGCCGACGTTGAGGGGGCCGAGCAGCCATTCGCCGCTGCCGATGGAGATGCCGAGGGCGATGAGGCTCGGGCCGACCGCGTACTTGAACAGCTCCTTCGGGCCGATGCGGTTGACCTTGAAGACCTCTTCCGGAGTGGGCAGGTCGGCGACGGTGAGATCGGGGCGGCTGACTCCGAGGGGATGCGTCATGGCAGGCCTCCTGGCTTTCAGGGTGATCCCGAACCCGGAGGCGGGCAAGACCCATTTAGCCGTGCGGAACCCGGGTCGCCGGGCCGTTCGTTGGCCCGGCATGGCTGACATCCCCTATGACCGGAAAGAACAGCTCAAACAGATCGAGAGCGGGCTGCTGCCCGGTGAGCGGATCATCGCGGTCTACGACGCGATCGGGGCGGGCACCGGGTTCCTCGGGCTGACCGACCGGCGGGTGATCGTCCAGGACAAGTCGTTCGTGGGCAAGCGGATCGCGATCACCAGCATCCCCTACAGCAAGATCTCCGCGGTCAGCGTGGTCAGCAACAAGTCGTTCGCGGGCGGCTTCTTCTCCTCGGGCGCGATCGCCATCCACGTGGGGACGCACACCTACGAGGTGGACTTCCGCGGCGACAACAAGGCCCACCACGTGCACAACGTCATCCTCCACCACATCTCCCGCTGACCCCTCAGGTCAGGGAGGTGTAGAGGCTGAGGGTGCGGGCGGCGATGCGTTCCCAGGAGAAGTGCTCGACGGCCCTGGCGCGGCCGGCCAGGCCCAGCTCGCGGGCCCGGCCGGGGTCGGCGAGGAGGGCGTTGACGCGCTCGGCGAGGTCGGCGGCGAAGCGTTCCGGGTCGTGGGGCTCGCCGTCGGGGCCGCCGGAGATGGGCACGAGCAGGCCGGTGTCGCCGTCGGCCACGACCTCGGGGATGCCGCCGGTCGCGGTGGCCACCACGGCGGTCTCGCAGGCCATGGCCTCCAGGTTGACGATGCCCATCGGCTCGTACACCGACGGGCAGACGAACACCCGCGCGTGCGTGAGCAACTGGATCACCTCGGGCTTGGGCAGCATCTCGGAGATCCAGACGACGCCGTCGCGCGAGCCGGCCAGGCCCTCGACGAGGCCGGCGACCTCGGCGGCGATCTCGGGCGTGTCGGGCGCGCCGGCGCAGAGCACGATCTGCGCGCCGGGCGCGAAGGACCGCGCCGCGCGCAGGAGGTGGACCAGCCCCTTCTGGCGGGTGATCCGGCCCACGAAGATCACGTACGGCCGCGCCGGGTCGATGCCGTGCTTTTTCAGGACTTCGAGGCCCGGATCCGGCGCGTACTCGACGGTGTCGATGCCGTTGTGGATCACGCTCACCCGCTCCGGCGCGATCTCCGGATAGGCGGCCAGCACGTCCGCGCGCATGCCCTCAGACACCGCGATCACCGCGTCGGCCGAGGCCAGGGCGGTCCGCTCGGCCCAGGAGGAGATCGTGTAGCCGCCGCCGAGCTGCTCGGCCTTCCACGGGCGCAGCGGCTCCAGGCTGTGGGTGGTCACGACGTGGGCCACCCCGTGGAGCATCTTGGCGACGTGGCCGGCGAAGTTGGCGTACCAGGTGTGGGAGTGCACGACGGACGCGCCCTCGCAGGCGGCCGCCATCTCCAGGTCGACGCCCAGCACCTGCAGCGCCGCGTTGGCCGTCTCCAGCCCGCCCGGCACCCGGTAGGCCGACACGCCGGGCTCCTCGCGGGCCGCGCCGAAGCAGCGCACCCGCACGTCGGCCAGCCGGCGCAGCTCGCGGGCCAGGTACTCCATGTGGACTCCGGCTCCGCCGTAGACCTCCGGCGGATACTCCCGGCTGAGCAGATCGACGCGCACGGACCCCACCTTAACGAAGGAGTGCGACAGGTCGGATCATCAGTGCGCGGAGGTTGTTCGTACTTGCCGGTTTTCGGGGTAGCTTCCTGGTCATGACGTCCCCCAGGGTTCTCGCAGTGGTGCTGGCCGGTGGAGAAGGCAAGCGGCTCATGCCGCTGACCGCGGACAGGGCGAAACCGGCTGTGCCCTTCGGCGGGATGTACCGGCTGGTCGACTTCGTGCTGTCGAACCTGGCCAACGGCGGCTATCTGAAGATCGTGGTGCTCACGCAGTACAAGAACCACAGCCTCGACCGGCACGTGTCGAGCACGTGGCGGCTGTCGGCGATGCTGGGCAACTACGTGACGCCGGTGCCCGCGCAGCAGCGGCTGGGGCCGCGCTGGTTCTCCGGCTCGGCCGACGCGCTGTTCCAGAACCTCAACCTGATCTACGACGAGATGCCCGAGCACGTGATCGTGTTCGGCGCCGACCACATCTACCGGATGGACCCGCGCCAGATGGTCGCCCAGCACGAGGCGTCGGGCGCGGACGTCACGGTGGCGGCGATCCGGCAGCCGCTGTCGCTGGCCGACCAGTTCGGGGTGATCGAGACCGACCCCGCGGGACACAAGATCGTCGCCTTCCGCGAGAAGCCGAAGGACGCGGTGGGCCTGGCCGACTCCCCCGACGAGGTGTTCGCCTCGATGGGCAACTACGTGTTCAAGACCCAGGCGATGATCGACGCACTGCGCGAGGACGCCCTCGACCCGACCAGCAAGCACGACCTGGGCGGGAACATCATCCCGATGATGGTCAAGTCGGGCGGCGCCGAGGTCTACGACTTCGCCAACAACGTGGTGCCCGGCTCCAGCGAGCGCGACCGCGGCTACTGGCGCGACGTCGGCACGCTCGACGCCTACTACGAGGCCCACATGGACCTCATCGCGGCGCACCCGATCTTCAACCTGTACAACGACCGCTGGCCCATCTTCACCGGCCACGACCCGCTGCCGCCGGCGAAGTTCGTGCACAACGACGGCGACCGGGTGGGCCGGGCGATCGACTCGCTGGTCTCCCCCGGCGTGATCGTCTCGGGCGGCACCGCGGTGCGCTCGATCCTGTCGCCGAAGGTGGTCCTCCACTCGCACTCGCTGGTGGAGGACTCGGTGCTGATGGACAACGTCAAGGTCGGCAGGGGCGCGATCGTGCGGCGGGCGATCGTCGACAAGAACGTGGTGATCCCCGACGGCGCCAGGATCGGCTTCGACCTGGACTACGACCGCACGCGCTTCGCCCTGACCCGGGGCGGCGTGGTGATCATCGGGAAGAACGAGATCGTGGACCGCTGATCCACAGCACCCGCCCGCCCTCGACCGGCACCGGCTTGTAGGCGGAGAACAGCGCCGCCTCCTGCAGTCCCTCGACGGCGGGCGAGCGCACCACGGCGGTACGCGGGTCGAGGCCGAGCGCGTCCCAGTCGATCTCCAGCTTGACCTCGGCCGGCCCGTCGTGCCAGCTCCCGATCGCGACCAGGGACCCGGCGGGCCCGACGTAGGTGGTGGCACGGGCCGGAGAGGAGACGCGCACCGGCGCCGAGGGCGACCAGTAGCCGTACATCGCCGCCGAGGGCAGGTCGCAGGCGTCGAACAGCCGCCACATGCCGCGCGGGTCGCCGTCGCCGCCGTAGACGCGGCTGGTCATGCCGTAGACGAGGCCGCGCCAGGGGTGGCCGCCGTCCTGCAGCATGTCGCCCATCACGCCGAACGGAATGCCGCACGTCTCGACCAGCCACTGGTCGGGGTGCGCGGCGTAGTCGAAGTACTCGCCGAACCACAGCCGGTCCACGTACGGCAGATGCTCCAGGTAGAGGTTGGCGCTGCTGGCGAAGCCGTCCTTGGCGTTGAACTGGTTGGCCGAGTGCAGGTCGACGAGCGGTGCGGGCCGCTGGTCCAGGACCCGCCTGACGCGCTTCATCACCTCGCGGTCGAAGCCGAGGTCGTCGAGGTAGACGCCGTCGATGCCGACGTTGCGCACGAGCCAGTCCAGGCCCTCGACGTAGAAGTTGTGCCAGCGCGACTGCCCGCTGGTGATGAGCGAGGAGTCCTCGGTGCCGGTGGCGAACCAGGCGGGCAGCCGCCCGTCGCCGACGTGCTCGCGTGACCAGGCGGCGCCGCCGCCCGGCCCGGCGGCCAGCACCTCGTCGCCCAGGCTGAGCAGCGCCCACAGCTCGGGCGCCCGCGTGGTCAGCTCGCGGACCGTGTAGTAGACCTTGCCGCGCAGGCCGGCCGCGTGGAGCTCGTTCACGTAGTCCTTGAGCCGGTCCACGGCCAGGAACGGGTAGTTGATGTAGGGGTTGACCTCGGTGGCGTGGTGGGTGTTCACGACGGTGGCGCCGGCCGCCACGACCTCGTGGGCGGGCCGGTAGGCGTGGAAGTAGCGCTCGCGGAAGTGGGCGGCGGTGTCGATCGGCTTGAACGGCGTCAGCGTCAGCCGTACGTCGAAGCGGAGCCGCTCCCCCGCCGCCATCCGGCGCGGCCCGCCGTAGCAGAGCAGGCGCTCGTCGTCGAGCCGCACGCCGCCGCGCCCGCCGTTGTGCCACGAGGCGGGCAGCACGAGCGGGCGCTGGTGGTAGAAGTTCGTGTTGAGCGGGCGCGTGTAGTGCTCGTCGCTCAGCCTGACCTGCACGCCGGCGTTGACCCCGCCGACCCACACCGCGTCCTGGTTGTGGCTGACGTCCCAGCGCCAGTCGAGGTCGGAGCGCGCCCCTCCGGGCCGCCCCAGCCCCATCTGGTACGGCAGTGCCGCCAGCGGCACCTCCAGCCGGGTGTCGTCGAGGTCGGCGGCGGCCCCGGCGGACAGTTCGAGCCGGTAGTCCAGCGTCCCGTCGAACTCCAGCCGCCCGTCGAGGTCGAGCGTGAGCTCCCCGGCCCGCCATCGCGACACCCAGCTCACCGCGGCGTCGGTGTGCGCGGTGATCCGCCACCCGTCGCTCACCCATGCCCGGCCGGGGACCGTGAAGCCGACCGGCCCTGACAGCACCTGCACGGGCTCCTGCCCGAGCGTCACCTCGGGCGTGAAGGAGGAGGTCAGCGCGGCGGGCAGCCCGTCGGGGCCGAGCGTGACCGTGCGGCCGAGCACGCCGAGCCGCGGCCCGTCCACGGTGACCGGCGTGAACGGGCGCACCACGGTGTCGTCGGCGAAGCGGCGGGAGTCGAGCCAGCGCAGCCGCGACAGCTTGGCCGGATCGCCGTCGCCGTGGTCGTCGGAGCTCCGATCGGTGAGGTCCACGGCGAAGTGGACCGTGCGCGGCTGTTCGCCCTCCGTGAGCACCCGGACAGTGAACTCGCTTTCGGAAATGAGCGCTCCGCACCAGAGCGCTTGCACTGTGTGCTCGCTCACATCCAGGCGCCGGGTGAACGCGCGGCCCAGATGGTCGGTGCCGCCGAGGGTGAAACAGGTGAAGCCGGGCAGGTCGCATTCGAGGCGGACGTCGCGCAGGGGGCGGGAGCCGTACACGCCGATCTGGAAGGCGAGGAAGTCGCCGCGGTCGGCGCTCAGCCGGACGGGACCGGGCTCGCGCTCCAGCCAGCGGGCGGGCAGGGCGCGCATCCGGATCGGGTGCTCGCGGCTCTCGCCGAAGGCCAGGAAGCCCTCCTGGGGCGGGGCCGGGCGCTCCATGTCGGTGTAGCGGTCGTGCTCGGTGCGGGCCTCATAGGACTCGACCACGCACCGGGTGGAGGGGCCTTCCGGCAGGTCACCGGCGGGCTGGAGGTACTCGTGCTGAGGGTACTGCGGGGTGGCCGCGTTCTCGTACGCAGTGTAGTAGAGCACGTAGCGTCCGCTGCCGCGGGAGGGCGCGAACGCGTACCCGCCGGGGACGGCGTGGGCGCGGCCGACCTCCTCCCCGGCGGGGGTGCGCACGAGGCCGGAGCCCCGGTGGTGCTGGGGCGTGATCCAGGGCACGGGCACCGTCACCAGCGGGGTTTCCGCCTCTACCAGGACGGTCACGCGGTGGTTGCCGAGCTCGGCGGGAGCCCAGAAGGAGACGGCCTCGTGGGGTTGCAGCATGGCGGACAGGCTAACGTGTGCCCAACGGTGATTAAAGATGTCTCTTTCATAAATACGGCGAACACTATTGACCAGGGCGGTTGGCATCTCGCACGATGTCGGATCAATCCCCCAATAATCCGGACGAAGGTGAGACGTGACGACGGTCGAGTCGGCAGTGCGCCCCCCGAAGGGGCAACGCCGTACCGAGGGCGAGGCGGGCGGGAAGCGCGCCGGGCGCTGGCGTAGGGACAAGACCCTGTTCTTCCTCGCCCTGCCGGGTGCGCTGTACTTCGTGTTGTTCTTCTACATCCCGCTGCTCGGCAACGTCGTGGCGTTCCAGGACTACTCCCCGTTCCTGGGCTTCACCGGCAGCGCCTTCGTCGGCTTCGAGAACTTCACCGCGATGCTGGAGGACGACGCCTTCTGGAAGGCGGTCGGGAACACGCTGGAGATCACGCTGCTCCAGCTCGTGCTGTTCTTCCCGGCTCCGCTGGGGCTGGCGCTGCTGCTGCACAGCATGCTGGGCAGCCGGCTCAAGCGCATCGTGCAGACCGTCGTCTACCTGCCGCACTTCATGTCGTGGGTCATCGTCGTGGCGATGTTCCAGCAGGTCTTCGGGGGCGCGGGCTCGCTCAACATGTTCCTGCGCCAGAACGACATCGGCATCCTGAACATCATGAACAACCCCGACACGTTCTCCCTGCTGATGACCAGCCAGGTCGTCTGGAAGGACTGCGGGTGGGGGACGATCATGTTCCTGGCCGCGCTGGTCGCCGTGGACCAGAACCTCTACGAGGCGGCGGCCGTGGACGGCGGCGGCAGGTGGCGCAGGTTGTGGCACGTGACGCTGCCCGGCATCAGGCCCGTGCTGATCATGCTGTTCATCCTGCGGCTGGGTGACATCCTCTCGGTCGGCTTCGAGCAGATCCTGCTGCAGCGAAAATTCGTCGGCGCCAACGCCTCAGAGGTGATCGACACCTACGTCTTCCAGAACGGCCTGATCAACGGCGAGTGGGGGATGAGCACCGCCGCGGGCCTGATGAAGGGCATCATCGGCGCCGCGCTGATGTTCGCGGCCAACAAGCTGGCACACAGGCTCGGAGAACAAGGGGTGTACAGCCGATGAGGAATCCGTTCGCGCTGCCGCCGATGCCGCCGTGGATGGAGAGGCCCACGGTCCTCGGCCGCGCCACCAAGGGCATCGCCCTCGCGATCATCTGCGTGCTCGTGCTCTACCCGTTCGTCCTGGCCGTCGGCACCAGCCTGGCCAGCGCCGACGAGCTGCGCGAGGCGGGCGGCTGGGTGCTCATCCCGTCGCGGCCGACGTTCGACGCCTACCAGGTCCTGCTGTCGGGCGGCGTGGTCACCAAGGCCGCGCTCGTCACCGTCGGCATCACGGTGGTCGGGACCGCGCTGAGCATGCTCGCCACGATCATGCTGGCCTACGGGACGAGCCGCCCCGGCTCACTCGGCAGCCGCTGGATCGTGTTGATGATGCTGGGAACGTTCCTTTTCGCACCGGGAATCATCCCGAGCTTCCTCATGGTCAAGCAGCTCGGCATGCTCGACACCTACGCGGCGCTGATCCTGCCGGTGCTGCTCAACGCCTTCAACGTGATCGTCGTCAGGCAGTTCTTCATGAACGTGCCGAACGAACTGCTCGACGCCGCCCGCATGGACGGCGCCACGGACATGACGATCCTGCGCAAGGTGATCCTCCCGCTGTCGAAGGCGGTGCTGGCGGTCGTCGGCCTGTTCTACGCGGTCAGCTACTGGAACGCCTTCTTCAACGCGATGATCTACGTCCAGCCGGACAAGTACCCGCTCCAGATGGTCCTGCGCTCCTACATCATCGAGGCCGGCGAGATGAACGCCGGTGACCTCGGCATCGCCAGTCTCCCTCCGGGCCAGGCGATCAAGATGGCGGTCCTGGTCTGCGCCGTGGCCCCCATCGTGTGCGTCTACCCCTTCCTCCAGAAGTACTTCGTCAAGGGCGTCCTCACGGGCGCCATCAAGGGCTAAAAGGAGCCTGCACCATGAACCTGAACCGGCGTTCCTTCCTGGGCCTGGCCGGGTTGACCGCGGCAGTCGCGGTCACCGGCTGCTCCACCTCGGGCGGCGGCACCGCGGGCTCCAAGACCGGAGCCGCGGGCGGCCCGCTGAAGATGCCGACGTACGTGCCGTTCGCCGGCCCCGCCCCCGACCTGCCGGGCAACGCGCAGGGACTGGACCCGGGCTACCTGAAGTTCCCGGCGAGCCCCGTCAAGACGGTGAAGGCGGTGCCGGGCGACGGCTCGACGATCACCGGCCTGACCTACTACGACGGTCCGATCGTGCCCCAGATGGACGCCAACGCCTTCTGGCAGGAGGTCAACAAGCGCCTCGGCGTCACCTTCCAGCTCGACACCGGCAACGACGAGGGCTACCCGACGAAGTTCAACACCACGGTCGCCGGCGGCGACATCAAGGACTTCATGTGGGTGGCGCCGAACCAGGGCATCACCAAGGTCGCCCAGCTCGCCGAGGCCATGTTCGTCGACCTCACCCCGTTCGTGTCCGGGGACGCGGTCAAGGAGTACCCGAACCTGGCCAACTTCCAGGAGATGACCTGGCAGGCGGCGGTCATGAACGGCAAGATCTGGGGCGTCCCGGTGCCCTACAGCTTCTTCGGCCAGGTCTACGCCGGCAACAAGAAGTCCTGGGACTCCGTGGACGGCTTCACCGCCAAGTCCCCCGACGAGCTGATCGAGAAGTTCAAGCAGCTCACCGACGCCAAGGCGGGCCGCTGGGCGCTGGAGCCCGCCTACGTCAACGCCGTGGCCCAGTTCAACCAGATCTTCCGCGGCGTCAACACGTGGAAGCTGGAGGGCGGCAAGCTCACCCACATGTTCGAGACGCAGGAGTACGTCTCGGCCATCGAGATGGCGATCAAGGCGTTCAAGGCCGGGGTCTTCTACCCCGACCCGAAGATCACCGACATCGCCTCGAAGGTCGCCCAGGGCACGGTCGCCGCGCAGGTCCTGTCCGGCGCGGGCTGGGTCGGCGTCCCCAACCAGCCGGGGTACGGCAAGGCCTGGGAGATGACCACGTTCGTCCCCTTCGGCCACGACGGGGGCAAGGGCGTGCACAACCTGGCCAGAGGCTCGGTCGGCTTCACCGGCATCAGCAACAAGAACGACGAGAAGAAGACCAAGATGCTGCTCAAGGTGCTGGACTACCTGGCCGCGCCGTTCGGCAGCGAGGAGTGGTTCTTCCTCAACTACGGCGTCGCCGGCGCCCAGCACACGATGGAGAAGGGCGCGCCGGTCAAGACGAAGGAGGGTGAGCCGCAGCTCGCCTTCTCCAACCAGCTCAAGTTCATGACCCAGTCGCCCGAGTTCCTCTACTACCCGGGCATGGACGAGACCACCAAGGCCATCCACACCGCCCAGCAGCAACTGCTGGAGATCTCCCAGCCGAGCCCGATCCTCGGCCACTACTCCGAGACCAACATCGACAAGGGCCAGTCGCTCACCTCGAAGGTCTACGAGTACGTCGAGGACGCCGTCAGCGGCCGTCGGCCCCTGACGGACTTCAAGTCGGTCGTGGAGGAGTGGAAGAGCGGCGGCGGCGACAAGATCCGCAAGGAGTTCGAGGAGTCGATCGCCAAGGCGGGCTGATCTCCGCCCGAAGGGCCGGTGTGGACGACCACACCGGCCCTTCGTGTATCCAGGCGCCCGAAACTCTCCCCCAAACCCCTCCGAATCGGTAGAGTGCCCGGTCCCTGGACGAATAGGAAACACGCGTGAACGTGCAAGAAGCGCGCCAGGCCGCGGCGCGCTGGGTGGCGGGGATCGAGTGCGAGGGAGCGTTCCTCAGCGGATCGGCGGCCTGGCTGGCCCCGGACGAGACCCTGCCGCCCGCCTCGGACGTGGACGTCTTCGTCGTCACCGGCGAGCGGCGGCGCAAGCTCGGCAAGTTCCGCTTCGAGGGCGCCCTGCTGGAGGCCACCTACCTGACCTGGGAGCGGATCCCCTCGGCCGCGGCGATCCTCGGCGACTACCACCTGGCCGGGGCGTTCAAGGACGACAACGTGCTGGCCGACCCCAGCGGGCGGCTGCGCGAGCTCCAGCGCGCCGTGGGGCCCGCCTGGGCCGAGCCGCACTGGGTGCGCGAACGCTGCGAGCACGCCGAGAGCGGCATCCTCAAGGGGCTGGCGGCCATGGACGAGGCGCAGCCATACCCGGCGAGGGTGATGCGGGTGTTGTTCGCGGCGGGCGTCACCACGCACGTGCTGCTCACGGCGGGGCTGCGCAACCCGACGGTGCGGCTGCGCTATCCGGCGGTGCGCATGATGCTGATGCCGTACGGCAGGGCCGCCCTCTACGAGGGCCTGCTGGAGCTGCTGGGCAGCGAACGCATGGGCCCCGGCCGGGTCGAACGGCATCTGGCGGCGATGACCAGGGTGTTCGACCAGGCGGCCCTGGTGGAGAACGCACCGTACCCGTTCGCCTCGGACATCTCCCCGCAGGCCAGGCACATCGCCGTGGACGGCAGCCGGGAGCTGATCGAGCGCGGGCTGCACCGCGAGGCGATGTTCTGGATCGCCGTCACCTACGCGCGCAGCCTGCTCATCCTCGGTGGCGACTCGCCCGGCTTCCACGAGATGCTGGCCGACCTGCGGATCGGCGCGCTGGAGGAACGCGCGGCGGCGGTGCGCGCGTTCCTGCCGAGGCTGCGGCGGGCGGCCGAGGGGATCATCGGGCGCCGAGGCGGCGCCGGGCCTCCTCCAGTTGACGCATGACCGCGAGGCTGTCGTCCAGCGGCATGACCGCGCTCTCGGTGCGGCCCTCGGCCACGGCCCTGGCGACCTCGCGGACCTCGCCGCGGTAGCCGTTCTCCTCGGGGTCGAGCACGTGCTCCTCCGGCTCGGCGCCCGGCCTGGTCAGCACGATCCTGCGGGGCGCCCAGAACGCGGCGGGGATGTCGGCGCGCATCTCGGTGCCGATCACCGTGGCGGTGTTGGCGTGCGGGCTGAGCAGGGAGGTGTCCAGCAGGGCGCGCCTGCCGCCCTCGTAGGCCAGCAGCACGCCCGCCTCCGCGTCCACGCCCGAGGGGCCGAGCGAGCCGGTCAGGTGCATCTCCCGCGGCGTGCCGAGCAACAACTGGGCCAGCGCGAACGGGTAGACGCCCAGGTCGAGCAGGGCGCCGCCGCCCAGGGCCGGGTCCCAGAGCCGGTGCGCCGGGTCGTACGGCTGGCGGAAGCCGAACGCCGCGTGGACCGCGCGGATCTCGCCGAAGCGCTCGTCGGCGGCGATCCGCTGGATGAGCGGGTTGAACCGCATCCACATGGCTTCCATCAGGAACACCCCGGCCTCGCGGGCCAGCGCGACCATGCGCTCGGCCTCGTCCAGGCGGGCGGTGAGCGGCTTCTCGCACAGCACCGCCTTGCCGTGGGCGATGGCCGCCTCGGCGACCTCCAGGTGCTGGGCGTGCGGGGTGGCCACGAAGACCGCGTCCACCTCGTCGGCGGCGCACAGCTCCGCGTACGAGCCGAAGGCCAGCTCCGCGTCCAGCTCCTGGGCCAGGACGGCGGCGCGTTCCTTCGACCGCGAGCCCACGGCGGACACGCGCATGCCCGGCTCGGCGGCGATGACCTCGCCGACGGTCCGCGCGATTCCGCCGGTGGCGGCGATACCCCATCTCATTCGGACACCTGCATCCTGAAGTCGTAGCGGCTGGGCAGCGGGTGCTCCCTGCGTGCCCGTTCGGAGAGTTCGGGCGTGACCGGGCCGTCTCCGGCCAGGCGACGCTCCTGGTAGGCGAACCAGACGGCGTCCAGGGATATCTCACCTTCGCGAAGGTTGTCCACTTCTATGCCGGTGGTGAGAACGCGCCCGGCGCGCTCCAGGTCACCGGCGTCCAGGGCGGCCTGCGTCTCGATCAACTGGATCCTGCCCCGGGAACGCTGCCCGGCGCCGAGACCGTCGACAAGGGCGAGCGCCTCGGCGGGGCGGCCGGCGGCCAGCAGCGCGTGCAGGGCCTCGACGGCCAGTTCCGGCACGTGCGGGGCCAGCGCGTGCGCCTCGACCAGCAGCTCGGCCACGTCAGAGGGCGCGCCACCGGCCTCCGAGCCGGGCGCGGCGGCCGTCTCCGCAGATCCGCTCCCTGCGGCCGTTATCTCCGCGGCCAGGCGCGCGGCGGCCGTTCTGAGGCGCAGGCTTTCCGCCAGGCAGCGCAGGGTCCATGGGGTGCGGCGCAGTGACAGCGACTCCGCCCAGGCCGCGCGGGCGCCCTCGGTGTCGCCGTCGGCGTAGCGGGCCAGGCCCAGGTGGTAGCGGGCGTGCCAGTCGGCCGGGTGGGCCTCCAGCAGCGCGCGCCACCTCGGCCCGGTCACCGGCGCGGCGGGCGGGTCGCTGACCGGCAGCCTGCCGCTCGCCAGCAACTCCGCCCAAGGAGCCTGCTCCTCCCCCATCTCCCCGTACGGCAGGCCGTCCAGCTCGGGCAGCGCCCCGGCGGCGGCCTCCAGCGCGGCCCACCCGGACCCGTGCGCCAGCCGTACCGGCTGCCCGGAGACGTCGTTGTCCTGTCGTTCCAGTGCCTCGCGCGGGACGAGCAGGTCCAGCGCCCGGGACACCTCCGCCCGCGCCTCGTCCCACGAGCCGTGGACCCGGCCGGGGTCGGCCTCCAGGAGCCCGTACGCCTCCACCCACGACCACGTCGTGCTGCCCGGCATCGGCACGTGCTCCAACTGCGTGCGCGCCAGCCCCGCCTGGATCTCCAGGTAGCGTGAGCCGGGCCCGCTCAGCCACTCCTGCCAGCGCCGCCCGCCGGGACCGGTGCCCCAGTGGAACAGCTTGCGCCCGCGCAGCAGGTCCGTCGAGGTCTGGACCAGGCCGCGCCCCTCGGCGTCAAGGGCGGCGATCCAGCGCCGCTCCCCTCGGGGGATCTCGAAGAAGTAGTCGGCCGAGCGCGGCACCTCGTCGGTGTAGCTGCGGTCGACGCCGTCCAGCACGGGGAAGCCGACCACGCGCAGTTCCGCGGTGTAGTCGAAGTGGTGGGCCCGGTCCGCGGGCGCCACGACCCGCACCCCCGGGCCCTCGGGCACGGCGATGTTGGACCACCAGTAGACCGGCGCCTCGGCGGGCGCCGGGTTGCGGATGGTGACCCGGACGAACAGCACCGGCGAGTCCTCGGGCAGCCACGCGTCGATCTGCAGCAGCAGCCGGCGCATCCGCTCGAACTCGTACAGCCGCAGCATCGGCGTCCCGTCCGCCCTGGTCAGGCGGACGGCGTGCAGCGGCGAGCAGGTCAGCGGCCAGTGGCCGGTGGCGCCCAGGTTCCACTCGACGCCGCCGGCCAGCCAGGCGTCGCGCAGCGCCAGGTTCGCCGGCTGGAGGATGGGGTTGCGGTGCAGCAGTTCCCTGCCGCTCCCGCGGTGGACCAGCGACCACAGCCGCCCGCCGTACCCGGGCAGGAAGGTGGCGGTGAGCTGGGAGTTCTCGAGGACCACCACGGGCAGTTCGCGCTCGCGGCGCGCGCGCGTGTAGCCGTCCTGCGGGGTGTAGGGCAGCAGCGAGTACGGCTGGCCGTACCCGATCTGCGCGGTCATCTCGGCGTCGGCACCGGTGATGCCGGGCCTGACCTGGGTTCCGTGCAGGATCGGCAGCGGGCCGGCCGCAGGCGGATCGGTCGCGGGCAGGCGCAGCGTGCCGCCGCGCAGGGTACTGGTCATGTGGTGGTCCCCGAGTGGGTGGAGATTGGGAGAAACGTCAGTCGCAGGTGGTGAGCTGGTGCATGCCGATGTCGGGCAGGCAGGTGACCGGGTTGCCGAAGTGGTCGCGGCCGCCGTTGCCGGCGATCTCCCTGCCCTTCCGCAGCGCGGGCGAGCCCTGCTGGAGCCTGCCCTCCGCGGTCAGGAGCGGGTCGCCGGTGACGGTGCCGCTCGCGCCGTCCGGTACGGCCACGCCGTTCAGCAGGTTGTTCTCCAGCTTGTATCCGCCGGAGCGCAGGTTGAACGTGGCCTTGCCGGAGCCCCGGGTCACGACGATGTTGTTGGCGAACAGCACGTTGCGCGGGTTGGCGTTGTTCTCGTTGATGACGGTCTGGGTGACGCCGTCGCCGATCACGAACGTGTTGTTGTAGATCGCGGCGCTCTCGACCCCGCCGCTGCAGTTCTCGACGCCGCGGAAGTGGTCGTCGACGCTGAGGTTGTAGCGGACGACCGCGTCCTTGATCTTCCCGGCGGCGTTGCACAGCAGCAGGAAGCCGCCCGCGTTGTCGTGGCTGCGGTTGTACTGGAAGATCGTGCCGAAGCCGTTCTCGTCCACGTCGAAGCTCATCCCGTCGCGGGTGGTCTCGCCGCCGCTGACCTCGTTGAACTGGATGACGACGGCGTCGGAGTTGTGCGTCCAGAGCCCGGCGCTGTAGCCCTGGGAGCGGCGCTGGAAGCCGTGGACGCGGTTGTGCTCGGCCAGCGCGCCGGTGACGCTGCCCAGCACGATGCCGTCGCCGCCGACGTCGGTCACGGTGTTGCGCTCGACCTTCACGCCGGTCCACGGCACGTGGCGCCTGGCCGGCTCCTTGCCCCAGCCGGAGTTGTTCCAGGTGGAGAAGAGGAAGATGCCGGAGCGGTCCACGCTCGTGACCGTGTTGCCGGTGATCAGGACGTCGTCGAAGAGGGTGGGCGTGGTGTTGCCCTCGACCCACATGGTGATGCCGGCCGAGCCGTACTCGTCCTTGGTGTCGTCGCCGTTGACGTCGTGCACGTCGAGGCCGCGCAGCACGATGTGGCGCAGGGTGCCGGCGTCGCGGGCGCTGACGCGCACGCCGCGGCGCTTGCCCGCGGCGGCGCCGGTGTTGGCGACGTCGAGGTTGGCGATCTCCCAGTGCTGCTGGTTGTGCAGCTTGACCGCGTCGTCGGCGCCGCCGGCCTGGATGCGGGGCTTGGCGCCGCTGCCGTAGGCGTCGATCCTGATCGGCGCGCCCGCCCGTCCGGAGCCCTGGGGGGCGAGGGTGCCGGTGCAGGCGGAGCCGCGCTTGAACAGCACGCGGTCACCGGGGCGCAGGGCCAGGGCGTTGACCTGGTCGAGGGTGGTGAGCGGATGGCCGACGGTGCCCTTGGGCGCCTTGCGCGACTGGC
This sequence comes from Nonomuraea sp. NPDC050790, assembly GCF_044456745.1. Taxonomy (NCBI): domain Bacteria; kingdom Bacillati; phylum Actinomycetota; class Actinomycetes; order Streptosporangiales; family Streptosporangiaceae; genus Nonomuraea; species Nonomuraea sp. NPDC050790. The sequence continues at coordinate 1,225,241 of NZ_JBITGF010000002.1, read as the reverse complement.
AGTCGACATGAACGGCCCGGCCGTGCCCGCCGAAACCGGGCTCGGCCGAAGCGGGAGCGGCGGCCGAGCCTGGGGTGGCGGCCAGGGCCGGGGTGGCCGTCAGGCTGGTCAGCACGAACCCGATGAATAGCGCTTTCACCCGAAAAATCTCCTTATTTCCCGATGCCAACGGTCATGCCCTGGATGATGCGGGTGCCCAGCCACGAGAACAGCGCGACCATGGGGGCGAGGATGATGCAGATGCCGGCGAACATGGTCCCCCAGTCGCGCCCGGCGTACTGCTGGAGGCCGACGAAGTTGACCAGCGCCACCGGCAGCGTGATCTTGTCGTCGCTGGTCATGAGCGCGATCGCGAACAGGGTCTCGTTCCACGCCCCGATGAACTGCAGCAGGAACGCCGTGATCAGCCCGCCCCGCGCCACCGGCAGCACGACCCTGACGAAGGCACGCAGCCCGGAGGCGCCGTCGATGGCCGCCGCCTCCTCCAGCACCTCGGGCACCCCGGCGAAGAAGCCGGTCAGCAGATAGACGGTGAACGGCATGGCCAGGCCGATGTAGACGACGGTCAGCCCGAGGAAGCTGTCGGTCAGCTCGACCGCGGCCAGCCCGACGAACAACGGCACCAGCAGCACCTGTCCTGGCACGCCGAGGCCGAGCGCGAAGGTCATGGTCAGCGCGTTCGAGGTCCGGGTACGGCGGCGCGCGAGCGCGTACGCGGCGGGCGCGGCCAGCGCGACGGCGACCAGCGAGGAGACGGCGGCGACCGCGACGCTGTTGATCGCCGCGGTGCTGAAGCCGCCCTCGGCCCAGGCCTTGGCCCAGTTGCCCGCCTGTGGCGGGATCGGCAGCCCGAACGGCTCCTCGAAGATCGACCGGGTGTCGCGCAGCGAGGTGACGAAGATCCAGGCCAGCAGCGCGAGGTCGGCGGCGACCAGAAGCCAGACGACCGCGTGTCCGACGCGCCTCACAGCGCCACCCGCTCCCTGCGCATCATCCGCCGCAGGATGAGCACGAACAGGCCGACCATGGCGAGGCTGACGATCGCCGCCGCGGCGGCCAGGCCCAGCTTGGGCACCGAGCTCTGCGGGAAGGCGGAGTAGTAGACGTACATGGCGGTGGTCCAGGTCTGGATGGGCGCGCTGCTGACGGTGGCGCCGCCGCCGAACAGCAGCACGATCTCGAAGACCTTCACCGAGCTGACCGTCCACAGCACCGCGCAGACGCTGACGACCTCCCACGACAGCGGCAGCGTGATGTTGCGGAAGCGCTGCCAGGCGTTGGCGCCTTCGAGCTCGGCCGCCTCGTAGAGGTAGGTGGGGATCTGGTCGACGGCGGCCATGATGATCGTGGTGTAGTAGCCGGTGGCGGTCCACACGATGGTCGCGATGATCATCGCGGGCAGGTTGTCGATCGACAGCCACTTGGGCACCGCGTCGATGCCCAGCAGGTTGAGCATCTTGTTGACCGGCCCGGACGGGCCGAACAGGAACCCGGCAGCGATCCCGAAGACCAGCGCGTTGACCAGGCAGGGGAAGAAGAGCACCGAGCGGGCGAACATCTTGCCCGCCATCTCGCGCAGGGCCAGCGTGAGCAGGAAGCTGATCGCGAACGTGGCGACGCCGCCCACGACGAGGATCTTCACGGTGTTGAGCACCGAGTGGTGGAAGGCCTGGTCGTCCAGCAGCGTCTGGTAGTTGCCGAGGCCCCGCCACCGCATGGCGCCCATGCCGTCCCACTTGTACAGGCTCGTCCAGGCGGCGTAGGCGATCGGGGCCAGGAACAGCAGGGCGTAGAAGGCCAGCGCCGGGCCGACGAACGGCCAGAACAGGCGGCCGGCCTGCCGTTCCAGCGGGCCCCCGCGGGCCGCGCGGGCCCGCGGGGGTGCGGCCGTCGTGGTGGCCGCCACTAGCCGTTGGCCTTCCAGTAGGCGACGTGGCCTTCCTTGGCCTTGGCGATGAACTGCTCGGCCGTGGCCTTGCCCAGCCACAGCTCGCTGAAGGCGGGGAAGAGCGCCTTGTCGAGGTAGTCGCCGGAGACGCCGTCGATGGGCAGGCGGCTCGGGCTGTCGTTGAGGAGCTTCTGCGCGTCGAGCAGTTCCTCGGGTGCGGGCACGTCGGCGCGCGGGGTGATGTTCTTCGCCTCGGTCGAGATGCCGGAGATGTTGTCCTTCTTCAGGAAGTAGGCGATGAACTTCTGGGCGGGCTCGGGGTTCTTGGCCCGCTTGGGGATGGCGAAGCCGAGCGGGATGATGTCGAGTTCGGTGTTGCCACCCCCGGCAGGGGTGGACACAGTGGCGGGCACGGCGAACTCGCCGACCTTGAAACCCTCGGCCAGGTTCTTCTGCGCCTCGCTCGGCACCCAGGTGCCGTCGAGGTGGAAGGCGGCCTTGCCGGTGGCCCAGTTGGTCTGCTGGGCGGGGTACTTGCTGGCGTCGTAGCCCTTGAGGATGTGGCCGGCCTTGACGAACGCCTCGATCCGCCTGGCCGTCTCCAGCACGCCCGGCTGGTCCCAGGCGGCGCCGGACCGGTCGTTGACGATCTTGCCCATGGTGCCGGGTCCGTTGTCGCGGACCAGCAGGTAGTCCATGAACAGGAAGTTGGTCCAGGTGTTGTCGCCGTCGGAGGCGACGCACGCCTTGTCCTTCTTCTTCAGCGTCTCGCAGAGCTTGACGAAGTCGTCCCAGGTGGCGGGGGGCTGGGCCAGGTCGGCGTCGGCCTTGTTGTAGTAGAACATCGCCGAGTTGAGCACGTAGGGGACGATCCAGCGGGTGACGCCCTCGGGGTCCTTCGGCATCGCGTCCAGGTACTTGGCGGGGATGACGTCGGAGACCTTCTTGCCCTCGCCGGGCACCTCGCTGTCGTAGACGGGGGTGAGGTCCCTGGCCTGGCCGGTCGAGGCGAGCAGCGAGCTGATCACGTCGAAGCCGTTCTCGACCAGGTCGGGCGCCTTGTTCGCGGCGATGGCCGGGCCGATCTTGGTGCGGATGTCGCGGCCCTGCCACTCGACCGTGACCTTGGTGCCGGTCTCCGCCTGGAACCGGTCGATCGCGGCCTTGATGACCTTGGCCTGCGGCTCGTTCTCCTTCCACATCGACCAGTAGGTGAACTGGCCGCCCTTCTCCTCCGTGGAGCCCTGGTCGCCGCCGCCGCAGGCGGTGAGCGCCAGGGCGGCCACGACACCGGCCGCCAGGACCTTGGGTGCGCGCATATCGGTTCACCTTTCGCGATTACCTGTGGCGGCACCCTAGAACCGGCTCAAAAGCCCAAACAAGGCAGTGCATGCAACGCTTTGATCACATCATGCACTAAGCGACGATTTTTGCGCACAAAGATGCACACTCGTGCATGGAGTGCGAGAAAAGATGCACTGAGGGTGCTGCAAGCCCTTCAGCGGGGAGCGGCGATCAGTACTGCTTGACGCTGTAGTCGTAGCGGCACGGCAGGCGCGAGGCGTGCGTGTGCGGCTGCCCGTGGTAGTCCCACCACAGCGCGTCTAGCGAGTCCTCGCCTTCGCGCAGGTCGTCGACGACCAGGCCGGTGTCGAGGATGCGCCGGGCCCGCGCCCGGTCGCCGCCGTCCAGCGCCGCCCGGCACTCCAGCAGCCGGATGCGCCCGTGCCAGCGGTCGGCCGGGCCCAGCCTGTCGATCAGCGCTAGCGCGTCGGCGTACCGGCCGGCGGCCAGCAGCGCGGAGAGCGTCTCGATGGTCAGCGGGCGCAGCCGGGGCGAGAGCGCGTGCGCCTTCAGGTAGAGCGCGGCCGCCGCGCCCGGCTCCGGCTCCAGCACGGCCAGGTTGCGCAGCGCCCACGCGTTGGACGCGCACGCCAGCGACTCCTCCCACGCCCGGCGCGCGCCGTCGTGGTCGCCGTCGTGGTAGAGGTTCACGCCCAGGTGGAAGCGGGTGAACCAGGTCGGCTCCGCCGCCTCCAGCAGCGAGCGCCACTCGGGCCCGACGGTGTAGGAGGAGGGCGGCAGCGCGGGCGCCGGGGTCGGGATGGACCCCTTGCGCACGAGCGAGAGCCACGACTGCTGGTCGCGGCCGATCGTGGCGTCGGCGAACGGCGTCGCGGGCAGGTTCAGCGCCCTGCTGCGCCGCTTGGCGAGTGCCCGGCGTTCGAGCGCGCCCCATCCGCTGCCGACGTGCAGCGTCTCCTCCGGTACGGCTGCCGCCAGCCGTACCGCCTGGTCGTGCTCGGCCGCCAGCCGGTCGCGGGGGATCAGCCGCTCGACCGCCTCGCCCGCGCGGACGGCGGCGCCCGCCCACTCCCCGTGCGCGTCCTCGACCTGGGCCGGCCCGTAGGCCTCCGTCCAGGAGAAGGCCGAGCGGGGCCCGAGGCGGACGTGTTCGAGCTGCGTGCGCGCCAGGCCCGCCTGGATCTCCAGGTAGGGGCGGTCGGGGCCGGACAGCCAGTCCTGCCAGTTGCGCCCGGCGGGGCTGACGCCCCAGCGGAAGTGCTTGCGCCCGCGCAGCAGGTCGGTGGAGACCTGCGCGAGCCCCGCGCCGGACTCGTCGACGGCGGCGATCCAGCGCCGCTCGCCGTCGGGCAGCTCGTAGAAGAAGTCGGCGGCCTGCTCGTTGCGGCCGGGGTAGGACTGGTCGGAGCCCTGCCAGGCGGGCACCGGCACGCGGCGCAGCCGGCCGTCGTAGGAGAAGTGGTACGCCTGGCCGGCCGGGGCGAGCACGCGTGTGCCGGGGGTCTGCGGGACGGCGGCGTTCGACCACCAGTAGACCGGCGCGTCCACGGGGAACGGGTTGTGCACGCGCACGTGCACGAAGAGCACCGGCGAGCCGGGCGGCAGGCACGCGTCGATCTGGTAGACCAGGCGCCGCAGCCGCTCCCACTCGTACATGCGCAGCACCGGCACGCCGTCGGGCCTGGTCACGCGGGCCGCGTGCAGGGGCGCGCAGGCCAGCGCGGTGTGGCCGAACGTGCCGAGGTTCCACTCCACTCCCCCGGCGAACCAGGCGTTGCGCAGGCCGAGGTTGGCCAGTTGCAGGTGCGGCGGCCGGTGCAGCAGCTCGCGGCCGGTCGGCTGGTGGATCAGGGAGCGCAGCCGCCCGCCGTACTCCAGCAGGAACTCCGCGCGCAGCACGCCGTTGTCGAGCACCGCGGTCTTCAGCTCCCGCTCGGCCCGCTCGCGCCCGTAGCCGTCCTGGAAGGTGTACGGCAGCAGCGACCCGGCATGTCCGTAGGCGAGCTGAGCGGCCATCTCGGCGTCGGCCGCGGTCGTCTCGAGGCCGCCGCGCGGGTCGGGCAGCGTGTGGAGTGGCGGCAGCGGATTCTCCGGACCGAGCGGCGAGACCGGAAGCCGGACAGAGGAGATGCTCAGCATTTCGGCATATCTTTGCACATATCGCGCATTAACTGCATGATTGGCCGGGTGAACCGGTACGAGCGCTGGAACGTCCTGCTGGAGATGGTCGCCGAGTCCGGGCAGCTCGACGTGGTCGAGACCGCCGCGAAGCTGGACGTCTCCACCGCGACGATCAGGCGCGACTTCGACGAGCTGGCCGCGCAGCAGCTCCTCACCAGGACCCGCGGCGGCGCGATCGCGCACAGCGTCTCCTACGACCTGCCGCTGCGCTACAAGGTCGCCCAGCACGCGCCGGAGAAGCAGCGCATCGGCGCGGCCGCGGCCGCCCTGGTGCCCGAAGGCTCGACCGTCGGGCTCAACGGCGGCACCACGACGACCGAGGTGGCCCGCGCCCTGGCCACCCGCGACCTGGGCGGCGACCAGCGCGGTCCGGCGCTGACCGTGGTGACCAACGCGCTGAACATCGCCCACGAACTCGTCGTACGCCCCCATCTGCACGTGGTCACGACCGGCGGCTCGGCCCGCGCCCAGTCCTACGAGCTGGTGGGGCCGGTGGCCACCGGCATGCTGGAACGCGTCGCGCTGGACGTGGCGGTGCTCGGCGTCGACGCCCTCGACGTGGACCACGGCGCCAGCGCGCACAACGAGGGCGAGGCCGCGATCAACCAGCTCATGGCCGCCAAGGCCCGCCAGGTGATCATCGTCGCGGACGGGTCGAAGCTGGGCAAGCGGGCCTTCGCCCGCATCTGCCCGCTCTCGCAGATCGACGTCCTGGTGACCGACTCCACCGCGCCCGCCGACCTCACCGCCCGCTTCGCGGAGTCCGGGGTGCGGATCGTTCAGGTGTGACCTCTGCGGGCTTGGCGCGTACGTGCATGCGCTCCCCCTGGCGGCCGAACAGGCTGAGGATCTCCACCGGCCCGTCGCCCGCGCTGCCGAACCAGTGCGGCAGCCGGGTGTCGAACTCGGCCGCCTCCCCCGAGCCGAGCACGAGGTCGTGGTCGGCCAGCACGAGGCGCAGCCGTCCCGACAGCACGTACATCCACTCGTAGCCCTCGTGCGTACGCGGTTCCGGCACGCACTGGTCGGCCGGGATCACCATCTTGTACGCCTGCAGCCCGCCTGGCTGGCGGGTCAGCGGCAGCACGGTGCGCCCGTTGACGTTGCGCGCCACCACCCTGACCCGGGGGTCGCCCACCTCGGGCGCGCCGACGAGCTCGTCCAGCGGGACCTGGTGAGCCTGGGCGATCGGCAGCAGCAGCTCCAGGCTGGGCCGGCGCTGGCCGGACTCCAGCCGCGACAGCGTGCTCTTGGAGATCCCCGTGGCCTCGGCCAGCGCGGCGAGCGTGACCCCGCGCCCGGTCCGCAGCCGCTTCAGCCGGGGCCCCACCTGGTCGATGACGTGTTCCATGGAATCATTGTCCCGGATCTGGCAACCCCTGTTGCCGTCGAGGTCCCGTCACCGGCGCGCCCGCCGGATGTCAAGATGGAGGGGATGACTGATGACCTGCCCCGGGAGCGATCACGGCGGCGGGTGCTGGCAGGCGCGCTCGCGGGGGCGGCGGCGCTGACCGTTCTGGGAGTGGCCGCTCTGCGCCGCGACCCGGAGACGGGCGCGAACCCCGCGGAGCCCACCACGCCCGCGCCCTCGCCCAGCTCTACCACCAGCTCGACTCCCAGCGGCGTGCCCACCTGGGTCGGCCCGACCGCGCCGGCCGTCGAGGCGGGCCTGTCGCTGGGACGGCCGGGCGCGCTCGTGGCGATCGAGGAGTTCGGCGACTTCAAGTGCCCGAGCTGCCGCCGCTACACCCAGGAGATCGCCCCGCAGCTCAAGACCAAGTACGTGGACACCGGCCTCGCCCGCGTATTCTGGCGCGACTACCCCATCCGGGGCCGCGACTCCACCCGTGCCGCGCACGCCGGCCGGGCCGCCGCCCGCCAGGGCCGCTTCTGGCCGTTCCACGACGTGCTCTACTCGGGCGAGGTGGCGCTGAGCGACGCCGGGCTGCGCGAGGCCGCCGGGCGCGCCGGGCTCGACGTCGCGCGCTTCGAGCGCGACCGCAAGGACCCGTCGGTACGGCAGGCCGTACAGGCCGACCTGGAGTTCGCGCTCCAGCTCGGCCTGCCCGGCACCCCCGCCTTCCTCATCAACGGCGAGCTGCTGTTCGGCGCCCAGCCGGTGGCCGCCTTCGAGAAGGCGATCGAGAAGGCCAGGCGGGCGAGTTGACCGAGATCGGCTACGCCGCCGCGTTCCTCGGCGGCCTGTTCTCGCTGGTCAGCCCGTGCGGCGCGATGCTCCTTCCGGCGTTCTTCGCCTACGCCTTCCCGAGCGGCCGGGCTCTGGCGGGCAGGACGGCGTTGTTCTACGCCGGGCTGTGCGCGGTGCTGGTGCCGCTGGGCATGGGTTCCGCCCTGGTCAGCCGGGTGTTCTACGGTCATCGCGAGCTGCTGGTCACGGTGGCCGGGTGGGCGCTGGTGGCGTTCGGCGTGCTGCAGATCGCCGGGCAGGGCTGGACGCTCGGGCCGGTGGAGCGGCTGCGCGCCCGGCTGCGCGGCGACTCGGCCTGGACGGTGCTGGGGCTTGGCGCGGTCTCCGGGCTGGCCGGGTTCTGCGCGGGCCCGATCCTGGGCGCGGTGCTCACCGTGGCCGCGGCCTCGGGTGACGCGGTGCGGGGCGCGGTGCTGCTGGCCGTGTACGCGGCGGGGATGGCCGCGCCGCTGCTGCTGCTCGCGCTGCTGTGGGAGCGCTACGACCTGGGGCGGCGCCGGTGGCTGCGGGGACGCGGCGTCGAGCTGGGCCCCGTCCGGATCGGCGGGCTGCGGCTCGGCCCGGTGCGCCTGCACACCACCTCCACGCTGTCCGGGCTGGTCTTCGTCACGCTCGGCGTGGTGTTCCTGGTGACCGACGGCACGGCCGCCCTCGCCGGAGCGGTGCCCGAGGACCTGGAGGACCGGATCGGCGCCTGGGCGGCGGGCGTGCCGGATCTGGCGCTGGTCGGGGCGGGCGCGGTGGCGCTCGTCGCGGCGACCGTCTGGGGTCTGGCCCGAGCCGGGAAACAGCGCTCAGGTCCCGGTTGACCAGGAGGTCTCCCTGCCGCCCGTCGGCAGGTCCACGCGGAAGCGCGGCAGCGACTCGGGATGGTTCGCGCGGACGTACTCGACCAGGTGCTCGCGCACGTCGCACTTGAGGTCCCACGCCGAGGCCGAGTCGGCGGCGCTCATCAGCGCGCGCAGCTCCACCAGCCCGTTGGGCAGCACGTCGGTGACCTGGAGCGTCCAGTCCTTCTGGTCCCAGAGCGGGTTCTCCTGGATGAAGCGGTAGAGCTCCTCGCGCAGGGCGTCGACCGGCACCGCCCAGTCCACCCGCAGGTACACCACCGCCAGCACGCGGCTGCCGTGCCGGGTCCAGTTCTCGAAGGGGTTCTGGGTGAAGTACGACACCGGCAGCACCAGCCGCCGCTCGTCCCACAGCCGCAGGACGACGTAGGTGAGCGTGAGCTCCTCGATGCGGCCCCACTCGTTGTTGACCACGACCACGTCGTCCAGGCGCAGCGCGTCGCTGAAGGCCAGTTGGAGCCCGGCCAGCATGTTGCCGATCGTGGACTGGGCGGCGATGCCGACGATGGCGCCGGCGATGCCCGCCGAGGCGAGCAGACCGGCGCCGAGCGCGCGTACCTGCGGGAAGGAGAAGAGCATCGCGCCGAGCGCGACCACCACGATGACGGCGGTGGCGACCCGGCGGACCAGCGCGATCTGCGTCATGATCCGCCGGGCGCGGCGGTTGTGCTCGCCCTCGACCAGCACCAGGCGGTCGAGGATGACGTCCGTGACGGCGTAGGCGGCGCCGACGATCAGCCAGGTGACGCAGGCGATCGTGATCAGCCCGAGCACCCGGTCGACGCCCTCGCCCATCGTCTGCTCCCTGGGCGTCGCGCCGAACATGGCCGGGACGAAGGCCACGTTCGCCGCGATGACCACGGCCGTGGCGAAGCCCGCCCACGTGCAGTGCTCGACCAGATGTCTGGCCAGGCTCCACTTGGCGCCCGCCCGTGACAGCAGCCGGCGGGCCACCTCCACGACGATGACCGCCCCTGCCACCGAGAGGGCCAGGATCGCCCAGGTCGACACAGTCACTCCTCACCTGTCGCGAAAAATCACACTCCCCCCTATGGTGCCGGAGATCTCAGAAGGACTCGTCGAAGGACACGTTGCCCTCGACCGCGACCTGGTAGGCCGACACCCTGCGCTCGAAGAAGTTGGCCAGTTCCTGGACGTCCTGAAGCTCCATGAACGCGAAGGGGTTGGCGGTGCCGTACCTCTTGTTCAGGCCGAGCCTGGTCAGGCGCTGGTCGGCCACGTACTCCAGGTACTCGCGCATGTGCTCGACGTTCATGCCGCCGACGCCGTCGCCGCACAGGTCGCGGGCGAAGGCCAGTTCCGCCGCGACCGCCTCCTCGATCATCCGGGTGACCTGCTCGCCCAGCTTGTCGTCGAACAGGTCCGGCTCCTCGGCGCGTACGGTGTCCACGACGCTGAAGGCGAACTCCATGTGCATCGACTCGTCGCGGAAGACCCAGTTGGTGCCGGTGGCCAGGCCGCCGAGCAGGCCGCGGGAGCGGAACCAGTACACGTAGGCGAAGGCGCCGTAGAAGAACAATCCCTCGATGCAGGCGGCGAAGCAGATGAGGTTGAGCAGGAAGGTCCGCCGGTCCTCGCGCGTCTCCAGCCGCTGCAGGTCCGACAGCGAGTCGATCCAGCGGAAGCAGAACTCGGCCTTGTCGCGGATGGAGGGGATGTTGTCCACCGCGGCGAACGCCTTGACCCGCTCGTCCTGGTCGGGCAGATAGGTGTCGAGCAGCGTCAGGTAGAACTGCACGTGCACCGCCTCCTCGAAGAGCTGCCTCGACAGGTAGAGGCGCGCCTCGGGGGCGTTGACGTGCTGGTACAGGTTGAGGACCAGGTTGTTGGCCACGATGGAGTCGCCGGTGGCGAAGAACGCGACCAGGCGGTTGATCAGGTGGCGTTCCTGCGGCGACATCTTGGCCAGGTCGGCCAGGTCGGAGTGCAGGTCCACCTCCTCGACCGTCCACGTGTTGCGGATGGCCGCCCGGTAGCGCTCGTAGAACTCGGGGTAGCGCATCGGTCGGAGCGTCAGGTCCATTCCGGGATCAAGCAACATTACTGGCCCTCCTTCGTCGGTCCAGCAATGCTTTTCATGCTGTGTCTAATGGTTCCTTCGCTTCGCTCAGTCACTGGCACGCCTCGCAGTACTCGGGGTTCTCCAGGGAGCACGCGACGGCTTCCTGGACGGGGGTGTTCTGGACGGTGGTCTGCGCGATCCGGGTGGCCGGACGCGAGCGCAGGTAGTAGGTGGTCTTGATGCCCTGCTTCCAGGCGTAGGCGTACATCGAGGAGAGCTTGCCGATGGTCGGCGTGGCCATGAACAGGTTCAGCGACTGCGACTGGTCGATGTACGGCGTGCGCGCCGCCGCCAGGTCGACCAGCGCCTTCTGCGGCAGCTCCCAGGCGGTCCGGTAGAGCACCTTCAGCTCGTCGGGAATGCCGGGGATGTCCTGGACGGAGCCGTCAGCCCGCTTGATGGCGTCGCGCATGTCCTGCGTCCACAGCCCGCGCTCCTGAAGGTCACGCACCAGGTAGCGGTTGACCTGCAAGAACTCGCCCGACAGCGTCTCACGCTTGAACACGTTGGACACCTGCGGCTCGATGCACTCGTAGCACCCGGCGATCGAGGCGATCGTCGCCGTCGGCGCGATGGCGATCATGAGCGAGTTCCGCAGCCCGGTCTCGGCGATCCTGGCGCGCAGCGCGTCCCACCGCGCGGAGGAGCCGACGCCGTAGTGGTCGGGGTGCAGCACGCCCTGGGCGGCGCGGGTGTCGTCGTAGGACGGGTGCCGCCCGCGCTCGGCGGCCAGGTCGGCGGAGGTGGCGTAGGCGGCGAGGGCGATCTCCTCGGCGATCCGGGTCGACAGCGCCAGCGCCTCGGGCGAGTCGAACGGCAGCCGCAGCGCGAAGAACACGTCGGCCAGCCCCATGACGCCGAGCCCGATCGGCCGCCAGCGCAGGTTCGCCCTCTCGGCCTCGGGAGTCGGGTAGAAGCCCAGGTCGATGGTGCGATCGAGGAAGCGTACGGCGGTGCGCACGGTGCCGGCCAGCCGCTCCCAGTCCAGCCCGGCGGGGGTGAGGTGGGCGGCCAGGTTGACCGAGCCGAGGTTGCAGACCGCGGTCTCCCCGTCGCTGGTCACCTCCAGGATCTCGGTGCACAGGTTCGACAGGTGGATGACGTTCTCCGGCCTGGCCGTCTGGTTGGAGACGCGGTTGGCGGCGTCCTTGAAGGTCATCCAGCCGTTTCCGGTCTGGGCCAGCGTGCGCATCATCCGGCCGTAGAGGGTGCGGGCGGGGAGCCGGCGCGTGTACAGGCCCTGCGCCTCGGCGGCGCGGTAGGCGGTGTCGAAGGCGTCGCCGTACAGGTCGGTGAGATGCGGGACGGTCTTCGGGTCGAACAGCGACCACACGCCGTCGGACTCCACGCGGCGCATGAACTCGTCCGGCACCCAGTTGGCCAGGTTCAGGTTGTGGGTACGGCGGGCGTCCTCGCCGGTGTTGTCGCGAAGCTCCAGGAACTCCTCGATGTCGGCGTGCCAGGTCTCCAGGTAGACGCAGGCCGCGCCCTTGCGCCGGCCGCCCTGGTTGACGGCGGCCACGGAGGAGTCCAGCGTGCGCAGCCACGGCACGATGCCGTTGGAGTGCCCGTTGGTGCCCTTGATGAGCGATCCGCGCGAGCGGACCCGGGTCCAGGAGATGCCGATGCCGCCGGCGTACTTGGACAGGCGGGCCACCTGGCCGTAGCGGTCGTAGATCGACTCGAGCTCGTCACGCGGCGAGTCCAGCAGGAAGCAGGAGGAGAGCTGCGGGCGGCGCGCGCCCGAGTTGAACAACGTGGGCGAGGAGGGCAGGTAGGACAAGGTGGACATCAGCGCGTAGAGCTCGGCGGCCTCCTCGGCCGTCTCGGACAGGCCGCAGGCGACGCGGAGCATGAAGTGCTGCGGGCGCTCCAGCACCTTGCGGGTCTCGGGGTGGCGCAGCAGGTAGCGGTCGTAGACCGTGCGCAGGCCGAAGTACTCGAAGCGCTCGTCGGCCTCGGCGTCGATGAGATCATCCAGCTTTTCACGATTTTTCTGGACAAAGTCGGCGAGGGCGTCCTGGATGAGACCGGCCGCGTGCGTGGCGGCGATCGAGTCGGCGAACGAGCGGACCCCTTGGCCCGCCGCCTCCTCGGCGATCTCCTCGGCCAGCAGCCGCGCGGCGATCCGGGAGTTGGCCGGGTCGGCGATCACGCGCGCCGCCGCCTCCTCGATGGCCAGCCGCCGATCCATCTCAACGATCTGCGTCACGTGCAACACTCCTCGCGAGCGAGCTATCCCCCTGCGAGAGGGCACGCGAGAGCGCACGCGGCAAAGTACGGAGATCCCCCGGCCGCGCAGCCCCCGGGCCCTCCCTCGAGGCCCAATGGACGGACAACCGCTGGCAGGTCTTCGGGCTCGCGGGCGTCTCAACGCGTGAGTCCTACTGGCCGTCGCTTCCCGGACCCGGAGGTCCAGTGCTCATGACGGCGGTCGTTCCCGCTTACCGCTGCGGGGCAGCCCTGGAATCGCACCAGGTTCCCTTTTGCTCCGCCTCCTGGGAGGCGAACCAGCGACAGTGCAGGATCCTACATCTAGTGGCCGATCCCGCAACTATCCCCGGTATGTTGTGCTCGGCGTGTCGAGCATGCCCAGTTCGCGGAGTACTTTCCGGGTGCGGGCGGACTCGGTGGCCAGCCAGGTGGCGAAGTCGTCGCCGGCGAGCGGGATGGCCTCCCAGCCGCCGTCGCGGCAGGCCTCGTGCCAGGGGGCCGACCGGGTCGCGTCCTCCATCATGCGGACGGCGGCGCCCCGCCGTTCACCGTCCATGGCGGCGGGCCCGACCACCGCGCACCAGTCGGCGAAGTCGACCCGCACCCCGCACTCCAGGAGGGTGGGCGCCTCGACGCCGGGAACCCGGGCGGCGGAGGAGACGGCCAGCGGCCGGATCCTGCCGGACTCGAGCCTGGCCCGCCAGTCGCGCAGCCGCCCGGTGGCCGCGGCGACCTTGCCGCCCTGCATGGCCGCCGCCACCTCCTGGGCGCCCGGGTAGCCGGTGTAGTCGATCTTCCTGACGTCCACGCCGAGCCCCTGCGCGATCAGCCCGAACAGCAGGTGGTCGGGCTCGCCCAGCGGCCCGCCGGCCAGGTAGGTGCGCTCCGGCTGGGCCAGCAGGTGGGCGGCGAAGGCGTCGAAGTCCTTCAGCCGCGAGTTGGCCGGCACGACCAGCACCTCGACGTTGCCGGTGAGCCTGGCCAGCGGCGTGGTGGCCACGTGCATGGGACGCTGGTCGTTCATCTCGGCGGCGGCCAGGGCGGGCAGGCCGGTCACGGTGACGTTGGTCGCCGCGCCGGCGCCGGTGGCGGGGTAGCCGGTCCTGCGCAGGGTGCGGTAGAGCGCCTGGGCGACCGAGGCCCATCGCTCGCCGCCGGGGACGACGCCGAAGGGGCCGAGGACGTTCGCGCCGCCGCCCGAGGTCGCGCAACCGGCGGCACAGGCGGCCAGGCCGAGCCCGAGTGCGAAGAAACGCCGACGTCGCATGATGCCCCTCCCCGTGCCGCCGAAAGACCTCCCATTACATGAGGTTATTGGCAGATCACACGGTGTTACACATCGGGGGGCACTCTTCACGAATCATCGGCGGGCAGCGCGAACATCCTGATGAAGAGCGGGCGGGAGTCCGGGGGCGCGTCCGAGGCGCGATGGCTGTACTTGAACAGCAGCGCGATGTACTCCTCGTGGAAGGCGTCGAGATCCTCCTTGGTCATCCGGCCGAACCCCCGCGAGGCCTTGGTCCAGTCGGGATCGCGCCGGTAGGCGTCGGGGAAGCGCTCCATCAGCGCGCGGTCCTCGTCCATCCCGATGCGGTAGAACTCCTCCAGCACCGCGCGGCTCTCCGGCGCGACGTCGCGGAAGTTCGGGGTGCGGATGTCGCGCGGCGTCTCGGCCTTGCGCCACCAGCGTTCGCGGCCGGTCGAGCGCTCGGGGATCTCTTCGATGAAGCCGTACTTCTCCAGTTGGCGCAGGTGATAGCTGGTGGTGCCGGTCTTGGCACCGAGCAGTTCGCCGAGCGTGGTGGAGGTGGCGGGGCCGTGCACGTTGAGGTGCGACAGCATGCGCCGGCGCATCGGATGGGCCAGTGCCTTCAGGCGATCGTGGTCGTCGATGACCAGCGGCGCCTCTTGCTCATCCTTCATGAGGAGAGAGCTTAGTCCTGCCGGATGATTTCTGCAGACATCTCTTTGCCGAGAACTCTCTGCAGAGTAGCGTCGGCCTCATGAAGAAGTTGTTGATCATGTTGTTCGCGCTCGTCTGCGCGCTCCTCCCGGCCGCCCCCGCGCTCGCCGCCGACGGCCTGACCGTCACCGAGGTCTCCTTCCGCGGCAGCGGCGGGCTCCAGCTCCACGGGAGCGTGCTGGTCCCCTCCGGCGCCCGCGGGCCGCTGCCCGGCCTGGTGCTCGTCCACGGCTCCGGCGGCGGCACCCCGCGGACCAAGCTCATGACCGAGGCCGAGTCCTTCGCCCGCCAGGGCCTGGCGGTGCTGGTCTACGACAAGCGCTCCGAGGGCTACTCGATGACCCGGCGCGACTACGGCCAGCTCGCCGGCGACGCGCTCGGCGCGCACGCGGCGCTGCGCGCGTTCGAGGGCGTCGACCGGGACGCCGTGGGCATCTGGGGGCTGAGCGAGGGCGGCTGGGTGGCCCCGCTGGCCGCCTCGCGCTCCAAGGACGTCGCGTTCGTGGTGATGGTCGGCGGCAACGCGATGGAGCCGCTGCGCCAGCAGACCTGGGCGGTCGCCGCCGGGCTGCGCAACGCCGGCGTACGCGGCCCGGTGCCCGACCGCGGCGTGCCCGCCGCCTACCGGCTGCTGGCCGGCGCGGGACAGTTCCCGATGCCCTGGCACGACGCGCAGGCCGTACTGTCCAGGGTCACCCAGCCCGTGCTCGGCATCTGGGGCGCCCACGACCTGCTCACCCCGCCTCGGGAGACCCCCGCCCTGCTGGCCGAGGGCCTGGCCCACGAGCACTACACGCTGCGCTACTTCGCCGGCGCCGACCACGCCGCCCATCTCACGCCCGACCGCGGCGTCACCCGCTCCCCCGAGCTCGCCCCCGGCTACGCCGAGGCCGTCGGAACCTGGGTGAAGCGCGTCGCCGCGGGCGAGCTGCCCAGCGCGGAGAGCGTGGGCGAGCTGCCCGCCCAGGCCTCGACGACGGTCGCGGTCCCGGCGCCCGCCTGGTGGGAGTCGGCGGCGGTGCAGATGGGGGCGCTGCTGCTGTTCCTCGTGGCCTTCCTGGGCTACCCGGTCTGGGCGCTGGTCAGGCGGGTGCGGGGCCGTACCGTGAGCTCGTCGCGGGCGGCGCGGACGGTCGCGTTCGCCGCGCCCGTCGCGGCCTTCGGCGCGCTGGCCTACGTGTTCTACTCCATCATGACGGGCGCCAAGCTGGGCTCGCCCGGCCCGCTGGTGGCCGGGCGGCCGCTCGTCTGGCTGGCGTTGCAGGCCCTCGCGGTGCTCGCGCTGGTCGCGGCGGTGATCACGGTGCCCGCCGCCCGCCGGGCCCGCGGCTCCGAGCGGGTACGGCTGGCCGTCCTGCTGACCGGCGCCGCGGCCTTCCTGCCCTGGGCGCTCTACTGGGGGCTGCTGACCCCGTGACCCGGCTTCCTGCCCATGGCGGCCCTCAGGTACGGCGGCAGCCGGTCCTCACCGATCAGCCGGGGCGTGTCGGGACGCCACTCGGTCACCTCGACCAGCCCCGGCTCGACCAGCTCGAAGTCGCCGAAGAACTCCAGGATCTCCGCCTCGGTCCGCCCCACGGCCCCGCCGACGGAGGAGCCTCGGTAGATGTTCTTGGCCTCCTCCTCCGCCTCCACGTCGCCGAGCGTCGGAACGGCGTGGGTGAGCACGAGGTAGCTGCCCGGCGGCACGGCGGCGCGCAGCACCGCGACCATGCCCGCCGGATCGTCGGCCTCCTGGACGAAGTGCAGGATCGACACCAGCAGCACCGCGATCGGCTCGCTGAAGTCGAGAAACCCGGTCACCTCGGGGCTGGCCAGCACCTCTCTGGGCCGCAGCAGGTCGGAGTGCAGGAACACGACCCGCCCCGACTCCTCCAGCAGCGCCCGCGCGTGCGCGGCCACGACCGCGTCGTTGTCGACGTAGACGACCCGGGCCTCGGGCGCGATCTCGTGCACGTTGCCCTGGGTGGGCAGGCCGCTGCCGAGATCCAGGAACTGCCTGATGCCCGTCTCGGTCAGCGCGCGCACCGCCCGCTGCAGGAAGGCGCGGTTGGCCCTGGCTATGGGGATGGCCTCGGGGATGTGCTTCGACAGTTGGTCGATCGCCTCGCGGTCGACGACGAAGTTGTTCTTTCCGCCGAGCATGTAGTCATACATCCGCGCCAGGTTCGGCGTCTGCGGGTCGAAGGCCACATCGTGATCTTAGGTCTTCTCAGCCGTTACTTCACTGGATACCGTCCGATTCATGGCCGATTTAGAGCATTTCCCCTTTCCGTCCGGTCCGCGGGGTGCCCCATCGGACCTGTACGCCGTCCGCCGCGAGAAGGACCCGCTCGGTCTCGTCAGAGCGCCGAGCGGCCACCTCATCCACCTGGCGACCCGCTACGAGGACGCCGCCATGGTGCTGACCGACCCGCGCTTCAGCCGCGACCTGTCCTACCCCGGCGCGCCCCGCATGTTCAGCGGCTTCACGATCGCCGAGGCGCCCGGCGGCCTGATCGGCATGGACCCGCCCGACCACACCCGGCTGCGCCGGCTGCTGTCGGGCACCTTCACCCCGCGCCAGGTGAACGGCTGGCGCCCCCGCCTGCGCGAGCTGGCCACGGACCTCGCCGACCGGCTGCCCGCCGCGTTCGACTTCGTGACCGAGTTCGCCTTCCCGCTGCCCGTCCAGGTGATCTGCGATGTCATGGGCGTGCCCGGCATCGACAGCGAGCGCGTGCGGCGCTGGTCGGACGCCATGCTCTCCTCCTCCGGGCTCACCGAGGAGGAGAAGGCCCACTCCGCCGCGGAGTTCTACGCCTACTGCGCCACGATGATCGCCGAGCACCGCGAGGCCCCCGGCGACGGCCTGCTCGCCTCCATGATCGAGGCCAGGGACGGCGCCGACCGGCTCACCGAGGACGAGCTCGTCCGCATGACGCTCGGGCTGTTCCTGGCCGGGCACGAGACGACCGGCTCGATCCTGTCCAGGGCGGCGCTGCGGCTGCTGGCTCCCCGCGACGGCTACGAGCGCCTGGTCGCCGACCCCGGCGTGATCCCGAGGGCGACCGAGGAGCTGTTCCGCGTGGAGCAGCCGGGCGACAGCCCGCTCATCCGCGTGGCCACCGAGGACGTCGAGCTGCCCTCCGGCCCGATCAGGAAGGGTGAGGGGGTCATCGCCTCCTTCGCCGGGGCCAACTTCGATCCCCGCGTCTTCCCCTCCCCCGCCACCATGGACTTCGACCGGCCCGCCGGGCAGTCGCACCTCGCCTTCGGCAGGGGCGCCCACTACTGCCTGGGCGCCAACCTGGCCAGGGCCGAGGTGCAGGAGTTCCTGGGCGTGATGGCGGCGCGCCTGCCGGGGTTGCGGCTGGCCGTACCGGCTGAGGAGGTGGAGTGGACGGCGGGCAGCATCATGGTCCGCCCGCTCCACCTGCCGGTGCGCAAGTAGCGGCTACTCCACCGTCACGCTCTTGGCGAGGTTGCGGGGCTTGTCGACGTCGCGCTCCAGCGCGACGGCGGCGTGGTAGGCCAGCAGCTGCAGCGGGATCGTCAGCAGGATGGGGTCGAGCTCGATCTCGTTCTTCGGCACGACGATCGCGTCGTCGGCCAGCTTGGCGCCGGGCTCGCGGTGGCCGATCATGAGGACGTTGCCGCCGCGGGCGCGGATCTCGCCGAGCGTGGTGAGGTTCTTGTCGAGCAGCTCGTCGTCGGGGACGATCGCCACCGTCGGCATGTCGGGGCCGATGAGCGCGAGCGGCCCGTGCTTGAGCTCGCTGGCCGGGTAGGCCTCGGCGTGGATGTAGGAGATCTCCTTGAGCTTCTGCGCGCCCTCCCTGGCCACGGGGTAGCCGCGGACCCGGCCGACGAACATGATCGACGGGCGGTGGGCGTACTTCTGGGCGAGGTCCCTGATCCGGTCGCCCTGCTTGAGGATCTCCTCGATCTGGTCGGGCAGCTTGGCCAGGCCGTCCACGATGCGGCGGCCGTCGGCGGGCGAGAGGTCGTGGACACGGCCGAAGTGCAGCGCCAGCAGCGCGAAGGCCACCGCGGTCGAGGTGAACGCCTTGGTGGAGGCGACCGAGACCTCGGGCCCCGCGTGCAGGTAGATGCCGCCGTCCACCTCGCGGGCGATGGCGCTGCCGACGGCGTTGACGATGCCGATGACGCGCCCGCCCTTGCGCTTGAGCTCCTGGACGGCGGCGAGCGTGTCGTAGGTCTCGCCCGACTGGCTGATCGCGACATAGAGGGTGTCGGGGTCGACGACCGGATTGCGGTAGCGGAACTCCGAGGCGGGCTCGGCGTCGGCGGGGATGCGGGCCAGTTCCTCGATGAGCTGGGCGCCGATCTGGCCGGAGTAGTAGGCGGAGCCGCAGCCGATGATCTTCACGCGGCGGAAGGAGCGGGTCTCGCGGGCGTCCATGTTGAGCCCGCCCAGGTGGGCGATGTGGAAGCGCTCGTCGAGCCGGCCGCGCAGCGTGCGGGCGACGGTCTCGGGCTGCTCGGAGATCTCCTTGAGCAGGTAGTGCTCGAAGCCGCCGGTGTCGTAGTGCCCGGCCTCGACGTCGACGGTCAGCGGCTCCTTCGCCGTCTCCAGGCCGCCGCTGGCGAAGGTGTGGAAGCCGTCGGCCCTGAGCACGGCCAGCTCGCCGTCCTCCAGGTGGACGACCTGGCGGGTGTAACGGACGAGCGCGGCCACGTCGGAGGCGGCGAACATCTCCTTCTCGCCGATGCCGAGCACGATCGGGCTGCCGTTGCGCGCCACGACGACCTCGCCGGGGCGCTCGGCGTCGACGACGGCGATGCCGTACGTGCCGACGACGCTCTTGAGCGCCTTCCTGACCGCCTCCTCCAGGCTGGCGGTCTCCTCGACGGTGCGGGCGATCAGGTGGGCGAGGACCTCGGTGTCGGTCTCGGAGGCGAAGACGACGCCGTCGGCCTCCAGCTTGGCGCGCAGTTCGGTGGCGTTCTCGATGATGCCGTTGTGGACGACCGCGACGCGCTCGTCGGCGGAAAGGTGCGGGTGGGCGTTGAGGTCGCTGGGCACGCCGTGGGTGGCCCACCGCGTGTGACCGATGCCGAGCGTGCCCTTGAAGCGCGTGGGTACGGCTCGCGCCAGGTCGGCCACCCGCCCCTTGACCTTGCGGACCTTCAGCCCCTTGTTGGAGACGACGACCCCGGCCGAGTCGTACCCGCGGTACTCCAGGCGCTGCAGTCCCTCCAGCAGGATGGGGGCGGCGTCCTTCGGACCGACATAAGCCACAATTCCGCACATACGGGCGTCCTCTCTTATCCGTAGACGATGCGGCGTAGCTGGCGCAGGGACAGCTCCGGTGCCGCGACCCGGCGTCCCGGCAGCTCGGCGGCGATCCTGGGGAAGATCTCGTCGTTGGTGAGGCCGCGGGCCTTCAGCTCGCCGTGCCGCCGCCGGACGAACTCTTCCACCGTCTCGGAGAAGTACGCCAGCACGTCGGCGACCACGCGGGCCGCCTCACCGGGGGCCAGCGGGCTGGTCCTGGTCAGGTGCGCGATGAGCTCTTCGTAGGGATGCCGTGCCGTGGACACAGTCGAGGACATTACGCATCTGGGCCACGTTCAAACAACTTCCTGCCCGAAATCGGGCAGGAATTGGCGAGTTCAGTCCGGACCTTTGCCTCACGAGGTCCCCAAATCGGACCACATACGCATCGCACGCCCCGCGTGACACTCTTCTCACAGGGCATGATTACTCTATGTAGTTGTATGCAGCCTTTCCGTGGGAGTTGTCATGCCGCACTGGATCGCCCTCACCCTCGCCACCGGCCTCCTGACCGCACCCGCCCACCAGCCAGGACGGCAGGGCGACTTCGCCGACGCGGCCCGCGAGTACGGCGTTCCCGTCGGCGTGCTGCTCGGGGTCTCCTACATGCAGTCGCGGTGGGACGACCACGCCGGGCAACCGAGCGTGTCCGGGGGCTACGGGCCGATGCACCTTGTGGACGGGGGCGCGGCCGTATCGGAGGGTCATCACCACGACGGCGACCCGCGCGGCGACGACGCCCGGCCCATGCGCCCCGACCACGCGCCCGGCGTGGCCGCCGCCGCGCCCTCGGGAAGCCCGGAAGAGGCGAGCGAGGACACGTTGCGGGAGGCGGCGCGGCTGAGCGGGATCGACGCGGGGCGGCTGCGGCGCGATCCGGCCGCCAACATCCGCGGCGGGGCGGCGCTGCTGGCCTCCTACCAGGCGCGGCCGAGCCGGGATCCGGCCGACTGGTATGACGCGGTCGTGCGGTACGCGGGCTCGCGTGGGTTCGCGGACGAGGTGTTCGCGCTGATGAGGGTGGGTGCGGCGCGCCGTACCGACGACGGCTCCCAGGTACGGCTGGCCGCCGCGCCCGAGGCGGTGCCGCCCGCGCGCCCGATGCGCAGGGCGGCCAACCCCGCCGAGTGCCCGGAGGCGCTGGACTGCGAGTGGATGCCCGCGGCGTTCAAGGCGTTCGGCAAGAAGAAGGACTACGGCAACCACGACCGCCTGAACCGGCCGCGGCGCATCGACTACATCGTCATCCACGACACCGAGGGCTCCTACGCGGGTGTCCCGTCGATGGTCCGCAACCCGCGTTATGTGAGCTGGCACTACACCATCCGCTCCCGCGACGGACATGTCGCCCAGCACGTGCGTAATCGCGATATTGCATGGCACGCGGGGAATTGGGACATTAATTCGCGATCTATCGGCATTGAGCATGAGGGTTATCTCGCGCGGGGCGGCACCTGGTACACCGAGGCCATGTACCGCTCGTCGGCGCGGCTGGTGAAGCACCTGGCGTCGGTGTACAAGATCCCGCTCGACCGCGCGCACGTCATCGGCCACGACAACGTGCCCGGCACCACCCCGGGCACCGTGCCCGGCATGCACGAGGACCCCGGCCCCTACTGGGACTGGGCCCGCTACTTCGCCCTCATGGACGCACCGCTCAAGCCGGACAAGGGCGGCGGCTCCCTCATCATCCGCCCCGACTTCGACCGGCATCAGGAGAGGTACACGGGCTGCTTCGGCAAGCGCCCGGCCCGCGCCTGCCCGTCACAGGGCTCGGCGTCGGTGTGGCTGCGCACCGCGCCGCGCCAGGACGCGCCGCTCGTCGACGACATCGGCAAGCGCGTCGGCAAGGACAGCACCTACAGCGTCTACGACCACAGCGCCCGCGCCTCGACCGGCCAGCGCTTCGCCGTGGCCGGGCGCGAGGGCGAGTGGACCGCGATCTGGTACCTGGGACAGAAGGCCTGGTTCCACAATCCGCCGTCCGAGCCGACGGCGATCCCGGCGTCCGGCCCGCTGGCGACGCCGGTGAAGAACAAGGTCAGGGTGTACGGCCGGGCGTACCCCGAAAAGTCCGCCTACACCGGCTCACGCAGCCGTTTCCAGCGCCACGTCCCCCTGAACTACGTCATCCGCCGAAGCGAGACCTATTCGGTGGGCCTGACCCTCACCGGCACCTACCACCGGGCCGACTCCATCCGCCCCGCCCGGCACGACACCGTCAAGGGACGGCTGCGCTACCACCAGATCCAGCTCGGGCACCGGGTGATGTTCGTCAAGGCGCAGGACGTCCGGGTGTTCAACTGATTTTCCCACGGCCGCCGCCCGTTGCGCACAGGCACTCCACGGAAGCGATATGGTTTTCCCGTGACCGGCGCTCACCGCCCGGACACACGCGGAAGTGGCTCAGTGGTAGAGCATCACCTTGCCAAGGTGAGGGTCGCGGGTTCAAATCCCGTCTTCCGCTCGGAGTGCGATCTCCTGGTGGAGTGGCCGAGAGGCGAGGCAGCGGCCTGCAAAGCCGTCTACACGGGTTCAAATCCCGTCTCCACCTCGGTTGTACGGGGGACCCGTGAGGATCCGCTAAAGTAGGTCAAGCGCCATGCGGAAGTGGCTCAGTGGTAGAGCATCACCTTGCCAAGGTGAGGGTCGCGGGTTCGAATCCCGTCTTCCGCTCTTGAACAACTGAATACATCCCCAAGGACGATTAGCTCAGCGGGAGAGCGCTTCCCTGACACGGAAGAGGTCACTGGTTCAATCCCAGTATCGTCCACCATGCTCCATAGCAGATCAGGTCTGACCTGGTCAAACACGAGACATAGCCCCAGCTCACGGCCTGGATCGTGAGCCTGGGGCTTCTTGTTGTTCCGGGTTGATACCGGCTGTCGTCAGCACGCGTGCTGACGTTGTGCTGACCCGTATCGGTTGCATCGAAGCCCCGAACCTTGACTCATCTGGTCCTGCCGCTGAAGCTCACCTGGTACAGGAGCAACATCAGGCGATCCGCTAGGTAGGGCTCATGAAACGACTCGACTTCGTAGGCGTCGATCCCACGAACGAGACAGACGACTGTCCAGCCGTGTTCGTCGATCCCGACACAGGCGACTTCTACTTCCAGGGCGATACGGTGACTGATCCAGACCTGCTCGCCTGGATCAACTCCGACAGTCGAATCAAGGACACAGAGTCGGTAGTCCGGCTTCCCGCCGCGATGGCGAACATCATCATGGAGGCAGCTCGTGGCAGCTACGAACGAGGCAAGCGCCGCTTCGTCCCTGGCACACACCCCCGGCCCGATGAAGATACTCGGACAAGACTCGAAGAAGCCGACGTTCGCTGAGCTACTGGCCGACTGCACGACGTCGGCCGTGCATCTGGAGATGCACGACCAGCACATGACGTCCAACCCTTCCTTCCAAGCGTGGAAGGCCGGAAAACCGTTCATCGACGCGGGCAAGGCGAAAGCATGGGTAGACCTCGTGTCCGCCGCTGTCACTCGCGGTGTCTCCGTCAGGCGAGCGCGCATCGTCTCGGAACCTGCATCCGACTACGTGCGCTGGGAACATGCTGTCGCTCCCGCCTTCCAACTCGCGGCGGGCGAACAGTTGCGATGGCTACCCCGCCCCTTGGCATCTGGGCTTGCCCTGCCTGGAAACCCGTACTGGGTCTTCGATGGGCACCTAGTCCGCTTCTCACTGTTCGACGGTGAGGGAGAGCTTCAGGGACATCAGTTCACCGAAGATGCCTCCCTGGTCGGCTTGTGCGAGTCTGCTTTCGAGGCTGTCTGGGAGCTGGCAACGCCGCACGAGAAGTACCAGATCTAGCCCACAAGATCATGCCTTCGTCAGCGTCTTCCAGCGCAATGCATGCGCGCCAGGTGCTTGCCGCTCAGCTTCGTGAGATTCGCCTAGAGGCCGGGTTGAGCGGCACCGCACTGGCGGAGGCTGCGGGCTGGCACGGCGTCTCTAAAATTTCCAAGATCGAGAACGCCATTCGCCCGCCATCTGCGGATGACATCCGCACATGGTGCCGCGTGTGCGGTGTCTCGCCGGAGCGGACCGCTGAGCTGCTAGCGAGCCAGCGAGCCGCCGCCGGGATGTGGACAGACTCCAAGAGAATCAATCGCGCCGGACTTCGGGCCGCTCAGAAGTCCATCCGACCGGCCTTCGAGCGAAGCACGCTTGTCCGCGTCTATCAGCCGAGAATGATTCCTGGCCTTCTACAGACGCCTGCCTACGCAGAGGCAGTTCTCCGCGCCGTGCACAAGCGACACAAGATCCACACTGATGACATCGGTGATGCCGTGAGTGAACGCATAAGCAGGCAAAGCGTGCTTCACAAGGCGGGGCATCGCTTCGCCTTCCTTGTCGAGGAGGCCGCCCTCCGCTTCCAGCTCTTTGCGCCGGAAGTCCTACAAGATCAGCTCATCGCTCTTGATCGCGCGATGGCCATTCCGTCAGTCTCGCTCGGGGTTGTCCCTCTCGATGCCGCCAGGGCGGCATCCCCTCATGCCGCGCCGGTCGAAGGCTTCACGATGTTCGACGGGGAGATGGTCAGCATTGAACTGGTATCGGGTCACTTGAAACTGACCCAGCCATGGGAGGTCGCTCTCTACGCAGAGCGCTTCTCGGCTTTCTCCGCTATAGCGGCATTCGGTGTAGGCGCACGCCAGTTGATCCAAAGAGCCGTACGCTCGATGGCCCAATAGGGGGCCAATGTGGGCAAGATCGTTGAGGCTCGAAATCCTCCGCTCCTACGGTCGATGCATGGCCCCCGCACAGAGATCATGCAGACGCCAGAAGACGCCGTTGGCCTGCAAGTCAGGCCCTGACATCCGCGACGGGCGCACGGTCTACGTGGAGGATCTCACGCCCGAGGAGCTGGAGGCGTTCGGGCCGGAGGCCAACCCCGAGCCACCGCCCCCTCCGTCGTGGACGCGGGAGGAGTACCGGGCGCTACTGATCGCGCGTGGGGTCAGGGAAAGCAAGTGGTGCGACGCGGCCGGATACGACGCGGCCGGATACGACGGATACCTGGAGTTGGCCGAAGCCCACGGGTTCTTGGAGAAGCGTCCGAACACCGAGCCGTGGGACCTGCTGATCGCCGAGCAGGAGGAGGACGAGTGAAGCTTGAGATCCACTGGAAGCCTCACTTCCGTGACACCGAGTACGGGATGGTCGGGGAGATCAAAGCCTTCTCGCTCGTTGATCACGGCCGGGACTTCACGCTGTACCCCAGACTGCCGGACCGGAAAGGCCAGACGCCGCTCCCAGAGGAGTTCCGTACCTGCGCGGAAGCCAAGGCCCGAGCTGACCAACTGCTGACGGCCTTCCTGAAGGACTTCTTGTCGAAGATTTCCCCTACCAAGGAGGCCGCCATCAGCGCGGCCAAGGAGGCGTCATGACCACAACGGTCGAGCTGGCGCGCAAGATCGCCGCGCTCCTGGCGCTGCTGCCGCTCAACATCGTTGCCGCTATCGCCTTGAAGACGATCGTGGACGACTGGCGCAACGGCTGGCGTCCCTGGTACTGGGACGGCTGGCGCTAGAAGCTCACGGCCGGTCCAACCTGCCCTAGGAACACCCACCACCGTGTTCGGGCCAGCCGTGAAGGTGGCCCCCGCCTGCAAATGGCGGGGGCTATCAAATCCATCCATCACATCGCTAGGAGGTCTGTTCAGCATGGCTGTGGACTTGTACGCGAACGATCTCGGCCCGCTGGCCTTCCGCCGTGTGTGCGGCGGCAACAACAACGAAGACGGCGAAGGCGAGTCCTGCATGGAGATCGCCCCGCTTGCGGGCGTGGACGACGCGTTCGCCCTGCGTGACTCCAAGAACCCGGATGCCGGGACGCTCCGCTTCACCGGTGACGAGCTTCGCGCGGCCGGATTGACCAGCATCTAGCACGTCGCTCCTTGATGGCCCCTGCCCGGCTGAATCAGGCAGGGGCCACGCCTTCGACTGTACGGGGGATCTATTGCACTGGCACGGCTACATCTGGAACGGCAACGGCCAGGAGCTGGCTCGTGAGGCGGAGCGGCGACCCACGTCGCCGGACTTCTTCAGTTCGCTCCTGCCGCCCATGCGCACGGGCGAGTGGCTGGCCAAACCTGCATCGCGGATCGCGGAGACCTTCGACGACGTGGACAAGGCCATCGAATGGATGCCCACCGTCTACGAAGCTGCCCACCTCCACGACCCGATCCCCCGGAGTCTGCGCCAGGACCAGGCGTATGACCTGTTGCCGCGCGGGGTCGATGTGCAGTGGGGCTGCTGGCTTCCGGGGGGACGCTTCGTCACGGTCGGGATGATCTGCTGCCCGAACCGGCACGTGCAACATCCCTGCCCTCAGTCCCGTGACAAACGGTAGCGGCCGGCAAACCTGCCCGCTGGTCATTAGCCCTGGTCACAGCCCTGGAAGGAGACCCCCGATGCTGCGTAAGCACCTGTACGTGCTGGCCCCTTTCCTTGTCCTGGCCGGGGTGTTCGGCTGGTGGCTCGCGGTGGTGGCGGACTTCTAGCCAACCAACCCGGCCGGGAGCCCGGTACGTCGGTGATTTAGCGTACTCAGCCGTTCGAGGGTCACGTACCCGTACCGGCCTGGGCCGTGTACACGCTTCAGAAGTACCGAAGTACCCCCGAGAACAGAACAGCCCCCGCCTTGCGGCGGGGGCTGTAGTGGTGTTGCTAGGCCGCCATCTCGGGGGCCTGGAACAGTGCCTCAGGCGTTGCCTGGCTGCGAGGCTTGCGGGCAGGCTTGGGTGCGGGAGCCTCCGCCGAAACGGCGGGTACCTGGGTGGCGAGCATCTGGGCGAGGATGCCTTGAAGGAGTTCCGCCCCAGCGGGGCTAGCCAGGTACGCCTTGACGGCATCCTCCGAAACCGCAGGCTCTTCCGTAACCTCTTCCACGGGCTCAGGCTCAGGAGCCGTCTCCGGCTCTTCCTGAGCCTTGAAGAAGGCTCGCAGGGCGTCAACGCCCTGGGGAAGATCGGGGTTGACCGTGAGCCGCTCCGGTGTAGCGGTTGTAGCGCTTGCCTGGGGAAGGTCGGCGTCTGCGTCGGTCTCCACCTCCGGTTGAGACTCCTCACCAAGGAGCAGGTTGTACGTGGTGGCGATCATGTCGGCTGAGGTGAACTTCTCAACCTCAGGGACTTCTTGTGTAAGGTCATCGCCCAGCAGTTCGACCGTGCCGCTTTCGTCAAGGTCGCTTTCGTCAAGCGGCTCAACGTATCGGTAGACCAGGGCGGGCCTGCCGCCCGTGGACGGCATCTTGGCCCCTTCAATCGTGTCCATGTCCTGGATGATCAACTCAAGGTCGGCTTTCTTCAGTCCGAACTTGCGGTAGAGCACCGTGGACTGGACACCCTTGTATCCGGCTTCCTTCACGAAGTTCTCGACCTTGACCGCAAGGGCGGTCTCCTCCGAAGCTTCCGCTTCGGGCAGGACGTAGGCGATGGTCTGAATCGAGTAGGTGACCAGCGCCAACGCGGCGTCGAAGTCAGCTTCGCTGATCTCGTCCCGACGCTCACTCAACGCCATAAGACCGGCCAGTCTGATCATGTAGATCATCGCCCTTTCGGCGTACTGGCTCATCGCCTCAGTGGCGATCATCGCCCGCACGATGGGTCGGTGCTTGGCTTCGAAAATCCGTGCCACGTGCTCGGGCACCGCCACTGTGTCCACCTGACGGGCGTACTCGCCCGCCTGCCTGAGTGCCCGTCCGGCCTGCCGGATGACCTCCGCAGTGTCGGAGGATTCGAACAACGGCAGGATCTTGGACTGTTCAACCCAGACCGGGAATACGCGGTTCCACGTACCGCCAGTGGCGTCCTTACCTCCGGCCACAGCCGCCCAGTTCTTCGGCTGAACGTGCATGATGAGCCCGAAGTGGGGACGCCTGACCTTCAGGTCCAACGCGGCCGTCTTGCGCGCGATGGTCTGGGCGTCGAAGCACTTGCGCAGGTAGACGCCTAGCTGGGCGTTCTTACGGGCGTTGGACAGAAGGTCATCGCCTTCTTCTTCTACGAACCACAGGGGGTTGGCGAGGGTGCCCTCTGCCCGGTCCACCAGCTCGGTCAGCAGGCCAAGGCCCGTGGCCGGAAGTCCGTCCACCGTCGACTCTTCCGCGAAGGTCGAGAACGCCGCGTTCACCACACGGCGGGCGATGCCGGTAGCAGTGCCCTTCGCGCCGATGCCGGACCGACCCACCAGCACGCCCCAAAGGGCAAGAGGAGTGGAGCCCTTCCCGGTCTCTACGGAGGGTCCGTAGCCGACGTAGGCGCTGTAGGCGCTCATCAGGGTCAGCATGACGCCTACCTTGCTTCCCTCCGTGTGGGAGTCGAGTGCGTTGGCGATGCGACCGAACAGTCCGTGGAACGCCTCAGGAGCGATGACAGGAGCGTTGGAAGACATGGGCTTGGTAGCCTCTCTCTGCTGGCCCTGAAGAGTCTGAGATTGGCGTCTGGTCTCTTCAGGGCTGGTCTACGTCTGGGCTCAACTTCTTGCGTTTCGTGCTTTCTTGGTGAAGCCGAGCGATCCGGAAGCTATAGCAGCTCCGACTTTCGTGTCAAGACAAAAGATGAAAGTCCCTGGCAGGCTTCTTGCTTTCGTCACCCGCCCCCAGAGGGTGGGGGCACCCCTAAAGTCCGAGAAACGCGACCCCGCCGGTGGGGGTCACTCGCTTGGTGCGCAAATCTGAGAAAATTCGAGATTATGCACTACGGTCTTCGGCCTGCGCTAAAGCGCCTACTCTAAGATGAGAAACCTGTCTATAAATAAAAGAGCCCCAGACCCTCCGTGGAGAATCTGGGGTTCGAGTTTGTTTCTAGGCGGTCCACTTGACGGCTGCCTTGAGCAGCCCTTCGGAGTTCGTCACAGCAACGTCTGGACTGGTTGGCTGCTTGCCTTCAGGGAAGGACAGCACGCGTGCGCCGTACAGGTGGAGGGCGTCGATCTGGCTACGCCGGTACTTCTCCACAGGCTGGCTGCGGAAGTCGGTGAACTGGCTGGCGAAGGTCGTGAATGCCTTGTGGCCTGCGAGCAGGTCTACCCCGGCGGGCATCGCCGTGGTGGACACAACGGTGAACCCAGCTAGGGAGGCGACCAGGCCGTTGGCGGTCGCTCCGCCAGCTCCCAGAGCGGCGGCGTTGGCGATGTCCGGGGCGCGCAGCAGGTACCTTTTAACCTTCGGGGAAACAACCACGTACCGCGCACCCGGCACCTTCGCCGTGTCGAGCTTTTCCATCATGTCGAAAACAGCTTCTAGCAGCGCTTCGCCCTTGGCGACATTACCGGTAATAGCGCTGACGTCCACCTGAGGCATAGCGGTGGCTGAGGCTGCCACCGTTGCACCGACGAAGGCGTCGGTGACATTGGCCAGGGCCTTAACGGATTCCTGAGTCGCCGGAGCGCTCAACGCACCGGCGACCTGGACTTGCTCAATGTCACGCACATAGAAAGCGACATAGTCCGCCTCCGTGATATCCACGTACTGTTCAACAGTCTTCAGGTCCTCAATCGTCATGCCGCCCACGTCGGTGTACTTGCCGACATTGGGCCGGATCAGGCCGTTCACGACCACACGGTCGCCCTGGTTGGAAATGGTTCCCGCGTAGTCGCGGTTGCACACCAGAGGTGAGGCCCAAACAAGCAGGGGATCAAACTGGGTGAGGAGCTCGTTGCTCCATTCGGTGGGGACGAACGAATAGGTGCCCTGGTGGGCATAGTTCGGCATCGGGTTGATAGCCAAAGAGGTGTCCTCTCGTAGACAAAAATATAACGTAGGGGGTTACTGGCGGTCGCGCGCGTCCCGCGAGACAGGCGAGGGCCGATAGGGGCCGTTGCCGCCCTGGCGGCCAATGCCGAGATTCTGAGGAAACTTGGGGCGAGTTTGGAACAAGTCGAGAATGGCAGCGATATCCGCAATGTTGACCGAGTCGCCATCGGCGAATTTCGTCCAGTCAAAGACCTCAAGCGCCTCATCATTCAAGCCAATGCCGCGCTCTTGAGCGGCATGGATGAAGGCGTCAGAGACAGCCTTACGAGTCTCGATGGCCCGAATGTCAGCAAGGGTCTTCTCCAATTCCGCATTGCGGGCCTTAAAGGCCTCAAGTTCATCAACCTCCGGAGCGGATTCGGCTGTCTCGTCTGTGAACGTTTCAGGGGTCTCGATGGTGGGGTTCTCCACGGGCTACTCCTCTCATTAGGGGGTTACAGGTCGTCGCAGGTGTAGCCGACAGGCGCGTAAATCAACTCTAGGCCAAGTGCCGGGTTGATGATCGGCTCGAAACGCGGCTGACACTCAGCGTTGAAGGCGTCAGCCTTGAGGAACGCCTCCAAGTCCTCAAGATTCCAGTTCTTGAGGTCAGCTTCTGTGCTGACGGTGTAGGCCATGATGTTTCCTTCCGGGTAGGAGATTGAGGGCTCGCACCCTCACTCGTAATTACTGTGCCGATGCCGGAACGTCCCACCATTCCGGATGGCTTGAGAACCACTCGTGGTCGTTCAGATCCGGCGTGCGGATCTCAACGCAAGTACGGCCCTCCCACGGGCCCCGATGGCCGCCGAGATACGTCTCCTGACTGATCACGTTGTATCCGCCGGAGAACTCCCAGGCGTTCAGGAGATGCAAGCTCCGGCAGGGAAAGCCAAATTCTTCCCAGGATGGCCCTGAATGGGCCGGAGGACGCTTCGTGAACAATTCCGGTGATTGGGATGCCACTTCCGCTACACGGGCCTTAGCGGCGCTCTCAGAGCGCCCCTCGGCCATCAGGGCGGCGATGCCGAAGCACATCGCCGAGCAATAGCGTTCCTCATCCCAGGCGAGTTCGTTGACCTTTCGGCAGTGGGCGCACCGCTGGTAGGTCCGCCCACGGTTGGCCATGTAGGCGGCCCGATACTCGACGCGGTGAGCATCGCGGCAGTAGGCCGGGTAGCGGCCCCGGCCCTTCGGAAAGTCGAACTCCCGCCCGCACGGCGGGTACTGGCACGTGAGCCGCACCATGGGCGGCGGTGACAGTGTGTGGCCGCTGGAGCGTCCTGGATGTCTCCGGTCGGGATGGTTGGCGTGCCCTTGGTGGGCACGCTGGGTGATGTTGTCTTGGTCGATGGTTGCTCCTGGCTCCGGCGCTCACGTCGCCGGCTGTTGTGTCAGAGAACGGGCCTGACAAAAGATCAAGAAGATACCTCCGGCCCCGCAGGAGGCCGGAAGCAAAAACGACAAAACACAAGAAGTCTCCACAGCGCCCGTAGGCGCCGATGGATGCAACGGAGGTTGAATGGGCTCTCAACCCTCTGCTGCCGCACGGCGGAGCCGTGATCTGCTTCGGTGGCCTCTCCGGAGGCCACATGGATGGATCAGTCCATGGCAGCCGAGGGCTGCCCGTGATGTAGCAAGAGACGATAGAGCAGCCCCGGGGGCTGCCTTGTACAGTAGTAGTCATAGGGGCCGTCTGGCCCCCTTGATGGATACACATGTTCAGATAGAGCCAGCCCTGCAAGGGCTGGCATACCTAGAAGCCCGTAACCCCTTCTTCCTCCGTTGAGATACAGAGATATAGAGAGGGCGGCATATCGCCGCAGGTCAAAGGGGTAGCCCAATCCAGGTCCGTCGGACCATTCAGTCCACATCCATAGGACGACGGTCACGGTGTTACCGGATTCAGGCGGCTGGTTCGGCCCAACCGATGTGCCGGGAATCCCAGGTGCGGTGCACCGGACACATCCCGCCTCGGCCCAGCTTGCGCTCCCACAGGTCCCGAGGTAGCCACACGCAGGTCTCCCCACCCCCGTCCAGTACCAGGCCCGCATTCTTGAGCTTTCTCAAGGTGGCGTAGACGGTCGAGCGTGAGGCGGGCTTGAGGCTGCCGTCCGGTTGCCGCTTGGACAGGACGTGCCGAAGTTCCTCCTCGTTGAAGATGGCGTGACCGGTGTTGTTGGCGCGCGATATCGCGGCCAGCAGTAGCCGAGCATCCAGGGACAAGCCCTGCCCTTGCCGGGCCACCTTTCCGGCATACCGCTGGTGCACCATGCCGAACTGCCGTTCAGGGTTGGCCAAGTTCATGTTCAAAGCTCCCTAGGTGTCATCGCTGTCAGTTGATCTCCCGGCGCTCTAGCCAGGACTCCACGTTCCGTTCCCTGAATCTCAGGTGGCGGCCCACTCTGATGCCCTTCAGACCCCATTCCCTCCACTTGCTGTAGAACGTGCTCTTCGACACCCGCAGGCGCTCTGCGGTCTCCTCCACGTTCAAAAGCCGGTTGCTTCCTCCGCTACTCACACTCCGTCACCTCTCCGCCGTCGTCACACATCGATGTCACACACGACGCTACATCACCAGGCACTAGGTTCACACCTGGTTAAAGTGTTACCGTGATCACATGACACCAATCGACATGCCCCGCAGGAGCGGGTCGTACGAACTCGACCCCAGCCAGTACGGCTGGACCCTGCCTGACGGCTGGACGCTGTGGGCCGACACTCCCGACGGCATCCCCGTCGAACTACGCGGCACATACGTCATCGACGGCGTACACGTCACCTTCACGGCGGAACCCCGCTGGATTACCAACGGCCCCCTCAGCGTGTCTCTCGACATCACCCCGTACGACACCGAATCGGCAAACCGCGCCCTCGACAGCGACGGCATCACCCTGCAAGTGCTCCGCTCCGTCCCCCTGGGCGAGGCCCGCCGCGTCATCACCGAATGGGGCGACCGCATCCGCGAACGCTTCTACCCCGAACTGCTTCCACCCCCGATTCCCAAGCACATCACCAGTGATTACGACTACGCCGTAACCGCCATGGTCTACATGCAGCTCACCCACATGGGCGAACGTCGCCCCCTCCAGGCAATGGCCGAAGCCGCAGGAATCAACCGCGAAACCATGAGCGCCCGCCTACGCCGCGCCCGCCAACTCGGACTCCTCATCACCTACGGCGCAGGGAAACCCGGCGGCGAACTCACCGACAAGGCCATAGCGCTGCTCAACCCCTCTGACGAAAGGAAGTAAGTGGCCAGTCTGATCAAGAGGTGCGAGTGCGCCGACCGCAAGGCCGGACGCAAGCTCAACCTGCGCACCGCCGACGACCGCAAGATCGCCGACAAGCTGTGGAACAAGTGCGCCCACTCATGGGTCCTCCGTTACCGGCCCGGAGGACGCGGCACCAAGCAGACCGAAGCCTCCTACCCGCACGAGATGAAGCGGGACGCCGAAGAGTTCGGCAGGCGCGTGGAGTCCGCCAAGGTGACCCACCTCAAGGTCACCGTTGACCCGAAGGCCGGAGCCGTGCTCTTCCGCACCTTCGCCGACGAGTGGGTGCAGCGCTTCACCGGCAAGCCGGGCACGTTCCGCACCTACCGGGGCTACCTCACCAACCAGATCTATCCAATCCTGGGAGAGCGCAGCCTCAGCAGCATTCGCACCGACGAGCTCCAAGCGCTGGTGAAGAAGGTCAAGACTGAACGATCAGTGTCCGTTGCCCGTGGCGTCGTCTCCGTCCTCCGGCGCATCTTCGAGCACGCCGTACTCAAGCGCCTGATCGCCGAGACCCCGTTCCAAGACATCGCCACCCCCAAGGCCCCGCCTCGCAAGGAAGTCGACGTTCCCGAATGGGTTCAGGTGAAGGCGATTGCCAACGCCATGCCCGAGCAATGGCGGCCCATCGTCTGGCTGATGGCCGGAGCCGGGCTCCGCATCGATGAGTCCTTAGCCTTCCACCGCGATTGCATCCGCCCCGACCGGCTGCGCATCCACGAACAGTACGACCGCCGCGACGGCTTAACCCCTCTCAAGCACAGAGAAGGGGGCGAAAGCCGAGACATGCCCCTTCCCGCCTACCTGCGCGACATCCTCACCGACCACATGGCCACCCACGGCACCCACTCAGACGGCTACCTATTCGCCGGAGAGAAGGCCACATTCGTCGTGGACGACACCTTCCGCAAACGCTTCAACGACGCCGTCAAAGCGGCTGGCATCAAGACCCGCTTCACACCCCACGACCTACGCCACACCTTCGCCTCGCGCGCCCTGAATGACGGCGTCCGCATCGACGCCGTAGCCCGCTGGCTCGGCCACAAGGACATCAACGAGACCTACAAGACCTACGCTCACCTACTGCCCGACGAATACGCCAAGGCCGCCAAGGTCCTAGACGCCGCCTACCGCGAAGCCGTCCCAGCCGCTCAAGCGGCATGATCGGTGCTGAGAGTGTGATGACCCACAACAGTGCAGGCCCTGGTAAACGGGGTGTTTTGCTCCCCAAGCGACCATCCCAGTATCGTCCACAAACACGGTCTAGCTTCTTCGGGCGAAAGAGCAAGGCTGTTCTCCCAGTCGAGCTGAACCTCGACTCCTGAAGGTATCCCTCCGGTCGGACTGCCTTTCCTTGCCCAGCCAAGTGGTCAGGCAGCCGGATCCCACCCTGGTCCATGGTCCTCGCTACGCTCGGGCGCCTTCGGCGCAGCTTGCGCGGTTCGTGTGGCTTGTCCGAGGTCCCTGGCAGTACCCAGCGTGTCGCAGGTACTGCGCTAACCGACGGGCGCTGCGCAGCTCGTGCGCCCGGAAGGCGTGGCCCGAGGCCCTGGCAGTCGCCGGCGCGTCCCAGAATGCCATGCCCACCGCGCGGACGCCGCGAACTCGGAGGGGACGATCGCGCGCCGCTCGTTGGCACGGGACGCTCGCGCCGCTTGAATGCGCCAGCCGGCCAGCGTGGGCCCGCGGCGCAGCTCCAGTTCAGTGCACGAAGCGACCTTTGCTCACACGGCCACCATTGGTCGATTGACCCGTGCGGACGGCGAAACACTCACGGACAAGAGCTATCAAGGCGCTATTGAGCTTGATGTGAACACCGTGGATAAAACGCCGGCGGCAGACCTGGATACCGGATCTCGAAACTCAAAGACCAGGTTCTAGCGGACGCAAGCGCGGCCGCCGGAGATGACCTTCTCGGTGACGGCACCGGCGGCGTCGGTGATGGTGACCTTGGCCGCGAAGAACGCCCCCGGTACGCAGTTGCCGTCCACCCAGGTGCGGCGGGTCGCGGAGTTGTAGTCGCCGGGGCCGATCCATGTGTTCCAGGCGTTGGTCCATCGGGCGGTGGCCGGGTCCGTGCCGCCGACCCACTGTGCCTCACAGGTCATCCTGTAGACACTGCCGACGGTGCTGCAGAAGGAGAAGGTGATGGTCGGCGCCGAGGCGCGAGCAGCTACCGCCGGGGTGGCCTGAACCGTCGCAATGAACAGAGTGCCTAAGGCGGCTACGGCGGTCAGGTTGCGCTTCATGATCCGCGACCTCATTAATCAGTCTCCTTTAGAAAAGAGGTTTACCAGTCGAGTGAACTGAATTGACTGGCTTTATGGGGAAGCCTGATCGCATATTAAAAGCCGATCATCGATCAGTCCATGCCTTCCGGCTGGCCGCAAGCGGTCACCGAATCGGTGTGTGGTTTTCTCGGTTTCTAGGTAGGCGTGCACGGCCGATGGCGCCTGGCTTGAGCGCTCGCCGGACGGCGAACCATCGGGGTCTCGCCCCCACACCGGTGCTGCACTGCTGGGGGCCGAGTGCGTGTTCCCGGCGCCGGAGCAGGTCGGCTGAACAGGGCGCGGACCTGCCGGCCCGAAGTCTGCGGAAGACTTTGGGCCGGGCATGTCGAGAATCCGAGATCGGCTTCTACGTCCCCCATGAAAGGAGAACCGAGATGACTTACACCCGTGACCCGCGAGTCGACGCCTACATCGATGCCCTGCCCGAGTGGCAGCAGGACATCTGCCGGGAGGTGCGGGATCTGGTCCACGAGGCCGATCCCGAACTGGCTG
Source organism: Nonomuraea sp. NPDC050790 (assembly GCF_044456745.1). Lineage (NCBI taxonomy): Bacteria > Bacillati > Actinomycetota > Actinomycetes > Streptosporangiales > Streptosporangiaceae > Nonomuraea > Nonomuraea sp. NPDC050790. The sequence continues at coordinate 1,189,456 of NZ_JBITGF010000002.1, read as the reverse complement.
AGACGATCAAGCGGACGGTCCGGCCGTACTTTGTGCTCGATGGCAATGTGTGCGCGCTGCTGGCGGCCAAGAAGCACGTCAACATCTTCCTGTACGACGGGGCGATCGTGCCCGATCCGGAGGGGATCATCACCAGCGGGCACGACAACAAGACCGCACGAATGATCTCCGTACGCCAGGGTGAGGCGATCAACAAGGGTGCGTTGCTGGCCATGTTCCGGCAGATCATCGCCAACAACCGGGCCGGAGGGTGGCGCAAGCTCAAGGAGCAGGGGTGAGCGGGCATGGTGGGCGGTCGCGGGGTGGCGACCGCCCGGTGGGTGATTACATGCGATCCAGGTAGCCGCTCCAGATCCAGCCGCCCGCGAACTTGCCCTGCGAGATCTTGACCCACGTGGTGTCACAGGTGCCGAACAGCGGGCGGGTGCGGCTGGCTGAGACCTTGCCCTGGGTCGTGTATCCCTTGCCTGGGCCCGACTTCACCGGCACCGACTTGTCGGCGCTGACGGTGTACCGGCAGGTTTCGGCGGCCTGGGCGGCGGTGGCCGGGATGCTCAGCAGGGCCGCGCATCCCAGGGCGCAGGCGGCTACGGCGATCGGGCGGGTCGCGATTTTCATGACGTTCGCTCCTTGGACCGATGAACGTTGCCCTTACCGACCTACCCGCCAATTGCGACGAACCGCCGTATATGCCTAGAAACTGCTACATCTAGGGATAAACCCGGCGCATTAAAGGTTCCTTAACAGTGTGCTGATTGGGCGTTATGTGCCTTTCGGCGATGCTCAAGGTGTCAACACGGAACGAGACATCTTGGGGGAATCTTCCAATGCGTTACGCCATCGACTCTCGTCTGCCCCTCGTCCTCACCGCCGCCGCGGTCGCCACCGGCAGCCTGCTGCTGACCGCCGCGCCGCACGCCCAGGCCGCCGCCACCACCCACCCGGCCTCTGCGGCCCAGCTCCACCAGACCACCCAGACCGCTCAGGCCGCCCAGGCGGACCATGCGGTTCAGACGGTCGCGGGGAAGGGCTCGAAGGTCAGGGTGTTCGTCACGCCGAAGCGGGCCACGGCGGGCGACCACGTCATGGTCGGGCTCAAGTGCCCAGCCGGGACCACCAAGGGCATGGTCGACGGACCGACCACGTTCGGCTCGGTCGACCTGGGCAGGCTCGCGGGTGGCAAGGGCACCACGATGGTGGAACTGCCCGCGGGCGTCGCCGCCGGCAAGCACCCGGTCTACGGGTACTGCGGCGACAGCATGAACGCCACCGGGGCCGCCTTCTTCACCGTGAAGAACTGAAGCGCCGGTTCAGGCAGTGAAACCGTCACCCGGTGAACCGCCGCCCATGGATCGGCGGCCGCCCGCCGGAGAGCATCCTCACCGCTCTCCGGCGGGCTTTCACGTGACAGCACCGTTTGCGGATCCGGCCCACATGCGCCCGGCCGATGGGACAACCCTGTGCGGCGAGGGGCGCGGATTAAGCGCGGGGAAGGACGCCGCCGGAGCGGGGTGCGAGGGGCGCGGCGCGCAGGGCGCGAATGAAGCGCGCGGGGACGAACGCCGGGCGGAGCGCGGCGCGAAGGCGCGAGGCGCGGCGCGGGGGCGCGGCGCGGGGGCGCGGCGCGCAGGGCGCGGGGGCGCGGCGCGAAGGCGCGGGGCGAAGGCGCGGCGCGAAGGGTCGCCGATGGTGCGTGGGTGAGGCGGCGGCGGGTGAGGCGTGGGTGAAAGGGCGCGGAGGGAGCGTGGTGGCACAGGCCGCGGGTGGAGGGTGGGTGCGGGTGTGCAGGCGTTGCGGCTCGTCAGGAGGCGATGTGTTCCCAGTTGTCGGTTTTGGTGCAGTCCTTGAAGCCGAACCGTTTCGCCGCCTGCCCCACCTCCTTGGCCGACTCCAGCGCGATGCCCGCCTGCATGGCCCGCAGCAAGTCCGCCACCTGCGGCGATTCCATCATCCCGCTCATCTTCCGCAGTTCCGCGGCGTAGGTGTCGAGCTTGGTGAGCCAGTCGTTCAGCTCGGCCTGTCCCGTCTCCGGCTTGGGCATCTTGCGGGCGTGTCCGGCCAGGTCTTGCAGGAGGGTCACCCGCTCACGAATACGCGGCGAGTCGTCGGCGCCGATGCCGTCGCCGTAGGCCAGGTCTCCGGCGAAGCGTTGGGTGATCGTGCGGCACTTCTCGTCGGCGCTCTCGATCAGCGCCTGCTTGGGAGGCGCGGAGCAGCCGGGGAGGACCAGCAGCACGATCCCCGCTAGTGCGCCCGCCGTGAGCTTCGTCGTCGTCACCCGGACAGGATGACCCGCCCCGCCCGGGAGGGGTCCCCGGCGCCGGCGGGCGGGGCCGGCGCCGGGTTTTCCCGGATGGTCAGGTCAGGGCGGGTTCGAGGATGCGGTTCTGCTGGTCGACCAGGACCACGCGAGGCTGGTGGTCGGCGATCTCGTTCTCGGCGAGCTGGGCGTAGGTGATGATGATGACCACGTCGCCCCGCTGGACCAGCCGGGCGGCGGCGCCGTTCACCACCACCTCGTTGGCCCCCGGCCGCCCAAGGATCGTGTACGTCTCGAACCGGGCCCCGTTGTTGACGTTGACGACATGCACCAGTTCGTGGACCCCGATGCCCGCCGCCTCCAGCAGTTCGGGCGAGAGCGTGAGCGAGCCCACGTAGTTCAGGTCGCTGTCGGTGACCGTGGCCCGGTGGATCTTGGAGTTCATGAAGGTGCGCAGCATGCGGTGAGCCCCTGTCTGTGTCGTGGAAAGTCTTTCGATTACCGGGCCGTCGCCCGCGCCGAGTTTATCCAGCCGCACCCGCGACGACCAGCGAAAAACTCTGCGGTGCATCTTTAAGAAACGCTGAAAGGCGCTCGATTCGGCTGAGCCCGAATAGATTGGCAGCCGCCGCCGGGGCCCATAACGTCGCGTCCAAGGGGTAATCGGGGAGGAACTTCTGGCGTACGCCGTGCCGGCGCGCCGTTTTCCCACGCAGGTTCAGAAGGGGATTCCGCCATGCCGAATTCCGTGACCAAGCATTACGTCGATCAATGTCTGGACGAGCGCTCAGGGCTGCGTGACGCGGTACGGCGGGCGCCGTTCTCACCGGCCTTCGCCCACGCCTACGGGCAGCGGCTGATGGATCGTCCGTGGTTCGCCGAGGAGGCGCGGCTGAAGGAGTTCGCCGCCGATCTGCGGCCGTTCCTGGATCTGCTGGTGTCGCTGCCGTGGCGGTTGTTCGACGGCGACCTGGGCGCGTACTGCGCGGCGCTGGGTGTCGGGCCCCGGCACGCGGCGGTCATGACGAGGAACGCGACCCGCAATCCGCCCAGGTACGCCCGCCCTGACGTGTACTTCGACGGCTCGGCGTTCAAGCTGCTGGAGCTCAACATCTGCAGCGCGCTCGGCGGCCTGGACCAGGCGGCGGTGAATCGGGCGCTGCTCGAGGTGCCGGAGTTCCGCGCCTTCGCGCGCGAGCACCGGCTCGGGTTCTCCGACACGGCGGCGGAGTTCGCCGCGGCGCTGCGCGAGATCGCCGCGCCGGTGACCGAGGGCGAGCGCCCGGTGGTGGCCATGACGGAATGGACCGACGGCCTGGCGGCCTACGGACACCGTATGCGCGTGCTACAGGAGCAATTGCGGGCGGCCGGGCTGGAGGTGCTGCTGGCCGAGGCGGGGCAGTTCACGGAAAAGGCCGGAAAGCTCTTTCTGGACGGCACGCCCGTGGACCTGGTCCTGCGCTATTTCTCGGTCGACGAAATATGTTCCGACCCGTCCGGAGAAGAGGTCGTGGAGCCGATAGTGCGGGCCCACGAATCGGGCCGGACGGTTCTGCATTCCACGCTCGACAGCTATCTCTACTCCAACAAGGGCTGCATGTACCTGCTGTCCGATCCGCGCTGGCGTGCGGCGTTCTCGGCCGGGGAGGCCGCGCTGATCGACCGGGTGCTGCCGTGGACGCGGGCGCTGACGGACGCGGACGTGGTCGAGCGGGCGCTGGCCGAGCGTGACTCGCTCATCCTCAAGCCGCGCGTCGGCTACGCCGGCGCCGGCGCCGTGGCCGGCTGGGCGGTCGGCGAGCGGGAGTGGCGGGAGGCGGTGCGTGCGCACACCGGTGACGGCTACATCGTCCAGCGGCGGGTGACGCCGCAGGCCGAGCCGGTCTGCGACGCGGCCGGCGGCGGGGTGGCCGACTGGATCGCCGCGTGGAGCTTCTTCTTCACCGACCGCGGGTACGCGGGGTCGTCGTTCATCCGCGCCATCCCGGCCGGCTCTGGGCCGATCATCAGCCCGTCCACGCAGCCGCCGATGCGTACCACCAGCGTCTTCACCTATCCCCATGAGTAACCGTCTGAAGGGTCTGCAGCCATGACCGAGGTCATCAGGAAACGGGCGGAACGCGTCCTTGTGATCGGCGCCGGGGTGAGCGGCCTGACCACGGCCCTGTCGCTGTCGCGGGCCGGGTTCGAGGTCGTCGTCGCCGCCGAGAAGGACGCCGCGCAGTGTGTGTCGGTGGTGGCGGGCGCGCTGTGGGAGTGGCCGCCCGCGGTGTGCGGCTACCACCACGACCAGATCTCGCTGGCGCGCTCGAAGGGGTGGTGCATGGAGTCGTACGAGATCTTCGACGGCCTGGCCGAAGACCCCTCGACGGGCGTGTTCATGCGGCTCTCGAACTTCTACTTCACCCACAGGGTCGAGGACTACGCCCACGACAGGAACAAGATGAACGAGCTGGCGGCCCGGGTACGCGGCTTCGCCCGCGACCCCGGTCTCGCCTCGGCCAACGGCGTGAACCCGACCTACGGGATCGTGGACGCCTACCGGCACCTCGCCCCCATGATCGACACCGACGCCTACACCGGCTGGCTGCTGCGGCAGGTGGAGCGGGCGGGGGTCAAGGTGGTGCGGGCCCGGGTCTCCGGCCTGCTGCGTGAGCAGGAGCGCGAGCTGCACCAGGCGTACGGCGTGGACGCGATCGTCAACTGCACCGGCCTGGGCGCGGCCGAGCTGCACGGGGTGCCGATGTACCCGCTGCGCGGCGCGCTGGTGCGGGTGGTCAACGACGGCGGCAGGATCCCGAGGATCGAGGAGGCGCACTGCGTCTCGCACGACGAGCGCAACGGGAACGAGCAGGACATCGTGTTCATCGTGCCGCGCGGCGAGAACCTCGTCGTGCTGGGCGGCCTGGCCGAGCCCGACGAGTGGAGCACCGACATCAACCTCGACAACCACCAGCCGGTACGCGACATGTACAACCGGTGCGTCCAGTTCATGCCGGCCATCGGCAAGGCGGAGATCGACCCGGTGGAGCCGGTGCGCGCGGGCCTTAGGCCGTTCCGCAAGCAGAACGTCTGCCTGGAGAGCGAGCCGGGGACCAGGATCGTGCACAACTACGCGCACGGCGGCGCCGGGTTCAGCTTCTCGTGGGGGTGCGCGCGCGAGACGGTGGACATGGTGAAGTCCTTCACGGTCTGAAACGAATGAGCCGGGGTCCCGTTCAGGCGGGATCGAGCGGGATCTCGGTCAGCCATTCCGGGTGGCGTTCGGAGCGGCCGCGCACGATCGCCGCGTACTCCCGCTCCAGCCGCGCCGTCACCGGCCCCATCGTGCCGTCGCCCACGCGGCGGCCGTCGACGGTGGTGACCGGCAGGATCTCCCAGGCGGTGCCCATGAAGAACACCTCGTCGGCCAGGTAGAGCTCGCTGCGGTCGACCTCCCGCTCCTCCAGGTCCATCCCGAGGTCGCGGGTCAGCGCGCAGACGGTGTCCCTGGTCAGCCCGGCCAGCAGGCCGCTGGTCAGCGACGGGGTGACCACGGTGCCGTCGCGGACGAGGGCGACGCAGGCGCCGGGACCCTCGCTGACCTTGTGCCGGTCGTTGAGCAGGATGGGCCAGTCGTGGCCGTTCTCCCTGGCCTCCATCATCGCCAGCCGTCCGTTGTGGTAGTTGGAGAACGTCTTGGCCCGCGGCGGCATGGACGCGTCGCTGACCCGGATCCACGAGCTGACCGCGGCGCGGCAGCCGCGCGGCGTGAGCAGGTGGCTGTGGAAGGGCCAGCTGTCGATGACGACCTCGCAGCGGGTTCCCGCCGGGACCATCTGCTCGCGGATCACGCCGCGCGGGAAGGCCCACGGCCTGATGTAGGTGTCGGTACGGCAGGCGTTGGCGCGCAGCAGGCCCACGATGGCCTCCCGCAGTCCCTGGACGTCGCCCGGCAGGTCGAGCCGGCACAGGCGGGCCGAGTCGAACAACCTGCGCAGGTGGTCGTCGAGCCGGAAGGCCAGCAGGCGGCGCCCGTCCGCCGCGAGGTAGGCCTTGATGCCCTCGAAGACGGCCGCGACCGAGGCGTGGCCGACCGCGTTGACGTGCACGGTGGCCTGCTCCCACGGCACGAGGGCGCCGTCGCGCCAGATCCACTCGGGGTGCCCGCTGCCGCGGGCGGCCAGGGAGTCGAGCGCCTGGGTCTCGAGCGCGTGGGTCATGCTGCCGCCACCTCCAGGCCGTCGAGCGAGATCTGGTACAGGGTGTCGAGTACGGCGGTGGCCGCACCGAGGTCGGCGTGGCGGCCGGCGGCGCTGGGCACGGCGACGCAGCGCAGCCCGGCGGCCCGCGCGGCGGCGACCCCGACCTCGGAGTCCTCCAGCGCCAGCACCTCCTCGGCCCGCAGCCCGGTGCGCTTCAGAGCCAGGAGGTACAGGTCGGGGGCGGGTTTGACGGCGATGCCGCCGTCGGCGGTGACGAGGTGGCCGAACCACTCGAGCGCCCCGAGCCGCCCGAGGTGCCCGGCCACCCACGTCCGCGGCGAGCCGGAGACCACGGCCAGCGCGATGCCGCGCCGCGCGGCCTCTCCCGCCAGCGCCCGCACGCCGGGCCGCAGCGGCTCGGCGTCGGACAGTTCCCGCTTGCGTGCCAGCCGCCAGGCGACCTCCTCCGGGGTCACCGCGCGGCCGAGCGTGCGGCCGAGATGCCCGATCGCGATCTCGGCGCCGGCGGAGCGCCCGGTCATCGCCGCCCACACCGACTCGGGGAAGGCGAGCCCGAAGCGCGCGTACAGGTCGCGCCAGGACTGGCGGGCGGCCCGTTCGGTGTCGCAGATCAGGCCGTCGAAGTCGAAGAAGAGCCCGCGCACGGCCATCACGCGGGCTGCCCTGCGTGGACGGGGCCGAGGACGCGGGTCAGGTAGTCGTTGGCGAACACGCCGTCGGGGTCGAGACTCGCGCGCACGCGGGCGAAGCTCTCCCACTCGGGGTAGCGCGGACGCAGGATCTCGGCGGTGGCGGTGTGCGCCTTGCCCCAGTGGGGCCGGGCGTCCAGGTCGCGCAGCACGGGCTCGGCGACGCGCAGGATCTCGATGTAGCCGGCCGTCCTGGGCACGCACAGGTTGACGTAGCCGGTGCGCCGGCCGTACGCGGGACTGAGCGGGGAGTCGTCGGGGGCGCCGACGCGCACGAGCACCGAGTACGGCGAGTAGAGGCCGAAGCGGCGCAGCGCGCCGCGCAGCCCGGCCAGCGCGGCGGGGACGTTCTCCAGCGGCAGCGCGTGCTCCATGGCCAGGAACTTGACCGGCTGCGGGAAGGCGAAGACCCGGTGTGCGGTGTCCACGTACGAGACGCTCCCGCCGGTGTCGGGCACGCGGCCCAGGCGGGGGACGATGCCGGGGCGCAGCCGTCCGGCAAGACCGGACAGGCCGCAGCGGACCTCGGCCAGCGTGCTGTCGTAGCGGCGCAGCGCGGCGCGCGGCGTGGGCGGCGCGGCGGTGCGCTCCAGGGCGCGGGTGGCGGCGCTGTCGGCCCACGGCAGCCAGGAGAACGAGACATGCTCGGCGCTGCCCGCCCACTCCTCGAAGCGTTCCAGCAGCGCGTCGAGCGGCTCGCGGCCGAGCACGGCGCGCAGGTTGAAGCGCGGCACCACGCGCAGCGTGACCTCGGTGAGGACACCGAGGGCGCCGAGCGAGGTGCGCGCGCACCGGAACAGCTCGGGGTCCTCGCGGGCGTCGCAGACGCGGACGGAGCCGTCGGCGGCGACCAGGCGCAGCCGGGTGACCTGGCCGGAGAACGGCGGATGGGTCAGGCCGGTGCCGTGGTTGCCGGTGGCCAGCGCGCCCGCGACGGTCTGCCCGGCGATGGTGCCGAGGTTGCCGAGTGCCAGGCCCGCGCGGTCCAGGGCGGCGTTGAGCAGGTGTAACGAGGTACCGGCGCGCACGGTGACGGTCCCGGCCGCGCGGTCCACGCCCACGACGCCGCGGTAGCGGGTCAGGTCGAGCAGGGTGCCGTCGGTGCAGGCCAGGTGGTTGAAGGAGTGCCCGGTGCCGACCGGGCGCACCGTGCGGCCGAGCTTGGCCGCGGTGCGCACCGCGTGGACGATCTCGTCCTCGCGGGTCGGCGCGAGCAGCGTGGCCGGGGCGCAGCGCGCCGTGCCCGACCAGGTGCGCCAGGTGGGTCGGTTGCTCATGTTCTCCCGTTCCCTGCGGAGAGGTGGGTGCGGTAGCGGGAGACCGCGTCGGACCAGTCCGGCATGGTGATCCCGAGGTGCTTCAGGCGGCCGGTGCTCAGGGTGGAGTTGCGCGGGCGCCGGCCGAGGAAGCCGCAGTCGTCCAGCGCGACCGGCTCGGCGGCGCCGCCCTCGCGGCCCAGCGCCACCCTGGCCACGTCGAACCAGCTCGCCGAGCCGGTGTTGGCCACGTGGAGCGTCCCGGTGGTGCGCCGCTTGAGCAGCAGCACCATGGCGCGGGCCAGGTCGACGGTGTAGGTGGGGCAGCTGAACTGGTCGTGGATGAGGCGTACGCGCTCGCCCCGCTCGGTCTGGCGGATCATGGCCAGCACGTTGTCGGTGCGCTCGTCGCTGCCGCCGAACAGCCAGGAGGTGCGGATGACGAGGTGGTCCTCGACGGTGGCGGCGATGCGCTCGCCGGCCAGCTTGCTGAGCCCGTACACGCTGAGCGGGCCGGGGGTGTCGGTCTCGCGGTAGCCGCCGTCGGGGGTGTCGGCCCCGTCGAAGACGTAGTCGCTGGAGACGTAGACCAGGCGGCTGCCGGTGCGGCGGCAGGCGTCCGCGACGTTGCGGACGCCTGCCACGTTCACGCGCAGCGCGAGCTGCGGGTCAGCCTCGCACTCGTCGACGATCGCGTGCGCGGCGGTGTGGACGACCACGTCGGGCGCGAAGTCCTCGACGGAGGCGCGCACCGCGCCGGGGTCGCCGATGTCGAAGTCGGCGACGGAGACGCCGCGCACGCCCCAGCCCGCGGTGAGCGGGTCGGCGGCCAGCGCGGCGCGCAGAGCGGTGCCGAGCATCCCGTCGGCGCCGGTGAGGTAGATCCGCATGCCCCCGCGTCTCCTTTACAGGTGGCCGAACTCGGCGAGCAGCTCGGACACGGTCGCCCCCGAATTGATCTTGTCGCGGATCGTCTTCTCCTTGCCGATCTGCACGCGGGTGCCCTCCAGGACGTCCTGGGCGTCGGCGGAGGGGACCACCGCGATGCCGTTCTCGTCGGCCACGATGATGTCGCCCGGGTGGATGACCTGGCCGTCCACCACGACGGGCACGTTCACCTGCACCGGCTCGGTGCGGTTGTGCACGGCGGTGGGCGAGGGCCTGGGCACCGTGCCGCGGTACCAGACGGGGAAGCCCAGGTCGCGGATCTCGTCCACGTCGCGGATGGCGCCGTCCACGATCCCGGCGGCGACCCCCGCCTTCAGCGAGAGCGTGGACATCAGCCCGCCCCACATCGCGGTCCTGGTGGAGCGGTGGCAGGCCAGCACGATCACGTCGCCGGGCCGCGCCCGGCTCAGCACCGGCATGCAGTCGACGAGGTCGTCGATGGACAGGTTCACGGTCAGCGCCGGTCCGGCGATCTTTTGGTGCGGGAGCACGGGCAGCAGCCCCCCGATGGCTCCGGTACGGCGGCGCGCGTCGGTGACCAGGCAGCTCGGGCTGTACTCCTTCAACACCTCGCGGAAGGCGTCGACGAGCTCCTGCGGCGGGCGCTCGACGTCGTTGTAGATGGTCTCCACTGCGGTCCTTTCGTGAACGGTGCGCTGTCAGGAAGGTTCTTCGTCAGGGCAGGTGCTTGCGGATGGTGTCGGCCAGGTGTTCCGCGCTGAGGCCGTGGGCGGCGAGCACCTCCTCGTCGCGGCCGCAGCGGGGCACGCCCTCGACGCCGAGCCCGAGGAAGGCGGGCGGGTCCGGCAGGCCGAGCTCCAAAAGCGTCCTGGCCACGACGTCGGCCTGGCCGCCCCTGGTGTAGTGGTTCTCCACGACGAGCAGCCGGTCCGCGCGCCCGGCCAGGTCGGCCAGCCAGCCGGCGTCGACGCGGTTGAGCCAGGGCAGGTTGACGACGGTGAGCTCGACGCCGGTCGCGGCCAGCGCGTCGGCGGCGCGCAGGAGCTGGGCCAGGACGATCGGGCCTGAGCCGACGGCCACGGTCCTGCCGCCCTCGCGCACCACGGTGCCGCGGCCCGGCACGAGCGGCGCGGCGGGCAGGCCGGCGGTCTCCGGCGGGCAGGGCACGCTGACCAGCCGCAGGTAGACGCTGTGCGGGGTGTTCGCGCAGAAGTCGACCGCGGCCCGTGTCTCCGCCGGGCTCGCCGGTTCCAGGATCACCAGCCCCGGCATCGCGGCCAGCGCGCTGACGTCGCGGACCGCCTGGTGGGAGTGGCCGGGCGCGGCGGGCAGCAGCCCGGCCAGCGAGCCGACGTAGATCACCTTCCGGCCCTCGGTCGCGTTGGTGTAGATCTGCTCGTTCGGCCGGGCGTGCAGGAAGCAGGAGAAGGAGTGCGCGAACGGCAGCAGCCCCCGGTAGGCCAGGCCGCCGGCGATCGAGACCATGTCCTGCTCGGCGATGCCGCATTCGACGAAGCGCCGGGGGAAGCGGCGCCAGAACGGGATCAGGCCGGTGTCGAGCACGAGGTCGGCGTCCAGGGCGACGACCCTGGAGTCCCTGGCGGCGAGGTCGGCGAGGGCCTCGCCGTACACCTCGGGGAGTTTGGGGGTCTGAAGCTTGACGGGGGGCACGTCCTCGGCGGTGCTCAGCCCGAACGGGCCGCAGCTCGCGCGGGCGGACTCGAGGAGCTCGCCGTGTGCGGCGAGGTAGTCCTCAACGGCGGGGGCGCCGCTGTGGAAGCGGTAGCGCCACTCGTCCTCGCGCATGGAGGTCGCGGCGAACCGCGCGCAGCCCGCGCCCTTGACGGTGTCGGCGATGATCACGGCGGGCCGGCCGTCGTGCTCGTCGGCGCGGCGGGCGAAGGCGGCGGCCAGTTGTTCCTGGTCGTTGCCGTCGCAGCGCAGGGCGGCCCAGCCGAACGCCCTGAACTTGGCCTCCAGGTCGCCGAGGTCGCTGACGTCGCGGACCCAGGTGTCGGATTGGATCTTGTTGTGGTCGACGACGACGGTGAGCTCGCCCATGCCGGCGTGGGCGGCGCCGGCCAGGGCCTCCCAGTTCTGGCCCTCCTGCAGCTCGCCGTCGCCGGTCAGCACGTAGACGCGCTGGTCGCGGCCGAGCAGCCGGTTGGCCAGCACGACGCCCTTGGCCTTGGAGATGCCCATGCCGAGCGAGCCGGTGTTGAAGGGCATGTGCGGGGTGCCGACGTCGGGGTGGCCGGGCAGGCCGCCGAGGCGGCGCAGCCGGTGCAGCAGGTCCTCCTCCAGCCTGCCGAGGCCGATCAGCGCCGCGTACAGGCCGGGGGCGTCGTGGCCCTTGGAGGAGAAGAACAGGTCGTCCTCGCGCAGCTCTTCGAGCAGGAGCCGGCTGATGACGTCGGCCGCGCTGAAGCTGGAGCCGAGATGACCGGATCCCGCGCGCATGACCATGTAGAGGGTGTTGATCCTGGTGAGGGTGGCGAAGGCGTGGGCGCGGCGGTAGGGGTCCTCGATGCCGCCGAGCACGCGCGTGAACTCGCTCACCGGCACCCAGGCCAGCGTGCGGGCCTCACCAGCAGACGTAGCCGCCATCGACCTGCAACTCCGTTCCTGTGACGTAACTGCTCTGGTTGGAGGCGAGGAAGAGCAGGGGGCCCGCCAGGTCCTCGTGGCGGGCCATCCGCCGCAGCGGCACCTTGGCGCTGAACTTCCTGCGGAACTCGGGGTCCTGGCCGCCGAGGACGCCGCCGGGCGAGAGCGTGTTGACCCGGACGCCGCACGGGCCCCACAGCGCCGCCAGGTACCGGGTCAGCGCGGCCACGCCGGCCTTCGACATGCCGTACGCGGGCGGCTTGAGGAAGGGCGGGTCGAGCGGCAGGTGCTCGTAGAGCCGGGGGTCGGGGGCCATGCTCCCGTACAGGGAGCCGATGTTGACCACCGAGCCCCTGCCGTTCCTGGCCAGCTCCGCGCCGAACACCTGGCAGGCGCGCAGCGTCCCGTGCAGGTTGACGTCGAGCACGGCGGCCGACCGCTCGTCGGGGATGTCCTCGAACGTCCAGCTCCCCGCGGCGGCCGAGGGCGGCTGGTCGATGCCGGCGTTGTTGACCAGGATGGTCGGCCGGCCCAGCTCGGCCAGGCACAGCTCCAGCGCCGCGCCCAGGCTGAGCCGGTCGGTGATGTCGGCCTTGGCGAGGACGAAGCGCTCGTCGCCGTGGCGGGTCAGGGTCTCGGCCAGCTCCGCGCTCAGCTCGGAGTGCACGTCGAGGCCGAGCACCTTGGCGCCCGCGCCGAGCAGGGCGTCGGTCCAGACCGCGCCCAGGCGGCCTAAGACGCCCGTGACGACCGCGGTCTCGCCGGTGAGTTCGATGTTCAGCGCCCTCACCCTCAGCCTCAGTCGAGAAGGTCGGGGCGCAGGTCGGCGTCGTAGGCCAGCGGCGCGAGCAGCGTGCGTCCCACGATCTGGCCCAGCAGGTACGGCCGCATGCCGTCGCCGCCGGGTGACTTGATCGCGACGTCGTCCTCGGTCAGCACGTGGCCGGCGTCCAGGTCGCGGGCGGCGACCAGCTTCTTGCCGAGCTTGCGCAGCGCCGGCGCCTCCGCGGGCAGCGTGCGCTTCTCCCCCGAGCCGAGCGACTCCCTGGTACGGCGCAGCCCGGCCACCAGTTCGCCCAGTTGCTCAGGTTCCAGGGAGAAGTGGTGGTCGCTGCCCGGCCTGGTGCGGTCGAGGGTGAAGTGCTTCTCGATCACCCGGGCGCCGAGCGCGTAGGCGACGTAGCTGAGGTCGGGCCCGAGGTCGTGGCCGGAGAAGCCGACCACGACGTGCGGGAACTCGCGCCGGTAGGTGCCGATGACCGACAGGTTCAGGTCGGCGGCGGAGACGGGGTAGATGGCGGTGCACTGCAGCATCGCGACGTTGGAGTTGATCGGCAGCACCACGTCGAGCGCCCGGCGCACGTCGGTCATGTCGGCGCCGCCACTGCTCATGATCAGCGGCAGGCCGGTCTTGGCGGCGTAGCTGAGCAGCGGGGTGTTGGTGAGGTCGGCGGAGGCCAGCTTGATGGCCGGGACGCCGATGCCGACGAGGAAGTCGACGCTGGCGAAGTCGAAGGCAGTGGAGATGAAGTCGATGCCCGCCTCCGCGGCCACCTTCGCGAGGTGCGTGTATTCATGGTGCCCGAATTCGAGCGCCTCCCGGTGCTGGCCGTAGGTGGCGCCGTAGCTGTTTCTGCCGGTATACGGCTCGTCGTACATCGCCTTGGTGTACAAGGTCGTGTTCTCGCGCTTCTGCAGTTTGGCCGCGCTCGCCCCTGCTTCGGCGGCCCGGCGGACGAGTTCTTCCGCCTTATCCAGGTCGCCTTCGTGGTTGTGCCCGATCTCCGCGATTACATATGCGTCGGAACCATCCGAGATCACTCGGCCGGCTATTGCCAGTTCCCGCGAACTCATTTTTCCCCTTTACCATGCACACGTGTCGATGTGCGGGGCGAATGTTTTTCGCTCCGCACTCTTCGTCTTTTCCCGACTCGTACCAGAGGAAGCATGCTCCGGCGCTGGTCAGCGCCTTACGCTAGGAGATCATGCGGCGTCTCCATCCAGGCGAGCACGCTCGCAGAATGTATCTTCTGATTTGTTAAACCGTGCCGATCAGCGGCTCCGCCCTTGCCGTATCGACCACACCCCGTAATCACCCCTGGCCTCATCTCCGTGACCATTTGGCCGCGGATCTATGTGAGAGCCCCACAATCACTGGTCAAGTGTTACACGACCGGTCGTCGGGCTGTCAACACATGACATATATAGCCAGGTGGAACGCATTAAGTCCGGATGGACTTAAAGCGTGGATAGAGGCCACCCTTCAGCGCGGCTTCAACATTGTGATCCGATGTTCTCGGCATATTAATGGGCCGCGATATCACGCGATGGGAGCCATTACAAGGGACTCTGCCACGGTGGTGCGCGCGTACATGACGAATCGTCCGGCGCGGTGCGCGGTCACCAGTCCGGCCAGCCGGAGGGCGGCGAGGTGCTCGGAGACGCTGCTGGCGGCCAGACCCGTCCGATGGGTGAGTTCGGTGGTGGAGGCCGGCGTGTCGAGCTCCATGAGCAGGAGGGTCCTGGAGCGTCCGATGACCGCCGCGAGGGCGTCGGCCGTGGTGCGGTCGCGGCGCTCCCACAGGGAGGCCACGCCGCGGGCCGGGTAGGTCAGCGTGGGCTGCCAGGGCGGGATGGTGCTGGAGAAGACCGACGGCCAGACGAACGCGGAGGGGACCAGCAGCAGGCCCTGGCCGTCCAGGGAGCGCTCACCCGCGTAGCGCGGGTGCGCGATGTGCAGGCTGCCGTCCTGCCAGCGCACGACGGAGGCCAGGTCGGCGAAGAGCCTGGCCGCGCCGCCGTCGGCCAGGCGGCGGGCGCGATAGATCACATCGCCCTGGTGTAGCGCGTGCAGGCGCGGCCAGTGCGGGGCGATCGCCAGCTCCCAGTACGCCTCGATCACCCCGGCCAGCCTGGCCAGGCCCGGGACCGGGTCGGCGCGCAGCGCGTCCACCCAGGGCGAGCGGACGTCGACCAGGTGCCCGAGGTCGGCCCTGACCTGGCCGGGCGGCGTGCCGCGCAGCGTCTCCAGCTGAGCGGTGAACTCGGGGGCCGGGGTGAGCGGCGGCGGGGTCAGGAAGTCCGGGATATACCAGCTCGGCACGGGCACCAGGTCGGACAGCGGCCCGAGGTCGAGGCCGGAGGCGGCCAGCAGGGGGCGGGTCTCCGCCACCCACGGCTCGTGCACGATGTGGGCGGCGGGGTCCTTGAGCACCCGGATGCTGGCCACCACCTCCTGCAGCGGGGAGGTGGCGAAGCGGGTGCGGGCGAGGTCGTCCGCCGAGAAGCCGAGCGTCAGCATGACACCCCCACAATTTCCGCGGAAAATCCATTGTGCACCCATTTCGGGGGATCGTGAGGCTTTAAGCGGCGCTTCACCCCAGGGCACAGAATCTTTCACTTCTGCTTTCCGCGGTCACCGTCCATAATGGGGCCCGAAACAGATTCCGGCTTATGGAGAAACGTCTGATGCCAAGTTCCCTTTTCTCGCTGGGCGGCGACCTTCCGATCCGAAGGCTGGGCTTCGGCGCGATGCGGCTGACCGGCGAGGGCAACTGGGGCCTGCCGGACGACCCCGGGTACGCGCTCGACGTGGCCAGGCGCGCGGTCGAACTCGGCGTCAACTTCATCGACACCGCCGACGCCTACGGCCCGGGCACCAACGAGGAACAACTGGCTGAGGCGCTGCGGCCGTACCCGGAGGACCTGGTGATCGGCACCAAGGCCGGGCAGAGCAGGCCGAGCAGCGAGGACTGGGTGCCGCTGGGCCGGCCCGAGTACCTGCTGCAGCAGGCCCACCTGAGCCTGCGCCGGCTGGGCGTCGAGCGCATCGACCTCTACCAGTTGCACCGCATCGACCCGAAGGTCCCGGCGGAGGAGCAGTTCGGGGCGCTCAAGCAGTTGCAGGACGAGGGGAAGATCCGCCACATCGGGCTGTCGGAGGTCTCGGTCGCGCAGATCGAGCAGGCCCGCAAGCAGATCGACGTGGTCAGCGTCCAGAACCTCTACAACATCACCAACCGGCGCTACGAGGACGTCGTCGACTACTGCGAGCGGGAGAACATCGCGTTCATCCCCTGGCTGCCGCTGGCCAGGGGCGGCCACGCCAGCGCCGGCGGCGCGCTGGCACAGGTCGCCAAGCAGCTCGACGCCACGACCGCGCAGGTCTCGCTGGCGTGGCTGCTGCGCCGCTCCCCCGTGATCGTCCCGATCCCGGGCACCGGCTCGATCCCTCACCTGGAGGAGAACGTCGCGGCGGGCGACATCGAGCTGTCCGACGAGCAGTACGCCCACCTCACGCGCGAGGTCGAGGCGGGCTAGGCGCCCACGACGGCCGCCGGGGCGCGCGGTCCGGGCAGGACGGACGGCGTCCCGGCGGGCAGGGGCTCGTCGATCAGCCGGGGGTCGGGCTGGGTGACCAGTTTGGCCGCCGTGGCCAGCATCTCCACGGCCGCCATGACCGCCGGGCGGCGGCCCGCCTCCTGGCGCCAGACGGCGTAGACGCGCCGGCTCAGGCGGGGGCGTACCGGCACCAGCCGTACGCCGTCGGGCACCTGGTCGCGGCCCAGCCGCGGCATGACCGCGACCCCGAAGCCCGCCTGCACCAGGGCGAGCTGCGTCGGATGCTCACCGGCGGTGTGTCCCACCCTCGGCTCCACGCCGCGCTCGCGCATGGTGTGCAGCAGCCAGTCGTGGCAGCCGGTGCCCGGCGACCAGGTGATCCACACCTCCTGCGCCAGATCCTCCAGGTCGAGGACGGCCCGCTCGGCCAGCGCGTGCCCGGCCGGCAACGCCACGTCCACGACGTCCTCCAGCAACTGCTTCGTGGCCAGCCTGTCGGGTACGGCCAGCGGCACGTTGAACCAGTCCTGCACCACGGCGACGTCCAGGTCACCCCGGGACACCAGGGGCATCGACCCTTCCTGCTCCTGCTCCGACAGCTCCACGCGGAGCTGCGGATGCGCCCGTTTCAACATGGTGACGGCCATCGGCAGCAGGCCCCGCACGGTGGAGGGGAAGCCCGCGATCGACAGCTTGCCCACGACCGCGCCCCGGTAGCCGTCGAGCTCGGCCTCCGCCTCGTCGGCCAGGGACAGGATGCGCTCGGCGTATCCCAGCAGGAGGCGTCCGGCGTCGGTGAGCCGCACTCCCCTGCCGTGGCGCTCCAGCATGCTCTGGCCGACCTCGCGTTCGAGCTTCGCCAGCCGCTGGGAGACCGCCGAGGTCGTGATGTGCAACACGTCCCCCGCGGCGCTGATCGAGCCGCTCCGAGCTACGGCGTGCAACGTCTGCATTAACGCCAACTCAATCATGAGCCGATCCTAACCGCGGGCTTTCCTCCTCCGTAGCCCCGCGGGTCGGGTCGTTGTGCGTCGTTCTACCGGTTCCGCTGCTCTCAGGACTCCGGCTCCCCTCGCGGCAGTTCCCGCATCTTTCTCATCGGCGAGAAATAGAGCGGCAGCCACGCGAGGGCCAGTCCGGCCGCGCCCACCCAAAGGGCGGTTCGCACGCCGGCGAACTGCCCGATCAACCCGGTGAGCGCGGCGCCGAGTGAAAGCACGCCGTGCATGAGGAATCGCATGGTGGCGTTCATCCGGCCCAGCAGGTGCGTGGGGGTCACCTGCTGGCGGAAGCTGATCAGGATGACGTTGTTCACGCCGATCCGGTAGTTGAGCACGAGCCAGGCGGCGCCCGCGAGCCACAGCCACACGCCGTGGTCGATCAGCGGGAACACCGCACAGGCCGGCACGACGGCGAGCCCGATGATCCACAGCCCGCGGCCCTGGCCGAGCCGGGCGGTGACCCGGCGCGCGGTCAGGGCGCCGAGCAGCATGCCGACGCCGTCCACGGCGAAGAACAGGCCCAGCGTGAACGCCGAGAGCCCCAGCTCGCGCTGGAACATCAGCGGCATGATCACGATGATCATCGAGACCGACATGTTGACCATGGCGCCGTTGATCGCGATCGCGCGCAGCAGCGGGTGGCCGAAGACCAGGACGACGCCCTCCTTGATCTCGCGCACCAGGTGGCGCTCGCCGCCCTCGGGCGGCGGCGGTGGCGCCTCGCGGTGGCGGATGCGCCCCAGGCACAGCGCCGACCAGACGTAGCCGACGGCGTCCACGGCGGCGGCCAGCGGCGCGGTGATGAGCTGGATGAGGAAGCCGGCGCCTGCCGGTCCCGCCACGTTGTTGACCGCCTCCATGCCGCCCAGGTGGGAGTTGGCCTCCACCAGGCGCTCACGCGAGACGATCGCGGGCAGGTAGCTCTGCGAGGAGACGTCGAAGAAGACGGTGGCGAACCCGCTCAGCACCACGACCACGTAGAGCTGCGCCAGCGTGAGCACACCCAGCGCGTACGCCACCGGCACCGACCCGACCAGCACGGCACGCGCCAGGTCGGCCACCACCATCACCCTGCGGCGCCCGTGCACCCGGTCCATCCACGCGCCCGCCGGCAGCCCGATCAGCAGGAACGCGATCGTGCCCAGCATGCCGAGCACGCCGACCTGGCCCGGCGAGGCGTTGAGCACGACGACCGCGACCAGCGGCAGCGCCAGCAGCCTGATCTGGGTGCCGAACATGCTCACCGCGGCGGCGGCGAACAGCAGGCGGAACGAGCGGTTGACCCGGAAGAGCGAACCAGGCCGCTCCTCCACGGTCTCCGCCTTCGCCCGCCCTTCAGCCATCGATCCTCCGGCCGCGGACGTGGAACAGCTCGCCGAGCGCCTTCAGCGACCGGTCGCAGGCCGCCGCGTCCTCGCCGACGGCGAAGCCCGCCGCCATCCGGCCCTTCACGAACGAGCCCGGCGGCAGCAGCAGCCGCTTGCCCGGCTCGGCCAGCGGCGTGACCTCCCAGATGCCCGGGGGCAGCCGGTCGGTTTCGAGGCGCAGGTCCTCCACGACCATGTCGTGCGGGGGGTAGAAGTAGCGCACCGCGGCGCTGGAGCGGCGGCGTGGCCGTACGTCGGGACGCTCGCCGCAGGCGATCCGCGCGGCGGCCACGAGCAGGTCGACGCCGGTGGCCAGCAGCCCGACGTAGGAGACGAGGTCGCCGCTGAGGCGGCCGTTGAGCTCGACCACGCGCGGGCCGCGCGCGGTGAGGCGCAGCTCGGTGTGGGTGACGCCGTTGTCGAAGCCGAGCGCGGCGTGGGCGGCGCGCACGACCTCGACGATCTCGGGGTCGTGCAGCAGCGGGTCGCCGGTGCTGACGAAGTGGCCGGTCTCCTCGAAGGTGGGCGGCCGGTCGAGCTCCTTGCGCGAGACGAACACCGGCATGACCTCGCCGTGGAAGACGGCGGCGTCGACGCCGATCTCCGGGCCGTCCAGGTACTCCTCGACCAGCACGCCCTCGGCGTACCGCTCGACCTCGGCGAAGTGGGCGCGCTCGGTGAAGGCGAACTGCGCGTCCAGTTGGCCGGGCCCGTCCACGCGGGCGACGCCCTCGCTGCCGGCCAGCGCCCGGGGCTTGAGCACCACCGGGTAGCCGATCTCGGCGGCGACGCGGTGGGCGGCGGCGGCGTCCGCGACCGGGGTCGAGCGGACCGAGCCCGGGATGTCCGGGGTCATGAGCGCCCTGGTCAGGCTCTTGTCCCTGCAGGCCAGGATGGCCTCGGAGGGGGTGGTGGGCACGCCGAGCGCCTCGGCGATGCGCGCGGCGTTGTGGACGCGCATCTCGTCGTAGCACAGGAGTCCGGCGAACGGCATGCGCTTGAACAGCTCCCTGGCCGCCTCGGTGGCCTCGTCCAGATCGAGCGCGTCGACCTTCGTCTGGCCGACGAGGTAGGGCCGGTCCCAGGTGGCCTCGCGGGCGTCCAGCAGCCACAGCCGGAACTCGCGGTGCAGCCCGCGCAGCCCCCACTCGCGGTACTGCGGGTTCATGCCGCTGTTGACCAGCAGGATCAGCGGGCGGTGGTCGGCCGGGTCGTCGGGCGGGAATCCGTCGGACATGTCATCGCCCCTCTGGGTCGGTGCGCAGCCGCAGCGTGCGCACCAGTTCGTCGAAGACCGGGTCGAGCTCGTCCACGTCGCCGACCTTGAAGATCAGGTGGCCGTGGCCCTGGAAGGTGCGGGGCGGCACCTCGAGGTGGTCGCCGAGCCGCCGGTAGATCTCCACCTCGTCCACGCGCGGGTCGGCCGCCGCGCGCTCCAGCCCGGCGATCTCGCTCAGCGTGCCGGCGCGCTCGGGGAAGATGTTCCAGAAGCCGATGGGCCGCGGGTTCTCGCGCGGCGCCAGCTCCGGCGTACGGCCCAGCGCCAGGTCCAGCGCCGCCTCCACCATGTCCACCCCGGTGCTGAGCAGGACCGAGCGGTAGATGGGCCCGCCGCCCATGCGCGCCGCGGCCTCCAGCACGACCGGCTCCACCCCGCCGGCCAGCCGGAACTCCACGTGGGTCGGGCCGGTGAGTATCCCCATCGCCGCGTGCACGTCCCGTACGGCGGCGCCGATCCGCTCGACGGTCTCGGCCGGCAGCCGGGTCGGCGTGCAGGCGTAGACCTCCTCGAAGGTCGGCCCGGTCGGCAGCGGCTTGTCGTGGATGGCCAGCACGTGGGTACGCCCGGCCACGACCACCGACTCCACGCAGATCTCCGGCCCCGGCACGAACTGCTCGGCCAGCACGCCACCCCTGTAGGAGCGCATCGCCGAGTCGTGCAGCGGGTCGTAGGTGAAACCGGCCCAGGCGCCCTCGCGGATGACGTCGAAGTGCTCTTCGAGCTCCTCCTGGGTGGCCACGCTGCGCACGTACATGCTGCCGGTGCCGATGATCGGCTTCAGCACCATCGGGAAGCCGACCTCGCCGGCCGCCTTCACCGCCTCCTCCAGGGAGCCGGCCAGGGCGAACCTCGGCTGCGCGACCCCGCCCTCGGCGAACGCCGCCCGCATCAGGTACTTGTCCCTGGCCAGGTGGGCGGTGCGCTCGCTGACCCCCGGCAGCCCGAACTCGGCGGCGACGCGGGCCGCGGAGGGCACCGCGGCCTCGGCGAAGGTGACGACCGCGTCGATGGGCGCGCTCTGCGCCGCCGCCACGTCCTTGGCGGCGCTCAGCGTCTCGTCGATGCTGCTGGTGTCGGCGACCACGACCTCGTCGACGTAGTCCGCCTCCCATTCCGGGTCCTTCATGATCATGATGACCCGGTGGCCGTGCTCCTCGGCGTATTTCCGCGTCCTGGCCAGATGCCTGCGCCGGCTCAAATTCTTTTTATGCAGCACGATAATACTCATCGAGGCCCCCACGAATTCGTCCCGGAACACGGAGTAAAGGGATTTCGAATTCGATGCTAACCGGGGGCCACCCGGGTAACCAGTGAAAAGGTCTTCCAGCCATCCTTTAGCGATGCTGAAAGCGCGTGGCAGAATGGCGCCGGTGATCTCCCGTGCCCCCGAATCCCGCTGGCCCGCGACCGTCGCCGAGGCGGAGGCCGAGCAGGACCGCCTGCGCCCGTTCGCCGACCTGGACAGCCCCGGGCCTTCGGAGGTCGGCCTGGTGGCCGGGCTCGACGTCGGCTACCGGGACGACGGCGAGGTGGCCGGCGCCGTCGTGGTGCTCGACGCCGCGAGCCTCACGGTCGTGGAGCGCGCGGTGGTCAGGCTCCGGGTGTCCTTTCCCTACGTGCCCGGTCTGTTCGCCTTCCGCGAGCTGCCGCCGTTGCTGGCCGCGCTGGACCGGCTGTCGGCCCGTCCGGAACTCCTGGTCTGCGACGGGTACGGCGTGGCCCACCCGCGCCGCTTCGGCCTGGCCTGCCACCTGGGCGTGCTGACCGGGCTGCCGTCGATCGGCGTGGCCAAGACGCCGTTCGTGGGCGAGCACGCCGAGGTGCCGCCCGCGCGGGGCGCCTGGTCGGAGATCCTTCTCGGGGACGAGGTGGTCGGCCGGGCCCTGCGCACCCGGGAGGGCGTCAAGCCGGTCTTCGTCTCCCAGGGGCACGGGGTCGGCCTGGACAACGCCTGCGCCCACGTCCTGCGGCTGTCGCCCGCGTACCGCATCCCGGAACCGATCCGCCAGGCCGACCACCTGTCACGCTCCCGCGCCGGCTAGGTGCGGGAGCGGGCCAGGTGCCACAGGAGGAACGGCGCGCCCAGCGCCCCGGTGACCACGCCGACCGGCAGCACCGTCTCGGTCAGCAGACGCTGGCTGATCAGGTCGCTGACCACCACCAGCGTCGCGCCCGCCCAGGCCGAGGCGGTGACCGGCGGCATCGAGGACCCGGCCAGGCGCCGGGCCAGGTGCGGGGCGGCCAGCGCCACGAACAGCACGGGACCGGCCGCCGACGTCGCGAACGCCGCCAGCCCCGCCCCGCACAGCAGCAGCGCCATCCGGGCACGCTGCACCCGTACCCCCAGGCCGGTCGCCACGTCGTCGCCGAGGTGCAGGGCCCGCTGCCCGCGGGTCAGCAGCAGCACCACCGGCACGACCACCGCCAGGGCCAGCGCCAGCGGCCGGGCGTGGTCCCAGCCGCGGTCGTTGAGGTTGCCGACCAGCCAGCCCAGCGCCCTGGCCGCCTGGTACTGCTCGGCCCGGCTCAGCAGGTAGTAGGTGATGCTCACGCAGATCCAGCTCACCCCGATGCCGACCAGGACGATCCGGTAGCCGGTGGTGCCCCGGTTCCAGGCCAGCGCGTACATCAGCAGACCGGCGGCCAGCGCCCCGGCCAGGCCGACCGCCTGGGAGCCGAGCCCGGTGAAGCCCAGCACGATGGCGGCGACGACCGCGGCGCCCGCGCCCTGGGTGATGCCCAGGATGTCGGGGCTGGCCAGCGGGTTGCGGGTGATGGACTGGAAGATCGCCCCCGCCATGCCGAACGCCGCCCCGGCCAGCACGGCGACCACCGCCCTGGGCAGGCGCAGTTCGTGGACGAGGAAGAGGGTGGCGGGCTCGCCGCTGCCCCACAGCGCGGGCAGCAGTTCGCCGGACGGCACCACGAGGTCCCCGGCCCCGACCCCCACGGCCAGGCAGAACGCCAGGAAGGCGGCCAGGGCCAGGGCCAGCCAGGCCACCAGGACCCTCGGGCGCACGGTGCCGGAGACGGCGGGCCGTGCCATCCGGAAGGCCAGCCGACGGCGGGAAGCGCTCAGTCCCGCGCGCGCGCTCACAGTTCGGCCACCCTGCGGCGGCGGACCAGGGCGATGAAGAACGGCGCGCCCAGCAGCGCGGCGACCAGGCTCACGTCGATCTCCTGGGGACGGGCCACCACGCGGCCGAGGATGTCGGCCATGAGCACCAGGCAGGGCGCGACCAGCGCCGCACCGGGCAGCAGCCAGCGGTGGTCGGGGCCGGTGACCATGCGGACCAGGTGCGGGACGACCAGGCCGACGAAGACGATCGGGCCGGTGACGGCGACGGCGGCGCCGGTCAGGACGGTGACGGCGATCGCGGCGCGCAGGCGGGTCGGGCCCAGGCGGCGGCCGAGGGTGACGGCCACGTCGTCGCCTAGGGCCAGGGAGTTGAGCGCGGGCGCGGTGCCGAAGGCCAGGATCGCCCCGAACGCCAGGAAGGGCAGAACGGTCAGCACGGTGTCGTTGGAGTGGCCGGTGAGCGAGCCCGCGGACCAGTAGCGGTAACGGTCGAGCGCCTCGGGGTCGGTGAGGGCCAGGCCGCTGGTCAGGGAGTCGAGCAGGTACGTGAGCGCGACCCCGGCCAGCGCGAGCTTGACCGGGGAGGCGCCGCCCCTGCCTCGGCTGCCCAGCGCGTAGACGACGACGGCGGCCAGCGCGGCGCCGCCGAAGGCGAACCAGATGGTGGTGAGCAGCCCGGTGGCGGCCAGGAGCGTGGCCGAGGCCACGATGCCGAAGGCGGCGCCCGCGCTGACGCCGAGCAGGCCCGGGTCGGCGAGCGGGTTGCGGGTCAGCCCCTGCATGACGGCGCCGGCCAGGCCCAGCGCGGCGCCGGCGAGGATCGCGACGAAGGTGCGGGTCAGCCGGGTGCCGCGGACGATGGCGGCGGTCTCGGGGTCGGCGCTCGCGGGGTCGGTCAGCGCGCCGGCGACCTCCGCGAGGGGGATGGCGCGGCTGCCGACGGCCAGCGAGAGCAGCACCAGGCCGAGCAGGACGACCGCGGCGCCCCCGACCAGCAACGATCTCTGACGTGTCACCGAGGTCCGATCGAATTGAACAAGAGGGAAGGCTTACCTTACTATCACCGTCTCATGAACACTCCTCGACGCCTGCTGGTGTCGCTCGCCGCCCTGGCGCTGAGCCTGACGACCGCCTGCGGTGGCGCGCAGCCCGCACAAGACAAGACCGCGGAGGGCCAGGCCACGGCCCCTGCCGCGACCGGCGCGTTCCCCGTGAAGGTCGAGCACCTGTACGGCACGACGGAGATCAAGAAGAAGCCCGAGCGGATCGTCACGATCGGCCTCAGCGACCACGAGCCGGTGCTGGCGCTCGGCCACAAGCCGGTCGGGGTGGTGGACTGGTTCCAGCGCACGCCGTTCACCGACTGGCCGTGGACCAAGGACAAGTGGGCCGGCGCCGAGCCGACCGTGCTCGGCCTGCGCGAGGACGGCGTGAAGATGGAGAAGCTGCTCGCGCTCAAGCCCGACCTGATCTTCGCCATGTACTCCGGCATCCAGAAGGCGAACTACGACCAGCTCTCCAAGATCGCCCCGGTCGTGGCGCAGCCCAAGGGCTTCGACCCCTACGCCGCCCCGTGGCAGGAGATGACGCTGCTGGCCGGTCGCGCCCTGGGCCAGGAGGACGACGCCAAGAAGCTGATCACCGGCATCAAGGACCAGTTCGCCCAGGCGCGCAAGGACAACCCGCAGTGGGCGGGCAAGACCGCGGTGGCCGCCGACAGCTTCAAGGCCGGCACCTACTCGGCCTTCCAGAAGGGCGACCCGAAGTCGGCGTTCCTGGCCGAGCTGGGCTTCACGATCCCGGAGCAGATCACCAAGCAGGCGGGCAAGTCGAACGTGGCCGAGTTCGGCTCCGAGGGGCTGAACATGCTGGAGGTAGACCGGCTGGTCTGGCTGACCACCGGCAAGGAGCCGTGGGAGCGGATCAAGAAGGACGCGGTCTACAAGGAGCTGAAGGTGGCCAAGGAGGGCCGCGACCTGTTCCTCACCTACCAGGACCCGCCGATCGGGGCGGCGCTGTCGTTCAACACGGTGCTGAGCATTCCGTACGCGATCGAGCAGATGGTTCCCCAGCTCAAGGGCTGAGCCGCCGCCCAGGGGTTGAACTTGACATCAATGGCAGGTCTTACGGTCCTGCCATGACGAACACCCCGCCCTTCGGCTACAGCCCCATCACCGAGCGCCCCGCGATCACCTGGCCCGGCGGCGCCAAGGTGGCCGCCTACGTCGGCCTCAACATCGAGCACTTCCTCATCGACCGCCCGTCCACCAGCATCTGGCCCGGCACCGCCGACCTCCTGCCCGACGCGCTCAACTACGGCTGGCGCGACTACGGCGTGCGCGTGGGTATCTGGCGCACGATGGAGAGCCTTGACCGCCACGGCGTGCGGGCCAGCGTGCTGCTCAACTCCGACGTGGCCCGGCACTACCCGCAGATCGTCGAGGCGGGGCTGCGCCGGGACTGGGCGTGGCTGGCGCACGGGCGGACCAACTCCATCCTGCACACGGGCATGGAGCCGGAGGAGGAGCGCGCCTTCCTCACCGACGTCGTCGACACCATCGCCGCGGCGACCGGGCGGCGGCCGCAAGGCTGGATGGGCCCGGGGCTGACCGAGACGTTCGACACCCCGGGCCTGCTGGCCGAGCTGGGCCTGAGCTACGTGCTCGACTGGACCAACGACGACCAGCCGTACCGGCTGAACGTGCCCGGCATGATCAGCGTGCCGTACACGGTGGAGCTGAACGACCTGATGCTGTTCTCCAACGGGACCTCGGGACCGGAGTTCGTGCGGGTCGTCAAGGACCAGTACGAGCAGTTGCGCGCCGACTCCCAGGACAGCGGGCGGGTGATGGCGCTGGCGCTGCACCCGTTCGTGACCGGCCAGGCGTTCCGCGCCAAGTACGTGGACCAGGCGCTGGAGTACCTGGCCGCCCAGCCGGACATCTGGCTGACCACTAGCGACGAGATCGCCGAGCACTACCTGCGCACGTCGGCCGCGGCCTGAGGCCGGTGCAGCAGGCGGCGCAGGAGTGTCTCGGCCGGGCCGCGCAGGCCCCGCCGTTCCAGGAAGAAGGCGAGCGCGAGCGTGAGCGCCCACGCGCCGAGCGCGTAGAGCGCCGCGCCCGCGCTGCCCAGGTGGGCGCCGAGCCCGAGGCCCCAGGCCGCAAGCACGGGGGCCAGCAGCACCGAGTGCGCGAGGTAGACCGACAGCGAGCGCGCGCCCACGGCGCGCACCGCGACCGCCAGCGGGCGGCGCACCCATCGGCCGGTCGCGAGCAGGGTGAACATCGCGACGTAGCCGAGCCCGGCGAGGACGCCGGTGGCCGACTGCAGCAGGAACAGCTCGCCCTGGTCGGTGAGCGCCTCAGCGGGCACGTCGAGGAGCCCGACGTGGGCGAGGGCCGAGGGCAGCGCGCCGAGCCAGCCGAGCGGGATGCCGATCGCGGCCGTCGTGACCAGCAGGCGGCGGTGGCGGGCGGGCTCCTCCAGGACGCGGTTGCGGGCGGCCCAGATCCCCAGGAGCAGGACGGCGTGCATGCCGAACTGCGCGGGCGCGGCGAGCAGGAGCATCGCCCAGGTGGTCAGCCGGCCTCCCGCGGCGGCGAGCCAGTTCTCCTCGCCGGTGGCGTACTCGACGTGGCCGGGGGTGGCCACGTGGCCGGGCTGCGCGACCGACGCGCCGTTCGTGAGCATCAGCGCGTTGAGCCCGAGCGCCATCACGAGGAGCAGGGCGGCGAAGATCGCCGCCCAGACGAGCAGCGTGCGGTCGGTCCTGCGCAGGAACAGGGCGCCGAGGACCAGGCTGATCAGGCCGTACACGGCCAGGATGTCGCCGGCCAGCAGCAGGGCGGCGTGGACCAGGCCGAAGGCGATCAGCAGGAGGCTCCTGCGGCGCACGAGCCGGACCGCCGCCGCGGGTGAGCTTCCCCGGGTGATCTGGCGGTCCATGAGGCGGGCCATGCCGTACCCGAACAGGAAGGCGAAGAGCGGATAGACCCGCAGGTCGACCAGGACGATCATCAGGAACTGCGTGACGCGGTCGGCGGCGGAGCCGTCGGCGGGGTGCCAGCCGGAGGATCCTCTGGGCGCGGCCCACAGGTGGAAGACCACGTTGGACAGCACGATCATCGCCAGCATCAGGCCGCGCGCCAGGTCGGGCGCGGCCACACGTTCGTTCGACACCATCGTTCCCCCTTCACAACTCCGATCGCCATTCGGAGTTTCGTGACTCCGAACGCTATACGGAGTTGTAGGATGGCCGCAAGATGACGATCGAGGATCTGCTCTGGGGACGCGTGCGACGTCCCACCCGTGGCCCCAAGCAGGGCCTCGACCTGGAGCGCGTGATCACCGTGGCCGTCGAGGTCGCCGACGCCGACGGCCTGGCCGCGCTCACCATGAACCGGCTGGCCAAGGCGCTGGGGGTCGGCGCCGCCTCGCTCTACACGTACGTGCCGGGCAAGCCCGCGCTCGAAGCGCTCATGCTCGACTGGATCATCGGCACGGGCCCGCTGCCGCACACGCTGCCGGGCGGCTGGCGCGAGCGGCTGGAGGCGGGCGCCCGCGCCGACTGGTACGGCTACCGCGCCCACCCCTGGGTCCTGCACCTGACCGTCGCCCAGGTGACGCCGGGCCCGAACCTGGTCGCCTGGTACGACTCGACGCTGGCCGTGCTGGAGCCCACCGGCCTGACCGAGCCGGAGAAGGTGGACGTCGTGGAGTCCCTCGACGCCTACGTGCGCGGCATGGCCCGCTCGGCCCTCGACGCCGCCCCGGCCCGCGACGACGCGCCGGACGGGGCGGAGAAGGTCTACCCGGCGCTGGTCAGGGCGGCGAAGGCCGGCGCGCTGGCGCCCCGGGCGGAGGAGAGCTTCGAGTTCGGGCTGGCGCGCCTGCTCGACGGCGTCGAGGCCCTGGTGCGCGAGCGGCTCTTGCCGGGCATGGAAGCCTCGCCGTAGGCTCCTCGGTAAGCGCTTTCCAACGCAGGAGGTCCGGCCCGGCCTCGTGGACATCGCCAGCCCGCCCTCGCTCCACCGCGAGCAGGCCGTCGCCGCGCTGCGGGCGGGCGCCTGGGTGTGGTGTGAGAAGCCGCCGTGCCTGTCGCTGGAGGAGTACGACGCCATCGCCGCCGCCGAGCGGGACGGCGGGCCGTACGCCTCGATCGTCTTCCAGCAGCGCTTCGGCTCCGGCGCGCAGCACCTCAGGCGGCTCATCGAGTCCGGCGCGCTCGGCGCGCCCTACGTGGCGCACTGCCAGACCACCTGGTACCGCGACCCCGCCTACTACGCCGTGCCGTGGCGCGGCCGGTGGGCGACCGAGGGCGGCGGCCCGGCGATGGGGCTCGGCATCCACCAGATCGACCTGCTGCTGGAACTGCTCGGCGACTGGCGAGAGGTGCGCGCCATGGCCGGCCGGCTGGCCCGCGACATCGAGACCGACGACGTGAGCACCGCGCTCGTGCGCTTCGAGTCGGGCGCGCTGGCCACCGTCGTCAGCACCGCCCTGGCCCCGCGCCAGGTCAGCCACCTGCGCCTCGACCTCGCCGCCGCCACCTTCGAGCTCACCCACCTGTACGGCTACGCCAACGAGAACTGGACCTGCACCCCCGCCCCGGGCGTCGAGTCGATCCCCTGGCCGCCCCCCGGCAACGAGCCCAGCTCCCACCTGGGCCAGCTACGCGGCCTGCTCGCCGACCTGCGCGCCGGACGGCGCCCCAGGGCCAGCGGCGAGGA
This sequence comes from Nonomuraea sp. NPDC050790, assembly GCF_044456745.1. NCBI lineage: Bacteria > Bacillati > Actinomycetota > Actinomycetes > Streptosporangiales > Streptosporangiaceae > Nonomuraea > Nonomuraea sp. NPDC050790. The sequence goes on along the minus strand of NZ_JBITGF010000002.1, from coordinate 1,160,728 downwards.
CGGCCGCCACTCCCTGGAGCTGATCACCGCCATGTACCGCGCCGCGCAGACCGGCGAGACGGTGCGCAGAGGCCAGATCGGCCCCGGCGACCCGTTCTACGCCAGCCTGGAGATCACGCCCGGCTAGGACCGCCCGGCCACTCGACGCCCTCGAACGGGTCGTAGTCGACCTCCAGCGCCTCCTGCGGCGGCCGCTGCCCCTCCGGCACGTGCTGGAGGTTGAGCCGGATCCGGTACCACACGCTGCTGCGCCCCCGCATGCCGTCGACCAGCACGTCCGCGGGCTCCAGCAGGGCGGCGGCCTCGGGATGGCGCTCCTTCCAGCGCTCAAGCCCGGCCATGGCCTCGTCCTTGTGCTGGGCCCGCGCGATCTCGATGAGCGGCATCGTCTGCTGCCGCCGCCCCTCCCCCTTGGGCGCCTTGGGCGCGGGCCCGAGCGACTCGGCCAGCTCCAGCAGCCCGTCGAGGACGCCCGCGTGCAGGTCGATGTCCTCCCACGGGTCGCCGATCTCGGCGTAGCGCTTCGGCACGGTCTCGATCGTGTACGCCTCCGGCCGGCAGCCGGGCACCTCGTCCCAGGTCAGCGGCGTGGACACGCGGGCATCGCGCACCGCGCGCACCGAGTAGGCGGAGGCGACGGTGCGGTCGTAGGCGTTCTGGTTGAAGTCGACGAAGACGCCCTCCCGCTCCTCCTTCCACCAGCGCGCGGTGGCCAGGTCGGGCGCGCGCCGCTCGACCTCGCGGGCGACCGCCTCGGCCGCCTTGCGCACCTGCGCGTACGGCCAGCGCGGCTCGATCCTGGCGTAGACGTGGAAGCCCCGGGAGCCGGAGGTCTTGGGCCAGGCGGTCAGCCCGTGCTCCTCCAGCACCTCCCGCGCCACCTGCGCGGTGGACAGCACGTCGCGGAAGGGCACGCCCGGGATGGGGTCGAGGTCGATGCGCAGCTCGTCGGGGTGGGCCAGGTCGCCGGAGCGCACCGGATGCGGGTTGAGGTCGACGCAGCCCAGGTTGAGCACCCACACGAGCTGGGCCAGGTCGCTGACCACGACCTCGGCCGCGCTCAGCCCCGAGCGGTACTTGAGCTCGGCCACCTCGATCCAGTCGGGCCGCTTGGCGGGCGCGCGCTTCTGGAAGAACGCCTCCTCCTGGATGCCGTGCACGAACCGCTTGAGAATCATTGGCCGCCCGGCGACGCCGCGCAGCGCGCCCTCCGCCACGGCCTGGTAGTAGGTGATCAGGTCGAGCTTGGTGTAGCCGGCCTCAGGGAAGACGACCTTGTCGGGGTTGGTGATGCGCACCTCGCGCCCAGCCACGTCCATGGTCTCAACATACGTGCCGGCCCCGACAATGCCGGGGAGCGGCCCCCGCTAGGAGAAGCGGCCGTGCCGCCCCTCCCCCGCGGCGAACCTGGCCGCCCCCGCCAGCCCGTCCTCCAGGGAGATCATGCCGTGGCGCAGCTCGTTGACCATCGCCTCGCGCTCGGACAGGCCGTCCTGCTCCAGGGCCGACAGCCGGTCGCCGCGCAGGCAGGTCTGCGGGAAGGCGGCCAGCGTGGCGGCCAGTTCTTCAGCCGCCCGCCGGGCGTCGCCGGTCGGCACGACCCGGTTGGCCAGGCCGATGGCCAGGGCCTCCGCCGCGTCCACCGGGCGGCCGGTGAGGATCAGGTCCATGGCCCGGGACAGGCCGATCAGGCGCGGCAGCCGTACCGTGCCGCCGTCGATGAGCGGCACGCCCCAGCGGCGGCAGAACACCCCGAAGACCGCGTCGCGCTCGGCGACGCGCAGGTCGCACCAGAGGGCCAGCTCCAGGCCACCCGCGACGGCGTGGCCGGCGACGGCGGCGATCACCGGCTTGGACAGGCGCATCCTGGTCGGCCCCATCGGGCCCGCGCCCTCCTCCCCGACGTGGTTGTCGAGCCGCTTGAGGTCGGCGCCCGCGCAGAAGGTCCCGCCCTCGCCCCACAGCACCGCCACGGCCGCGTCGGACTCCTCGAACGCGGTGAACGCCGCCACCAGCGCGTCGGCGGTCTCCCTGTCGACGGCGTTGCGGGCCCGCGGCCGCGACAGCACGACCGTGGTCACCGGGCCCGCGCGCTCCACCCGGACGCTCATGGCAACCGCCGTGAGCCACCCGCGCCCGCCCGGATCACGCGATCGCCCCCGCCAGCAGGGCGTCGAGGTGGTCGGCGGCGGGGCCGTCCAGGCCGCGCAGGGGGCCGCGCTCGGCCAGGTGGGCCTCGGCGTAGAGGCGGGCCACCAGCGCCTTGCGCTCGTCGTCGATGCCCCACGTGGCCTGCTCCTCCAGCAGCGCGGCGGCGTAGACGTCGGCCATGAACTGGGCCAGCGGGTAGAGCCTGGCCTCGTCGGGCGCGCCGTGCCACGCCTCGACGGCCTTGGCGAGGTCCTCGACGCGCTCCTGGGTGAGGGGCGAGGTGGCGGCGCCGCGCAGGCGTTCGAGGAAGGGCAGGTGAGCCTGCTCCTTCAGCATGGCGCGCCGTACGTCGAGGCAGAGGATGTTGTCGCCGCCCTCCCAGATGGGGTTGACCTGGGCGTCGCGCAGCAGGCGGGCGACGGGCCACTGCTCGATGTAGCCGTTGCCGCCGTGGATCTCGATGGCGTCGCTGGCGGCGGTCACGCCGAGCCGGGCGGTGCGCAGCTTGATGACGGCGGGGCCGAGCCGCAGCCGGTTGATCAGGCCGTCGAAGACCATCGCCTGCGCGGCCTCGACCTCGACGATCAGCTCGGCGAGCTTGCGGCGCATGAGCGGCTGGGCGATGAGCGGCCTGCCGAACGCCTCGCGGGCGCGGGCGTAGCAGACGGACTCGACCAGCGCCCGGCGGGCCACGCCGACGCCCATCATGGCCACGCCGAGCCGGGAGGCGTTGGTGAGCTTCATCATCGTGCCGAGGCCGGAGCCCGAACCGGTGCCGGACAGCAGGAACGCCTCGGCGCGGGTGAACTCGACCTCGGCCGAGGCGACCGAGCGGGTGCCGAGCTTGTCCTTGAGGCGGCGGATGCGCACGCCGTTGCGCGAGCCGTCGCGCCGCTCCCACAGCACGAGGAAGGGCTTGACCTCCTCGCTGGGCAGCCTGGCCAGGACGACGAAGGCGGAGCCGTTGGCGTTGGAGGCGAACCACTTGAAGCCGTCCAGCAGCCACGCCTCGCCGTCGGGCACGGCGGTGCTCTCCAGCGCGGCGAGGTCGGAGCCGCCGGTGCGCTCGGTGAACATCTGCGCGGCCTCGCCGGAGTAGAAGCCGTTGGCGAAGATCTCGCGCACCCGCTCGCGCACGTCGGCGGGCGCGTGCTTCTCGGCGAGCTGCACCACCATGTCGCCGCCGGTGCCGAGCGCGCAGCCCATGCCGATGTCGGCCTGGTTGAGCAGGTAGGTCCAGGCGGCGCCGAGCGCGGCCGGGTTGGCGCCGTGCTCCTGCGCCTGCTTCACGAAGGCGGGCGCGAGGAAGTTGTCCTCCATCATCGCCGCGCGCGCGGTGTGGAAGGAGGGCGGCATGACGACCTGGCTGACGTCGCGCCCCCACTTGTCGTACTTCTCCAGCCGCGGCGGGTTGCGGTCGGTCTCCTCCGCGCACCCGGCCACGACGCCGCCCGTGACGACGCCCAGCCTGCGCAGGTACGGCTCCGCCCACGCGTAGCCCGCGCCGAGGTGGTGGCGCATGAGCAGGCGCAGCGTGGGGTCGATGGCCCACCAGTCGCGCCCGGCGGCGCTCTGGTAGCGCTCGGTCGCGTAACGATCGCTGTGGTCGAACGGTTCGATGAGATAGCGGCCCATGCTCGGAGTGTTACATATACTCGACACGCGATGGAAGAGCGTAACAGTCTCAGTGCCCGGTCGGCCGTGCTCAGCGCGCTGCTCGGCAGCCACCCGCCCCGGCTGGCCGCCCGTCACCTCGTGCGCATCGGCGAGCTGTTCGGCATCGCCGAGGGGACCGTCCGGGTGGCCCTGTCCCGGATGGTCGCCGCCGGCGACCTGGTCCAGGAGGACGGCCGCTACACGCTGTCGGAACGTCTGATCGAGCGCCAGGCCAGGCAGGACGAGAGCCGCGACCCGCACACCAGGCCGTGGGACGGCACCTGGGAGATCGCCCTGGTGACCGCCGAGCGGCGCGCGCCCGCCGACCGGGCCGCCTTCCGCCACACGATGGGCGCGCTACGGCTGGCCGAGCTGCGCGAGGGCACCTGGATGCGCCCGGCCAACCTCATCAGGCAGTGGCCGGAGAGCGTCACCGCCCAGTGCACGCTGGTCGACGGCCGCCCCCGCCGGGATCCCACTCCCCTCCTGTGGGATCTCGGCGGCTGGGCGGCGCGGGCGCGCGCGCTGGAACGGGAGCTGGAGCGGGCCGACGGGCTGGCCGAGGGCTTCATCGTCTCCGCGGCGGTCCTGCGCCACCTGCTGAAGGACCCGCTGCTGCCGCGGGAGCTGCTGCCCGGCGGCTGGCCGGGCGCCGAGCTGCGCGAGCGCTACGACGCCTTCGACCGGTCCTATCGCGAGGTGCTGATGAGGCACCTCAGAGACTGACGCCGAACACCACGCGCCGGTTCTTGAACTCCGTGACGCTCCACAGCCTGCCGTCCTGCACGGTCAGGTCCTCGGGGCCGACGGGGAAGGGCCTCGCGCTCAGCTTGGAGCCGTTGGTGACCAGCAGCCTGCCGTTCCTGTCGGCGTCGAAGCCCTGGCTGAGGTACCACGTGCCGCCCTGGGAGACCGCGCCCTGGATCTTGGCGGCGCCGAGCTGGAAGCAGTCGCGGGCCGGTCCGATCCGGTTGCCGTCCAGCCCGTAGCGGACCGCCCTGCCGGTGGGGCCGTCGACGTCGTACTCGCCGGTGATCAGCAGGTCGGGGCCGGCGCTGCGGTCGACCGCGACGAACGAGAAGACCGCGCCGCTCGGCGTGGCCAGCCGCCAGAAGTCGGTCTGCGGGACGACGTAGCGGTAGCCGAAGGCGTGGAAGACGCCGTCGTGCCGGCCCACGCGCCGGTCGTCGCCCAGGTGGTTCTGCGCGGTGCGCAGATCCAGCAGGTTGGTTAAGTCGAAGACGCGCAGGCCGCGCTTGGTGTCGGCCACGTAGAGCAGGTCGCCGTACCAGGCGATGCCGCCGGCGTGGATGTCGATCGGCCCGTAGGAGCCGTCCGGCTTCGCCTCGACCAGCAGCACGTGCTGGTACTTCAGCGTCACCGGGCTGAGGAACGTCACCCGGACGCCCCGCTCGGGCACCGGCGGCTTCGGCTTGAAGTACCAGCTCACCGCGAACACCGGCACGCCCGCGGAGCCGGAGTCGTCGCCGCCGGTCAGCCCTTGCGGGTACCAGTCGACGGTCTCCTGGTCCTTGGCGTCGAAGGCGTACCACTCGTGTGGCTTCGGGCTCATCGTGCCCAGCGCCGCCGGGGCGCCCTTGCGCACGGCCTTCCTGTTGGCCTGCGCGAGCAGCGCCTCGACGCCGGTGCTGCCGATGTCGCCGGCCAGCTTGGCCGCGCCCTCGGCCAGCGCGCCGGGCGCCTGCCGCAGCGCGAAGGGCGCCGCGTCGGCGGGGACCATTCCGGTGGTAGCCATGTACCCCTCGTTCGTCGGTCTCCTTTGCCTTGTTCTGACGAATGAGGAGGGCCAGAAGTTGCGTTCAGCGCCACAAGTGCACCGGCAGCCCGGACAGCGCCAGCTCGCGGTAGCGCCGCACGAGTTGCTCGACGTCTCCTTCGTAACGCTCCAGCGCCTCGCGCTGCCACACGGCTCCGGTACGGCGCAGCCGTACGCGCTGCTCGATCACCCCGAGCGCGCGGTCGACGTCGTCCGCCGCGACCCCCGCCGCCAGCAGGGCGGCCCTGGCCTCGGGCAGCAGGGAGAGCACCAGGTCGGCGGCGGGCAGCCCGCCCTCGCGGCCCGGCCACGACAGCCGCGCGTCCAGGCCCTTCTGCGCGGCCCGGTAGAAGTTCTGGTAAGCCTCGGCGAAGCGGTAGCCGGTCAGGTCGTGTTCCGCGCAGGCGAGCGTGAGCCCGACCAGAAAGGCGGTGTTGGCGATCATGTCGGCGCAGCTCGGGCCCGCGGGCAGGGCACGCATCTCGATCCGCAGGTGGCCGCCGTCGTCCGGGTCGTAGACGGGCCGGTTCCACTGCCAGACGGTGCCCTGGTGAAGGCGCAGCTCGGCCAGCTCCCCATCCGACGACATATCCGGTATTACGGGGTCGTAGTCGCGGACGTACCGCTCGAACAATTCATAAGCCCCCTCGCGCACCCAATCCGAGCCGAACGTGACGCGCCCGTCCTTCCTGAAGCGCCGCTCCACGTCACGGTCGTCGGCCGCCTCCTCCATCAGCGCGATGCGCGTCTCCTCCCACAACGTCCGGCCCAGGAACAGCGGCGAGTTCCCGCAGGCGGCCAGCACCGGCCCGGTGGCGAGCTGCGCGGCGTTGAACAACCGGGCGAACCGCTCGGGCGGCGTGCGCAGGTGCACCTGCCACGAGGTGTTGGCCGCCTCCAGGATCACGTCCTCCACCTGCAGTTCCAGATCGTCGATCACGACCAGGAACGGCTCCACGCGCAGCCGCCTGATGCCCCTGCTCAACGCCCGGTAGCGGTTCTCGTCGCTGATCGCCTGCCGGGTGAAGTCGCCGGTGCCGAGCGAGGGCAGGATGCCGATCGGCAGCGCGCCGCCGCCCTCGACCGCGCCGTCGGTCTTCAGCAGCGTCTCCTGGATCTCCGCGCCCATCGACTCGAACGGCCGGCCCGCCAGCGGCACCGGAGTCAGGTTGATCTCCAGGTTGAACCGGCCCAGCTCCAGCACCACGCGCGGGTCGTCCAGCGCCGCGCGCACCTCCTGGTTGCGCGGCAGCGGCCGGCCCTTCTCGTCGATGAGGAACAGCTCAAGCTCGGCGCCGAGCGTCGTCGGGCCCTGGCCGAAGCCGGGGCGGTCCAGCATCGTCCGCAGCGTGCCGAGCTGCTCCTCCAGCCGCTCCCCGAAACGGGCGAACTCCGTTTCCGAGAACCGCTCCTTGTCCAAGTCTCGTCCCATGCCTCCCTTCTGTCCGGTGGGCGGGCGTCCACACCTACCAGGGCACGGGACCGGCGTCCTCGAAGTGGCCGCCGCTCGGGCCGTCGCCGGGCAGCGTCGCCAGGCGCAGCGCGATGGCGGCGCCCTGCTCGGCGGTGCGGAGACCGGTGTGACCGTTGAGGTCGGTGGCGCAGTAGCCGGGGTTGGCCGCGTTGACCTTGATCGGGGTGCCGGCGAGCTCCTTGGCGTAGGCGAGCGTGACCATGTTGAGCGCGGCCTTGGAGGAGTTGTAGGCCAGGTAGTTGTGCGGGTAGAGCGGGTCGTCCGGGTCGCTCGCCCTGGCCAGCGAGCCGAGCTCGCTCGAGACGTTCACGATCCTGGCCGAGGGCGCGCGGCGCAGCAGCGGCAGCATGGCGTTGGTGACCGTGACCACGCCGAACACGTTCGTCTCGTAGACCTGCCGGATCGCCGCCGCCTGCGTCGCGCTCGGGCTCGGGTCCTCCTGTGCCCCGGCGATTCCGGCGTTGTTGACGAGGATGTCCAGCGTGCCGTACTCCTCTTCGAGCCACTTCGCGGCGGCCTGCGCGCTCGCCGGGTCGGTCACGTCGAGCCGCACGTACGGCTGGCCGATCCGCTCGGCGGCGGCCCGCCCCCGCTCCTCGTCGCGCGCCCCGACCACGGCGGTGACGCCGCGCTCGCCGAGCAGCCGTGCGATCTCGAAGCCGATTCCCTTGTTCGCGCCTGTGATGAGAGCTGTCGTCATGCCGTCGAGGTTCGCCGCGGCCCGGGGCGGGCGGGAGAGACCTCCCGAGACTGGGATCGGCGGTACCACCCTGAAGCGCGGCGGATGGCGGAGGATGAAAGCCATGAACCGCGAAGAACTGGCCGCCTTCCTGCGCAGCAGGCGGGCCCGGATCACGCCGCGCGAGGCGGGCCTGCCCGAGGGCGAGCGCCGCCGCACCCCCGGCCTGCGCCGCCAGGAGGTCGCCCAGCTCGCCGGCATGTCGATCGACTACTACATCCGGCTGGAGCAGGGCCGCGGCCCGCACCCCTCGCGGCAGGTGCTCGGCGCGCTGGCCAGGGCGCTCATGCTGACCGCCGACGAGCGCACGCACCTGTTCCACCTGGCCGGGCAGCCGCTCGAACCGGCCAGGAGGCGGCGCGACGTCCCCGACAGCACGCTGCACCTCATCGCGTTCCTGGAGGAGGTGCCCGCCTACGTCATCGACGCCACCTGCGACATCCTGGCCTGGAACCCGCTGGCCAGCGCCCTCATGGGCGACCTCGACTCCCGGCCGCGCGACGACCTCAACGTCATCCGGTGGGTGTTCGGCGCCGCCGACCTGGCCGAGCACCTCGGCGACGAGGAGATGGGCCGCTTCGCCCGCGCCTCGGTCGCCGACCTGCGCTGGGCCGCCGGCCGCTACCCGGGCGACCCGGACATCCAGGCGCTGGTGGCGGAGATGCTCGCCTGCAGCCCGGAGTTCGCCGCGCTGTGGGCCGAGCACGAGGTGGAGGTCCGCAGGGAACAGCGCAAGCGCCTGCACCACAGCGTCGTCGGGACCATCGACACCATCTGCCAGGTGCTGCCCGTGCCCGACCGCGACGACCTGCGCATCGTCCTCTACACCACCGAACCCGGCTCCCCCTCTCACCAGGCCTTGCGCAGGTTGCGGCAGGTGACCCTAAGCTCATGAGATGCGAGCGGTAGCCTTTGACATCTTCGGCGGCGAGCTGGACCTGCGCGAGCTCCCCGACCCCGCACCCGCGCCTCACGGGGCGGTGATCAGGGTCGAGGCGACGGGTCTGTGCCGCAGCGACTGGCACGGCTGGCAGGGCCACGACCCCGACATCACCGCGTTCCCGCACGTGCCGGGCCACGAGCTGGCGGGCGTGGTCGTCGCCACCGGCTCGCTCGTGCGCGGCTGGTCCGAGGGCGCCCGGGTGACCGTCCCGTTCATCTGCGCCTGCGGATCCTGTACGGCCTGCGCCACCGGAGACCACCAGGTGTGCGAGCGGCAGACCCAGCCCGGCTTCACCCACTGGGGATCCTTCGCCGAGTACGTGGCCGTCGACCACGCCGACGTCAACCTCATCGCGGTCCCCGAGGAGATGGACTTCACCACCGCCGCCGGTCTCGGCTGCCGCTTCGCCACCTCCTTCCGCGCGGTCACCCAGGTCGGCGACGTACGGCCCGGCGAGTGGGTGGCCGTGCACGGCTGCGGCGGCGTGGGCCTGTCCGCCATCATGATCGCCACCGCCGCGGGCGGCCGGGTCGTGGCCGTGGACATCAGCACCGACGCGCTCCACCTGGCCGAGCGGGCCGGCGCCACCCACTTCGTCAACGCCTCGGCCGGCGACGCCGCGGCCCAGGTCAGGGAGCTGACCAGGGGCGGCGCCCACGTCTCCATCGACGCCCTGGGCAGCCCCGCCACCTGCGCCGCCTCGGTCGAGTCGCTGCGCCGGCGCGGACGGCACGTGCAGATCGGGCTCCTGCCCGGCGCGGCGACGCCGATCCCGATGGGCCGCGTGATCGCCCACGAGCTGCGGCTGCTCGGCAGCCACGGCATGGCCGCCCACGCCTACCCGAGGATGCTGGAGCTGATCAGGGCCGGCATCCTGCACCCCGACCAGCTCGTCACCCGCACCATCGGCCTGGCCGACGAGGGCAAGGCGCTGGCCGCCATCGGCACGGTGCCCGGCGTCACCATGATCGTCCCCTAGACGCCGGGGGCGGGCCGATGCTCCGTCCGGCACCTGCGATAGCGTGATCTTGCCTGGCAGGCGAGACGGGCTCGCCCCCATGGAGTGTTAGACGGGGAGATCATCATGCGGATCGCAGTGGCTGGTGCGACCGGCAACATCGGCGGCCTCACCATCGACGTCCTCGAACGTGACGGCCACGAGGTCGTGGGCATCAGCCGTTCGCTGGGCGTTGACCTGTTCACCGGCAAGGGCCTCGACGAGGCGCTGGCCGGCGTCGAGGCGGTCGTCGACGCCACCAACGGCGACGACGTCGCCTTCTTCAGCACCACCACCGGCAACCTGCTGGCCGCCGAGCAGCGGGCCGGCGTACGCCACCACGTGCTGCTCTCGATCGCGGGCGCCGACCTGATCGACGGCAACGCCCACTACTCCGGCAAGCGCGAGCAGGAACGCCTCGTGTCGGCGGGCCCCGTGCCGTGGACCATCGTGCCGGCCACGCAGTTCCACGACTTCGCGGCGATGTCGGCGAGCTGGACCGAGCAGGACGGCGTCGCCACGGTCGCCCCGCTGCTCATGCAGCCGATCGCGCCCGCGGACGTGGCCGCCGTCCTGGCCGAGGTCGCCACCGGCGAGCCCCAGGGCCGCTATCCCGACATCGCGGGTCCCGAAACGCAGGACCTGGTCGACATGGCGCGGCGCACGTACGCGGCGCGTGGGCAGGAGATCGTGCTGGTGCCGACGTGGTCGGGCATCTTCGGCACGGACATGGCTGGCGAGGTGCTGCTGCCCGGCGCGGGCGCCCGGATCATGCCGACCACGTTCGACACGTGGCTGGCCGGACAGAACGCCTAACCCACCACACGCTTTCCAGACGGCCGCTTTCTGGTCGCCGCTATCGAGGTCGCCCCCTAAAGGTCGCCCTCTACAGACCGCCCTCTACAGGCTGCGCTTTCTAGGCTGCTGCTTCCGGGCGGGCGTGGGCGCGGGCGGCGGCCGTCTCGCGGCCGACGATCGCGGGCGCCTCGTGCACGAGTTCGTTGTTCGTGAGCGCGTCCACCATGAACAGGGCGAAGTCCACGCGCCGGGTGAGGTTGCCGGCCAGGATGGGGTCGCCCACGTGCCGGCTCCACACCGGCAGCCCCTGGCTCTCGCCCTCCTCCAGGTCGCTGCCGCGTACCACGGTCCAGCGGGTGTCGCTGGCGAAGATGCGGCGGCACGCCTCCACCTGGTCGTTCAGGTCCGCGAACCGGATGAGCCGGGCGACCACCCCGAACACCGCGGCGAACGCCCGCAGCCTCCAGGTGTAGACGTCCTTGCCGTCGCGGGTGATGTGCCACCCGCAGGAGAACACCAGGCGGGCCCCCGGCCGCGCGTGGTCCAGGATGGCCTGGGCGGTGCCGCTGGAGTAGTTGCGCACCCCCCACGGCACCAGCACCGCGAGCACCCCGTCGCACCCGGCGACGGCGCGTTCGATGACCCGCCGGTCGTTGGTGTCGCCCGGGACGATGGTGATGCGGTGCTTGACGGCGTCGAGCTTGTGGACGCTCTTCTTCCGGCAGACGCCGACGACCTCGTAGCCGCGGTCGAGCGCGTGCCGCACCATGTACCGCCCCAGCTTGCCCGAGGCGCCGACGATGCAGACCTTCATGAACGTTTCCCCCTGTCAGACGGTGATGACGACCTTGCCGCGGGCACGCAGGCTCTCGACGTACCGGATCGCCTCCGGAACCTCCGCCAGCGGATACACGCGGTCGATGACCGGCACGATCTCCTTGGCCGCGAGCAGATCGGCCAGGTGGTCCAGTGCCTGCTTGCCCGGCTGCCACGACACGCCGGTGATGCGCTGCCCGACGAACTTGGTCACGGCCATGCCCTTGACCACCTGCACCATGGGCCCGAGCAGCCGTCCGCCGCCCGAGGACAGCCCGCCGACGAGCGCGAGCGTGCCCTTCGGCATGAGCGCGCGCCTGAAGTCCTTGAGCGAACGGTTGCCGACCAGGTCGACCAGCAGGTCGTAGCGCTCGGCCGTCCGGGTGAAGTCCTCGCGGTTGTAGTCCACGACCTCGTCGGCGCCGAGCGAGCGGACCAGGTCGGCGTTGCGCGCGCCGCACACGCCGGTGACGTGCGCCCCCAGCGACTTGGCGATCTGGACGGTGAACGTGCCGATGCCCCCCGAGGCCCCGTTGACCAGCACCCGCTGCCCCGCCGCCAGCCCGTCGAGGGCCTTCAGCGCCGTCTGCCCCGCCATGGGGACCGCCGCCGCCTCCTCGAAGCTCACGCCCTCGGGCTTCGGGACGAGCGTCTCCTGCGGTACGGCTACCGCCTCGGCGAAGGCGCCCAGCCGTACACCGCCGAAGACCTCGTCGCCCACGGCGAGGCCGCGCACGTCGGCCCCCACCCGCTCGACGACCCCGGCCAGGTCGGCGCCGAGGATCGACCCCGGCTTGGGGCGCCGCAGCCCGGCGGACAGCCGCACGAGGTGCGGGTCCGAGCGCAGGTGGCGCCAGTCGTAGGGATTGACGGAGGCGGCCCGCACCCGGACCAGAACCTCGTGGCGCCCGGGCTCGGGCTCGTCGACCTCGCGCAGGGCCAGGACGTCCGGCGAGCCGTACCGCTCCCATGCCCAAGCCTTCATACGTCGTAAGGTTGCCATACGTCATAAGGTTGCCGTACGACGTAAGGATGTCAAGTCCCTACCTGAGACTGTTCTCAGCTGAGCCGGCGGCGCTCCAGTCCTTCGAGGATCAGATCGAGCGCGAACGCGAACTCCGTGGCGTCATCGCACCAGCTCAGCGTGGTGTCGGGGTCGTCGTGGGCGATCGCCGCCATCATCCCGGCCAGGTGGGGATATTTCATGGCCATCTGTTCCATGAGCGCCGCGTCCATCTCCTCGGACGGCTCTTCCGGCTCGAACAGCTCCTGCGCGAACCCCATCGCCCGGCTGCCCAGCGCGTGCAGCGCGTGGTGGGCCAGGTCGTAGGAGAACCCGCCCGCCCGCAGGATCGCCAGCACGCCCTCGTAGTAGGCGATCGCCGCCTCGCTGACCGACGTGCGCGTCTGGATCACGCTCGGCGTCCACTTGTGCCGCAGCAGCACCTCACGGGCGGCGAGAATCCGCCACCGCAGCGCCCCCTGCCAATCTTCGGCCGGATCCGGCCCCTGCCCGTCCTCGACCGCGGCCAGGATCTCGCCGATCACCATCTCGATGAGCCCGTCGAGGATCGCCTCCTTGTTGGCGACATGGTGGTAGAGCGACATCGGCTCCACCCCGAGTTCCTGGGCCACGCGGCGCATCGTGAGCGCGTCGATGCCGTCGCGATCGGCCACCTCGACGGCCGCACGCAGCACTCTCCTGCGGCTCAGGGGGACACGGGGCTGCTCGTCGGTTTCTTCGTCGATCCAGAGAGGCACTCAAGCACTTTATCCGTACAGCGTAAGGCCCGCTCCCGCGAGGGTCTCCCGGACAGGAGGCGCTCTCATGACCGCGCGTCGTCCCCGGGTGGGCGGCCCGGGGAGACCAGCCCGGTCTCGTACGCGAGCACGACCGCCTGCACGCGGTCACGCAGGCCGAGCTTGGACAGGATGCGCGCGACGTGCGTCTTCACGGTGGTCGCGCTGAGCGTCAGCCGTTCAGCCAGCTCGGCGTTGCTGAGGCCGGTGGCGAGCAGCCGCAGGACCTCCAGCTCGCGCGGCGTCAGGACGGACAGGTCGCGGTGCAGCGCCGCACGGGCCTCGTCGCGGCGGGCGAAGCGCTCCACCAGACGGCGGGTGATCGTGGGCGCGAGCAGCGCGTCGCCCGAGCGGACCAGGCGGACGGAGGCCACCAGGTGCTCCGGGGTGACGTCCTTGAGCAGGAAGCCGCTGGCCCCGGCGGTGAGCGCGGCGTACACGTAGTGGTCGAGGTCGTAGGTGGTCAGGATGAGGACGCGGGTGCCGTCGGCGGCGCCGTTCACGATCTGCCGGGTGGCCTCGATGCCGTCGGTGCCGGGCATCCGGATGTCCATGAGCACGACGTCGGGCCGGGTATGCCGGACCTCGGCGACGGCCTCCGCCCCGTCCGCCGCCTCACCCACCACCTCGATGCCGTCGGCCGTCAGAATCATCCTGAACCCGGTGCGCACCAGCGCCTGGTCGTCGGCGATGACCGCGCGCAACGGGGTCACGTCGCGGTCCGGGGGATGCGGGCGGTGAGCCGATACCCGTCCACCGTGCGTTCGGTCGTCAGGGTGCCGCCGTAGAGGGCGAGCCGCTCCCGCAACCCGATCAGCCCACGCCCCTGACCGTGGCCCGATCCTGTCGTCGGGGTGCCGCCGGTGTCGGTGATCTCGACCTCCAGGACGTCGTCCACGCGACCGACCGTGACGGTGGCCGTCCCGCCCTTCGCGTGCTTCATGGTGTTGGTCAGAGCCTCCTGTACGACCCGGTAGACCGCCAGGTCAACGCCCGGAGGCAGGGGTGGGAGGCCGGCCTCGATCCTGGCCTCGACCGGGAGCCCGGCTGCGCGTACCCGCTCGATGAGCCCGTCGAGCCGGTCGACACCCGGCTGCGGTTCAAGCCCACCGGACGGGCCGGCGAACTGTCCTCCGGGCTGACCGGGCTGACCGGGCTGACCGGCATGGCCTGGGTGGCCGGCATGGCCTGGGTGGCCGGCATGGCCTGGGTGGCCGAGATGATCGGAATTGCCGGGATGGCGAGACTGACCAGGGCGGCCGGGATGGTGAGGCCGGCTGGGATGGGCGTGGGGGTCGGCGGTGGGCTCGTCTGGGGTGAGCAGGCCCATCACGTTGCGCAGCTCGGCCATGGCGGCCCGGCCGCTGGCCTCGATCGCGACCAGGGCCTGTTTGGACTGCTCGGGATGCACGTCCATCACCTTGCGCGCGGCCCCGGCCTGGATCACCATCACGCTCACATTGTGGGTCACCACGTCGTGCAGTTCGGCGGCGATCCGGGAGCGTTCGGCCTGGACCGCCGCGCGGGCGGCCGTGTCCCTGTCGCGCCGCAGCTCGTCGAGGCGCTCGGCGTTGCGCTGCCAGAACCGCACGAACACCGCGAGCGCCCCCGCGCTCAACAGCACCACGTACGGCCCCAGCCAGCTCGGCAGGCTAGGCACGATGTCCGCCCCGGCCACACCGGCGAGCACCGCCGCCGCCAACAGCCCGACCCCCGCCGCTACCCGGTGACGGCTGTACTTGATCGCACTGTAGGCAGCGATGCCACAGCTCAGAACGGTAATCCAGGTCTCGCCTCCATCCATGGCCAGCGTCGCGAGCGCCACCGCCCAGAACACGGCCAACGGAAACCGGCGACGCAACGCCAGCGGCAACGTGCCAGCCACCACCAGCAACAGCGACGGCCCAGCCTCGGGAACCGGCACCACCACCTCCCCCGAAGGCACCACCGGAGCCGGTCCCCCAGACGGCAACACCCAGGCCGGCGCCACCCCGGACACCAGCGCCTCGGTCGGCAGACTCCCGGACGCCGAGACCGCAGGCACCGAGACAGGAGTAGGCAGGCTCGCGGACGCCGAGGCAGCAGTCGGCAGGGTCACGGCCTGCGGCCTCGCCGACGCCGAGGCAGGGCGCGGCGGGTTCACGGCCTGCGGGCGCGCGGACGCCGAGGCAGGGGTGGGCGGGTTCACGGCCTGCGGCCTCGCCGTCGGCAGGGCCGCGGGCGTCGAGGCTGGGGTGGGCGGGGCTGTGGTTCCTGGGCTCGCTGTCGGCGGGGCACCGGTTGGCGGGCCAGCGGTCGGTGGGGTTGCGGGTAGTGGGGGCGGGGTTGGAAGGGTGGGTGTCTGGGGTGGGAGCGTTGGGGGCGGTAGCTGGGGTGCGGGGGGCACGGTCTGGGGTGGGGGGTCGTGGCGGAGGCGGAGCAGGTCGGAGACCGGGTGGGGCACGGCGTGATCGTCGCTCTCGCGTAGGTTCGCCGTCACGAGCAACGCGACCACGGTCAGGACGACCGCCAGCACCACGTCGGCGACGACGGTGCCGCGGGACCAGGCGGCCGTGCTGCGGGACCAGGCGGCGGTGCCGCGGGACCATCTGCCGGGCGGTGACTCCGGGTGGAGCATGCCGCGCATGTGCTGCCACCACGCGCGCCCGCCATCCGCCGTCACCCGAACCACCGATCAGCTGCAATCATCTGCGCATTGTCGCGTTTGTCCACCAATGGCGCATCGTCCCGGATGACCGGGGCGGTGGTCCTTCGGAAGTACATCGCGAGGATGACCTTCCGGCCCGGTCGTCCCCGGGAGGTAGCCGAGATCGCCGTCGCGGCCGACGCGCACCACGATCTTCCGGCCCTAACGTCGTCCCCACCTCACACCACGAAACGGGGATATTTCATGTATCGCGTTGTATTGGGCGGTTTGCTGGCCATCACCAGCCTCATTCCCGCCCCAGCCGAGGCGGCCACAAGCGCGCTTGTCGCGGGCAAACCGGTCGTAGCCAACCAGCCGCCGCGGGTACTCGGAGCGGCCGCGCCTCGGGGGCTCGGAGCTGCCGGGACGTCGCGGCCCGCCAAGGCGCCGTACCTGCCGAAGCCGACCGGATCCCGGCCCGTCGGCGCGGTCCAGCTCCACCTCAAGGACACCTCCCGCCCCGACCCCTGGGTCCCCTCCGTCAAGATGCGGGAGCTCATGGTCACCGTCTGGTACCCGGCCAAGGCGCCTGGGCGGCGGCGGGCGCCGTACATGACGGCGAAGGAGTCGGAGCTGCTCCTCAAGGACGGCGAGGTCACCGGCGTGCCGCCCGGCATCCTCGCCACCACCCGCACCCACGCCTTCACCGACGCCCGCCCCCACGGCAAGCGGCGCAGTCTGCCGCTCGTGGTGCTCTCCCCCGGGTTCAAGAAGCCCCGCGCCACGCTGACCGCCCTCGCCGAGGACCTCGCCAGCCGCGGCTACGTGGTGGCCGGCATCGACCACACCTACGAGAGCGTCGCCACGGCCTTCCCCGGCGGCCGGGTCACCACCTGCGTGCCCTGCGAAGGCCCGCAGACCCCCGCGACCTCCACCAAGGCGGCCAAGGGGCGGGCGGCCGACGTGGCGTTCGTGATCGACCGGCTGACCGGTGAGCGGGCCGCGTGGAAGGGGGCCGGGCTGGTCGATCGGGGCAGGATCGCCATGGCCGGGCACTCCCTGGGTGGCGCGAGCAGCCTGGCCGCGATGGTCAAGGACGTCCGGATCCGTGCCGGGATCGACATCGACGGCACCGTTCCCGACGGCGTGCTGGACAGTGATCTCGGACGGCCGTTCATGTTCCTCGGCAAGCCGTCGACCTACACCCCGGGATCCGGCGACCCGGCCGCCGCCACCTGGGAGGCCGCGTGGAAGCGCCTGACCGGCTGGAAGCGGTGGCTGCTGATGACCGGCGCGGCGCACGAGACGTTCAACGACCTCGGGCCGCTGGCCCAGCAGCTCGGGCTCGGCGCCGGCTCCCAGGTGCCGGGACCGCGCGCCTGGGAGCTCACCCGCCTCTACGTCGGCGCCTTCCTTGACCTGCACCTGCGGAACAAGCCGCGGCCCATGCTCGACCGGCCGTCACACCCGGAGATCGTTCACGGCCGGATGTAGGCGAGCAGGCGCTCCAGCGGCCAGGTGTTGACCACGTCGTCGGTCGTCAGCCAGGCGCGCTGGGCGATGCCGATGCCGAAGCGCTGGTGCTTCAGATGGGGTACGGCATGCGAGTCGCTGTCGATGGAGAACTTCACCCCGTGGTGCCTGGCCAGGCGTACCAGGTCGGAGGGCAGGTCGCTGCGGTCGGGGTAGGCGTCGATCTCCATGACCGTGCCGGTGCGGGCGGCGGCGGCGAACACGGCGTCCCAGTCGGCCTCGACCGGCTGCCGCTTGCCGATCTTGCGGGTGGTCGGGTGGCCGATGACGTCCACGTACGGGTTCTCGCAGGCGGCGATGAACCGCCGGGTCATCTCCTCGCGCGACTGCGTGAAGTGGGAGTGGACCGAGGCCACGCAGACGTCGAACCCGGCCAGAACGTCCTCGGGCCAGTCGACCGAGCCGTCGGGTGCGATGTTGAGCTCGCTGCCGTGGAGCAGCCGCATGTCCGGATAGGACTCCTGCAGCTTCCTGATCCGCTCGCGCTGCTCCAGCGCCTTCTCCAGCGTCATCCGCTGCATGACCAGGTCGGGGGCGTGGTCGGTGACGGCGTAGTAGGAGTAGCCGAGGGCGTGGGCGGCGGCGACCATCTCCTCCAGCGTGGCGATGCCGTCGGTCAGGTCGGTGTGGGTGTGCAGGTCGCCCTTCAGGTCGGACAGCTCGACCAGGACCGGGAGCTCGCCCTTGAGGGCCAGCTTGACCTCGCCGCCGTCCTCGCGCATGGGCGGCGGCACGAACTGCATGCCGAGCGCGGCGTAGATGTCCTCCTCCGTGGCCGCGGCCAGCACCCGCTCGCCCTCGAACAGCCCGTACTCCGACAGCTTCCAGCCCTTCTTCACCGCGATCTCGCGGATCGTGACGTTGTGCTCCTTGGAGCCGGTGAAGTACTGCATCGCGGCGCCCCACGACTCCTCGGGCACCACGCGCAGGTCCACCTGGACGCCCGCGGTGGTGCGGATCGAGGTCTTCTTGTCGCCCGCCGCGATGACCTCCGCCACGTACGGCTGTGCCCGGAACCGCTCCATGATCTCGACCGGCGCCACGGCGAGGATGTCGATGTCGCCGATCGTGTCCTTCATCCGGCGCAGCGATCCGGCGTAGCCGATGCGCGTGGCCAGGTCGGACAGCGACGCGATCACCTGCTCGGCCAGCGACATCGCGGTGCCGACGTGCACCCGCCTGCCCGCCTGCTCCATCTGCTCGATGCCCTTGGCCAGATTGGCCAGCGTCTTGGGCCCGAGCCCCTTGACCCCGTCGAGGCGGCCGGCGGCGATCGCCTCGGCCAGCGCGGCCGGCGAGTCGATGCCGAAGTCCTCGAACAGCATGATGGCGGTCTTCGGCCCCAAGGTGGGCACGCCCGTCAGCCGCCGCACGCCGTCGGGCACCTTCTCGCGCAGGGCGTCGAGCTGCCGGAAGCTGCCGCGCTGCAGGAACTCCTCGATCTTCAGCGCGATCGCCTCGCCCACGCCCGGCACCTCGCGGACGTCGACCTGCGAGATGTCCTCGGGGAAGCCGGCGATCGCCTTGACCGCCTTCTGGTAGCTGCGCACCCGGAAGGCGTCGCCGCCGGTCAGCGCGAACAGCTCTGCGTACTCCTGAAGGGCGGCCGCCGCCTGCTCATTTGCCCGTGCCATGTGCACAGCTTAGGAGGTGGGGGCGACAATTCCGCTCGCGCATGTCACGCTCGACCATGCGCAGAACCACCCTGTTAGCCCTGTTATCGATCCTCCTCCTCCCAGCCGGTACGGCTGCCGCCGCCCCCACCCCCACCCCGTCCCCGGCGGTCAGGGACTTCGGCAACGGCCCCGAGCGCAACGAGGAAGCCTCCCTGGTCGAGGAGTCGGCTGCGGCGCTGAAGGCCCAGGCGGCCGCGCCGTACTATCACGACAAGACCAGGGGCTACCCCCGCAAGACCCAGCTCCCCCTCCCGCCCGAGAACCCCGCGGACGCCTCGATCAAGCTGGGCCTGATCCCGCACCACGCGATCGCGGCGAAGCTGAACGCGCTGCAGGCGCTCGGCGACCGCGTCAGCGCCGAGGTGCTCGGCCGCTCGGCGGGCGGGCGCGACCTCTACCTCGTGACCGTCACCGCGCCGGAGAGCGCCGCCGAGGTCCGCGAGCAGGAGCGCCTCCGCCAGCAGATCGAATCAGGGAGAAAGATCCCGAAGATCGCGAAAAATCGGTATAAAACGCCGATCTTCGTCAACGGCAACATCCACGGCAACGAGTGGGAGGGCACCGACGCCTCTCTGAGGGTCATCGAGGAACTGGCCACCAGCCCGCAGGCCGCCACCCTCCTCAAGCGCACCCGCCTCTACTTCAACATCACGGCCAACCCCGACGGCAGGGTCCTCGGCCAGCGCCCCAACAGCAACGGCTTCGACCTCAACCGCGACATGATCACCGCCTCCCAGCCCGAGGCCAGGGCCATGCGGCAGGTCATGATCGACACGCAGCCGGTCGCCATGCTCGACCTGCACGGCTACGTCAACGGCACGCTGATCGAGCCGACCACCCCGCCCCACGGCGCCAACTACGAGTACGACCTGTTCATCACCAACACCTACGCCAACGGCCTCGGCATGGAGACGGCGGTCAACGGCCTGGGCTACACGCCGGACAAGGACGGCGTCTTCCCGGTCCAGATCCCCTTCCGCGACTCCGAGGAGGGCTGGGACGACTGGCCGCCGATCTTCACCCCGCAGTACGCGCCCTTCCACGGCGCCGTCGCCGCGCACACGATCGAGATCCCGCTGCGCGTCAACGGCTCCGACTACACCAACCTGCCGGTCGAGGAGCTGCGCCGCCGTTCCCGGATCAACACCGACGTGGCCGCCGCCGCCGTGCGCGCCACCTACGGCCACGTCCTGGCCAACCGCGACAAGCTGGTCGACGACCAGACCGAGGTCTTCCGGCGCGGCGCGGCGGGCGAGCCCGCCAGAACGGTCCCGCTGGGCATCGTGCCGGGCTTCGGCCCCGAGGACGTGTACACGACGACCTACCCGGGCGGCTACGTGATCCCCGCGGGCACCCCCGCGGCGGCCAGGCTGGTGGACCACCTGCTCGCCAACGACGTGCGGGTGGAGCGGGCGATCCTGCCCTTCCGCGCGGGCGGCCGCTTCTACCCGCCGGGCACGTACGTGGTCGACATGCGCCAGCCCAAGCGCGGCCTGGCCAACGTGATGCTGGAGCCGGGCGCGGACATCAGCCCGCGCGTGGACGCCATGTACGACATCTCCGGCTGGAGCCACGCCCTGCTGTGGGGCGCGGAGGTCACCTCCGTGCGCGACCTGCGGGTGTTCGCCGAACCCGTCCGCTCCGCCGCGCCGACCGGCCACGTGCCGCACGGCGACGGCGCGCTCGCGCTCAAGGTCGCCGACGGCCGCGACGCGCAGGCGCTCAACGCGCTGCTGTCGCGCGGCGTCGAGGTCACCTGGTCGGGCGACACCGCGACGCTGCCCCGCTCGGCGCGCGCCGCCGCCCGCGAGGTGGCCGAGCGCTACGGCGTGCGCTTCTCCCGGGCCGGTACGGCAGGCGGCGCCAAGCTCGCCCCGGTCAGGATCGCCGCGGCGGCCTCGGCCGACGAGCTGTTCACGCTGCGCGAGATGGGCTTCTCCGTCACGCCGGTCTCCACGGCCCTGGCCAACGCCGGGTTCGACTGGAACCAGGCGGACGTCCTGTTCGTCTCCAGCGGCCTGTCCTACGCCGCGCTCAACCCGGCGGCCAAGGCCGCGCTGGACGCCTTCCTGGCCAAGGGCGGCGTCGTCACCCGCGGCGGCACCGGCGCGACCTTCAACACCGCCGCCGGGCTCCTGACCGTCACCCCGGTCGCCGGGCGCGGCGACGCCAACGGCGTGGTCAGGATGACCTCGGGCGAGCACGGGTTCGTGTACTCGCCGCGCTGGTTCACCGGCCTCGGTCCCGAGGTGCGGGCCGAGCAATCCTACGACGCGTTCGTGTCCGGGCACTGGCGGCCGAACCAGGACGGCTCGGGCGGCCAGGACGCCGCCAAGGGCCAGGCCGCGGTGGTCAGCGGCCAGGACGAGCGCGGGGCGCGCGTGGTGATGTTCGGCACCGAGCCGATGTTCCGCAACCACCCGAAGGGGCTGTTCGCGCAGGTCGCGCGGGCTCTGTACAGCACGTCCCGGTGAGGTGACGCGTGGGCCGGGCGGCGGCCCGGCCCACGCGGTCAGATGCGCACCTCGCGAGCGGTGTACGCCTCGCTCAGGAACTCCGTCTCCTTCTCGGTCAGCTCCACCCCGACGGCCGCCGCCGCGTCGTCGACGTGCCGCTCCTTGGTGGCGCCGACGATCGGCGCGGTCACCCCGGGCCGCCCCAGCAGCCAGGCCAGCGCCACCTGCGCCGCCGGGAGCTCGCGTTCCCTCGCCACCTGGGCCACCCGCTCCAGGACCACCCGGTCGTTGTCCGGCTCGTACAGGAAGTCGATGCGCTCGTCGGAGCCCTGCCTGGTGGTCTGCTGCGCCGTACCGGCCCTGGCCAGGACGCCGCGGGCCAGCGGGCTCCACGGGATGACGCCCACGCCCTGGTCGGCGCAGAGCGGCAGCATCTCCCGCTCCTCCTCGCGGTAGAGCAGGTTGTAGTGGTTCTGCATGGACACGAACTTCGTCCACCCGTTGACCTCGGCCACGTGCTGGGCCTTGGCGAACTGCCACGCCCACATGGAGGAGGCGCCGATGTAGCGGACCTTGCCGGAGCGCACGACATCGTGCAGGGCCAGCATGGTCTCCTCGATCGGGGTCTCGTCGTCCCAGCGGTGGATCTGGTAGAGGTCCACGTAGTCGGTGCCGAGCCGTTCCAGGGAGGCGTCGATCGCGGCCATGATGTGCTTGCGCCCCAGGCCGCGGTCGTTGCGCGCCCTCCCCATGGGGAAGTAGACCTTGGTGGCCAGGACGTAGTCCTCGCGGCGCGCGAAGATGCGGCGCAGCACGTTGCCGGTGATCACCTCGCTGGCGCCCGCGCTGTAGACGTCGGCGGTGTCGAAGAAGTTCACGCCCGCGTCGGCGGCGCGCCGGACGAGCGGTTCGGCCTGTTCCTCCGGCAGCGTCCATTCCATCTTGCCGGGATCGCCGTAGCTCATCATGCCGAGGCAGATGCGCGAGACCTGAAGGCCGGTATTACCAAGGCGCGAATAATCCATGTACGTCAGCTTATGGTGGTGCATTGACTGAGGCCCCTGGCCGGGGGTACGACCTGGAGATGGTGACACCCCGCAGGATGCTGGTCCGCATCCTCTACGGCTCCCGCTACGACCGCCTGCCGCACGGCCAGCGGGCCTACGTGCGACCGGGCGAGCGGGTGATCCGGGAGGCGCAGTGGCGGCTGAGGCTGCGCCGCGCGCCGGTGACCACGCTGCCCGACTACGCCGGGTCGGTGCCGCTCGGCGAGATCGAGGAGTTCCTGGCCTGCACGCTGTGCGGGGAGGAGCGCCAGCAGCCGCTGTTCGAGCCGACCGGCGGCAAGGGCTGGCGCTACCGGGTGGTGCGCTGCCCCGCCTGCGGCTTCCTCTACCGCAACCCGAACGTGCGCCCCGAGCACCTCGGCGACCTGTACGCCGGCTCCTACAGCACCTTCCTCACCGGGAAGTACGCCGCCCAGCGCACCCGCCGCTACGAGCTGACCATGAAGGCGTTCTCCCCCGTCCTCGACGACGGCGCCGGCCGCAGGCTGCTCGACTTCGGCTGCGGCGCCGGGCTCTTCCTGGGCCTGGCCGAGGAGCGCGGCTTCGACGCGGTCGGCGTGGACCTCTCGCCCGACTCCGTGGAGCGGGCCAACGCCACGCTCCGCACCGCCCGCGCCTACCTGGGCGACCCGGACGACGTGCCGGAGATCGCCGCGGGCGGGTTCGACGTCATCACGCTCTGGTCGGTGCTGGCCCACCTGCCGCGCCCGCTGGCGGACTTCGCGCGTTTCCGCAGGCTGCTGGCCCCGGGCGGCGTCCTGCTGATCCTGACCGTCAACGCCAACTCGCTGCTGCTCAAGGCGTACGGCTCGCGCTGGAGCGGCTTCACCAAGAACCACCTGATGTTCTACTCCTCGGCCACGCTGCCGGTGCTGCTGCGCCGTACCGGATTCGCGGGGGTGGCCTTCGCGCCCCACTTCGGCGACTCGATCGAGGCCGGGACCACGCGGCTGCCCGCGAAGCTGCGCAGGAGGCTGGTCGCGCGGATCCGCGCGACCGACGGCGGGAACATGATGCGCGCGCTCGCCTTCGCCGACCAGGAGGCGCTGGAGCGCTGGGGCGCCGAGCAGAAGGCGCGCGAACTGTGAGAGGCCCCCTTCCCTGGCGGGAAGGGGGCCGTGGGCGAGACGGGTTACAGGCCCGGCTCGGGCGAGCGCGGGAAGCCGGTGCCGGGCGGCGGCTGGTCACCCGGGTACGGCGTGCCGGGAGTGCCCGGAGTGCCGTGCGTGCCCGGCGTGCCGGGGGTGCCGTGCGTGCCGGGAGTACCGGGAGTACCGGGAGTACCGGGAGTACCGGGGGTGCCGTGCGTGCCGGGAGTGCCGGGGACGTGCGGGGTTCCCGGAGTGGGCGGAGTGCCGGGGTCGTGCGGGTTGCCCGGGGTGCGCGGGACGTCGGTGCCGTGCGGGGGCGGCACGTCGCCGCGCCATCCGCCGGTCTCGCCGCCGCGCGACTCGATGTAGTCCTTGAAGCGCCGCATGTCGCCCTGCACGCGCAGGCGCACGAGCTGCAGCCAGTCGCCCGCGGTCTCGACGAAGCCCTCCGGGTCGTACTCCATCTGGAGCGTGACCCTGGTCGTGGTGTCGTCGAGCCGGTGGAAGGTGACGACGCCCGCCTGGTGCGGCCGGTCGACCGAGCGCCAGGCGACGCGCTCGTCCGGGTGCTGCTCGGTGATCTCGGTCTCGAACTCCCGCTTGACTCCGGCGATCTCCGCCAGCCACGCGTTGCGCGTGTCGGTGAGCTGCTTGACCGACTCCACTCCCTCCATGAATTCGGGGAACGTCTCGAACTGCGTCCACTGGTTGTAGGCCACCCTGACGGGGACCCTGACGTCTACGGAGTACTCGATGCTGCTCATGGGCCCGCCTCTGCCCTTGCCCGGCGGGCCCTAACGTCTCAGGCGGTGACGGCGAACAGGGCGACGGTGGTGCAACTGCCGCCGATGTTGAGGGTCAGGGCGGTGCGTGCGCCCTCCACCTGGCACTCCCCCGCCGTGCCCGACACCTGCCTGGCGGCGTCGTACAGCATCCGCACCCCGGTGGCGCCCACGGGATGTCCGAGCCCGATGAGCCCGCCCGACGGGTTGACCGGCAGCGATCCGCCGAACTCGATCTCCCCGGACTCCACGGCCCGCCACGACTCGCCCGGCGGCGTGAGCCCGAGATGGTCGAGCGCCACGTACTCGGTGATCGTGAAGCAGTCGTGCGTCTCGATGACGTCCACGTCGCCGGGGCCGCTCAGCCCGGCCCGCTCGTAGGTGTCGAGCGCGGCGCGCCGCAGGTGCGGGAAGAGGTACGGCCCGCGCGTGGCCAGCTTGTCCTTGAGCAGCATCGGGGCGGTCCGGTGTCCCCAGCCGGAGATGGCGGGGCCGGGCCTGCCGTACCGGTCAGAGGCCAGGACGACGGCGGCGGCGCCGTCGGTGATGCGGCCGCAGTCGTACTTGCGCAGCCGTCCCTCGACCGGCGGGTTGAGCGCGTCGTCGGCGCCGAAGCAGCCGTCGGGGAAGGTCCAGGAACGGGTCTGGGCGAGCGGGTTGCGCAGGGCGTTGCCGTGGTTGATCTCGGCGATGCGGGCCAGGTGCTCGTGGGCGAGCCCGTGGCGGGCGTCGACCGCGTCGGCGATCTCGGCGAACAGCGCGGGCCAGGGGAAGTCCGCCCCCTGCGCCTCGCGGCCCGCCCAGGCCGCGCAACCGAGGTGCTGGGCGGCCTCCTTGGCGCCGACGTTGCGCATGAGCTCGACGCCGGCGACCAGCGCCACGTCGTAGCGGCCCGCCTCCAGGTCGGCCATCGCGGCCAGCACCGCCATGGAGCCGGACGCGCACGCGGCCTCGTGACGGGAGGCGGGCAGCATGGACCACGCCGGATCCATGGCGGCGACCATGCCGCCGAGGTGGGCCTGGCCCGCGAACAGCTCCCCGGCCAGGTTCCCGACGTGCGCGACCTGCACGTCCTGCGCCGGGACGCCCGCCGACTCCAGCGCGCCGAGGCACGCCTCCCGCAGCATGTCGTACAGGCTCGCGCCGGTGCGGGCGAAGTCGGTCTGGTGGCCGCCGAGGACGCGGATCACAGCTTCAGCTCCCTCTTGAGGATCTTGCCGACGGGGTTCCTGGGCAACGCCTCGACGATCTCCAGCCGCTCGGGCAGCTTGTAGGAGGCGATGCCCTTGCCGCGCAGGAATCCGACCACGGACTCCAGCGAGATCTCGCCCTTGGGGACGACGACCGCGCAGACCTTCTCCCCGAGCACGTCGTCGGGATACCCGGCCACCGCCGCCTCGGCCACCGAGGGGTGCCCGGACAGCAGCGCCTCCAGCTCGGCCGGGGCGATGTTCATGCCGCCGCGGATGATGAGGTCCTTGGCGCGGTCGACGTAGCGCAGGTACTGGCCGTGCTCGCCGGCGATCTCGAACAGGTCGCCGGTCCTGAGATAACCCTCCTCGTCGAACGGCTCCGCCGCCGCGGTGCCCGGCAGGTAGCCGGCGAAGACGGTGGGGCCGCTGAGCCGCAGCTCGCCCGGCACCCCCGGCTCGGTGATCTCCTGGCCGTCGGGGGTGACGAGCCTGGTGGCGACCCGGTCCAGCAGCGCGGGGGCGCCCGGCGCGCCCGGACGGGGGAAGTAGCGGGCCCGGGTCTCCGGGTCGGGCATGTGGGCGGGGTCCGACAGCAGCGCGACGCCCTCGTTGGAGCCGAAGAAGTTGATGATCGCGATGCCGTGCCGGTCCTGCCAGCCGCGGACCATCGGCGGCGGCAGCGGCGCCGAGCCGGAGCCGATCCTGGTCAGCGAGGAGATGTCGGCCTTGGCCAGGATCGCGTCCTGATGCAGCAGCAGGGTGAGCAGCGCGGGCGGGGCGAGGGTGTAGGTGACGCGTTCCGCGGCGATCTGGGTCAGGTACGTGGGCAGGTCGAAGGGGTGGTGCTGGACCAGCACGGCGCCGACGCGCAGCCAGGGCAGGAAGACGCCGCCGATCCCGGCCATGTTGACCATGGGGAACGGGTTGAGGATCACGTCGCCGGCGGTGAGGGCGGGCGCGGCCGTACAGACGGACTCGACCGCGAGCCAGTCGTAGTGGCAGCGCGGCACGCCCTTGGGCGTGGCCTCGGTGCCGGAGGTCCAGCAGATCGTCACGCGCTCGGCGGGGTCGGCCACGCGGGGCGGCGGCCCGGGAGCGTGCACCGCGTCGAGGTCGGCGGGCCACGCCAGCGTGGGGGTGCCCTCGGGGGCCCGGGACTCGCGGCCGGTGACCAGCAGGGACGCGCCGGACAGCGGGAGGAGCTGGGCCAGCTCGTAGGCGCGGTACTGGACGGGGAACGGCGTGACGGCCGCGCCCAGCCTCACCACGGCGAGGAAGGTCACCGCCAGCTCGACGCTGTTGGGCAACTGGACGGCCACCACGTCGCCGGGGCCGATGCCGCGGGCGTGCAGGACGCCGGCGACGCGGTCCACCTCCGCGCCGAGCTCCGCCCAGGTCAGCCGCTTGACCGGGCCGTCGAGGTGGGTGGCCTTGTCGAGCGGGTCCACGATCGCGAGCGCGCCGGGGCGGTCCGTCACGTGGGCGCGCAGGAGCTGGTCGATGGTGTCGTGGGTCCACCAGCCCGCGGCGACGTAGCGGGCGATCCGGTCGGCGGAATGCGTCATCGCGACTCCCAGGGGGTGTGATGGCCGCAACACTACGAAAGCAGAAGTCAGCTCGTCAACGGTCCGGATATTGACGGCTGACTTCGTCTATCGTAGCTTCCAACCATGGCCGAAACTGTCGTGATCACGGACGAGTCGGGCGAGCGGAACCCGTACCTGCTGGGCGTATACGCGCCGGTCCAGGAGGAGCTCACCAGCGGCGAGCTGACGGTGATCGGGCGCATCCCCGCCGACCTCAACGGCGTCTACCTCCGCAACGGGCCCAACGCCCGCTTCCCGGCGAAGGGCCGCTACCACTGGTTCGACGGGGACGGCATGGTGCACGCCGTGCACTTCGAGAACGGCCGCGCCCGCTACCGCAACCGGTGGATCCGCACCCGCGCCTTCGAGGCCGAGTCCGCCGCCGGGCGGGCTCTCTGGACCGGCGTGATGGAGAACCCGAAGGGCAACCCGTTCGGGAACGCGCGCGGGCTGCCGTTCAAGGACACGGCCAACACCGACCTGATCTTCCACCGGGGGCGGGTGCTGTCCTCGTGGTATCTGTGCGGCTCGCCGTACGGGATGGATCCGCTGTCGCTGGAGACGCTGGGGGCCGAGACCTTCCTCGACACGCTCAACGGCGACTTCATGGCACATCCCAAGGTGGACGAGCGGACCGGGGAGCTGTTCTGGTTCGACTACGGGCCGCGGCCGCCGTACCTGCGCTATGGGGTGGTCGGCGCGTCGGGGCGGGTCGAGCACTGCGTGGAGCTGGACCTGCCGGGGGCGCGGCTGCCGCACGACATGGCCATCACCCAGAACCACGCGATCCTCATGGACCTGCCGCTCTACCAGGACCCCGACGCCGCGCGGCAGGGCCGCTACAAGCTCACCTTCGACCGCGGGCTGCCCTCCCGCTTCGGGGTCATCCCGCGCCGGGGGCAGGCGCATGAGATCCGCTGGTTCGAGGCGAAACCCTGCTACATCTACCACGTCGTCAACGCCTGGGAGGACGGCGGGGAGATCGTCATGGACGTGTGCCGGGTCTCGCGGCCCGCGCCCTCGGGCAACGGCTCCGCGCTGTCGCGGATGATCTCCTATCTCAAGCTCGACGCGCGCATGTACCGCTACCGCTTCGACCTGCGCACCGGCGCCACCAGCGAGCAGTACGTGGACGCCGACCACAACACCGAGTTCCCCTCGATCGACGCGCGCGCCACCGGGCGGCCCTCCCGCTACGCCTACAACGTCTCCGTGGCCGACGCCGAGACCAACCTGTTCGACGGCCTGGTCCGCTACGACAACCGCACCGGCGGCAAGGAGACCTACACCTACGGCCCCGGCCTCTACGGCAGCGAGGCCCCCTTCGCCCCGCGCGACGGCTCGACCGGCGAGGACGACGGCTACCTGGTCACCTTCGTCACCGACGAGCGGGAGAACCGCTCCGAGGTGCAGGTCCTGGCCGCCTCGCGCATCTCCGAGGGGCCGCTCGCCCGCGTGCTGCTGCCGCGGCGGGTGCCGCTGGGCTTCCACGCCACCTGGGTGCGGGCGGACCAGCTCCGATGAACGTCTACGTCTACGACTGCGTCAGGACCCCGCGCGGCAAGGCCCGCCCGGGCGGCGGACTGGCCGGTGTCACCCCGCTGGCCATGCTCGAAGGGCTGCTCGGCGCGCTCGGGGAGCGTACCGGGATCACCGGGGCCGACGACCTCGTCGTCGGCTGCGCCACCCAGAACGCCGAGCAGGGCGGCAACCTCGCCCGCACCGCCGCCCTGACCACCGGCTTCGACGCGCCGGGCATGACGCTCAACCGGTACTGCACCTCCGGCATCGACGCCGTGCGCAGCGCCGCCGCCCTCATCGGGTCGGGCGGCGCGGACGTGGTCGTCGCGGGCGGGGTCGAGTCGGTCTCGCGGGTGCCGATGTTCTCCGACCGCGGGCCGCTGTGGTCGCTGCCGGTCGGCTCGCTGCACATGGGCGTGGCGGCCGACGTGGTCGCCACCCTGGAGGGCTTCTCGCGCGAGGAGCTCGACCGGTACGGCCTGCGCACCCAGACCCTGGCCGCCCGCGCATGGGCGGCGGGCCGCCACGACCGCTTCCTGGTCCCGGTCAACGACCTCGGCCATGACGAGCACGTACGGCCCGGCCTCACCCTGGACACCCTGTCCGCGCTCGAACCCGCCTTCGCCGCCTCCCCCGACCAGGACGCCGTCGTCCTGAGGCACCTGCCAGAGCTCGGCCGGATCCGCCACGAGCACACCAGGGGCACCTCGCCCAGCCTGTGCGACGCCGCCGGGCTCGTCCTGCTCGGCCGCGATCTGGACCTGGAACCGCTGGCCAGGGTGGCGGGCGGCGCCACCGCGACGGCCGACCCGGTCACGATGCTCACCGCCGGGCAGGCGGCGGTCGAGAAGGTCCTGGCCCAGGCCGGGCTGAGCGCCGACGACGTGGAGGTGTTCGAGTTCGCCGAGGCGTTCGCCGCGCTGTGCCTGAAGTTCCAGCGCGACCTCAAGGTCGGCGACGACCGGTTCAACGTCAACGGCGGCACCATCGCCATGGGCCACGCCTTCGGCGCCACCGGGGCGCTGCTGGTGGCCGCCTGCGTCGCCGAGTTGCACCGGCGGGGCGCCCGCTACGGCGTGGCCGCGGTCAGCGGGGCCGCGGGGTCGGGGTCGGCCGTGCTGCTGGAGCGGGTATGAGACTCGACGTCTCGCTCGGGCTGTGGCAGGACCGGCCGGCCGAGGAGGCGCTGGCGACCGCGCGGGCGGCCGACGCGCTCGGGTACCCGTCGCTGTGGGTCGGGGAGATGGCCACCTACGACGCGTTCGCGCTGGCCACCGCCGTGGGGCTGGCGACCGAGCGGATCGGGCTGACGGTCGGGCCGCTGGCGGTGACCGTACGCGACCCGATGACGATCGCCGTGGGCGCCGCCTCCGTGGCCGCGCTCTCCGGCCGGCGGGTGGACGTCGCCGTGGGCACCTCCAGCCCGCTGGTCGTCGAGGGCTGGCACGGACGCTCGCGGGCCCGCTCGGCCGGCGCGCTGCGTGAGGCGGTGGCCGCGCTGCGCCCGCTGCTGGACGGCGAGCGGTCGGCGTTCACCGGCGAGTCCGTGGCCAGCAACGGCTACCGGCTGCGGCTGCCCGCGCCCCGCTCCCGGCTGACGGTGGCGGCGTTCGGGCCGTCGGCGGTGCGCACGGCCGCCGGGGCCGACCGGATGGTGCTCAACCTGGTCACCCCCGCGTCGGCCGGACGGCTGGCCGCCCAGGTGCGGGCGCTGAACCCCGAGGTCACCGTGGCCGCCTGGGTGAGCGCGGCCGTGGACCCCGACCGCGAGGCCGTGGACCGCGTGCGCCGCGCCGTCGTCGGCTACCTGCCCGCGCCCGGCTACGGCGAGATGTTCGCCGAGGCCGGGTTCGCGGACGTGGTCGCCTACGCGCGCACCGGGCCGCACCCGCGCGACCTGCTGGCCGCTGTGCCGGACGAGCTGGTCGCCTCGGTGGCGCTGCTCGGCGACGCGGGCACGGTCAGGGCGGGGCTGTCGGCCTACGCCGAGGCGGGGGTGGACGAGGTCGCGCTGGTGCCGGTCAGCACCGGGCGCGATCCCGCCGGCGCCACCACCCTGAAGGCCCTGGCCCCCCGCTGACCTCGCCTGCCGGACTCGGCCGGCCGACCTCAGCTCGCCGGGTCGCCCTGCCTCCGGTCGTCGTCCGTCCCTTCCGGCGCCGGACCCGCCGATCCTTCCGGCCTTTCCGGCCTTTCCGGCCCTTGAGGGCCTGCCGCTCCTTCCGGTCCTTCTGGTACGGCGCGGCGGCGCGAGCCCGCGAACCACATGCCCCCACCCAGCACGACCAGCACGGCGGCGACCACCCAGATCCAGCCCGGCAGCCCCTGGCTCTCCTGGGAGGCGGCCGCCGCCTGCCCGGGATCGGCGGGCGGCGCCGGGGCGGCGGACGTGGCCTCAGTGGCGCTCCCGGTGGGGCTCTCGGTGGCGCTTATGGAGGTGCTCTCGGACGGGGTCGGGTCGGGTGTGGGTGAGGTGGGCGGGGCGGTCACGGTGAAGGGGATCTCCCCCTGGATCGGGTGGCCGTCGGAGGAGACCACCCGCCAGCCGATCACGTAGCGCCCGGCGGCCAGCGCCTCGGGCACCTCGGTGGTGACGATCTTCCCGTCGGCGACGGGCTTGCCCAGCGGGACGGGCTTGTCGCCGCCGTCCCGCAGCACCACGACCGGCATGCGGACCCGGGCGGTGAACTCCAGCTCGATCTCCTCAAGCGCCTTCACCTTGGCGTTCTTGTCCGGCGAGCTCGACTTGAGCGCGTCGTGGGCGAGGGCGGCGGTAGGCAGGAACAGGACAACGAGACCGCAGATCACCGCGGTCAGGGTGGAACGTGGCAGCTTCGCCATCGTGGGAACTCCATGGAAACGACCCGGCTCCGCGACGGGCCGGGGGACACCGGATGGACGCCTGTGCGCCGGCGCAGGTCAGCCGGCGCGCGAGGGCCGCGGGGGTCCGCGCCGGTGCACCACCGCCGCGAGCTCGCGCCGCCCGCGGGGCTCCGGTTCGCCTTCCGGTACGGCCGGCCGTACCGGAGAGGGCATGGGCGCCGGGACGGCGGCCAGCAACCGCGGCGGGCGCGGCGGCGCGCACGCCCAGAGGCGCAGAAGGGTCCAGACGGCGCTCTCACCGCGGTGCAGCCACCAGCCGGTCAGCAGCGCGACCGTGAAGTGGGCCACGACCATGCCGGCCCGCGGATGCCCGTGGTCGGGCATGACGACGTGCGCGGACGCCTGCGCGAACAGCAGGTGCAGCAGCATCTGCGTGCCCGCGGTGGCGGCCAGGACGCCTTCGCGGGTGCGCTCGCGCCCGCCGAGCGCGAGGGCGAGCGCCAGGGAGGCGGCGGCGCCGAGCGCGAGCGCCCAGGGCGCGATGGCGCCGCCTCCGGCCAGCAGGTGTCCTCCCGCGGAGACCACCACGCACGCCGTGCCGAAGACGGCGGCGCGGATCAGGCGCAGGCTCGGATCCCGAGGGGACACATGTTCCATCCTGTCAGCCGCGCCTGCCCGCGAGAAGGCGGCCCAGCACGACGTCGAGCAGCAGGAACGCGCACAGGGAGATGCCGAGGAGCGGCATGAAGTACCCCACAGCCCCTGCGACCAGCACAAAAGCCGCCAGAACTGCCCGATTCACCCCGCGCCAGGCGCCACGCGGATAGCCCGCGAGGTTCGGGCGGCGCGACCACCACATCCGGTAGCCCAGCACGATCATGGTGATGACGCCCGTGGCGAGCAGCATGAGCACGATCTGGTTGGCCAGGCCGAACAGCAGGCCCTGGTGCCCGTCGATGCCCCATCGGGTGAGCTTGGCGGCCAGGGGGAAGCCGGCGAAGCGCAGCTCCGCCCGCACCTGACCGGTGGCGGGATCGACGGCCACCTGGTCAAGCCGCTGCGGCCAGGTCTTGTCGGACTCCTTGACCAGGTACGGCTCGCCCGCCTTGCCCGGCCAGACGATCTCCAGCGGGCCGGACAGCCCCCGGCCGGCGGCGGCCCGCACGGCCTGGTCGGGACCCACGTCGCCGCCGCCGTGCCGGTGCCCGCCAGGCGACGCCGTGTGGGCGGCGTGCTCGCCTCCCGTGGCGATGGACGGCGTGGTCCAGCCGAGCGTGACGCGCAGCCGGTCGACGTTGTCACCGGCGTACTTCGACCAGGTCAGGCCCGTGGCCGCCAGGAACAGCAGGCCCACCACCGCCCACAGGCCGATCGAGCCGTGCCAGGACAGCACGCGCCGCCGGCCCGTGACGCCCCGCTCCGGCGTGGTCAGGCGGCGCAGCCGGGCGCCCTTGCGCCGCCTGCGCCCGGCCCACAGGAGCAGGCCGCCGAGGGCGACCACCCAGAGCCAGCTCGCCGCCAGTTCGCTGTAGAGGCGGCCGGGCTCGCCCAGGTGCAGGTTGCGGTGGAGGTGGGAGATCCAGGCGCGCACCGGCAGGGCGCCCGAGCTGCCGTAGCTCTCCAGCGAGCCGCGTACCTGGGCGGTGGAGGGGTCCACGAAGACCGCGAGCTGGGTGCTCGCCGGCAGACCGGGCGCGTCGAGCAGGACGCGGGTGGTCTCGCCGGGTTCGGCGGCGGGCCGTACCGCGGTGACGGGGGCCTTCGGGTGGGCGGCGCGGGCGGCGGCGACCTGGCGTTCCAGCGGCAGGTTCGGGCCGCCGGGCGGCGCGGTCAGCTCGTGCGCGTAGACGATCCTCTCGATCTGGTACGACGCCGCGTACAGCAGGCCGGTGGTCGCCGCCACCAGGAGGAAGGGGGCGATGAGGAGCCCGGCGTAGAAGTGCAGCCGCAGCACGAGCGGGCGCAGCGCGGACCAGCCGGCCGATCGCTGCGGTGGCGGATCGGCCTGTTCGGCCCGATCGAGGACGTCGGTGGAGGAGCTCATGATGGTTTCTCCGTTCGGCCGGTGGCGCACAGCGAGGTACGCGCCATCCGGTCAGGGGGTTCGGACGCGGCTCCCGGATCGGAGGGGAGCACGCGCGAAGGCCGCGCACGGCCTTACGCCCGGACGCAAGCGCCCGGGATCGGAAACCGGACGGGAGCGCCCGGGATCAGAGAACGGAGAAGGAGAGCGGTGGGCCGCGCCGGGAGACGATCGCGGCGAAGGGGGCGCGAGGGGCGAGCGTGCGCTCGTCCTCGACCGGCACGAGACCGGTGACGCCGGTCTCCGGCGTGGCCGTCAGCAGCACGAACAGCCGTGACCACAGACCGCCCACCGAGGCGGCGGCCAGGTGCGCCAGCAGCGCCAGCGCCGCCTCGCCGCGCTCCAGCCCCCAGGCGGAGATCAGGGCGACGACGGCGTGGACGATGAGCATGGCCAGGCCGTTGCCCACCCCGCCGCCGTGCCCGTGCCCGGCCTGTACGGCGACGGGCTCGGCCCCGGCGGTGAACAGATGGTGCATGCCGTACTGGGCGGCGAAGCACGTGGCCAGCAGGAGTTCCCTGCCGCGCTGGCGGCGGCCGAGCAGGTAGGCACCGGCCCAGGTCAGCGCGAGCGCGAGAGCGAACGTGAGCGGCCGGATCTGCGCGCCCCCGGCCAGCAGGTGCAGGGCCAGCGAGGCCAGCACGCAGGCCACCGCGAACACGGTGGCGCGCAAGGCGCGCAGAACGGGCCGACCCACATGCACCCGCACATGATGCCTCAGATCACGCGGTCCCGGCCAGCGGCAGCCGCCGCTCGGGGATCACGAAGTGCACCTCGGTACGGCTCAGCGCCACCCCGCACGACCCACACCGCAGAAACGGAAGGAACGGCCGCCCGCACTCCCGGTGGGTGAAGCGCAGATCGGTGTCCGGCGGCCCCTCGTACCACTTCTGCGCCCACTCCACCAGAAACGCGAAGATCCCGAAGAACCCCAGCCCCTTGGCGGTCAGCCGATACCGGGGCCGCGCCCCGGCCTCCTCCACCTCGAGCACCCCCAGCTCGGTGAAGCGCCGCAACCGGCTCGACAACACCGAGGGCGCCACCCCCAGCTCGCCCTGAAAGTCCGCGAACCGCCGCACCCCCAGGAAGGCGGCGGCCAGGATGACCGTGCTCCACCGATCCCCCAGCAGCTCGAACGTCTCCGGCAGGTAGGACAGCGCGTCCTCCTCCGCGGCCCGCACGATCCGGCGATGGTGACGAGGCACCGTCACCTGGGCGAAGGTCGCCGCCCCCCGCACCGTCTCGGTGTCCCGCGCGCCGACCGGCGCCACCCCGCACGACAGACACCCCAGCTCCACGTCGGTACGGCTCCCGCACACGTCGTGCGCCAGCTCCGGCAGCCCGTGCCGCCTCGGCACCCAGCGCCGTTCCCACGACCAGATCTCCACCAGCACGGGCCACAGCTCGACGGCCCGCTCGGTCAGCAGGTACTCGGTCCGCGTGCGCCCCTGCTCCCGATAGGGCACCGGCCTGAGCAGATCGCCCGCGACCATCTCCTTGAGCCGGTTGGCCAGCACCGACTCCGACATGCCGAGCTCGTCCCGCCAGTCGGCGAAGCGCCGCAGGTGCAGCAGAAAGGCACGCTGCAGGATGAGCATGGTCCACTGGTCGCTGATCGCCAGCAGCGCCTGCCCGACCGCGCTGGGCCGCTCCGCTTCCATCCCCACGCTCCTGCCCTTCGCACCCGCCCCCAGCATGCCAGCCCACCCCCGGGCCCGGTCATGCCCGGGGCCTGTCTGGATCACCGTTCGACCACTAGATCGTTGATCCGGTTGCGTATGATCGGCCGGGTGAGCGACGAGAACGTGTGGCTGCGGCCCCGCAAGCCCGCCCGCCAGGTGCTGACCCGCGAGCGGATCGTGGCCGAGGCCCTCGCCCTGCTGGACGAGGAGGGCATCGAACGCCTGACCATGCGCCGCCTGGCCGAGCGGCTGGGCACCGGCTCCACCACGCTGTACTGGCACGTGAAGACCAAGGACGACGTGCTCGACCTGGCCCTGGACGCGGTGTTCGGGGAGGCGGGGCTGCCCTCGGGCGGCGGCTGGCGGGAGCGGGCCGAGCGGCTGTGCTCGGCCTGGCGGGCGGCGATGCTGCGCCACCCGTGGTCGATCACGCTG
The DNA here is from genome assembly GCF_044456745.1 of Nonomuraea sp. NPDC050790. Classification (NCBI taxonomy): domain Bacteria; kingdom Bacillati; phylum Actinomycetota; class Actinomycetes; order Streptosporangiales; family Streptosporangiaceae; genus Nonomuraea; species Nonomuraea sp. NPDC050790. The sequence continues at coordinate 1,125,023 of NZ_JBITGF010000002.1, read as the reverse complement.
CTCGACCGGCCCATGATGGGGCCGAACGCGCTCGGCCGTACCGACTTCCTCTACCGCACGCTGGAGGAGGCCGGGCTGCCGGACGTGCGGGCGGCGGCGCACAGCCTGGCGACGTTCGTGTTCGGCTCGGTCACGCTGCAGTCCCACGACAGCGCCGCCGACCTCACCGAGCACCTGCGCCCCTACCCGGCGCTGGCCGCCCACGGGCTGGCCCACGACTGGGCGGCCACCTTCGCCACCGGCCTCGGCTACCTGCTCGACGGCATGAGCGCGATCGCCCCCGTCGGGCAGCCGGAGACCGCGCGCCGCACCTCGGGGCCGTCGGCCTGAGCGAGCAGGACGACCCGGCCGTCGTCGAGGTCCTGGTCGAAGACGTCGGGCGCCCACAACGCGCACTGGCCGGCGGAGGCGCACCGGTCCCTGTCCACGACGATCACCACGTCACCTCCAGCCGGTGCACGCCGTACACGAGCATGTCGTCGCGCGTCGGCACCTCCTCCAGCGGTACGGCCAGCCGCAGCCCCGGCAGGCGGCGCAGCAGCGCCGGATAGGCGATCTCCAGCTCCATCCTGGCGAGGTTCTGCCCGAGGCACTGGTGCGGCCCGAACCCGAACGCCACGTGGTGGGTGCGCGGCCGGGTGACGTCCAGGTCGTCGGGGTTCTCGCACAGGGCGGGGTCGCGGTTGGCGGCGGCCAGCGAGGCGGTGATGAAGTCGCCCTCGGGGATCGTCGTCCCGCCCAGGTCGAGGTCCTGCGAGGCACGCCGCATGAGCAGGCTGTCGACGACCGACAGGTAGCGCAGCATCTCGTCCACGGCCGTCTTGGCGACTTCGGGGTCGTCGCGCACCAGCGCGAGCTGCCCGGGGCGCTGGAGTAGCAGCAACGTGCCGAGGCCGAGCATGTTGGCGGTGGTCTCGTGGCCGGCGATCAGCAGCAGGACCGCGATCCCGGCCACCTCCTCGTCGGTCAGGTCGGTGCCGGCGAGCAGGTCGTCCAGCAGCCCCTCCCCCGGCCGGGCGCGCTTGGCGGCGATCAGCTCCAGGAGGAACACCCCGAAGCCCCCCATCGCCTCCTCGGCCTCCTCCCTGCTCACGTTCTGGTCGAGCAGCCGGGCGCTGGCCACCTGGAAGGTCTCCCTCTCCGCGTACGGCACGCCGAGCAGCTCGCAGATCACCAGCGAGGGCACCGGCAGCGCGAAGTGCTCGACCAGGTCCACCGGCCTGGGCTGCTTCTCCACGTGGTCGAGCTGGTCGGCGACGATCTGCTCGATCCTGGGCCGCAGCCGGTTCACGCGCTGCAGGGTGAAGCGGCCGGTGAGCATGCGGCGCAGCCGGGTGTGCCGGGGCGGGTCCATCTGGATGAACATCCCCGGCTGCGGCTCGGCCTGGTGCAGCGGCATGCCCTGCGCGCCGCCGTCCACCTCGGAGCTGAAGCGGGTGTCGCCGAACATCTGACGGACCAGGTCGTGGCGGGTGACGTACCAGATCTCGTCGCCGGTGCCGAGCCGTACCTTGCCGAGTTCCTCGTCGGTGGCGCCGTCGGGCGGGCTGAACGGGCACGAGCGCGTCATCGGAATCTGTCGCATGCCTCAACGGTGCGCGGCGGCGCTGACCGCGCCCGCACGCCGCGCTGACATGAGCGCGGCGATGTCCTCGCGGTCCATGCCCGCGCCGCACCGGTGCGCGCGCTCGTAGGCGACCGTGCCGAGCAGCCGCCGCGCCTCCGCCTCGGTGCCGGCGGCCTCGAATCCCGGCAGCCCGCGCAGCGCACGGGCCGCGCCGAGCAGGGTCGCGGCCCGCTCGGCGGCGCCCTCCGCCAGGGCCAGCGCGGCCACGCCCTCCACCGCGCCCGCCGCGGCCGGCACGTCAAGGGTGCGCATCAGGATGTCGAACGCCTCGCGGAAGAGCCCCTCGTCGCCGGTGACCTGCCCGAGGCCGATGAAGATGCGGGCGCGCAGCTCCTCCTCCCCCACCCAGAGCGTGTGCCCGCAGCCGGTGAGGGCCTCGCGGTAGAGCGCGGCGGCCCGCGCACCGTCGCCTTCGAGCCTGGCCACGTCGGCCTGCACGTACCGGGCCGCGGCCATCACTTCGGGGCCCTTGCGCGAGCGGGTCAGCTCGACGGCCCGCTCCAGGTCGGCCTTGGCGCCGGCGAGGTCGCCCGCCTTGGCCTTGGCGGCGCCCCGCTGGGCCAGCACGAACCCGGTGTCCTCGGCCTCGCCGAAGACCGCGGTCAGCGCCATGGCCTCCTCGGTGAGGGCCAGCTCGCGCTCGTGCTCGCCCCGCCAGCCGGCGATCTCGGCCGTCTGCAGCAGGGCCTGGGCCGCGCCCCAGCTGTCCCCGGCCAGCCGGAAGGCGGTGAGCGCGCTGGTCAGGTGCTCGGTGGCCTGGTTGACCTGGTTGCCGGCGCCCAGCCGTACCAGCGCGAGGACCAGGTGGGCGAAGCCGCGCGACCAGGGCTGCGAGCTGGTGGTGGCGGTCAGGAGCGAGGGCACGAGCGCGTCGTAGTCGCCCTCGGCGACGGCGGGATAGGGGCGCACCATCTGGATCAGCGGGTACTCGGGCACCGGCCCGAGCTGCTCGGCCAGCCGTTCGGCACGCTCCAGCAGCGGGCGCAGCCGCCCGCGCGGGTTGCTCGCCGACGCGACCTGCAGCACGGACATCACGTAGTCCGCGCCGCACTCCTCGGCTCCCGGCAGCGCGAGCGCGGCGGCGGTGAGCTGCGACGCCTCCTGCCCGAACCCGCGCTGCCACCAGTACAGCCACAGCGCCGCGGTCATCCGCAGCGCCGTGCCCGGCCGGCCGGTCGCGATCGCCCAGCGCAGCGCCGCGTGCAGGTTGTCGTGCTCGGCCGCGAGCTCGGCCATCGCGCCCGCCTGCCGATGGTTGCGCAGGTACGGCTCCGCCCGCACGGCCAGCTCGGCGAAGAACTCGGCGTGGGCCAGGTGCACGGCGTCGGCCTCGCCGTCCACGAGATGCTCGGCGCAGAAGGCGCGCACGGTCTCCAGCATCCGGTAGCGGCCCTGGCCCGCCTGGACGATCGACTTGTCGACCAGGGCCGCGAGCAGGGCGGGCGTGGCGCCGCAGACCTCCTCGGCGGCCTTGAGCGAGGCCCCGGACGGGAAGGCCGACAGCCGCGCGGCCAGCCGCTGCTCCGCCGCCGACAGCAGCTCCCAGCTCCACGACACCACGGCGCGCAGCGTGCGGTGGCGGGCCTGGCCGCCGCGCGGTCCGGAGCCGAGCAGGTCGAGGCGGTCGCCGAGCCGCTCCTCCAGCCGCTCGGCCAGGTCCTCGGCCGACAGCGCGCGCAACCTGGCCGCGGCCAGCTCGATCGCCAGCGGCAGCCCGTCCAGGGCCCTGCAGATCCGCACGACCGCCTCGGTGGCGGCGAAGTGCGGGTCGGCGGCCCGTGCCCGGTCCACCAGCAGGCTCACCGCGGGGCTGTCCAGCGCCTCGGCCAGGACGGCGTCCTCGGCGGGCAGCGCGAGCGGGCGCACCGGCAGGATGACCTCGCCGTCGAGGCCGAGCGGCTCGCGGCTGGTCGCCAGCACGCGTACGCCGGGCGCGCCGGCCAGCAGCCGGTCGGTCAGGGCGGCGGCCTCCTCGATCAGGTGCTCGCAGTTGTCCAGTACGAGCAGGAGCGACTCGCCGGCCAGGAGGGCGACCGGGTCGCCGCTGGGCGAGAGGGCGCCGCCCAGGGCGCCGAGGACGGCCTGCCGTACCCCCGCTGCGGGGGCGAGTTCGGCGAAGCAGACGCGCTGCCCGATCTGCCCGCTCACGGCCTCGGCCGCCAGCCGGGTCTTGCCCGAGCCGCCGGGGCCGACGAGCGTCACCAGCCGGTGCCCGCGCAGCAGGGCGCGCAGTCCGGCGAGTTCCTCCTCGCGGCCGACGAAGGTGCTCACCTGGCGGCGCGGCCGGGTCATGGCGGTCAGCGGACGCTGGGTGTGCTCGCCGCGCAGCACCGCGACGTGCAGTGTCCTCAGCTCGGGCGACGGGCTGGTGCCGAGCTCCTCGGCCAGCAGGCGGCGGTAGTCCTCGAAGCACTCCAGCGCCTCCACCTGCCGCCCGCCGCCGGCCAGCGCGCGGATGAGCAGCTCGCGCGGGCGCTCGCGCAGCGGGGTTGCGGCCACCAGCGTGCGCAGTTCCTCGATCAGGCGGGCCGGCTCGGCCTTCAGCGCGAGCTCGGCCTCGATCCGGTTCTCGACCGCCTCGGCGCGCAGGCCGGCGAGGCGCTCGCGGTGGCCGTCGAGTCCCGGCAGCCCGGCCAGCGCCTCGCCGCGCCACAGCGCGAGCGCCTCGCCCAGCAACCGCACCGCCTCCGGTGTACGGCCGGCCCGCCGCCCCTCGGCGACCAGGCGGGCGAAGCGGTGGGCGTCCACCTCCTCGGGGTCCACCCGGACCAGGTAGCCGGGAGCGACCCGCTCGACGGGGACCAGCTTGCGCAGGCGCGAGATCTGCGACTGCAGGGCGTTGGGCGCGGCCCCCTCGCCGCCGTAGACGACCTCGAGCAGGCGCTCGGCGGAGACCGGCCGGCCGGCCTCCAGCAGCAGCGCCGCGAGCAGCGCCCGCAGGCCGTCGCCGTTGACCTGCTCGCCGGCCACCTCGGTCGTGCCCAGGATGCGGTAGCGCATACTCCGATTCTGTCCGGTGCCGCGTTCCGGCGCGGACGCTTGATCTCACCGGCCGGGCGCGTTCTGGTGGACCCATGGGACCGGTGCTGATCCAGCGTGTCCACGACCATCAGCCGGCGCGGGGCGCCGTCTTCCTCGTGGACCGGCTCTGGCCGCGCGGGGTGCGCAAGGACGACCTCCACCTCGACGGCTGGCTGAAGGACGCGGCGCCGTCGGCGGAGCTGCGGCGGTGGTTCGGCCACCGGCCGGAGCGCTTCGCCGAGTTCGCGCGGCGCTACCGGGCCGAGCTGGACGCCCGCCCCGAGGCGGTGCGGCCGATCAGGGAGGCGGCGGCGGAGGGCCCGGTGACGCTGCTGTACGGGGCCAAGGACACCGAGCACAACCAGGCGGTCGTGCTGCGCGAGTACCTGACGGCCTCCTAGCGGGCGATGGTGATGATCTCCGGGCTGGTCTCGGAGAGGGGCTCGCGGCCCCAGTCGCCGTACTGGGCCTCGACCTCCAGCCCGGCCTCCGCCAGGAACGCGGCCAGCTCGGCCCGGCCGAGGAAGCGCAGGGTGCTCCAGCTCACCTCGGGACGCTCCCACGCCGGGCTGGTGTAGGTCTGGGTGAAGGTGACCCGCTTCTCGGTCACCTCCCGCACCTCCACGTCCACGCGGACCCGGGCGCCCGACGCCTCGGTGGTCTCGGAGCCGGTCCAGCGTTCCCAGCCGCGGGCGAGCGGGTTGCGGGTCTCGAAGACGAACCGGCCGCCGTCGGCGAGCGCCGCACGGACGGCGGCCAGTGCGGTACGCAGCTCCTCGTCCTCGACCAGGACCTGAAAGGCGTGTCCCGTCATGACGACCAGGTCGAACGCGCCCTGCCAGGAGACCGTGGACAGGTCGCCGCGCACCCATTCGACGCCCGTGCGCCGCCTGGCGACGCCGAGCATGGCCGGGGCGGGGTCGAGGCCGACCAGGCGGCCGGCGTGTCCCGCGTCCTTGGCGGCGATGAGCAGTTCGCCCGTGCCGCAGCCGACGTCCAGCACCGACCGGGCCCGCATCACCAGCGGGAGGTAGAAGGCGAAGTCGGGGCGGCCGGCGCAGAGTGCGTCGTACAGCTCGGCCAGGCGGGGTTCGGTGAAGAGACGGTCAACCACCCGCGGTCCTCCGGAATCTGGTCATCGGCCCCAGCAGGCCGGGAACCGTCTCGAACGCCGTCATTCCCAGGCGCTTCACCACGGCCAGGGAGGCGGCGTTGCCCTCGTCCACCTCGGCCAGGACCTCCGGCAGGCCGGCGGGGCCCAGGGCGTGCTCGACCACGGCGCGGGCCGCCTCCGTGGCGTAGCCGTACCCCCAGAAGGGCGGCGACAGACTGTAGGTGACTTCCAGGCCGAGATCCTCCAGCGGGCGCAGCCCCGCGGTGCCGGCGAGGGCGCCGCCGGCGCGCTCGCGCACCAGCCACAGGCCGCAGGCGCGGGCGGCGAAGTCGCGCTCGCTGGCGGCGATCGCCTCGGCCACCTGCCCGGCGGTGAGTACCTCGCCGTCGAACAGGAAGCGGCGCACCTCGGGATCGGTCCAGTGCGCGTGCAGCGCTTCCCGGTCGGCGGCGGTGACCGGCCGCAGTTCCAGCCGGTCGGTGGTCAGAACGTGCTTCATCCGGCAAAGACTACGAGCCGTACCCCGCCCAGCGCGCCAGGGTTTCGGCGTACGCGCCGGGGGTCTCCAGGGGGAACACGTGCCCGGCTTCGGGGATGGTGTGCTGCGTCCAGTCGGGGCGGCGGGCGGTGAGGTCCTCGCGGGCGCCGTCGATGACGATGTGGTCCGTCTCGCCCCACATGACCAGGGTCGGGGCGCTCACGCGGGACAGGGCGGCGCGGGCGGGCTCGGGGTCGGCGAAGACCGTCCGCAGCATCGAGGTGACCGCGGTGACGGCGTCGCCCAGCCGGGCCGGGTCCGCGCCGCGCAGCTCCCGGGTGATCAGCTCGGTCATCTCCGGCGACAGGCGGGACAGGTCGCCGCCGACCAGCCTCTCCGCGCCGGTCAGCGTGTACGCCCTGATCTTCATCTCCAGCAGCGGACGGGCGCCGGCGCGCAGGACCGTGCGGGCCAGCGGCTGCCCCGCCGACAGGCACGCGCGGCCGATCGTGCGCCACCAGCGCGCCTCCTCCTCCGGCAGCCGGGCGGGCAGGGCCGGGGCGGCGAGGACGAGGCGGCCGACGCGTTCCGGCGCGAGGTCGGCGAACAGCGCCGCCACCAGCCCGCCCATCGACCAGCCGTGCACGGTCGCCTTCTCCAGTCCGAGCGTGGCGGCGAAGGCGCGCAGGAAGCGGACGTTCGGCGCCAGCCTGGCCGCGCGCGGATGCGGCATCTCCGTGTGACCGAACAGGGTGCCCGGCAGGTCGGGCACGTAGACGGGGCCGAAGGCGGCCAGGTGCGGGATGAGGTCCATCCACAGCGTCGCGCTGCCGCCCAGCGGATGGACCAGCAGATGCGCGGGCCCGTCACGCTCGGACCCCGCACGGAGGTAGTGGACGGCGACGCCGTGGACGTCGGCCGTCTCGCTGCGGATGCCCGCCCAGCGGGCGCTGACCGTACCCCAGTCGGCGTGGCGCATGTCTCCCAGTATTAAGTGATGCGCTCGGTTCTGGGCGCGGCGACGAGGACGTAATCCTTGGTGCACAGCGCCATCGAGCGGTCCAGCCGCGCGGCGTTGAAATAGATCTCCGGTACGGCCAGCAGCGCCGGATCCACCACCAGCTCCAGGTCGGGATGGTAGGAGAAGGGCAGCACGGTGCCGCTCACGCTCCCGGCCAGCTCCTCGGCCCTGTCCTTGTCGGCGAAGGCGACGTAGGTGCCGCCGTACAGCGCCTTGACCGCCTGCAGGTCGAGCTTGGCGTCACCCGGGACGACGGCCAGCACGAAACGCTTGTCCTTCTTGCCGATCTTCACCATGACGATCAGGCACTTGGCCGCGTGGGCCACCTCGTTGCCGCGCATCTCGCTGACGAGCTCGGTGCGTCCTTCCGGGGCGTGGTCGATCAGGCGGTATCCGGCCCCGGCGGCGTCGAGGTCGGCGATCAGGCGTTCGTACAGGGTGGTCATCCGCGAACCCTACTCCGGCGTTATCCTGGTGGGGCACGACAGGGTGCCTCCGGTCCGCGGGAAGGGCGAAGCCCACCTGGTCACGGTATGTCGTTGGACCCGACCTCTTTTCCGGTCTGATCATGCGGACGTCAGGCGTACACGGAAGGGAGGCCATCGTGCCCGTCTCTCGTCTTCCCGATCACCCCAGTGCCGAAGCGCTGCGCAAGCAGGCCAAGACGCTGCTGCGTTACGCCCGCGCGGGCGTGCCCGAGGCGCTGGCCATGGTCGAGGAGTTCCACCCCCGGCGGCCCGCCGAGCCCAGGCTGGCCGACGCCCAGCTCGTCACCGCCCGCCGCTACGGCTTCGCGAGCTGGGGCAGGCTGATGAAGCATCTGGAGACGGTCGGCCGCTACACCCGCTCACCGCACGCGGTGCCCGCCTCGGCCGACCCGGCCGACGAGTTTCTGCGCCTGGCCTGCCTCACCTACGGCGCCGACGACCTCGACCGCCCGCGCGCGGCCGACGCACTGCTCGCCGCCGACCCCGGCCTGGCCACGGCGAACGTCTACACGATGGCCGCCACCGGCGAGGCCGCCGCGCTGCGCGCCGTCCTGGCCGCCGGCCCGTCGGACGCCACCGCGCAGGGCGGGCCGTTCGGCTGGGAGCCGCTGCTCTACCTGGCCTACGCCCGGCTCAAGCGGCCGGGCAGGCCCGTCGAGGCCGCCCGCGTGCTGCTCGACCACGGCGCCGACCCGGACGCCGGGTTTCTCTGGGACGGGCTGCCGTCGCCGTTCACCGCCCTGACCGGCGCGTTCGGCGGCGGAGAGGGCGACCAGCCACCGCACCCGAACGGCCTGGAGCTGGCCCGCGTGCTGCTGGCGGCCGGAGCCGACGCCAACGACGCCCAGACCGTCTACAACCTCGGCCTGGGCGGCTCGTGGTCCGACGACACCGCGCACCTGGAACTGCTGCTGGAGTACGGGCTCGGCCGCGGGGACGGCGGCCCCTGGCGCGAGCGGCTCAGGCCCGCGCTCGCCTCCCCCGCCGACCTGCTGAGCGAGGAGCTGGCGACGGCCGCGCTGCGTGGTGGTCCACGCCGGGTCAGGCTCCTGCTGTCGTACGGCGTGCCGGTCGACCGGCCGGGGTCGCACCCGGCGTTCGGCGGGCGGACGCCGTACGAACTGGCCGTTGTCCACGGCCACCGCGAGGTGGCCGAACTGCTGGCGGCGGCGGGGGCGCGGCGGCCCGACCTCGGCGAGCGGGAGGCGTTCGAGGCGGCCTGCATGAGCGGAGACGCCGGCGCGGTCGCCGCCTTCGGACCCGACGTGCTCGCGCGGGCGCTGGCCGAGAGCCCGGGGCTGGTCCACCGGGCCGCAGAACACGGGCGGCCGGACGTGGTGCGGCTGCTGGCGGGGCTCGGCTTCGACGTCGGCCACCTGGACCGGTGCACTCCGCTGCACCTGGCGGCGTGGAACGATGACCTCGACACCGTCCAGGCGCTGCTGGCGCTGGGTGCGGACCCGTCGGTGCGGGACGCCGAGCACGACTCGACGCCGCTCGGCTGGGCGGAGTACGGCGGGAAGCGGCGCGTGGCCGAATACCTGAGGATGACATACCCCAGGCTGATGTAATCCCCTCCCCTCCACGGCAAGGTAGTCGCCATGTCACGCCTGAAGAAACTCGTGGTCGTGGTGGTCGTGGTGCTGGGGCTGGCCGTCGGCGGGGTGGCCTGGGCCTACCCGTCGGTGGCCGCCGCCGCCTGCCCCGGTTGCTACGGCTTGCGTTCCGCCGGGGACGGCGTCTACGTGGAGGAGGGCGTGCCCCCGGCCTCCGTCCTGGCGACCGTGGCGGCGGCCAGGCGACTGGTCGGCGACTTCTACGGCGGCCGGGTGACCTCGCCCAGGGTGCTCGCGTGCGGCACCGACGCGTGTTACACGGGCATCGGCGGCGGGCGGGAGAAGGGGGTGGCGGTGCTCAACCGGGCGGTGATGCTGTCGCCCGGCGGGCTCGACCCGGTGATCGCCTCGCACGAGATGGCGCACGTGGAGCTGCACGCGCGGGTGTCCGGGGAGGTGCCGCAGTGGTTCGACGAGGGCCTGGCGGTGGTGGTGTCGGGGGATCCGCGCTACCTGAAGCCCGCGGGCGCCGGTGACCGGTGCCTGGTGGAGCCGCCGGGACCGCTGCCGGTGACGCTGACCGAATGGCTGAAGGCGGCATCGGCGGATCGGCAGACGTACGCGAAGGCCGCCTGCCAGGTCAGCAGATGGCTGTCCGGCCACGGCGGCAGGGACGGCCTCCTACGCCTGATCAACGACCTGAACACAGGCACCCCCTTCACCACAGCCACCCGCTAACCCCAGACCGGTGACCCGCGTTTCGCTACTTCTGCTCCCGCTGGCGCGCGTTTCGCTGCCTCTGCGCCCGCTGTGTCTCCGCATGCCGGCCTCGGTCCGCTGGCGCTCGGCTGGGTGCCATGCTGGAGGCTTCCGCGATCAGGAGGACTCCCCCGATGACCCAGCAATCCGGCCAGCCGCCCGCCTTCCGCCGGACGCCGCTCAGCGCGGAGGAGAGGGTGCAGAGCGAGGCCAACTTCACGCCCCTCGTGGCCCAGTACCTGCGGTCCGAGGGACGTTTCCGGGTGTCGGCGGACACTCCTGAGATGGTGGAGCTGTTCCAGGGGGTGGCCCGGCGGGTGGGTGACCTTCTCGGCCGCCCGGTGGTCAGCTACGCCAACGGCCGCTACATCGTGATCACCCTCGACCAGAACCCACCCGGCGACCTCCCGACGTCCCAGCCCCAACCACTCCCCACCACCGAGCCCTAGCCCATTCCCCACCCCCAGCCCTAGCCCACCTTCCACCCCTCAGCCCTAGCTACTCCCACAGCACCCAGCGCTAGCCCCATCCAGCCCGGGGTCAGAGGCCGCGGGGGTGCCAGACGGTTTTGGTTTCCAGGACGGCGGACATCCGGTCCAGGCCCGGGTCCAGGGACCAGTCGGGCTCGGTGGCCGGCGGGCGGCGTACGCGCTTGAGGTTTTCGGCGGCGGCTGCCTCCAGGGCTCGGGACAGGGGTGGGTCGCCGGTTACGCCGGTCAGGTCGATGGCGTTGACGTCCATGTGGGCGGCCAGCCAGGGGCCCAGGGCCTCGGCGTCGCCGGTGAGGATGTTGACGACTCCGGCGGGGACGTCGGCCGTGGCCAGTACCTCGGCGAAGGTCACCGCGGGGAGGGGCCTGGCGTAGGAGGAGACCGCCACCACCGTGTTGCCCACCACGATCACCGGGGCCAGCACGCTGACCAGGCCGAGCAGGCTGGAGGTCTGCGGGGCGAGTACCGCGACCACCCCGGTCGGCTCGGGGGTGGAAAGGTTGAAGTACGGCCCGGCGACCGGGTTGGCCCCGCCGAGCACCTGGGTGATCTTGTCCGCCCAACCGGCGTACCAGACGAGCCTGTCCACGGCCTCGTCGACGATCTGGCCCGCTCTGGCCCTCGATCCGCCCTCCGAGGTGAGCACGAGGTCCACGAACTGGGGCCGGCGGTCCTCCATGATCTCGGCGACCCGGTAGAGGATCTGGCCGCGGTTGTAGGCGGCGCGGCCCGACCAGCCGGGGAAGGCGGCGCGCGCGGCCACCACCGCGTCGCGGGCGTCCTTGCGGGAGGCGCGGGACGCGTTGGCGGCGAACCTGCCTCTGGAGTCGTTGACCACGTAGGAGTGGCCGGACTCCGAACGCGGGAACGCGCCGCCGATGAACAGCTTGTAGGTCTTGCGGACGTCCACTCTGGCCGCCATTCTCACCCGCCACCCTTCAGATAGGACTCGAGCCCGTGGCGCCCGCCCTCGCGGCCGTAACCGGACTCCTTGTAGCCGCCGAAGGGGCTGCTCGGATCGAACGTGTTGAAGGTGTTGGCCCACACCACTCCGGCACGCAGCCGGTCGGCCATCCACAGGATGCGCGAGCCCTTGTCGGTCCAGACGCCGGCCGACAGCCCGTACGGGGTGTTGTTGGCCTTTTCCACCGCCTCCGCGGGGGTGCGGAAGGTGATGATCGACAGCACCGGGCCGAAGATCTCCTCGCGCGCGATGCGGTGGGACTGGGCGACGCCGGTGAAGATCGTCGGCGGGAACCAGAAGCCCTGGCCGGGCAGCTCGCACGGCGGCGACCAGCGCTGCGCCCCCTCGGACTCGCCCGCGTCGGCCAGGTGGCGGATCTTCGCGAGCTGCTCGGCGGAGTTGATGGCGCCGACGTCGGTGTTCTTGTCGAGCGGGTCGCCGACGCGCAGCGTGGCCATCCGCCGCTTGAGCCTGGTCAGCACCTCGCCGGCCACCGACTCCTGCACGAGCAGCCGCGACCCGGCGCAGCAGACGTGGCCCTGGTTGAAGAAGATGCCGTTGACGATGCCCTCGACCGCCTGGTCCAGCGGGGCGTCGTCGAAGACGATGTTGGCCGCCTTGCCGCCGAGTTCGAGCGTCAGCTTCTTGCCGGTCCCGGCGACGGCCTTCGCGATCTGGCGGCCGACGTCGGTGGACCCGGTGAAGGCGACCTTGTCGACGCCCTCGTGGCCGGCCAGCGCGCGCCCGGTCGCGCCGGCGCCGGTGACGATGTTCACGACTCCGGGCGGGAGATCCGCCTGCCGGCAGATCTCCGCGAACAGCAGCGCGGTCAGCGGGGTGGTCTCCGCGGGCTTGAGTACGACGGTGTTGCCGCAGGCCAGCGCGGGGGCGATCTTCCAGGCCAGCATGAGCAGCGGGAAGTTCCAGGGGATGACCTGTCCCGCCACGCCCAGCGGCTGGGGATCGGGCCCGAACCCGCTGTAGCCGAGCTTGTCGGCCCAGCCCGCGTAGTAGGTGAAGTGCGCGGCCGCCATGGGCACGTCGAAGTCGCGGCTCTCCCTGATGGGCTTGCCGTTGTCCAGCGTCTCCAGCACCGCCAGCTCCCGCGAGCGTTCCTGGATGATCCTGGCGATGCGGAAGAGGTACTTCGCGCGCTGGCTGCCGGGCAGCTTCGACCAGGTCTCGGTGTAGGCGCGGCGGGCGGCCTTCACCGCCCGGTCGACGTCCTCGGCGGACGCCTCCGCCACCTCGGCGAGAACCTCCTCGGTCGACGGGCTGACGGTCTTGAACGAGCCGCCGCCGGCCGGCTCCACGAAGTCGCCGTCGATGAACAGCCCGTACGACGAGCGGAGGGCCACGATCGCCCGGGATTCGGGGGCCGGGGCGTAGTCGAACGTTGTCATCGTGATCAGTCCAGGGTGAAGTGGTCGGGGCCCGAGTAGCGGCCGGTTCTCGCCTTGGCGCGCTGCATCAGCAGGTCGTTGAGCAGCGTGGAGGCGCCGAAGCGGAACAGGTCCGGGGTCAGCCAGTCCGGGCCGGCCACCTCGTTGACCATGACCAGGTACTTGACGGCGTCCTTGGCGGTGCGGATCCCACCGGCCGGCTTGACCCCGACCGCCCGGCCGGTGAGGTCGCGGAAGTCGCGGACCGCCTCCAGCATGACCAAGGTGACCGGCGGCGTCGCGGCGGGCTGCACCTTTCCCGTCGAGGTCTTGATGAAGTGGGCGCCTGCCATCATGGCCAGCCAGCTCACCCGGCGCACGTTGTCGTAGGTCTGGAGCTCTCCGGTCTCGAAGATCACCTTGAGGTGGGCGGGGCCGCAGGCTTCTCGTACCGCGACGATCTCCTCGAACACCTGGAGGTAGCGGCCGGACAGGAACGCTCCACGGTCGATGACCATGTCGATCTCGTCCGCGCCCGCCTCGACCGCGGCGCGGGTGTCGGCGAGCTTGATGTCCAGGGCGGCCCGGCCGCTGGGGAAGGCCGTGGCCACCGAGGCCACGTGCACGCCGCTGCCGTCGAGCGTCTGGCGGGCCACGGCGACGAGGTCGGGGTAGACGCAGACCGCGGCCGCCGCGGGGCAGTCCGGGTCCGCCGGGTCGGGGCGGCGGGCCTTGGCCGCGAGCGCGCGTACCTTGCCCTCGGTGTCCTGGCCCTCCAGGGTGGTCAGGTCGACCATCCGGATCGCCAGGTCCAGGGCGTGGTCCTTGGCGGTGGTCTTGATCGAACGGGTGCCCAGGGAGGCGGCCCGCGCGTCGGCGCCGATCTGGTCGACGGGCGGCAGGCCGTACAGGAAGCGACGCAAGGCGGAGTCGGATGCGGTGACATCGGCGAAAACGCCCAGCGCGGAACCTTCCGCGAGAGCGATCCCGCCCGACGCGGGACCTTCCGCAGGGGTGATCCTGCCTGATGCGAGACCTTCCGCGGGGGCGCTCACGCCCGGAGCGCGGCCTTCTGCCAGGGCGATCCCGCCCGGAGTGGGGCCTTCTGCGGGGATGAGAGCGCCCGGCGTGGGGTTTTGCGTGGTGCCGGGCTGTGGGGGGAGGGTCATGGGCGGCCGAAGAGCGTGCGGGCGTTGGCGCCCAGGACGCGGTCGCGGTCGGCGGCGTCGGGGAAGACCTGGTCGATCGCGGCGAGGTTGGTGGCCGGGTCGGCGATCTCGAAGGGGTGATCGGTCCCGAAGACCATCTTGTCCGTGCCGGCCAGGTCGGCGGTGGCGCGCAGGGCGCGCGGGTTGTAGACGAGGGCGTCGAAGTACAGCTTCGCCAGCGACGCGGAGGGCGGGGCGTCGTGGCGGATGAGGGCGGCGGGGTCCGGCCGCCAGCAGCCGTCGAGCCGGCCGGCGAGGAACGGGAGTGTGCCGCCGCCGTGCGAGGCGATGATCCGCAGGCCGGGGTGACGGGCCAGCGCGCCGCACATCGCCAGCTTGGACAGGGCCAGGCTGGTCTCGAACGGGAAGGACAGCGCGAGCGGGAGCGAGTGCCCGTAACCGCTCATCTCCTCCACGCCGACTCCGTAGTGCGGGTGCACCAGGAGCGGGACGCCGTGCGTCTCCAGGGCGGCCCAGACGGGTTCGAGCTCGGGGTCGTCGAACACCTTGCCGGCCAGGCGGGTGCCGGAGACGACGCCGTACAGGGAGGGTCTGGCGGCGATCTCGGCGATCACCTCGGTGACGGTCTCCACCGGGGCGTTCGGGAGGCAGCCCATGCCGAGCACGCGCCCGCCGGTGCGGCCCTCGAACGAGGCGAACTCCTCGTTGAGCTTCCTGGCGAGGTCGGTGGAGTGGCCGGCCTCGAAGGGGTCGAGCCAGGGGTTGCCCAGGGAGACGACCGACGTGGTGATCCCGTGCCGGTCCATGAACGCGACCTTGGTGTCCAGCGACCAGTACGCGTCGGTGACGGGCCGACCGGCGTCACCGGGAAAGATCATGAACAGGCCGTCGTCGCCGGTGCGCCCGGCCACGCGGGGGTTCTCGGTTCTCTCGCCCAGCGCGTCCAGGTAGAGCGGGGGATACAGGTGGGTATGGACGTCGACGATGTCGGCCATGGACTTCCTTTCCGGGGTGGGGTTCATTTCGGGGCGGTGCCCTTGACATGGGCGCGGGTGAGGTCGGCGGCGGCCTCGGCGTCGCCTCGGGCGATCGCCTCGACGATGTCCCAGTGGTCGCGGGAGGACGCCTTGTGGCTCCTGAGGCTGCTCGGGTTGACGTCGAGCGTCTGCCACAGCTCGTTCAGGAAGCGCAGGAGGACCGGCGAGTCGGCCAGGCGGTAGATGGCGAAGTGCAGCGCCCGGTTCTTCTCGGCCGCGTCCTCCTCCGCCGCGTCGAACTCCGTGGCCAGGGCGCGCAGGCGTTCGACGTCATGGGCGGTGGCGTTCTCGGCGGCCTTCTCCGCCGCGATGGCCTCCAGGGCCTCGCGCAGCCGCCAGTTCTCCTCCATCCGCGCGCCGAGCGGGCGGACGACGACGCCGTGGTGCAGTTTGGAGACGATGTAGCCCTCGGCCTCCAACTGGCGGAACGCCTCGCGGACCGGCGTGGCGCTGACGTCGAAGTCGGCGGCGATGTCGCGCTGACGCAGGCTTTGCCCGTCAGCGAGGGTGCCGTTGAGAATGCGTGACCTGATGGCGCGTGCGATGAACTGCGCTTTGCTCTCGAAGGCATCCGTATTCATGTGAAACATGATATATCAACCTTCATTTGCACTCGGGGCGCTTTGCGGCTTGTCCAGCGCCACCACGGCCGCCAATACCGACCGGATCAGGGTCTCCATCCCCTTCTCGCGCTCGGCGGCGGTCAGGCGTACCCCGGCGTCGTGTGAACTGGCGACCAGGCAGGCCGTCGCCGCGCGCAGCCGGAGCACCGAGGCGACCACGAACAGCGTGGCGCTCTCCATCTCCGAGGCGAGCGAGCCGCCCGCCACCCACGCCTGCCAGCGCTGGCGCAGCATGGCGGCCACGGGCATGCGGTCGGGTTCCTTCTGGCCGTAGAAGGAGTCCTTGGTGTGGATCACGCCCAGGTGCGCGCGGCCGGTCGGCAGGAGGCCGGAGTAGAGGGCGTGCGTGGTCATCGGGTCGGCGACCGCGGGGAACTCCGCCGGCACGTACGCCCGGCCGGTCCCCTCGTCGCGGATCGCCCCGGTGGCGACCACGAAGTCGCCCGGGTTCACGTCGGGCTGCATGCTGCCGGCCGTACCGACTCTGATGAGGACCTTCGCGCCGACCCGCTGCAGTTCCTCCACCCCGATGGCCACGGACGGCCCGCCCATGCCGGTCGACATCGTGGTGACCGGCACGCCGCCGAACGTGCCCGTGTAGGTCGTGTACTCGCGGGAGGTGGCCACGTGCCTGCGGTCGTCGAAGTACTCGGAGATCTCCACCGAGCGCGCCGGGTCACCGGGCAGCAGGACATAGTCGGCGACGTCGCCCGGCTCGCACGCGATGTGGTGCTGGCGGCGTGTGGTCATGGTGTGGCCCCCTGTTTGTGCGGTGCGTTCTTGGCCCAGGCCAGGAGGTCTTCGAGCGAGTCCAGGCGCGGGCCGCCGGGCAGGTGCGCGGCGATCTGGTGCGGGGTGGGCGGGCTGACGCCGGCGGAGGCGAGCCGTTCGTCGGCGAACACCTCGGCGGGGTCGCCCGCCAGCCGTACCGTGCCGTGGCTCATCACCACGATCTGGTCGGCGTGGTCGTGGGCCAGGTCGATGTCGTGGGTGACCACGACGACCGTGCGCTTGTCCGCCTTGAGCCGCTGGATGAGGTCCGCGACCATCAGGCCGCCGTAGCGGTCGAGGTTGCCCGTCGGCTCGTCGAGGACGATGTTGGGCGTCCGCATGGCCACGACGGAGGCGATCGCGACGCGCTTGCGCAGCGAGAGGGGCAGGCTGTACGGGTTGGCGTCGAGCACCTTGCCCAGTCCGAGCAGGTCGGCGGCGCGGCGCACCTCCACCTCGGCGGCGCTCGCGTCGTCGGTGCCCTGGCGGGCGCCGAAGCGCAGTTCGTCGAGGACGGTCGCGGAGAAGAGCTGGGAGTCCGGGTTCTGGAAGGAGACGCCGACCAGCGCCGCCGCCTTCGCCGGCCGGAGCTTGGCCACGTTGACCCCGTCGACCGTCACCGTGCCCGCGCTGGGGCGGAGCAGGCCGTTCATCGTGCGCATCAGGGTGCTCTTGCCCGCGCCGTTGTGCCCGAGGACGCAGACGACCCGCCCGGTCCCGGCGGTGAAGCTCACCCCGTCCAGCGCGCGCACGCCGTTCTTGTACGTGTACGTCACGTCAGCCAGTTCGATCACCGCAGCGTTCCTCCGCTCGTGTGGGCGGTCAGGCAGTCGGCCAGTTCGCGCGCCGACAGCGGGAGGACGTCCTCGTCCACGGCGCCCTCGGCCGCCAGGATGCGGCCGTAGTCCACGAACCGCGGCACCCAGAGCAGGTGCCGGATCGCGTCGAGGTCGGCGAGGACCTCGCGGGGCGTCCCGGCGGCGACGATCCGGCCGGCGTCCATGACGACGAGCGCGTCGGCGAGCGGGAGCCAGCCGGCCAGGTCGTGCGCGACCACGACGACGGTGACGCCGCGGCCTCTCATCTCCCGCGTCAGCTCGATCACCTCGTCGCGGCCGAGCGGGTCGAGCTGCGAGGTGGGGTCGTCGAGCACCACCATGTTCTGGTGCTGCGCGATGACGGTCGCCATCGCCAGCCGCTGGGACTGGCCGCCCGAGATCTCGCGGGGATGCTGCGCCATCCGGTCGGCCAGGCCGACGGCGGACAGGGCGCCCATCACCCGCTCGACGATCAGCTCGGGGGCGACGCCCCGGTTCTCCAGGGCGAACGCGACCTCGTCGAACAGGCTCCTGGTCGAGCCGGTCAACTGGTCGAACGGGTTGTCGAAGACGAATCCGATCTCGTCGGCGGGGCTGTCGTCCCCCTCCTTGTCGAGCGTGGTGCCGAGGAGCTCGACCTCGCCCTGGAGGTCGCCCTTGATGTGGCGCGGGAGGAAGCCCGCGATCATCTTGGCCAGCGTGGACTTGCCGGCACCCGACGGCCCGGTCACCAGCGTGAACGAGTCCGCGGCGACGTCCAGCGACACCTCCTGGAGGGCCAGGCCGGTCTCGGTGCTGTAACGGAAGGAGACGTCGAGCAGGCTCGCCGCCGATTCTGAACCACTCACAGGACGATCCCTCCCACCACGACGCATACGGCCAGGCCCAGCAGGATCCACTGGACCATCGGCGCTCCGGCGGTCCGCGGCACCCGCGCCGTGGAGGTGCGCGTGCCCTTGACGCCGAACCCCCGCGAGTCGAGTGCCAGCGCCCGCGTCTCCGCGCTGATCATCGCCCCCAGCAGCAGCGGCTTGAGCAGCACGATCAGCCCGCGGGCCCGCTTGACCGGTCCGCCCCGCGTGTCGAACCCCCGCGACTGCTGCGCGTCGAGGATGTCGCGGGCGCGGCCCCGCATCTCCGGCAGCAGTTCGACCCCGGCCAGGTAGGCGTAGGCCACCTTGTGGGACACGCCCCGCTCGATGAGCGCGGTGGCGAGCACCTTGGGGTGCGTGGTGTCCATGACCACGGTGATCGTCAGGACGAACACGGCCAGCCGGGCGAGGACGGAGGCGGCGCTCAGCGCACCGCCGGCCCCGAGCTCGACCGGTCCCAGGGAGAGCAGCGCTTCCCCGCGGGTCGGCGAGACGATCCCGTGCACGACGAGCAGCGCGAGGCCGATCGGCAGCAGCAGGACCAGGGGCCGCAGGAGCGGCCTGGCCTGCCCGCCGGCCAGCAGGCCCAGCACGAGCACCGCGAGCAGGACGGCCGTTCCCTGCACGGGGAGGGCGAAGCCGAGCACCGTGATCGGCACGACCGCGGCCAGCTTCGTGAGCGGGTGGAGCCGGTGGATCCACCGGCCCCCGACGTGGTAGAGGCTCCCCACGTCGGGGGCGGTGGCGGAGGAGGACGTGTGGGTCATCGCATACCTCAGGCCGGAAGGGCTTCTCGGCCGAACTGTGGGCGGTATCGAGCGGGTACGGCACGGGCCAGGGCGAGGGCCACCAGCACCGTGGCGATCTTGTCGACGGGTTGGACGATGAGCTGCTGACCGATGACGCTGCCGGCGATCTCGTTGCCCGCCGCGACGAAGAAGCCGGTGACGATGTCGGCGCCGGAGCCCTGGACCCCGCCGAAGACCAGCACGACGATCGGCGCGGCCGTGATGATGGTGGTCACGGTCAGCGCGAGCATCATCACGATGATCTTCGCGACGCCGCGCAGGTATCCCCTGCCGGCCAGCAGGCCGGCGACGAGGCCGATGGCGGCGTTGACGAGGCCGAACGGGATCGAGGTGGCCTCGATCGTGAGACCGATGACGAGGTTGGTGAGCAGGCCCACCACGACGCCGACCGCCGGGCCGCCGAGGAACGCTCCGAGCACGGTGCCGATCGCGTCCAGGAACAGCGGGAGGCCGAGGACCGTGACGAAGAACTTGCCCAGCAGGTTGATGCCGATGAAGAAGGGGATGAGGACCCAGATCCGCGTGGGAAACGACTTCCTGACGCGGGCGGCCCACGGCTCCTTGGGTTCGGTCACTGCCACTGTTCTGCACCCTTCGGGAGGTGTCTGTAGATGATATATCATACATAAGCGACAAACTCCGTCAATGGGGAAGGTGCCCTGAGCTGCGGCTTGACTACGGGTCACCGTCTGCGGGCATGCCGCCCAGCCGCCGCGGAGGCGGGGGCAGGACGCTTCTGGCGGGCGGGGTGGTGGTCAAGGCGGCTCCGGCGGGGCGGCGCGCCGTACCCTCTGCGGGCGGTCAGGCGCCCTTGGCCAGAAGGGTGGTGATCGCGGTGCGGAGGGCGGGGGCGGTGGCGTCGCCGAAGGGGCCCTCGGGGTAGTCGACCACCCAGACGTGGAGCATCTCGGGGGTGGCCGGGATCTTGCTCGTGCCCTTGGGGCAGGTGCCGTCCGCGTTCAGGACCGCCACCCCGCCGCCGGGCAGGCCGCACAGGTCGTCGTGGGCGTGCCAGTGGGTGAGGGAGCCGCCGATCCTCGGGCCCTGGGCGCCGGGCGGCATGATGTACATCGCGCCGAGCAGGATGCTGCCGCCGGCCGGCTTGCGGTAGAAGACCAGGGCCTCGGGATGGGTCGGGTCGAGCACCCGGTCGTCCATGATCCAGTCCATCTTGGTGAGGTGGACGACGCCGCCGGTGTCGATCGACTCGAAGAAGCCGTCCTTCTTGGCCGCGGCCAGGGTGGGCCAGCGCTTGGGCAGTTCCCGCTTGGCCGCCGCCACGGCCAGGTCCGCCGCGGCCCGCTCCCCCTCGCTCGGCGGGACCGCCGGCCCCTGGTCACCGTGCGCGTGCCCGCCCGCCTCCTGCCGCGGGCTTTGGTGCTGGTGACCGGCCGCCGCGTCCACCGGACTCACTGGTACGGCATGCCCGTGCGTACCGAAGACCGGCAGGAACACCGCCCCCACCGCCACCGCCACCACCCCGGCCACCACCAGCCCAGCCCTGGAACCACCCGGTATCACAGGCTCCTGGACGGCCCGCACAGGCACAGCGCCCGCCTCGTGCGCCGCCGTGGAGTCCAGAGGGGACACGGGCGCCGGAGAGGTGGGGATCGCCTGGGTTCTGGGGGTCTTGTCGAGCAGGGCCAGGGCGCAGCAGACCAGGGCGATCTCCAGCACGGTGGCCAGCACGTCGGGGGCGCCCACCGGTTCGGGCGTCCCGGCGCCCGGCCCGAACGGCACCCCCGCCGTACGGCTGAGCCCCCACAGCGCGACGATCGCCGCGTTCCCCGCGATCCCGGCCAGCAGCACACCCCGCCCGGCCCGGCGCAGGATCACCGCCGCCCACCCCAACTGCGCCCACCCGGCCGCCGCGAAGAACACCCCGTGCCGCCAGTCCAGCGCGAAATGCTCCCCCATCGCCGCGAAGTGCACCGCCCCCGCCCCGGCCGACAGGGCCGCGAGCGTCACCGCGAGGGCTCCGGACGACGAAGAGGTGCTGGAGGGCATGGCGGCCTCGCTCGGTCGGCTGGCAAGCGCTTGGCCCGATTATGCACGCCGGAATCCCACCCCCACAGACCCATTCGCGAGCCAGCCACACGTTTTCCGCCAAGACACTCGCGGGCACGTACCGGAGGGGAGAGTCGGCAGGTCAACCCCATAGGATCAGGATTGGCTAGTTAGTTGGTAGGGAATAGGGGAGTTATGTACGCCACCGCCACGATCGTCAAACCCCTCCCCCCGGAGCTCTTCAGGACACACGGCGCGAGCGCGGAGATGCGCTGGGACGCCATGGCCGGCCAGGGCTTCCACACCCCCACCGACCGCTTCTTCGTCCGCAACCACACCGCCACCCCGTCCATCGACCCCGCCACCTGGCAACTGGCCGTCCACGGCGACGGCGTGCGCAGCCCCGGCGCGTACACCTATGAGCAGTTGCTCGCCATGCCCGCCCGCACCCTGGACGCGGCGATCGAGTGCGCGGGCAACGGCCGCCGCTTCTACGGCACCCAGCAGGGCCTGCCCGCGCCCGGCACCCAGTGGGCCCTCGGCGCCATCGGGGTCGCGCGCTGGCGCGGCGTGCCCCTGCGGTACCTGCTGGAGCGCTCCGACATCACCGCCAGGGCCGTGGACGTGCTGCCGACCGGCCTCGACGCCCCCTTCGACCACCACGGCCACGTACGCCGCCCGCTGCCCGTCGCCAAGGCCATGGACGACGTCCTGGTCGCCTACGAGATGAACGGCCGCCCGCTGCCGCCCGACCACGGATTCCCGGTGCGCCTGGTGGTGCCGGGATGGGTGGGAATCGCGTCCATCAAATGGCTTGGGGATATCGAGGTGGCCACCCGGGAATTGTTCACACCATGGAACACGGAGTTCTACGCCGACGTCTCGGTGAATCCGGTGAAAAGCGCGCTCGAACTCGGATGGAACGCCCGCGTCCCCTTCGGCCGGCCGAACCTGCTGCGCGGCCGATCGTGGTCGGGCCACGGCAGGGTGGTCAGGGTCGAGGTGAGCTTCGACGAGGGCCGGACCTGGCGGCAGGCGGAACACCACGGTCCGCACCTGGTCAGCGCCTGGTTGCCCTGGCACATCACGTGGGTGCCGAAGCGTCTCGGCGAGCAGTCGATCCTGGTGCGGGCCACCGACGAGACCGGCGCGACCCAGCCGTTGAAAAGGCCGCACCACGCGTTCGGATATCACTTCGACGCCGCGATAAGGCATCCCATTACCGTGGTCCACGGATAGTAAATTGTCACCGAGTCGCTGAGCTGCGGGTTCGCGCGGAGCATCCGAATTCATCTGCAAGACTCTCGCGGAAACGTCCAGGAAACCGCGCGATGTGAACCTGGCCATGCGACCGAACACCCGGGAGAAGAGCAGATGCGCCAGTTGACCGCACTCGACGCGCAGTTCCTCAACGCCGAGTCCGCGACGACGCGCGCCCACGTGGCGGGGCTGGCCGTTCTCGACCCGCTCGGCGGCGTCCTGGACCGCGAGACGCTGGCCGCGCTGCTGCGTACGCGCATGCACCTGTCTCCCGCGCTGGGCCTGCGGCTGAGCGAGGTGCCGTTCGGGCTCGACCATCCGTACTGGGAGCCGGACCCGGCGTTCGACCTGGCGAACCACCTGTTCGAGACGGAGGTGGCCGCGCCGGGCGGCGAGTACCAGCTCGCCGAGGCGGTCGCGCGCATCCACGCCGCGCCGCTCGACCGCGCCCGGCCGCTCTGGGAGATGCACCTGCTGAGCGGGCTGGCCGGGGGCAGGGTCGCGGTCTACACGAAGGTCCACCACGCCGCCATCGACGGCGTCTCGGGCGCGGAGACGCTCGCCACCCTGCTCGACCTCTCCCCCGAGCCCCGGGTCATCGACGTCACGCCGCCGCCGGCCGAGCGGGGTCCGGGTCTGGCGGACATGCTGTACGGCGTCGCCGTACGCGCGGCCACTCACCCCGTGCGCGCCCTCGGCTCGCTGGCCAGGGCCGCGGGCGAGCTCGACGCGATCCCCCTCGCGGCGGCGTTGCCGGGGGCGCGGCGGATCGCGCGGACGGCCAGGCTCCTCACCGGCGACCGGCGGCCGCGGCCCGAGCTGCCCGGCCTGAGCGCGCCGCGCACGCCGTTCAACGGGCCGATCAGCGCCGAGCGGCGGCTGTCGTTCGGATCGGTGCCGCTCAAGGACGTCAAGCACGTCGCCAGGACGCACGGCATGAGCGTGAACGACGTGGTCATGGCCCTGTGCGCGGGCGCGCTGCGGGCCTGGCTGCGCGAGCGGGACGCGCTGCCGCAGGAGCCGCTGATCGCGGCGGTGCCCGTGGCGGTGCGCACGGCGGACGCCGGGCAGTTCGTCGGCAACCAGATCTCCGCCATGATCACCCCGCTGGCCACGAACGTGGACGGCGCGCACGCCCGCCTGCACGCGACGCGCTCCATGATGCGCACGGCCAAGCGCCGCTTCGCCGCGGCCTCGTCGAACTGGCTGCACGAGCTGTGCGCCCTGCTGCCGCCGCCGGTGACGCGGCTGGCCTCGCCGGCGGTCTTCCGGCTGGCGGCGATGGCCTTCCCGCCGATCAACCTGATCGTCAGCAACGTGCCTGGCCCGCAGTTCCCGCTGTACCTGTGCGGGGCGCGGGTGCTGTCGTACTACCCGATCTCGGTGCTGACCGACCTGAGCGGCGGGGTCAACATCACCTGCTTCTCCTATGACGGCATGCTCGACTTCGGTGTCGTGGCCTGCCCCGAGCGGCTGGACGACGTGTGGTCGCTGCTGCGCCACCTGCGCGCCGCGCTGGAGGAGCTGCTAGATGAGCGAGTGGGCGATGAGCTCGGCGACGGCGTCGGGGTCGATCTGGTGACCGGTTAGCTGGCAGAGGTTCTCCTGGTAGAGCAGGACGGCGGCGAACGTGGCCGCCGCCACCTCCAGGCGCGCGGTCTCGCCGCGCCGGCCGGGGAGCGCGAGTTCGAGCGCGAACCTGGAGCGCCTGATCAGCTCGCCGTTGAGCCGCCCGAGGCGCTCCTTGACCGAGCGGTGGGTGTCGGCCTCGCGGAACAGGATGCGCCGCATCGCCGGTGAGGCGCGCAGCGGCAGCCTGCGGGCCAGCTTGGACAGCGTGCCCGCCGGGTCGCCCGGCACGGCGTCGACCTCGCGCGCCTCCTCGACGAGGGTGCGCTCGTCGATCAGCGCCACCAGCACGTCGATCTTGCGCGGGAAGTAGTGGAAGACCAGCCCTTTGGGCACCCGCGCCAGCTTGGCGATGACCGCGGTGGGAGTGGCCTCGTAGCCACCGCCCGCGAACAGCTCCTCGGCCGCGTCCAGGATGCGCGTTCGCGCGTCACCGATCACCACAGCCGAACGATATCGCCACTGGTGACACGCGGCCATGCCGTCCAGGGGAGATCACCGTACAGACCCCGTCGTACAGTGATGTATCGTTTGAGACATCAATGTCGCAAAAGAGACGAGGGTGTGCGATGGCGGCCAACCGGGACGAGATCGTCGCCGTGGCGATCCACCACCTCAACCACGCGCCGAACGCCTCGATGGCGGAGATCGCGCAGGCCGCCGGGATCAGCAGGGCGACCCTGCACCGGCACTTCAGCACCCGGGCCGACCTGCAGTACGAGCTGGCCACTCGGGCCCTGGACGCCTGGGCGAAGACGCACGCCACCGTCGGCCTCGCCGACGCCCTGCGCGCGGACCTGGACGCCGAAGCGCTCAGACGGGTGATCGACGAGCTGCTGACCGGCCACCTCGCCCACGCCGACGAGCACGGCTTCGCGCTCACCGACCACACCATGGACGGCCGGCAGGACCTGGAGCGCCGCGCCGGCGAGCTGGAGGCGCTGGAGGTCGACCTGTTCGCCGCCGCGCAGCGGGCCGGCGTCCTGCGCGCGGACCTGCCGCCACGCTGGGTAAGCAACATCGTGTACGGCCTGCTCGTGGCCGTGCGGGAGAGCATGCGGCGCGGGGACGTGGCACGCCGTGACGTGCCCACCCTCTTCCTTGAAACGTTCTATCGGGGGACCTCATGACGCTCACCACCGCGCCCGTCGCGCACCGGCGCAGATGGGCGGGACTCGCCGTCCTGTCGGCCAGCCTGCTGCTGGTCGTCATGGACATGACCATCCTCAACGTGGCCCTGCCCGCGATCTCGGCGAGCCTGCGCCCCGGCGCCATCGAGCTGCTGTGGATGGTCGACGTCTACTCGCTGGTCCTGGCCGGCCTGCTGGTCACGGCCAGCGCGCTCGGCGACCGGTGGGGACGCAAGAGGATGTTGCTGACCGGCTTCAGCGTGTTCGGGCTCGCCTCGATCCTGGTGATGTGGGCCGAGAGCCCCGGCGCCGTGATCGCGGTGCGCGCCCTGCTCGGGGTGGGCGGCGCCATGATCATGCCGTCCACCCTGTCGATGATCCGCGCGCTGTTCACCGACCCGCGCGAGCGCGCCACCGCGCTGGGCGTGTGGTCGGCGATGGCGGCGGTCGGCGGCGCGCTCGGCCCGATCCTCGGCGGCTTCCTGGTGGAGCACTTCAGCTGGCACGCGGCCTTCCTCGTGAACGTGCCGGTCATGGCCGTCGCCGTACTCGCCGGCCTGTTCCTGCTGCCCGAGTCGCGCAACCCGAGCCCCGGCCGCTGGGACGCGCTCGGCACCGTCCTGTCCGTCGTCGGCATGGTCGGACTCGTCTACTCGATCAAGCACTTCGCCAAGGACGGCCTCACCGACCCGACCGCGCTGATCTCCCTGGCCGTCGGGGCGCTGGCGCTGACCTGGTTCGTGCTGCGCAGCCTGCGCCGCCCCGACCCGCTGCTGGAGGTCAGGCTGTTCCGCAGCGGCCCGTTCACCTCCGGGGTGCTGGCCGCGCTCACCACCTCGATCGCCATGGCGGCGATGATGCTGCTCATGGCCCAGTGGATGCAGCTCGTGCAGGGCTACACGCCGCTGGAGACCGGGGTACGCCTGCTGCCGACGGCCGTCGCCGCGCTGATCCTGTCGCCGCTGGCGCCTGCTCTGGCGGAGAGGATCGGGGCGCGTACCGTGCTGGCCGGCGGGCTGGTCGTGGCGGGGCTGGGGTTCCTGGTGCTGTTCGTGGCGCCGCTGGTCTACGGGTGGGTGGCGCTGGCGTTGCTGCTCATCGGCGCGGGGATGGGGTCGCTGGCGATCGCCTCGGCCGTGATCATGTCGGGGGCGCCGCTGGAGAAGGCGGGCAGCGCCGCGGCCATCGAGGAGACCAGCTACGAGGTGGGCGGGGTGCTCGGGGTGGCCGTCCTGGGCAGCGTCGCGGCGGCCGTCTACCGTACGGCGCTGCCGTACGCCGGGCCGCAGGCGGAGGTCGCCCGCGAGTCGATCGGCGGCGCGCTCGACGTGGCCGCCACGCTCGGGGCGCAGGGGGCACGGCTGGCCGAGCAGGCCAGGGCGGCCTTCGGCGACTCGCTCGCGCTGACCGGCGCGGTGGGCGCGGCGCTGATGCTGCTCGCGGCGGTGGCGGTGTGGAAGCTGACGCCGCGCACGCTCGACATCGGCGCCGCCCATCACTGAAGCTTGCCCGTCACCGCAGCGCGCCCTTTATCGCAGCGCGCCCTTCACTGAGGCCCGCCCACGGCTGAAGCGTGCCCTCTATCGCAGCGCGCCCTTGAGCATGGGGTACGCGCGCCGTAGCTCCCGTTGCCAGAAGGTGTGGTGGTGACCGCCTCGGTAGAAGTGGGTGGTGACCGGGATGTCCAGGTCCCGCAGGCGGCCGGTGAAGGCGCGGGCGGCACGGGCGGCCAGATCCTCGACCAGGTCGCCGCCGCCCGCGGCCACGTACAGGCGGACTCCCCTGAGATTTTCCGCCTGGTCGTAGGGGTTGTGGGCGCGCCAGTTCGCGCGCTCGCGGTCCGGGTCGCCCCAGATGCGTTTCCAGTCGGTGCCGACGCAGCCGAGCGTGGTGCCCGCCATGACCGCCTGGGGGACGCCGTCGGCCAGGATGTGCACGGCGCCGCTGAAGGAGGCTGCGGCCTTGAAGCCGCCTTTTGCCGCGTACAGCATGGCGCCCTGGCCGCCCATGGAGTAGCCCGCGATCGCCCGGGACGGGCCGGCGCGGTAGCGGGACTCCAGCAGGGGGAGCAGTTCCTTCAGGTGGTAGGTGGCCCATCTCGGCGGGCCGCCCGCGCCGCCGTTCCACCAGTCGGAGTAGCTGCCGCAGCGGCCGCCGTCGGGCATGACGACCATGAGGGCGTCGTCGCGGGTGAGGGCGTCCACGTCGGTCTTCGCGGTCCAGGAGGTGTGGTCGTCCAGGCCGCCGTGCAGGAGCCACAGCGCGGGCCAGCGTTCCTGTTCGTCCCAGTTCCTCGGGAGCAGGAGGCGTACCTTGGTGATGGCGTCGAGGGCGGGCGAGCGGAGGGTGAGCTCCAGGCGGCGCGCGTCCAGCCGGTTCTCGTCCAGCACCTCGACCTCGGACGAGCCGCTGGACGACTGCGAGGGCTTGGGCGAGGCCGAGTCCGAGGGCTGGGGCGAGGTCGAGGGCTGGGCCGAGGCTGGGGGCTGGGGGTCGGGCGATTTTTCGGCATATTTCCCGACCTGAGATGTCCAGTCGGCCTTCAGCACGATCATGACCAGCACGAACAGCACGCCCGCGACGAACGCCCCCGCCAGACAGCCACGCATCCGGGCTCGCATCGGCCCTCCTCCCGCGGCGCCCGGGACCTGACGGCGGGACCGCTGTTGGATGCGCGGATAATAGCGAGGTGAGATCGATCGGCACCACGGCCCTGTCCGTGTTCCCTCTTTGCCTCGGCACCAACGTCTTCGGCTGGACGGCCGACCGCGAGGCGGCCTACGCCGTCCTGGACGCCTACGTCGAGGGCGGCGGCAACTTCGTCGACACCGCCGACGTCTATCCCGCGTGGGCGACCGGGGAGTCCACCGCCGAACGGATCATCGGCGACTGGATGGTCGAGCGCGGCAACCGCGACTCCATCGTCCTGGCCACGAAGGTCGGCATGCTGTCCGGATGGGAGGGCCTGGCGCCCAGGACCATCAGGACCGCGGTCGAGAACAGCCTGCGCCGCCTGCGTACCGACCGCATCGACCTCTACTGGGCGCACGTGGACGACGAGGCCACGCCGCTGGCCGACACACTGGCCGCCTTCGACGCGCTGGTGCGGGAGGGCAAGGTCCGCCACATCGGCGCCTCCAATCACTCCGCCCCACGCCTGGCGCAGGCGCTGCGGGTCTCCGACGACGAGGGGCTGGCCAGGTACGTGGCGCTGCAGCCCGCGTACAACCTGATGGAGCGCGGCTACGAGGGCGAGCTGCGCGACGTCGCGGCCCGCGAGGGCCTGTCCACCACGCCCTATCACGCGCTCGCCCGCGGCTTCCTGACCGGCAAGTACGCCCCCGGCGTCACCGTGGACAGCCCCAGGGCAGGGGCCGCGTCCCGTTACCTGGAGACCGAGCGCGGTCTGCGCGTCCTGGACGCCCTCGCCAAGATCGCCGCCGTCCGCGACGTGGAGCCCGCCTCGGTCGCCGTGGCCTGGCTGGCCGCCCAGCCCACGATCACCGCCCCGATCGCCAGCGCCCGCACCCCGGAGCAGCTCAAGCCGCTGATGGCCGGAGCCCGCCTGGCCCTGAGCGCCGAAGAACACGCCGCCCTGGCCAAAGCCTCAACCCTCTGACCCGAACGAAGCGATGCCGCCCGAGCCGGAGCGGGCGGCAGAATCACCCACATCACGCAAAAACCAAAAACTAAAACATATGCGTGGCAACGCGGGGCATGGCGACCGGGCAAACGTGCGTTGTAGCGGCGAGAAAGCCTGTCCGACTGCCGGCCACCTCGCACGGACGCGCCACTCACGGCGGCGGGAGGCGCCCACTGGGCTTGCCGTAACCCCAAAAAAGCGGCAAAAGAAACGAAAACGCTCAGCGCAATGTGAGCGTGGAGGCGGCGGTGACGAGAGAGGCGAGATCTGGGCTGGACAAAGCCGCCTCGGTGGAGATTTTCACGTGGCGGGCTTTTTTGCCCGTGCCCTCAAGGAGCGCCGTCGGGTCCTGGGTGAGGAGGTCGGCGCCACGGGC
The DNA here is from genome assembly GCF_044456745.1 of Nonomuraea sp. NPDC050790. NCBI lineage: Bacteria > Bacillati > Actinomycetota > Actinomycetes > Streptosporangiales > Streptosporangiaceae > Nonomuraea > Nonomuraea sp. NPDC050790. The sequence continues at coordinate 1,095,978 of NZ_JBITGF010000002.1, read as the reverse complement.
GAACATGAGGTTGATGTGCGCCTGATGCAGCGCGATCGCCACGATCAGCCCCTTGTACGTGCCGGGCTGGTAGGTGTAGGCGATCAGGCGGGCCGGTTCGTCGACCTCCTCGTGCGCGTCCGGCAGCAACCGGCGCAGGAAGTCTCGGGTGGCTCCGGCCAGGGTGCGGATCTCCGGTGTACACGTGGCGAGCAGCGCGGCGGCCTGGTCTTCCATGACAAAACTCTATCGCCGGGACCAGACCCGGGTGGGGCGCCCCGGATTCAGGGCGCCCCGACGCGGTCAGTGCTCGGTGGCCTTCTCCGCGCCCACGCCGGTGAGCGAGCGGACCTCGATCTCGGCGTACTTGGCGGCGTTGTACTCCTTGCTGAGCACGGTGCCGAGCCAGCCGAAGAAGAAGCCGAGCGGGATCGAGATGATGCCGGGGTTGGACAGGTTCCAGAGGTGGAAGTCGGCCCCCTTGATCAGCGCGGTCTTCGAGCCGGACACCACCGGCGAGAAGACCACGAGGATCAGGCAGGAGATCAGGCCGCCGTAGATGGCGGAGACGGCTCCGGCCGTGTTGAACCGCTTCCAGAACAGGCTGTACAGGATCGCCGGCAGGTTGCCCGACGCGGCGACCGCGAAGGCCAGCGCGACGAGGAACGCGACGTTCTGGCCCTGGGCGAGGATGCCGAGGCCGATGGAGGCGGCGCCGATGACCAGGGCGGCGACCCGGGCGACGACGACCTCCTCGCGCTCGGTGGCGGTGCCCTTCTTGAACACGTGGGCGTACAGGTCGTGGGCGAAGCTGGAGGAGGAGGCCAGCGTGAGCCCGGCGACCACGGCCAGGATCGTGGCGAAGGCGACGGCGCCGATGAGCGCGAGCAGGACGGTGCCGCCGACGGAGCCGAAGAAGTTCTCGCCGATGGCCGCCGCGAGTTGTGGCGCGGCCGTGTTGCCCGCGGTGTCGGAGGCCGGGATCTTGACCAGCGCCGCCGCGCCGAAGCCGAGCACCAGCGTCAGCAGGTAGAACGAGCCGATGATGCCGATGCCCCACAGGACGGACTTGCGGGCGTCCTTGGCGGTGGGCACGGTGTAGAAGCGGATCAGGATGTGCGGCAGGCCGGCGGTGCCGAGCACGAGCGCGAGGCCGAGGCTGATCAGGTCGATCTTGCCCATGAGGCCCTGGGCCTCGGTGCCGTACTTGAGGCCGGGTTCGAGGAACGCGGCGCCCTTGCCGCTGGCCTCGGTGGCCGCGCCGAGCAGCGCCGAGAGGTTGAAGTTGTACTTGGCGAGCACCAGCACGGTGATCAGCGCCGCGCCGCCCATGAGCAGGACGGCCTTGACGATCTGGACCCAGGTGGTGCCCTTCATGCCGCCGAACACCACGTAGACGATCATCAGCGCGCCGACGGCCACGATCGTCCAGTTCTTGGCCTCGGCGCTGGTGATGCCGAGCAGCAGGCCGACCAGCGCGCCCGCGCCGACCATCTGGGCCAGCAGGTAGAAGATGCTGACGACGATGGTGGAGACGCCGGCCGCGGTGCGGACCGGGCGCGGGCTCATCCGGAAGGCCAGCACGTCGGCCATCGTGAACTTGCCCGAGTTACGCATGAGCTCGGCGACCAGCAGCAACGCCACCAGCCAGGCCACCAGGAAGCCGATGGAGTACAGGAAGCCGTCGTAGCCGGACAGCGCGATCATGCCGGCGATGCCGAGGAACGACGCGGCCGACATGTAGTCGCCGCCGATGGCCAGGCCGTTTTGGACACCGGTGAAGGACCGCCCGCCGGCGTAGTAGTCGGCGGCGGTCTTGGTGTTGCGGCTGGCCCAGAAGGTGATGCCGAGCGTTGCGGCCACGAACGTCAGGAACAGGATCGTGGAAAGCGTTGACGAACTCACTTGGTCTGCTCCTCGACCTCGTGCCGGAGCTTGTCGGCCAGCGGGTCCAGCTTCTTCTCCGCGTGCCTGGCGTACGCCCAGGCGATCAAGAAGGTGGAGACGAACTGCAGCAGGCCCAGGATCAATCCGATGTTGATGTTGCCGAGCACCTGAATGCCCATGAAGTCGCGCGCCCAGCCGGACAGCACGACATACAGGAGGTACCAGACGAGGAACGCGACCGTCATCGGGAATGTCCAGGCGCGGAAGCGGCGCTTCAGTTCCTGGAACTCACTGCTCTGCTGAACCCGTTCGTAGACCGACGCGTCGTGTTCTTGAGTTGTCACCATGCCTCCCGCTTAGTGTGATGGGGATCACGCACAAGGTAAGAGCGCAAACTACCCTCCGTGGAGGTCCACAGGCACGCCGTTCGGCGAGCCGCCGCCGAGTGGCGTTTAGTTGGGCGTGGCCTGCGGTGAAAGGTCCGTTTGACGCGATAAGCGGTAATCACCCTCGTTCCACGGGATAAGTCCGGGCATTCAAGAAAAACGACCGCTTGACTTGTATACACGCAGCTACGCTACGTAATCAAGCAAGCTAAGGCAGGCCCCACGGCGGCACCTGGCCGTTCGCGCCGACGTCGCGCGGCCGGTCCGGCCGCACGCCCTTCCTGCTGACGACCGCGCTCTGCCCCCTGCGCAGCGGGATGCCGATCGTCCCCTCCCCCCGGTACGGCAGCCGCCTGCCGCGCTCGTCCCTGACCTCGATCTCGCCCTCGATCCCGTGCTGGAGCGCCAGCGGCTCCCCCGCCTCGCTGCGCACCCTGATCCAGTCGGTACGGCCCGCCCGCCGCGAGGCGTCGACCACGAACGCCCCCTGGGTCCGCACCCCCGCGATCGAGGCGTCCGCCCAACCGGCCGAGACGGCCGGGAACACCCTGACCACCCCGCCATGGCTCTGCGTGAGCATGTCCAGCAACGACTGCGCCGCCGAGATCGGGCTCTCGATCGCGAACCCGGTCCCCTCCCGGTACATGGTGTTGGGCGTCATCTGGCAGTTGTCCTGGATGTTGCCGTCCACGAAGAACTTCAGGTGCCACAGCGCCCGCTCGGCGTTGCCGAACAGCGTCTCCATCGAGGACGCGGCCGCGTAGCTGTAACCGTGCCAGCGCTCCTGCATGCTCACCCAGTGCTCGAACGTCCTGCGCTCCAGCTTCTCCTGCAGCGGATACAGCCACAGCAGGTGCGAGAAGTGCCGGTGCGACTCGGCGAACGGCACACCCGCCCCGATCATCACGCCGTTCTCGTTCTCGTGGTATGGCACCAGCCGCGCCCCGATGTCGGCCCACTGCTTCTTCAGGGGGTCGTCGATCCTGAGCCGCTCGGCCGAGCCGAGCAGGGTGGCCGCGCCCCAGCGCAGCAGCGACAGGTCGTAGGTGCAGTCGGCGGCGTTGGCCAGCTCCGGCGAACGGGTCTCCGGCAGATGCAGCCGCCCGTCGGCGCCCTCGGTGAGGAAGCGGGCATAGTAGTTGACCGCCTTGGTGAGCACCGGGTAGATGACCTCGCGCAGCACCTTGTCGTCCATGTGGTGGCGGTAGGTGACCCAGGCGTTGTGCAGCGCCCAGATCAGGTTGCCGGTGTGGTCGTTGGGGTTGACGCCCGGCCTGCCCACGTACCGGGGGCCCGAGCGGAGCTGCCAGTCGCCCGGGTGGCACAGGGCGTAGGTCTTGCCGTCGCGCAGCTCGGGCCAGATGTTGCCTTCCAGGTTGTGGTGGTGGCGGCGGAAGGTGGGGGTGATGGCGTCGAGTTCGCGATGGTTCGAGCCGTTGGCGACCGGATAGGTGACCTGGACGTTGGTGTTCCACCAGATTTGCGTCCAGTTGTTGCCCCTCTCGGGGAACCAGGGGCCGAACACCGGCACCACGGGCGCGTCGTCGCGGGTGCAGCAGGCGAGCTTGTAGAGCTGGATCCAGTAGAAGCTCTGCACCCGCTTGTCGGGGACCGAGACGAGGCTGCGCCGGTAGAAGCGGTGCCACCACAGGCGGTGCAGCGCCACGTGCGCGTCCGGCGCGCGGCTGAGCGCCTTCTCCACGGTCCTGACCGCCTTGTCCCTGCCGGTGGAGTCGGGGTAGCCGTAGACGATCGTGGCCGCGAGCAGGCGCCGGCCGCCGTGCCGTACCTCTTTCCAGGCTGTCGTGTAGCCGCCGCCGGCGTGCATGGGCTGCTCGACGTAGCCGGGTGTGACGGTGGGGTCGGGGTTGGCGGTGTAGTCGGGCGGGCGGCGCTGCTGGCGGGTGGTCGACGAGGGCAGCGGCACGAACGCCCAGGCCACGGCCTCCTCCCCCAGGGTCGGCTCGGTGGAGACGAGCATGACGTCCTGGTGGTTGAGGATGAGCGCGGTGAAGCGGACGCCGCCCTGGGTGGTGGTGACGGTGCCGGACAGTTCGGCGGTGGCGATGTCGAGCGTCCAGTCGACCGCGGTGATCGATCCGGCGAAGGTGAGGGTGAAGTAGCCGACGCCCAGGCGGGAGTAGCCGATCGCGGCCTCCCACTGCCCGCGCTGGTCCTGGACGTGGTTGTGGTTGATCATGAAGCGCAGCACGTTGCCCTCGCCGCCGACGTGGTAGACGTGGGCGGCCAGGAAGCCGTTGCCGAGAAACGGGCCCTCGGTCCAGCCGCTCGGCAGCCGCTTCCACTTCAGCGCGGCGCCGCGCAGCACCTCGTCGTGGACGTCGTCGTGCTCCCGCCCGGCGGGCGCCCAGGACGCGGGCGACCCGGCGGAGACCGCGGGCGGGGTGGCGGCGGCGGGCGCCGCGCCGGCCAGGACACCGGCGCCCATCGCGCCCGCCCCGGCGACCAGCGAACGCCGGGAGATTTCCGTCACTTCGGGGTTCCTTCCAGCGACAGCGCGAAGACGTGCGCCTGGGGCCTGGTCAACGTGGGCAGGGTCAGCGAGCGCAGTTCCCTGGCCGGGTCCAGCGCGCAGGGCGCGGTGAAGAGGGCGACCTTCGAGGTGCTCGGCCCTGCCGTGCCGTGCCGGTGGGTGCACCGCTTGACCTCGTGCCCGCCCGCGGGCGGCTGGCCGGTCCAGTTGGGCAGCGTGAACGGGACCTCGGCAGTGGTGCCGTCGGCGTAGGTGGCGACCAGCCGGCCCGAGGCGTCGCCGAAGGCCGAGGCGCCGAGCAGCCACAGCCGCCGGTAGCGGCCCTGGGGAACGGGGATCGTCTGGCCCTGGGCGGTGACGTTGTTCCTGGCTCCGTCCCCGGTGGCGGGGAAGGCGAAGGTGAGGCCCTCGTGCGTGAGCGGACCGGCGGGCGGCAGTTCCTCGGCCGGGTAGGTGTATCCGGAGCCGTCGAAGTCGCCGTCGGTCATGAGCTCGTGGGAGGAGACGCCGTCGTTGTCGAACCAGGACGACAGGTCCACCGGCGTCGTGGGGCCGGGCGGCGGCACCGGCGGCAGGCCCCAGGGCTCGCCGGGCGTGGTGATCTTCACGGGGGCCACGGTGAAGTCCCTGGTTCCGGCGGCGAAGATCAGGGCCTCCTGGCCCTTGCGCAGGGTCAGCTCCATGACGCCGCCGCCCAGGTCCTTCGAGCGGGCGCCCAGGACGTGGACGCGGCCCTGGATGCCGTGCCGGACCGTGCAGGGCTGTCCTGCCAGGCTCTTTACCCTGACCCAGCGGGTGGCGCCGGCCCGCCGTACGGCGGAGACGAGGAAGGCGCCCTCGGTGCGGAAGTCGTGCACGGTGACGTCGGCCCACGCGGCGGGCGCGGCGGGGAAGATGCGGATCAGGCCGCCCCAGCTCTGCACCAGCATGTCGTGCATCGACTGGGCGGCCGACAGCGGCGTCTCGATGACCGGGCCGCCGCCCTCGCGGTACATGGTGTTGGGCTTGATGAAGCCCTGGCGCATGAGCTCGTGCAGGTAGTGCAGGGAGTCGTCGCCCCTGCCCATCTGTGCGGCGATGGAGGCGGCGCCGGTGAAGCTGTAGCCCTGGAGGGCGCCGGTGAAGCCGATCCAGTGCTTGAGGGAGCGCTCGACGAGGTCGCGCTTGTCCGGCTGCTCCCAGGTGACCTCGTACAGCGGGTAGATCTGCAGCAGGTGGGAGTAGTGGCGGTGGGATTTCGCGAACGGCACGCCCGCGCCGATCATGTAGCCGCTCGCGTCGACGGGGTAGCCGGTGAGCCGGTCGAGCACCTCCTGCCAGCGGGGGCGCAGCGGGTCCTCCAGCTTGAGCGTCTTCGCGGCCTCCAGGAGCGTCTTGCAGCCCCAGCGCAGGAGGGCGAGGTCGTAGGTGCAGTCGGGGGCGCCGCCGTACTCGGGGCTGAAGGTCTGCGGGAGGTGGAGCCCGCCGTCCGCGCCCTCGGTGAGGAAGTGCAGGTAGTAGTTGACGGAACGGCGCAGCAGCGGGAAGAGCACGTCGCGCAGGACGTCGGCGTCCATGGTGTGGCGGTAGGACAGCCAGACGTTGTGCAGGGCCCAGGTGAGGTTGCCGATCTCGGGTGAGCCCTGGCCGGGGATACCGAGCTGGGCGCCGCGGGCGTACATGTCGGAGCTGCGCGAGACCCCGGCGGAGTCGTGGCGGTAGGCGGCGGGCACGTGGTCGATGAGGACCTGGCGGTGCTGGTCGACCGTGCGGCTGAGGGCGTCGAGCTCCAGATGGTTGGAGCCGTTGATCATCCAGTACTCGAGCTGGACGTTGAGGTTCCACCAGATGTTGGGCCAGCCGGTGGGCTGCAGCCAGGGGCCTGTGGTGGCCATGACGGGGGCGTTCTCGCGGGTCGCCGAGGCGATCTTGTAGAGCTGGATCCAGTAGAAGCTCTGCAGCCGCTGGTCGGGGACGGAGATGAAGCTCTTGGGGTAGAAGGCGTGCCACCAGGCGCGGTGTGACTTGCGCAGGATGCTCGGCGGGCGGGCGCGCGCGCTCCTGATCCGCTCGATCGCGGGCTCCTCGGCGGTGGTGCCGGGGTGGGAGTGGGTGACGGTCACGTAGAGCAGGCGCTCGTCGTCGCGGGTGGCCTCGCTGTGGGCGGTGATGTAGTGGCCGCCGACCAGCAGCGGCTGCACGCACAGGTCGACCTCGCCCTCGGTGCGGAGGGTGGGCGGCGGGTTCGGCTGGTAGCCGGGGTCGGGGTTGGTGATCTGGCGCGGGCTGATCGACGGGAGCGGGTGGAAGGTCCACTTCGTGTCGCGCTCGGCCGCGTCGGTGCGGAGGGTGACGAGCATGATCTGCCGGTCCGCATGGATATACGCGGTGAACGCCACCTTGCCCAGCGAGGTGGTGATATTTCCGGATAACTCGGCATTCCACAGGTCGAGGCGCCAGTCGATGGCGGTCACCGTGCCCTTGGGCTCCAGCGTCAGGTAGCCGATCGGCAGGCGGCACAGGCCGTACTTGGCGTCGATGTTCGGGCGGTGGTCCTGGACCTCGCTGTGCTGGATGTCGAACCGGACGCCGTTCAGGCCGTCGGGCATGTAGACGGTGGAGGCGAGGAAGCCGTTGCCGAGGAAGGGGCCGTCGTACCACTGGCGGGGGAAGCGCGCCCACACCAGGTCCTGATTTTTCAGGAACCTGGCCCATTCGTGCTCATGGCGCATCTCATCCCGGATGGGGAGCAGGCCGCTCCGCTCCAGGGTCACCGCGTCGGCCGGGGGTGCGGGGGCCAGGGCGGCAGCCGTACCGCCGACGACTAAACCTCCGAGGAATGAGCGTCTAGAGGCCGGTAATTCGGGCATGAATCCTCCGAGTGGGGGTGCTCACTGGGCGATTCATCTGATGATTAGGAGGATCACGCGCGATTGTCAACCCTTGACAGCCCCGGCGGTCAAGCCCTCGACGATGTAGCGGCGGATCGCGGCGAACAGGATGAGCGTCGGGATCACCGAGACGACCGTCGCGGCGGCCATCGAGCCCCAGTCGATGTCGTACTGGGTGATGAAGGAGTTCATGGCGACGGGGACCGTCTTGGCGTCCTCGCTGTCGATGAACGTGATCGCCAGGAACAGCTCGTTCCAGCACTGCACGAACGCGAAGATGAACGTGGCCGCGATCCCCGGCAGCATCACCGGGATGACCACGCGCACCAGCGCCGACAGCCGCGAGGCCCCGTCCACCTGGGCCGCCTCCTCCAGCGCGACCGGCACCCGCTCGTAGAAGCCGCGCATGATGATCGTGGAGAACGGCACCAGCATCGCGACGTAGACGACCATGAGGCCGGCCAGCCGGTTCAGCAGGTCGAGGTCGGACATCAGCAGGTAGAGCGGACCCAGGGCGATGAACAGCGGGATCATCTGGGTCACCAGGAACGCCAGCATCAGTGCGCCCCTGCCGGGGAAGCTGAACCGGGCCAGGGTGTAGCCGCCGAGCACGCCGATCACGGTGACGGCGGCCGCCGCGACCAGCGAGACCATCAGGCTGTTGGCGAGGTAGCGGCCGAAGTCGGCGAACTCGAACAGCTCCGCGTAGTGCTCGAAGGTGAGCGTGTCCGGCCAGTACTCCAGCGGCATCGAGAAGATCTCGGCCTTGGGCTTGAGCGAGGTGACGACGATCCAGTAGAGCGGGAAGACGGTGATGAGCAGCCAGACGCCCAGCACGGCCGCCTTCACGCCCTTAGCGAGCCTTTTCGCCATCGGCGGACCTCGTCACGTTCAGGTAGAAGATGCTGAAGGCCAGCAGCAGCGCCAGGACCAGCAGCCCGACGGCGCCCGCCCGGCCGTAGTCGCCGCCCATGACCTGCTGGATGAGGAAGGTGGTGACGATGTCGGTGCTGCCCGCCGGCCCGCCGCCGGTCATGGAGTAGATCAGGTCGGGGAAGTTCAGGATCCAGATGATCCGCAGCAGCACGATCAGCGCCAGCGTGGGCCGGATGTGCGGCAGCGTGACGTGCCAGAACTGGCGCAGCCTGGCGGCGCCGTCCACGCCCGCCGCCTCGTAGAGCTCCTTGGGCACCGACTGCAGCGCGGCCATGATCATGATGGCGAAGAACGTCGTGCCGTACCAGACGTTGGCCACTATGACCGAGGTCATCGCCCAGCCGGGCGAGGACAGGAAGCCGATGCGCTGGTCGATGATCCCCGTCTTGAGCAGCAGGTCGTTGATCACGCCGAACTGCCCGTTGAACATCCACCGCCACAGCAGCCCGATCAGGAACCCGGACATGGCCCAGGGGAAGAACACCCACGCCTGGTAGAGCCCGCGGCCCCTGAAGTGCCTCCTGAGCAGCAACGCCAGCCCGAAGCCCAGCACGAACTGGAAGAACAGCGAGACCACGACCCAGGTGCCGGTGTTGCGCAGCGAGGTCCAGAACCGCTCCTCGGCCAGCACCGCGGCGAAGTTCTCCAGGCCGACGAACGGCGTCTGGGTCAGGTCGAACAGGTTGTAGCGCTGGAAGGCCATGACGCTGCCGCGCACCATCGGCCAGTACGTGAACAGGACGACGAACACGATCCCGGGCAGCAGGCACAGCGCGATGAACGCCGCCCTGCGCCCGGTGAAGGCCCGCTTGGTCACGAGACCTTCTTCGCCTGGTCGGCCCAGAAGGCGTCCCAGGCCTTGAGCACGTCGGCCGCGCTCTTCTTGCCGGTCAGCAGCGCCTGCACGTCACGGTCGGAGTCGACGAGGAACTGGCTCCATCCCGGGTAGTCCACGGGCCGGATCGTGATCACCTGCTTGGGGTCCTGCTGCGCCTCCAGGTACGCCTTCCACGCGCCCTGCGAGAACTGCGGATCGTTCTGGGCCTGCTTGGAGATCGGGATGAGCGAGTTGCCCTTGGCGAAGCGGATGCTCTGCTGCGACTCCGACAGGAACTGCACCAGCTTGACCGCCTGGTCGCGATGTTTGGTGAAGGAGGTGACGCCCCATCCCGCGTAGCCGACGGGCTGGTAGGCGTACCCGCTCGGGCCCTTCGGGATCGGCGCCGTGGACCACGCCTTGACGCCGCTCTCCTCGACCGTCTTGATCACCTCGGGGTCCTGGATGAGCATGCCGGTGACGCCCGAGGTGAAGCCCTGCACCATCTCCGGATAGGCCCAGGAGACCGAGTCGGGCGGCGAGGCCTCCTTGAAGATCTTGACGAACAGGTCGAGCGCCTGGGCGGCCTCCGGGGTCGAGAAGATCGTCCGCTTGTCCTTGAGGAAGAAGGACTTGTCCGGGTTCAGCGCCTCGCCGTTGTAGGCGCTGATCATCATGACGGCGTAGTCGGCGCCGCCCTTGCCGCCGCGGAAGGAGTAGCCGAACCGCTCGCCGCCGGTCATCTTCTTGCCCGCCTCGTAGAGCTCCTGCCAGGTCTTCGGCGGCGCGGCCAGGCCCCAGTCGGTGCGGTAGAAGAGCGTGCGCTGGTAGAAGCCGTAGGGGATGAGGTACGGCTTGCCGCCCACCTCGACCGCCTTCTTCTTCGTCAGGTCGGTGAGGTCGGCCCAGCCGCTCCACTGGGTCGTGGGCAGTTCGCCGAGCCAGCCGTTGTTGGAGAAGGACTTGGCCGTGTGGTCGCGGACCTCCAGCACGTCCAGGTCCTTCTTCGTCTGCAGGATCTGGGTGATCTTCTGGTCGGCGCTGTCCAGCGGCGGCGAGATGAGCTCCACCTTGACGCCCGGGTTGGCCTTCTCGAAGTCGGCTAGCAGTGACTTGAGCAGCTTGGTGCGCTCCGGGCTGGTCAGGCTCTCGACCATGCGCAGCCGTACCTCGCCGGGGTCTGAGCCGGAGGACGACCCGCAGCCCGCGAGCACCACGGTGAGGGCGGCAAGGGCCAGGAAGGATTTCACGACGCCTCCATAGATGTGACAGCGCTGTCAGTCACGCTAGGCGACCGACCCCCTCCAGCGCTAGACCGAGGTCCTTGATCAATGTGTCCGCCGCCTCCAGGCCGACCGACAGCCGCACCAGGCCGACGGGGATGCCCATGGTGGCCCGCACGCTCTCCTCAACCGACAGCGCCGGAGCGTTGACCAGCGACTCGAAGCCGCCCCACGAGACGCCGATGCGGAAGTGCCGCAGCCGGTCCAGGAACTCAGCGGCCTCCTCGCGCGAGTCGGTGTCCAGCTCGATGCTGAACAGGCTGGAGAAACCGCTCATCTGAGCCTTGGCCTGGGCGTGCCCGGGGTGGGACAGCAGGCCCGGGTGGTTGACGACCCTGACGGCCGGGTGCCCGTCCAGGAAGGCGGCGACGGCCAGGCCGCGCTCCTGGTGGGCGGCCATCCGCACCGGCAGCGTGCGCAGGCCCTTGATCACCTTGGCCGCGTCGTGGGGCGACATGGCGGCGCCGTAGAGCTGGTACTCCGTCAGCGCCAGCGGCCTGATCAGCCGCGACGGGCCGGCCACCACGCCGCCGACCAGGTCGCTGTGGCCGCCCACGTACTTCGACAGCGAGTGCAGCACCAGGTCCACCCCGAGCGTCAGCGGCTTCTGGAAGATGGGCGTGGACCAGGTGTTGTCCATGGCCGTGACCAGGCCGCGCTCCCTGGCCCAGCCGGTGACGGCAGCGATGTCGAAGACCTCGTAGCGCATGTAGGACGGCGACTCGAAGTAGAGTAGGCGCGTGCTCGGTCTGATAGCGCTGTCACACCCGTCGAGATCGCTGACGTGCGTATGCGTGACGCCGAACTTCTCCAGATAGCGCAGAAACTGGGTGGTCGGCCCGTACACGGCGCCCAGCACCAGCACGTGGTCGCCCGCCGACACCAGCGAGGAGATCGTGGCCGAGATCGCGCCCATGCCGGAGGCGAAGCACTTGGCCCGCTCCCCCCGCTCCAGCGCCGCGAGCTTGCGCTGAGCCAGGTCGACCGTGGGGTTGGTGCCGCGCCAGTAGACGTAGCGCTCGTCCTCGTCCCTGATCGCCTCCCCCAGCTCACCGGCGGTGCGGAAGGTGAACAGGGAGTTCTCGAACACCGGCGGGTTGACCGCGCCGAGCAGCCAGGGCTCGTCCTCGCCGAGGCGGCCGCAGATCCATTCGTCATCCATGGGGGCAGAGTATGACAGCGCGCAAGCCGACCATGGCCGACGTGGCCAGGTACGCGGGCGTCAGCCTGAAGACGGTCTCCCGCGTCGTCAACCGGGAGCCGCACGTCAGCGCCGAGGTCCAGCTCAAGGTACGCGCCGCGATCGGCGCCCTCGGCTTCCGCCGCAACGAGGCGGCGGCCCGGCTGGCCAGAGGCGCCACGATGCTGACCATCGGCCTGGTCATGGAGAACATCTCCAACGAGTTCTACTCCCGCCTTGCCAAGGCGGTCGAGGCGGCCGCGGCCGAGCACGAGGCGCTGGTCGTGTTCGGCTCCTACGAGGAGCGCCCCGAGCGCGAGCGCATGCTGGTCGAGTCCATGTACGCCCGCGGCGTCGACTCGCTCATCGTCGTGCCGTCGTCGGGCGACCACGCCTGGCTGGCCAGGCACACCGGCCTGACCACGGTCTTCGTCGACCGGCTGCCGCCCGGCCAGGACAGCGATGTGGTCCTGCTCGACGACCTCAAGGGCGGCCGCCTGGCCACCGAGCACCTGCGCGCGCACGGCCACCGCAGGATCGCGCTGATCTCCGACGACGTGCGGCTGAACTCGGTGCACGACCGGGCCACCGGCTACCGCCAGGCGCTCGGCGAGCCGGACGAGCGCCTGGTCGTGCACGGCGTGTTCGACCCGTGGCGGGTCTCGCAGGAGGTCACCCGGCTGCTCGACCTGGCCGACCCGCCGACCGCGTTCTTCGCCACCAACAACCGGGCCGCGATCGGCATCCTGCAGGCCCTGCGCGAGCGCCGGGAACGTCCCGCCTACGTGGGGTTCGACGACTTCGCGCTGGCCGAGGTCTTCAACCCCGGCGTGAGCGTGGTCCGCTACGACATCGACCGCATCGCCCGCAGCGCGGTCGGCCTCCTGCTCGACCCGTCGGGACGGCCGCGCCGGGTGACCGTACCGGTGGAGCTGGTCGTGCGCGGCTCCGGCGAACGCGGGCCCTGCCCCTAGCCCTTGGGCCGCCAGTCGCCGCGGTCCAGGTCGAGGTCCTCCGGCGTGTGCAGGCGCACCATCGTCCTGGCCACGCCGGGCGGCACCCGGTGCGGGGTCAGGAACGACACCGCCACCATGACGGTGAACGCGATCGGCACCGTCCACGCCGCCGGCTGCGCCAGCAGCGCGTTGAGCACCCCGTCGTACGGCCCGCCGATGATCGTGGCCAGCACCGCGCAGCAGGCCAGCCCGCCCCCGGCGAACAGCCCGGCCAGCGCGCCCGTCGTGGTCAGGCGCCGCCACCAGATGCCGAGCACCAGCAGCGGGCAGAACGACGAGGCCGCCACCGCGAACGCCAGCCCCACCACGTCGGCGACGGGCAGCGAACGCGCCCACAGCGCCAGCGCCAGCGGCACCGCCACGGCCATCAGCGTGGCGATCCTGAACGAGCGCACCCCGCCGCCCAGCAGGTCCTGCGCGATCACCCCCGCCACCGACACCGTCAGCCCCGAGGAGGTGGACAGGAACGCCGCGAACGCCCCCGCCGTCACCAGCGCGGTCAGCAGGTCGCCCAGGGTGCCGCCGACCATCGCGCCGGGCAGCGTGAGCACGACCGCGTCGGTGCGGGCCAGGTCGGGGGTGTAGAGCCGGCCGAGCCAGCCGTAGGCGGCGGGCAGCAGGTAGAAGGCGCCGAGCAGGGTCAGCACCACCAGCGTCGTACGCCGCGCCGCCCGACCGTCGGGATTGGTGTAGAAGCGCACCAGCACGTGCGGCAGCCCCATCGTGCCCAGGAACGTCGCCAGGATCAGCGAGTACGTGGAGTACAGCCCGTACTCCTTGCCGCTGCCCAGCGGCATCTGCCAGGTCGCCGCGTCGGCCGCGCTCAGCCCGGGCGCGCCGTCGCGCTTCCAGGCCAGCAGCAGGAACACCAGCGGCACCGCCAGCGCGGTCAGCTTCAGCCAGTACTGGAACGCCTGCACGAACGTGATCGAGCGCATCCCGCCCGACAGCACGTTGACCGCCACCACGACCGCCACGAGCAGCCCGCCGACCCAGACCGGCGCCCCGGTGATCGTGCGCAGCACCAGGCCCGCGCTCTGGAACTGCGGCATCAGGTAGAGCCAGCCGATCAGCACCACGAGCACGCTCGCCGTGCGGCGCACGGCCATGGACTCCAGCCTGGCCTCGGCGAAGTCCGGCAGCGTGTACGCGCCCGAGCGCCGCAAGGGGGCGCTGACCAGGACCAGCAGCACCAGGTAGCCGCCGGTCCAGCCGACCGGCAGCCACAGCATGTCGATGCCGTAGGTGAGGATCAGGCCGGCGATGCCCAGGAAGGAGGCGGCCGAGAGGTACTCGCCGCCGATGGCCGAGGCGTTCCAGAGCGGGCTGACCGTGCGGGAGGCGACGTAGAAGTCGGAGGTGGTGCGGGAGAACCGGATGCCGAACGCGCCGATGAGCACCGCGGCCAGGACGACGACCACGACCGCCGTCAGGCTCATTTGCGCTCGACCAGGTCGGCGAAGTGGCGCTCGTTGCGTTCGGCCTGCCGTACGTAGAGCCAGGCGCCCGCGACGAAGGCGGGATAGATGAGGCCGGCCAGCACCGCCCACGGCAGCGGCACGCCGAGCAGGTGCAGGTCGCGCACGTGCGGCAGGAGCAGGAACAGCAGCGGCAGCCCGCCGATCACGCAGGCCAGCACGGTGCAGACGAACAGCGCCAGGCGGAACTGCGTGCGCAGCAGCGAGCGCATGTAGACCTCGCCGACCACGGTCTGCTCGTCGATCTCGCGCGTGGCCGGGTAGCGGCGGCGGCGCGCGGCGGCGGTGCGGGGGCTGGTGACGGTGACCCGGCGGCCGCTCATCGCTTGGCTCTTCTGACGAGCAGGTCGCGCAGTTCGCGGGTGTGGCGGCGGCTCACCGGGATCTCCGTCCTTCCCACCGTCACCGTGCACCTGCCGGAGTCGATGTGCAGCTCCTCGATGTGCTTGACCGCGACCAGGTGGCTGCGGTGCACCCGGACGAACCCGGCCGAGGCCCAGCGTTCCTCCAGCGTGTTGAGCGGGATGCGGACCAGGTGGGTGCCGGTCTGGGTGTGCAGGCGAGCGTAGTCGCCGTGCGCCTCCACGTACACGACATCGGCAGAGGAGACGAACCGCGTCACGCCGCCCAGCTCGACCGGGATCGTGTCGGCGTCCTCGCCGTCCAGGACGACGTCGGAGGACAACGCCACGCGACGGATGGCCTCGGCCAGGCGTTCCGGGCGTACCGGCTTGAGCAGGTAGTCCTCGGCCTTGATCTCGAACGCGTCGACCGCGTGCTCCTCGTAGGCGGTCACGAACACCACCCGCGGCGGGTTGGCGAACTGCGCCAGCAGGCGGCCCAGCACGACCCCGTCCAGCCCGCGCATCCTGATGTCGAGGAAGACCGCGTCGACCGGGCGGCCCTCGGCGATGCCGCGGTCGAGCTGCCGCAGCGCCGCAGCGCCGTCGCGCGCGGTCAGCACCTCCTCGATGCGCGGGTCGGCGCGCAACAGGTACGACAGGTCCTCCAGGGCCGGAAGTTCGTCGTCGACCGCCAGGACGCGCAAGCCAGCCACAATGCTCCTTCCGATCCATTGACAGTGATAAAAGCGACAAGAGGCGTCAAGCCCGTCACGCCCAGGTCACAGGTCTCTAGCGGGCCGATACCCCCGGATGGTACTTCGGCACGCGCACGTTGACCTTGGTCCCGGCGCCCTTGCCGGTCTCCACGACCAGGCCGTACTCATCACCGTAGACCTGGCGCAGGCGCTCGTCGACGTTGGCCAGGCCCACGCCGCCCGCGCTCACCACCTCCCCGGCCAGGATGAGCCTGAGCCGGTCGGGGTCCATGCCGAGGCCGTCGTCCTCGACGCTGATCCGGCAGTCGGCGCCGGCGTCCTCGGCGACGATCGTGATCCGGCCGACGCCGTTCTTGCTCTCCAGGCCGTGCCGTACCGCGTTCTCCACCAGCGGCTGCAGGCACAGGAACGGCACCGCCACCGGCAGCACCTCCGGCGCGATGCGCAGCGTGACCTGGAGCTGGTCGCCGAAGCGGGCCCGCTCCAGGATCAGGTAGCGGTCGATGGAGCGCAGCTCCTCGGCCAGCGTGGTGAAGTCGCCGTGGCGACGGAAGGAGTAGCGGGTGAAGTCGGCGAACTCCAGCAGCAGCTCGCGGGCGCGCTCCGGGTCGGTGCGGACGAACGAGGCGATCGTGGTCAGCGAGTTGTAGATGAAGTGCGGGGAGATCTGCGCGCGCAGCGCCCGTACCTCGGCCTCCATCAGCCGGGTGCGGGAGCGGTCGAGCTCGGCCAGCTCCAGTTGCGAGTCGACCCAGCTCGCCGTCTCCTGCGCCGCGCGCACCAGCCCCGCCGAGGCGTGCGGGCCGTAGGCGGTCAGGGAGCCGACGATGCGCTCGTCGGTGGTCAGCGGAACCACGACGGCGTGCCTGATCGGGCATTCGAGCAGCTCGCACTCGATCGACAGCACCTGGGTACGGCCGTCGCGCAGCGTCGCCGCCGCGTGGTCCAGGGCGTCGGCGGCGTGGTGGTCACCGGCGCCGTCGTACACGAGCAGCCGCTCGCCGTCCGTGATCGCCAGCGCCGGGGAGCCGAGCAGCTCGCGCAGGTGGCGCGAGGCCCGCTGCGTGCCCTCCTCGGTCAGCCCGGTCCGCAGCGGCGGCGCGGCCAGCGAGGCGGTGTGCAGCGTCTCGAACGTGGCCCGCTCGGCCGGGCCCGTCCCCAGCTCGCGGCGGCCGCGCAGCACCCGCCACAGCACCACGGCCGGGACGCCGACCAGCACCACCGCCAGGATCAGGCCGACGGCGAGTTCCATGACTTCCTGATCAGCTCGGCGTAGGACTCGGCCTCGGCGTCGTCGGCGTACTTGGTGCGCGGCCAGAAGAAGCCGCGCAGCCCGTCCTTCTTCTGCCGCGGCACGATGTGCACGTGCAGGTGGGGCACGCTCTGGCTGATCCGGTTGTTCATCGCGACGAACGTGCCCGCCGCCTGCAGGCCGTCCTCGACCGCGCGGGCGCCCGCCTGGACGCGTTCGAAGAACGGGCCGACGTCGGTGAGGTCGGCCAGCGTCTCGACGTGGCGGCGCGGCACCACCAGGACGTGCCCCTTGAAGACCGGCCTCGTGTCGAGGAAGGCGACGGCCACCTCGTCGGAGAAGACCGTGAAGGCGGGCCGTTCTCCCGCGATGATCTCGCAGAACAGGTCGGTGCTCACCTGCCGACTTTAGCCGCGAAAGCCGACCAGCTACTCACGTTGGGGCCGCCCCACTCCCGGGGGGCGTGCAGGAAGTGCTCGCCGACGTGCGCGGCCAGCCGCTCCGGCGCCTGCGGGACCTTGCCGCCCCTGACGTGGTAGACGAGGCCGCCGGGGCGCTGGGCCATCGCCATCCAGGGCAGCCACGGCGAGACGCGGCTCCAGGAGAAGAAGCTGGGCACATTCTGGCTGTCGCCGTCGACGTCCTCGGCCTTGGCGAAGAACTGGAAGAGTTCGAGGGCGCGGTAGGTGTCGCTGGCCGAGTTCTCCGGAAACTCCGCGACTTTGAGGGGCGAGGGGTAGGCGAGGCGGATGTCGACGTTGAAGACGACCTGGTCGCCGATCCGCGTCGTCGGGACCGGGTAGGCGCCCATACGCTGGTTGACCGGGTCGTTGAAGACGTGCTGGACCTCGACCTGCCGGCCGGTGAACGGGTTGTCCCAGGTCTTCAGGATCTCCCGGGACTTCGGGTCGAGGTAGGCGGCGGCCTCGCGGGTCAGCAGTTGCCAGGCGCCGTCGGCCTCGACGACGCGGGCCACGTTGAGCCCCTCGAACCCGAACAGGTGGTGCGGGCCGTCGTCGTCCTGCCAGCCGTACACGTCGCCGGTCCACCACGAGATCGTCTCGGCGCCGTCAGTCGAGGCGCGCACCCGAAGGAAATCCATGAGGTGAAGCCTCTCCGACCACACGCCAGGTTTCAAGACAGTCTGTCGTGATCACTTGACGGTGATGGTGAAGATCGCGGTGCCGGAGTCCTTGACGCTGTCCGGGGCCGTGGGCGTCTTCTCCGCGCCGCAGCGCCAGCAGTTGAACAGCTTGACCTCGGTCGTGCCCGGACGCTTGGCGTTGAACACGAAGTATCCGGTGCCGCCGCTGCCGGGGGCCTCGCCGTCGCTCTCGTGCTCCTCGCTGATGAACGAGGCCACCTTCGCGTCCGGCACCTCGACCAGCGACCAGCTGTCGCCGACGGACGGGTTGTCGGACACGGCCAGCGAGAACCGGTCGCCCTGGCCCACCTCGACCTGGGTCGTCTGCCCCTTGGCGCCCTTCACCACGGTCCCGTAGTCGTTGACCGCCGAACCCGCGCCACACCCCGCCACCGCGACGGTCACGAGGACCGCCGCGGCCAATGTCCTGTTCACCTGCCGCAGCGTATCGCCTCCCCCTCACAGGTACGGCGGCGCCTTTCAGCGCTTGCGCTTGAGCAGGCGGCGCACGACGAGGGCGACGATGGTGCCGACGGCGGCCAGCACCAGGACCGGGCGCTTCTTCGCCTCCGTGGCGGCGGCGTCGGCCAGCTCCCCGGCCTTGTCCGACGCGACGGCGGCCGTGTCCTTGGCGGCGCCCGCCATCTCCCCCGCCTTGTCCTTGGCCGTCGCGGCCACCTCGCCGGCCTTCTCCTTGGCCACCGCGGCGGTGTCCCTGGCCGCGGCGGCGACCTCGCCCGCCTTGTCCTTGGCCGTGTCGGCCATCTCGCCCGCCTTGTCCTTCGCCGTCGCCATCACGTCGCCTGCCTTTGTCTCTCGTTCCGCGTCGTCACATCGGCTTCGGGGGGCCAGTACCTCGACCCTGCCACCACGCCCACAACCGCCCACACGGACGGCGCCGGGGCCCGGCGACAGGAGCACGGGCACGGCGGGACGTGCGTCCCCACCGCGCCGAACAGCCACTCCAGGGTCGCCCCTGAGGACTGTCGCCTCCTCCGATGAGGAAGGCGCCTACCCAGCCTGCGGGCGCTCTATCACGGCTGTTTCCCGCGCAGGTCCTCGCGCATGGCGTCCCGGGCCGCGATGAGCGGGTCGTCGTGCTCGGCGCGCTCGTGCAGCGCGGTGAGCTCCGCGTCCCCGCGAACGTCCGTGACGTCGCCGCCGTGGTTGTGGTCCGCGGCGACGAACACGCCGTGGGACCCGCGCTCCTCCTCGGCCTCCTCGGCGTTCTCCGCCGCACCGGCCCTGGTCTGGGGCACGTTGACCGAGGTCGAGTCGACCGGCGAGCCGACGACCGCCTCGTGCGCGCCGACGTACCCCGCGGTCACTCCCTCGACGTACTCCTCATGCTCCTGCATCGGCCCTGCCTTCCCGTGGTGCTCTCATCCGTCGTTCTAACCGTACGGGTCGAGATCAACGGCAAAGCATCGGCCACGATGTGGTCAGCGACGGGCGAGCCTGAGCAGGAATCCGACGACCGCCGCGGCCTCCGAGGACTTGGGCACCTCGCACCAGGCGTCCGGCTTGTCCGGCACGGAGAACGGCGAGGGCAGCTCGCACGGCGGCGTCTGCGGTTTGGGGCGTTCGCACCAGGATCCGCTCATACCACCACCTTACGCCGCCCCCCACGGCAGCCGCGAGCCTCGCGCGAAGATCTGTGCACCCAGCGGCTCGTCCTGACGGGGACGGTTCGCGGGTAGCGGTGGGCGGCCGGTTCGGGCGGCGTACTGTCGGTGGGCGGCGGTAGCCTGCCGGGGTGCTTGTGGTGCATGGGGTGTGGGCGGGCGGCGGGCTCGCCTTCTGGG
The DNA here is from genome assembly GCF_044456745.1 of Nonomuraea sp. NPDC050790. NCBI lineage: Bacteria > Bacillati > Actinomycetota > Actinomycetes > Streptosporangiales > Streptosporangiaceae > Nonomuraea > Nonomuraea sp. NPDC050790. The sequence continues at coordinate 1,076,391 of NZ_JBITGF010000002.1, read as the reverse complement.
CGGAGGACACGGAAGCGGTCGGCACCGCCTCGCGTGGCGCCTGGCCACGGCCGCACCCGTTCGCCGCCGGGCATGGGGAGCTGACGGCGCACCTCGGGCTGACCGACGCCGTCCGGACGGTGATGGAGATGGTGCTGCCGGGCTCGGCCGCCGCGCCGATCCCGTCACCGGAGACCGGGCTGCTGGGCGACGGCGTGCGGCCCCGGGCGCGGGTCTGGCGGGTGCCGGTCGTGGTGCCGGACGCCGGACACTCCCTCCGCCTGCTCGGCTCCGGCGGGGCGACGGTGCGCTTCTGGAGCGCCGTGACAGACCTGGCCCACGATCTCGTACGGCGCGGCCGGGTCCTTCCCCAGCTCGTCGCCCCCGACCACACGGACACGCCTTCCCTGGGCGACACGATCCCGGACGATGCGGCAAGAGGCGGCCTGGCCGGGGGCGCAGCGGTGGATGACGGGCTGGCCATGTGGGCGATCCCGCAGGAGACTGCGCGGGCTCGGTGGCGGGTGGTGCTGACCGGGCAGGATGCGGTGCGCTTCCGGGAGCTGGCGCTGGCCATGCCGCCCGCGTGCCGTACCGGAGCTGTGGAGCGGGGGTCGGCGGGGGTGTTGCGTGCGGCGCTCGACCACTTCGCCGACGCTCACGTCAGGGCCCGGCTCCCCGAGCCGCTGGTGGCCAGGCCGCGCACGCTCAGGGACCGCTGGCTGGCCGCCCTGACCGGGCCCGGCGCCGCCTGCCCCGACGTGCCGGAGCTGCGCGAGGCGTTGACCGAGTGGTACGACACCGTGGCCGCCGCCGACAGCTCGGCGCGTGTCAGCTTCCGCCTGGTCGAACCGCCGATGGACGACGGCCTCTCCGCGGACGGCATCGGGAACGTCACGGACAGCCTCGGGCACCTCGCGGCCGGCGTCGCTGGCACCTGGGACGAGGCCGGGCGATCCGGGGACGGCTCCGGGCCGGGCGGGCACGAGCAATCCGGGGACGACTCCGGGCTGGGCGGGCACGAGCGATCTGCGGACGGCTCCGGGCTGGGCGGGCACGAGGGGATGTCCGGAGACCGGGCGGCCGGGGAGCCGGTCGTGGGGGTGGCGGGCCAGGTCGGGCGGGCCCGGGACGGGTGGCGGGTGGAGCTGGCGTTGCAGGCGGTGGATGATCCGAGCCTGTACGTCCCCGCTGACCAGATCTGGCGGGGTGAGCCGTTGCCCGGTCTGCCGGCCAAGCCCGAGCGTGAGTTCCTGGCCGGCCTGGGCAGGGCGGTGCGCCTGTATCCCGAGCTCGACCCCGCCCTCAGGGTGGCCGAACCCAAGGAGCTCGTGCTCGACACCGCGGGCGCGTTCGCCTTTCTGCGGCAGGCCGCACCGCTCCTGCAGGCGGCCGGGTTCGGGGTACAACTGCCGCGCTGGGCCGGCCGGGCCAAGCTGGGGCTGAAGCTGACCACCCGGACGAAGAGCCAGAAGGCGGCGACCGGGCAGGGGTTCGGGTTGCGGGAGCTGGTCGACTTCCGCATCGACCTGGCCGTGGGCGACGAGAGCATCAGCGAGGCCGAGCTGGCGGAGCTGGCCAGGCTCAAGGTGCCGCTGGTGCGGGTGCGCGGCCAGTGGGTGGAGCTGGACGAGCGGCAGCTCAAGGCGGCCCTGCGGGCGGTCGAGGGACGCAGGGACGGCGAGCTGAGCGCGGCCGAGATCCTGCGGCACGTGGTGCAGGGCGAGGACGACGAGCTGCCCCTGCTGGAGATCGACGCCGACGGCGTCCTCGGCGACCTGCTGTCGGGCCAGGCCGAGCGGCGGCTGACCCCGCTGACCACCCCGGCGGGGATCGACGCGACCCTGCGCCCCTACCAGGAACGCGGCCTGGCCTGGCTGAGCTTCCTGTCGGAGCTGGGGCTGGGCGGCGTGCTGGCCGACGACATGGGCCTGGGCAAGACCATCACCACGCTGGCGCTCCTGGCCCACGAGCGGGAGCGGGCCGGGCAGATGCCGCCGCCGACCCTGCTCGTGTGCCCGATGTCGCTGGTGGGCAACTGGCAGCGGGAGGCGGCCAGGTTCGCGCCCGGGCTGAAGGTCTACGTGCACCACGGCGGCGGGCGCGACGCGACGCTGGTCGACGGCGCCGACCTGGTGATCACCACGTACGGCACCGCCCAGCGCGACCTGGAGACGCTGAAGGAGTTCACCTGGCAGCGCGTCGTCTGCGACGAGGCCCAGGCGATCAAGAACAGCGGCACCCTGCAGGCCCGCGCGGTGCGGGCGATCCCCACCCGCACCCGCCTGGCGCTGACCGGCACGCCGGTGGAGAACCACCTGGCCGAGCTCTGGTCGATCATGGAGTTCTGCAACCCGGGCCTGCTGGGCACGCGGTCCAGGTTCAGGTCCCGCTATCAGGAGCCGATCGAGGCCCGCCAGGACGAGCAGGCCACGCTCGCGCTCAAGCGCGCCACCGGCCCGTTCGTGCTGCGCCGCCTCAAGACCGACCGGTCCATCATCACCGACCTGCCGGAGAAGGTGGAGGTCAAGGAGTGGTGCTCGCTCACCCCGGAGCAGGCCTCGCTCTACCAGGCGGTGGTCGACGACATGATGGGCAAGATCGACGGCAGTGAGGGCATCGAGCGGCGCGGGCTGGTGCTGGCGGCCATGGCCAAGCTCAAGCAGGTCTGCAACCACCCGGCCCATCTGCTGAAGGACGGCTCGCGGCTGCCGGGACGCTCGGGCAAGCTGGCCAGGCTGGAGGAGCTGACCGAGGAGATCGTCGCGGAGGGCGAGAAGGCGCTGGTCTTCACGCAGTACGCGGAGTTCGGCACGATGCTGCAGCCCTACCTGGCCGCCCGGCTGGACCGCCCGGTGCTCTGGCTGCACGGCGGCCTGCCCAAGAAGGCGCGCGACCGGCTCGTCGCACGTTTCCAGGACGACCCGGAGCCCATGGTGTTCCTGCTCTCGCTGAAGGCGGCCGGGGTCGGGCTCAACCTGACCGCCGCCAACCACGTCATCCACGTGGACCGCTGGTGGAACCCGGCGGTGGAGGACCAGGCCACCGACCGGGCGTTCCGCATCGGCCAGCGCAAGAACGTCCAGGTGCGCAAGCTGATCTGCGCGGGCACCCTCGAAGAGCGCGTGGACGAGATGATCGAGCGCAAGAAGGCGCTGGCCGAGCGGGTGGTCGGCACCGGCGAGGACTGGCTCACCGACCTGTCCTCGCAGGAGCTGCGCGAGGTCTTCCGCCTGGGCGCCGAGGCGGTGGGCTGAGCATGCCGGTCGGCAGGGACGGATGGTACGACGGCGGCAGGCCGATCGCGGTCGAGGGCGGCCTCAGGGCCCGCACCCAGCGCGGCACGATCGGCTCGTCGTGGTGGTCGCGCCGGTTCATCGACATCCTGGAGCGGGTGTGCGACAAGGGCCGGCTCGCGCGCGGGCGGGCGTACGCGCGCAAGGGCCAGGTGCTCTCCCTGGAGCTGTCCCCGGGGCTGGTGAGCGCCAGGGTGCAGGGTTCCCGCCCGGACCCGTACGAGGTGGCGGTCAGGGTCGAGGTGTACGCCGAGGCGCTGTGGGCCGAGCTGGAGGAGGCGATCGCCGGGCAGGCGGTGCACCGGGCCAAGCTGCTGGCCGGGGAGATGCCGCCGGAGATCGAGGAGGTCTTCGCGGCGATGGGCGTCGACCTGTTCCCGCGCGACCTGGACATGGAGTGCTCCTGCCCGGACTGGGGTTTTCCCTGCAAGCACCTGTCGGCGGTGCTCTACCTGCTGGCCGAGTCGTTCGACGACGACCCGTTCCTGGTGCTGGCGTGGCGGGGCCGTACCAAGGAGCGGCTGCTGGGGTCGCTGGCCGAGGAGGGCGCGGCGCGCGGCGACCCGCTGGCGGTGGCGGACGTGCCGTTCGCCGAGCGGCTGGCGGACTTCTACGCGGCGGGCGCGAGCGTGCGGCGGCCGGAGTGGCGGGCCTCGGCGGCGCCCGATCTGCTGCTGCGGTTGTTCCCCCCGCCCGAGGGGCTGGCGCACCAGCTCGGACCCGCGTACATCGGCATGGCCGCAGATCTTGAGGCACCGGCCGACGAGTCCTAATATGAGGCCCTCTCCCCCCGAACCGCGGAGGACTCCTCGTGAGCTCACCGGCGTTAACGGCAAAGGTCTCCGGCGGTTGGACGGCGCGGCTCTCCCTGGCCCAGCTCGGGCTGATGATGGGCTGGTTCACGCTGATCCAGATCGTGCTCCCCCAGCACATGGTGATGGTGGACGACGCGAACAAGGAGGCGTCGCTCGCGGTGGTGTTCGCCGTGGGCGCGGCGGTGTCGATGGTGTCGAACGTGGCGTTCGGCGCGCTGTCGGACCGCACCCGGGGCCGCTACGGCAGGCGCCGCCCGTGGATCCTGTTCGGCGCGCTGACCGGCGCCGCGGCCCTGGTGCTGCTCGGCACACAGCAGTCGGTGCTGGGCATGACGATCGGCTGGAGCCTGGTGCAGCTCACGTTCAACGCAGCCTACGCCTCGACGGTCGCGGTGGTGCCGGACCAGGTGCCGGAGTGGCAGCGCGGGCGGGTGCTGGCGGTGGCCGGGGCGGCGCAGGCCGCGGGACCGCTGCTGGGCGGCCTGGTGGTGGCGCTGGTGGTCACCGGAGTGCTGCCGTCCTATCTGGCGATGGCGGCGCTGCTGCTGGTGACGGTGCTGCCGTTCGCGTTCGCGACCGGTGAGGGCCCGGTGCCGGACGCGGTCAGGCAGCGCTTCGACTGGCGGACGCTCTGGGTGAGCCCGCGCCGCCACCCCGACTTCGCGTGGGCCTGGGTGACCCGTTTCCTGCTGAACCTGTCGATCTCGATGGGCACCGGCTACCTGCTCTACTACCTGCGCGACGCGATCGGCTACGAGCGGCTCTTCCCCGGGCACGGCGTGGACGAGGGCGTGCTCATCCTGCTGGCGGTCTCCACGGTGGCCGGCATCGGCCCGACGCTGCTGTCCGGCTGGCTGTCCGACCGGCTGGGCAGGCGGCGCCCGGTCGTGAGCGCGGCGGCGCTGCTGACCGCCTCGGCGGCGGTGCTGCTGGCCTTCACCACGTCGTGGCCGACGGTGATCGTGGCGGCGGTGATCCTGGGCGCGGGCAGCGGCGCGTTCCTGGCCGTGGACCAGGCGCTGCTGACCCAGGTGCTGCCCACCGACCTCGACCGGGGCAAGGACCTCGGCGTGCTCAACCTGGCCTCGGCGGGGCCGCAGGTGCTCGCGCCGGTGCTGGCCGCGCCGCTGGTCACGCAGCTCGGCGGCTACCCGGCGCTCTACACGGTCACGGCCGTGGTCGGCGTCGCGGGCGCGCTGCTGGTGTGGCGGATCCGCGGGGTGCCGTAGCGTCGGCACATGCTGATCGAGACGGCCGAGCGCGTCGCGCGCGAGTACGAGCTGGGCGAGGTGACGGCGGCGCCCGTCTACGCGGCCCGCGGCGAGCTGGGCCGCATCTGGCGCGTGGACACCGGCCGAGGCTCGTGGGCGGTCAAGGAGTCGCTCATCGAGGTGGCCGAGCCCGACGCCGCGGCCGACGTGGCCTTCCAGCGTGCCGCCGCCGCGGCCGGCGTGGAGCTGCCCGCACCGGTCCTGGACCGCCGCGGCCGGGTGATCCTGCGGGCGCGGCCGTACGACCTGCGGGTCTATGAGTGGGCCGATCTCGCCCCCGGCGAGATCACCGCAGCCCAGCTCGGCGCCGCGACCGCGGACGTCCATCGGGTACGGCACGCCGCCCGCGGACCGGTGCCGGCCTGGTTCGCCGACCCGCTGGGCCCGCAGGGCTGGGCCGGGGTCGCCGAAATCTCGCGGGGCCAGGAGTGGGAGGACGCGCTGCGCGCCTGGCTGGACGACCTGGTCGCGGTGGAGGCCGTCGTCGTGCCGCCGGACCCGGCCAGGGTCACGACCTGCCACCGCGACCTCAACGAGGAGAACCTGCGCGTGTCGGCCGCGGGCCGGGTCACGGTCCTGGACTGGGAGAACTGCGGCCCCGCCGTCCCGGCGTGGGAGCTGGCCGCGATCGTGGCCCGCGACCCCGAGGTCTACCGCGCCTACGTGGCCGCGGGCGGGCCGGCGCGGGTGACCGGGCCGGAGGACTTCTCGATGCGCGTGGCCGTACAGGGGCATCTGCTGGAGTTCTACGCGCGGCGGGCGGCCGATCCCGCGGAAGGCGCGGAGAACCGGGCGCGCTCGCGCGCCCGCCTGGAGGTGATGCTGACGCGCCCGCTCACGCTGGAGCGGATCTCAGCGGTCCTCGAAGGTCTCCGGGACCATCACGCGCACCCCGTTGGGCACCACGCGCAGCCTGATGGGGGTGCGTAGGCGCACCTCGCCGTCGACGTCGGCGGCCATGGGCGGCTCGGTCTCCAGCAGCATCTCGCGGCCGGTCACGAACGGCCCGCCCGCCATGCTGCGCCAGCGGCCGGTGGCCGCCCGCGCCAGCGTCTCGCCGAGCAGCCTGAGCTTCTTGCCGGAGCCGAGCTGGTAGGCGACCAGCAGGCCGTTGTCGATGCTGATGTCCTTGGCCACCTGCCAGCCGCCGTGGAAGCGGCCGTTGGCGATGTTGAGCTGGTGGGTGAGCAGTTCGTGGCGCTTGCCGTCGACGGTGATGAACGCGCGGAACGGCCGGTGGCCGGGCAGGATCGTGAGCGCGGTCAGCGGGTAGGCGGGGCGGCCGATGATGCGCTTGAGCCACGGCTTGACCGTGCCGGCGACCTCGACGGAGACGCCGAAGCTGGCCAGGTTCGCGAACGGGCGGTCGTCGGCCATGCCGAGGTCGATGTCGGCGACCTTGCCGGTGGCGAAGACGTTGATCGCGCCGGCCAGGTCGAGCGGCAGGCCGAGGCTGCGGGCGAAGTTGTTGGTGGTGCCGAGCGGGAGCACGCCGAGCGCCACGTCGCGGTGGGCGATGTGGCGCACGGCCGACGACAGGGTGCCGTCACCGCCCCCGACGATCAGCAGGTCGGGTTTGGTGGCCAGCGCCCTGTCGAGGTGCTCGCGCAGCCTCTTGGGCTTGAGCACGGAGAACTCGGCGAGCGGTTCGAAGCCCAGCCCGTGGATGAGGTCGAGCGCCTCGAAGTAGTGGCGGCGACCGCGGCGCGAGCGTGTGTTGATCACCACGGCCACCCGGCGCTCCCGCCGGATGGCCGCGGTGTGCTCCGCCTTGGTCCTCAGGTCCGTCATGGTCCCTCATCGTAGGGCCGCCGGAGCGGCCCCTACGATCACTTCTTGGGCGCGACGACCTGGATGATGGCTCCGAGGTTGCCGGGCAGGGGGCTGACCAGCCTGAACTGGACGCCCAGCGCCTTGCCCTCGTCACCCGGGTTGCCGGTGCCGAGCTTGTGGCCGTGGCCCATGTCGGTCCCGTACAGCTCGGGGGCGGGGCTGCCGTCGAAGTTGACGACGCGCGTGCTGTACTGCTGGTCGCCCTTGGACGGGATGACCGCCGAGGCGTCGAAGTCCCGGTAGAACAGCGAGCCGTTCTGCAGCTCGAAGCCCGGGTACCAGGTCTTCGCGTCGGTGAAGTGCGGCACGCCCTTCTGCGCGGCGATGTCCGAGCAGTACTCGCTGAACGGCTCGTCCGGCGCCTCCAGGCACTCCTTGAACGGGTAGGTCCTGTTGAAGGAGAACGCCGCGTTGGAGGTCTGGGAGCGGCCTTCCAGGTTCTTGTTGCGGCTCGGGTCCTTCTCGGCCGCGGTCCCGCTACGGCGCAGCGGCTCGTAGTGGGAGTCCACGACCAGCAGGCTGCCCTTGGCGCCGATGCTGGGCAGGGTCTCCAGGTTCGGGATGATCACGTTGTTGGTGTAGGTCGAGTCGCGGAGCCAGACCAGCAGGCCGGGCGCGTTGTACTTGACCTTCTGCACCTTCCAGGCGCCGTCGCGCGAGTAGGTGGTGTCGTAGGCGTACTGCAGGCCCTTGTCGAAGCCGTCGAAGTTACGCCACTCGGCGAGGTAGAAGCGGGAGATCTCGCGCGAGCCGTTGTTGATGGTCCAGCCCTGGCCGCTGGTGTTGGTGAACGTGCCGCCGGTGGCCTTTCAGCCGTTCTCGCCGCCCTCGACGTCGTCGCTCCAGACGGCCGTGCCGCCGTTGGTGAGCTGGAAGTCGTCGGCGTGCCAGCCGCGCGGGGTGGAGGCGGCGTCGGTGTTGTAGGCCAGGCGCAGCTTGATGGTCTGGCCGGCGAACGGGGTCAGGTTGACGTAGTCGTGCCGCCAGCCGTCGGTGTTGCCGGTGAGGCCGTACTTCTTGTTGCCGAAGGTCTTGAGGTTCTTGTTCGGGTCCGGGTAGTCGTCCGGGGTGGTGACCTCCTGGCCGGCCTCGTCGTAGACCTTCTGCTGGGTCCAGGTGTTGCCGCCGTCGGTGGAGACCTCGACGAAGCCGTAGTCCCAGTCGGCCTCGATCTCGTAGTTGTTCCACATCCAGAAGCGCAGGTCGCTTCCGGCGGGCACCTGCACGTCGCGGGTGACCTTGACGTTGGCCCACTCCTGGTCCATGCCGGACCACCAGGCGTTGGTGCCGCTGTGGGCGTCGATCATCTTCAGCGGCTGGCTGGCCAGGTTGACGCGGACGCCGTCGGCGGTGAGCTTGGGCGTGCGCGAGGACTGGCCGACGGTGACGAGCTTGCTCGCGTCACCGGGGTTGAGCGTCTTGGGGTTGGCCCAGCCGAGGACCCACTTGTCCCACAGGCCCATGTGCGTCGGCATCGACTGGAAGATCGGGCCGGAGTGCGAGCCGCTGGACATCAGGTCCCAGAAGTCGACGGCGGAGCTGCCCGAGCCGCTGGTGTCGTACAGGTCGGGCAGGCCGAGGTCGTGGCCGTACTCGTGGGCGAAGACGCCGACGCCGGAGTCCTCGGGCTGCACGATGTAGTTCGAGATCTTCTTGTCGGTGCCGGGGATCTGGTAGCCGCCGGCGACCGCGCTGGAGTGCGCCCAGATCGCGTAGGTGCCCTCCTTGCCGCCGTCGGAGGACTTGTCCTTGCCGGCGTGGACCAGCACCAGGTGGTCGATCACGCCGTCGGGCTCGGCGAAGTTGCCGTCACCGTCGGCGTCGGAGATGTCCTCCTGGTCGTACTCGGCCCAGTTGAAGCCGGGCTGCGTCTGCGCCAGGACGTTGATCGCGTCGATGGCGAGCTGGCCGGCGCCGAGCGGGTTGTCCGGGTGGCCGGACATGTCCTGGGGAGCGCCTCCGCAGGCGGCCGCGCCGTACCACGCCTCGGAGTGCGGGGCCTTGATCCAGCCGACGGCGGAGCCGGTGACGGAGTAGGCGCCCTTGGACATCTCCTCGTACATCTTCTTCATGGTGTAGCCGGAGATGTCGATGCCGGGCTTGCCGTCGCGCGGGTCCTTCAGGTCCTTGCGCACGCGCTCGGTGATGCCCTTGTCGGTGTAGAGCATCTTGTTGAAGTGCGCGGGGCTGAAGTCGGGGACCCAGAAGGAGTTGTTGTCCTTCTGGAGCAGGCTCGCCGGGTCCGGGATGTTGTTGTGGAGCGGTCCGTTCATCTTGGTGCCCGGAGGCTCCACGACGCAGTCCTCGGGGCCGCTGTCGGGGGTGCGCAGGCGGTTGAAGCCGGAGAAGTCGTCGTTGGCGTTCTCGTTGAACTCCACGAGCAGGGTGAGCAGCTTGGCCGTCTTGGTCTGCTTGGACTTCTTGAAGATCCAGTCGGCGGGGTTGCGGCCGGTTCTGATGGCCTCGTTCTCCCGGGCGGCCAGGACGCGGCCGGCGGCCGGGTTGCCGCTGGTGAACTTCTGGTCGATCTTCTCCGCCGGCGAGAGGCGGCGGGCGGCGGGCGTTCCCGGCGCCGGCGGCTCCTCGGGAGTCTTCTCCGCCCGGGGCGGGGCGTAGTTGATGTAGTAGTCGGCCGCGCTCGGGACGTACCTCGCGATAGAGGCGTCCGCGGGGGCGACGGCGAGTCCCGTGGCGATGAGGGTGAGCGCGGGGACTGTGGCTAAGTAGCGTCTGCTTGGCACAAAGCGGACGCTAAGCCCAAGGTCAAGTAATCGTAAAGCCCTTTGTTGAAATGTGATGGATTAGCCGGGTATTTCAGAACAGCAGAAGTACGGCAAGGGTGCCGCCCGCAATGGCGCCGCCGTAGCAGACGAGCGCGATGAACAGGTCGAACCTGGCCACGTCCAGGAGCTCCTCGCTGGTGTGCCGGATCCGGTGCGCCGCGTGGAACAGGCACAGGACGACGACGGCCACCAGGGCCAGCCGGACCGGGACGGGGTCCAGGATCGCGGCCAGGTGGGCCGTGGACGGCCAGTCGAGCACGCCGAGCGGCATGAGCACCCCGAACAGCAGCACCAGCACCGGCAGCGTGAGCGCGGCCACCACTCCCCCGCCGCTGAACAGCAGCCACAGGTAGGGCGAGAGCGTGCGCCGCCCGCTCATGGCGTCCTCAGCACGAAGTAGGCGAGGACCGCCGAGACCAGCAGCCAGGCGGAGTGGTTGCCGCCCTGGATCATCCAGGCGGGCAGGCGGTAGCCGTCCAGCCTGACGACGGTGGCGGTGGGGGCCAGGTTCAGGAACGTGACCGAGTGGAAGACCGTGGCGGCCAGCGCGACCACGTTGAGCGCGATCACCCACGGCTGCCCGGCGAAGGCGGCCGGGTCGCCGCCGTTCAGGACGGCGTCGATCACGATCATCAGGAAGACGATCGCCCACGCCACGAACACGCTGGTCAGCTCGCGCGCCACGAACACCGTGTAGTTCCGGTTGCGCAGGAACCACGCGGGGTCGCGCGGCGGCCGGTACGCCGTCGTCATCGCCTGCTCCAGGGGAGGATGGACCGCACCGCGGCCGTGACCTTGTAGCGCTGGATCGCCTCGGCCGGATCGACGTGCTTGGGGCAGACCCGGGTGCATTCGCCGACGAACGTGCACCCCCACACCGCCTCGTCCAGGTTGAGCATGTCGAAGCGGTCGCCCATGTCGCGCGAGTCGAGCTCGTAACGCTGGGCCAGCGCGATCGCGGCGGGGCCGAGGAAGTCGGGGTCGAGCACGTAGACCGGGCAGGCCGAGTAGCAGAGCATGCAGTTGATGCACATCGAGTACTGCTTGTACGCCTCCAGTTGCGCCGGTGTCTGGGCGTGCTCGGTCGTCAGCGGCAGCTCCTCGCCCTCCCTGATCAGCCAGGGCCGCACGTGCCGCAGCTTGTCCAGGAAGTCGTCGACCTCCACCACCAGGTCGCGGATGACCGGGAAGCCCTTGAGCGGCTCGATCCTGATCGGGCCGTCGCCGAACTCGGTGAAGAACGTGCCGCAGGTCAGCCGGGGCTCGCCGTTGACGTTCATGCCGCACGAGCCGCAGATGCCCATCCGGCACGACCAGCGGAACGACAGGGTGCCGTCGAGCCGGTCCTTGACGTAGTTGAGCCCGTCGAGCACCGCCCAGTCGTCCATGAGCGGCACCTCGAAGCTCTCCAGCACCGGCGCGTCGTCCCGCTCGGGCCGGTAGCGGGCGACTTCGAGCGTGATCGTGCGCGTAGTGGCCTGAACGGCTTCCTGATGCTTAGCCTCAGTCACGGCCATAGACCCTTTCGCCGGGTGGCCAGCGGGTGATCGTCACGGGTAGCAGGCCGACGGACGGCGTGCCGTCGGGTGCGCGGTGGACCAGCGAGTGCGCCAGGAACTCCCGGTCGTCGCGCGCCTCGTAGTCGGTGCGCTGGTGGGCGCCGCGCGACTCGCGCCGGTTGAGCGCGCAGGCCGCGATCGTCTGCGCCACGTCCAGCATCGTGTGCAGCTCCTGGAGGTTGATCAGATCGGTGTTGAAGGCGAGGCTGGGGTCGTCCATGCGCGCCTCGTCCGCCCGCTCGCGCAGCTCGGCCAGCGTGTCCACGGCCTTGGCCAGCTCGGGGCCGGTGCGGTAGATCCCGGCCGCGCCCTCCAGCGTGTGCTGCATCCGCTCGCGCAGGTCCGCGATGCGGTCGCCGCCGTGGTGGCCCTCCCGCGCGCGCTCCAGCCGCCGTCGCTCGTCCTCCCCCTGCGCGCGTACGGCGGGCGGCTCCGCCTGCCGGTGCTCGCGGGCGAAGGCGGCGGCCGCCGTACCGGCTCTTCTGCCGAAGACGAGGATCTCGGGCAGCGAGTTGGAGCCGAGCCGGTTGGCGCCGTTGATGCTGACGCAGGCGGTCTCGCCCGCCGCGTACAGTCCGGCGATCGGGGTGGCGCCGTTCAGGTCGGTGTGGACGCCGCCCATCACGTAGTGCACGACCGGCCGGACCGGGATGAGGTCGGTGGCCGGGTCGAGGTTCTGGTAGCTGCGGCACAGCTCTCGCACGAACGGGATCCTGGAGTCGATCTTGCGCTCGCCCAGGTGGCGCAGGTCCAGGTAGACGACCGGGCCGTAGGGCGTCTCGACGGTGCGCCCGCGCCGCTGCTCGTGGACGAACGCCTGCGACAGGCGGTCGCGCGGGCCCAGTTCCATGCTGCGCAGCTTGGGCTTCTCCGTCGGCTTGCCCAGGTCGTAGTCCTGGAGGTAGCGGTAGCCGTCCTTGTTGATCAGCCAGCCGCCCTCGGCGCGCGCCGCCTCGGTGATGAGGATGCCGGTGAACGGCAGGCCCGTCGGGTGGTACTGGATGAACTCCATGTCCTTCAGCGGCGCCCCGGCCCGGTAGGCCAGGGCCATGCCGTCACCGGTCTTGATGGCGGCGTTGGTGGTGAAGGGGAAGACCCGGCCGCAGCCGCCGGTGGCCAGGATGACGGTGCGGGCGGCGATGGTCTCGATGCGCCCGGTCCTGATCTCGACGGCCACGACGCCGTGGACGCGGCCGTCGTCGACGATCAGCCGGGTCACGTACCACTCGTCGTAGCGCCGGATCTCCCCGTACTTCATCGTGGTCTGGAACAGGGTGTGGAGCAGGTGGAAGCCGGTCTTGTCGGCGGCGTACCAGGTGCGCTCGCGCTTCATCCCGCCGAAGGGCCGCACCGCGACCCGGCCGTCGCCCTCCCTGCTCCAGGGGCAGCCCCAGTGCTCAAGCTGGATCAGCTCCCTGGGCGCCTCGGCCACGAAGGCCTCGACGGCGTCCTGGTCGCAGAGCCAGTCACCGCCGGAGACGGTGTCGTAGCAGTGCTCGTCCAGGGTGTCGCCTGCCGCGATCACCCCGGCGGCCCCGCCCTCGGCCGAGACGGTGTGGCTGCGCATCGGATACACCTTCGACACGACCGCCACGCTCAGCTCCGGATCGGCCTCGGCGACCGCGATGGCCGCCCGCAGTCCGGCGCCGCCCCCTCCGACGATGAGCACATCGATCATGGGCGTCACTTCCCGTGGTCGGGTTCGATGGGGTCCTTCACCCGCTTGCCGTCGTGCCGGATGGCGGACAGATGGATGCTGCCGTCGTGGTACTCGTGGCGGATCCTGCGGCAGCCGCACTCGAAGAACTGATCCCTGATGACCAGGCCGTAGCCGTCGTCGTCGACGAGGCGTTCACCACCGGACTTCTTCCCGCAGGGAGCCTGCTCGGGGGTGAAGGGGGTTTTGGTGCCTGTCATCGCCGATCTCCTTAGAAAGGCGAAATGTCATCTCCACACAAGCACCAGGAGGACCTCCTGAAAAGGTCAGATGTCCCTCTCGGCATCCGGCTGGTCGACCTGGCGGGGCTGCGCCTGCGCCGCCTCGTGCGGATAGTGCAGGTCGAAGGCGGGGCGTTCCGAGCGGATGGGCGGGATGCTGGTGAAGTTGTGGCGCGGCGGCGGGCAGGAGGTCGCCCATTCCAGGGAGCCGCCGTAGCCCCACGGGTCGTCGAGGGTGACCTTCGCCCCGTGCCTGGCGGTCTTCCAGACGTTGTAGAGGAACGGCAGCGTCGAGGCGCCGAGCAGGAACGCGCCCACCGAGGAGATCTGGTTGAGCGTGGTGAAGCCGTCGGCCGCGCCGAAGTCGGCGTAGCGGCGCGGCATCCCGATCGCGCCCAGCCAGTGCTGCACGAGGAACGTGGTGTGGAAGCCGACGAAGAGCGTCCAGAAGTGCAGCTTGCCGAGCCGGTCGTCGAGCATCCTGCCGGTCATCTTCGGCCACCAGAAGTAGAAGCCCGCGAACATCGCGAACACCACCGTGCCGAAGACGACGTAGTGGAAGTGCGCCACGACGAAGTAGGTGTCGGAGATGTGGAAGTCCAGCGGCGGCGAGGCCAGGATCACGCCGGTCAGCCCGCCGAGCAGGAACGTCACCAGGAAACCTACGGCGAACAGCATGGGCGTCTCGAAGCTGAGATGGCCGCGCCACATCGTGCCGATCCAGTTGAAGAACTTCACGCCCGTCGGCACCGCGATGAGGAAGGTCATGAACGCGAAGAAGGGCAGCAGCACCTGCCCGGTCGGGAACATGTGGTGCGCCCACACGGTCATCGACAGCCCCGCGATCGCGATCGTGGCGCCGACCAGCCCCATGTAGCCGAAGATCGGCTTGCGGCTGAAGACCGGGATGACCTCGGTGATGATGCCGAAGAACGGCAGCGCGATGATGTAGACCTCGGGGTGGCCGAAGAACCAGAACAGGTGCTGCCAGAGCAGCGCCCCGCCGTTCTCCGGCGCGAAGACCTGGGTGCCGAGCTTGCGGTCGGACTCCAGCACCAGCAGCGCCGCCGCCAGCACCGGGAAGGCCATCAGCACGAGCATGCTGGTCAGCAGCGTGTTCCAGGTGAACAGCGGCATCCGGAACATCGTCATGCCCGGCGCCCGCATGCCGATGATCGTGGTGATGAAGTTGACCGAGCCGAGGATCGTCCCGAGCCCCGACAGGGCCAGGCCCATGATCCACAGGTCGCCGCCGAGGCCCGGCGAGTAGGTGGCGGTCGACAGCGGCGTGTAGCCGAACCAGCCGAAGTCGGCCGCGCCGCCCGGCGAGAGGAACCCGGCCAGCACCATGATCCCGCCGAACAGGAACAGCCAGTACGCCACCGCGTTCAGCCGAGGGAACGCGACGTCGGGAGCCCCGATCTGCAACGGCATCACCACGTTGGCGAACCCGGCGAACAGCGGCGTCGCGAACAGCAGCAGCATGACCGTGCCGTGGATGGTGAACAACTGGTTGTACTGCTGCTGGCTCACCAGTTGCATCCCCGGGGAGGCCAGCTCGGCCCGCATCACCATGGCCATCAGCCCGGCGACCAGGAAGAAGACGAACGAGGTGATCAGGTAGAGGTACCCGATGACCTTGTGGTCCGTGGTCGACAGCCAGGAGACGATCACGGTGCCGGTACGGCGGCGCCGTACGCGCTCGATCGAGGTCTCGCGGACGGTCGTCACAGCAACTCCCTCCGACGCGGGTGCCCCCGATGCCCCCATTCCACGCCAACCTCCGCCGCGCGGGAACCCCATTCGCGCAATTACCCTTGCCAAGATCGGCCTACGGAAGGGCAAAGGATGAAGAGGGTCGCGCTGGTGTGCGCCGGGGTTGTGGTGGCGGGGTTGTTCACGGGGCAGGCGGCGCAGGCGAAGCCGTACATCCCGAAGAACTTCCTCCTGTACGAGAAGCAGGCGCGCGAGGACGCGGGCGGCGAGCACTGGATCCTCGTCGAGGGCGGCACGCACGAGGACGTCTGGAACGCGCAGTGCCGCCCGGCGACGCTCAAGGGCTGGTCGGCGCGGCGCGACCTGACCTACGACACCGAGATCGGCGGCGGCGAGAAGACCAACGCGATCCGCGGCGAGCAGGTGTTCGTCTTCTCCAAGGCGAGCAAGGCGCGGGCGATGCTGGCGGGGATGCGCAAGCTGATGAGGGGGTGCGCGCAGATCACGCCGAGCGCGCTGCGCATCGGCGACGAGGCCGTGGGCGGGGTGCTGCGGGTGAAGGCGAAGGTCCCGCAGACCCAGAAGTTCGTCGCGGTACGGCGGGGCGCGGCCGTGGCCCTCTACTGGGACCTGGCCAACGCCGCCAAGCCGCTGCGCACGATGGCGCAGCACGAGCGGGACGCCAAGCGGATGGCGGCCAAGCTGTGCGCGATCGGCGGCTGCTGACCCCGTGGGTCTTCTATTCTTCGTAACGACCCGATCGGAGGAGATTACGTGAACGCACAGCGCGACTACGACGCCCTGGTCAGCCGGGGGCTCAAGCTCGACCTCACCCGGGGGAAGCCGTCGCCGCGCCAGCTCGATCTCGCCGACGCGATGCTGACGCTGCCCACGTCCCATGTCGCCAGGGACGGCATGGACGGGCGCAACTACGGCAATCTGCAGGGGCTGGCCGAGCTGCGGGAACTGTTCGGGCCGTTGCTGCAGGTGCCCGCCGACCAGTTGGTGGTGGGCGGCAACTCGAGCCTCGCGATGATGCACGACACGGTGGTGCACGCGTTGCTGAGCCCGGTGCCCGGCGCCGAGCGGCGGTGGGTGGAGGCGGGCGAGATCACCTTCCTGTGCCCCGTTCCCGGATATGACCGGCATTTCACGATCTGCGAGCGGTTCGGGATCAAGATGGTCGCCGTGCCGATGAACGCCGGCGGGCCGGACATGGACGTCGTCGAGCGGCTCGTGGCCTCGGACGCGAGCGTCAAGGGCATGTGGTGCGTGCCGAAGTACAGCAACCCGTCGGGGATCGTGTACGGCGACGAGACGGTGCGGAGGTTGGCGTCGATGCGGACCGCCGCCCCCGATTTCCGGATTTTTTGGGACAACGCCTATGCGGTGCACCATCTGACCGACGACCACGCCGAGATCGCCGACCTGCTGGCCCTGTGCGCCGAACACGGCAACCCGGACCGGGCCTTCATCTACGGGTCGACGTCCAAGGTGACGCTGGCGGGCAGCGGGGTGTCGTTCTTCGGCTCCTCCGCGGCGAATGTCGCCTGGTTCCTGCACAACACGGCCAAGCAGTCGATCGGGCCCGACAAGATCAACCAGCTTCGGCACGTGGAGTTCCTGCGGGACGCGGACGGGGTGGCGGCGCACATGCGCGGGCACGCGGCGCTGGTCGGGCCCAAGTTCGCGATCGTGGACCAGATCCTGTCCAAGGAGCTGGGCAACCTGGCCACCTGGACGAGTCCGCGCGGCGGGTACTTCATCACGCTCGAGGTGCCGCACGCGCGGCGGGTGGTCGAACTGGCCAAGAACGCGGGCATCGCCCTGACGCCCGCCGGCGCCACCCATCCGTACGGGGACGACCCGACTGACACGTTCATCCGGATCGCTCCCACGTATCCGAGCGTGGAGGAACTCGAACAAGCCATGCTCGGCCTCGCCACCTGCATCCGCCTGGCCGCGTCGTAATCTCTTTTCTGCCGCTCCGACTGTCCTGCGCCGCGCTGTCTGTTACGGCCATCTGCTACGCGTCTGTTGTGGCGTGGCGCAGGCTCCCACTGTCCTCAGCGCCACCATCCGTTACGGCGCAGCCCAGTGGGCGCCTCCCGCCGCCGTGGGCTCGCGTCCGTGCGTGGTCGGCCGGCAGTCTGACGTGGTGCTCGCCGTTACGGCGGTCCTTGGGCAGGGTCCCGTGCCCTGCGCGGGCCGCCGTACCCGCGCGCCGGACACCACCGCCGGACTTCCCGCCGTCTCGGCGCGAAAGACCCCGCCCCCTACCGCCCTGCACGGCCCTCGCACCCCTGCCGCCTCCGGCTGCCCGTCACATAGCTTGGGCCAGGCACACAGCCCATGCCGCCCTCTGGTTGCCCGTCGTATCGCCCCTGAGCTGGGCTCGCGGGTAGCCCCTGGGACGGACTTGTGGGTAGCCCCTGGGACGGGATAGGGGGTTGACCCTGGTCGGGCTTGTGGGGTGTCAGCGGCGGAAGCCGAAGATGTACTCGCGGGTTTCGCTGGGGTGGAAGGACACCCCCACGCCGGGCTCGAAGGCGGCGTTGTCGCGGGCGCAGTAGAACAGGCCGTGCCACACCTCTATCGCCCGTTCCCTGGCCGGGGTTTCGGCGTCGTCGCGTTTGCGGGCGCCGTACGAGCCGACCACGAAGAACGTGCCGAAGATCCAGAACAGGCCGGTCAGGCAGAACGGCGCGAGCAGTACCTCTGCCCATGAGGCGTTTCCGCCCATCGCGATCACCAGCGCCACCACCAGGTGCACCAGGGCGGCGCCCAGCAGCATGAGGTAGCCCTGGTTGCGGGCCCATGGGGTGTAGTGGCGGCTCGGGAAGGAGAGCCAGACTGCTAGCTGCGTGCGGCTCATCACGCGCTTCGAAACGCCCAGGGCGGGCGCGGTGGGCAGGTCGTGGACCTGTTTGTCACCTGGAAGGCGTACTCGCCCGATTCGGTACGTGGTGCCGGCGGCGACGACCCCCGGCACCGAGGCCACCTGATCAGCCTGGGAACACACCGGGCACGTCACGTCCACCTGGTGCAGTCTGGCCGGAAGGCGTGGCCAGCGCAAACCGTAAGGTTCTCCTGTGAGCGTGATTGATACCTTGATCGACCGCCTTCCGGACGGACGCGTACTTAACGACCCTGATGTGATCGACTCCTATGCCCGGGACAAGACGTTCTGCGAACCCGGGAAGCCGCTCGGTGTGGTGCTGGCCCGGTCGCGTGAGGACGTGGTGACCACGTTGCGCTGGGCGAGCGAGAACCGGGTGCCGGTGGTGCCGCGGGGCGCCGGGACGGGGCTGGCGGGGGCGGCGACGGCGGGCGACGGTTCGATCGTGCTCTCCCTGGCCAGGATGACGGCCATCAGGGAACTGTCCCCCGCTGACGAGATCGCGGTGGTCGAGCCGGGGGTGATCACCGCCGACCTGGATCGGGCGGCGCGCGAGCACGGCCTCATGTACGCGCCCGACCCCTCCTCCTACGAGATCTCCACCATCGGCGGCAACCTGGCCACGAACGCCGGCGGCCTGCGCTGCGTCAAGTACGGCGTGACCCGCGACTCCACGCTCGGCCTGGAGGTCGTCCTGGCCGACGGCCGGGTCCTGAACACCGGCCGCCGCACCATGAAAGGCGTCACCGGCTACGACCTGACCGGGCTGTTCGTCGGCTCCGAGGGGACGCTCGGCGTGATCACCGCGGCCACCGTACGCCTGCGCAGGGCCCCCGAGGCGCCGCCCGCGACGTTCGCGGCCGAGTTCGGCTCGCTGCGCGAGGCGGGCGCGGCGGTGTCGGCCATCATGGCGGCCGGCTGCCAGCCGTCCCTGCTGGAACTGCTCGACCGCGCCACGCTGCAGGCCATCGACGACATGCGCAGCATCGGGCTGGAGGCGACGACGATGGCGATGCTGATCGGCCAGTCCGACGCCACCGACGCGGAGGCTGCAGTCGCCCGCATGCAGGAGATCTGCGAGTCCCACGGCGCGTCGTTCGTGGCCGTCTCGTCGTCACCGGCCGAGACCGAGGAGCTCATCGGCGTGCGCCGCATGGCCTACCACGCCAAGGAGCGCCTCGGGGCCTGCCTCGTGGAGGACGTCTGCGTGCCGCGCTCGGTCCTGCCCGACATGATCACCGCGATCGAGGCCGCTGCCGTACGGCACGGCGTACGCATCTGCACGGTCGCACACGCGGGCGACGGCAACCTGCACCCGGTCTTCATCTTCGACCACGGCGCCAGCGAGCCTCCGGCGGAGGTGTGGGCGGCGGCCGACGAGGTGTTCACCCGGGCCCTGGAGTTCGGCGGGACGTTGACCGGGGAGCACGGGGTGGGATTGCTGAAGAGGAGGTGGCTGGCGTTGGAGACGGGCGAGGTGGTGCAGGAGATCCACCACGACATCAAGGCCGTCTTCGACCCCCTGGGCATCCTCAACCCCGGCAAAGCCATCTGACCCACCCCACCCACCCCACCCACCCCCACCAAGGCCCACCACCCCTGGCCCGCAACGCCAACCCCATAGCGCCCAGCCTCAGCGCCACCCCTCAGCGCCACCCCTCAGCGCCAACCCTAAGCGCCAACCCGTGGCGCCAACCCGTGGCGCCAATCCGTAGGGCCGCCCCGTGACGCCGAGCCGTAGGGCCGAGCCGTGACGCCGAGCCGTAGGGCCGAGCCGTGACGCCGTGCTCGCATCTGCCCACCCCGTGGCGCCCTGCGAGCACGGCTCACTCCGCCGGGCGCCGTCCGAAGGGCTCGCCCGCAGCGCCCAGCACGCGGGTCCACTCCGGGGGCACACCCGCGGCGGCCCCCAGAGGGCTGATCCCGCAGCGGCCCGCCCGGAGGGCCTACCCCGCGCCCGGAGGGCTGATCTGGTGGTGCCCCGTCCGGAGGGCTGCCCCGCGGTCCCCTCCCCGCGGGGTCTGCTCGCGGGCTCGCCCCGCTGGGCTCTGCTGGACAACTCCTCACCGGAGTGGCATTGGTGCGGGAGTGTCGAGGGCGGCCATGCCTGGGGTTTGGGGTTTCTTGACAGGTGGGTGGGGTTAAAACGTGAAAGATCTGTCGGGTCGGCAGACGCACCAACTAGCACACTGGTAGCGTTTTGCCCCATCTATTGATGACTTATGGGGGTCCGACGTGAATCAGTACCAGCCGTTGGCGGCGGACGACCCGCGACGGCTGGGTGCGTACGACATCGTCGCCCGGCTCGGCGAGGGTGGTCAAGGCATTGTCTACCTGGGCAAATCTGACTCGGGCGAGCAGGTCGCGGTCAAGTTGCTGCATCATGCTCTGGCCGCCGATCCGACCGCTCGTGACCGGTTCCTCCGGGAGGTGGCGGTCGCGCAGCGGGTGGCGAGGTTCTGTACCGCTCCGGTGCTGCACGCCGATCTGGAGGGCAGCCGGCCGTACATCGTGAGTGAGTTCGTGCCTGGGCCGTCGCTGCGTCAGCTCGTCGACCAGGAGGGGCCGCGCCGCGGTGCGGCGCTTGAGCGACTCGCGATCAGTACGGCGACCGCGCTCGCGGCCATCCACCGCGCCGGGATTCTGCACCGGGACTTCAAGCCCGCGAACGTTCTCATGGGGCCCGAGGGTCCTGTCGTGATCGACTTCGGTATCGCGCGGGCTCTGGACTCGCCCGGCGCGACGGCTACCGGGATGGCGATGGGGACGCCGTCGTACCTGGCTCCTGAGCAGTTGAGCGGCGCTGCGGTGTCCGAGGCGGCGGACGTGTTCGCTTGGGGCGTCACGATGGTGTTCGCGGCGTCGGGACGGCCGGCGTTCGGGTCCGACTCGATCCCGGTGGTCATGAACCGGATCCTGCACCAGGAGCCCGAGATCGCCGGGCTTGAGGGCACGATGGCCGAACTGGTGGCCGCCTGCCTCTCCAAGGACCCCTCTGGCCGGCCGACCGCCGACGAGATCATCGTCCGCCTCACGGGCCAGCCGGTCCCCCGCGCGGCCGTCGAGCCCGTCACCGGACCCACCACCCAGCTCCGCCCTGCCCCCGACGCTCCCCACCCCACTTCCGGCCCTCAGCCGACCCCGGGTCCTCAGCCAACTCCGGGCCCGAACACCCCCGCCCAACCGGTCGCCGCTCAGCACGGCCCGAGCCAGCACGGCCCGGGTCAGCCCGGCCCGAGCCAGCACGGCCCGGGTCAGCAGGGTCCTTCCGCGCCTCAGCCGGTCGCCGGCCCAGGTCACGCGGGTCCTCAGCCGGTCTCCGGTCACGCGGCCGCCTCCGGCCCAGGGCACGCGGGCCCTCAGCCGGTTGCCGGTATGCCCGCTTCCGGGCCGAGTGCCCCCTCCGGGCCCCAAGCCGTGCCCGGGGCACAGGCGGCGTCCGGTCCCCACGGCCCAGGGCCGCAGCAGGGGCAGGCGCACCCGCATGGCGGGCAGCAGGGACCGGGCCAGCAGGGCACGCAGGGACCGGGCCAGCCGGGCACGGGCCAGCAGGGCATGTTCGGCGCTCCCGGCATCCCCCCGCAGGGCCACCCCGGGGCGCGTGGCCAGCAGGGTGGGCCCATGGCGGCCGCCGTTACCCAGACCGGGAAGAAGCCCGACAAATCCGATCCCGCCTCCCGTGGCAGGCGGACGCTCACCTACGCCCTCTCCAGCGTGGCCGCAGTGGCGCTGCTCGTGGTGGGCGGGGTCGTGGTGGCCGCACAGAACGGCCAGACGCCGGTCACGCTGGTCAACGCCCTCGGCGGCGACGAGACTCCGACCCCCCAGGGCGACGGTTCCGGCGACGCCGGGCAGCCGCAGCCGCCGGTGGTGACGGATCTGCCCGCCGTACCCACTGACGGGCCCACGCAGGGCGAGCCCACCGAGCTGCTCCCGAGCGGGGAGCCGACGTTCGAGGAGCCGTCGCTGGAGACGCTGCCCGAACCGGTGCAATCCCTGAACCAGCAGGCCAATCCGCCCCAGCAGGAGACGCGCCCGTCGGACAAGCCGGAGTCGAAGAAGCCCACCCCCAAGCCGAGCAAGCCCGCGAACCAGGTGGACCCGGGCGGCGAGAGCACCGAGCCGCCGACCGACGAGCCCGACCCGACCGCGAAGCCGACGTCGAAGCCGACCAGCAAGCCCACCGTGAAGCCGACGCCCAAGCCGACCCCGAAGCCGACGGTCAAACCCATTCCCAAGCCCACGACCAAGCCGAACCCGTACACAGCGGCGAAGGTCTGCGGATCCGGGTACAAGACGGTCAACTCCCGCGCGCTGGGCGACAAGGCGACCGTCTTCCTGATGTACAACTCGGCCCAGGGCAAGAACTGCGTCGTCACGATGTCGCGCCTGATGTACCCGGGCAAGGTCAAGATGAACGCCATCCTCCAGGTGAAGGGCGGCAGCTCCGGCTCGAACCCCGGCTCCTTCACCGCCTACGCCGGGCCGATCCGCCTGGCCGCCGCGAAGAAGTGCGTCATCTGGGGCGGTTCCTGGGGCAGCCTGTCCTTCAAGTCCGGTTGGAGCCACTGCGGTTAGACCCCCTCCCGGCGGCGCCGCTCCCCCTCTCCGGGGGTGCGGCGCCGTCGTTTTTCGACCATGAGGTACGGCTCGCGCCCCCAGGCGGCTGGGCCAGGAAGCCTGGAAGCGGGGTGAGCACGGCGAAGCATGCGCCAAGACGCCGCACAGAATTGAGCCATGTGTCGGGTTTGTGATGGTTGGCTCTTCCGCAGGCCGGGATCGCGGTCGTACGCTAGTTGACGTGATCGTCAAGTCTGAGGTGCTGACCGCCCGCGGCAAGCGGACCAGAGCCGCTCTGGTCAGCGCCGGGCGGGAGGCGTTCGCGGTGCAGCCGCTCGACGCCGTGCGCATCGACGACGTGTGCGCCCGCGCGGGCGTCTCCCACGGCACCTTCTACACGTACTTCGACTCCAAGGAAGCCCTGTTCAGGGAGGTTGCCGGGGTGGTGGTGGGCGAGATGTTCACCGCCAGCGTCGTCGGACCCGCGGTGCCGGGCGGGCCGTACGAGCGGATCGAGGCCGCCAACCGCCTCTACCTGCGCGCATGGGCGGCCAACTCCCGCCTGGTCAGGATGCTGGAACAGGCCGCCACCACCGATGCCGGCTTCGCCGGTCTGCTGCTGGAACTGCGCGAGGTGTTCGTCCGGCGGGGCGCCGAGGGCCTGCGCCGCCTCCAGGACCAGGGCCTGGCCGACCCCACGCTCGAACCCCGGCTGACGGCGATCATGCTGGGCGGCATGGTGGAGCACTTCGCCCACGTGTGGCTGGACCTGGGCGAGCACGCCGACGAAACCGCCGCCGTGGACCTCCTGACCAAGCTCTGGGCCCGCGCCATCGGCCTGACGCCGACGTCAACTCCAGGCGCCCCACCTCATCCGAACGAGGGCCCACCCCCTGACAGCACGCCCCCTACCGCAGAACCCTCGCACCTCCTGGAGCCGCCACGATGATCACGAGCAGGCTGGACACCGGCGGCGCCGACTACCAGGATCGGCGGGCCGCGATGCTCGCCAAGCTGGACGATCTGGACGCCGAGCAGGCCAAGGCCGTGGCGGGCGGCGGCGAGAAGTACGTGGACCGGCACCGCAAACGCGGCAAACTCCTCGCCAGGGAACGCATCGAACTGCTCCTGGACCCCGAGTCCCCCTTCCTCGAACTGTCGCCGCTGGTCGGCTGGGGCAGTGACTTCCCGGTCGGCGCGAGCGTCGTGACCGGGATCGGGGTGATCGAGGGCGTCGAGTGCGTGATCACGGCCAACGACCCCACCGTCCGCGGCGGGGCGTCGAACCCGTGGACGCTGAAGAAGACGTTGCGCGCGTCGGAGATCGCCCTGCGCAACCGCCTGCCGTACGTGAATCTGGTGGAGTCGGGCGGCGCGGACCTTCCGACACAGAAGGAGATCTTCATCCCGGGCGGGCAGATCTTCCGCGAGCTGACGCGGCTGAGCGCGGCTGGCATTCCGACGATCGCGCTGGTGTTCGGCAACTCCACGGCGGGCGGCGCCTACGTGCCCGGAATGAGTGACTACGTGGTGATGGTGAAGGAGCGGGCGAAGGTCTTCCTGGGCGGTCCGCCGCTGGTCAAGATGGCGACCGGCGAGGAGTCCGACGACGAGTCGCTGGGCGGGGCGGAGATGCACGCGCGCACGAGCGGCCTGGCCGACTATCTGGCGGCGGACGAACACGACGCACTCCGCATAGGCCGAAATATCGTGAAATCCCTGCGCTGGCGAAAACTCGGCGCCACCCCCGAACCCGCCCAGGAGCCGAAATATCCGGCGGAGGAGCTCCTCGGCATCGTCCCGGAAGACCTCAAGATCCCGTTCGACCCCCGCGAGATCATCGCCAGGATCGTGGACGGCAGCGCCTTCGAGGAGTTCAAGCCCCTCTACGGCCCCTCCCTCGTCACCGGCTGGGCCACCCTCCACGGATACCCGATCGGCATCCTCGCCAACGCCCGCGGCGTGCTGTTCAGCGAGGAGTCGCAGAAGGCCACCCAGTTCATCCAGCTCGCGAACCAGTCACGCACCCCGCTGCTCTTCCTGCAGAACACCACCGGCTACATGGTCGGCAAGGAGTACGAGCAGGGCGGCATCATCAAGCACGGCGCCATGATGATCAACGCGGTGTCCAACTCCAGCGTCCCGCACCTGACCGTCACCATGGGCGCCTCCTACGGCGCGGGCAACTACGGCATGTGCGGCCGCGCCTACGACCCGCGTTTCCTGTTCACCTGGCCGAGCGCAAAGTCGGCGGTCATGGGGCCCGCCCAGCTCGCCGGGGTGCTGTCCATCGTGGGACGGGCCTCGGCGGCGGCGCGCGGCCTGCCGTACGACGAGGAGCAGGACGCGGCCATGCGCGCCATGGTCGAGGCGCAGATCGAGGCGGAGTCGCTGCCGTTCTTCCTGTCCGGACGCCTCTACGACGACGGCGTCATCGACCCCCGCGACACCAGAACCGTGCTCGGACTGTGCCTGTCGGCGATCAACAGCGCGCCGCAGCCGGAACCGCAGAGATTTGGGGTGTTCCGTCCATGACCGTGATCACGCGACTGCTCGTCGCCAACCGGGGCGAGATCGCCCGCCGCGTGTTCCGCACCTGCCGTGAGCTGGGTATCGAGACCGTCGCGGTCTTCTCCGACGCCGACGCGGACGCGCCGCACGTGGCAGAGGCCGATCACGCGGTACGGCTGCGCGGCACCGCCCCCAGCGCCACCTATCTCGACATTTCCCGAATCGTCGAGGCGGCCCGGCTGTCCGGCGCCGACGCGGTCCACCCCGGCTACGGCTTCCTGTCGGAGAACGCCGCCTTCGCCCGCGCCGTCCTGGAGGCGGGCCTGACCTGGGTGGGCCCCTCACCCGAGGCCATCGCCGCCATGGGATCCAAGGTCGAGGCCAAGCGCCTGATGACCGAAGCCGGCGTCCCCGTCCTCCCCTCCCTCCCCCTCACCACCCCGGAACCCCAGGCACCAGGGTCACCAGAGCGAAACGCGGAGATACCGGCGGTCACCCCTGGAACCACCACGGCGGCTGACACGGAGACGACAGACGCGGCAACTGCGGAGGCGGCGGACGCGGGGGCGGGCGCGGAGACGACGGACGCGTCGACCGCGAAGGCGGACGCGGGGGCGGTGGACGCGGCGGCGGGCGCGGAGACGGCAGACGCGGCGGACGCGGCGACCGCGGAGGCGGGCGTGGTGGCGGTGGCGAAGGCGAAGGATGCGGGCACTGCCAAGGCGGGTGTGTCCACGCCGGACACCGACGAAGCAGGCACGGCCGGGACAAGCGGGGCCGGGACAGGCACGGCCGGAGTGGCTGGGGCTGCCGGGGTTGCCGGGGCTGCCGGGGTGGGGGCTGGGGCCGGCGGGCCGGGGGGTGTGGGTGACGGTGGCGGGGCGGAGGCTGCGGGGCTTGGGTATCCGTTGCTGGTCAAGGCGTCGGCTGGGGGTGGGGGGCGGGGGATGCGGGTGGTGCGGTCGGCCCGCGAACTCCAGCGGGAGGTGGACTCGGCCAGGCGGGAGGCGGAGGCGGCCTTCGGGGACGGCACGGTGTTCGTGGAACCGTTGCTCGAAGGCGCCCGGCACATCGAGGTACAGATCCTGGCCGACACCCACGGCACGGTCTGGGCCCTGGGCGAGCGTGAGTGCAGCGTCCAGCGCCGTCACCAGAAGGTGCTGGAGGAGTGCCCGTCCCCGGCCGTCTCGCCGCCGATGCGCGACAGGCTCCAGCGCGCCGCCGTCACCGCCGCCCGCGCCATCGGCTACACCGGCGCCGGAACCGTGGAGTTCCTGGTCAAGGACGACACCGTCGCGTTCCTGGAGATGAACACCCGACTGCAGGTGGAGCACCCGGTCACCGAGCTGGTCTACGGGGTGGACCTGGTCAGGCTCCAGCTCGAGATCGCCGAAGGGGCCGCTCTGCCGACGGAGGAGCCCGCGCCGGCGGGCCACGCGATCGAGGTCCGCCTGTACGCCGAGGATGCCCGCTACGTCCCGCAGTCCGGCACCCTGCACAGGTTCGAGATCGACGGCCCGGTCAGGGTGGATTCGGGGGTCGAGTCGGGCTCCGTGGTCTCCACCCACTACGACGCCATGCTGGCCAAGGTGATCGCCCACGCGGACACCAGACCGGCAGCCATCAGAAAACTCACCAAAGCCCTCAAAACCGCCAAACTCCACGGCATCACCACAAACCGCGACCTTCTACTAAATATCCTGGAAAATGATCAGTTTGTGGCAGGGGAAACCCCCACCGACTTCCTCGACCGGCACGACCTGACCGCCACCCCGGAACCCACCGAGCTGGAGGCCCTGGCCGCCGCCCTGGCCCTCGCCGCCGCCCACCGCCAGAAGGCCAAGGTCCTGGCCACCCTCCCCTCCGGCTGGCGCAATGTCCGTTCCCAGGAGGAACGCGCGAGGTTCGCCGAGATCGAGGTGGTATACCGGCCCCTGCCGGAGGGGGTCACGGTCGTGGCGGCGACGCCGTACCGTGTGGTGCTGGAGCGGGACGGGGTCAGGCACGCCCACGACGTCGCCCGCTACGGCGAGGCCGTCTATGTCGGCTCCACCCGCCTGACCCCGCTGCCCCGGCTGCCCGAGCCGGTCGAGCACGTGGCCCCGGGATCACTGCTCGCGCCCATGCCCGGTAGCGTGCTGCGCGTGGAGGTCGAGCCCGGCGACCGCGTGGCCAACGGCCAGGTGGTGCTGGTGCTGGAGGCCATGAAGATGGAGCATCAGATCGCCGCGCCCGCCGACGGCGTCGTCGCCGACCTGCGCGTGGAAAAGGGGCAGCAGGTGGAGGCGGGCAGCGTGCTGGCGATCATCCAGGAGGGGGACGAGTGAGCAGTCTGGTCCACAAGGAGCTCGACGGCGGCATCGCCACGATCACGCTGGACTCTCCGCCGAACCGCAACGCCCTGTCGGTGCGTCTGCTCGGCGACCTGGAGGCCAGGCTCAACTGGGCGCTGGCCGAGCCGGAGGTGCGCCTGATCGTGCTGACCGGCGCGGGACCGGTGTTCTGCTCGGGCGCCGACCTGAAGGAGCAGCGGATCGAGCCCGCCACGGGGGCGGGGGACGCGCCGGTGACGGCGTCGTTCCCGGAGATCCTGGGGCTGATCTGGGAGAGTCCCAAACCGGTCATCTGCCGCCTCAACGGCACCGCGCGGGCGGGCGGGCTCGGGCTGGTGGCCGCGTGCGACTTCGCGATCGCGCCGGACACCGCCTCGTTCGCCTTCTCCGAGGTACGGCTCGGCGTCGTGCCGGCGATGATCTCGGTGCCGGTGCTGCGCAGGCTGGAGCCCCGGGCCGCGGCCGAGTACTTCCTGACCGGCGAGGTCTTCGACGCCGCCCGCGCCGCGCAGATCGGGCTGCTGACGCGGGCCGTACCCGAGGATCGGCTGGACGCGGAGGTGGCGCGCTACGCCGAGATGCTCCTCAAGGGCGGGCCCGAGGCGCTCGCGATCACCAAACGGATGGTGCGTGACATCCCGCAGGTGTCGTTCGAGGAGGGTCTGCGGCAGATGACGGCGTTGTCCGCGCAGCGTTTCACCTCGGAGGAGGGCCAGGAGGGCATCGCCGCCTTCATGGACAAGCGCCCGCCGAAGTGGGTGCCATGACCCTGCGCGTGGCCAACTGCAGCGGCTTCTACGGCGACCGCCTGTCCGCGGCCCGCGAGATGGTCGAGGGCGGCCCGATCGACGTGCTGACCGGCGACTGGCTGGCCGAGCTGACCATGCTCATCCTGGCCGGGAACCGCCTCAAGGGCCGCCCCGGCTACGCCCCCACCTTCCTCAGGCAACTGGAGGAGGTGCTGGGCACCTGCCTGGACCGGGGCATCAAGATCGTCTCGAACGCGGGCGGCCTCGACCCCGAGGGCTGCGCCGCCGCCGTGACCGAGCTGGCCGACCGGCTGGGGCTGCGCGCGTCCGTGGCCGCCGTCACCGGCGACGACCTGACCGGCCGCGACCTCGACCTCACCAACGCCGACACCGGCGAGAAGCTCGACGCCACCCCGCTGACCGCCAACGCCTACCTCGGCGCGCGCCCCATCGCCGCCGCCCTCACGGCCGGCGCCGACGTGGTGGTGACCGGCCGCGTCACCGACGCCGCCCTGGTCACGGGCCCCGGCATCTGGCGGTACGGCTGGCGCCCCACCGACTACGACGCGCTGGCCGGATCGGTGGCCGCCGGTCACATCATCGAGTGCGGCTGCCAGGCCACCGGCGGCAACTACGCGTTCTTCACCGAGATCCCCGACCTGGCGCACTGCGGCTTCCCGATCGCCGAGCTGGAGTCGGACGGCTCCTCGGTGATCACCAAGCACCCGGGCACCGGCGGCGCGGTGACGGTCGGCACGGTGACCGCCCAGCTCCTGTACGAGATCGGCGCCCCGCGCTACCTCGGCCCCGACGTCGTCGCCCACTTCGACACCGTCACGCTGGAGCAGGAGGCGCCCGACCGGGTCCGCGTCTCCGGCGTGCGCGGCTCGCCGCCGCCGGACACGCTCAAGGTGGCCGTCAACTACCTGGGCGGCTACCGCAACACGATGACGCTGCTGCTCACCGGGCTGGACCTGGCGGAGAAGGCGCGGGTGGCGCAGGAGGCGATCTGGGCGCGAGTGCCGCGCGAGGCGTTCGACGAGGTGGACGTGAGCTTCGACCCGCCGCTGCTGCGGATCACGGTCATGTCGGGCGACGAGCGGGTGGCCGGGCGCGGGTTCTCCTCGGCGGTGGTGGAGACGGGCCTGGCCAGCTATCCGGGGTTCCACGGGCTCACGCCGCCGGGGAACGCCTCGCCGTACGGGGTGTACTGGCCCGTTCTGGTCCCGGCCGCGAGCGTGCGGGCGCGGGTGACGGTGGACGGGGTCGCGGTGGAGGTGCCCGAGGCCGGCCACGAGGGGGCCGGGTACGAGGAGGCCGGGTACGACGGGGTTATGGCCGACGTGCCCGCCTACACCGGCGGGGACACCGTGCGGGCGCCGCTGGGCAGCGTGGTGGGGGCGCGCTCCGGCGACAAGGGCGGCAACGCGAACCTGGGCGTGTGGGTGCGCTCCTCCGGCCACTACGGCTGGCTGGCCGCGTACCTGAGCGTGGACCGGCTCCGGGAGTTGCTGCCCAAGCTGGCCGGATACCGCCTCGACCGCTACGAGCTGCCCAACCTCGCCGCGCTCAACTTCGTCGTCCACGGCCTGCTCGGGCGGGGCGTGGCGGCCAGCCCGCGGCTCGACCCGCAGGCCAAGGCGCTGGGCGAGGAGCTGAGGGCGCGGCTGGCCGACGTCCCGGCCGACTACCTGACCTGACGCGACACCCGGCATCATGTCCGGCATGCACGTGCGCCGCCTCACCCACGACGACCTGCCCGCCTGCTCCAGCCTGGCCGTCTCCCGCGACTGGGGCGCCGAGCGGCACAAGTGGCGCTTCCTCTTCGACGTCGGCGAGGTCCACGGCATCGACGCCCCCGGCGGCGGCCTGGCCTCTACCGCGCTCCTGGTCCCCTACGGCCAGGACGCGGCGGCGGTCAGCATGGTCCTGACCGCGGCGGGCCACGAGCGCCAGGGCCTGGCGGGACGGGTCATGCGGCGCCTGCTCGACAGCGCGGGCGAGCGGACCGTCTGGCTCTACTCCACCGACAACGGCCGCCCCGTCTACGAGCGCCTCGGCTTCCGCGCGGTGGGCCGCGTCGAGACCCACCGCGGCAGGTTCACGGGCACGCCGTCCGGCGCGAGCCGCCCGGCCACCGAGCGCGACCTGGACGACGTCCTCGCGCTCGACGCGAAGGTCTTCGGCGCCGACCGCTCGAACCTGCTGCGTCGTATGCCCGCCTTCCACGAGCGGGTCAGGGTGCTGGAGGCGGGCGGCAGGATCGAGGGGTACGGCGGCGCGTGGCGCAACGACACCCAGATCGTCATCGGCCCCCTGATCGCCCAGGACCACGACCAGGCCACGGCGCTCATCTCCGACCTGGCCGCGGGCTGGGACCTGCCGGTACGCCTCGACCTCGACACGAGCCGCCCGGAACTGCTCGCCTGGGCGGTGGCGCGCGGCCTGGGCTCGCCGTTCCCGAACACGGTGATGGTGCGGGGCGGCGAGCTGCCGGGCGACCACGCGCGCCGGTTCCTGCCGTTCATGGTCTCGCTGGGTTGACCTCCGGCGAAGGGCGGCCGTAGATTCACGACCAGAATCTCGTTCTGGTCAGAAGGGTGCCATGACCGCCACGCACATCGACGTCAGCACGATCGACTTCGACGCGCTCGGGTCGTGGATGGACGGGCAGGGCCTGCCCGGCGGGCCCGTCGTGGACGTGGCACCGGTGCTCGGCGGCACCCAGAACGTGATGGTGCGCTTCTCGCGGGGCGGCCGGCCGTACATCCTGAGGCGGCCGCCGCTGCGGCCGCGGCAGAAGAGCAACGAGGTGCTGCGGCGTGAGGCGAGGGTGCTCGCGGTGCTGCGCGACACGGCGGTGCCCGCGCCGCGCCTGGTGGCCGCGCAGACCGAGCGGGAGCCCGTCTTCTACCTGATGGAGCCGGTCGACGGCTTCAACCCCTCCACCGGGCTGCCGGAGCTCCATGCCTCCGACGCGGCGATCCGGCACCGGATGGGGCTGGAGGCCGCGGCGGCGCTGGCCGAGCTCGGACGGGTGGATCCGGGGCTGCTGCCGGGGTTCGGGCGGCCGGAGGGGTTCCTGGAGCGGCAGGTGCCGCGCTGGACGGCCGAACTGGAGTCCTACAGCCGCCTCGACGGCTACCCGGGTCCCGAGATCCCGCTGCTGCGCGAGACCGCGGAATGGCTGGAGCGCCACCGGCCGGCGTCGTTCACGCCGGGGCTGATGCACGGCGACTACCACTTCGCGAACCTGATGTTCGCCCATGATGGCCCGCGCGTGGCGGCCATCGTGGACTGGGAGATGTGCACGGTCGGCGACCCGCTGCTGGACCTCGGCTGGCTGCTGGCCACCTGGCCGTCGAACGCCGGGCACGTGCCGGGGCTGCCGTCGGAGGACGAGATCGTCGCCTGCTACGCCGCGCTGACCGATCGGGACATGTCGGCCGTCGACTGGTACGCGGTGATGGCCTGCTTCAAGCTCGGCATCGTGCTCGAAGGCAGCCACGCCCGCGCCTGCGCCGGGAAGGCGCCCAAGGACATCGGGGACCTCCTCCACCAGACCACCCTGGACCTGTTTGCGAGGGCACAGACATGGATTTCGCGGTAGAGCCGGAGTTCCAGGCCAAGCTCGACTGGATGGACACGTTCATCCGCGAGGAGGTGGAGCCGCTCGACCTGGCCTTCCCCGGCCAGGCGTACGGCACGCCCGACGAGCGGCTGCGCAAGATCGTGGACCCGCTCAAGGAGCAGGTCAGGGCCCAGGGCCTGTGGGCCTGCCACCTGGGTCCCGACCTCGGCGGCCAGGGGTTCGGCCAGCTCAGACTCGCCCTGATGAACGAGCTGATCGGCCGCTCCACCTGGGCTCCCGTCATCTTCGGCTGCCAGGCTCCCGACACCGGCAACGCCGAGATCATCGCCATGTACGGCACCGCCGCCCAGAAGGAGCGTTACCTGCGTCCCCTGCTGGACGGGGAGGTGTTCTCCGCGTACTCGATGACCGAGCCGCAGGGCGGATCGGACCCCAGGCTGTTCACGATGCGCGCGGCCAGGGACGGCGAGGAGTGGGTGCTGGACGGTGAGAAGTACTTCACCTCCAACGCCCACAACGCCGCCTTCTTCATCGTGATGGCGGTGACGGACCCGCAGGCGCACCCGTATCGGCGCATGTCGATGTTCCTGGTGCCTTCGGACACACCGGGCGTGGAGATCGTGCGCAACATCGGCACCATGGGCGACCGCTCGGGCCACCACGCGCACCTGCGCTACACCGGCGTCCGGGTCGGCGCGGACGCGCTGCTCGGCGAGGAGGGCGGGGCGTTCGCGGTGGCGCAGGCCAGGCTGGGCGGCGGGCGGGTGCACCACGCGATGCGCACGGTCGCGGCGGTCAAGCGGGCCTTCGACATGATGTGCGAGCGGGCCCTGTCGCGCGCCACGCACGACGGGGTGCTGGCCGACAAGCAGCTCGTGCAGGCGGCGATCGCCGACTCCTACCTGCAGATCCAGCAGTTCCGGCTGCTCGTGCTGCACACCGCGTGGCTGATCGACCAGTCCTCGACGCGGGAGGCGCGCACGCAGATCGCGGCGTGCAAGGTGGCCGCGGCCCGGGTCTTCCACGACGTGGTCTACCGGGCGATGCACCTGCACGGGGCACTGGGCGTCTCCAACGACACGCCGCTGGCGCGGCTGTGGCAGTCGGCGCCGCTGATGGGCATCATGGACGGGCCGACGGAGGTGCACCAAGCCTCGATCGCGCGCCGCGTGCTGAAGGGCTACGAGCCGGCGCCCGGTCTGTGGCCGACGGAGTACCTGCCGGAGAAGGTTGCCGCCGCTAGGGCGAAATACGCTGATATCTGACTGCTAAAGGTATCTGACCGTTAAAGGCACTACGGTGGGACGTCATGAGACTCGTCCTCGCAGCGTCCCTCGCCGTCGTCCTGTCCGGATGCGCCGGTACGGCGGGCGGAACGACCGGCAGCGCGGCTGGGACGGTCACCAGGGAGCAGCCCACTCCCGCGCCCGAGTCTCCCAGCGCGCCCGACCCCGGCCTCGCCCTTCCGGCGAGCCCGGCCAAGCTGGCCGCCGACCTGAAGTCCACCACCAAGGCCCTGTACGCGGGCATCGACGGCTGGACCAGGAGCAAGGCGGCCCAGCCGCCGCAGGAGGTCGTCCTGTACGCCCTCCACCACCAGCGCATCTACCGCAAGCTGGCCAGGAACGCCACGCTGGCCAAGGCGGTCATCGCCAAGCTGCCCAAGCCGGTGGCCGCCGAGGCCGGCGACAACGTCGAGGCGGTCGGCAAGCTGCTGTCGATGGCCCGCCCGATCACCGCCGCCCGCCGCGCCAAGATGCGCCTGGCCCAGGCGGAACCGGCCGCCACGCTGCGCGGCCACATGGTCAGGGCCGAGCGGCGCTTCGGCGTCGAGTGGGAAGTGCTGGCCGCGATCATGCTGGTGGAGACGAAGTTCGGCCGCGTGCGCTCGGCCAGCTCGACCGGCGCGCAGGGGCCGATGCAGTTCATGCCGGGCACCTGGAAGCTCTACGGCATGGGCGGCGACGTCCACAAGTCGAAGGACTCGATCATGGCGGCGGCCAACTACCTGAAGGCGACCGGCGCCCCCAGGAACTACCGCCGCGCCGTCTTCGCCTACAACCACGACGTCCGTTACGTGGACGCGGTGCTGGCCCACGCCGCCCAGATCAAGCGCGACCCGCGCAGCTTCTACGCCTACTACAACTGGCAGGTGTTCGTCCTCTCCACGAAGGGCGACGTCCGGCTGACCGGCCCCAAGTGACCGACTCATACCGATTTTGACTAAAACGATCAGATATATCCCTGGAGCTCCTACAATTGCTCGCAATTGCAGGATTGATCGGGGAAGGATCGTCATGCGTATGCGGTTTCTCGGCTCCACTTCGGAAGCCGGGGCCTGTCCCACCCTCTACGAGACCGACCGCGGCACCATCGTGGTGCAGGGCCTCCAGCTCACCGACCCCGAGGCGCTCGCCGATCTGCGCGACGTCCTCGACGGCGAGACGGCGGTCGAAGTACCTCGCGAGCTGCTCGTAGACATCGCCCGCCGAGTCCTCTGACCCAGCGCGGACGCTCACCCGCCTGGAGCGTCCATCCTGCCCGCGTCACCCCTCGGCGCGGGCATTCCGCATTCCGGCCATCGGAAAGCCACGCGGCGCGACCGATTGATCACAATTGCGAAACCGGGCCTGGCATGATCCGTGTCCACAGGTCTAGCCTCTAGCGGCGTGACGTCCTTTCAGCAGGCGCGCATCGACCTCGGCGCCCAGCTTCGCCACCTACGCGAGGCCGCGCACCTGTCCGGCAAGGATCTTGCCGAGCGGCTGGCGTGGCAGCCGTCCAAGGTGTCCCGGCTGGAGAACGCCCGCCAGACGGCGACCGAGGACGACGTGGTGGTGTGGGCGCATGCCGTACAGGCGGCTCCCGAGGTGACGGACCAGCTCATCGAGCAGGCGATCTCGCTGCTGGAGCGGCACGACGACTGGAAGCAGCGCCACCGCAGCGGGCTGGCCGCCATCCAGGAGGACATCCGCGACCTGGAGGCGCGCACGCGGCTGTTCCGGGTGTTCGAGCCGGGCATCGTGGTGGGCCTGCTGCAGACCACCGAGTACGCCCGGCACGTCTTCCGCAAGGTCAAACGCCTCTACAGCGCCCCCGACCAGATCGACGCGGCGGTGCGGGTGCGGATGCAGCGCCAGGAGATCCTCTACGACCCGACGCGCACGTTCCGCTTCGTGGTGCCCGAGGCGGTGCTCCACACGAGACTCGCGCCGGTGGACGTCATGCGCGGCCAGCTCGACCGCCTCCTGGCCGTCAGCACGCTGCCGAACGTCGAGTTCGGCGTGATCCCCTACACCAGCGAGCTGCCGTCCTCGCCGATCAACGGCTTC
The DNA here is from genome assembly GCF_044456745.1 of Nonomuraea sp. NPDC050790. Lineage (NCBI taxonomy): Bacteria > Bacillati > Actinomycetota > Actinomycetes > Streptosporangiales > Streptosporangiaceae > Nonomuraea > Nonomuraea sp. NPDC050790. Next base: position 1,041,225 of record NZ_JBITGF010000002.1, on the reverse strand, counting down.
TGGATCTACAACGAGGCCATGGTCGGGGTCGCCACCATGACAAAGGACCTGGTCCTGCGCGATCCCGACGACATCGCCTTCTACGTGAGCGCGTTCGACGAGTACTGCAAGGTCGCCCATTTCGACGAATCCGGCCGGGCCCTCATCATCCGGATACTTCACGAATACGGGAAACAATCCTCACTTTAATCCCAGCAATTGCTTGCCCCGCGCGCGAAGATCGTGCAATTCTGTCGCGAGACGTTGCGGAGGTGACGCCTGATGCTGGACACCACGCTCTGCCTGGAGCGCTTCGCCTGGTACGCGGGTCGCCACGCCGACCTGTCGGTCCAAAGTGTGGCCTTGGCCTGCGACCCGGCCTATGTGTCGGTACGCAACCGCTTCTCCACCACGCTCACCGAGACGGTGACGTGCTCGGACGAGGGGGCCTTCGTCACCTCGTGGGGCTACCGCCTCGGCAGCACCGACGACGTCGAGGCCGCCGCCGCCCGCCTCGCGTTCCTCCTGGCCGCACTGCCCGCGTAAGTGCCCATCTAAATATTCCGCGCGCGGATTTTTCTCCTCACGGGAGAAATTGTCGCCCTTGCAGAAACTTTCTCCCGCGCGACAACTCCCGGATAGCCCCCGTGCCGGCCTTCTGCCGCGTGCGGCATTCACCCTCCTGTCCTGACCTTCCGCGGCGCGGCCTTTCCGCTCCGTGCGAGCTTTTCCGCCCCGTGCGGGCTTTCTCACTCCGCGTCCGTTTCCCGCTGTGTCCGGCCTTCTGACGTTACGGCCAGCCGCCCCCACCCCCACCCGCCGCACATGGCCGGGCCCCGTCCAGGGTGACGGTCGTCCAGCGTGCGGGGCCGGGCGCCGCTACGACGCCGAAGTCGGCCCGCTGAGCGGGAAAACCCCGTGACAATCCGATCTGACGGACGTAACGTTGCCCCGTCAAATCCAGCACACTAAGTGGTCATGGCAACACCAAGAGTGCTGTCGAACGGACCCAGCGAGGGTGAGGTGCCCCTTGGCTAGTGAAGGCATTCTCCGGTTCATCACCGTCCGGCCGGCCAAGGCGCGGGTGCAGCCTCCGCCGAGCGTGCTGGTCCCGGTCGCCGGGCTCTTCCAGCAGCTCGCCACGGCCGTGGCCGACGGCGCCGACCGGGCCCGGCTGCGCGAGGTCGCCCGCCACTACACCATCGCCGCCGACCAGCCCGAGCCGCTCGACCCCGCCGCCCTGCGCGAATGGTTCTACGCCAACCAGGACCGTCCCCTGGAGGACGCCGACCTGGACGCGCTGGTCCGCCACGCCTATGGGCGGTCGCTGGCGGAGCTGGTGGCCTGGGAGCGGTTCGCCGCCGCGCGGGCCCGCGTCACCGACCAGGTGCTGGCCACCGCGCTGCTCGGCGATCCGGCGGGCGACGGCCAGCGCCTCCTGCTCGACGCCAAGCTCCTCGCCCTCGCCCTCACCCTCTCCACCACCCCCGACCGCCCCACCTCCCGCCCGGACGCCCCGGGACCCACCATCCCCCGCCAGGCAAGCCAGCCAGCCGCTTACCAGGACAAACCCGGCCCCACCGGAGAATCCACCACCGCATACCCGAGCGCCGCAGGCACGGAAGGCCAAGGCATAGGCGCGAGCGCAAGCACAAGCGCAGGCCCGCACGGAGACGCAAGCGGGGGCCCACGCGGAGGCTCGGGCACGGGCCCAGGCGGGGGCTCGGGCGCGGGCCCAGGCGGGGACGCGGGCACGGGCCCAGGCGGGGACGCGGGTCTGGGCGGAGAGGGGGGCGCGGGTGCAGGGGTGGATGCCGGGGGCGGGCGGGTTGCGACGTTGGGGGAGGTGGTGGGCGGGGCTGTCGTGGTGTTGCCGGGGTTTCTCGGGCGGGCTCGGCAGGAACCGCTCCCCGTGCCGCCGCGCGTCAGCGCCGACGAGCCGGGGCAGGAAGCGCGGGCGTGGCTGGCGCGGCTGGACGGGGCGCGGCGGGAGCTGGTGCGGATGGTCACCGACGGGCGTCACGTCGACTACCCCGACGTGCTGGCCCCCGTGACACCCGACGGCGATCCCGTGCGACGGCTGGCCGAACTGCGGGCGGCCGGTGCCGGGCGGCCCCGGCTGACCGAAGCGGGGGTGGCGCGGCTGAGCGAGGAGACCGTCCAGGTCCTGGAGAGGCTGGGTCAGCTCGACGGCGACGTGCTGCCGCTGCGGGCGGTCGCGGTGGTCGAGGAGGAGATGCGGCTGGCGGGCGCGCAGGCGGCGACGCGGGCCGTACCCGATGGTGTGCTGGCCTTCGACGGCGGGGAGATCGACCTCGACCGCTACCATCGCGCCCTCGCCGACCCCGCGCCCGCCACCGACCCGCCGCCCGTGCCGCAGCACTCGCAGGCGGGGGTCGCCGACCTGCTGGTGGTGCGGCAGAAGATCAAGGCGTACGAGCTGGGCGAGTACGCCCACATCGAGAACGTCATGGCCGGCGAGACCCGCGAGCGCTCCACCCGCCGCCTCACCCAGGTCGAGGAGACCGTCGAGCGCGAGACCGAGACGGAGACGGAAAAGGAGAAGGACCTCCAGTCCACGACGCGCAACGAGCTGCAGAACGAGGCGGAGAAGCACGTCAAGAGCCAGCTCGACATCGAGGCGGGCCTCCAGGTCAGCGGCAGCTACGGCCCCGCGGTCTCCTTCACCTCCAGCCTCAAGGCGGGCTTCTCCACGACCACGGAGGAGTCGCAGCGCAAGGCGTCCTCGTTCTCGCAGGAGGTCACCCAGCGCACGGTCGAGAAGGTGCGCGAGAAGGTGCGCACGCTGGTGCGCAGACGCACGCTGGAGGAGTTCGAGGAGAACAACCGGCACGCCTTCAGCAACAACCTGGCCCGCCACACCCGCGGCGTCTACCGCTGGCTGAACAAGGTCTACGACGCCCAGGTCTTCAACTACGGCCAGCGCATGATGTTCGACTTCGTGGTGCCGGAGCCGGCCGCGTTCTACCTGTACGGGCTGGTGGAGAACCCGCCGCAGGACAGCGAGCTGGTCAAGCCCGCGCCGCCGGCCGTCGCGGGCAACCCCCTGACGCCCGCGATGATCGACGTGAACACGTACGGGCCGCTGCTGTCGCGCTACCGGGTGACCAACGCGCCCCCGCAGCCGCCGGAGCTGCGCACGGCGAGCTTCTTCGCCAAGTACGACGGCGGCAACTACACCTCGACCGGCGCCGCGGGCAAGGTCGAGATCCCCGAGGGCTACCGCGCCTACCGGGTCACGGTGCAGGCCACCCACATCTGGGCCGAGGACATCCAGCTCCACCCGTTCCAGATCGTCTTCGACGGCAGGATGTACGACTTCCACAACAGCTGGGGCTCCCAGGGCGGGCCGACGAGCTGGCTGGAGAAGGACGCCTCGGTCTCGATCTCGGTGGCGGCCAACGCGTGGGCGGTGGCGATCGACCTGGACTGCAAGCTCTCCCCCGAGGCGTACGCGAGCTGGCAGCACCTGGCCTTCGACGCCATCATCGCCGCCTACCAGCAGCAGCTCGCCGAGTACAACGAGCGCAAGGCACAGCGCGAGCTCGAACGCAGCAACAGCCGGCAGTTCGGCCGCAACCCGCTGGCCAACCGGCGGGTGGAGCGCGACGAGCTGAAGAAGTGGGTCATCATGATGCTGGCCAAGCAGCCCGAGCTCAACCTCGACTCCTTCAAGAGCCCGACCGGCACGCCCGTCCTCGACCTCGACAAGGCCAACGCCAACGGCCGCTACATCCGGTTCCTGGAGAACGCCTTCGAGTGGCAGAACATGCTCTACGTCTTCTACCCGCACCTGTGGGGACGGCGGGCGCGCTGGGTGTCGGCGCTGAACGTCACCGACCCCGACCAGGACTTCGCCGCGTTCCTGCGGGCCGGGGCGGCGCGGGTGCAGGTGCCGGTGCGGCCGGGGTTCGAGCGCGCGGTGGCCTACTTCGTCCACACCGGCAACGTGTGGGACGGCAACGACGTGCCCACGGTCGAGGACGAGCTGTACGTGCCGATCATCGACGAGATCACCACCAACCTCGGCAGGATCGACGGCGGCGTCCCCTACCCGGCCGGGTCCAGGCCGTGGGAGGTGGTGGTGCCGACGGACCTGGTGCTGGTCCAGGACCCGTCGGAGGTGCCGCCGATGCGCGACGCGCTGCGCCCCGGCGCCCACGTCACCCTCGACGCGGGCGAAGGCTGAGGTGTGCGCCTACCGCCTGCACGCCGACTACGACCGCACCGGGCGCCTGAGCGCGGACGCGGCGGAGTGGGCGGTCAGGAAGCGCGAGCCCGGCGCCCTGGTCCGCGCCAACCTGGACGCCGACACCAGAGGGCTGCCCAAGGACGTCTCCCGGTCCGGCCCCGCCACCCCGGACCGGGAGCGCCAGGCCAAGCCGGCCGGGGACGACGAGCCGCTCAGGATGCAGGTCCAGGAGGTACGCCCCGAGCCCGGCACGCTCTTCGTGGTCCTGTCGGGGGCCGATCCCCGGCGGGTCGCGGTCGTGGACTCGACCGGGGTGCGGATCCGGCCGGTTGCGGTGGGGAACCTGGCCCGGTATCCGCTGCCGGCGGGGCCGTACCCGAAGAGGCTGGCGCTGGAGGCGGTGGACCTGGCGGCCAGTCCCGCGACCAACAGGCTGCTGGTCCCCGGAGCGGGGCCGCCGGCGGGGGCCAGGATCGTGGTGCGGCTGGAGCGCGACGGCGCGGGCGGCACCGTGGTGGAGGACGAGGCGGTGGTGACGCTGGCGCCGTTCGTGCTCATCGGCAACGCGGGGCGGCTGGAGCGGCTGTACATGTGCGCGGTGCGGGAGGACGATCCGGCCAAGCCGCTGGACGACAACGGCCCGTCGGTGGCCGACGTGCGGGCCGCGCTGGCCCCGCTGCGGGTGCCGCTGGTGCTCATCCCGCAGGACGTGCACGGCGGGGACACCTGGATCCAGGACCAGTACCAGCTCGGTTACACGCAGACGCCCGGCGGGCTGCAGCGGGTGCTCCTGCACGCGCCGCGTACCCGCTCCGACGCCTCCAGGCACGGCGGCCCCAACCTGGGCGGCGTCCTGGCCGGGCACTTCCTGAGCAGGGACATCGGGGTCTGCCAGGCGTTCTGGGACCGGGAGCTGACCGTCCCGGGGCCCGGCGGAGCGCCGGCCAGGATGGGCTTCGCCGAGAGCGACCGGCTGCTGACGGTGCTGACGAAGGTGCAGCTGCTGCGGCGGCACATGGTGGAGATGGTCGCCAGGATCGGCACCGCCGCCGACCTCGCCCGCATGACCAAGGCGATCGGCCCGGCGCGGGCGGACGTGTGGAAGGCCCGCGCGGAGCTGGAACTGCTGCTGAGCCTGCTGCGCGGCACGGCGCGGGCCGCGCTGGAGCGGCCGGACACCCCGTGGACCAAGGCGCTGATCGACCCGCTGCTCGCGGACGCGGGCCGGCAGGTCGCCGCGGTGACGGCGGAGATGCCGGTCGCGGCCGGACGGGCGCGGCTGCGGCTGCCCGCGGCGGGGCCGCGCCCGGCCCGCGAGTTCGTGCTCGACGCCGACGAGCTGGTCAAGCTCGACCAGCAGCTCGGCAACTGGCACTCCGGGCACAACTACGGCGGCAACATCGAGGTCGGACCGCCGTCCAGGAACGGCCCCGCCGGGGTGGTCGTCGTCGGCAACACCACCCAGCAGGCCGACGACGGCTCCACACTGACGGACATGGACCCCGACCTGCTGGCGTTCCTGCGCGGGCAGGCGCACGGCCGCCAGAGCGTGGTGGAGGTGGACACGAGCTGGCTGGACGTGGGGCACGTGGACGAGATGCTGGCGTTCGTGCCCGACCTGCGCGACCCGCGCGGGCTGGGCGCGGTGCTGCGCGCGGCTCCGGCCATCGCGCTGCTGATCATCGAGGAGGCCAAGCGGGAGTTCCTGAGCGGGCTGAACGCCCACGACCGCGCCGAGTACACGAACTGGCGCTACATCAACTCCAGGAGCCGCCTCACCATCCAGGGCACCAGGCCGATGACCCACCTGCTGCGGGGCCTGCGCTGGCTGCAGCATCACGACCCCGGGCAGGCCCTGCCCACCGAGCCTCCGGAGATCTACCAGCACCTCGCCCGGCAGAACGCCTCGGGGCCCAGCGGGCACGACATCCCGCTGCCGATCTCGCCGTGGAGCACCCAGCCCGCGCCGGTCTACCCGGCGGGCATCTCGGTCTACGAGATGTACTACTTCAGCGACAGCCTCAACGAGGACCTGGAGGCCGAGCCCGACGGGACCAGGGGCCAGCTCGCCGAGGCGGTGCGGCGGATCACCACCGAGTACGACGGCCGGATGCCGATCCTCGGTCTCCCGGTCTTCTTCGACCGGCGCTCCCCGGCGAACGGGCGCAGCACCGCCTTCACCCCCAACCTCGCCAACCTCCAGGTGGCCGGCGACCGGTTGCTCGTCCCGCGTCCGCACGGGCCGCGCATGTCGCCGGAGTCGGCGGCCAGGGTGCTGCGCGCAGTGGCCGCGCGTTTCCCCGAGGCGGTGCGCGCCGCGCGGCTCACGCCGCAGTGGCTGCGCGCCCGCGGCCTGAACAGGACCACCTTCTGGGCCCGCCACCAGTCGGTGGGCAAGGCGACCGCGACCGACCTGGCGAACCTGGCCGCCGCCTTCGCCGACGGTTTCCCCAGAGGCACGCCGGACGCCGAGGTCCGCAGGCGGATCCTGTCCGTGAACCAGACCGCCTTCGACGCCGCCGGACGGCTGAAGGGCCGCGACTGGCGGCCGCTGACGATCCCGGAGAACAAGGTGGACCTGTTCGAGGGCTGGACGGAGGCGGTCGCCGACCGGCTCGGCTACCGGGTCCAGTGGGTGGAGGCGTGGTACTACCACGTCCGCCTGGGCTCCATCCACTGCGGCACGAACGTGCTGCGCTCCGCCCCGGCCAACCGCCCGTGGTGGCGTTAGGCCGGGCGCCAGGCGAGCGCGGTGTGGCCGTCGCGGCCTTCGGTGGTCACCGCGGCCAGGAGGCTGTTGAGCACCGACTCCTCCACCGCGTCGAGCGTCGCCTCGAACAGCGGGCTCAGGTGCCGGTCGGCGACGTGCTCCCCGGTGGTCGCGGTGGAGAAGGCGAGGCCGTAGTCGCCGCTGCCGTGGGAGTAGGAGGCGCCGACCCGGCCGAGCGCCCAGACGCCGCGCTTGGCCAGGCGGGTCAGCTGGCGGCCGTCCAGGCGGGCGTCGGTGGCCACGACGATCATGCAGGAGCCGTCGTCCGGCGGCGTCTCCAGGCCGAGGAGCTCCAGCTCCGTCGCGGCCCGCGCCTCGTGCGTACGCGCCGCCGTGCGCAGGGTGCCGCCGAAGTTGGCCTGCACGAGCGCGCCGACGGTCACCTGACCGGCGCCGCGCAGGTCGAGCGTGCGCGAGGAGGTGCCGATCCCGGCCTTGAAGCCCAGGGCCACGGTGCCGGTGCCCGCGCCCACGCAGCCTTCCTCGACCGGCCCAGGCCGGGCGCCGTCGAGCGCGGCGAAGACGTGCTCGGCGGTGATCGGGCGCGCGGGCATGTCCGACAGCCAGCCGTCGTTGCACTCGCCCACGACCGGGTTGACCGAGGGCAGGCCGGGGTCGCGGGCCAGCATCCAGCTGATCAGCGCGTCGGCCACCCGGAAGGTGGACATCGTGGCGGTCAGCAGGATGGGCGTCTCGATCACGCCCAGCTCGGCGACCTGGGTGGAGCCGACGAGCTTGCCGTAGCCGTTGCCCGCATAGACGCCGGCGCCGAGCGGGAGCCGGTCGGGGACGACCGCGGTCACGCCGGTGTGGATGCCGGGCTCGCGCCGCAGCGTGGTGTGGCCGACGCGGACGCCGGACACGTCGGTGATCGCGTTGTGCTCCCCCACCGGGTACGGCCCGGCGGCCAGACCGTGGTCACGGGCCCGCCCGGCGCTCATGCGGAGAACACCTCGGGCGACAGGCCGACCTCGCGGGCCGCGGCGGTGCGGGCGTGGGAGAGCAGGCGCTCCTGGGTGAGCACGTCGGGGTGGAGGGTGTAGCGGATGGCCAGCCCGTCGAGCATGGCGTCGAGCCGCTCGGCCGCCCCGGCGGGGTCGTCACAGGTGAACTCCCCCGCGTCCACCCCGTCGTTGATCACCCGCTGGATCGCGCGCAGCCACGTCGCCTCCAGCTCCAGCACGATGGCGTTGACCGCGGGCTCGCGCAGGGCGGTGTTCCAGGCGTCCAGCCACAGCAGCCAGCTCTGGTCGGCGGCCGACTGCGGGATGTAGTAGTGCAGCACGCGGTCGAAGCGGCGCACGGCCGTGCCGGGCCCGCGGACGATCTCCTCCAGCCGGGCGCTCTCCACGTCGAGCGTGGCCCTGAGCATCGCGGTGATCAGCTCGTCCTTGGTGGCGAAGTGATAGTGGATGAGACCGCCGCTGACGTTGACCGCCTTGGCGATGTCGGCGATCCGGGTGTTGGCCAGCCCCTTTTCGAGGACGACGCGCCGGGTGGCGGCCAGCAGCTCGGCCCGGCGCTGGTCGGCCTGTTCGGCACGGGAGGAAGCACTTCGCACCGCAAAATCCTATCGCTGGGCCACGGACCGGCATCCGTCAGCATCCGGCCTTGTACAGGACCTTCCGCACCTCGGGGGTGTCGACGTTCTCGCGGGTCACGATCGTGGCGTCGGTCGGGATGGCGGCGGTCACCTGCTGTCCCTTGACTGCGGCGAACGCCTGCTCCACCCCCTTGGCGCCGATCTCGCCCGGCAACTGGGCAATGAGCGCCTGCACGACGCCGTCCCTGAGCTGCTTCACCTGGGCCGGTCCCGCGTCGAAGCCGACCATCTTGACCTGACCGAGCTTGCCGGCCTGCTGCAGGGCCGTACCGGCGCCGGTCGCGGAGTTGAGGTTGGTGGCGAAGACGCCGGCCAGGTCGGGGTCCTTCGCCAGCGCGGCGTTGACGATCTTGGAGGCTTCGCCGACGTCGTTGTGGGAGTACTGCACGCCGAGCGAGGTCACGCCGGGGTGGGCCGCCTTGATCTCCTTCTCGAAGCCCTCGATCCTGGCGTCGACCGTGCTCACGCCGGGGTCGGTGGAGATGACCAGCACCTTGCCCTTGCCGCCGATCTGCTCCGACAGGGCCTTGGCCGCGGCGGCGCCGCCCTTGACGTTGTCGGTGCTGATCCTGGACAGGCCGATCGAGGCGTCCTCGACCACCGTGTCCACCAGAATGATCTTGATGTTGCGCTGCTTGGCCTGGGTGAGCGGGGCGATCATGGCCTTGACGTCGGTGGGCGCGATGAGCAGGGCGTCCGGCTGGGCCGCCACGACCGAGTTCACGATCGGCGTCTGCAGGGTCGGGTCGAACTTCTGCGGCCCCTGCACCTCCAGCTCCACCCCCAGTTCCTTGGCCTTGGCCAGAGCGCCGCAGGCCATCGTCTCGTAGAACTCCTCCCCGGCCAGGCCCTGCACGAGCGTCACCCTGACCGCGCCGCCGGCGCTGGGCTGGCCGCAGGCGGCGAGGGCGAGCAGGAGGGCGGCGGCGAGGGCCTTGCGCATGTCGAGTCTCCTCACTGGTCGCGGCGGGCGCGTTGCCGCTGGTCGACGTAGACGGCGGTGATGAGCACGGCGCCGACCACCACCTGCTGCCAGAAGGGCCGCACGCCGAGGATCTGGAAGCCGTTCTGCAGCACCGCCGGGATGAACACGCCGATGACGGTGCCCGCCACGGTGCCCACGCCGCCGAACAGCGACGTCCCGCCGATCACGACGGCGGCGATGGCCTGGAGGTTGTCGGTGGAATGGGCGGAGACGCCGGTGATGCCGTACTTCGCCAGTGACAGGTAGCCCGCGAGGCCGGCCAGCAGTCCGGCGAGGCCGTACACCGTGATCAGGTGACGGCCGACGCGGACGCCGGCGCGGCGGGCGGCCTCGGCGTTGGAGCCGATCGCGTAGGTGTGGCGGCCGAAGCGGGTGCGGGCGAGGGCGAAGCCGAGCACCGCGGTGATGAGCGCGCAGATCCACACGATGTGCGGCACGCCGAGCCAGCGCGCGAGGCCGAGGCCGAGGTTCAGCTCGCCGGGCGCGCGCAGGTCGACGCCGCCGGTCAGCAGCAGCGCGGCGCCGAGCGACATGCCGAGCGTGCCGAGGGTGACGATCAGCGCGGGGATCCGCCCGTTCGCGACGAGCACGCCGTTGAGCAGCCCCCAGGCCAGCCCCGACAGTACGGCTGCCGCCGCCCCGGCCACGAGCGAGCCGGTGGCCTCGGCGGTCAGCGCGGCGGCCACGGCCGAGAAGACCAGCACGCCGCCCACCGACAGGTCGATCCCGGCGGTGATGATCACGTAGGTCATGCCGGTGGCCAGCAGGAGGAGGATGGCGGCGTCGCTGACCAGGTTCAGGAGGTTGAAGGGGGTGGCGAAGCTGCCGGGCCGCAGAAGGGCGAAGGCGGCCAGCAGGCCCGCGAGCACCAGGCCGATCCAGAACACCTGCGCCGACAGCAGCCGCCCGCTCATCCGAGCGCTCCCGTCATCGCGCCGACCAGTTCCTCCATGGAGACCTGGGCGGTGTCGAAGCGGGCGACCCTGCGGCCGAGCCTCAGCACCTCGACGCGGTCGGAGACGGCCTTGACGTCCTGCATGTTGTGGCTGATGAGCAGGACCGCGACGCCGGAGTCGCGCACGCCGCGGATGAGGTCGAGCACCCGGCGGGTCTGGACGACGCCGAGCGCGGCGGTCGGCTCGTCCATGAACACCACGCGGCGCGCCCAGGTGACCGCCCTGGCCACGGCGACGCCCTGCCGCTGGCCGCCCGAGAGCGTGGAGACGGGCGCGTCCTGCGACTTCAGCTCGACCCCGAGGCGCTCGCAGGCCTGCCGGGCGCGCTCGCGCATGGCCGCGTCGTCGAGCAGGCCGAGGCGGCCGAGCAGTCCGGGTTTGAGCAGCTCGCGGCCCAGGAAGAAGTTGGCGGCCGGGGTGAGGTCGGCGCACAGGGCGAGGTCCTGGTAGACGGTCTCGATCCCGGCGGCTCTGGCGTCCTCGGCGGCGGAGAAGGCCATCGGCCGGCCGTCGAGCAGGATCTCGCCGTCGTCGGGCGGCTCGACCCCGGACAGGATCTTGGCGAGGGTGGACTTGCCCGCGCCGTTGTCCCCGATCAGCGCGACGACCTCGCCGGGCGGCAGCGCGAGGTCGGCTCCGCGCAGCGCCTCGACGTGGCCGTAGCTCTTGACGATGCCGCGGGCTTCGAGCAGCGGTCCGGCCATAGATCTATCAAGAGCGGGGTTGACATCGTTGTCAACCCCGGATCAAGAACAGGCGTAGAGTCCGTTCTGTCCCTGCACTTCCGTGCACTTCTCCCGCACCCAGGCCGCCGCGTCGGCGCCGCCCCTGCCGCCGGGCAGCACGTAACGGAGGCGGCCGGAGGAGGTCAGCTCCTCCAGTCGCTCGGCGGTCATGGCGGGGTCGGAGCCGGTGAAACCGCCCATGGCGATGACCGGCCGGCCGGTGGACAGGATCAGCGAGGCCGCCTGCTGGGCACTGCCCACGGCGACCAGCCACTCGGCGTTCCCCCGGTTGGCCAGCAGATGGTTGGTGAGCTCCGCACCGACCCCGCGCCCGCCGGAAAAGCCCTGGTTCCCGCGACCGCCCGTGGGCGTCGCCTGACCCCCGGGAGCGCCGTCACCCGTCGGCGGGCGATCACCCGTCGGCGGGCGGCCGCCTGGCATGCCCGCCGGGCCGCCGAAGCCTCCCCTTCCGGTGTTGGGGCCCGCGGTCGGGTTGGTGCCGTTCACCGGGGACTGGAGCGGGGTGACCGCGTACGCCGCCGGTCCGGCCAGACCCGCGACCAGGGCGAGGGTGAGGCCGGTGACGGTGAGCGCGGCGCCGCGCCGTACCCGGGCCAGGACCAGCGCGAGCCCGGCCAGGACGGTGGCGGCGAGCACGGCCCAGGCCAGCCACGGCATCCACTCCGGCGTACGGCGCAGCACCGCGAACGCCCACCCGCCGATCACCGCGACCGCCAGGGGCAGCGCCCAGCCCAGCGCGTGTCCCTCCCGGTAGAGCCGCCACATGAGCACGCCGCCCATCCCGGTCAGCGCCGCCACCGCCGGTGCCATGGCCGTGCTGTAGTAGGGGTGGAAGGTGCCGCTGGAGAAGCTGAAGACCACCACGTGCACGGCCAGCCAGCCGCCCCACACCAGCCACGGCCCCCAGGTCCACGTCCGCTCGGGCCCGCGGGCGCGCAGCCCCGCCGCGAGCGCGACGAGCAGGGCGATCGCGCAGAGCGGGAGCAGCCACGAGATCTGCCCGGCCATCACCTCGTTGAACAGCCGCCCGGCCCCCGGCTCCCCGCCGAACGTCGGCCCGCGCCCGCCGCCGCCCTGCCCGAAGATCCGGCCGAGGCCGTTGTAGCCGACGACCAGGTCCCAGACGGTGTTGTCGGCGGACCCGCCGACGTAGGGACGGGACGCGGCGGGCCACAGGTCGACGATCACCATCCACCAGGCGCTCGACACCACGAGCACCGCCCCGGCGGCCAGCAGGTGGCCGATCCGCCGGGCGAGGCCGGTGCGGGCGCAGAGCAGGTAGGCGAGGGCGAAGGCGGGCAGCACCAGGTACGCCTGGAGCATCTTGGTGTTGAAGCCGAGGCCCACGAACATCGCGCACAGCAGCAGCCGGCGCGGCCGCCCGGTGCGCAGGGCCTCCAGGCAGAACCAGGCGGCCACGGTGAGCAGCAGCACCAGGAGCGTGTCGGGGTTGTTGTCGCGGTTGATGGCGACGGTGATCGGGGTCAGCGTCATCGCGATCGCCGCGAGGAGCCCGGCCGCCTCCGCCCGCCGTACACCGAAATATGGGGACATGTTGCGGCGGACGGCCGAATAGACCACGGCGATCGCCGCCACGCCCGCCAGCGCCTGCGGCACCAGCATGCTCCACGTCGAGAACCCGAAGACCCGCGCCGACAGCGCCATCACCCACAACGCCAGCGGCGGCTTGTCCACGGTGATGAACGATCCGGCGTCCAGCGCGCCGAAGAAGAACGCCTTCCAGCTCCGGGTGGCCGACAGGACGGCGGCCGAGTAGTAGGTGTTGGCCATCCCGCTCAGCGCCCACGTGTACAGGACCAGGGCGACTACCAGCACCCCGGCCAGAGCCCATCGTGCCCGCGTCACCGGCCGGCCCTCCGCGGGTTGAACACCCACACGCGCAGCAGCAGGAAGCGCACCAGCGTGGCCAGCGCGTTGGCGAGCACCACCGCGGCCAGTTCGACGCCGTGCGAGACCCCCTCGGGCAGCAGCGCGAGCCCTCCGGTGGTGAGCGTCAGCCCCACGAGGAAGGCGATCAGGCCCTCGAACTGGTGGCGGACGACCCCCGCCGACCCGCTGATCCCGAACGTGAAGCGCCGGTTGGCCGCGGTGTTGGCCACGGCGGTGACCAGCAGCGCGATCGTGTTGGCCGCCATGGGCGCGAACGCCTCGCGCAGCAGCGTGTACAGGCCGAGGTAGGCCAGCGTGCTGAAGACGCCCACGACCGCGAAGCGCGGGAGCTGCCTGACCAGCCCGCGCGGCACCTCGCGCGAGGGGATCGGCGCCCGCAGCGCGTGCGCGCGGGCCAGCCTGGCCATGCCGCGCAGGTCGTCCAGGGCGGTGCGCAGCACGTCGACCCGGCTGTCCGGATCGTCCACCCAGTCCACCGGCACCTCGTGGATGCGCAGCCCGTGCCGCTGGGCCAGCATGAGCAGCTCGGTGTCGAAGAACCACTGCTCGTCCTCGACCGCGGGCAGCAGCGCCTGCGCCACCTCGGTCCGCACCGCCTTGAAGCCGCACTGGGCGTCGGTGAAGCGGGCGCCGAGCAGGGCGTGCAGGAGCAGGTTGTAGCAGCGGGAGATGACCTCGCGCTTGGGCCCGCGCTCCACGCGCGCCGCCTGGGCCAGCCGGGTGCCGATGGCCAGGTCGCTGTGGCCCGACAGCAGCGGCGCGACCAGGGGCAGAAAGGCGTCCAGGTCCGTGGACAGGTCCACGTCCATGTAGCTGACGACATCGGCGTCGCTCTGCGACCACACTCGGCGCAGCGCCCTGCCCCGCCCCTTCTCCTCCAGGTGTACGGCCCGCACGTGCGGCAGCTCGGCCGCCAGCTCCCTGGCCAGTTGCCAGGTGTTGTCCGTGCTGGCGTTGTCGGCGATCGTGATGCGGAAGCCGTAGGGGAAGGTGGCCAGCAGGTAGTCGTGCAGCCTGGTCACGCCGGCGCGCAGGGCGCGCTGCTCGTTGTGGACCGGGACGACCACCTCGACCAGCCGCGTCTTGATGGAGGTTCGCATGCCTCCCAGGTCACCGGTCCGGCCTTTAGCCGGACTTAGCCGATGATGAGAGCGGAGTGAGACTTCCCGGGAGCCGGACGGTCGCGATCACTCCGCCGCCCGGCGCGTTGTCCAGCCGGACGCTTCCGCCCGCCTCGGCCACCGCCTGCGCCACGATCGCCAGCCCCAGCCCGGAGCCGGGCAGCCCGCGCGCCGAGGGCGAGCGCCAGAAGCGGTCGAAGACGTGCGGCAGCTCCTCGCGCGGGATGCCGGGCCCGTGGTCGCGCACGGTCAGCACGCCCTCGCGCAGCACCACCTCGATGCCGTTCTCGCTGAACTTGCGGGCGTTGTCGATGAGGTTGAGCACCGCGCGTTCCAGCGAGGCGCCGTTGCCGACCGTGTACCACTCGCCGAGATCCGTGCTCAGCTCCGCGCCGCGCAGCCGTGCCCGTTCGGCCGCGGCCTTCACCACGTCGTGCAGGGCCAGCTCCACGTGCGGCTCGTGGTCGGTGTCGCCCCTGGCCAGCATGAGCAGGTCGCCCACCAGCGACGACAGCTCGGCGAACTGGGCCTTCACGTTGACCAGCAGCCGCTCCTTGGCGGCCGGGTCGAGCTGCCTGCCGGTCTGCTCGCTGCGCAGCAGCAGGTCGATGTTGGTGCGCAGCGTGGTCAGCGGGGTGCGCAGCTCGTGGCCGGCGTCGGCGACGAGCTGGCGCTGGCGGTCGCGGGAACCGGCCAGGGCCGCCGTCATCGCGTTGAAGGAGGCGCTCAGGCGGGCGATCTCGTCCTCGCCCTTGACCGGGATCGAGGTGTCGAGGTCCTCGGTGGTGGCGATGTGCTCGACCGCCCTGGTCAGCTCGCCCACCGGGCGCAGGGCCGTACGGGAGACCAGGAGGCCGGCCGAGGCGGCGCCGACCACGCCGAGGCCGGCCACGCCGGCGAGCAGGGCGGCCAGCGTGTTCAGGGAGTTCTGCAGCCGGTCGAGGCGGCGGGCGCTCATGACGGCCATGCCGGGCGCGACCCACTTGGTGGCGACGCGGACCTGCGCGCCCGTGGTGGTGGTGCTGTTGTGCAGGCACTGGCCGCCGGACCTGGCCACCTTCCGGTCGGCCTCGGTCACGGCGAGCGGCGTGCCGAACGAGCAGTTCGGGCTGCCGTCGGCGTAGATGATCTGCTCGGAGTAGGGCGGCGTGTAGGGGTCCTCACGCGACGGGTCGGTCGAGCACCTGAGCAGGAGCTTGGTGACGTCGGGCCGCTTGCCGGGCGGGCCCTCCAGCTCGTGGTCGAGCTGGCTGAGCAGCGTCATGCGCACGATCGAGAAGCACAGGACCGCCGAGAGCGCGACCGCCAGCGCCACCGCCGCCGTGACCAGCAGCGTCATCCGGGTGCGCAGGCTGCTCCATCTCACGGCGCGTTCCGCAGCACGTAGCCGACGCCGCGCACGGTGTGGATCAGCCGTGGCTCGCCGTCCGCCTCCGTCTTGCGCCTCAGGTACATGACGTAGACGTCGAGGGAGTTGGAGGTCGGCTCGAAGTCGAAGCCCCAGACCTCGCCGAGGATCTGGTCGCGGGTGAGCACCTGGCGCGGGTGGCTTAGCAGCAGTTCGAGCAACTGGTACTCGGTCCTGGTCAGGTCGAGCCGGCGTGCGCCGCGGGTCACCTCTCGGGTGGCGGGGTCCATGCGCAGGTCGGCGTAGGCGAGCAGGCCGTCCTGCGGGGTGCTGCCCAGCGCGCTGCGCCGCAGCAGCGCCCGTACCCTGGCCAGCAGTTCGTCCAGCTCGAACGGCTTGACCAGGTAGTCGTCCGCGCCCGCGTCCAGCCCGGAGACGCGGTCGCCGACGGCGTCGCGTGCGGTCAGCATGAGCACCGGCACGTGGTTGCCGACCTGGCGCAGCCGCCGGCACGCGGTCAGCCCGTCGAGCTTGGGCATCATGACGTCCAGCAGCACCGCGTCGTAGGTCTCGCGGGCCAGTTCCTCCAGCGCCGCCTGGCCGTCCACGGCCGTGGCGACCTGGTAGCCCTCGAACTCCAGGCTCGACTGCAGCGCCTCGCGCAACGCCGGCTCGTCGTCCACCACCAGGAGTCTCATGGGCTCAGTCATGCGTCGAGGCTATGCCGCCATCATGAGAACTCGCTGAAGGACGGCGCCTCAGGTCAGCAACGACATCGCGGCGTTGTGGCCGGGGATGCCGCTGACCCCGCCGCCGCGCCGCGCGCCCGCGCCGCACAGCAGCAGCCTCGGGTGCCCGGTCTCGACGCCCCAGCCGCCCTCGTCGGCGTAGGGCCAGGTCAGGTCGCGGTGGAAGATGTGCCCGCCGGGCAGTCCCGCCTCGTTCTCCAGGTCGACGGGCGTCTTGGCCTCCAGGCACGGCTCGCCCGCCGGGGTGGTGGCCAGGCAGTCTGCGATGGGCTCGGCCAGCACGGAGTCGATCGAGCGCAGCGTGGCCTCCAGGGCGTTTCTGCGCGAGGTCTCCGGGTCGTCGCGGAACAGGCGGGCGGGCATGTGCAGCCCAAACAACGTCATCGTCTCGCCGTCCTGGCCGAGGATGGACCGGTCGGTCAGCGAGTGGCAGTACACCTCCGCGGGCGGCAGCGACGGGATCTCGCCCCGGGCGGCCTGCGCGTAGGCCCGCGCGAGCTGCTCCTGGCTCTCGTTGATGTGGAAGGTGCCGCTGAAGGCCGCGTGCGGCTCCACGTGCGCGTCCTTGAGCCGCGGCAGCCGCCGCAGCACCATGTTGACCTTGAGCTGCGCGCCCTCGGGCGTCTCCGGCTCGCCGCCGAGCAGCCGACCCAGTACGGCCGGCGGCACGTTGGCCAGCACCCGCTCCCCCGACACCACGTGCTCGGCGCCGTCCAACCGGAAGGTCACCTCCCCGGCCTCCGGGTCGATCCCGATCACCTCGGCCCCCGTCCTGATCTCCGCCCCCGCCTCGCGGGCCGCGGCCGCCAGCGCGCCGGACACCACGCCCATGCCGCCCACCGGCACGTTCCACTCCCCGGTCCCGTCCCCGACCACGTGGTAGAGGAAGCACCGGTTGGCCAGCAGGTCGGTGTCGGGATCGGCGAACGTGCCGATGAGCGCGTCGGTCAGCACCACGCCCCGCACGGTGTCGTCGCGGAAGCGCGCCCGCACCGCCCGCCCGATCGGCTCGGCGAACACCTCCCCCCACGCCCGCGCCCCGACCAGCCGCTCGACCTCCCGCGCCGACGGCAGCGGCCCGAGCAACGTGGGCGCCAGCGCCTCGGCCACCCCCGCGGTCATCGCGTAGAACTCCCGCCAGGCCGGGTAGTCCTCCGCGCCGCCGGTGACGGCGCGGAAGGACTCCTCGGTACGGCCCGCGTCCTCGTTGTCCACGAGCAGCCCGCCCTGCCCCACCGGCGTGTAGGAGGCGTACCGCCGCCGCCGGAGCTCGATCCGCAGCCCCAGATCCTTGACGATCTTCGTCGGCAGCAGGCTGACCAGATAGGAGTAGCGCGACACCCGCGCCTCGACCCCGGGGAAGGCGCGTGCCGAGATGGCCAGCCCGCCGACGTGGCCGAGCCGTTCGAGGACGAGCACCCGGCGACCGGCGTGGGCGAGGTAGGCGGCGGCGACGAGCCCGTTGTGCCCGGCGCCCACGATGACGGCGTCATAACGCATGAAAGGTCCTTAAGCAGGAAGGATGCCCGGGACCTTACCCGTCACGGATCGCTCAGTACCACCTCCACGTACCGCAGATCCGGAGATACCGCGACGACCTGCACCTTCAGCACCGTGTCCACGGAGTACTCGGTGGGCAGGCTCGCGCCCACCGCCGCGGTGCCCTCGAGCCAGACCGGGTTCTCCTCGCCCTGCCAGGCCAGCGTGGGCCGGCGGCCGATGGAGTGCACGACCACCGCCGGCCGGATGGCGGCGTCCTGGCCGAAGCGGGCCCGGTACTCGACGGTGATCTCGCCCTGGCTGGTCGGGACCACCGCGAGCACGGGGTCGTGCAGGTTCGCCTGGCCGAAGGCGGCGAGGCGGATGCGCGGCTTGGTGGCCAGGTCGGGCCGGAGCACGCTGGAGGATCCGGCGAACTCCGGCACGTACCGGTAGAGGGCGGCCGGGGACAGGTTGCGGTCGCTGCGGAAGAACCCGGGCGAGATCACGGTGACGCCCACGAACGCGGCCGGCAACGGGACCGCGCGGTCCTGGACTCCGGTGAAGCCCATGACCGAGTAGTCGTCCTGGTAGACGTAGTCGCCGCACGGGCCGAAGGCGTGGTCGAAGCCGATGACGTGACCGATCTCGTGGTCGTAGAAGGACACGAAGCCGCCCTGGTCGAGGACGGCGGCGCCGCCGATGGCCCCGGAGTTGCACGGCGGCGGGTGCATGAACACGACGATGCGGTCCACGCCATCGAAGCTGACGCCGTCGCGCTCGGCCTGCGCGCGGCACTGGTTGACCATGCCGCCGCGGTCGTCGCGGTTGCCGACCTGGGAGATGCCGACCAGCGGGCGCCACGGCTCGACGCTGAAGCGCAGTTCGCGCAGCCGTAGCGTGGAGGCGGACCAGAAGTCGAGCATGCTCCAGCCGTTCGGCACGTCGAGCACCTCGCGCAGCGCGGCGTCGGGCCAGAGGGGGTGGACGTTGGCGTCGGGGGCGTTCACCGCCCAGGTGTAGCGCAGCACCTTCACGTTGAGGGGCCGCGTGTGCGTGCTGGTACGGCGCAGCAGCTCGCGCACCGACACCTGGCCGGGCAGTCCCGCCTCGCGCCCCAGGGTGCGGACGCTGATGGGAAGCGACCGGACCGCCTTGCTCAGTCGCACGGAGAGCATGGCATTCCTCCAAGGGGTCAGCGGAGCAGGACGAGGATCGGGATCAGCCCGACGCCCCGGTCGAGCGCGGACATGGCCTTGCCGATGACGGCCCCGAAGGCCCGTCCGGGGTCGACCGCCTTCATGGCGTGGCCGGGCGTGTCGGAGGTGGTGAGCAGGTCGCCCACGCCGACGGGCGCGTAGGTGGCGTCGACCCGGCAGTAAACCTTGCCGACGAGCGCCAGCGGATAACGCCCGGCCCGCTGCTCCCGGTGGTCGAGGATGACCCCGGGCCGGTAGTCCCCCGCGCCCGACACCACCCCGGCGACCTTGGAGTCGTAGGCGCTGGTGCTCATCCGCACCCGGTCGACCCCGTCGAGCACGACCACGGTCCCGGGGACGACGGCCTCGGATTCGGATTCGGCCAAGGAGAAATTCTCGGCCAGATCGGCGCCCGTGAGCAGGACGTCACCGGTGACGATGACATTGCCTTTGAAGAATCCCGCGGGACCGACCCCGCGATGGTCCGCGTAGAGCGCGGCCCCGGTGCTGTCCGCATTGAGATTATAGGCGGCGATAGCCGCGGTATTCGGAGAATTCGTCTCCGCGTGAACGGCTTCATAAGCCTCACTTCTGGCATCCACCGCGGCGCCGATCCCCGTGCGCACGAACACCCCGGGCCCACGCCCGCGATTGTCGGCGAACAAGGACGCGCCCGTCCCGCCCGGGTTGACGTTGTAGGCCGCGATGGCGGCGACCTCGGCGGCGTTGGTCTCGGCGTGAAGGGCCTCATACGACTCGCTCCTGGCGTCGAGCGCCGCGCCGGACCCCGTCCTGACGAACACCCCCGGACCGCGCCCCCGGTTCTCCCCGACCAGGACGGCCCCCGCCCCTTCGGTGTTGAGGCTGTAGGCCGCGATGACGGCGGACCCGGTGGTGTTGGTCTCGGCGTGGACGGCCTCGAAGCCCTCGCTCTTCGCGTCCACCGCGGCGCCGGGGCCGGTCCGGACGAACACCCCTGGCCCGCGTCCCCGGTTCTCGGCGAACAGCGTCGCCCCGGTCCCTTCGGCATTGAGGTTGTATCCGGCGATGGCCGCGTTCTGCGGAGAATTGGTGGTGGCGTGAACACCGTCGAATTCCTGGCTGATGCCGTGAATTCCGGGACCGCTCTTACTGGTGCCTTTGACCGCGGCTTCGCCGGGCCGCGAGGTCTCACCGTGCAACGCAGGCATTTGGGGGGCCTTTCACTGGACGCCTGGGTCCTTCAATATGACACCCGCTTATCCGGCCAGCCAGGCGATAATCCCCTTACTCATTCCGCAATTCCCCATTTAATCGGATATAAAAGGCCACTTGGCTGCCTAACGGGCGCCGTTGCGGCGGGACATGTGTCCGACGTGAGAAGCGATCCCCCCGATCGGCGCCGGCCCGCGTCGGTGGGTGGGGTGGGGGCGGCTTGGCCGTAAGGGATGGGGAGCTTGTGATCGAGGACGCTACGGACGGCTGGCGATGGAGAGAAGCGTGGCGGCGGGAGGGGGGAGGGTGCGGCCGCGGCGCCAGACGGCGCGCAGGCTGCGGACCAGGTTCAGGCCCGCGAGCGGCACCTCGACCAGCCGCCCGGTCGCCAGGTCGGCCTCCACCGCGTACCCGCTCAGCACGGCGGGCGCCGCGCCCGCCGAGGCCGCGCCCTTCACCGCAGAGTTCGACCCCAGCTCCAGCCGCGGACTCGCCTGATGCAGGTCGCGGAAGGCCAGGTCGAGCGTCTCGCGCGTGCCCGAGCCCGGCTCGCGCACCACCAGCGGCGTCGCGGCCAGTTCCGCCCCCCGCAGCACGGTACGGCGGCGCGCCCACGGATGCCCCGGCGCCACCACGACCACCAGCCGGTCGGTGCCGACCACGCGCGAGTCCAGCCCGTCGGGCACGGTCGGCCCCTCCACGAACCCCAGCTCGACCGACCGCGGCGTCCCGTCCGCGCCCGCCAGCACCAGCGCGGCCACCTCGGCGGAGTTCACCACGTCCAGCCCCACCTGCACGTCGGGCTCGCGGTTCTGGAACTCCCCCAGCCACCGCGGCACCAGATACTCGGCCACCGTCATCGACGAGGCCACCCGCAGGTGCGCCGCCTCGCTGTGCCGCACCGCCGCCGCCGCGCGCATCAGCTCCTGCGCCGCCGACAGCACCTGCGCGGCCCATCCGGCGACCATCTTCCCCTCGGCGGTCAGCGCCGAGCCCCGCGGCGTGCGCTCCAGCAGCGGCAGCCCGAGGCGGCGTTCGAGCTGGGCGATGCGCTTGCTGGCCGACGGCTGGGCGATGCCCGCGGCGCGCGCGGCACGGCCCAGGCTGCCGAGCTCGCCCACGTCGACGAGGAGCTTCAGCGAGTCGAGGTCCGGCAGCGCACTCATAGCCTCAGGCTATGACCTGCCAGGCAATGCGTGTCTACTGGGAGGTTCCGGACGGCCGGAGACTCGGATCATGGTCTCCCTCACCGTCACGCGCGCCTGGCCCCGCCTGCATCTGCCCGGCATCGCCGTGGCCGCGGCGGCGGTCGCGATGGCGCTGGTCGTGAGCCGGTTCCTGCCCGCGCTCAGCCCGGCGATCATCGCCGTGACGGCGGGGGCGGCCTTCCACAACCTCGGCTGGCTGCACGAGCGGCTGCGCCCCGGGCTGCAGTTCGTCGCCAAGCGGGTGCTGCGGACCGCGATCGTGCTGCTCGGCCTGCAGATCGCGCTGCCCCAGGTGCTCACTCTGGGCGGTCCGACGCTGCTGATCGTGGCGGCGGCGACCGGGCTCACGTTCCTGGTGACGCCGCCGCTCGGGCGGTGGCTGCGGGTCGCGCCCGGCACGGCGCTGCTCATCGCCGCGGGCGTGAGCATCTGCGGCGCCTCGGCCATAGCCGCCGTGCATGAGAGCGCCGACTCCGACGACGACGACGTCGCCTCCGCCCTGGGCGTCATCACCGTGTACGGCACCGCCGCCATCGTCGCCCTCCCCCTGCTGGCCGGTTGGCTGGGACTGACCGGGCGCCAGCTCGGGGTGTGGGCGGGGGCGGCGGTGCACGAGGTGGCCCAGGTGGCGGCCATCGGCGCGGCCTCCGGCGCGGCGGTGCTGGGCGTGGCGATCACGGCGAAGCTGGCGCGCGTGGTCCTGCTCGCCCCGATCGCCGCCTTCACCACCCTGCGCGCCTCAGCCTGCCGCGTCCCCGTCCGCCAGGGTAAGCGGCCGCCGATCATGCCGTTGTTCGTGGCCGGGTTCCTGGCGATGGTGGTGGTGCGCAGCCTCGGCGTGCTGCCCGAGGCGCTGACCTCGGCGGTGACCCCGGTGACCAGCGTTCTCCTGGCCGCCGCGCTGTTCGGCCTCGGCACCAACATCGACGTGCGGAAACTGGCCAGGGGCGGGCGGGCCGTACTGCTGGGCGGGATCTCCACGGCGCTGATCACCGGCCTCTCGCTGGCCGGGGTGGCGCTCCTGGTGTGATCTCGGGTGGACGCGTCCTGATAAGGCCCGTAACGTGCTCACTTTGGAACAACATCAGGAAATAGACCGTTCCAAAGAGTGCCACGCACAAGGTCCCACAAGGAGCACGTACCCGATCATGCGCACCACCGCCGACCCCATCCTCCAGCCCTCCGACGAGGTGTCCGCGGCCCTGGCCAACGGCGCTCCCGTGGTCGCGCTGGAGTCCACGATCATCTCGCACGGCCTGCCCCAGCCCCGCAACCTGGAGGTGGCCAGAGAACTGGAGGCGGTCGTCAGGGACGCGGGCGCGGTGCCCGCCACGATCGCGGTGCTGGACGGCGTGGCCAGGATCGGCCTGAACGAGGTCGAGCTGGAGCGCATCGCCACCGAGTCCGGGCTGCGCAAGCTCGGCCAGCGCGACCTGCCCGTGGCCGCCGCGCTCAAGGCCAGCGGCGCCACCACGGTCTCGGCCACCTCGTTCCTGGCCGCGCGGGCGGGCATCCGGATCTTCGCCACCGGCGGGCTCGGCGGCGTCCACCGCGGCTGGACCGTGGAGCAGGACGAGTCGGCCGACCTCGACACCCTGGCCCGCACCCGGATCACCATCGTGTGCGCGGGCGTGAAGTCCATCCTCGACGTGCCCTCGACGCTGCAGCGGCTGGAGACGCGCGGCGTCACCGTGGCCGGATACCGCACCGACAGCTTCCCCGGCTTCTACCTGCACACCTCCGGAGAGCCGATCGACTGGCGCATCGACGCCCCCGAGCAGGCCGCCGCCATCATGCGCGGCCAGGACGCCTTCGGCGGCCCGGAGACCGCGCTGATCGTCGCCAACCCGGTGCCCGAGGACCAGCAGCTCGACCCGGCCCTGCACGACCGCGTGCTGAACGAGGCCCTGACCGCCGCCGACCGCGAGGGCGTCACCGGGCAGGCGATCACCCCGTTCCTCCTCGACTACCTCGTGCGCGGCACCGGCGGCGCCTCCCTGGAGGCCAACCTGGCCGCCGTCCGCGGCAACGTCGCCCTCGCCTCTCGCATCGCCCTCGCCTGGGCCCAGTAATGGACGGCGGCATGGCCGGGGGCCTGCTCGTCGTCGGCGACGTCGTCACCGACGTCGTGGCCGTGCACGGCACGCCGGTCGCCACCGGTACCGACACCGAGGCCGACATCGTGCTGCGTCCCGGTGGCTCCGGCGCGAACACCGCCTCCTGGGCCGCCTACCTCGGCGCGCCGACGGCGCTGCTGGGCCGCGTCGGCTACGACAGCAGCGAATGGCACACGACCGAGCTGGTCAAGGCGGGCGTGCGGCCGCTGCTGTCGGTCGACGCCGACCATCCCACCGCGGTGGTCATCGCGATGGTCGACCGTACGGGCGAGCGGTCCATGCTCACCAACCGCGGCGCCGGCGGCCGGATCTCCCCCGCCGACTGGTCCCCGGAGATGCTCGACGGCATCCGCCACCTCCATCTGTCCGGATACACCTTCTTCGCGGACCCGGGGCTCCAACTTGCTCGGAACGTGATGGCGGAGGCAGTCGCCCGAAGCGTCTCGATCAGCATCGACCCCGCCTCCACCGGCCCGCTGCGCGCGTTCGGCGTTGACCGGTTCCTGCGCGAGAGCGCCCCCGCGGGCCTGGTCATCCCCAACCGCGACGAGGCGCTGCTCCTCACCGGCGCCGCCGCGCCCGAACGCGCCGCCGAACTGCTCAGCGAGAGGTACGGCGCCGCCGTCGTGAAACTCGGCCCGGACGGCGCGATCGCCGCCAGGGACGGGCGGATCGTGGCGGCGGCGGAGGCGCTGCCGAGCGAGGCGGTGGACTCGACGGGAGCGGGCGACGCGTTCGCCGCCGGGTACCTGACGGCACGGCTTTCCGGGGCCGGCGAAGGGGTTGCGTTGCGGGCAGGATGCCGTGCGGGTGCCGATTGTGTGGCCCTAGTGGGCGGCCGTCCAAGGTACGGTTTGCAGTTGAACCATCTTTACCCTATTCACACCGATTGATAGCTTTCCGCGTAGGCTGCACCACCAGCCACATGCATCACTCTGGGGAGGATACGGTCCGCCGATGGACGTCGAGTCATCGATCTGCCTGAGCGACCTGGTCCCTGCCCTGCGCTGGAGCCGTCCTCAGCAGGTAGCGGAGATCCTGTCCGATCCTCGGCTGCCGGCGGGGTGGTGGAGTTCGCTGGCGTTGTCCCGGGCACTCGGCGCGACGGGCCTCGACTGGGTGTGCGAGCGGCTGGCCCGCCTCGCCTCGGCGCGATGGGACCACCTGTCCCTCGCCGACGTCCTGCCCGCGCTGACCGTCCACCACGTGGACCCGACGCTGCCGGGCTGGCCGGAACCGACGCGCTCGGCGATCAACGGACTGGGCGGCTGGCACCGGCTGCGCCGCCTGTGTCCCGGCGACCTGACCGGGACCGGCGCGCCCGGGGAGGCGGTGATCGGCTCGGTCTTCCGCGAAATCCTCGCCCAGATCCCCATCCAAGCCCCCTCCCCCCAAACCGGCCCCCTCCCCACCCAGACCGGCCCCCTCCCGACCCAAACGGGCCCCCTCCCCACCCAGACCGGCCCATTCCCCACGCAGACCGGCGCCTTCTCTCCGCAGCCCACCTCCGGCGCCCACCAGGCCCAGCCCGCTCCCGGCGCCCAGCCCGCCCCCGGTGCCCCTTCCCGGCCGGGCGTGGCCCAGCCGAGGACCACCCAGCCGGGCTCGGCTCAGCCCGGCGCCGCGCCTTCTCACGCGGGCACGGCACCGGTCCACCCCAGCGCCGCTCCTTCGGCTCCGGGCGCCGCGCCCGTGCAGCCCGGCGCGCTGCCGTCCCGCCCGGGAACGCCCGCCCAGCCGGCGGCAGCCCAACCAGGCGCGGCCCAACCGAGCGCGGCCAACCCTGGCACGGCTCAGCCGAACGCGGCCAATCCTGGCGCGGCCCAACCGGTTTCGGGCCAGCCCGGCGTTCCTGGCCGCGCCACTCCCGGCACGCAGGCCGCCTCCGCCGCGCAGGCGCCCGCCGACGGCCCGACCCGCCCGGTCGGCAGCACACATGCCCCCGGAGCTCCATCGGTGCCGGGAGCACCCGGAGGCGTCGTGCCCGGCCGGGCACCAGCCGGCGGCCAGAGCGCGGGCCACCCCGGCAACGCGAGCCATCCCGCCAGCGCGGGCCAGCCCGGCAGCACGGGCCACTCCGGCGCGAACGCCCCCGGCCAAGGCCCGGGCGTCCCTGGCCAGACCGGCGCGGGCCAAGGCACCGCCTCCCCCAGCCAGGGCATCCCGGCCCCCGGCCAAGCCGCCGCCGGACAAGCCCCTGGACAAGTTGCCCCTGGCCAAGCCGCCCCTGGACAGACCCCCGGGCAGGGCGCTGGACAGACACCCGGGCAGGGCGCCGGACAGACACCCGGGCAGGGCGCCGGACAGGCCCCCGGGCAGGGCGGGGCGAGTTTCCCCGGTGGGCATCCCGCCGCGGACTCCCTGCCCCAGCGGGTGCCCGGCGCGCCGCTTCCGAGCCCCACCCCGGAACCCTCCGAGACCGACCACGCCATGGTCCGCGTGGTGGACGGGCTGTTCCGCGGCATGGACCGGCTGGAGCTGGCCGTGGCCACCCACCGCCTGTTCGCCGAGGACCCGGTCAGCCTCCGCACGCTGGCCCACAAGATGCTCGTCGAGCGCGATGTCCTGTCCCAGGCCCAGCGCATGGCCGAGGAACGTGTCCTGAACTGGCTGCGTTCGTCGGAGTCGGCGCCGGTGACCGGGCACATGTTCCGCCTGACCGAGTGGCTGGGCGCCGCCGCCACTCAGGAGCAGTTGATCGGCGCCGACCCGGCCCACCCGGTGGTGGTCCCGTCGCTGCGCAGCCCGCTCTGGCGCGTGCTGGTCACGCTCATGCCCGACCGCCGCCTGCAGGACGGCTGGCTGGTCGTGGGCGACATTCACGGCCTGCAGAACCGCACCCGCCAGCTCCTGGCCACGGCGCCCAACGACGCCGACCGCCACGAGCTGCTCGAACAGCTCGGCATCCGCCGCCACTCCGCCCAGGCGTGGCTGGACGCCCTGCCTCCCGAGGCGCCTCGCGCCCCGGCTCCCACCGCCGAGCCGGCGCCGCAGCAGCCGCTGCCCCGCCGTACCCCTGGAGCGAACGGGCACCATCACCGGGGCGGCACGCCGATCCCGGCCGCGCCCGCCGGGAACATCGACCCCACGGCGGCGCTCGCGACGCTGTCGGCGCTGTCGGGCGGACGCTCGCCCATGCTGGCCGGCACGCCCGCGACGCCGCCACCCCCGCCGCCGAGCCCCACCTCCGACCCGCGTCGCTGGCAGCGCATCGAGGTCACGCCCGAGCACCTGCGCGGCGGCCCGGTGCCGGTGCCGGAGGGGTACGCGGCCCAGCTCGGCATGCGTCCAGGCACGCTGCTGTCGGTCACCGGCCCCGGCGACAACGCGATCGTGCTGGTGTGGCAGGGGCACCAGCCGGTGTTCGACTCGCTGCAGCCGGTGCTCATGCGGCTCAACGCGCGCCCCGGCGACCAGGTGTACGTGACCGTCGACGGCTACCGCCTGGAGGCCCAGCTAACCGGCTGAGTCCTCGAACACGCCGGTGCGGTGCGCGGTGGCCGCCGCCTCCCCTCGGGAGGAGACGCCGAGCTTGCTCAGGATGTTCGAGACGTGCACGCTGACGGTCTTGACCGAGATGAACAGTTCGGCGCCGATCTCCCGGTTGCTCTTGCCGTCGGTGAGCAGCCGCAGCACCTCCAGCTCCCGCGCGGTCAGCCCGAACTGCGGCCCCTGCGGCTCCGGCTCGTCGGCCACCGCGATCCGCGCCCGCCGCGCGAACGAGTCGAGCTCCTCCAGCAGCGGCCGCGCGCCCAGCCGCTCGGCAAGCTCGCGCGCCCTGGTCACCCGCTCGGCCGCGTCCTTGCGCGCGCCCGCCGCCTGCGCGGCCCTGGCCGCCGCCGCCAGCGCCCTGGCCTCCTGGTACGGCTGCCGCAACCCCGCCCAAGCCTGGGCCGCGGTGTCCCAGGAGTCCTGGTCACCGGCAGCGACCGCGTTGAACGTCAGCCGCTCCGCCTCCTGCAGCACGCCCTCGGCCGCCATCCACTGCGCCTGCGCCCTGGCCTCCTCCAGCACCGCCCCGCCCAGCAGGGCGCACAGGACGAGCACCGGCCAGGAGTAGCGCGGGCTGGCGGCCAGGTCCTGCTCGCGCAGCGTGCGCATGGCCGCCTGCGCCGCCTCCTCCAGTCGCCCCCTGGCGGTCAGCAGGTCGATCTCGCGGGCGGCGACGGGCAGCATGTGCTGGTCACGGTAGGTACCGCGCTTGATCACGCTCTGCTGCGCCGCGAACATCGCCTCGGCCTTGTCGAGGTCGCCCCGCCACAGCGCGATGTCGCCGACGAACCCCTGCAGGCTCGCCCGGTACGGCGCGGGTGGCGCCAGGTCCAGCGCGTGTTCGATGACCTCGAGCGCCTCGTCCCAGCGGCCCAGCGAGACCAGCGGCTCGGCCAGGTTGATGGCCAGGAACGTGCCCGAGGTGCGGGCCAGGCCGTACTCCTCGGCGTCGGCGATGCCGCGGCGGGCCACCTTGACCGCCTCCTCGTGCCAGCCGGCGCCCTCCAGCCGGTCGGACTCGGAGATCGCGGTGCGCATCAGCGCGTTGTAGGCCTTGTCGGCCATGGCGATCTCGCGGGCCTCGGCGAACTTCACCAGCCCGGCCTCGACGTCGCCGAACGTGAACTTGCCCCAGGCCAGCGTCGTCAGCGCGTGGGCCTCGGTGGCGCCGTCACCCGCGGCGCGGGCGATGCGCACCGCCTCCTCGGCGTAGGCGATCTTGTCGGGCCAGCGCTCGCGCGTGTGGCACATGCGGGCCAGCGACTCGGCGATCTGGGCGCGCAGCTTGGTGGGCGGGTCGGCGGGCACCAGCTTGGCCGCCTCCTCCAGATCCTCCAGGTGACCCTGGCGGCCCAGGTCGTAGCGGAGCAGCCCGCGCAGCCTCAGCAGCAGCGCGGTGCGCACCGGGTCGGCGACCGGGTCGACCTCCTCCAGGGCGGCGCTGGCCAGCGAGATGCCGCGGTCGAACTCGCCCGCGTTGAAGGCCACCGCGGCGGCGGCACGCAGCACCTGGACGCGGTCGGCCCCGATGCGCTCGGCGGCGTCGGGGACCTTCGACCACAGTTCGAGCACGCGCGACAGCATGCGCAACTGCTCGTCGTAGGCGGCGGACTTGCGTGCGGCGGCGGCCGCCTTCCACGCGCTGACCAGCCCCCACAGGGCGTCGTGCGCGGCGTGCCAGTGGTGGGCCAGCTCGATCGCGCCGCGCGGCGCGGGCAGGATCGCCAGGTCGCGTTCGAGCGCCTCGGCGAAGCGGGTGTGCAGCCGGGAGTGCTCGCCGGGCAGCAGGTCGTCGTGGAGCGCCTCGCGGATCAGCGCGTGCCGGAAGGCGTAGCCCTCGCCGTCCACGACCAGCACGTTGCCGGCGACCGCCGGGCGCAGGGCGCGCGACAGGGCGGCGTCGTCGAGGCCGGTCACCGCGAGCAGCAGTTCGTGCTCGATGCGCTGGCCGCCGGCGCTGGCCACCCGCATGAGCTCCTGGGTCTCCTCCGGCAGCCGTTCGACGCTGGCCAGCAGCAGGTCGCGCAGCGACTCGGGCAGGCTGTCACCGCCGCCGCCCTCGCTCAGCAGCGCCTCCACGAACAGCGGGTTGCCCTCGCTGCGCGCGTAGATCTCGTCCACGGCGACCGGCGACGGCTCGTGCTCCAGGATGCTGGCGGCCTGGGCGACGACCTCCTTGCGGGTCAGCCGGCCCAGCTCGATCCTGGTGACCCAGTCGACGCGGCCCAGCTCGGCCAGCAGCGGGCGTAGCGGATGGGTGCGGTGCAGCTCGTCGGTGCGGTAGGTCACCACGATGAGCAGCGGGACGTCGGTGCGCTGGTAGCGCACGAGGAAGGAGAGCAGGTCGCGGGTGGAGCGGTCGGCCCAGTGGGCGTCCTCGATGACCATGAGCACCGGCCGCTGCTCGGCCAGGTGCTCCAGCAGGCCCAGCACCAGCTCGAACAGCCGGGCGCGCGCCTCGGCGCCGTCGCCCTCGGGCTCGCCGAAGTCGGGCAGCAGGCGGGCCAGGCCGCGCGTGTTGCCGCCGGGGACCAGCGCGGCCACGCCCTCGTGGCCGATGTCACGCACCAGTCGGCGCAGGACCGCGGTGAACGGCGCGAACGGCAGGCCGTCCGTGCCCAGCTCCAGGCAGTGGCCGACCAGCTCGCGCGCGTCGCCGACACGCTCGGCGAACTCCTTGATCAGCCGCGTCTTGCCGACGCCCGCCTCACCGCCGACCAGCACGGTCGAGGCCGACCCGGACCGGGCGCGGTCCAGCGCGCGACCGAGCGCGCCGAGTTCAGTCGCGCGCCCGACGAACCGAGGGCTCACCGTATGGATGCTCACGCCCCATAGGATGCCATCTGACTAGGACAGAACGGTTATCGAAGGACCTTGCGAAAGAAGGTCGCCGACTCCTCGTAGCCCAGAGCGGAGTAGAACTCGGGGGCCCGGCGTGTCGCCATGGCCACGTATCCCGCCTGGCGTTCGCGCGCCCAGCGCTCGAAATCCTCCAGCAGCGAGCGCCCGATGCCCTGCCGCCGCGAGCCGGTCTGGACCATCGCCTCCTCGACCCAGGCCACCGGCCCGTTCGCGAAGAGCGTGAGATGGACGAAGCCGAGCAGGTAGCCGTGGACCCGCCCGCCGACCACCGCCGCGAGGAGCAGCGCGTCCTCGTTGCGCAGCAACTGCGGCAGGGCCACGTCGAACGCCTCGCGCTCCGGGCGGAATGTCATCCCGAACTCGCGGGCCAGCGCGAAGATCTCGTCCGCGTCGCCCTTCTCGGCCCGCCTGATTACAAGATCGTCAGATGTCACCCTGCGCACCCTACTTCACCGATGCCGATTTATGGCTCCGCAACCGGACAATCACGAATTGTGGTCAAGGCAGGGAGAATAGCGAACGCAGGGTGCTCTACACCACTACCCAGCGTCAGAGATCGGACAGGCCGAGCTGGCGGGCGATCAGCATGCGCTGGACCTCGCTGGTGCCCTCGCCGATCTCCAGGATCTTGGCGTCGCGGTAGAAGCGGCCGACCGGGAACTCGTTCATGAAGCCGTAGCCGCCGAAGACCTGGGTGGCCTCGCGGGAGTTGTCCATGGCGGCGTTGGAGGAGACCAGCTTGGCGATCGCCGCCTCCTTCTTGAACGGCTGGCCGGCCAGCATCTTCTCCGCCGCGTGGTAGTAGGCCAGGCGGGCGGTGTGGGTCCGCGCCTCCATGTCGGCGATCTTGAACTGGATGGCCTGGTAGTGGCCGATCGGGTGGCCGAACGCCTGCCGTTCGCGGACGTAGCGCAGGCACTCGTCCACGCATCCTTGGGCCAGGCCGACGCTGAGGGCGGCGATGGCGATACGGCCCTCGTCCAGGGTCTGCAGGAACTGGGCGTAACCACGGCCGCGCTCGCCCAGCAGGTTCTCCGCCGGGACCCGGCAGTCGGTGAAGGACAGCTCGCGGGTGTCGGAGGCGTTCCAGCCGACCTTGGAGTACTTCTTCGAGACGGTGAAGCCGGGCGTGCCCGACGGGACCAGGATCGTGGAGATCTCTTTCCTGCCGTCCCGCTCCCCGGTGATCGCCGCCACGCCGACGACGCCGGTGATGTCGGTGCCCGAGTTGGTGATGAACGCCTTGGTCCCATTGATCACCCATTCGCCGCCGTCCAGGACGGCCGTGGTCCGCATGCCGCCCGGCACGTCGGAGCCGCCGCCCGGCTCGGTCAGGCCGAACGCGCCCAGCGTCTCGCCGGTGGCCAGCTTGGGCAGCCAGGTCGCCTTCTGCTCCGCCGTACCGAAGCGGTAGATCGGCATCGCGCCCAGCGAGACCGCGGCCTCCAGCGTGATCGACACGCTGGAGTCCACCCGGGCCAGCTCCTCCAGGGCCAGGCACAGCGCGAAGTAGTCGCCGCCCATGCCGCCGTACTCCTCCGGCAGCGGCAGGCCGAACAGGCCCATCGCGCCCATCTGCCGGACGATGTCGTACGGGAACTCCTCGCGCTCGTAGTAGTCGCCGATCACCGGCGCCACGACCTCGCGGGCGAACGCCTCGACGGTCTTGCGCAGCTCTGAATACTCGTCGTTGAGCATGTCTAGTCCTTTGGGGAGAGTGCTTGGACGACGCGGGACGGGCTCGGCCGGCCCAGCTTCCCGGCGAGCCAGACGCTCGTGGCGACCAGCTCGTCCAGGTCGAGCCCGGTCTCGATGCCCAGGCCGTTCAGCATCCAGACCAGGTCCTCGGTGGCGAGGTTGCCCGTGGCCGATCCGGCGAACGGGCAGCCGCCGATGCCTCCGGTCGAGGCGTCGACCACGGTGACGCCCGCCCTGAGCGCGGCCATCGTGTTGGCCAGCGCCTGGCCGTAGGTGTCGTGGAAGTGGACGGCCAGCCGTTCCGGCGAGCCGAACGCCTCGATGAGCGCGGTGGCGTGGCCCGGGGTGCCGACGCCGATGGTGTCGCCCAGCGACAGTTCGTGGCAGCCGAGGTCGAGCAGCCGCGTGCCGACGCGTACGACCTGCTCGATCGGAGTCG
Source organism: Nonomuraea sp. NPDC050790 (assembly GCF_044456745.1). Lineage (NCBI taxonomy): Bacteria > Bacillati > Actinomycetota > Actinomycetes > Streptosporangiales > Streptosporangiaceae > Nonomuraea > Nonomuraea sp. NPDC050790. The sequence goes on along the minus strand of NZ_JBITGF010000002.1, from coordinate 1,009,156 downwards.
GGCCCTCCCAGGGGTCGCCGAACACCATGGAGACGTACGCCCGCACCTTGAGCCCGTGTTCCAGCGCCCCGGCGATCACCGGCTCGAACATCTCGAACTGCGACTCCAGGCCGCGGTTGAGGTTGCGGTTGGCGAAGGTCTCGGTGGCGCTGGCGAAGACGGCGATCTCCTCGACGCCGCTGTCCAGGGCCCGTTCCAGCCCCTTCGGGTTCGGCACCAGCACCGGGTAGCGGATGCCGGGCCGGCGCTTCAGCGTGGCCAGCAGTTCGCCGGAGTCGGCGAGCTGGGGCACCCACGTGGGATGGACGAAGCTGGTCGTCTCGATCACCGTGTGGCCGGCGGCGGCCAGCCGTTCGATGAACTCGGCCTTGACCTCGACCGGGACGATCGCCTTCTCGTTCTGCAGGCCGTCGCGCGGGCCCACCTCGTAGACGGTGACCCGCTCCGGCAGGCCGTCGAGCTTGTGCATCATGCCTCCACCACGGCCAGGACGGCGTCCATGTCCACGGACTGGCCCGCGCGTACCGGGAGCTCGCGCACCACGCCGTCGACCGGCGCGGTGACGGTGTGCTCCATCTTCATCGCCTCCACGACGACCAGCGGCTGGTCCTTACCGACCCGGTCGCCGACGGCCGCCTTGACCAGCAGGACCGTGCCCGGCATCGGGCTGCGCACGACGCCGTCGCCGCCGCCCGCCGCGCCGGGACGGTCGCCGGGGTCGCCGATGCGGTGCCTGGTCAGCGCCCACGCGCCGCCGTCGCGTCCGATCCACACGGTCTCGCCGTCGCGGGCGACGGCGAAGGTGGTGACGCGCCCGCCGAGCGTCAGCACGGCCCTGCCCCCCTCGACCCGCACCTTCGCCGGTACGGCACCCCCGCTTTCGGGCGGCTGGATCTCGTCCGCGGTCGCGGGCAGCCGGATTTCGGCGGCGGTGTCCGGCAGGCCGCGGATCGCCACGTCGTGGACGCCGTCGCGGGACTCCAGCCGCAGGTTCGTCCAGGCCCGCTCGCCCACCCGCCAGCCGTCGGCCACGTCCCACGGGTCGCGCCCGGCCGGCGCGCCGTGGAAGATCAGCGCCGCCGCGGCCAGCACGTCGGCCGGGGCCTGCGCGGACAGGTCCAGGTCGGGCAGGACACGCTCCACGAGCCCGGTGTCCAGCTCCCCGGCCAGCACCTCGGGCCTGGTCAGCAGCGCCCGCAGGAACGGGACGTTGGTCGTCACGCCCAGCACCGCCGTGCTGCCGAGCGCCCGGTCGAGCGCCCTGAACGCGTCCTGCCTGGTGTGCGCCCAGGCCACGACCTTGGACAGCATCGGGTCGAAGTCGCTGCCGACGACCGTGCCCGCCGCCAGCGAGGAGTCGACCCGCACGCCGGCCGGCTCCTCCAGCGCGAGCACCCGGCCGCCGGTCGGCAGGAAACCTCTGGCCGGGTCCTCGGCGTACACGCGGGCCTCGACGGCGTGGCCGCGCAGCCGTACCCCGTCCTGGGTGAGCGGCAGCGGCTCGCCCGCGGCCACCCGCACCTGGAGCTCCACGAGGTCCAGGCCCGTGACCAGCTCGGTGACGGGGTGTTCGACCTGGAGACGGGTGTTCATCTCCATGAAGTGGTAGTCGCCGGTGGTGCCGTCGACGATGAACTCGACCGTGCCCGCGCCGGTGTAGCCGACCGAGCGGGCCGCCTCGACCGCGGCGGCGCCCATCGCGGCGCGCGTCTGGGGGGTGACGAACGGCGAGGGCGCCTCTTCGATGATCTTCTGGTGCCTGCGCTGGAGGCTGCACTCGCGCTCGCCCAGGTGGACGACGGCGCCGTGGGTGTCGGCGAGCACCTGGATCTCGATGTGCCTCGGGTTCTCGATGAAGCGCTCGATGAGCAGGGTGCCGTCGCCGAAGGCGTTGACCGCGGTGCGGCGGGCCGACTCCAGCGCCTCGGGCAGTTCGGCGGCGTCGCGGACGAGCACCATGCCCTTGCCGCCGCCGCCGGCCGAGGGCTTGATCAGCGCGGGGAAGGCGTCCCAGGTCGCGAGGTCGTCGGCGGGTTCGGCGCCGCCCGGCACCACGGGCACCCCGGCCGCGGCGACCGTGGCCTTGGCGCGGATCTTGTCGCCCATGGCCTCGATGGCTCCGGCGGGCGGGCCGATGAAGACCAGCCCCTCCTGGGCGCAGAGGGTGGCGAACCGCGCGTTCTCCGCGAGAAACCCATAGCCCGGGTGTACGGCTTGCGCGCCGGAGGCATGGGCTGCCGCGACGATCGCCCCCATATCCAGATATTTCGGGACCTGATGGGCTTGGTCCGCCTCGCGGACGTGCAGGGCGCCGGCGTCGGCCTCGGTGTAGACGGCCACGCTCGTGACGCCCATAGCGCGCAACGTCCGGATGATCCGGACGGCGATCTCGCCGCGGTTGGCGATCAGAACGGTGGAGAACATCGTCACATCCTGAAGACGCCGTAGCCGATGGGTTCGAGCGGCGCGTTGGCCGCCGCCGACAACGCCAGCCCCAGGACGGTGCGGGTGTCGGCCGGGTCGATCACGCCGTCGTCCCAGAGCCTGGCGGTGGAGTAGTAGGGGTTGCCCTGGTGTTCGTACTGCGCGCGGATGGCGTCGGCGTCGGCGTTGCCCACGGTCGTGAGCACGTTGGCCGCCTGCTCGCCGCCCATGACCGAGATGCGGGCGTTCGGCCACATCCACAGGAACCGCGGCGAGTACGCCCGTCCCGCCATCGCGTAGTTCCCCGCGCCGAACGAGCCGCCGACGATCACCGTGAGCTTCGGCACCCGCGCGCACGAGACCGCCGTGACCATCTTCGCGCCGTGCTTGGCGATTCCGCCCGCCTCGTACGCCTTGCCGACCATGAACCCGCTGATGTTCTGCAGGAACACCAGCGGCACCTGCCGCCGGTCGCACAGTTCGATGAAGTGTGCGCCCTTCAGCGCCGACTCGCTGAACAGGATGCCGTTGTTGGCGACGATCCCGACCGGATGCCCGTGGATGTGGGCGAACCCGGTGACCAGCGTGTGCCCGTACTCCGCCTTGAACTCCTGGAAGCGCGAGCCGTCCACGATCCGCCCGATGACCTCGCGCACGTCGTACGGCTGCCGCGTGTCCGCGGGCACGATGCCGTAGAGGTCGCGCGGGTCGAGCAGCGGCTCCTCCGGCTCGGCGCTCGCCCAGGGGCGTGGCGGCCGGGGCGCCAGCGTGGCGACGATGTCCCTGACGATGGCCAGCGCGTGGGCGTCGTCCTCGGCCAGGTGGTCGGTGACGCCGCTGACGCGCGCGTGCAGGTCGCCGCCGCCCAGTTCCTCGGCCGTGACCTCCTCGCCGGTGGCCGCCTTCACCAGCGGCGGGCCGCCCAGGAAGATCGTGCCCTGGTTGCGGACGATGACGGCCTCGTCGCTCATGGCGGGGACGTAGGCGCCGCCGGCCGTACAGGATCCGAGGACCGCGGCGATCTGCGGGATGCCGCGCGCGGACATCGTGGCCTGGTTGTAGAAGATGCGGCCGAAGTGCTCGCGGTCGGGGAAGACCTCGTCCTGTTTGGGGAGGAAGGCGCCGCCCGAGTCGACCAGGTAGATGCAGGGGAGGTTGTTGTGGAGTGCCACCTCCTGGGCGCGGAGGTGCTTCTTGACGGTCATCGGGTAGTAGGTGCCGCCCTTGACCGTCGCGTCGTTGGCGACGATCACGCATTCGCGGCCCGAGACCCTGCCGATGCCGGTGATGATGCCGGCGGCGGGCGCCTGGTCGTCGTAGAGCCCGTTGGCCGCCAGCGGCGACAGCTCCAGGAAGCGCGAACCCGGGTCGAGCAGCCCGTCCACGCGGTCGCGCGGCAGCAGCTTGCCGCGCTCGACGTGGCGTTGCCGCGAGCGCTCCGGTCCGCCGAGTGCGGCGCGGGCGAGCCTGTCGCGCAACTCGGCGGCGAGTCGCTCGTTGAGCTCGGCGTTGGCCTTGAAAGGCTCGCCCCCGAGGTCGGCGACCGTTTTCAGCACCGGCCAGTGAGTCATGCTGGAAAGGTTAGTCATCATTAACGTCTATGTCTAGAATGTGAGACATGAGCACTCCTACCCGCAGCCGAGGGGCCAGACGCGCCGAAATCCTCGACGCCGCCGCCCGGCTCTTCGCCGAACGCGGCTTCCACGGGGTCTCGATCGAGGAGCTCGGGGCGGCGGTGGGAGTGTCGGGGCCGGCCCTGTACAAGCATTTCAGCGGCAAGGAGGCGCTGCTGGCCGAGATGCTGCTGGGCATCAGCTCCCGGCTGCACAGCGGGGCAGGCGACCTGGTCACCGCCGCACCCACCCCGGAGGAGGCGCTGTCGGCGCTGCTGCGGGGGCACATCGCCTTCGCGCTGCGGGAGCCGTACCTGATCACGGTGCACGACCGGGAGCTGGGCAACGTGCCCGAGCCGCAGCGGCGGCAGATCCGGCGGTTGCAGCGGCTGTACGTGGAGGAATGGGTCACGGTCCTGACCGAACTGCGGCCCGGCCGGCCCGCCGCCGTGCTGCGCGCGGCCACGCACGCCGTCTTCGGCCTGCTCAACTCGACCCCCCACAGCGCCGGCGACCTCCCCGCCGAGGACACCGCCAAGTTGCTGTACGAGCTCGCCCACACCGCCCTGGTTAACATCCCCTAACCACCACCCCGCCTCCTCACCCACCGTCGTGGGCCGCCGCTCCCGTCGGCCTGCCCCCATTCCGCCACCAAGCGCCGCTCCGCACTGCCTTCGCCGGGAGCACCCCGCCGAGCGATGCCCCGCCGCGGGTCGCCGCCCGGACGCCTCTCCCTGCCCGGACTCCTCGCCACCCGGATGCCGCGCCGCCCTTGGCCGCCCTGGGCCGCTCTTCGCCGCCTGGACGCCACCTCTTGCGCGGCTTCCTCTTGCGCGGCTTCCCCTGCCGGGCCGCGAGGCACCTTCCGGATCGCCGCTCAGCCCCCGGTTCTCCCCGCCGAGGCGCCATCCCCCGCGGTCCCCGCCGATCGGACTAACTGCTTGCGAGTGCCAATTATCTAGATATATCTTTGAGGCATCTCGATAGTAGAAAGGTGATCATCGTGCGTGATTCCGATGACTGGCCCGAGGTGATCGTTCCCCCGGGCACCCCGTTCGGCCTGCCGGGGGCCCCGTTCCATGCGACGGGGCCGCCGATTCCCGCGACGGCCCCGCGGGTGCGGCGGGGCGATGTCAGGGCGGCGCTGCTGGCGCTGATCCACGAGGGGCCGCGCAACGGGTACCAGATGATCCAGGACATCGCCGAACGCAGCCGCGGCGTCTGGCGGCCCAGCCCCGGTTCGGTGTATCCGGCGCTCCAGCAGCTCGAGGACGAAGGTCTGGTCAGCGGGGGCGAGTCGGGCGGCAGCCGTACCTTCCAGCTCACCGAGCGGGGCCGCGAGGAGGCGGAGCGTCTGGCGACGGGCAGCGCGCCGTGGGACGAGGTCGCGCGGACGGTGCCCGAGGACCGGCACGAGCTGCGGCTGCTGTGGGGGCAGCTCGGGGAGGCGTTCGTCCATCTGACCCACACGGCCAACGACCGGCAGGTCGCCGAGGCCAAGAAGCTGCTCCGGCAGACCCGCAAATCGGTGTTCCAGATCCTGGCGGAGGATTAGATGACGTTAACTCCGGCGGTAGCCGTACAAGATCTGAAAAAGACCTACGGGAAGGTCGACGCGGTCAAAGGCGTCAGTTTCGAGGTGCGGCCGGGAGAGGTGTTCGGCTTCCTCGGCCCGAACGGAGCGGGAAAGACCACGACGATCAGCATGCTCTGCACGCTGGTCAACCCCACGGGCGGCCGCGCCAGCGTCGCCGGGCACGACGTGGTGCGCGCCCGTGACGAGGTGCGGCGCAACATCGGGCTGGTGTTCCAGGACCCGACCCTCGACGGGTACCTGTCCGCCGAGCAGAATCTCCGCTTTCACGCCGAGCTGTACGGCGTGCCGCGCCCCATCGTCGGCGACCGGATCCGCCAGGTCATGGAGATGGTCGCGCTCTGGGACCGCAAGGACGCCAAGGTCATGACGTTCTCCGGCGGCATGAAGCGGCGCCTGGAGATCGCCCGCGGGCTGCTGCACTCGCCGCGGGTGCTGTTCCTGGACGAGCCGACGGTCGGCCTCGACCCGCAGACCAGGGCCGCGATCTGGGGCTACATCAACAAGCTGCGTCTGAGCGAGGACATCACGATCTTCATGACGACGCACTACATGGACGAGGCGGAGTACTGCGACCGCATCGCCATCATCGACCACGGCGAGATCGTCGTCGTCGACTCCCCCGAGGCGCTCAAGGCCAGCGTCGGCAAGGACCGCGTGCAGATCCACACCGGCGACGACGAACGGGCCATCGCCGCGCTGCGCGAGCGCTTCGGGATCGAGGCGGCGGTGCGCGAGGGGGCGGTGACGTTCGCGGTCGCCTCGGGTGAGGAGTTCGTGCCCCGGCTCTTCGCCGGACTCGGGCTGTCCATCAGGTCGGTGAGCGTGTCACGGCCCTCGCTCGACGACGTCTTCATGTCCTACACCGGCTCCACCATCAGGGACGCCGAGGCCGACGACAAGAACGCCTGGATGAGAGCGATGGTGCGCCGATGACCACGCAAGCCATCTCGGTCGTGGTTCCGGCCCGGAGCGCCGGGCACGACCTTCGCGCGATCAAAGTGGTGCTCCACCGGGAGATGCTGCGCTTCCTCAGCGACCGTACGCGGATGCTGTCCATGTTCTTCCAGCCGGTGTTGTGGCTGTTCGTCATGGGCACCGGGCTCGGGTCGCTGGTGCAGGGCAGCATTCCCGGCGTGGACTACCGCACGTTCATGTACCCCGGGATGATCTCGATGACGGTCATCATGACCGGGATGTTCTCGGCCGGGTCGATCGTGTGGGACCGCGAGTTCGGGTTCCTGCGCGAGATGCTCGTCGCGCCCGTGTCACGTGGGGCCATCGTGCTCGGGAAGTGCCTCGGCGGCGCCATCGTGGCCACGGGGCAGGGCGTGGTGATCCTGGCGATGGCGGGGCTGGTCGGCGTGCCGTACTCGGGGACGCTGATGTTGACGCTGCTGGCCGAGATGTTCCTGGCGGCGTTCACGATCACCGCCTTCGGGGTGATGCTGGCGGCGCGGATGAAGAACATGCAGACGTTCTTCGGGCTGATGCAGATGGCGATCATGCCGATGATGTTCCTGTCGGGGGCGATGTTCCCGCTGGCCAACCTGCCGTCGTGGCTGCACATCCTGACCGTGGTCAACCCGATGACGTACGCGGTGGACCCGATGCGGCAGGCCGTCTTCTCCCATCTGTCCGTGCCGCCTCAGGTGAACGCGATGCTGAACCCGGGGGTGCAGTGGTTCGGCTGGCAGGTGCCGGTGATCCTGGAGATCGGGGTCGTGGCGGGGCTGGGAGTGGTGTTGCTGGGGGTGGGCGTCCTCCAGTTCCGCCGGGCTGACTGAACGGCCCATGCCGATTTTCGTGTCGCAGCGCGTTCTGTCGGTGACGGAGGGTATCTTTCCCGCTGGCATCTTCAACCCCCCTCCCTTCGAAGGAGACGCCTGTGTATGTCAGCGAGATCGACCTTCCGCTTCTGGAGCGGCGTGTCACTGCGATCGAAAGGGCTATATTCAGCGGCGTGCCTTCGCTGAGCATCGCCGACCGGTTCGACGGGCTTCACACCCGTATCGACGAGACCAGCCGCAACATCCTCCAGACGATGGAGAGGCGGTTCGATGCGGTCGACACCAGATTCGACGGCATCGACCGCCGACTCGATGCCATGGACCTCCGATTCGATGGCATCGACCAGCGGCTTGACGCCATGGACCTCCGGTTCGACGGCATCGACCAACGATTCGATGGCATCGACCGACGGTTCGAAGCACTCGAGACGAGCATCAATGAGCGGTTCGAAAAGGTGGATGAACGGTTCGCCAAGGTGGACGAACGGTTCGAGCAGTTGGAAGAGCGGATGACGCGAGTAGAGGGTCATATGGTCGACATCAAGGCCATGCTGATCAGCCTGGGTGCCAAGAACCCGAACTAGCCGGATCCCCCCGAGCCCGGGCTTCATTGGCCCGGGCTCCTCCGATTGGAGGAGGACCGGTGTCGAGATGGGGGATACCTGGGCGGGCGTCCAGCCGCGAATATCGGGCGTATGACAGCGATAACAGTGCGCGACCTGCGCAAATCCTACGGCGGCGTCACAGCCGTGGACGGGGTGTCGTTCGAGGTCGCCAGGGGTGAGACGTTCGGGGTCATCGGGCGCAACGGGGCGGGGAAGACGACCACGGTGGAGTGCCTGGTCGGGCTGCGCAAACAGGACGCGGGGAGCATCCGGGTTCTGGGGATCGATCCGGCGCGGCGCAGGGAGCTGGCCAGGAAGGTCGGGGTGCAGCTCCAGGACAGCGCGCTGCCCGACCGGATCAAGGTGGGTGAGGCGCTCAGGTTGTTCGCCTCGTTCTATGCGCGACCGGCCGATCCCCGGCAGATCATGGACACCTGGGGGCTGGAACCACTGCGGAAGCGCGCGTTCGGGGACCTGTCCGGCGGGCAGCGGCAGCGGCTCCTGCTGGCGCTCGCCCTGGTGGGCAGTCCCGAGCTGGTGGTGCTGGACGAGCTGACCACGGCCCTGGACCCCGTGGCCAGGCGCGAGACGTGGGAACTGGTCAGGGGACTCAAGGCGGCGGGCATGACGATTGTGCTGGTCAGCCACTTCATGGACGAGGCGGAGGAACTCTGCGACCGGGTGGCGGTCTTCCGCGAGGGCCGGATCGCGGATGTCGGAAGCCCGGCCGAGCTCATGTCGCGCGTGGGCGCGGAGTCGCTGGAGGGCGTGCTGTGAGGGCGCGTGGGCGTGGAGTCGCTGATAGGTGTGCTGTGAGGGCGCGCGTGGATGCGGAGTCGCTGGGAGGTGTGCTGTGAGGGCGCGCGTGGATGCGGAGTCGCTGGGAGGTGCGCTGTGAGGGCGTTCGTTCAGCTTTCTGCCAACGAGCTGAGGCTGCTGGGCCGGGATCCGGGCAGCCTGTTCTTCATGGTCGCCTTCCCTCTCATGCTGCTGGTGCTGAACAGCGGCAGCGACCGCCTGGAAGTCTTCCTGCCGAGCTACATGGCGATGATCCTGGCGATCGGCGGCATCGCGGCGCTGCCGGGCATCGTGGCCACCTACCGGGAGCGGAAGGTGCTGCGGCGGCTGGCGGTCACGCCGATCTCGCCGGTCATGCTGCTGGGCGCGCAGGTCGCGGCCCAGATGGTGATGGGGCTGGGCGGGTCGCTGGTGGTGGTCGTGACGGGCATGGCGGTCTTCGGGGTGGCGCCGCCCGCACACCCGCTGCCGCTGGTCCTGGCGTTCCTGCTCAGCGCGCTGATGACGTGCGCGATCGGGTTCGTGATCGCGGCGGTGGCACCACGGGCGCGGACGGCGGATCTGCTCGGGCTCACCGTCATGTTCCCGATGATCTTCCTGGCCGGGGCGGCGATCCCGCGCGAGGGCCTGCCGGACATGTTGCTCAAGATCGGCGACTATCTGCCGCTCACCCAGGCGGTGACGGCGTTGCGCGATGGCTGGTTCGGCACTCCGGCCGCGCTGCCGTTGCTGCTGCTCACGGGGATAATCATCCTATGTACGGCGATAGCCGCGTTGACCTTCCGGTGGGAATGAGCCGCTGGCTCCAAGCCTTTCACCTGCTCTTCTACGCCTGCCTGACCTTCCCCACGGCGGTGGTCGCGCTCATGGGCACCGGCGGCGGCCGTCCGCTGACCCTGGGGCTGGCCGCGGGGATGGGCGTCTACTACTGGCTCTTCGTCGTGCGCAGGAGCGAGGACCTGGAACGCCTCTACCCGATGGCGGTGCACTTCACGGTCCTGCTGGTGCTCCTCTTCCTGCTGGTACGGCGGGAGCCCGTGTTCGAGCTGGTCCAGTTCGGCATGTGCCCGCTGCCGTACGTGATGCTGCCCGGCCGGTGGGGCTACGCCGGAGCGGTGGCGCTGGTGCTGACCACGTTCCTGGGCACCGGCCGGGCGGCCGAACTGGCCGTGAACCCGGGCGTGCTCGGCGGGCTGCTGGCCAACGCCGGACTGGTCACGATCATGGGCCTGTTCGCCCAGCACCTGGTCAGGGCCGGCGAGGTCGGGGTGCTGCGGGAGCGGGCCCGGCTGGCCAGGGAGATCCACGACACGCTGGCACAGGGGTTCAGCGGGATCATCACCCAACTGGAGGCGGCGGAGCAGGCGGACGACGACCTGCCCGCCGTACGGCAGCGCATCGCCGTCGCCAAGCGGCTGGCCCGCGAGAACCTCGGCGAGGCGCGGCGCTCGGTGGACGCGCTCCGGCCCGAGCCGCTGAACCGGGCCAGGATCGACCTCGCCCTCGGCGACGTGGCGGCGCGCTGGTCGTCGGCCAGCGGGGTGCCGGCCACGGTCTCGGTGGACGGGACGCGCCGCCCGCTGGAGCCGGAGGTGGAGGCGACGCTGTTGCGCGCCGCGCAGGAGGGACTGGCCAACGCCGCCAAGCACGCGGGGGCGCGGCGGGTGGCCATCACGCTGTCGTACATGGAGAACGAGGTGACGCTGGACCTGCTCGACGATGGCACCGGCTTCGACACAGGCACAGACGCAGGCACAGACGCAGGCGCAGGCGCAGACACCGGCACGGACAGCCGCGCGGGCACGAGCGGGGGCTCGGGCACGGTCGGGAACGCGAGCGGGGGTTATGGGCTGGCGGCCATGCGGGAGCGGGCGGCGGCGGTCGGGGGGACGGTGACGGTGGAGTCGGCGCCGGGAGAGGGGACGGCGCTGTGCGTGAGCATCCCGTACGCCTGATGATCGTCGACGACCATCCCGTGGTGCGGGACGGCCTGCGCGGCATGTTCGACGGGCTGCCCGACATCACCGTGGTCGCCGCGGCGGCCGACGGCAGGGAGGCGCTGGCACTGGCCGCGAGTACCGAGCCGGACGTGGTGCTCATGGACCTGCGGATGCCGAACCTGGACGGCGTCGGCGCGATCCGCCGCCTGCACGCGGCGCACCCCGGGACGAAGGTGATCGTGCTGACCACCTACGACACCGACGGCGACGTCGGGCGCGCGCTGGCCGAGGGGGTGGCGGGCTATCTGCTGAAGGACACCCCGCGTGAGGATCTGCACCGCGCGGTACGCACGGCCGCCGAAGGCGGAAGGGTGCTGTCACCGGCGATCGCCGGCCACCTGATGGCGGGCAAGAGCCCCAGGCAACGCGACCCGAGCCCCCGAGAGCTGGAGGTGCTGCGCCTGATCGCCAGGGGCGCGGGCAACAAGGAGGTCGCCAGGGCACTGCTGATCAGCGAGACGACGGTGAAGACGCACCTGAAGAACGTCTTCGCCAAGCTCGGCGTGGAGACGCGGGCGGCGGCGGTGGTCGCCGCGATGGAGCGCGGGCTGCTGTGAACAACGAGGCGCGGGCCCCCTTGAGGTAGGGGGCCCGCGCCAGGGTCGTGCCGGTGGTTACCGCTTGACGCGCACGTAGTCGCTGCCGCTGGTGTCACCGTAGGCGTCGGCGTCACCCTGGAAGACGAACCTCCAGGTGCCCGACTTCGAGGCCTTCACCTTGGTGTAGATGTTGCCACTGCTGTTCGACCAGGTGGCCTTGTAGTAGTACCACTTGCTGGAGCCCTTGGGCTTGAAGTACAGCCGGATCTTCGCCCGGTGGCCGTCCCAGCCGTCGTCGAAGATCTGCAGCTTGCCCTTGAAGCGCAGGTACTTGCCGCGCTTGACCGGCTCGGGGTAGGCGTTGAACTTGATGAGCCTGCTGTCGGCCTTCTCCGGCGGCGGCGGGGTGGGCCGCTCGACGCGGACCCAGTCGGCGTCGCTGGCGGAGCCCTGGATGCCGGCGGCGCCGTTGTACACGGCCCGCCACCAGCCGGACTCGTACGCCCGGGCGCTGGCCCAGAAGCGTCCGCCGCGGCTGGTCACGTCGCTGGTCACGTGCTCCCAGCGCGAGGAGCCGTGGCGCTTGAACTGGATGGCGACCCGCTGGCCGGGCAGACCTTCCCAGCCCTGGACCTGCAGGTTGCCGCTGAACCGCAGCCGGTCGCCCTTGTCCACGGGCTCGGGCGAGGCGTCGAAGCCGATGATCCGGGTGGCCCGGTCGGCAGCCTTGACGTCCACGCGGTCGGTGTCGCTGACCGAGCCCCTGGCGGAGCCGGTCTTGTCGAACTCGGCCCGCCACCAGCCGGTGGCCTCGGCCTTGACGCCGGTGGAGAACCAGCCGGAGCGGCTGGTGCCGGTCTTGGCGATGTGGCGGTAGGCGTCGGTGCCCTTCTCGCGGAAGGTGATCGTCACCTGCTGCCCGCCGTACCCCTTGCCCTCGGCGAGGAGACGGCCGGAGACCTTGATCGTCGAGCCCTTCGCCACCAGGTCGGGACTGGCGTCGAAGTCGACGATCTTGGTGTCGAGCGCCTTCTTGACCTCGAACGAGGCGCGTGAGGAGCTCTCGCCGTCGCCGTGGGCGATGGCGAGGATGTTCCAGCGACCGGCGCTCTTGGCGTCGAAGGACTTGGTCCCGGTCCACTTCGTCCATTCGCCGTGCGGCGCGGACTTGAGGTCGACCTGGGTGGGGACGCTGACGTCACCGGGCGCGCGGAGCTGGAGTTCCGCCTTGCCCGCGCCCTTCGTGGTGAAGCTGAACGTCGCCGTGACCGCGTCGTCGAACACGACGACCGGCGACGGACTGACGTTCACGTCGGAGATGCTGGGGGCCTTCGCCCCGGCCGATGCCGACGCCGGAGAGGCCAGAGCGAGCGCTCCGGCTCCCATCGCGAGCGCGACGGCTACGGCGCGGATGCGTTGCGACATGCGGGTTTCCGTCCCTTCTGGAGACCGCAAGTGGTCAACGCGGCATTGAGGGTGCCACGTACTTCTACCCAGTAGACGTTTAGGATGGGCAAAAGGTTTGTAAAGCTGACCAGCCGTAACGAAAATGAGTCAATAACACCGGTCCAGAACATGTCACCTCCCGACGAGGCCTCTGGGGGGCATAATCGGGCTTGTGGCGCGCGACACAGTTGAGACTCATTTCCTCGAAGCCGTAGCCGACCTGAAGACGGGCACGCCTCGTGACCTGTCAAGACCGGTCCGCGAGGGCACCACGCTCAGCGGCCGGCTCTGTCTCGACCTGTTCCGCCGCCAGCTCGACAGCCGCCTGCTCGACATCGCGGCCCGCTGGCTACGCGAGCAGGACCAGGGCTTCTACACGATCGGCTCGGCCGGGCACGAGGGCAACGCCGCGGTGGCCGCCGCGTTGCGCACCGACGACCCCGCCCTGCTGCACTACCGCTCCGGCGCGTTCTACCTCACGCGCTCGGCCCTGGCCGGCCGGCTGCCCGAGCAGGGCATCCGCGACGTGCTCATGGGCCTGACCGCCGCCGCGGAGGAGCCGATCGCCGGTGGCAGGCACAAGGTTTTCGGCCACCCCGAGCTCGCGGTCATCCCGCAGACCTCGACCATCGCCAGCCATCTGCCCCGGGCCGTGGGCGTGGCCTTCGCCATCGAGCGGACCCGCGCGCTCGACGTCAGCGGCGCCTGGGCTCCCGACGCGATCGCGGTGTGCAGCTTCGGCGACGCCTCCGTCAACCACGCCACCGCGCTGTCCGGTCTCAACACCGCCGCGTACGCCACCTACCAGGGCCAGGCGGTGCCGATCCTGTTCGTCTGCGAGGACAACGGCATCGGCATCAGCGTCCGCACGCCCAAGGGCTGGGTGGAGGCGGCGGCACGCAGGCCGGGCATCGAGTACTTCGCCGCCGACGGCTGCGACCTGGCCGCCGCCTACGACGCTGCCGCGCAGGCCGTGGCGCACGTGCGGGCCAACCGCTCCCCCGCCTTCCTACACCTGTCCACCGTGCGGCTGATGGGCCACGCCGGCTCCGACGTCGAGGTCGCCTACCGCACCCAGCGCGAGATCCGCGCCGACATGGCGCGCGACCCGCTGCTGCGCAGCGCCGCGATGCTCATCGAGGCTGGCCTCCTCACCGCCGACGACCTGCTCAAGTCGTACGAGTCCACGCGCGAGCACGTGCTGCGCATGGCGCTGGAGACCACGCGCAGCCCTCGGCTGTCCACGGCCGAGGAGGTCATGGCCCCCATCGCGCCGCGCAGCGCGGACGTGATCGCCAAGATCAGCCCGGTGGCGGCCGAACCCTCGGTACGCGAGAGGGCCTTCGCCGGCGCGCTGCCCGAGAACGACAAGGCGATGACGCTGTCGCAGGCGATCAACCGCACGCTGGCCGACGCGCTGGCCGTCTACCCCGAGATGATGGTCTTCGGCGAGGACGTCGCCAAGAAGGGCGGCGTCTACGGCGTCACCCGCGGCCTGCAGAAGCGCTTCGGCCCCGCCCGCGTCTTCGACACCCTCCTCGACGAGCAGGCCATCCTCGGGCTCGCGCTCGGCTCGGGCGTGGCCAGGCTGCTGCCGGTGCCCGAGATCCAGTACCTGGCCTACCTCCACAACGCGCTCGACCAGATCCGCGGCGAGGCCGCCACGCTCTCCTTCTTCTCCCGCGGCGCCTTCACCAACCCGATGGTCGTCCGCGTGGCCGGCTACGCCTACCAGAAGGGCTTCGGCGGCCACTTCCACAACGACAACGCCATCGGCGCGCTGCGCGACATCCCCGGCCTGATCATCGCCTCGCCCTCGCGGCCCGACGACGCCTCGGCGATGCTCCGCACGTGCCTGGCCGCGGCCCGTACCCAGGGCTCGGTCTGCGTCTTCCTGGAGCCGATCGCGCTCTACCACACGCGTGACCTGTTCGACGACGGCGACGGCGGCTGGCTGGGCACGTACGCGCCGCCGACCCGCTGGTCCGAGACGCACGTGCCGATCGGGCGGGCCCGCTCCTACGGCGACGGCCGCGACCTGACCATCGTCACCTACGGCAACGGGCTGCGGATGAGCCTGCGGGCCGCGGTCCGCCTCACCCAGGAGGGCTACAGTTGCCGCGTGCTCGACCTGCGGTGGTTGTCGCCGCTGCCGGTCGAGGACCTGGTCCGGGCGGCCGAGCTGACCGGCAAGGTGCTGATCGCCGACGAGACGCGCCGCTCGGGCAGTGTCTCCGAGGGCGTCGTGGCCGAACTGCTCGACGCCGGCTTCACCGGCCAGATCGCCCGCGTGACGTCCTCCGACAGCTTCATCCCGCTCGGAGATGCGGCCGGTCACGTGCTGCTGTCGGAGGAGGAGATCGAGGCGGCGGCCCGCAAGCTGCTCAGCTAGCCAGGCGCCGCCTGGGACCGTGCCAGACCTCGGCCGCCTGTGCCGCGGTGGCGGCGGCCTGCCGTACCCCCGCGTGGAAGGACGGCGACCAGGACGCGGCGGCGCGCGAGCGCGCGTCGGGGGTGATGGTGTGCGCGGCGGGGTTGATGGTGGGGGCGGCTTCGACCGCGAGCGGGTCCAGGACCAGGACGCGTTCGGCGCGCGCGGCCAGGTCGGCGTTGGCGGAGGCGGCGTGCCCGTAGCGGCGGCCGCCGATCGTGGCGGCGCGGCTGGCGGCGACGGCGGCGGGCAGCGGCACGCCGCCGAAGATGTCGAAGACGGTACGCGCGCCGCTCTCGGCGTCCACGGCGGCGATGAGCAGGCGGCGCACCGGCCAGTCCGCCTCACGCGGCAGCTCGGCGCGCTCCTGCGCGCCCAGCGTCTCCAGCGGGACGCCGGTGGCGAGCAGGGCGGCGGCCAGCGCGCCCGCCGAGGTGCCGACGATGAGGTCGGCGGCCGACAGGTCCACGCCCTCGCGGCGCAGGCCGGTGATCAGCCCGGCCAGCCACGCTGTCGCCGCGCCCCCGCCGGGTCCCAGTACCAGTGCTCGTCTCATACGGCCGATCCTGCAACCTCGACTCGGCTTGAGGTCAATACGGCGACGGCCCGCCGAACATCTCCGTCACCCGCGAGGCCAGCGTGACGTCGCCCTCGACCCGCAGCCGCCCGGACATGAGCAGGTCGGCCGGGTTGACCGTGCCGGCGAGCACCCGCAGCAGGTCGGCGGCGGGCATCGCCAGCACCAGCGCCGGTTCGGCGGCGCGGCCCTGCGCCATCCTGGCCCGCTCGCCGCGCACGGTGATCGTCCAGGTGGCCGCCGGTTCGAGCCGGAACTCCAGCGTCCCCTGGAACCCGCCCGCCCTGGCCGGATCGAAGGAGCGCGCCATCAGCCCGAACAGCAGCCGCTGCTGCCCCGGCCCGAACCACCGCTCCAGCTCGGGGTCCTCGCGCCCGCCGACGAAGCGCGCCAGCAGCCCCTGCCCGCCGCGCCGCGCCGCCTTGCGCACCGCCCGCAACCGCTCCCCCGGCCCCGCGGGCGCCGCCCGCCGCCCGATGCGCGCGACCTCGGCGTCCTCGTCGATCCGGTACGGCCGCGCCATCGCCCTGACCGGCGCCCGCCTGGCCAGCGCCGCGGCGACGGCGGGCGCCAGCCGTTCCGCCTTGGCCCGCTCCCGCTCCTCGCGCCCGTCGGCGAAGACCGGCAGGACCTTCTTGCCGAACAGCTCCAGGCTCTCGCAGATGTGCTCGTGCCGGTTGGGCCCGGCCTGCAGCACGAAGATCATCTGATCGACGCCCGCCTCCTCGTAGCGCCGTACCAGCTCGACGAGCTGCTGCGGGCTGCCGAGCGCCCCGGCCAGCGGATCGTCGCCGCGCGCGCCGAGGCTGGGCCGCCGGGCGGTGAAGTCGGCCCAGATGGAGCCCTGGCCCGGCGCGTGCCCGGACGGCCCGTAGTAGTGGGCGAGCGCGTAGGCGAAGAACCCGGCGCCGAGCGCGCCGCGCCGCCTGGCCTCCTCGGGGTCCTCGTGGCACATCATCGGCAGCACGACGGCGAGGTTGGCGTTGACCGCGAACCCGGCGGGCACGCACTCCTCCGAGGTCAGCAGCCGGTAGTAGTCACGCGACCAGGTGGCCGCGTCCTCGGGGTGCACGAACGCGAACGACAGCGCGCCGATGCCGTTGCGCGCGGCCAGCCGGATCGTCTCGCGCCGCGAGCAGGCCACCCAGAGCGGCGGGTGCGGCTTCTGCACCGGTTTGGGGATCACGTTGCGCGGCGGCATGCGCAGGTGGGGCGAGTTCCAGCCGGCGAACGGCTCCTCGGCGAACATGCGGGTGACGCAGTCGAGCGCGTCCTGCCACATCTCGCGCTTGCGCTCGCGCGCCACCCCGAACCCGCCCAGTTCGGCCGCGGAGCTGGCCTCGCCGGTGCCGAAGTCCACGCGCCCGCCGGAGACCAGGTCGAGCGTCGCCACCCGCTCGGCCACCCGGGCGGGATGGTTCACCTGCTGCGGGAGCTGGACGATGCCGTGGCCGAGGCGGATGTTCGTGGTGCGCTGGGAGGCGGCGGCCAGGAACACCTCCGGGGCCGCCGAATGGGAGTACTCCTCCAGGAAGTGGTGCTCGACCTCCCAGACGTAGTCGAAGCCGACGCGGTCCGCGATCTCGATCTGGTCCAGCGCGTCGGTGTAGAGCCGCTGCTCGCTGTCCGGTTCCCAGGGACGGGGGAGCTGGTGCTCGTAGAAGATTCCGAACCGCATTCTCGGACCGTAAGTGCGTTCTGACATCCTGTCCAGATCCGGACAGGGCTCACAGCCACGGCCCGATCGACGGCGCACCGGGTTCCGGCGCGGGGCCCCTGCCGGTCAGCCAGGCGGCCAGCCTCGCGGCGCTCCCGCGTACCAGCGTCACCTGCCCGACCAGGTCGCCCTCGCGCGGGGTGCCGCCGGGGTGGACGCGCCAGGTGCGCGCCCGGTCGAGCGGGACCAGCAGCAGGGCCGGGCCGGTGGGGCGGTTCTCCATGGCGGTGGTGACGTCGCTGAGCAGCGCGTCGACCAGGCCGTCGGGGAAGTCGGAGAAGGAGCCGCCGGTGCCGAGGTCCACGGCGTGGATCCACGACTCGCGGGCGCGCATCCAGGGGATGTCGGCGGCGGGCACGACCTTGCCCTGCGCGGTGCGGACCTTCGCGTTCCACTGCAGATCCGACAGGCCCGCCAGGTCCGCCCGCAGCTCCCGCTCGGTCTGCGCCGACAGCGCCGCGAGTTCGTGCGCGGGCATGCGGGCCGTCTCCTCGATCTCCTCGTCGCGTGCCTGCCTGCTCGGGTACATCGCCCGCTCCTCGCCCGTCCTGGCCCAGTGGACCAGGCGCGACAGCGCCCGCGCGTTGCAGGCCGCGTGTGCCACCACATGGCGGCGCCGCCATCCCGGCAACTGCGAGGCCCCGTCCAGTCCCGCCTCGACGGCCGCGTCCACGTGGCGGGCGAAGTACTCGCCGCCCGCCTCCATCCACCCGAACTCACTCATGGACACCACGCTAGGACCACGCGCCCCGTGCGGTCCCGCGGACCCTACAGCCAGTCGCGTCTCTTGAAGACGAGGAACAGGATCAGGCACACCGCGCCCATGAGCACGACGGCGAACGGGTAGCCCAGCGTCCAGTGGGTCTCCGGCATGAAGTCGAAGTTCATGCCGTAGATCGTGCCGACCAGCGTCGGGGCGAACAGGATGGCCGCCCAGGCGGAGATCTTCTTGACCTCCTCGCCCTGCCGGATGCTGGCCTCGGTCATCTTGGCCATCTCGGCGTTCTGGGCCTGCGTGACCAGGGTCGAGTTGATCACCAGGATGTCCTGGAGCATCTGGCGGAAGGCGGCCACCCGCTCCGTCACGGTGATCGCGTGGTCGGCGACGTCGCGCAGGTAGCTCTGGAGCTCCTCGTTCACGCCGTACTTGGCGGCGCCGGCGATGAAGCCGTCGATCATCTTCAGCAGCGGCGCGGTCGCCCGCTGGAACTCGATGACCTCGCCGCTCAGCTCGTAGACGCGGCGGGAGACCGCCGGGTCGCCGCTGAACACCTGGGCCTCGATCTCCTCCAGGTCCTTCTGCAGCCCGGCCACGACGGGGGCGTAGCCGTCCACGACGGCGTCGAGGATGGCGTAGAGCACCGCCTGCGGGCCCTGGCGGAGGAGGTCGGGGTCGGATTCCATGCGTTTGCGCACGGCCTGGAGGTCGGGGGCCTCGGCGTGCCGTACCGTGATGACGAAGTTGGGGCCGACGAAGACGTGCAGCTCGCCGAAGGCGACCTCCTCCACGTCGTCGAGGTAGCGCGCGGCGCGCAGCACGACGAAGAGCGTGTCGCCGTAGCGGTCGGCCTTGGGGCGCTGGGAGCCGACGATGGCGTCTTCGAGGGCGAGCTCGTGGAGCTGGAACTCCTCGCCCAGCTTGACCAGCTCCCACTCCTTCGGGCGGTACAGGCCGATCCAGGCCATGGTGCCCGGCATCTCCTTGAGCCGTTCGAAGGCGTCGGCCAGGGAGCCCGGGTTGTCGATGCGCTCGCCGTACTGGTAGATGGCGTTGTCGATCACGGTCGGGCGGTACGGGGCCTCCTCCTCCACGGCCCTGGGGTCCATGGAGTGTTCAGGCGCCTGCTCACGGGTGCGGCTGCTCTGCAGGAAGCCCTTCATGCGTGCCATGCGCTCACGTCCTCTACGACACCTCGTCGAGCGCCTGGTGGGCCCGGTCCCTGATCGTCTTGCGGAACATCGGCGTCCAGCCGAACAGCAGTCCGGCCGGCCTCCCGAGTGCCATCCTCGACCACCGCCTGAAGTCGAACTCGTCATGATGGCGCACGATGAGCCCGTCCTCAAAACGGAAGAACGCGGTGATGTCGTTGACGACCACGCGTCCCGTGCCGCCGAAGGTGTAGCGGGCCGTCCACGAGGCGCTGCCGCTGTGGTCGTCGGCCCGCACGTCGCGGAAGTCCGAGCGCAGACCGTCGCGTACGCCGAGCTGCAGCCGCCACATCGCCATCACCCGGTCTCGACCCTCCACCTCCTGGAAGACAGGATCTCCGAAGCTGACGTCCGGATGGTAGCAACGCTCCATGACCTCGAGGTTGCCGCGGCCCATCGCTTCGTAGAAGGCGCTGACCAGCGCCACGTGCCGATCGTTCACCCCTCCATCAGATCATGTCGGACCCGTTGTCCCAGCACACGGCCCTGATCCACTCGTCCCCGAAGCCGAGCCGATCCAGCGCGTGCAGTTGGTGCGCGTACGAGTAGGGAATGTTCGGGAAATCACTACCCAGCACCACCTTCCCCGCCAGGCCGAGTTCACGCAGCGCGGGCCGGAGCGCGGCGGGGAAGGGCATGCCGAGCTCGGCGAAGTCGGTGAAGGCCATCGTGGTGTCGAGCGCGACCCGCTCGTAGCGTTGCGCCAGGTCGAAGAACGGCTCGTACTCGGGCATGCCGAGGTGGGCGATGACCAGGCGCAGACCGGGATGCCTGCGCAGGAGCCCCTCGATGGGCTCTGGACCGACCTGGCCGCCGGGCACCGGGACGGAGCTGGCGTGGACGACGACCGGGAGCCCGGCCTCGGCCAGCAGGCCCCAGATGCCGTCCAGCTCGGGCAGGCGCGGGTCGAAGTCGCCCACCTGGAGGTGGATCTTGAAGATGCGGGCGCCGGACTCGACGGCCTGCCGTACATAGGAGGAAGCGCCCGGCTCGGGGTAGAAGGTCGCGGACGGGACGCACTCCGGGGTACGGCGGGCGAAGTCGAGCGTCCAGGTGTTGAGATCCTGGGCCATGTCCGGTCTGTGGGCGTAGGCCAGCGCGGGGAAGCGCGTGACGCCCAGCTCGCGCAGCCGGGCCAGGCGCTGCTCCACGGGCCACTGGTAGAAGACCTTCCAGCCGTCGCCGAGCAGGGGCCCGCCGTGGTTGAAGTGGTGCCAGACGCGCCGTTCCATCCGCTCGGGCAGGAAGTGCACGTGCACGTCGATGAGGCCGGGCAGTCCGCGTGCGGCCAGCCAGGCGGGAACCCCCGAATCAGAATGAAGTTCTGTGACCACGGCGGTGACTTTACCCGGATAGGGTCTCTTCTCGATGGACAAGTTCCTGGCACAGCTCGTGGAGGTCCAGCCCGCCCCCGAGCCCTGGGTCGTCGTGGTGTCGGCGGTGTTCGCCTTCGCGGTCGTCTCCTACACCGCCTCCTGGCATCTCACCCGCGGCCTCGTCACGATCGCGCACGAAGGCGGCCACGCGCTGATGGCCCTGGTCACGCGGCGCAAGCTGGAGGGCATCCGGCTGCACTCCGACACCTCCGGCGTGACGCTGACCAGGGGCAAGCCGACCGGGCCAGGGATGGTGCTGACCGCGCTGGCCGGGTACGTGGCGCCGTCGCTGCTGGGCCTGGCCGGGGCGTGGCTGACCGACCAGGGACGCATCACGCTGCTGATCTGGACCGTCCTGCTGTTCCTGGTCTGCATGCTGCTGCTGATCCGCAACCTCTACGGCGCGCTCATCCTGCTGGCCACCGGAGGTGCGATCTTCGCCCTGTCCATGTACGCGCCGGAGGACATCCAGCAGATCGTGGCCTACGTGGCGGTGTGGTTCCTGCTGTTCGGCGGCGTACGCCCGATCATGGAGCTGCAGCGCAAGCGGCGCCGCCGGCAGGCGGGCAACTCCGACGCCGACCAGCTCGCCCGGCTCACGGTGCTGCCCGGCGGGTTCTATGTCTTCTTCTTCCTGCTGGTCGCGGGAGCGTCGATGTTCGGTGGCGCGTACCTGATGTCGCCCTTCTGATCGCCCACACCCGGGCAAATCGCTAAACTCGCCCCTGATAGGGGGAAGCACCGTGCAGCACGTCGAGGACGCCCCCGGCTATCGAGTGCTCGATCAGGCCGGTCAGGGCGGATTCGCCATCGTCTACCGGGCGTACCAGGAGCGTCTCGACCGGGTCGTGGCGCTCAAAGTGCTGTCCGTGGACCGGGTCGACAGCAGGACGATGCGCAGGTTCCAGCGCGAACTCCAGCTCACCGGCCGCCTCACCGGCCACCCCAACGTGGTGACCGTGTTCGACACCGGCACGACGCGGTCGGGCAAGCCGTACATCGCGATGGACTTCTTCGAGAACGGCTCCCTGCGCGACCGCATCCGCAACCACGGGCCGCTCCCCCTGCAGGAGGTGCTGCGCTCCGGCGTCAAGCTCGCGGGGGCGCTGGCCGCCGTCCACGAGGCCGGGGTCCTGCACGGCGACATCAAGCCGCAGAACATCCTCATCTCCCGGTACGGCGAGCCCGCCATCGCCGACTTCGGGGTGGCCCGCGTCATCGACACCGCCGAGGTGTCGGCCACGACCCACGCGTTCACCCCGCTGCACGCCGCGCCGGAGGTCCTGAGCGGCCACCAGCACACGGCGGCCACCGACATCTACTCCCTCGGCTCCACCCTCTACCACCTGCTGGCCGGGCAGCCCGCCTTCCACAGCCCGACCGATCCGTCGATCGCGCCGCTGATGTACCGCGTCCTGAGCAGCGACCCGCCGCCGATCGACCGCGCCGACGTGCCGCCCGTGGTCTTCTCCACGGTCCTGCGCGCGATGGCCAAGGACCCCCAGCAGCGGTACGGCACGGCCCGCGCGTTCGCCGAGCGGCTGCAGCAGATCCAGGCGGAGCTGGGGTTGCCGGTGACCGACCTGCTCGGCGCCGACCCAGGCCCCTCCCCCTCTCCCCGGCCCGGCGCCCCGTCCGGCCCGCAGACCCACCCCGCCGCCTACCCGGCGACCGCCCCCGCCGACCCTAACGGCCCCGCCCAGGCCCCCGCGTACCCACCGCCGAGCCCGTGGGCGCCGGGAGCCACCTATCCGGCAACGGGCCACGCCGCCCCCATCAGCCCCTGGGCCCCACAACCCACCCCATCCGACACCGCGGCCGCGGGTGGTCAGACCTTGGGCGGTCATCCTGCGGTTGGTCATCCTGCGGTTGGTCAGACTCCGGGTGGTCAGCTCCACGGCGGACAGACCCTGGGTGGTCAGCCTTCGGGCGGTCATATCGGTGGGCAGGCCACGAGCCCGTGGGCGCCGCACGGGGCGCAACCCCACGCGGCCGCACCTTCCGGCGGGCACCTCCCCTCCACAGGCGGCGCTCCTCCCGGCGAGCAGCTACCCTCCGCAGGCGGCCCTTCCGGCGGGCAGGTTCCCTCCGCAGGTGGTGCTCCTCCCCCGATGGCCGCGTCCGCGGGACGGGCCGAAAGCGGGCAGGCAGGGCCGGGCGGGCGGCGGAGGCGGGGCGGCGGCGCTACGGGGCGGGGCAAGATCGTGATCGGGGTGACGGTGGCAGCGGTGGCCGTGGCCGGTACCGGCCTGGCCGTCTACCTGTCGCAACGCCCGCCCGACACGGTGCCCACGGCCGGCCGTACACAGTTGAAGCAGCCGAGCACGCCCACCGTCGACCGGAAGTCCATCGACGCCCTCAGGCCGCGCCAGGTCAAGGTGACCAGAGACCAGGGCGTGGCGGTCACGCTGACCTGGCGCCTGCCCAGCGGCGCACGCGAGTACCCGATCGTGGTCCAGCGCGAACCCACCGACGACGAGCCCCTCCTCCCCCTCCCCGCCGGCACCACCTCGACCCGCCTGACCGGCCTGACCAAGGGCGTCGGGTACTGCTTCCTGGTCGGCGTACCCCTGCAGATCTCGCAGAAGACCAGCGTCGCCTGGTCGAAGCCGACCTGCATCCGCGGCGCCCGCTCCGACGGCCTCCAGCCGAACGACGCCGCCGCACCCAACGCCGCCTCGACTACCGGGGAGTGAGCCGCCGCCCCAGAGAGCCGAGCCGGTACCCTTCGCCCGGCTCAGCCTCCACCAGCCCTTCGTGACACATCGTGGCGCACAGCGCGTGGACGGTACTCCGCGGAATTCCGGTACGGCCCGCCAACTCGCGCACCGACAACGGCCGCTGGGTACTGGCCAGCGTGCGCAGGACATACGCGGCTTTCGAGACCGACTGAACGTGGGACATGGCCCACCCTGCCCACCACCACCCGCCCCGATCAACCCCCATTCCCACCACACGGAACCTCCCACCCCGCGCAACCCCGACCGGTCTCAGGTACGCCGAGCCGGTCGAAACCCCGAACCCGCACGGGCAGCCGGAGCCCCGCACCAAGCTCACGGGCGCAGGCCAAGAACGTCGAGGCTGGGCCTACACCCACGGCCCGGCAGGCACACCGGCAGGGCACTCGGGGACCAAGGGCCTGGGCCAAGGGTTCTCAGGCCGAAGGAGCTTGGGGCCGAGGAGCCGGGCGGTGCCGTCACGCCCCCCTGCCCTCAATGCCCTGGCGCGCGCCGGGGGTGGGAGGGACGGGCCTTGGCGCGCGCTCGGGGCGGGGGGGACGGGCCCTGGAGCGCGCCCGGAGTGGGAGGGTCGGGCCTTGGCGCGCCTGGGGGGGAGGGACAGGGCCTGGGGTGCGTCCCGGGGTGGGCCCGGGGGTCCGGGGGTCCGGGGGTGGGGGCGGGACCTGGGGTTCGGGTGAGGTGGGGCGTTAGGTGGGTGGGGGTGGTTTGGGTTGGCGGCGGCGGGGTTTGGTGGGGGGTGCGGTTTCGGCCTCCTCCGACAGCACCTCGATGATGCGCCGGGAGACGATCTCCAGGTGTTCGCGCAGGTGCGCCACGGCCGCCTCGATGTCGCCGCGCGCGGCCAAGGTGGCGAGGTGGCGGTGGCCGCCCTGGTCGTGGCCGACGCGCAGGCCGAGCAGGTAGCGGCCGACGGAGTTGCGCAGGTCCTCGATGATGCCGACGGCGACGGGGTTCTCGACCGCGTCGTACAGCTCGCGGTAGAAGGCGGCGCGCTCCTCCGCCAGTGAGCTGCTGACGTGCGGCTCGTCGAGGGCGGTGCCGAGCTCGCGCAGCCGGGCGGCCCTGGCGGAGGTCATCCTGGCGATGGACTTGCGCAGGGCGTGCGACTCCAGCAGGACGCGCAGCTCGTAGATCTCGCGGACCTGCTCGACCGTGAGGGTGCGCACCACCGCGCCACGGTGGGGGTGGAAGGAGACCAGCCCCTCCGACTCCAGTTGCATGAGCGCGGTGCGCACCGGGATGCGCGACACGCCGAGGCGCTCGGCGAGCTCCTCCTGGCGCAGGTGTTCGCCGGGCGCCAGCACGCCGGTGATGATGCACTCGCGGATGACGTCGTAGGCCATCTGTCCGACCGTTTTGTATCCAGCGGACATGCGGCCGACGACATCGTCGAACGAGGGCTTGGTCGCGGTCTCCACGCTCACGCCTCTCCCGGGGATCCGGTTATCGGATCCAATCCAAGCACAGGTGTCCCGCCATGCGGGACACTACCGGAGTCTGGGCAGCACCTCGGTCCCGAGCAGGTCGATCACCTCGAACCAGCGCGGGAACGAGAAGCGGAAGTCGAAGACGAGGTGCTCGACCCCCGCCGCCTCGAACTTCTTCACCTCGTCCACGACCTCGCCCGGGTCGCCGACGATGAGCTGGCCTTCGAGGTCCTCGACCGTCTCGAACCGGCCCGAGGGCGGCCTGACGGCGAACTTGGCCTTGTTCGCCCAGGCCAGCAACCCCGGGACGTTGACGTCACGCAGCGCCTCCTCCCGCGTCCCGGCGATGGAGGTGGGCGGGATGACGGCGACGGTGGGGAGGTTCCTGCCGTTCTCCTCGCAGATCT
This sequence comes from Nonomuraea sp. NPDC050790, assembly GCF_044456745.1. Classification (NCBI taxonomy): domain Bacteria; kingdom Bacillati; phylum Actinomycetota; class Actinomycetes; order Streptosporangiales; family Streptosporangiaceae; genus Nonomuraea; species Nonomuraea sp. NPDC050790. Next base: position 983,742 of record NZ_JBITGF010000002.1, on the reverse strand, counting down.
CCCGCATGCTCTCGACACGGCGGCGGATCGTGGCCAGGGAGATGCGGCCGGGCATCCAGCCGTCGGCCCACTCGGCGGCCAGGCGGGCGCTGCGGGGGGTGGCGCCGCAGTACCAGAAGGGGACGGGGCCGCCGACGGGCTTAGGTTCGATGCTGATGCCGCTGAAGGTGAAGTTGTCGTCGGAGTAGGAGACGTCGTTCTCCAGGGCGACCTTGCGCAGGATCTCGGCGTTGGAGCGGACCAGTGAGACGCGGTCCTTGTCGCCCCAGCCGATCGCGTCGAACTCGTGCTGGAACGTGCCCGCGCCGAACCCCAGGATGAGCCGGTCGCCGACCAGTTGGGTCATGGTGCCGAGCTGCAGCGCGGTGGTCAGCGGGTGGCGGAAGGGGATCAGCGAGCCGGTGCCGAGCTTGATCCGCTCGGTCACCGCCCCGATGGCGGTCAACGTGGTGAGCGCGTCGTAGAACTCCCGGTTGGGCGACTCCATCTCGCCGTGCGGCTCGAAGACCAGGTGGTCGCGCACCCACACGGAGTCGAACCCCAGCTCCTCGGCACGCTGGGAGCCGCGCAACAACCGGTCACGCGACGCGAACTCACCGAAATGGGGCAGCAAGAGGCCGAATTTCACGACAAATCTCCTTGAATCCATGAGGTACGGCTACCGCCCCGCCCTCACCGCCCAGAGCCCCTCACCCCCCGCTACCCAGAGCGCCCCGGCCCCGGCTACCCGGAGGCGCCAGGCCATGCGGGTTACCCGGAGGCGCCAGGCCCTTTAAACCCGGAGACCCGGAGGGCTGAAAGTGGCGTGGGAGGAAGGACGGAGGTGACGGGTGGGCGGGACAAGGCGGGTAGACCGCGGGTGCTGGGAACCGAGCGAAGGGAAAGGGTGATCCGGGCCGAGAGATAGGCACGGGTGAGGGTGGTGGAGGTGGTGAGGGTGGTGGAGGTGGTGAGGGTGGTGGAGGTGGTGGAGGTGGTGGAGGTGGTGGAGGTAGTGGAGGTAGTGGAGGTAGTGGAGGTGGTGGAGGTAGTGGAGGTAGTGGAGGTGGTGGAGGTAGTGGAGGTGGTGGAGGTAGTGGAGGTAGTGGAGGTGGTGGAGGTGGTGGAGGTGGTGGAGGTGGTGGAGGTGGTGGAGGTGGTGGAGGTGGTGGAGGTGGTGGAGGTGAGGGATGAGGGATGAGGGGTGAGGGTGGAGCTGAGGTGGGGGTAAGGGGTGAGGGTGGGGTGGTAGGGGGTCAGGCTTGGTGGCCGTGGCCGGGGTGGCCTACGACCTGGCCTTCGCCGTACACCTCGACGCCGCGGACGAACGTGCGGTCGATGCGGACCCCGCACGTCACCCCCGCATAAGGCGTCCACCCGACCTTGGACAGCACTCCCGCGTCGGTGATGGTCCACGGCGCGTCAGGGTCGGCGATCACGATGTCGGCGTCGCGTCCCGGCAGCAGGGCGCCCTTGGCGGGGAGGCCGAACTCGCGGGCGGGGGCCTCGGCGGCCATTTCGACCACTCGCTCCAGCGGGATCCGCCCGGACAGGGCGGCGTCGAGGAGGAGCGGGTAGAAGTACTGGATGCCGGGGGTCCCGGTGTGGGAGCTCCACATGCGTGTCCAGCCGATCTCCTTCTCCTCCCGCGTGTGCGGCGCGTGGTCGGAGGCGGCGATGTCGATGGTGCCGTCGCGCATGCCGTCCCAGATGGCCGCGCGGGCGTCGTCGGGCACCCAGTACGACAGCGCGTACGGCCCGAGCCGCTCCACGTGCTCCCACCGGGACAGGAACGGCATCCAGTGGTTGACCTCGCACGTCACGTCCACACCCCGGGCCTTGGCCCGGCGCACGGCGTCGACGGAGCGCCGGGTCTGCATGTGGGCCAGGTGGACGGGGCAGCCGCTGGCCTCGGCCAGGCGCAGGACGACGTCGATGGCGGTGTCCCAGATGACGCCCTCGCGTTCGGCATAGGCCTGGGCGTAGCCCTGCGGGGTGTTCTCGCCGCGGTCGAGGTAGCGGCCCTCGATGTAGTCCATGAGCGCCTGGTCGTGCGGGTGGACGATGAAGCGCTTGCCGGTGGCGGCGATGGTGTCCATCATGCGCAGCAGGTCGCCGTGGTCGTGCATGCCGGTTCCGGCGGGGTGCGGGTAGGTGCGGCCGGTGTCGACGACCATGTACACCTTGTAGGCGTGGATGCCCATCTCCGCCATCTTGGGGACCTGGTCGGTGAGGGTGGCGGCGGGGTTGTGGTTGTAGTCCACGATCGACGTGGCGGCATAGAGGGCCAGGACGTCGTGCAGGGCCTCGGCGGTGGTGGTGGGCGGGTCGAGGTTGGGCATGCCGAAGATCGTCGTCACGCCGCCGGCGGCGGCCTGGCGGGTGGTGGTGAGGATGTCCTCCTTGTGGGTGAAGCCGGGCTCGCGGGTGTGGACGTGCACGTCGACCATCCCCGGCAGGACGAGCTTGCCCGTGGCGTCGACGACCTGGTCCCCGGTCTCCACCTCGCGGGAGACCAGCCCGGCGATCTTGCCGCCGGACACGAGCACGTCGGCGTCGAGGCGGCCGGCCGGGGTGACGACCGTTCCTCCGGCGATCCTCATCATGCGGGGGCCTCGATCCGCGCGTCGCCCTCGGGCGTGGACACGACCAGGTGGGCGGGCCCGAGATGCCGGTCGAACCAGGCGACGACCCTCGGGGTCACCTCGGTCCAGTAGCGGTCGTAGGCGGCGTAGTGGGTGGTGTGCCGCTGCATGATCAGCTCGCGGGGTCCGCGGGCGGCGGCGTAGACCTTCTCGGCGTGGTCGGTGGGCGTGGTGGCGTCGTTCTCGATGCCGATGACCAGCAGCGGGGTGTGCAGTTCGGCGGCGGCGGGCCGGTAGGCGAGGATCTCCTCGACCGCGGGGGCGAACGCCACCTGGGTCGGGATGCGCTCGTCCACGTCGGCCTTGACGGTCGTGGCCCGCCGTTCCTTGGTGGGGACCATGATCTCCTCACGGGGGTGGACGAGGCGGCCCTTGCCGGTGCGTACGCGGTCGAGGCGGTCGGCCTCGACGTCGGCCAGGAACTCCAGCCACTCGTACTCGCTGCGCATCCGGTGCAGCCAGTCGGCTCCGTCGGCGACGGGCAACTGGCTGACCGCGGCCCGCACCCTGCGGTCGGCGGCGGCGAGCAGCACGGCGTTGCCGCCGCCGGTGCCGCCGCTGCCGAAGACGCCGATGCCGTCGGGCACCACGTCGTCGCGGCCGGTCAGGTAGGTGACGGCGGAGCGCAGGTCCTGCAACTGCCGCACGGGCGACAGGATCGACCGGTCGCCCTCGGAGCCGCCGAAGCCCCGGTAGTCGAAGACCAGCACGGCGAAGCCCGCCGCGGTCAGTGCCTCGTGGTAACGGACGTAGAGTTTCGCGTCCTTGAGCCCCAGCCAGCCGGGGCCCTGGACGATGGCGCGGTACGGCCCGGCCCCCTCGTCGGGGGTGCGCCACAGGGCGCTGATCCGGTCGCCTTCGCTGTACCAGCTCACTTCTTCTGTGCGCATGCCCACAGCGTGGATTTCGTATCCAATCTTGTCAACACCTTCTCGAAAATGCCGAAGAGAGGGGGGTTGACCGTGTTTTCACGCCATGAATAATGTAGCCATCTCGTTCCCCTTGGAGTACGGAGCCGTTTATGGCGACCGATCCGATCATCCAGATCCGCGACCTGTCCGTCCGGTACCACGTCGCCAGGACGGGCCACCGCCTCATCGCCGTGCAGGACGTCGACCTCGACGTCATGGAAGGCGAGTTCCTGACCGTCCTCGGGCCCAGCGGCTGCGGCAAGACCACGGTCCTCAACTGCGTGGCGGGCCTGCTCACTCCCACTACCGGCACGATCCTGGCCGGCGGCCGCCCGGTCACCGCGCCGGGTCCCGACCGGGCCGTGGTCTTCCAGGACTACGCCCTGCTGCCCTGGCGCACCGTCGCCGACAACGTCCGATTCGGGCTGGAGATGCAGCCCCGTCTGAAGGAGGGCGCCGCCGACAGGATCGCCGAGGCCATCCGCCTCGTGGGCCTGTCCGGATTCGAGAACTCCTACCCCCGTGAACTGTCCGGCGGCATGCAGCAGCGGGCCGGGCTGGCCAGGTCGCTGGTGGCCGACCCGCGCATCCTGCTCATGGACGAACCGCTCGGCGCCGTGGACGCGCTCACCCGCGAGGTCATGCGGGCCGAGCTGAAGCGCATCATCGACGCCACCGGCAAGACCGTCGTCTTCATCACCCACAGCATCGACGAGGCGGTCCAGCTCGGGGACCGGATCGCGGTGTTCAGCTCGCACCCGGGGACCATCAAGGAGATCGTCTCCGTGACCTCCGGCAACCGCGATGGCCTGCGCGATCACCTGTGGAAGTCGCTGGAGTCCGACGCCGTGGCCGCGGCTCGCGGGGCGGCGGAATGACCGCGCGCACCGCCCCCACCAAACCCATGCAAACCCCCAAATCCCGTACGGCCCGCCGCCCCTGGAAATACCGGACCCCGCTCATCGCCCTGGCCGACCTGGTGGTCTTCGTGGCCCTCTGGCACGTGGCCGTGGTCGAGCTCGAACTGGTCAACCGCGTCTTCTTCCCCTCCCCCGGCGACGTGGCGGGCGCGCTGGCATCGCTCACCGCCAGCGGCGAGCTGGCCGGTCACCTGGCCACCAGCGCCAGGAGCTGGGTGATCGGATACACGCTCGGCGCTGCGGCCGGAGTGGTCACCGGGCTCGTGGCCGGCAGCCTGCCATGGGCCAACCGGCTGCTCATGCCGTTGCTGTGGTCGCTCTGGGCGACGCCGCTCATCGCGCTGCAGCCCACGCTCACCGCCTGGCTCGACTACGGCGACGGCCCGATCGTCGTCCTGGTCTTCCTCAGCACGATGATCCCGGTGGCGCTCAACACCGCGACCGGGGCGGCGCAGACCAGCCCGTCGCTGATCAGGGCGGCCCGGGTGTTCGGGGCGAGCCGGGCGGCGGTCTACCTGAAGATCCGGCTGCCGTGGGCGGTGCCGTACGTGATCGGGGGGCTGCGGCTGGCGGTGCCCACGTCGATGATCGGCCTGCTGGTCGGCGAGATGGTGGGCTCACCCAGTGGGGTCGGCTCGATCATCGTCAACGCCACGGCGCGGTTCAGGACCGGGGAGGCGTTCGCCGCCATCACCGTCTACGTCGTGCTGTCGGTGATCCTGGTACGGCTGCTCGACCTGGCCGAACGCCGGGCCGGCGGGTGGAGGAACCATGCGTGACCTCAAGAGGTGGGCGGTCGTCGCCGAGGTGGTGGCGCTGTTCGCCCTGTGGGAGCTGGCGATCAGCGGACTCAAGCTGGCCAGCCCGTCGTTCGTGCCGCCGCCCAGCGCGATCTGGACGGCGTTCACCGGGATGCTGGCCGACGGCACGCTGCCCGAGCACGCCTGGTTCAGCACGCAGAACGCGGTGGCCGGGTTCCTGCTCGCGGTGGTGGTCGGCGTGCCGTGCGGGCTGGCGCTCGGGTCGTCGCGGCTGATCAGCGACGTGGCCGGGCCGCCGTTCTGGACCGCCTACGCGATGCCGAGGATCGCCTTCCAGCCGCTGCTCGTGCTGTGGCTCGGGTTCGGCTCCGCGCCCAAGATCCTCATCATCTTTCTCATGGCGGTCTTCCCGATCGCGATCAACACCATGGACGGCATCAGGGGTGTGGACCCCTCGCTGGTGCGGGCGGCCCGGGTGTACGGCGCCGGCCGTACCCAGGTCTTCCTCAAGGTGCAGCTCTGGGCGGCGCTCCCGCTGATCCTCACCGGGATCCGCATGGGCGTGGCCAGGGCCATGGTCGGCATCGTGGTCGGCGAGTTCATCGGGGGCAGCCAGGGGCTCGGTTACCTGATCTTCCGCAGGTCAGCCGACTTCGACCTGGCATCCGCGCTGGCGCTCACGCTTCTGCTGGTCGTCATCGCCAACGTGTTGATGGCGCTGGTGAGCCTCGCTCGCCGGATCGCCGCTCCCTGGTACGCCGAAGGAGTGTCATGAAACGCCTGATCGTGCCGCTGGCCGTACTCCTGATCGCGGGGTGTGGCGGCAACGCGCCGCAGACGCCCGCGCCCGCCGCGACCGGTCCCATCGGGGCGCCGGAGAAGACCACCGTGAAGATCGGCATGCGGCTGCCGAACCTGGACACCAACGCCCCCGTCGAGATCGCCATCGACAAGGGCTTCTACAAGGAAGAGGGGCTGACCGTCGAGCGCGTGGAGGTGCAGTCGATCAGGGAGGGCCTGGTCGGCGGGAGCCTCGACTTCGGCGCGGAGGCCTCGCCCGACGTGGTCGCGGCGGCGACGGCGGGCACCGGCCTGCGGATCGTGGCCGGTTATCGCAACCGGGAGCCGTTCGTCGTGGTGGTGCAGCCGGAGATCGCCCAGCCGAAGGACCTGGCGGGCAAGCCGGTGCTGCTGGGCGCCAACCCCGGCACGATCGAGTACGACGTGCGGATGCAACTGCTCAAGGATGCGGGCTTCGACCTGACCGGCGTGGCGGTGAAGCCGGTGAACCTGCCCGGCGGGTCGAACGCCTGGGTGGAGCAGTTCAAGCAGGGCAAGCTGGCGATGACCGTGATCTTCCCCCGGCACAAGAAGCTGGTGCGGGGACGCACGGTGCTCGACGTGATGAAGGAGTGGCCCAACGACAGCCTGACCGCGCTCAAGGACTTCGTGGACCGCAACCCGAACACCACGGCCAGGTTCATCCGGGCGACGATCAAGGGCATCAAGGTCTTCAAGGACCCGGCGCAGCAGGCGTACGTGCAGAAGCTGATGCGCGCCAAGGGCTTCACGGTGACGCCGCTGGAGGAGGAGCCCGACGTGTACGCCAACGGCCCGCTGCTCTACGACGACGACATGGGCCTGAACCCCAAGGGCTTCGAGGAACTGCTCGCGGTGCTGAAGCTGCCGCCGGCGGACTTCGCCTCGTTCACCTACCTGAGCCAGCTCACCCGCGCGCAGGACGCGCTCGGCGTGGCCAAGCGCCCATGAGGGCGGCGCGCTGGGACGGCTCGCACCTGCGCGTCGCCGACGTGCCGGTGCCCGAGCCGGGGCCGGGCGAGGTGCTGATCGAGGTGCGCGCGGTCGGGGTCAACCAGCTCGAACGCCAGGTCATGGCGGGCGCGCCGCTCGGGCCAGGCGTGCTGCTCCCCCGCACGGTCGGGCTCGACCCGGCGGGCGTCGTCGTGGCCTGCGGGCCCGGCGTGCCCGACCGGGTGGGGGCGCGCGTCGCGGTCAAGCCGAACGTCCCGTGCGGCGAGTGCGCCGCCTGTACGGCCGGCCGCGAGGCCGACTGCCCCGCCCAGACGGTCGTCGGCATCCACCGGGACGGCGGCGCCGCCGAGTACGTGGCGGTCCCCTCCCGGGTCGCCTTCGACGTGGGCGCGCTGCCGTTCACCCGGGCCGCGGCGGCGGTGCACAGCGTGCCCATCGCCCTGCACATGATCCGCCGCTCCGGCCGGGGCCTGCCGCAGAAGGTGCTGGTGACCGGGGCCGCGGGGGCGCTCGGCTGCGCGGCGGTGCAGGTGGCCGCCGCGCTGGGCGCCGAGGTGACCGCCGGCGCCCTGGAGGGCGAGCCGGTCGGCGAGCTGCCGGGCCTCGGCGCGAGCGAGGTGATCACCTACCCGCGCGAGGGCGCCGGCGAGGCCCTGGAGAAGGCGCTCGACGGCCGCCCGCCCGGCCTCGTGCTGGACGCGACGGGCAGCGGCGAGCTGATCTCGGCGGCGTTGCGCGGCGTGGCGTGGGCGGGCTCGGTGGTGGTGGCCGCGGCGCTGCCCGGCTCGGCCGTCGAGATCGACACCCGCGCCTTCTACACCCGCCGCGTCACCCTGTACGGCTGCGCCGCCGCGGACTACGCCGACGTCCGCGACGGCCTCGACCTGGTGGCCCGCGGCCTGGTCAGACCCCCGGTGGCGGCGGAGCTGCCGCTGGCGGAGATCGGCGCGGCCTTCGAGATGGCGGGCAGGCGCGACCATCTCGGCAAGGTGATGCTCGTGACGAAGGAGGACGGGACATGCCCCTGAGCGGGCTGCGCGTGGTCGAGATCGGCCAGTACATCTCCGCCCCCTACGCGGGGAAGCTGCTGGCCGACCTCGGTGCCGAGGTGACGAAGGTGGAGCCGCCGGGCGGCGATCCGATGCGACGCTGGCAGGGGGGCGGCGGCCGGCCGTACAGCCCGCAGTTCGCCGCCTACAACCGGGGCAAGCGGTCGGTGACGCTCGACCTCAAGGACCCGGACGGGCTCGCGGCGCTGCTGGAGCTGGTGTCGGGGGCGGACGTGCTGATCGAGAACTTCCGTCCCGGCGTGGCCGACCGGCTGGGCTTCGGCTGGCCGGTCATGAAGGTGCGCGAGCCTCGGCTGGTGTACTGCTCGATCACCGGGTTCGGGCCGAGCGGGCCGTACGCGAGACGACCGGCCTACGACACGATCATCTCGGCGATCGGCGGCATGTACGGGCACCTGGTGCCGCTGGACGATCCGCGCCCCGCCGGGCCGGCGTTCTCCGATCTACTGTCGGGCATGTCGGCGGTGCAGGGCATCCTGGCGGCGCTGCACGCCCGCTCGGTCTCCGGCGCGGGCCGCCGCGTGGAGGTCTCCATGCTCGGGGCGCTGACCGACTTCCTGACCGAGCCGATCGCCACCTATCTGGAGACGGGCACGGTCGCCGGGCCCTCGACCAGGGCGGCGCGGGCGCAGGCCTACGGGTGCGTGAGCGCCGAGGGGCTGCCGTTCGTGATCCATCTGTCGGTGCCGGAGAAGTTCTGGCTCGGGCTGCTCGGCGTGCTGGAGCGTCCCGATCTGGCCGACGACCCCCGCTTCGCCACCCGTGAGCTGCGCTTCCGCCACTACGCGGAGCTGGAGGAGACGTTGCGGGCCGAGACCGCCAAGCGGCCGCGCGATGAGTGGTTCGAACGCCTGACCGCCGCCGACATTCCGCACGGGCCGCTGAACACCGTCGCCGACCTGGTCCAGGACCCGCAGGCGCTGCACCTCGGACTGATCGACGACGAGACCACCCGGCCCGGCACCCGCTTCTCCACGCACGAGGGACGGCTGCCGCGTCCCGCCACGAGACCCGCACCGGAGCTGCAGTGAAAGCCATCGACGTGCACACCCACCCGCAGACCGAGGAGTTCCTGGCCGCGATGGGACGGCGCCGCGGTCAGATGGGCGCCCACTTCGGCAAGGAGCGCACCCCGATCTCGTTCGCCGCCCAGGCCGACCTCTACCGCGAGCGCGACATGATGGCCGTGATCGTCAACTCGGCCGGGCTGCCCGAGCTCAACGACGCGCTCGGCCGGGCGCAGACCGAACATCCCGACACCTTCATCGCGTTCTGCGGCATCGACCCCCACGCGCCGGACGCGGCGCGGGAGATCCGGCGCTGCCACGCCGAGTACGGCATCAAGGGGGTCGGCGAGCTCAACCCGGGCCGCCAGCGCTTCTTCCCCAACGACGAGCGCTTCTACCCGATCTGGGAGGTCTGCGCCGAGCTGGGGCTGCCGGTGATGTTCCACGGCGGCTTCCTCGGCGCCGGCGCGGGCACCCGCGGCGGCATGGGCTACAAGCTGGAGTACACCCGGCCCATCCCCTACCTCGACGACGTGGCCGCCGACTTCCCCGAGCTGACGGTGATCGCCGCGCACCCCGGCTGGCCGTGGCACCTGGACAACCTGGCCGCCTGCTGGCACAAGGCCAACTACTACCTCGACCTGTCCGGCTGGGCGCCGCGCTACTGGCCGGCCGAGGTGGTCCACTACGCCGACAGCGTCATCACCAAGCGAGTGCTGTTCGGCACCGACTGGCCGGTGCTGGAACCCGAGCGGTGGGCGGCGGAGTTCGAGTCGCTCGACTTCAAGCCCGCCTCGCGGCAGCGGATCATGCTGGACAACGCGAGGGAGCTGTTCGGCCTTGGCTGAGATCGTCGGCGTCTACGGCACCACGCACAACCCGCTGCTGTGGCGGGCGCGCGGCGACGACCTGGCCGCGACCCGCGCGGGGTTCGATCGGCTGCGGGTACGGCTGGCCGCCGCCAAGCCCGACGCCGTGGTCGTGGTGGCGACCGACCACCTGACGCAGTGGTTCTACGACACGATGCCCGCCTTCCTCGTGGGCAAGGCGCCGCGGGTGCCGGCGACGTTCTGGAACGAGGAGAGGGAGTTCGGCCTGCCGTACCGGGAGCTGCTGGGGGACGCGGAGCTGGGGCGGGAGCTGCTGGGCGGCGGGATCGAGCGCGGCGTGGACTTCGCCGCCTCCGACGCCTTCCGCGCCGACCACAGCGTGCTGCTGCCGCTGCTGTACCTGACGCCGGAGCTGGAGGTGCCGGTGGTGCCGGTGTTCACCAACTGCATGGCGCCGCCGCTGCCGCCCGCGGCCCGGTTCTTCCGGGTGGGCGAGGTGCTGCGGGCGGCCCTTGAGGACTCGCCGCTGGACCGGCGGGTGGCGGTGATCGCCAGCGGGCACCTGGCGACGGAGGTGGGCGGACCCCGGCACTTCGCGGGCTCGCCGTCGCCGGAGTTCGACGAGAAGGCGGTGGAGTGGGTGGCGACCGGGGACGTGGACGGGGCGCTGGGCGAGCTGACCTATTCGCGGCTGACCGAGGCGGGGAACGTCTCGCACCAGTTCCTGAACTTCCTGGTCGCGATGGGGGTGGCGGGTGGAAAGCCGGCGCTGTCGGCGGAGGGGGCCGTCTCCCGGTTCGCCACGTCGCCGTTCTTCGAGTGGGCGCCATGAGCCGGTACGGGATCAACGCGTTCATGCGGGAGATCAACCTGTCGCCCGCCCTGCTGGAGGCGTATGTCGGTGATCCGGCGGGCTGTGCGCGGGAGTGGGCGGGCCCGCTGACCGACGAGGAACGGGGCGCGCTGGCTCGCCGGGATTATGGGGCGCTTTATGGGATGGGGGCGCATCCCTATTTGTTGTGGAGTTTCACGGAGGCGGTGTGGGTTCCGGAAATTTCGCGATCTGAGTTGGTTGAGAGGTTTCGGCGGGCGGCGGCCGTACACGGATATCCCGATATTTCCACCTAAGCCAGGAACTGACGGATCTCCGCGATCTCGTCGTCCAGCGGCGGCAGCTCGTCGAACGGCTCGACCGTGACCGCGCTTCCCTTGCGCGACCAGGTCCCGCGCACCCGGCCGTCCACCAGCACCGACGGGCGCAGGATGCCGCCGCCGGGGAAGACCGCGCGGGCGTGCTCGGGCGCCAGGACGGGATCGCGGGACTTCCAACCCATCAGGAACTCGTCGAACGCGGGCAGCAGCCTGACCACCCCGACCGGCTCCTGCGGCACGGGTTCTGTGGTCGCCTTCCAGCCCTCGCGGGCCGCCCCCAGCGGCACGCCCGACCACGCGGCCAGGTCCTCCGGCCCGGCGGGGACGTGCGAGCGGCGGTAGCGGACGGCCAGCTCGGCCAGCGCCCTGTCCCTGTCGGCCTCGAACACGATCGGCCCGCCCAGCCAGTCGGCGGCGTGCACGTAGGTGGGCTTCCCGCCGCGCAGAGGCCCCAGCACCGCGAGCCCGTGGGAGGCCGCGAGCCCGACCAGGTGGACGATCCCCTGCCCGCTCGCCCGCCCGCCCAGGCGTTCTTCGAGCTCGGCCTTGGTCAGCGGCCCCTGGCCGTACAGCGCGCCCTCGATCAGCGGGAGCAGGTCGTCGCCCCGCACGCCCTCCTGCGACAGCCGCAGCAGCGAGCCGGTCCTGCGGCTGGTCAGCGCGAGCAGCCAGGGCAGGTCGTCGTGGTGGATGTAGTGGAGCGTCCCCCTGGGTCCCCAGGCGCGCACGATCTCGCGCCGCTCCACGGCCGCGTCGATCCCGGCGCGGGTGACGGTGGCGGAGCGGGCGCGCAGGGCGAGCTGGGCGGCGCCGACATCCTGCGCCTGTACGGCCAGCAGATGCCGCACCACCTCCCCAGCCTCCCGCCCGGCCGGCCGGTGAATCAACTGCGCCTCGACACTTCGCACCCCGAAATCCTCCCAGACCCGCACCCGGCTTCCTCCCAGACCGCGCACCCGGATCCGCTTCGCACGCGAGACGCCAAGCCCGCGCACCCAGGCGGGCGGCCCCCAGCCCGAACGATCGGGCAGAGGGGGTCAGCGGAAGAGGAGGCGGCGCAGGAGGCGGTGTTTGAGCGGAGTGCTGCGGCGTACCTCGGCGCGGACCGCGTCGCTGCGGCGCCAAGCCTCGTCGGCGGCCTGCTCCGCGACGTCGTCCGGCGCGTAGCGGACATAGTTGGAAATGTCGGCGAGCGGCCGCAGATGGTGGGAGATGGCGGCAGGATGACGGGAGACCACCTCCTCGGCGGTCAGCGCCTGGTCGTCCTTGAGCCCGAGGTCGTCACACGACTGGACCCAGGCGCCGAGCACCCGTCCCTCCGCCCCGGCCGCCGCCATCCGGCGCCGCCGCCGCCACCAGGGCAGCGCCATCGCCACCACCGCGTACACGGCCAGCACCCCCGCCAAGGCCGCCGGGACGATCACCCACAGCGGCGCCCCCTCGCCGCCCTTGCGCGACCCGCCGGCGGTCGCCTTGGCCGACGGCTTCGGCTTGTCCACCCCGCCCTGGGTGAACTCGCCCTCCAGCCGCTCGCTCTCCTCGATCGCCGACGACACGACATCGTGGTCGTCCTTGGAGCCGCTCTTGCCGGGCGTCGGGTAGAACGGCAGCCACCCCAGCCCCTCGAACTTGATCTCCGCCCACGCCACGACATCTCCGGACATGACGCGGTGCACGCCGTTCGAGCGCTGTCCCGGCCGGAAGCCCACGACGACCCGCGTGGGCAGCCCCAGCGTCCGCGCCATCAGCGCGAACGTCGAGGCGAACTGCTCCGACGTGCCCCGGTGCGTGGTCTCCAGGAAGAACTCCAGCCCCTTCAGCGAGTGGCCGGGCGGCGCCGTCGGATCGTTGCTGGCACTGGTCCGCAGGTACTTCTGCAGCCGGTACGCCTGCTTGATCGGCGCGTCCGCCCCCTTGGTCGCCTGCTGGGCCAGCTTGCGGAACTCCGCCTCCTGCGGCCCGTCGGGAAAGGCCGTCAGCGCGGGATCGTGCACCGGCACCGCCCCGACCAGGTGCTCCTTCGACGGCTTGGGCACCCGCGAGGTCACCTGGTAGGCGAACCCCTTGGCGGGCTTGGCCGAGGCCAGCAACGCGCCGCTGCTCGGGTCCACACCGAGGCCGGGCACGCCGGTGACCTCCGCGGGCCGTTCCGCCGCGGGCAGCCAGCCGCCGGGCAGGCCGTCGATCGTGACGCTCTGCCGTACCGTGTCGACCGGGCCCGTCCACTCTCCGGCGGGCACCCGCCCGCCGGTCGGCTGGAAGCGCGCGCCCGACGTCCAGCGCACGCCGTCGTAACGATCGAGTACGGCCAGCCGCCAGTTGGCCGGTCTGTCGGCCTTCACGGTGAACAGCGGGCGGTCGGGAAACTGCAGCCAGGCCGAGACGCGGTCGAGCGGGCTGACGCTGTCGACGCGCACCGGGGGCGGCAGTTCGGCGTCCTGCCGAGGGTTGTACGGCTCCGCCGCGACCGGCAGCAGCCGCCCCACGACCAGCGCCGCGCCGGCCAGCAGTGCCGCCGCGGGCAGCCCCGCCAGCAGCCAGAGCGCCGGACGGTCGTCGCGCACCATCGCCAGCGCGGCCGTGAGCACGACCAGCGCGGCGGCCACGGGCAGGTTCGAGCCCTCGCCGTCCACGCCGAGCAGCAGGGCCAGCCCGAACGCCGCCATCGCGGGCAGCGCGGCGGCGACCCGGGTGGCGCTCCGCACGACCGTCTCCGCGCCGGCCAGCGCGGCCAGCCAGACGGCGGCGTGGACCAGGACGAGCAGGCGCGGTTCCGGCTGGGCGGGCAGGAGGGTGGTGAGCAGGGCCTGCCAGGAGTTGGCCAGGTCCCTGACCATGCCGGGGGCCACGCCCTTGTAGAGCGGGATCGTGGCGGCGAACCACAGGACCACGTTGACGGCAAGCGCCAGCCAGAGCGGGCGGTTTCTGGTGAGCATCGCCACCAGCGGCGGGACCAGCGCGGCCGGCGCCAGGGTCAGGAGCAGCTCTGGGGCGGGGAAGACCCGGTGGAACCCCCAGCCCGCCACCCCGGCCAGGGCCGCGACCAGCAGCAGCGCGACGACCGGCCGCCACCCGAGCGGCCTGCCCGCACGCTCGTCCGCCTGTGCCTCCCCGTCCTGACGCGCCCGGCCCGAGCCCGCCGACGCCGCGCCCCGCCGACGCGCCCGCCGCCCACCCGCTGCCCCGGGCTCCCCGGCCGGCGAGCCCGCTGAGGAGCTGGACGAGCCGAAGTCCTGGCCTGGACCGGACGGCCCCAGGTACTGGCCAGAGCCAGGCGAACCCGAGGGGTGGCCAGAGCCGGGCGGGCCCGAGGGGTGGCCGGAGCCGGGCGGGCCCGGGGACTGGCCATGGCCTGGTGAGCCGGGGTGAGGGTCTGGGACGAGGGGCTGGGGGTGGGGGGCCGGGGTGGCGTGGGTCATCGGGCGCTCCAGGCCGCCGGAAGGGTGTCGAGCTCGGACATCGGGACCAGCGTGACGCCGGGCGTGGCGGGACGGCCGTGGCCCAGGTACACGCAGATCACCCGGTCGAACCGGCGCCGCACCCCCGCGCACCGCCCCACCTCGGCCGGGTCTGCGGTGACGACCACCAGCGAGCCGCCGCCCCGCGCCAGCCGTACCGCCTCGGTCACGCTCGACGTGCCGGAGGCCACCACCGCGAGCCGGTCCAGCAGCATCTCGGCGTCGGACTTGGTCTCGGCCAGCGGGCCGTCGCCGGTCAGCACCCGTACGGGGAAGCCCGCGCGGGCGGCGGCCACGGCGGCCGAGGCGGTGGCGTCGACGGCCGGCTCGGTCAGCTCGCGGGTGTCCAGGACCACGGTCGTGGTGGGCAGGCTGGCGTCGATGAGCTGGCGGACCATGAGCGTCCCCGTGCGGGCGCTCGACTTCCAGTGGACGTGGCGCAGGTCGTCGCCGACCACGTACTCGCGCAGGGTGTGGAAGGTGGCGGTGCCGCTCGGGGCGTTGTCGCTGGTCGGGCCCTCCAGGTGGTGGGCGCGGCCGGACGGGGGCACCGGCAGCGCCACGGTGCGCGGGCGGACCAGGAGGGTGGCGGCCCCGCCGTACTCGCGGACTCTGCGGGTGAGCCCGAGCGGGTCGGCGCGCACGAGCCGCAACGGACCGACGGGGATCTCGCCGCGCACGGAGGTCGGCAGCGCGTAGGAGACCATGCGCGCGCCCTGGCGGGGCAGGCGCGGCAGGTCGACGGTGTGCTCGGCGGCGCCGATGCGGTCGTGCGCGCGCAGGCCGGACAGCGCCCAGCGGCCGAGGTTGCGCACGTTGAGCACGGCCACGGCGGCCTCGCCGCGCGGCACCTTCAGCGGCGTCACCTCGCGGCTGACCTCCAGCCGCGGCTTGGGCGCGGTCCAGGCGAGCGCGGCGCCGAGCGCGAGCAGCCCGCCGGTGGCCAGTACGACCGGTTCCGTGTAGCCGAGCAGGAATCCGGCCGCGTACAGCACCAGGGACCCGCCCAGCGTCCCCCACCCGAGCGGCGTCAGCATCTCAGGCCGCCTGCGGCACCGGCATCCCGGTGAGGATCTCGCCGAGCACCTGCCCCGCCGCGACCTCGCGCAGCTCCGCGTCGGGCGTGAGGATCAGACGATGCGCCAGCACCGGTACGGCCAGCGCCTTCACGTCCTCGGGCACCACGAAGTGCCGCCCCGCGGCGGCGGCCTTGACCCGGGCGGCACGCAGCAGCGCGAGGCTGCCGCGTGGGCTGGCCCCGAGCCGGAGCGCCGGGTGACTCCGGGTGGCACCGCACAGCGCCACGATGTAGTCGAAGACCGGATCGGCAACGTGGATGCGGGTCGCGAAGTCGATCATCCCGGCCACGTCGGTGGCGCGGGCGACGACGGGCAGCCGTTCGACCTGCGGCCCGGACGGCCCGCCCTTGAGCACCTCGACCTCCGAGGCGTGGTCGGGGTAGCCGACGGAGATCCGCATGAGGAAGCGGTCGAGCTGGGCCTCGGGCAGCGGGTAGGTGCCGTCCATGTCGACGGGGTTCTGGGTGGCGACCACGAGAAAGGGTCGCGGCACCTGGTGGGGTTCGGAGTCGACGGTGACCCGCCGCTCCTCCATGACCTCCAGCATCGCCGACTGCGTCTTGGGCGAGGCCCGGTTGATCTCGTCGGCGAGCACGATGTTGGCGAAGACGGGCCCGCGGTGGAACTCGAACTTCTGGTACGCCTGGTTGAAGATCGACACGCCGGTGATGTCGCTGGGCAGCAGGTCGGGCGTGAACTGGATGCGCCGCCACTCGGCGTCCACGCTGGCCGCGATCGAGCGGGCCAGCGTCGTCTTGCCGGTGCCGGGCACGTCCTCGATGAGCAGGTGCCCCTCGGCGAACAGGCAGATCAGCGCCAGCTCGATCGCCTCACGCTTGCCCCTGATGACGTGCTCGATGTTGCCCGCGAGCAGTTGGAAGCGCTGGGCGAACTGCCCCGCGAGCTGTTGCTGCTGGTACGGCTGCGCCGTCTCTTCCACGTTGTAATGGCTCACAGCTGAGTCCCCTTCTCAGTCCGTGCATTCGAACAGCGGCGCCGCCGGGAAGGCGCCGCGCGGCGACTCCATCAGCGTCACGCTGAGGTAGGCCACCCCGCCGTTCCACTCGATCCGATTCCAGACGTCGCTGGTCTCGTTCGTCTCGGATTCCGTGACCGAGGCCCCCTTGACCTGGCAGATCACGGTAAGGCTGATGTACTGACCCTTCGGGATCGAGCCCGCCTCCCCGCTCTTGGACGGGCCGGGCCTGATGAGCGTGTTGGTCTGGTTGTTGTTGGCGTTCTTGTAGGCGTGACGCGGATAGGCCAGGTCGGCGGTGGCGCTGGCCACCTCCTGGCTCTCCCCGGCCGCGTTCTTGGCCTTCAGCTTGAACTCGTGCTTCTTGTTGTTCTCCAGCCCGTCCACGCTGACGGAGGTGCCGCTGATGGAGTCGTCCGACTTGGCGCCGGACAGAACGTAGGTGGTGCCCTCCCCGGCGTTCGACGGGGCGCTCCAGCTCAGGTCGGCGCCGCGGTTCTTGGCCTTGGCGGCGAAGTTCGACGGCGCCCCGGGCGCCACGCACGGCTTAACCCCCGCGCTGGGCTCGGACTGCACCTGGCCGCCCTTCCAGTGGGCGACGACGGTGAAGGTGTACTCCTTGCTGCAGTCCCCGCCGCTGAACTCGAACTGGAACGGCCCGTTGGCGTCCACCGACTGCGGCGCGACGCGCCCGCCGCCGCCGTTGACCTGGACGGTGTAGCGGTCGGGCTTGCCGCCCGTCGACGGGCTGAAGGTGATGTCGATCTTCCCCGGCCCGGACTTGGCGCTGACCGAGCCCGGCTTGGTCGGCGGGCTCGGCGTCGGCGTCGGGGTGGGTGTGCGGGTCGCGCTGGGCGTCGGAGTCGGGGTCGGCGTCGCGTCCGGCTCCTCGGTGGGCTTCTTGGACGGCTTACGCGTCGGCTCGGCGGGCTCCTCCTCGGTATCCGTCGGCTCCGGATCGGCCGTCCTGGTCGGGTCGGGCTGGCGGCCCGAGGCCGTGGGCTCGGGCTTCGGCGTCTGCTTGGGCTTGGGGGTGTTCGTCGGGCCGGGGACGTCGCTGTCGTCCTTGTCCACCGGGTGCTTGCGGCCCTCGGGATCGACGACGACGGCCTTGTCGCCGTTCTCGTCGTTGGCCCACAGCAGGCCGTCCTTGACGAACATCTCGATCGGGCCGGGCTGCTCGGCCACCTGGATCGTGGTCGGCCTGCCGCCCGCCGCGCTGTCCCACACGATGAGGCCGCCGCTGGCGCTGTCCGGCACGTACACCTTGGAGCCGAGCACCTGCGGCACGCCCAGCGCGGCCGGTTCGTCGGCGGTGAGCTTGGTGGTCTGGACGGCGTTGGAGGCGGTGTCGATCACCACGAGCAGCCCGTCGGGGCCGGGCGCCAGGATCGGCACCAGCGAGCCCTCGGTCATCGCCGGGGTGAGCGCGCCGCCCTTGTCCGACTGCGCGACGCCCTTGGGCAGCAGGATCTCTCCCGCGCCGCCGTCGGAGCCGATCACCACGGCGGTGGAGGCGCGCGTGTTCACGATCACCGGCAGGCCGCCGGCGATGGTGACGGCGAGCTCCTCACCGGGCTCGCCCGCCTTGACCGCCTGCTCGGCGACGCCGGAGGCGACCGGCACGACCTCGCCCTTGGCGGGCACCGGCACCCACAGCTTGCCGCCGCCGTCGATGCGCGCGGCGCCCAGCGGCCCCTGCAGTTCGAGCGGGGCCCCTAGGGAGTTCAGCGTGACCGGGTCGATGCGTTGCACCGTTCCCTTGGGATTGACCGCGTACGCGGCCTTTCCGGTGACCACGAGCTGCATGCCCGCGGCGCCGAAGTCGCGGCTCTGGGCCACGCTGAGCTGGCTCGGCTCGATGCGGCTGACGACGCCGGTGCGGTCGTCGACGAGCAGGACCGTCTGGCCGTCCTGCACGATCCGCAGCGGACGGCCCGCCTTGTCGTCGAGGTAGCCGTCCACCTCGCCCGACAGGCCGTTGACATGGACGATCTTCCCGCGGACCTTGGTCCAGAGCCAGGCGCCCACGTCGGCCAGCTTCGGATTGGCGCTCGACACGCCCACGCCGAACACCGCCGCCACGACGACGAGACAACCGGCCACCACTGCGGCGATCACAGCGGTGGCTCGGTCACCCCGGAGTATGCGGACGCGCATCCGTCACTCACCCCGTATGTACGATTACTTAGCGTTTGCCCCCGTCTTACCGGGCATCACGATAGCGTGCAGCCGTACCAGGCGCATGCCTTGCTCAGAACCTGTCGGCGCCGTCTTCGGTACGGCTCGCCGCGTCCGATGCCAGAGTGTCGGTGCGAAGCCGTACCTTAGTTCGCGTGCCTGATCAGCCCCTGACCCTCGACGCCGCGCTCTCCGAGGAGGCGGTGCTGTCGACCTACCGCCGGATGTTCGCCGCGCTCGCCCGCGACAGCGGCGCCGTGGTCGACGACCCCGCCCTGGTCGACATCGCCGAGACGCTGTTCGGCGCGTTCGCGGAGGCGGGCGAGGAGTGGCTGACGCACGAGCAGATGCGCCACGTGTGCCGTGCCTACCCGGCCGACCAGTTCGACAACCGGCTGCGCGTGCTCAAGGGCCTCGGCGCCGTCCGCGAGGTCTTCCCCAAGCCCAACCAGCTCCGCTACCGGGCCTCGTTCACCAGCGTGGTCGGGCTGATGTTCATCCGCCGCATGATGGACGACGGCGGCCAGTCCGAGATGCACCGCCTGCTCGCCCTCGAAGACCTCAACGTCGCCGACCCGCGCACCACCATGGAGGAGGCCAGGCAGAGCGCCGCCAACCTCGCGCGCGCCTTCCGCCTGTGGGCCCTGGAGCTCATCACCCTCACCACCGGCACCATCGAGGAACTGCGCGAGCAGGCCCCCAAGCTCTGGGGCACCGAGGAGATCGCGCGCCGCGCGCAGAGCCTGCACGGCACCATCCTGACCCGCTGGCCCGACCTCGACCGCACCTGCACCGACCTGCGCGCCGCCATCTACTCCTACAGCGACGCCAGCCGCCGCGCCGCCGGACGTCTGGCCGACTCCGCGGGCACCACCCGCAACCTGACGCTGCTGCCCACCGAGACGTGGCGCACCTTCGCCCAGACCGCCTCGCGCGAACGGCTGGCCGCCGTCCTCGACGGCTTCGTCTTCGACGCCCCGGCGCCGTGGCACGATCCCGCCGCGATCGCCCGCGCCGTTGACGAGGCCCCGCGCCCGGTCCCCGCCCAGCCCACTCCCCCACGCTCCGACCTGCCCGACCCCGGCCCCGCCGACTCCCTGGACGGCCCCGCGGACGCCGTCGTCCAACGCCTGACCGAGGTCGCGGAGTCGCTCCTGGCGGGTTCCGCCCGCGTGCGCCTGTCCGACGCGGTGGGGGCCGACTGGTCCTCGGTACGCCGCCTGCTGGCCGACCTGACCAGCATCGACCTGCGGCCGGAGCTGCCGTACCGGCTGGCGTGGTCCGACGAGCTGACGGTCGACCCGGCCCGCGAACCCGCCTGGCTCTCCCACGGCTACCTGGAGCGCACCCCATGACCACCCCAGAGCCGTCTCCGCGAGCGACCCCCACACCAGACTCCCCAACACCCCAAACCACCACACCGCAGGCCGATGCGCCGGAGGTGGCCCGACCTGCGACCCCAGGGCCAGACACCGCCACGCCGCCAGCGCCAGCGCCGCAGAGCACCGCACCGGGGGCGCCAATGCCGGAGTCGGCTGCGCCGGAGGTGCCAGCGCCGCTGGCCACCACGTCGGAGGCCGCCGCGCCTCAGGCGCTGACGCCGAGGGCCGCTGTGCCGGGGGTGGCGCATGTGTGGGCTCGTTCGGGTGGGCCGTTGCGGCTGGGGACCGGGGAGCCCGCGCCTGCCGGGATGGTTCGGCTGACGCACAATGACACCACCGGGCTGGCGGTGCCCGTGTGGCCGGATGGGGCGACGCCGTCCCTGCTGGAGGAGCATCAGGTGGCGCCGATGCCGGTCGAGCGGGCCGGTGAGGCGCGGCGCGTGCTGGCGGCATGCCTCAAGTGCTGCTGGAACGACCTGGCCGCCGACCCCTGGCCGGGCGTCGCGGCCCCGGCCGAGCAGGTGCTCGACACCTACCGGGCGCTGATCGGGCGTTCCGACGACCTGATGCGCAACTGGGCCGTCGGCGCGCTGCGCCGCCTGCACGACTCCTCCTGGATCGTCCTGTCCGACGGCATGGTACGTCTGGGACCCCGCTGCGCCCTCTGGCCCGTCGAGTCGTTCGCCCAGCTCAAGGAACTGGTCCGCAGGCTGCCCGAGCCCGAGCGCGACGAGCTGACCGTGGTCGCCGACGAGGACCTGGTCACCGGATCCCCGGCATGCGAGCCGGGCGGGCTGGTCGAGGGCGGGGAGGCCGAGTTCGACGACCTGCTGTCCGGTTACGACGAACGACGGCGCGCCGAACTGGTCGCCGCCTACATGGTCGTGGAGCATGCCGCCGAACCCGTCCAGGAGGCCAGGTTCGCCGCGCTGCGCGACCCGGCCATGCGGCACACGCTGGGCGAGATGCTGGGACGGCGGGGCCGTACCCTCATCCAGCATCACGAACGCTGGACCTCAGGCTACGACGACGCGACGGCGGCCTCGGCGGCGCGGGACGCGGGCGGGCTGGGCGAGAGCGAGCGGGCGGTGCTGACGCTGGTGCTGGTCCACTCGGTGGCGATCCCGCGCGCGGAGGGGGCGCTGCCGGAGGACACGTGGCTGTCGCCGTTCCCGACACCGGTGGACGAACTGCGCCGCCACACCCAGTTGCCGATCGGCGAACTGGAGTCGGCGCTGCGCGCGTTGCGGCACGCCGGGCTGCTGGGCCAGGTGAAGGCCGGCGAGGAGGCGGGCGGCTACGTGCCCGGCCCCCAGTTCCACCGCCTGACTCCGGCTGCCCGGCGGCGCCTGCAGGAGGAACTGATCCTCGCCGCCGGCCCGCACACACCGCTGGCCGGAGCCGTACGCGCCAGAAGGTCTCCCTCATGACCCACCACCCCACAAGCGCACCGCTCCGCCAGGCCAGGCGTCGGCATGCGGGCGTGCGCCAGCCGACTCGAGAGTCCCGGCACGTCGGAGTGTGCGGCGACAGCACGGGCCACGCCACCTTCGGGCACCGCCGAGGGTCCGGGCATTGTCACGTGCGCGGATTTTGGCATGCGGGCGCATGCCGCCTCGCGGCTGGCCTGCGCAAGAAAGACGCGCGCTACCGCACGAGTGGGTGCAGCAGCTTGGGTGGTTACCGCTGCAGGGGTGGGGCGCCTCGTGTGGGTGGGGGGCGGCGCGTGGGGTGGGTGTGGGTGGGTTTGGTTGGTTGTTGGATGAGTCTCGGGGGTTGAGGGTGTCGCAGGTGGAGAACGTTGTCGGGGACCGGGTCCTGATCGCCGTGCAGGCGGTCAACATCTCCCGGCTGTCGACGCACCCCGTGCCGACCGTGCCGGGAACGCTGATCGTGGTGGCCGGGGCCGGGCCCAAGGACTCCAACGGGGCCGGGAAGTCGTCGTTCATCGCGTCGATCACGGCGTTGCTGGGGGATGAGCAGTGGCGGTTCGCCTCGGGGGCGAAGGCGGTGTCGGAGCTGCTGTTCAATGCCGAGCTGGCCAGCGGGGCGGGCGGGAAGCAGTGGGCCAGTGCCGATCACGGCTACATCGTCGGCGTGTTCGGGCCGCCCGGGGCCGACAGCGAGCTTGAGGGGGGCGGTGCCGTACCCGCGGAGGAGGCGGACGAGGCGGACGGGGAGCTGATCTCGGCGGAGGCGGAGAGTGGCGAGCTGTTCCAGGTGCCGACCGGGGGTGCGGTGACCGTGTGGCTGCGGGTCAACCAGGAGGCGCCGCACCTGGAGGTCCGCTGGCGGGAAGGGGTTCATCTCGCGGCGGCGGCTTCCGAGGCGGAGCGGGTGGCCAGGGCCGACGATCTGTGGAGTTCGTTGCCGAAGTCGGCTGGGCGGCGGGACGTGGTGGCCCGGGATCTGACCAAGGTGCTTTATGGGGACCGGGTGCGGTGTGTGTCGTTCCTGTCGACGTCCGTGCGGAGCAAGGTGGCCACGAACCTGTTGTCGCAGCCGCTGAACGAGATCACTCCGGAGCGGGTGTTCGAGGCGATCGCCGCCCTGACCGGGCTCGACACCGAGCTGGAGCAGGAGCGCGAGGCCCGGCGCGACGAGCACGCCAAGCGGGTGCGCGCGGCCCAGGCGGGCGAACGGCTGGCCGAGTTCGAGTCCGAGTCGAAGGCGTTGCTGACCACGTTCGACAGAAGGGATCAGGCGCGGGTACGGCTCGCCGAAGCGCTGCGCTGCTGGCGGGGCCGCCAGGCCAGGAAGCTGGCCGACGCCGTGGCCAAGGACGAGCTGCTGGCGGCGGAGTCGGCCAGGCACCAGGAGGCGGCCGGGAAGGCGGCCGAGGCGATCGCCATGGTCAAGGCGGAGATCACCACGCTGAAGGACGACACGCTCGACAGGAAGGTGGGCGAGGCGCGCAAGGAACTGGCCGTATTGCAGGCCAGGGCCGCCAAGCTCGACGCCGACCGGGCGGTGGCCGCCAACTCCGCCGACGAACTGCGTGGCCAGATCCCCGCACTGGAGCAGACGCGGCGCTTCGCCGACGGCAGGGACGTTCCGGCGGCCGAGCGGGAGGTGGGCGAGGCCAGGCTCCGGCTGAACGAGGCGCTGAAGTCCCTGGGCGTCGCCGACCGCGAGGTTGCCTCCGCGCAGGCGGCGTTGGACGACGCCGAGGGCGGTCCGGCGGCGGCCCAGCTCAACGCCCTGTCGGCAGCCGGTCTCGCGGCCACCGGCCTGCTCGACGCCCTCGACGTCGCCGAACAGGCCCGCGACCACTCCCACAGCCAGGGCCCCGGCCAGGACCACGACCCCGGCCAGGACCAGGGACAGGATCAGGGCCAGGACCAGGGGGACGGCCACGCCCACAGGCAGGAAACCGGGCAGGGGCGCGGCCACGGGCCAGGGAGTGGCCGGGGGCCGGGCGTGGGTGGGCTGGGGTTGGGCGGGTTGCGGGGGTGGCCGAACGAGCATGCGGTGATCGTGGACGCCGACCGGATGGAGGCGGCGGCGGCAGCGCTAGCCGGGCTGCCCGGGTCGGTGGTGGTCTCCTCGGCCGGGGTGAGCGTGGTCGGCGCCTTCGACGGGGTCGCCACCGGCCGCGAGGCGCGGATCAAGGCCGCCGAACACCGGCTCCACCGGGCCAGGGACACGCAGGAGTCGGCGACGCAGGCCGTGCACGATGCCGAGGGGGCGGTGGCGCAGGCGCAGCGGCGGCTCGAAGGCGCGAAGGCGGCGGTACGGCTGGCCGAGATCGAGGCGCGGCTGGCCGAGCGGCGCGCCAAGCTGGCCGAGCTGACGGCGGCGGTCGAGGAGATCACCCCGAAGGTGGCCGAGACCGAACGCCTGGCCGGATCGCTCGACTTCCGCGCCCGCACGCGCGACATGGAGATCGAGCGCATGGAGGGCCGCAGGCAGCGGCACGAGGGGGAACGTGACCAGGCGTCCGAGCAGGTCAAGCGGGTGGCCGCGGACCGCGAGGCGCTGAGGCTGGATGCGCTGGCCGCCGACTGGGGCGGTCCGGCCGACGGCGCCCGCGAGTGGATCGAGGCGCTGCCCGAGGAGGAACGCCCGCGCGGCGCCGACGAGTGGTGGCGGATGGCCGAGCGGCATTTCGACCAGGCGCAGCGTGACACGTTCCCCGAGGAGGACGCCGAGGTGCCGGAGGAGTTGGCGTTCCTGCTGGCCGAGCGGGCGGGCAGCACGGCGCGCGAGCAGGCGACGTTCGCGGCGGTCTGTGGCGCTCTGGCCTCCTATCTGCGTGGGCAGGAGGAGTACGAGAAGCACCAGCGCCGCCAGATCGAGGCGCAGATCGACTCCCGGCAGCGTGACCTGGCCGCGGCCGACAAGGGCGCGGAGGAGGCGGCGCAGTCGACGGCGGTGCACCGGGCGGCGCTCACCGCGGCGATCAAGGCGCGGCTGACGCGGGTGGCGGAGGAGTTCGACAAGCTGGACACCGGCTACGGCGGGTACGGGGCGACGCTGGAGTTCCCGGTGCCGCCGCCGCCCGCCGATCCGGAGCAGCGCTGGCAGTGGCGGGTCACACCGAAGTGGCGGCGGGGCGACGGGCAGGGGTTCGTGCCGTACAACCGGCGGGCCAACACCGCGCTCATGGACGAGAAGGCGGTCAAGCTGGTGTGCGCGGCGGCGATCGCCTCCTCCGGCGGCGGGCACCTGTGCCTGGTGCTGGACGAGCTCGGCCGCAACCTGGGCAAGGAGCACCGGCGGGAGGCGGTGGCGTTGTTCCGGCGGATCGGTGAGACGTACGGGATCACGGTGATCGGCGCCCTTCAGGATGACATGGAGCCTTATGCGATCGACGCCTGTGGCCAGTACATCAAGCTGCGGCGGTCGTCGGACGCCATGCCGTACAACGAACCGCCGGTGATCATCGGGCACGACCAGCACGCGGAACGCGTGCGCGCGCTGGCCTCCTACGTGGAGCGGCCCGCCTCATAAAGATCCGGCGGGCCCTCGGTGTGCCTGCTCGGCGGCGGCCGGACGGGCGGCTAGCGTCCGAGTCCGATGACCTACACCGCCTCCGATGCCGACGGGCATCGGGCCATGGCCCTGGCGCTCCGCGTCGGCGAGCTGCTGCTCGGCAGCGGCGAGGCGACCGAGAACGTCGGCGGCGCCATGCGCAGGATCCTTGAGGCCTACGGCCTGCGCAACGTGGAGGCCGACGTCAACCTGTCGGCGATCACGCTGTCGCACGTGCCGGAGGACGGCCGCGCCGCGACGACGGCCGAGCGCAGGGTACGGCGGCGCCAGCCCGACTACGACCGGCTCATCGCGGTCCACGGGCTGGTCGGCGAGATCGCGTCGGAGGGGCTGTCGCTGGCCGAGACGGAGGGGCGGCTGCGGGAGATCACGCGGCGGGTCAAGGTGTATCCGGAGTGGGCGGTGGTCTGCTCGCTGGCGCTGATCTCGGCGTCGGCGGCGGTGCTGATCGGCGGCGGCCCGATCGTGGCGGCGGCCGCGTTCGCGGCCACGATCCTCGGCGACCGGACGGGGGCGTGGCTGGGGCGGCGCGGGGTGGCCGAGTTCTTCCAGCTCGCGGTAGCGGCCAGCTTCGGCGCGATCATCGCGGTGCTGCTGATCTGGGGCGAGGTGCCGGTGCAGTCGTCGGCGGTGGTGGTCGGCGCGGTGATCGCGCTGCTGCCGGGGCGTCCGCTGGTGGCGTGCGTGCAGGACGGCATCGCCGGGGAGTACGTCACGGCGACGGCCCGGCTGACCGAGGTCGTGTTCATCGTGGCGGCGGTGATCTCGGGGATCAGCTCGGTGCTGGCGTTCGCGTTGCAGCTCGGGGTGCCGATCAGCGTGGACAACGTGCCGGTGGCGCCGCTGTCGATGGACACGCCGCAGTTGCTGGGGGCGCTGGGGGTGAGCCTGACGTTCGCGGTGGCGCTGCTCGTGCCGCCGCGTTACCTCGTGCAGGGGGCGCTGGGCGGGTTGCTGATCTGGGTGACGTTCGTGTTCCTGACGTGGCGGGGGCTGCCCGCGCTGGTGGCCACGACGGTGGCCGCGGCGGTGACCGGGCTGATCGGGACGGCGTTCGCGCGGCGGGTGAAGGTGCCGTCGATGGTGTTCGTGATCCCGGCCATCGGGCCGTTGCTGCCGGGGTCGGTGCTCTACAAGGGGATGCTGGAGATGAGCCTGGGCGAGCTGTCGCGGGGCACGCTGCACCTGATCGAGGCGCTGTCGATCGCGCTGGGGATCGGCGCGGGCGTGATCATGGGCGCGGAGATCCTGCGCGCCTTCCGCGGCCGCGACCTGGCCCGCCGCATCCGCCCCGCCTCCCGCCGCACGCGGGGATACTGACCGACTCCCGTTCTCCTGCTCTCACACCCCCACCCATCCGTTACGGCAAGCCGCCCCCACGCCTCCCGCCGTCGCGGGCGAGCGCCGATCGTCGGGCGCTTCTCACGTCGCACGCCGCACTCACCGCCACGACGCCCCCTTGACCAGCCACCTGGGGTGACGTGCTCCGAAAGCTCAGGTGATCGATGGGCCGGTGTAGGAGGCCCGGAGGCGGAGCAGCGTCCCTCTGGTGTACTCCTCCATGGCGTGGGCCAGCCAGCCGGCCGTTCTCGCGATCGCGAACACCGCCTCCCCCGCCCCCGGCACCATGCCCGCCACCGCCGCCAACGTGGCCAGCGCCATGTCGATGTTGTGTTCCGGGAGCCTCCGGCGGCGGACCTCGGACAGGACGGCCCGGGCGGCGGCCATCCGGTCGTGGCCCGGGGCGGCGGACTCCACCAGGTCCAGGAGGGCCGCGCCTCTGGCGTCGCCGTTCTTGTACACGCTGTGCCCGAAGCCGGGGATGCGTTCGCCCCGCCGTACCCGCTCGCCGATCACGCGCGGCGCCAGGCCGGGGTCGGTGACCTCGGCCAGCAGGCGCTCGGCCCCGTAGGAGGCGCCGCCGTGGAGCGGGCCACCCAGAACGCCCAGACCGGTGAGTACCACCGCATAGGGGTCGGCCTTCGCGGAGGCGGCGACCCGGGCGGCCAGGGTGGAGGCGGCCAGTTCGTGGTCGGCGAGCAGGACCATGGCCGCGCGCAGGGCGTCCACGAGCGCGGGGGCAGGATCCGAGGCGGTCAGCCGCGGCCACAACCGCGCGGCGACCGAACCCGCCGCACCTTGCGATCCCGGCGGACCGCTCGCCAACCCCGTCGATCTCGACTGCCCCACGACGGGCAGCGCGTCGACCAGGCCCGCGATGAGGCGGCGTCCGGTGGCGGCCACGGAGGCGGGGTCGAGCTGGTGGCGCAGGTTGTCCGAGGCGCCGAGGACGGTGACGATCACCTGCAGGCGGTCCAGCGGGAGCAGGCCGGCGGGCAGGCTCCGCTGGGCGGCCGCGGCCGCTCGCAACGCCGCCTCGTCGGCGGTCCATCCCGTCGAGCCCGGCTCGTTCCACAGCAGGTCGGCGACCGTCTCGAAGGCGTGGGTGCGGGCCAGCGCGAGGGCGTCGTGGCCGCGGTAGTACGGGCGGTCGAGGCCCAGGGCGGTGACCGCGGACTCGATCACCAGCTCCGGCGGCTGGTTGCGGGGACGGCCGCGGCGGGCCAGTTGTTCGATCTCGGCGGCGTCGAACATGCTGCGCCTGCCGTCGTGGCGGCGCTTCAGGACGCCCCGGCTGACGTAGGCGTAGAGGGTCGCGGGCTTGACACCGAGGCGGTCGGCGGCGGTGGCGGCGTCGATCCAGTCCATGGACCCAACCCTCCATGTTGATGAAAATCAATATTGATCCATGTTGAGCGCGCATGTCAACGTGAGGACATGCCAAAGGTTCATTTCCTCGACGTCACCAACCGGGACGGCGTGCAGACCGCGCGCACGGGCCTGTCGAAGTTCGGCAAGACCATGGTCAACTTCTACCTGGGCAAGCTCGGGGTGGCGCAGTCGGAGATCGGGTTCCCGTTCCTGTTCCACGAGGTGCCCTACGTGCGTGCGCAGGTGGCGCTCGCACAGGCGGGCGCGTTCGGCGGGCTGCGGCTGTCGGGCTGGTGCCGCGGGGTCGCGCGAGACGTGGAGCAGGCGGCGCCGCTCGGGCTGGCGCACTACAACCTGTCCATCTCGACCTCCGACTACATGATCCAGAACAAGTTCAAGGGCCGCCTCGACCGGGAGGCGATCATCAGGGAGATGACCGCGGCCGTGCGGGCGGCCAAGAGCGCCGGGGCCGAGACCGTCGGCGTCAACGCCGAGGACGGCTCGCGGACGGACGACGGGTTCCTGCTGGAGTTCGCGCTGGCCGCCAAGGAGGCGGGGGCGGACCGGGTGCGGTACTGCGACACGATCGGCGGCGACACCCCCGGCCGGATCCGCGAGCGCTTCGCCCGCCTGGCCACCGCGACGGGCCTGCCCGTCGAGACCCACTGCCACAACGACCTCGGGATGGCCGTGGCCAACTCCGTGTCCGGCGCGCTCGGCGACCTGGAGGCGGGGCAGGACGCGTGGATCAACACGTGCGTGAACGGGATCGGCGAGCGTTCGGGCAACGCGGATCTGCTCTCCACGATCCTGGCCTTCCGGCACGGGTTCGGGCTGGAGAAGGCGGAGATCGGGGACGAGCTCGACCTGTCGTGGGCCAGGAGGTTCGGGCTGTGGGCGGCCTACGCGTTCGGGCAGGCGCTGCCGTACAACCAGGTGGGGGTGGGGCGGAACGCGTTCGCGCACGAGAGCGGCATCCACGCCGACGGCGCGCTCAAGGACCACGGGAACTACGAGCTCTACGACGAGGCGTCGCTCGGGCCCTTCCCCGAGGACTGGCACGCGCGGGCCGGGCGGGTCGTGCTGACCGGCGAGTACGGCGGCAAGGCCGGGTTCCGGCACGTCATGGAGGGGCTCGGGGTCGAGGTGGTGGAGGAGGAGCAGGCGTTCAGGCTCGTGCAGCTCTGCAACGCGATGACGGGCAGGCCGCTCACCGACGACGAACTGCGCCTGATCGCGACCTACCCGCGTGAACTGTCCCTGTTGTTCCCCGGCTACACCGGCTAGCCGTGTCGCTCACGCCGCCCTGTCCGCGTTCGGTTGCGCGGCGAGGGCCTCGTGGAAGTCCGTCTCCGGGTGCTCAAGCCCCACGAGCTGTACGGCTTCGCGGCGGAAGACCATGGCCAGCGTCCAGTCGGCCAGCACCTTCGCCTTGTGGTTGAAGGTCGGCACCCAGGCCAGGTGGTACGCCCGGTGCGCCAGCCAGCCGAGGAACCCGGTGAGCCGGATCCGGTAGATCTGGGCGACGCCCTGGTGGTGGCCGAGCCCGGCGACCGAGCCGAGGTAGGCGTGCTTGTAGGGCTTCATCTTGCGGCCCCTGACATAGGCGACGATGTTGCGGCCGAGGAGCTTGGCCTGCCGTACCGCGTGCTGGGCGTTGGGCGCGGTGAAGGCGCCCGGGTCGGTGAGGTCGGGCACCGCCGCGCCGTCCCCGGCCGCGAACGCGTCGGCCAGCCCCTCCACGGCGAGGTACTCCGTGGCGCGGATCCGGCCGCTCTTGTCGACGGGCAGGCCGCTGGTGGCGGCCAGCGGGTTCGGTCGGCCGCCGGCGGCCCAGACGATCGTGCCGGCGTCCAGCGCGGTGCCGTCGCTCATCGTGGCGACGCCGCCCTCGGCCGAGGTGAGCAGGGTGTTCAGCCGGATGTCCACGCCGCGTTCCCGCAGCGCGTCGGCCGTCCACTCACCGAGGTCGGCGTGGATCTCGGGCAGGATGCGGCCCGTGGCCTCGACGAGCGTCCAGGTGAGCTCGTCGCGGCCGATCGCGGGGTGGTAGCGCAGCGCGTTGTCGGCCAGCCCCTGCATCTCGGCCAGCGCCTCCACGCCCGCGAACCCGCCGCCGACCACCACGAACGTCAGCGCCCTCCTGCGCACGTCGCGGTCGTCGGTCGAGGCGGCGGCGGCCAGTTGGGCGAGCACGTGGTTGCGCAGGTGAACGGCCTCGCCGACCGTCTTGAAGCCGACGGCGTGCTCGGCCAGGCCCTTGATCGGCAGCCCCCTGGTTATCGAACCGGCGGCCATGACCACGATGTCGTAGGCGATCTCGTAGGGGCGGCCCTGGACGGGCTGGAAGGTGGCGACCCGCTCGTTGTGGTCCACGTTGGTGATCTTGCCGGTGAGCACCCGCATGCCCGGCAGCACCCGGTTGAGCGGCGCCACCATGTGCCGGGGCTCGATCGCGCCACCGGCCGCCTCGGCCAGGAACGGCTGGTAGGTCATGTAGCCGCGCGGGTCGGCGATCGTCACCTCGGCCTCGCCGCCGCGTACCAGCTTGCGCAGTCCCATGGCGGTGTAGAGGCCGACATATCCGCCGCCGACGATCAAGATCTGCTTCCTCATGGCGTCCACGTCCTTCTCGAAGGTTCTTCACCACCTAGACGAGACAGCCCGCCCCGTTGTGACATCTTCACGGGGTGAGTTCGTCGAGCCGCTCGGACAGACGCGAGGCGACCACGGGCCCGCTCTCCCAGGAGGAGGTCAGCGGCGTGATGGTGACGGCACCCGCCGACAGCAGCGTGCGGTCGGCGCCGGGCACCGGATCCGGGGCGGTGGCGAACACCGGCGCGAGGCGGTAGCAGCGCGGGCAGGCGTCCGTCGCGGGGACGTAGTCGATCGTGACGGGCAGCATCCTGCCCAGGCGAGCGATCTCCACCTGACCGGTCGGAACCGCCGGATAGTTGACGTTCAGGGCGGTGTACGCGGGCAGCAGGCGGCCGTTGCGGGCGGTGGCGGCCAGGCGGTTGACCAGTTTGACGCCGAAGGCGACGGAGTCGTCCGCGCTGGGGAAGGCCGAACCCTGCCTGGCCGTGCTCAGCGCGAGCGCGGGCACGCCCACCTCCAGCGCGGTGATCGCGGCGCCGACGGTGCCGGAGTGGTTGACCGCCGCCGCGACGTTCTCGCCCTCGTTGGGACCGGAGACGACCAGGTCGGGCGGATCCCCGGCGAAGACCGTGCGGATGCCGAAGGAGACCGCGTCGGCGGGGCTGCCGTCGATCGCCCACACGCCCGGCGACATCTCGGCCGCCTCCACGGTCGTGCCGAACCTGATGTTGATCGACGTCCCGACGCCGCTGGAGTCGCCGGCCGGGGCGACGATCGTCACGTCGTGGCCGGCCGCCGCGAGCGCCTGCCGGAGCCGCAGCGTGAACGGCGCCTGGTAGCCGTCGTCGTTCGTGAGCAGGATGCGCAGCGACGGCGGCGGAGTGGCGGCGGCCTCGCGGGCCTGGACGGGCAGGGCGAGGACGGATAACAGGGCCGGGACGAGGAGGATGCGGCGCAACATGGGTGTCTCCGTTCATGGTCGTTCACCGGGTATTCACGGGCTGAGTGAACGCTCCGGATCGGGCCTTCTGAACTGCGAGCCTGCTACGCCGTACCGGGGAGGGCACACCCCTAAAGGGACAGGGGTCACCCCGGGTTCACATCGATTCGCCCGCGGTCTCCGGCAGCGCGGCCAGGCACAGCAGGCTCAGCACGGCCATCGCCGAGACGTAGCCGCCGACGGCCGTCGTACCGGCCCCGCTGCCCTGCAGCGCGGTCGCGACAAGCGGAGGTACGGCCCCGCCCAGCACCCCGCCGAGGCTGTAGGCGAGCGAGGCGCCGCTGTAGCGGTACTCCGTGCGGAACAACTCCGGCAGGTACGCCCCCATCGGCCCGAAGATGACCCCCATCACCCCGAGCGCCACGGTCAGCGAGAGCCCGGCCAGCGCCACCGACCGGGTCTCCATCAGCGGGAACATCACCAGCCCCCACCCGATCGCGACCACGGCCCCGGCCATGATCGTACGGCGGCGGCCCAGGCGGTCGGAGACCAGGGCGGACCCGGCGATGCCAGCGGCCATCACCACGACGGCGATCATGGTCAGCGCGAGCATCGTGGTCCTGGGGATGCCGAGGGTGGCGGTGCCGTACGCGAGACAGTAGGTCGTGGCGGTGTAGAAGAGCGTGTACGTCACCGTCATCGCACCGGCGGCGAGCAGCACCCGGCGCCACTGGTGGCGGATCAGCCCCGCGAACGGCACGCGGGCGATCCGCCGCTGCTCCATGGCCTGCTGGAAGACGGGCGTCTCGGCGATTCTGACCCGCACGTACAGCCCGACGAGGACCAGCAGCAGGCTCGCCACGAACGGCAGCCGCCATCCCCAGCTCCCGAACTCCGCGTCCGTGAGCGTCGCGCCCAGGACGAGGAACAGCCCGTTCGCCGCGAGGAACCCGACCGCCGGCCCGAGCTGCGGGAACATCGCGTAGAGCCCGCGCCTGCCGGGCGGCGCGTGCTCGGTGGCCAGCAGCGCGGCCCCGCCCCACTCGCCGCCGAGCCCGATGCCCTGCGTGAACCTGAGCAGCACCAGCAGCACCGGCGCCGCCACCCCGATCGCCGCGTACCCGGGCAGCAGCCCGATCGCCACCGTGGACAGCCCCATGAGCAGCAGCGACACGACCAGCATCGACTTGCGCCCGATCCGGTCACCCCAGTGCCCGAACAGCGCCGAGCCCACCGGCCGGGCCAGGAACGCCACCGCGAACGTCGAGAACGCCGCCAGCCGGCCCGCCGTCTCGTCCATCTCGGGGAAGAAGGCGGCGTTCAGCACCAGCGCGGCGGCGGTGCCGTAGATGTAGAAGTCGTAGAACTCGATCGCCGTGCCGACGAAGCCGGCCACGGCGATCCGGGTCCTGCTGGGGACATTGGTCACTTGACATTCCTTGGCACACTGGGGCGATGACCGCAGACCGCCACCGTCCTGGTTATCTCCGCCGCCGCCTCGGCCGGGCCCTCATCCAGTACGGCGTCGCCCTCGTGATCGGCGCCATCGTCGTCATCGTCTGGTGGCTCACCCGCTGATCCCGACCACCGACAGGGCCGAGCCGGTACGCGTCTTGGTCACCTTGAGCTGCGCCGGAATCCTGGTGCGCAGTTCGGCCACGTGACTGACGATCCCGACCGCGCGACCGCCGTCGCGCAGCCCGTCCAGGATGTCCAGGACGCCGTCCAGGGTGTCCTCGTCGAGCGTGCCGAACCCCTCGTCCACGAACAACGTGCCGATCTCGGCGCCGCCCGCCTCCGCGGTCACCACGTCGGCCAGCCCGAGCGCCAGGGCCAGCGAGGTGATGAAGCTCTCGCCGCCGGACAGCGTGGCCGGGTCCCGGTCGACGCCCGTCCAGCCGTCGGCCACCCGCAGCCCGAGCCCGCCGCCCGACCTTCCGCGCGCGCCGGCCGTTTTGCGCAGGTCGTGCTGGAGCTGGTAGCGCCCGCCCGACATGTGATCCAGCCGGTCGTTGGCCGCCGCCACGACCTGCCGCAGCCGCTCGCCCAGCACGAACGACGACAGGCTCATGTTCCACTGGTTGTCCCCGGAGGTGCCGGACGCCAGGGCCGCCATCCGTTCGGCCAGCCGGTGGGCCGCCGCGGCCGGCTCCCACCGCTCCAGGCACCCGCGCAACTCCTGGCAAAGCTCCTCAAGCCGCCGGGCCCTGGACTGCGCCTGGTCCCGCAACGACACGAGCGCCGCGTACTCCTCCTCGGCCCGCTCCCGCGCCTCCTCCAGCTCCGCCAGATCGGGCGCCGCCTCGTTCGCCGCCGCGACCAGCGCCGGGTCGGCCAGCGTGCTCGTCACCGCCGCGTACTGCGCGTCCAGCTCCCGCAGCAGCTCCGCCTTGCGCTCGCGCTCCTCGTCCGGCCTGGCCGCCGCGAGCGCCTCGTCCACGTCCGCGAACTCCGCCTCGGCCGCCGCCCGCTCCGCCTCCTGCCGCGCCGCGTCGCGCTCCTGCGCCGCCCGCACCGCGCGCTCGGTCGCCTCCAGCGCCTCGCGCAGCAACTCGGCCTCGTCCCCCAGCCGTGACAGCCGCGCCGCCAGCGTGGGGTCGTCGCCGCGCGCACCGTCCAGCCGCGCCGCCAGCCGTCCCGCGTCGCCGCTCAGCTCTTCCTGCCTGGTACGGCAGGCCGCGACCCGCGCGCTCACGCGGCGCAGCCGTTCCTCCAGCTCGGCCCGCTCCCGGCGCAGCCGCTCCACCTGCCCGGCCAGCACCGCCTCCCGCCCGGCCGACCGCCGCAACCGATCCACGTCAGCCACGGCCTCCCGCAGCGTCCCCACCCCGACAACCACCCCGCCGGGAGCCGCACCCCCCACCGAAGCGCCACCCTCCGAACCCTCGGCGGAGACGCTCCCAGCGGCGGCATCACCCGAACCGTCGGAGGCGGTCGTGGGCAGGCGGCTGACGAGGCGGGCACGTTCCGCGGTCAGTTGGGTGTGGTGGGTGCGCTGGGCGGCGATGGCCTCACCGACCTCGCGAGCCTGCTCAGCCGCACGCTGCTGCTGTCCCTCGATCCGCTCGACCTCGGCGGCCAGCACGGGCTCACGCTCGGCGACCTCCCGCAGCCGCGCCACCTCCCGCTCGGCCTCCCACACGGCCCGCTCAGCATCCTCCACACTCAGCCCCGTCACCGAAGCCGCATAGGGCTCCCCATCGGAGGGCACCGCCGCACAGGGCTCCGCGTCAGCGGGCACCGCCACATAGAGCTCCGCGTCAGCGGGCACCGCCACATAGAGCTCCGCGTCAGCGAGCTCCGCCACATAGGGCTCCCCGTCAGAGGGTTCCGCTGCGTGCGGCTTCCCGGCAGAGGGGGCCGGAAGGCGGGGCTGGGCGGCTTCTGTGGCGGCGGCCAGGCGGGACTCAAGGGTGGCGATGGCACGTTCTGCGGCCTCCCGGCGGCCCAACGCGACCTCGTGCGCCGATTCGGCCGCACGCTCGTCGTCCGGCGAAGGCGCGGTCGGAGCCGGTGAGGCGGGGTCAGGGTGATGCGGGGAACCACACACCGCACACGGCTCCCCCGAAGACAGGTCGCGGGCCAGTTCGGCGGCCATCCCGTCGAGGCGGGCCTGCCGGACGTCCAGCCAGCGTTCGCGCAGCCGCTGGGCCTCGTCGACCAGGTGCTTGAGGGCTTCGGTGGCGATGTGAAGCTCGCCGGTGAGCGTGTCCCTGCGCCGCGCGGCCTCCAGGACACCCCGCGCCGCATCCCTCGCGGCCATCGCGGCGGGAACGGTGGCGGCCTCCGCGCGTACCCGATCCAGCGCCGCCTTCGCCTCGGCCAGCTTGGCGGGCAGGTCGGCGGCGGCCGCCGACAGGTCATTCTGGCGGCGGGTCAGGGTGTCGAGCTGGGCGGCCAGCCGTACCAGCTCCCGGTCCGCGTCGAGAATGTCGGAGACGGCATCCCGCACGGCCTCCGCGGCGGGCACCCGAGCGGCATCCACCCGCGCCTGCGCCAGCAACCCCTCGGCCTGCTCGATAAGGTCAGGCAGTCCGGCAAGCCGGGCGCCGGTGCTCTCGTCCTCGGCGACCAGCGAGGTGAGCTCGTCCTCGACCCGGGCCAGGTCGCGGCGGATCACCGACAACCTCGCCTCCTCGGTCAGCAGCTCCGACAGCCGCGCCGACTCGTCATGCCGCTCCCGCTCCAACACCGCCAGCCGTCCGGGCAACTCAGGATCATCAACCCCAACCCCTCGCCGCCCCGCCTGCCCATGCCGCCCAGGCAACCGCGCCTCAACCGTGCGCCCCTCAACCGTCCCTCCCTCGGGCGTGCGGTTCTCTGGTGGGCGGGGGGTATCGGGGGTGAGGAGGGGGCGGGCGCGGGCGATGGCGTCGGCGGCGAGCGTGCGGGTCTTGGCGGCGGCCTCGGCACGCTGCCGGGCTGCCGTCACCAGCGGCAGCACCCGATCGGCCCGCGTCGCGTCGTCGAGCAGCGCCTGCAGGTCGGCCCGCTCTTCCGCACGCTCGTCCAAGGTACGGCGCAGCGCCACGGCAGCCGCATGCCGCCGCTGCCGCTCGGCCAGCGCGGTGGCCACCTCGTAACCGTTCCTGGCCCGGCGCAGCGCGGACTCAGCCCCAGCCTGCCGATCAGCGGACCCGGCCACCACGGCCCGAGCCGCGGCCAGCAACCCACCGGCCCACCCCAGCGGATCACTCTCCGCCGTAGGCACCTCAACGGCCCCGGCGTTGTCCGCCCCACCGGCCGTGAACGCGCCCGCCCCACCGGCCGCGGCATCCTGAGCGCCCGCAGCCGCCCCACCGGAAACCGGCTCCACAGCCAGCTCGAACAGCGCGTCCTGTTCCCCGCCCGGCACCTCGGCAGCCGTCCCAGCGGAAAGCACGAGCGGCGTCAGATCCTCCCCAGCCGCCTCCTCGATCCGCTGGATGGCGAAGTCGACCTGCTGCCGCAGTTCCTGCTGCTCCCGCCAAGCCTGCTTACGCCGCTCCGCCAGCCAGGACTCCGCCTGCGTGTACACCTTGACGGTGAACAGCCGCTCCAGCAGCCGCCGCCGATCATCGCCGTCAGAACGGAGGAAGCGCGCGAAGTCCCCCTGGGGCAGCATGGCCACCTGGCAGAACTGGTCGGCGTTCATGCCGAGCAGCCCGCCGATCAGGTCGCCCGCCTCGTCGGCCCGCGTGGTCAGCCCCTGCCAGGAGGAACCGGCGCGTTCCTGGACGATGACCTTGGCCTTCTCCTCGGTGAACCCCGACCCCCGCAGCTTGGGCCGCTGCCACGCGGGCGAGCGTTCGATGCGGAGCAGGCGGCCCCTCAGCGTGGCCTCCAGCGTCACCGACGGCCCGACGCCCGGCGGCGCGTGGTCGCAGCGCAGGCTTCTGGCGCTGTCGCGCTGCGCGTTGGCGACCTTGCCGAACAGGGCGAAGCACAACGCGTCGAGGACGGTGGTCTTGCCCGCGCCGGTGGGGCCGTGGACGAGGAAGAGACCGGCTTCGGTCAGCGCGTCGAAGGAGACCGTCTCGGTGCCCGGGAACGATCCGAACGCGGTGAGCGTCAGCAGGTGCGGCCGCATCTAGGCCATCGCCTCCTTGATCCTCGATGCCTCGATGGCCAGTCTGAGCAGGTCTTCCTCGTCGCCGGAGGCGGGCTCGCCGCGTACCTCCCTGACGAAGTCGAGCGCCACCTCGGCCTCCGCGCGGCCGCTGATGGGGGCCACGGGAGCGGCCTCGGCGGCGCCGACGGGGTCGAAGGAGAGGGCGAGCGTGTGCGGGAAGCGGGCGCGCAGCCGGTCCATGGCCGATTTGGGGCGGACCGCGTCGGTCAGCACGATCTGGAGCCAGTGGTCCTCGTAGGCGGCGTGGCGGGGGGAGGTCAGCAGGTCCTCCAGCTCGCCCCTGAGGCGTCCGATCGGGCGTGGGACGGGCGCGGGCACGAACTCGGGTTCCGCGCCGAGCGGGACCAGCCAGCTCCCCTTGACCTGGTTGACCTCGGAGAAGGAGTAGGCCAGCGGCGAGCCGGAGTAGCGGACCGTCTCCGACATCCGCTGGCGGCCGTGGAGGTGGCCGAGGGCCACGTAGTCGAGACCGGCGAAGGCCGACAGCGGCACGTGCGCCACCCCGCCCACGCTGATGTCGCGCTCGCTGTCGCTGGCCTCTCCCCCGGTCACGAACACGTGGGCCAGCGCCACGGCCTTCGCGTGGCGAGCCGCGGAGGCGCGTACGCGCTCCATCGCGTGGGCCAGCGCGGCGGTGTGGCTGCGCTCGGCCAGCTCCCAGGGGCCGCGCACCAGTTCGGGCTCCAGGTAGGGGATGCCGTAGAAGGCCACGTCGTCGAGGACGACGGGCTCCCAGGCGCGGTCGGGGTCGGTGCGCAGGTGCACACCGGCACGATCCAGCAACGAGGCCCCGACGCCAAGGCGACGCGCCGAGTCGTGGTTGCCGCTGATCATCACAATCCGGGCACCGGCGGCGACGATCCTGTTCAGGGCCTCGTCGAACAGGGCGACGGCGTCGACCGGAGGCAGCGCCCGGTCGTATACGTCACCCGCGACGGCGACCACGTCGACCCGCTCCGCCATGATGGTCTCGACCAGGTGATCGATGAAGGCCGCCTGGCCCTCCAGCAGGCTCTCGCGGTGAAAGGCGCGGCCGAGATGCCAGTCGGAGGTGTGCAGGATCCGCATGTCGCAGGAAGCTAACAGGTCTCACCGACAAATGCGGTCCCCTGCGCCACATGAGCCGGGAGTAGGGTGGAAGATCAGTGGGCAAACCAGCGCACATGGGGAGGCCGATGCGCACAGGCCGTGGCACCTTGAGTGTTGCCGCCGGTTTGGTGCTGGTGGCTTTGGCGACCGTCGGATACGCACTGCCACCGGCGTTCGACCCACCTCCGTTGCAGGTGGATCAGGCGTTCCGCTCCCTCGCGCCGCAGCCGGTCGAGGAGCTCAGGCCCGTGGCGGCGGCCGGGCCGGTACGCACGCTTGAGGTGACCATCCCCGCAGAGCGCCAGACGCTGTCAGGAACGGTCCGTTTTCCGCTCACACCCGGCCCCCACCCGGGGATGGTGTTCGTGTCGGGCTCGGGCAACGGGTCCAGGGAGGAGTTCACCCCGCAGGCGGACTTCCTCGCCAGGGCCGGCGTGGCGACGGTCGCGTTCGACAAGCGCACGATCGGCTACACCTTCCGCGAGCGTGACTTCGGCCTGCTCGCCGACGACGCGCTGCGGTGGGTGCGGTGGCTGCGCGACCAGCCGGGCGTCGACAGGTCGCGGGTGGGGCTCTGGGGCGTGAGCGAGGGCGGCTGGGTGGTGCCGATCGCCGCCGCCAAGAGCCTCGACGTAGGCTTCGCCGTACTCGTGTCCTCTCCGAACGTCTCGCCGCTGCGGCAGGTCGCGTGGGCGCTGAACGAGCAGTTGCTACGGCTGCGCGCGCCCGTGGGCGCGCGCGACCTGCTGACCAGGGCCATGGGCGGGGTCGGCTTCGACTTCCTGCGCTACGACGCGATGCCCGCGCTGCGCCAGATCAGGCAGCCCGTCCTGGCGCTCTACGGCACGACCGACCCGTCGATCCCGTTCGTGGAGTCCACGCAGGCGCTGACGACGGCGCTGAAGGAGGCGGGCAACGACCAGTACACGATCCGCTTCATGGACAAGGGCGACCACGCGCTGCGGGTGGCGGGCGGGCCGTTCACCAAGGGCTACCTGGAGACGCTGGCCAACTGGCTCAAGGGCCTGCCGCGGACCGCCACGCCCAGCGTGCACCTGGCCGGCGCGACGCCCGTGCAGCGCTTCGAGGCCGCCGACGTGCCCGCCGCGCCGTGGTACGCGGGCGGGACGATGCTGGGCCTGACGATCTGCCTGGCCGCCGTGGGCTACGTGGCCGGTCCGGTCGCCTCGATGGTGGTACGGCTGCGCGGCCACAAACGCGCCACGGCCGAGACGAACGCCAGGCTGTGGACTCCGATCAGGCGCCGCCTGCACCGCATGGCCTGGACGGGCCTGGCGCTGCTGGTCTCGGTGGGCGGGTTCATCGCGCTGCTGGTGATGTTCTCGATCAACCAGGCGGGGGCCTGGCCCGCGGTGCTGGCCGGGTGGCTGCTGGTGCGGGCGCTTGCCGTGCTGATGCTGGTCCAGGAGGTCACCGCGGTCGCCGCGGTGGTGTCGGGGCTGCGCGAGGGCTGGCAGCCGAGCCGCTGGCAGCACGTGGCGATCGCCGGGGTGGCCGGCGGGACGGGCCTGCTGCTCGTGGCCGCGGCCTACTACGGCCTGTTCTCCTTCCCCTGGTAGACGTAGGCGGCGCACCAGCGGTCGATCTCGGCGAAGACCTGCTTGCGCGCGGGTTCTGCCGACAGCACCAGGTCGTGGATGCCGTCGGTGATGCGCACGCAGGTGACGTGCGGGCCGATCGCGGTGGCCCAGCGGGCGATCTGCCGCGGGTCCAGGACGATGTCGGCGGAGCGCGCCTCGGGAACGAAGTCGCGTACGCGCAGACCGGCGCTCGCCGCCAGGACCAGCACCGGGACGTCGACGTCGAGGCCCCTGTGCAGGCGGCGCTGGGCGCGGCGGATGGCGGCCAGCCACGAGGCGTGCACGGCGAAACCGCCGAGCGGCTTGAGCTCCAGGTCGTACTCCCATTCGCCGCCCGAGGAGCGGTGCAGGCTCTGGCCGTAGGCGGTGCTGACGCCGAGGGGCAGCGGCCGGTTGGAGTAGGACATCGGTGTCTTGAGCAGGTCGGCGGCCAGGCGGACCGGGGCCGGCACGTTGAGGTCGAGGAACGGGCTGTTGAGCACCAGTCCCTGGGCCAGGC
This sequence comes from Nonomuraea sp. NPDC050790, assembly GCF_044456745.1. Lineage (NCBI taxonomy): Bacteria > Bacillati > Actinomycetota > Actinomycetes > Streptosporangiales > Streptosporangiaceae > Nonomuraea > Nonomuraea sp. NPDC050790. The sequence continues at coordinate 943,573 of NZ_JBITGF010000002.1, read as the reverse complement.
CGCGCCCGCGTACCCGGTCGGCCCACAGGGCGGCGACCAGGCCGCCGGTGGAGTGGGCGTTGATGGTGAGCGTGTCGTGGTTGCGCCTGATGATGCGGACCGACTCGTCGATCTCGGGGAAGTAGTCGGTGACGCTCCTGATCAGGCCGCGGGTCTGGTGCGGGAGCAGGGACCGGCCGTACTTGCGCAGGTCGAGGGCGTAGAAGTCGACGCCCTGCGCCACGTAGTGGTCGGCGAGGTGGTCCTGGAAGAAGTAGTCGGTGAAGCCGTGGATGTAGAGAACGGCCCGGCCGGTGGGGGCTTCCGCCCGCCTGGTCAGAAGGGTCGCGACGACCTCGCCCTCGGAGTCGGGCGGCAGCGGGAGGACGGTGCTCTCATACATGTTCATCACGATAAGGCCAATTCGGCAGCCCCTCGGGTAGGTCTGTGCTCACCCGCATCGGGAAGTCGGCGGGGCGCTTCTCCAGGAACGCGGTGACGCCTTCGACCGCGTCGGGGGCGCCGCCCAGCTCGGCCATGAGCCGGGAGTCGACGGCGTGCGCCTGCCAGGGGCTCCGCGCCGACAGGCCGGACCACATGAGCCTGCGGATGGCGGCTACGGAGACGGCCGAGGTGTTGTCGGCGATCTCGCGGGCCAGGGCGTGGGCGGCGGGCAGGAGGTCGTCGGCGGGGTATATGCGGGAGACGAGCCGGCCCGCGAGCGCCTCCTGCGCGTCGAAGATCCGGCCGGTGGCCGACCACTCCATGGCCTGGGCGATGCCGGCGATCCTGGGCAGGAACCAGCTCGACGCGGCCTCGGTGACGATGCCCCGGCGGGCGAAGACGAAGCCGAAGCGGGCGGTGTCGGCGGCCAGCCGTACGTCCATGGGGAGGGTCATGGTGGCGCCCACCCCTACGGCGGGGCCGTTGACGGCGGCGATGACCGGTTTGAGGCTGGCCGCGATGCGCAGCGCGACCGTGCCGCCGCCGTCGCGCGGGTAGCCGTCGATCAGCTCGCCCTTGCCGTGGCCGAAGGTCCCGCCTCCGCCGGACAGGTCGGCTCCGGCGCAGAAGGCCCGGCCCGCGCCGGTGACGACGACCGCGCGTACCTCGTCGTCGGCGTCGCTTCTGTCGAAAGCGTCGACCAACTCACCGCGCATCGTAAAGGTGAAGGCGTTCAGGCGTTCGGGACGCTTCAATGTGACGGTGGCGACACCGTCCGTCACGGTGTAGTCGATCTCGGAGAAGGCCATGAACCGAATCTTATTCGGTTACTGATGTTCACTCTCCACTAACGTCATATTTCGCATTCCATCCGTATGCTGCCGCCCCAAAGCGGCCTACGGTGGACTGCGCGGGGAAGCGGGGATGGGTGTGTCACGGAGCAAGGTACCGGTGAGCACCGGCGCGGTCCTGGGATGGACCCTGTTGTCGGCGCTCGTGCCAGGGGCGGGCCATCTACGGGCCGGCTGGCGCAGAACCGGACTGGCATTGCTCGGCTGCTACGCGGCCGGGCTCCTCGCCGTGCTCCTCGTCGTCCTGACCGCCGACGGCGACCTGTTCGGAGCCGCCGTCAACTGGCTGCAGACGATCGCGGTCGGCGCGCTGCTGCTCGGGCTGGCCTGGTTCGCGCTGATCGTGCACACGTTCATCGTCCTCAATCCCGGACGGCTGCCGCAGAACGCCCAGATCCTCACGGGCACCCTCGCCGGCCTGCTCGCCGTGGCGGTCATCGCGCCCTTCGCCCTCGCCGCGCAGACCGTCTTCACCGCCCACAGCGCGATCGACAACATCTTCGCCCCCGACGAGAACCCCATGGCCGATCGGCCCCAACAGCAGGGCCGGCCCGCCGACCCTTGGGCGGGGCGCCAGCGCGTCAACATCCTGCTGCTCGGCGGCGACGCCGACACCCACAGGACCGGCGTGCGCACCGACAGCATGAACCTGGCCAGCATCGACGTCGCCTCGGGCAACACCGTGCTGATGAGCCTGCCGCGCAACCTGGAGAACGTGCGCTTCCGTCCCGGCACGCCGATGGCCGAGCGCTTCCCGAACGGCTTCCGCCTCCCCGCCGACCCGGGCGGCGGCCGCAGCGACCTGCTCAACAGCGTCTGGGAGTACGCGGACGCGCACCCGGAGATCTTCGGCGGCCGCACCCACCAGGGCGCCAAGGTCCTCATGGAGACCATCGGCCACACCCTCGGGGTCAAGGTCGACTGGTACGCCCTGGTCAACATGTGGGGCTTCGCCAAGCTGATCGACGCCATCGGCGGCGTGACGCTCACGGTGGAGCGGGACGTCGTGTTCGGCAAGTACAACGAGGGCCTGGTCAAGGCCGGCACGCGCAAGCTGAACGGCGGCGACGCCATGTGGTACGCCCGCTCGCGCACCTACTCCGACGACTACACCCGGATGCGCCGCCAGCGCTGCGTGATCGCCGCCCTGCTCGACCAGGCCGATCCGGCCACCGTTCTGACCCGGTTCAACAAGATCGCGCTGGCCACCAAGGAACTCATCAGGACCGACATCCCCCGCAACATGCTCGCCCATCTGGTGCCGCTGGCCCTGAAGGTCAAGAACGCGAAGGTGTCCAGCATCCAGTTCGTGCCGCCGCTGATCAGCACCGGCTATCCCGACTGGGACAAGATCCGCCAGATCTCCACCAAGGCCATCCGCGACTCGGTGACGCGCCGGCCCGCCGTCGCGAGCGCCACGCCGACGGGCTCCAGCACGCCCAAACCACGCAAGACCGCCTCACTCGACCCGACCAAGAGCCTCGGCGACGGCTGCGGCGTCCTCTGACCGTTTGTACAGGCGCTTCTGACCTTCGGTACGGACGCTCAGCTCTTGGTACGGGCGCTCAGCTCTTGGTACGGCGTTCAGCCGCGGCGGAAGGCGGCTCGCCAGCGGCGGCGTTCCCCGGTGCCGATCTCCTCGATCTCGGCGCCGGACCCGCCCTCGCCGAAGGCCGCCACCTCCGAGGGGGTCAGCGGCCACGGCGGCGCGTACACGGGCCCGCCCTCGTCCCTGGCCGTGGCGATGACCAGGAGGGTTCCGCCGGGCGCCACCAGGTCGCGCACGGCGGCGATCGCCGGGGCGTGCAGGTCCTCGGGCAGCGCCTGCACCGTCATGATCTCCACGACCAGGTCGAACGCCCCACGCCACTCCCCCGGCAGGTCGAACAGGTCGGCGGCCGAGTAGTCGACCGCCGACTCCGGGAAGCGCGCCTTGGCGCCCTTGATCGCCGACTCGGAGACGTCGAAGGCGGTCGTGACGTAGCCGAGCCCGGACACGTGCTCGGCGTCGTCGCCCAGCCCGCACCCGACCACCATGGCCCGCCGCCCGTCACCCGGCTCCCGCGCCCACTCGACCAGCAGCGGGTGCGGGCCGCCGGAGTCCCAGGGCACGATGGCCTCTCCTGAGGCGGACGCGGCGTAGAGCCTCTCGAACCAGCCGGTGGCGTCGCCTCCGGCCAGGGATTCGGCCGCCAGCCGCCGGGCGTCCTCGTCGGGGTCGCGCATGTGTCCTCCGTCGCGTGCGAGTCGCACGACGTCTATCAGGTGACCGTCCGGTCCTGCCAGCTCCCGCTGCCGGTACGGGTGCTTCGCGACGTATCCCCCCTGCCAGGCTTTCACCTGAAAAATCGGGACCAGGGCGCAGACGTCCCGGCTGGGGTGGGGACACGGCCACCTGGTGTGCCACCACTCAAGCTCCCCCGCCCGCCCCGCGCGAACCAGCGCGATAACGTCATCGTCCCCGGCCTCCCGGCCGAGCACCTGGCCAGCCGCCTCGATCACGTCCGAGCGCGCTTCGCCCCAGTAGGCGATCCACCGCTCCCGGGCGACGTCCGTGAGGCGAAAACCCCCGCCGGTCTTGGCATCGACTCCACGCAGCAGGCGGGTTACGAACCGCCGCGGCACCCCGGCCACGACGGGGTCGTCGGGGAACTCGGGGACGGACCCGTCGTTCCAGCCCAGCTCGTCCATGACCTTGCCCTCGACGACCGCCGGACGAGCGCGCATCCACGCCCAGACGCCAGGCGCGATCCGCTCGGCCAGCCGATCGTGCCGCAACTTCCAGACAAAGGCCTCATAGACATCGGCAGGCGCCCCGGGTGTCCGCGCCATGAGCCAGTCGAAGGCCCACTGCCCGACCAGGAACCGCCGCAGGACCGCCGCAACGGGCTCCCGCCCGGCAAGCTCGGCCGCCACCAGCCACTGGGCACGCCGGACCTGCCGGACCTCCTCGACGATCTCCGCCTGCCACGGCGTCGGCTTCAGGAGCTCGTCCTCGTACAGGTCCAGGAGCAGGTGCGTGCGGTAGGTGGCCTTCCTGAGCCGGATCAGCTCGACGATCAGCAAGGCGCGCAGCTCGTCCTCGGGCAACTGGAGCAGCAACGGCAGCCCGATCCGGATCCTGGGCTTGCCGTACCAGTTCCTCGCGACGCCGGTGCCCCCGAAGGCGCCGATCCGGATCTGCGGCGTCCGGCGAAACCCGGCCGTCCGCGCCGCGTCCCTCACCACGGCGGCCAGCCTCGGCTGCCTGCGCAGCGACAACCGGGGGTTCCGCCAGGTGAAGCTCCTGGTGTGCGCGGCCCATGCCGACAGTCCCGTCACCACGGCGAGCGGCCAGACGCCGAATCCGCCGATCCTCACCAAATACCAGCATCCGGCCGCCCCCACCCCGGCCACCGTCCAGGTGCGCCAGGGAAGGGCGAACAGCCAGTAGGGGATCAGCGCGGACGGCTGTACGCGAAGGACGATGCCGAGTAATCGCCAGTTGGCCACAGGTCAGACATCCAGGGTGTAGCGGCGCTTCTCCGTCGATCGGGCGCCCAGGCGATCATAGAAGCGAATGGCGCCCTCGTTCCAGATCGGCGTCTGCCACTGCACGTACGGCAGGCCCAGCTCCCGCGCCTGCCCTACCACCGCCGCCATGAGCAGTTGCCCGAGGCCGTGCCCCCGGCTGGCCTCGGTGAGGAACAGGCAGTCCATGTGCAGGTACTCCAAGCCGCCCCACGTGGACACCTCGGGCGCGCAGGTGGCATAACCGACCACCTCCCCGGACGGCGTCTCGGCCACCAGGCAGCGCAGCCGCGGGACCGCCGCGCCGAACAGCAACGCCGACAGCCGCTCGGCCAGGTCGGGCGGGGGCGGCGGGGCCTTCTCGTAGGCGGTGTGCTCGGCGGCCAGCTCGGCGACGCGGGGCAGGTCGGCGGGTACGGCCGGCCGTACCCGAGGATTCAACGGACCTCCCCGGAGATCACGTCGGCGCTCCACGCGGACACCCGCTCCTCGATCGGCCCGCCGCCGTCGAGCACGTGGCGGGTGAACGCCTCCCGCTCGTGGGCCAGGATCGCGGCCTCCCACACGCACGGCGCCAGCCCCGCCCGGCCGGGACGCAGCCCGGCGGGGTCGTCCGCGGGGCCGACGAACACCGCGAGGTCGGACATGTGGGCCTCGATCCAGGTGTGCAGGAGGACGTAGTCGCCGTCGCCGCCCGCGTGCAGGATCAGCACCGCCAGCCCCAGCGAACCGCGCGCGGACCCCAGCGCCAGGTGCCCGGCGGCGAGCTCCAGCCCGGCCTCCACCCCGGCGACGACACGGCCGGGCTTCTCCAGCGCGTACGCCTTCACCAGATGCCCATCGGCCTCGTGCGCGCCCAGCGGACGCACGAGCCGGGCGTGGTGCTCGCCGGACAGCGACAGCAGCGCGGCGGCGTCCACCGCTGCGGGCAGGGTCAACGTCTCAGTCATGAGCACATCATGCCGTCCCGCCCCGACAGTCCCGTCGTATCAGCCGCGGTGTCAGGACGGTGACGGTCCGGGATCAGGACGTTCGGCGAAGGTTGAGCACATGAACGGCACGGCGACCACCGCCGAGGCCACTACCGAAGGAGCACCGATCATGTCGATCACCCTCACCGACCAGGACAAGCTCACCCTCCGTCTCGCCGCCTGGGGCGCCGTCTCGCTGATGTCCGCGGCCGGCGCCGCCGGGTCGTCGCACAAGGCCGCCACCCACGGCTCCCTCGCTTTGACCTCCGCGACCGGCGAGGTCGGGCACGTGCTCACCAAGGCTCCCAAGGGGGTGAAGTACGGCAAGACCGTCGCCGAACTCGCCGACCAGGTCCTGCCCGCGCTGACCTCGGCCGTGAACCTGCTCAAGCAGCAGGATCCGGCCGAGGCCGACAACTTCCGCCGCACCGTCGCGGTCGCGATCGACGCCGCCACGCGCAGCCGTCCGGGCGAGCCCAGCCCGACGATGACCGAGATGGCCCGCAAGATCACCGAAGCCCTCGACGCCGCGTGACGTGGCTTGCGGCGGTTGCGCCTTCCTCTCCTGCCCGGCGGCTTGTACCGTTCGCCGTGTGAGGCCGGGAGAGGAAGACTTAACCTCCGAACCGCGCCCGCTGGCAGAAGGCGATCCGCCCTGGATCGCGGACTACCAGTTGTCCGGCGTGCTCGGGAGCGGCGGCCAGGGAGTGGTCTACCTGGGACGCACCTCGCAAGGACGGCCGGTGGCCGTCAAGACGCTCCACTCCGGCATGGCCGGCGACGACCTCGCCAGGGAGCGCTTCCTGCGCGAGAGCGAGTTCGCGCGCCGCGTGGCGGCGTTCTGCACCGCGCGCGTGCTGGACGCGGGGATCGCGGGCGGGCGACCGTACTTGGTAAGTGAGTATGTTCCCGGCCCGTCCCTGGAACTGCTCGTGTTCCGGTACGGCCCGCGCACCGGCGGCGGCCTGGACCGGCTGGCGATCACCACGCTGATGGCGCTGCAGGCGATCCACCGGGCCGGAGTCGTGCACCGCGACTTCAAACCCAGCAACGTGATCATGGGGCGGGAAGGGCCGGTGGTCATCGACTTCGGCATCGCCCGCGCCCTCGACCAGTCCGCTGCGGTCTCCGGTCTGGTCGGCACCCCCGCCTACATGGCGCCTGAGCTGCTGGACGGCGGCGCCGCAAGCGTGGCCTCCGACGTGTTCGCGTGGGCCGCCACCATGGTGTACGCCGCCACCGCCCGCCGCGCCTTCCCCGGCTCCAGCCCGGCGGCGATCCTCAACACGATCATGACCCGCGACCCCGACCTAACGGACGTCCCCGCCCACCTCGCCCCGGTGCTGGCCGCCTGCCTGTCCAAACGCCCCACCGACCGTCCCGCGATCGCCGACCTCCTGACCGCCCTGACCCACGAACGCCCCCTGACCACTCCCAGCCCGCCCGTGGTCCATCGCCCGCCCCTGGGCCGCCGGCGCCTGATGGCCGCCCTGGCCGCAGGGGTCGTCGTGGCCGTGATCCCGGCGGCATGGGGCTTCTTCTCCACCCGCGTCCCGTTCCTGTCCACCGGCATCCCGTTCGGCGCCCTGGCCCGCGAGCCCGTCGCGGGCCGCCAGAAGTGGATCCTTTCCGTGGCCCTGAGCCGTCTGAACGGCGAGCCGGTCGTGGTCACCGGCGGCTACGACGGCACCGTCACCGTCTCCGACCTGGCCACCGGCGCTCAGATCGGCCCGGTCCTGAAGGGCCACCAAGGCCCGATCTGGTCAGTGGCCACGGCCCTGCTGGCCAACACCCCCGTCGCGGTGTCCGGCGGCCTCGACGGCACCGTCCGCGTCTGGAACCTGGCGACCGGAGCCCCGATCCACGAACCGTTCACAGGGCACCGGGGTTCGGTGGAATCCGTCGCCACCGGACAACTGAACGGCCGCCCCATCGCCGTCTCCGGCAGCCAGGACGGCACCGTACGCCGATGGGACCTGACCACCGGCGCCCCCGTCGGCGCACCCATCACCGGCCATCCCACCTGGGTACTCGCCGTGGCGATCGCCGAGTCCGAGGGCCGCGCCGTCGTGGTGTCCGGCGGCTACGACGGCAGGATCCTCATCTCCGACCTCACCACCGGCTCCCCGGCGGCCCAACGCCTCCAGGCCCACGGCGGCCCGATCGAATCGATGACGATCGGCCGGCTCGGCGGCCGCCAGGTGGCCGTGTCCGGCGGCGGAGACGGCGACCACACCGTCCGCGTCTGGAGCCTCTCCACCGCCGCCCCGATCGGCCGGCCGTTCACCGGCCACCGGAGCTGGGCGCTGGGATTGGCAGCAGGCGAACTGGCCGACGGCCGCGCGGTGGTGGTGTCCGGCGGCTACCGCGACGAGACCGTACGGGTCTGGGACCTGTCCACCGGAACCCAGATCGGCCAGCCGTTCCTCGGCCACCGGGGCCTGATCGAGGCGGTGACGATCGGCGTCCTGGACGACCGCCCGGTGGCGGTGTCCGCAGGAGACGACGGCAAGGTACGCGTATGGAGCCTGGGCCCGCCCTATCCCTGATCACCCAGCGTGCGGAGAACTGGGGCCACCGAATCCACCACATCGTCAGGAGGCCGGTTCAGCGTCGTGCTCTCAGCGCCTCATCAGTGCGAAGACTCCCCAGCCGAGATACTCACGGGCGTACTTCACGTACCGGACAGGCCCGGTGGAGAGTTCGGCCCGCACGTCGGCGGCCAGCTCGTCATCGGGGTTCTGGTCGAGCCAGCGGCGGAGGTTGAGCCACTGCGCCGCCTGGTACCGGTCCCAGCTGTCCTGATCGGCCAGTACCATCTCCACGACGTCGTACCCGAGGTCGCCGAAGTGCCCGATCAGCTCCGGCAGCATCCGGAAGTCGCCTCTGCGGCTCGCGTGGCAGCCTTCGACGACGTCCTGGGTCGGCGGATCCTGACGCCAGTACGGCTCGCCGATCAACATCAGGCCGCCTGGGCGGAGGCTGCGGCCCAGCAGTTCCACGGTGCCGGCGACACCGCCACCGATCCAGGTCGCCCCGACACACGCGGCGAGATCGACCGGCTCGTCCGAGACGTAGCCCGAGGCGTCGCCGTGAACGAAGTCGACCCGGTGGGCGACCCCGAGTTCGGCGGCCCGAGCCCGGGCCTGCTCGGTGAACACCGTGCTGACGTCCACCCCCGTCCCCGTGACGTGGTGGTCCCGCGCCCAGGTGCACAACATCTCGCCCGATCCACTGGCGAGGTCGAGCGCCCGCGTACCGGGTGCCAGACGGAGCGCCTGGCCCAGCACGGCGAACTTGTCAGCCGTGAACGGGTTGTGAATGCGGTGGCTGCTTTCGCGAATGGTGAATACGCGTGGAAGATCCACAGGGTTCCTTAGTTCGATGAGGTCCTGACGTTCCCGGAGGGCAGCCGTCGCCGGCCACCACCGCTTGAACCATCATCAAATGCACCCCGCTTGGACGTGTCGGCCTTGGACTCGGGCCAACCTAGAACTCCCCGGAGCGACGTGTCCACCGATTTCCACCGCTGCTCACCGGACCCCTGAGTAGGGTTGGTGCTGCCATCGCGCACCCGTCCACTCGAGAAGCCTGGATCACTTCGCCATGAAGTACACCGTCTCGATCGAGATCGCCTTGCCGCGGGAGAAGGTAGTCCAGCTCCTGGCAGATCCGGCAGAGATGCCGAAGTGGCTACGGGGCTTGGTGCTGCACGAGCCGCTCACCGGAACGCACGGGCACGTCGGCACCACGTCGCGAGTCGTGATGCAGATGGGCAGGCAGCAGTTCGAGGGCACCGAGACCATCACCCGCCGCGAACCGGCGGACCTGCACGACATCCCGAAAGGCAGCGTCGTCCATTTCGACCGCGAGATCGTCGTCAAGGGCATGTGGAACGGCGTGCGCGACCGCCTGACCGAAGCCGGTCCACAGACGACGCTGTGGCAGAGCGAGAACGAGTACCGGTTCGACAGCCTGCTGATGCGGCTGATGGCACGCTTGATGCCCGGTACTTTCCGCAAGCAGTCGCTGCAGCACATGCAGGACTTCAAGGCATTCGCCGAACACGGACAAGACGTCCGCGACACGAAGACCTGATCAACGATCTTTCGAGCCGCCGGTCGACGCCCCACGTCGCGGGTGAGCCGCGCCAAGCGCGATTCCTGTGTCGTGATCCGCAGTTCGCGTCGGAGGTCCTCGCCAAAGGGAGAAAGCGGACCGTCAACGTCGAGGAAGAGCAGCGGGCGTTCAGTGGGGCCCTTGTTCGTGGTCATGTCGTTGACAGGGTGCTGATCGTGATGACCACAGTACCGTGCCAGGCCTTGACGCCCTGGTGTCCGCCGTTCAAGCTCGCCTGTGTGTGCAAGGTCGCACAAAGTCGGAGCAGTGGAGGCCGCCATGGCGCTACGGTGCATCGGTGTCGACGACACGAGCGAGCACGGGGGTTGCCCGTCGGTTTGGGTCGACGACCGCGATGGCAGCATCGTCATTCAAGGTGTCACAGTCACAGATCCACTCGAAATTGAGCAGGTTACGACTCGTAGCCCGCTCGCGCCCGGCGAAATGATCGTTAGACTTCCAGGGCATATGCGTGGCTATCTCGTGGAGGCATGCAGTGAGCACAACGCCGACTTTGGCTGACATGCTCGGCCAGTGCACAAGCACAGCACTGCACCTCGAAATGCGGGATGGATACGGCTATTCGAGCCCCGGATACCTGGCCTGGCGTGACAACATCGCGTTCGACCGCACGGAGTTCGACGCGCCGTGGGTGAAGCTGATCAAGGAGACCGTCGGGCGAGGCGTCGTGGTGCGCCGGGCACGCATCGTTTCCGAGCCCGCCAGCGCCTACATCCGTTACGAACATTCCGCGACGCCGTATGCCAACCTCGCAGGCGGTGAACTGGTCCGCTGGCTCCCCCGGCAGAAGGCTTCGGATCTCGCGTTGCCCGGCAATGACTTCTGGCTGTTCGATGATCGGCTCGTGCGTTTCGGCTTCCATTCCGGTGAGGGCGAAGCGACCGGGCATGAAGACCGCGATGACCCAGCGGTGGTGAAGCTGTGCCAAACAGCTTTCGAGGCCGTGTGGGAACGCGGCGTCGATCATCAGGACTACCGGGCCCTCTGAAATCACTGCACGTGCCTGTACCGTCGTCATCCAGCGCCCACGAGGCCAGGATCGCCATCGGCAAGCGTCTTCGCGAGATCCTGCGCGACTCCGGCCTGAAGGCCAGGGCGCTTGCCTACGAGGCCGGCTGGGACGAGTCGAAGTGCTCCCGGCTTGTCAATGGCCGTACGCTGCCGTCCGACGATGACATACGCACTTGGTGCCGAATCTGCGGGGCCGAGGATGAGATTCCCGATCTGATCGCGGCCAGTCGTGATGCCGACGGCATGTACATGGAGTGGCGGCGCTTGAAGCGCCGGGGGATGAAGGGTCTCCAAGAGACACGTGTATCGCTGTACGAACAGACCAGACTCTTTCGTTTCTACTGCTCCCAGTTCATGCCGTGGCCGCTGCAGACGCCCGGCTATATGCGGGCCGTGCTGACGGCCTTCGCCGACTTTCACGAAGCACCCCGAGACATCAATGAGGCGGTAGCGGCCCGAGCGGCCCGCAGCCGACTTCTTTATGAAGGGGATCATCGCTTTGCGATTGTCCTGGAGGAGTCGGTGCTTCATGACCGGATAGCCGACGACGATGTCATGGCCGGGCAACTCGGGCAACTCCTGGAGGGACTGTCGCTTCCTTCTGTCTCGCTCGGAATCATCCCTTCCAACGCTCGCCGCAAGCTGTGGACGATGGAGACCTTTTCGATCTACGACGACACGCGGGTGTTCGTCGAACTCCTCTCCGCAGGAGTGACGGTTACCCAACCTCGGGAGATCGTTCTCTACGTCAAGGGCTTCACTGAGCTGGCGGCCCACGCTGTGTACGGCAACAAGGCAAGGGCATTGATCACCTCGGCATTGCGCTCCTTAAGATGACGGCGCAAGTTCGTACAAGTTCATTGAGCCTGGCTCGCGGCCGTTCTTACCGTCGAAGCATGGATCGGACACAGAGCGTGGAGGTTCTCTCCGACCGCGTGGTCGAGCGGTACGAGGCTGAGTTGGCCGACGTACGAGACGTTCTTTCGTCTCTTGGCTTTGGTACGCGACGGGTGTCGCGGATCAGTCTGCGCCTGCGCAGCAATGGCATACGCGGCGGCGGGGAAGGCGTTGTCCGGCCGATGGCTCCAGGGTTGCTGGTGTATGGGCCGGATGGGGACATGGTCGCCGAGGTGACCGTGGGGGCTCAGTCCCGGTCATTTCTGGTGTCGCTGCCGTGCGGTGCCGGCTCGGTTCGTCCTGTCCCGTTGGACAAGCCAGAGTAGTGGCCAATTTGGTGCCGGTGCGGGTGGCGCCGTGAGGCACGGGCTACTCGTGGCTTCACGGTTCTGCGGAGGCAATGACTCAGCGCGGGGTCCTCAGGCACCCCAACCAGTTCGCACGCCTGTCCAGACCTGCGACCCAACCACGTGACCCCAAGGCAGCCCCCAAGAGGCCCAGGCGACCCAACCGGGCGCCCACCCGCGTGTCGGGTGGGCGGGAGGTGGGTGGCCAGCGCTCTGGTCAAGGGGTGGGCCTGGAACAGAGCGACCGAGCGGAGCGAGGACCTTCAGGGGTCGAGCTTCAGCTCGACTGGAGAAACGCGTGGAGCGCAGCGGAACGCCTTGCCTTTTTCAGGCGCTGAATCGGTCTTTGGCCAGGCGGTGTACTCGGGCCTCGTCGACCGTGTGGCCCAGTCCCGGCTGGGTGAACGGCACCGCGATCACCCCGGCGTTGGCCCCTACGATCGGGTCCACGATCTGGTTGTTGCGTGGGGGCTGAGTCACGTCGCAGGCCAGTGTGCAGCCCGGGAGGCTGGCCACCGCTACCGTCGCCGCCCTTGCCAGACCCGCGCCCTGGCCGCCCGTGCACTGGATGTCCCAGCCGGCCGCCGCCGCCCGGTCGTGTGTTCGGCGGACCTCGCTCAGTGACGGGAAGGCCGCTGGTCTCAGCAGCAGCACCCGGCCTGCTCTCAGCGTCACGTAGTCGTCCAGGTCGGCCGTGGTGGTGGCCTCGACGGCCACCGACGCCGACACCTGGTCCTGGAGAGTCGCGTGCAGGTAGGGGTCGGAGACGGCGAAGGGGCGTTCTATGACCTCCAGGCCGTAGGAGTCCAGGGCGATCAGCTGTTCGGGGGTCGTGTAGCTTCCCGCGCCGTCCACCGCCAGTGTCAGCGCCGGGTACGCCGCCCGGACCGCCCGGACGGGCTCCACGTCCCAGCCTGGCCTGATGTCGAGAGTGACGTGTCCGTAGCCTGCGCACACCTGCTGGTTCACGCGGGCTACGAGGCTTTCCAACGACGGGTCGGGCGTCAGCCGTACCGTCGCCACCAATGAGGTACGGCTGCCGCCCAGCGCGTGTGCCAGCGGCACGCCGCGCATCCTGGTCCAGAGGTCCCAGCAGGCCATGTCCACGGCCGGGTCGCCGCTGGGCGCGCTGTCGGGGTGTTCCCAGTCGACGCCGATGAGGCGGGCGCCGAGGGTCTCCTCCAGGCTGGTCCAGGTCTTGGCTTCGGGGGAGGTCGCCTCGCCCCAGCCGGTCATGCCACCGTGGTCGGTGAGCTTGACGAGCAGGGTCTCCTGGCGCCCGCCGTACGGCAGGACAAGCCTGAAGACCTCAAGCTCCCGCACTCGCGGCATGTACCCCCCTTTTATGACGCGGTCCCCTCCAGTGTGCCCGTCTTCGCGGACTGGGCAAAACGCGGGGCCAGGATGGCGCCGAGGAGTGCGAGGGCGAAGGTGAAGGCGAAGCCGACGACGTAGGTCTCGTGGGTGGCGGTGAACAGGGCGCCGGTGACCGCGACGGCGACCACGGTGAAGACGGACTCGCCGACGCCGACGGCGGCGGAGTTGTGGCCTTCCTCGCCCTGCTTGGACATCTCCAGCACCAGCACGGAGACGGTCGGGTGCAGGGCGCCGATGCCGAGTCCCGAGATCGCCATGGCGATGTACGCGACGGCGAGCGGGACCGCGTCCACGAGAACGAGGCTGACCAGGGCGATGCCCGCGGCGATCATGAGGGCGCCGCCGCGCAGGGCGGTCAGGTTGCCGATGGTGCCGCGGCCCTTGAACCAGGAGCCGGTGGACCAGCCGAGCGCGCCGACGGTCAGGACGATTCCGGCGCCGATCGGGGACAGGCCGCGCTCGTTCATGAGCATGAGCGGGATGAGCACCTGGGAGGCGGTGAGCGCGCCGAACGCCAGGCCGCGCAGGACCGGGGCGGTCGGCAGGCCGGGGGCGGCGCGCAGGGAACCCTTGAGCAGGAGCCTGGGCAGCGCGACGGCCAGGACGACGACTCCGGCGACGAGCAGGGGCAGACCGGCCAGGCCGAGGGCGCTGCCGTACTGGATGAGGGCGGCGGCGACGGCGGTCAGCGTGGCCCAGACGAGCTTGCGGCCGAGGCCGGGGGCGGGTTCGGCGGCGCCGGAGCGGACGTCGGAGCCCGCGGTGCCGCGCCACAGCAGCAGGGCGGCGGGCACGACGATCACGGCGACGCCGAGGAAGACCCAGCGCCAGTCGACCTGTTCGACGACGAGTCCGGCGATGGCCGGGCCGACCATGGAGGGGACCACCCAGGCGGCGGAGAACAGGGCGAACACCTTGGGGTGCATCGAACCCGGGTAGACCCGGGCGACCACCACGTACAACGAAACCTGGATCAGTCCGGCGCCGAGACCCTGGACGAAGCGTCCGGCGATGAAGATCTCCATCGTGGGGGCGAAACCGGCCAGCAGGAGACCGGCGACGAAGGTCACGACGCCGGTGCCCATGGGCTGGAGGGGGCCGCGCACGTCCGACCACCGGCCGCCGAGGACGGTGGCGATCACGCTGGCGGCCAGGGTCGCGCTGAAGGCCAGGTTGTACAGGTCCATGCCGCCGAGGTCGCGGGCGACCACGGGCATCGCGGTGGCCACGGCCATCGCCTCGAAGGCGACCAGCGTGACCAGCGCGACCAGTCCGAAGCTCAACGAGCGGAACTTCCGCGAGATCACGCTGACTGGGGCGGGTGGGGCTTCAGCAACAGTTGTCATGGCAGGCAACCTATGATCCCCGCAGGTCAGGCACATCGGGCCATGGACCTAGGCAATCCGGCCTAGGGCAGGGGGCGGCCCTCCAAAGCCGCGGCCATCAGGTCGGGGAAGGCGTCGGGGGTGCAGGCGAACGCGGGCACGCCCAGCGCGGCCAACGCGGCGGCGTTGTCGCGGTCGAACAGCGGCGCCCCCTCATCCGACAACGCCAGCAGCACGATCACCCGCACTCCCGCCCCCGTCATCGCCGCGACCCTGCGCAGCATCTGGTCCCGCGGCCCGCCCTCGAACAGGTCGCTGACCAGCACCAGCACCGACTCGGCCGGACGTTCCAGCAGCCCCTCGCAATAGGCCAGCGCCCGGTTGACGTCGGTGCCACCACCCAACTGGGTGCCGAACAGCAACTCGACCGGGTCATGCAGCAGGTCGCTGAGGTCGGCCACGGCGGTGTCGAAGACGACCATGCGGGTGCGCAGCGCCGGGATCGAGGCCAGCACCGCGCCGAACACCCCCGCGTACACCACCGACTCGGCCATCGAGCCGCTCTGGTCCACGCACAGCACGACGTCGCGGCGCAGCGAGCGTCGTTTGCGCGCGTGCCCGACCAGCCGCTCGGGCACGACGGTGTTGCGGTCGGGCAGGTAGTGGCCGAGGTTGGCGAGGATCGTCCGGTTCCAGTCGACGTCGGCGGTACGGCGGGGCCGCCGCGTCCGCGCCACCCGGTCCAGCGCCCCCGCGACCGCGGTCAGGGTCCTGGCCCTGAGCCTCCTCTCAAGATCGCCGACCACCGCCCTGACCAGCGCCCGCGCCGACTCGCGCGCCTCGTCGGGCAGCACCTTGGCCAGCGACAGCAGGGTGGCGGCCAGGTGCACGTCGGGTTCGACGGCCTCCAGCATCTCGGGTTCGGCCAGGAGCCTGGTCAGGTCGAGCCGTTCGATCGCGTCCTGCTGCATGACCTGGACCACGCCGGGCGGGAAGTACGTGCGCACGTCGCCCAGCCAGCGGGCCACCCGGGGCGCCGAGGCCCCCAGCCCGCCCCGCTCCGCGCTCTGCCCGGCGTCGTACAGCGACCCGAGCGCGGCGTCCATCCTGGCGTCGTCGCCGTGCAGGCCGAGGCCGGTGCCGTCGGCCTCGCCGCCGCCCAGCACCAGCCGCCACCTGCGCAGCCGTTCATCCACGGTCCCTCCCGAAGATCGTCAGCACGGTCCGCTCGGCCGCCGCGGCCCGCCGTTCGTCGACCTCCCGCGCGGGCCGCGTGCCGCCCGCGCCCGACCGCACCCGCTCCCCGATCGCCCTGCGCTCCGGTACGGCGAAGCCGCCGAACGTCCGCCGCAGCAACGGCAGCACCTCGGTGAACTGTTCGCCGGGCAGCCCGCTCATCCAGGCGTCGACCAGGTCCAGCAGCCGCGCGTCGTGCACCAGCAGCAGCCCGCCCCCGCTCAGGAACCCCTCGATCCACGCCGCCGCCCTGGCGGGACCGCCGCCGCGCGAGGTCGCCCGCGCGAGCCGCCAGTCGGCGTCGGCCAGCGCGCCCGCGTCCAGCAGGATGCGCGTCAGCCGTCCCTCGACCAGGCCGTGGGCTCCCGGCGTGTCGCAGATCCCGCGCAGGGCGGCCAGCCAGCGCTCGCGCGCCGACGGGTCGCCGAGCAGGTCGACGGCGGCGTGCACGCCGTCCACCTGGGCCAGCATCGCGCCCGCCGCCTGTCCGGACAGGCCGGGCAGCGCGGCGGGGAGGCCGGCCAGGACGCGGTCGAGCATCGAGCGGGCGACCGCCGCCAGCCCTTCGGCCGGTGTCCCGCGGACGTCGCCGTAGCGGTGCGCGCGCACGATCGCCGGCAGGGCGGTCATCAGGTGCGTGATGTCGGCGTCCAGCGCGGCCCGTTCCGACAGGGCGGCGAGCAGGCCGGGCAGCGCGCCGGGCAGCTCGGCCAGCAGGCATTTCTCGACGGTCGCGGCGAGCTCGCCGAGGTTCTGGCGGGCCGGCGCCAGGTCCAGGACGTGACGGGTGGCCGCCGCCTCGACGGTGGTGCCGAGCGCCGCGCGCTCGATCAGCGCCAGGTCGAACTCCGGCCGCCACTCCAGCCGCCAGCTCTCCCTGAACGTCCCCCTCCCCCGCGCCTCGCCCGGCGTCCCCCAGGACACGCCGAGTAGCCGCAGCCGGTGCAGCAGGCGGCTCCTGCCCAGGTCGAGGGTCTTGCGCAGGTCCAGGTCGAGTTCGCGGGCGGCGTCGTCCTGGGCGGCGGGGTGGAGGCGGAGGTGGCGCTGCTGCTCGCGCAGGTCGCGCTGGAGGGGTACGAGCGGGGCGTCGTCGCCCACGTGGCCGAGGCGGTCGCCGACGACCATGCGCCGCTGGATGAGCGCGACCTTCGGCTCGTCGCCCTCGCACAGCACCGCCCTGACCGCCTCGGTGACCTCGCCGAGCCCGGGCAGCGGACGGCCGCGGAGGGCGGCCAGGCTTTCCGCCAGCCGTACCGCCTCGATGACGTGCGCGGAGGAGACCGGCAGGCCCTCCTCGCGCAGCACCGCGCCCGCCTCGGCCAGCCAGCGCTCGACCGGCCGGTCGGCGGCGGTGAACAGGTGGTGGTACCAGCCGGGCGAGCCGACCCCCGCGCCGTAGCCGGAGCGGATCGCCAGCCGCTCATACGTCCACGGCACCCAGGCCAGCGCCACCTTCACCTTGGGCAGGCCGCGCAGCAGCGCGTCGTCGGCCTTGACCGGCGGCGGCGGCCCGGCCAGGGCCGGCACGTGCCAGGCGCCGCAGACCACCGCGATCCGCTCATATCCCGCTTTGACGCTCGCGCGCAGGACACGCCGCATGTACGCCTCACGCCGGGCCTCGACAGCATCCGGGACATGACCCTCGCGCAGCGCCGCCATGGCCTCCCCGATCGCCTCGAACGCGGCGCCCGGCCGGTGCTCGACCACGTCCTCCCACCAGCGTTCCGGGTCGTCGTGTCCGGCGGCGGCGGCCAGTTCGCCGATCGGGTCGCGGGCGCCGCGCTCGTCGCCGCCCTCCGGAGCGAGCAGGTGGGCGGCGGGCAGGTCGCAGAAGCGGATCGGGACGCCGTGGCGCGTGCCGTACAGGATGGCCTGCCATTCCGGCGAGAACACCGCGAACGGCCAGAAAGCCGACCGCGACGGGTCGCCCGGCACGTGCGCGAGCAGCGCGACCGGCGGCACGCACCCGGCGGCGAAGCGGACCAGCGCGTCGGCCTCCGGCGGGCCCTCGATGAGGATCGCGTCGGGCCGCAACCGTTCCAGACCCTCCCGTACGGCCCGCGCCGACCCCGGGCCGTGATGCCGGACGCCAAACAGCTCGATCATGAGACCTCGCGGCACGCCCGGTAGAAGTCCTGCCAGCCGGGACGCTCGCGCACCACGGTCTCCAGGTACTCCCGCCACACCACCCGGTCGGCGGCCGGCTCGCGCACGACCGCGCCGACCAGCCCCGCGGCCACGTCGCCGGCGCGCAGCACGCCGTCGCCGAAGTGGGCGGCCAGCGCGATGCCGCTGGTCAGCACCGAGATCGCCTCGGCGGTGGACAGGGTGCCGCTGGGCGTCTTGAGCTTGGTGCGGCCGTCCTCGGTGACGCCGTCGCGCAGCTCGCGGAAGACGGTGACCACGCGCCGGATCTCCTCCAGCCCGGTCGTGGTCTCCGGCAGCCGCAGCGAGCTGCCGAGCTGGGCGACGCGGCGCGAGACGATCTCCATCTCCTCCTCCGCCGTCGCCGGGACCGGCAGCACGACGGTGTTGAAGCGCCGCCGCAGCGCGCTGGACAGCTCGTTCACGCCGCGGTCGCGGTCGTTGGCGGTGGCGATGAGGTTGAAGCCGTGTTGCGCCTGGACCTCCTGATTGAGCTCGGGGATCGGCAGCGTCTTCTCCGACAGGACGGTGATCAGCGCGTCCTGGACGTCGGAGGGCATGCGGGTGAGCTCCTCCACCCTGGCCACGCGGCCCTCGGCCATGGCGCGCATGACCGGGCTCGGCGTGAGCGCGTCGCGCGAGGGCCCCTCCGCGAGCAGGCGCGCGTAGTTCCAGCCGTAGCGGACGGCCTCCTCCGGCGTGCCCGCGGTGCCCTGGACCAGCAGCGTGGAGTCGCCGCTGATCGCCGCCGCGAGGTGCTCCGACAGCCACGTCTTGGCCGTGCCGGGGACGCCGAGCAGCAGCAGCGCCCGGTCGGTGGCCAGCGTGGCGACGGCGACCTCGACGATACGGCGGGCGCCCACGTACTTGGGCGTGATCCGCCGCCCGTCGCCCAGGACGTACGTGGTCACCGCCCAGGGCGACAGCGCCCAGCCGGGCGGCCTGGGCCGGTCGTCCTCCTTGGCCAGCAGCGCCAGCTCCTCGGCGTACTCGTCCTCCGCATGGGCCCGCAGGACCGTCATGCGCCCTCCCCTTCCCGAAGTTCCGCCACCATCTCGGCGCGGAACCGCAACACCTCGGCCACCTCGCCCGCCCCGCTCCGCTCGGCCAGCGGATGCAGCTCCGGGTCGACACGTTCGCCGGCGAGCCTGGCCAGCTCGCCGAGGTTCCAGGGCTGGGTGGCCGCGATCCTGGCAATCTTGTTCAGTACGGCTGCCGCCAGCCCGGCCCGCCAGGGCCGCTCGACGCCGCCGAGGACCATGATGAGCTGGCTATCCATGTCCTGATTTTTCACGAACTCGGCGGCTAGTTCCTGCTGTTCTTCGGGAGCGAGCACCCCCAGCAGGTCGGCGATCGGGTCGTGCGCGAACATCGCCCGCGCCCACCCCGCGTCCCGCTGCAGCACCGCCGCGCGCACCCACCCCGCCTTGACCTCGGCGTCCCAGTCGGAGAACCGCAGCCCGAGCATCACCCCGGGCCGCGCCCACATCCGCAGCGGCGCCCGCGCCACCACCTGCTGCAGCCACCACGCCCGCTCGCCGATCCCGCGCGGCGGCTTGGCCCGCACGCCGTCGCGCTCCATCGCCGCGTCGCACTCCTCCGGCGGCCGCACCTCCACCCGCCCTCCGGACACCTCCAGGCACCGCGCCGCCCGCCGCGCCATCCGCCCGGCCAGCCGGGAGTCCGGCAGGCCCGCCAGCAGGTTGGCCGCCGACTGGCGTACCTCGCGGCGGCGGTCGTCCAGGGCGCGCTCCAGGAACGGTTCGTCGGCCATGCTCAGCCCCACGGCCAGGGTCTCGGTGAACTCCGCCCGGTCCTCCGGGGTCTCCCGCTCCCACGTGGCTTCGAGCAGCGCCAGGGCCGCCGCCGGGTCGGCCGCTCTGACCGCCCTCAGGTGGGCGTGGCGGTCGGCGGGCGAGCCGTACTCCCAGCTCTCGCCGGTGGGCTCGTCGAGCAGGAACGCCCAGGCCGGATTCCGCTCCGCCAGCCACCTGCCGCGCCGCCCGGCCAGCACCCCGAGCCAGCCCCTGATCGAGCGGTCGCGCCTGCCGCGTTCGAGCAGCTCAGGCAGCACGTGCGGCGGCACCCGGCGCCCACCGGCCGCCGCCACGGCCAGCCACTCCGCCAGCACCCGGCCGTGCTCACCCCCCAGAATCCGCCCCAGCCGCTCCGCCGCCCCCCAAGCCACCACCCTCTGCTCTTCCGCCTCCGCCCGCCCGCCCAGCCCGTCTCGAGAGCTCAGCCCGTCCTGAGCGCCCGGCCCGTCCTGCTGGTTTGTCGCCGTCTGTCCGGCTCGTTGCCGCACGACCTCGACCGCCGCGTCCTCCAGCAACTCTCCCTGGTACGGCCGGCGCGCCGTCCCCACCAGCGCGGTGGACACCATCTCCGCCCAAGCGGAACCCTGGTCGCTCACAGGGCCACCGGCCGGGCGTCGTCGTCCCACACGGTCAGGGGGCGCAGCCCACGCGGCGTCCACTCGGCCGCCACCGTCACCGGCCCGCCACCGGAGACCGCGATCAGCCGCCACAGATCGTGACAGGCCGGATGCAGCGGCAACCCACCCAGCTCGGTCCGCCCCGGCACCACCCCGCCCAGCAGCAACGGCCAGGCATCCGTCCAGGGATCGGCCGCCACCGCCCCGGCCACCTCCTCCAGCGCCGCCTCCACCGAAACCGCCCCGGGCACCTCCCGCCCAACCACCCACCCCCGCACCCCGCCCATCTCCTCCGAGAGTCCGGACGCCTCGCCGGAGTCCCGCGCATCGGCGATCAAAGGCTCGTCGGCGGGGTCCGGTGCGGCGGCGTTTCCGGACGGGGCGGGCGAAGGTGCGGGCGCCTGGCCGGAGTCCGGAGCATCGGCGGGGTCCGGTGCGATCAGGGCGCGGAGGGGGGTGGCGGCGGGGTAGAAGGCCAGGGTGGCCTCCCGGGTGGCGCCCGATGGCGGCGTCTCGTCCATCGGGTGGCCGGCGGGGGTGAAGGTCAGGATCAGGGCGGGGCGGCCGGTGTCCTGGCCGCGCAGCCACACGCGCCGCGCCGTCACGTGGTCGAGCGCCTCGTCCCGCACCCCGAGCACCAGCCACCGGTCACGGACCTGCGCCCCGGCCAGCACCTCGGCCCGCGAGGTCGTGAACCCGACGCGGGTCAGCACGGTACGCGCCAAGCCCGGGGGCAGCGAGGCACGCCGCCGATAGGCCACGGCCAGCAGGTTGAGCAGCGCGTATTCGGACAGCAGCGCACCCGGCCACGCCGAGCCGGAGCGCACCCGCTCCAGCCGCGCCACCATCCCGGCCGCCCCTGCGGCCTGGGCGTCGACGAGCCGCTTGGCCAGGTCGTCCCAGTCGCGATCCCCCGCCTGCCCGAGGCCGAGCCGTACCTGGTCGCCGAGCCACCGCTCCAGCTCGGCCAGCCCGGCGGCCACTCTCGCGTGCCGCGCGGTCTGAGCTGGGGTTTCGGAGATCACTCGATGCAGATTAGCGCTCAGGGCCGACATTTCCTGGCAAAGGGACTGGCGTGACCAGGACCACACGTCTACTGTATTCAAAACTCAGAATACATCACGTGACATACCACCGGAGCAACCCCCGTGAAGAAAGCCATCGCCGGGATAGCACTAGTTTTCACCGCCTCCTGCGCCACCGGAGGCGTCCCGGCCAAGGAAGCGCCGAAGATCACCCAGCCGGCCGGAAACAAGGTGTCCGGAAATATCGAGATCTGGTCGTGGGATGTCGCCGCCAAGGCACTCCAGCGGCTGGCCCCCGAGTTCGAGAAGGCCAACCCGGGCGTCAAGGTCAAGGTGACCGACATCGGCTACGACAACGCCTACGACAAGATCACCGTGGGCCTCAAGTCGGGCGCCGGCCTGCCCGACATCATCACGCTTGAGGACACCGCGGTCCCCGGCTACGCCGAGAACTTCCCCGGCGGCCTGGTCGACCTCACGCCGGTGGCCGGCAAGTACAAGGCCGACTTCGACCCGGCCAAGTGGCAGGCCGCCTCCACCGCCAAGGGCCTGTACGCGCTGCCCTGGGACTCCGCCCCCGTCGGCCTCTACTACCGCCGCGACTACTTCGAGAAGGCCAAGATCGACCCGGCCTCGCTCGTCACCTGGGACGACGCGGTCAAGGCCGGCGAGAAGATCAAGGAGGCCACCGGCAGGCGCCTGTTCGTCTCCGACCTGACCACCGCCGCCGGGTTCACCACGCTCCTGCAGCAGCTCGGCCAGGGCTACTTCGTCGACGGCAAGGTCGCGGTCAACTCCGCCCACGCGGTCCGCGCGCTGACCCTGCTCAAGACCCTCAAGGACAAGGACCTCCTGCAGAACGAGAAGGGCTGGGACGGCCGCGTCACCGCCACCAAGCAGGGCAAGGCCGCCACGCAGCCGACCGCCGCCTGGTGGAGCGGCACCCTGACCGCCGACATGCCGGAGCTGTCGGGCAAGTTCGGGGTCGTCCCGCTGCCCGCCTTCGAGGCCGGCGGAAGCCGTACCTCGGCCAATGGCGGGTCGGCGCTGTCGATCACCGCGCAGACCAAGAACCAGCAGACCGCCTGGGCCTTCCTCGAATGGCTGCTCGCGAGCAAGGAGCGGCAGGTGTCGATGATGAGAACCGAGGCGCTGTTCCCCGCCTACCTGCCCGCGCTGGCCGACCCGCTGTTCGACGAGCCGCAGCCGTACTTCGGCGGCGAGAAGGCCAACCGGCTGTTCGCCGACCAGGTGAAGTCGATCCCGCCCGTGGAGCTGACCGGGGACGACAAGCAGGCGGAGGAACTGCTCAAGAAGGCCGTCTCGGCCTGCCTGCTCAACGGCGAGGACCCCAAGGCGGTGCTCGACGGCGTGGCCGAGCAACTCGCCGCCGCCACCGGGCGTGAGATCGCCTCGTGAGCGCCGTCGCGGTCGAGGTTCCCCGGCATCGGCGGTACGACCGGCGCCGCCGTACCGCGGGATGGGTCTTCGTCGGGCCGGCGGCGGCGCTGCTGGCGCTCTTCTTCGCCTACCCGCTGGCCGCGTCGCTGCTGCAGAGCCTGGACGGCGGGTTCGGCAACTACGCGCGGCTGGTGCGCGACCCGTCCTTCCTGAAGTCGCTGGGCAACGCCGCGCTGATCCTCGTGGTCCAGGTGCCGGTCATGATCGGGCTGGCGACCGTGCTGGCCTACGTGCTCAACCAGTCGTGGCTGAAGTTCCGGGCGACGTTGCGGGTGGCGTACTTCCTGCCCGCGGTGACGACGCTGGTGGCGTACGCGGTGGTGTTCCGCGTGCTGCTGCGCACCGAGGGCGGCGCGGTCAACCAGGTGCTCGGGCTGCAGGTGGACTGGCTGAACGACCCGTTCTGGGCCCGGGTGGCGCTGATCGCGTCGCTGACCTGGCGCTGGGTCGGGTACAACGCGGTCATCCTGCTGGCCGGGCTGCAGGGGATCGGGCGCGAGCAGTACGAGGCGGCGGCGATCGACGGCGCGGGCCCGCTGACCGCGTTCCGCCGGGTGATCCTGCCGCAGTTGCGGCCGGTCGTGGTGTTCTGCTCGATCACCTCGACGATCGGGACGCTGCAGTTGTTCGACGAGCCGCTGGTGCTGACCGGCGGCGGGCCGGGCGACGCCACGCTGACGCCGATCCTCTACCTCTACCAGGTGGGCTTCAAGCAGTACGACTTCGGTTACGCGGCGGCGATCGCGTGGGCGGTGGTGGCGCTGATCGGCGCGCTGTCGTGGGTGCAGTTCCGCTATTTCGGGAAGGAGCGGTCGTGAGGCGGCTCGTGTGGGTGCTGGCCGTTCTGGGCGCGCTGGTGAGCGTGGTGCCGTTCTACTGGATGATCGTGGCGGCCACGCACGACGGCAGCGAGCTGTTCGCCTCCCCGCCGCCGTTCCTGCCCGGCGGCGACCTGCTGGCCAACATCGTCAAGCTTGAGGAGTCCGTGCACTTCGCGCGGGTGATGGCCACGAGCGTCTGGACCGCGCTGGTCTACACCGCGCTCAGCTCACTGGTGTCGGCGATGTGCGGGTACGGCCTGGCCAAGTACCGTTTCCGCGGCCGGGGCCTGCTCCTGGGCATCGTCCTGGCCACGATGATGGTCCCGTTCCAGGTGCTTCTGGTGCCGTTGTTCCAGATGATGGCCAGCATCGGCTGGGTCGACACCTACCAGGCGATCATCATCCCGTTCCTGGCCAACTCCTTCGGGATCTTCCTGATGCGCCAGGCGTTCCTCGAGTTCCCCGACGAGCTGCTGGAGAGCGGCCGGCTGGACGGCGCGGGGGACATGCGGATCTTCTACCGGATCGTGCTGCCGGTGGTCAGGCCCCAGCTCGGCGCGCTGGTGATCTTCACCTTCATGACGCAGTGGAACTCCTTCATCTGGCCGCTGCTCATGCTCAACTCCGAGGAGCGCTACACGGTGCCGGTGGCGCTGAACCACCTGATCGGGCTGTCGCACGTGGACTACGCGGGCCTCATGCTGGGCGCCTTCCTCGCCACGCTGCCGCTGATGCTGGTGTTCCTGGTGTTCCAGCGGCAGTTCGTGGCCGGTCTGCTGGGGGGCGCCGTCAAGGGCTGAGATTTCCGGCATGATCGCTTTTATGCCAGGTGTGGAGACGGCGGTCGTGGCGGCGGGCAAGGCCATCGCGGAACGCGCGATGCGCGAGTGGCTCGCCGCCCGTGCCGCCAACCGGGACCGCGACGCCCAGCTCAAGGACATGATCCAGAGCGGCTTCCGGGACCGCCTGGCGCCCAGGAAGTTCGGCAACCAGCTCGAAGGCATGGCGATGGCCGTCGAGTCGCGCTTACGCGACCTGGTCGAGCAGGAGTACCGCGGGCTGGACGAGGACGCCCGCTCCGCCGTACTCCTGGAGGTGGTCGAGTCGCTGCGCACCGCGGACCTGTCCGACGAGGCGCTCTTCGACGCCGACGCCGACCCCGCCCGGCTGGCCAGGCGCGTGCTCGACACCGTCGCGCCGCCGCGCCTCGGCACCACCGAGGACGCGCTCTACGGCGTGCTGCTGGCCGAGTGCGTGGCCTGCCTGGTCGGGATGATGCAGCAACTGCCTCCCTACCTGCCGCGCGCCGCGACCGAGAGCCTCTCCCGCCTCAGCGGCCTGGCCGAGGGCATGGAACGTGTCCTGGCCCGTCTGCCCGTCCGCACCCTCGAAGCGCCGGAGGGCTCGCAGGACGACCTCGCCTTCGAGCAGCACTACCTGAGCTTCCTCAGCCGGACCCTCGACGAGGTCGAGCTGTTCGGCGTGCCCATGGAGACCTACCGCCCGCGCACCTCCCTCAGCGTCGCCTACATCTCGCTCACCGTCAGCGCCGACCACGAGCGCCGCCCGCTCGAACGCCTCGCACCCACCTCACTCACCGGCCGCGACGAGAGCGAGCCGGGCAGCCGCCGCATCGAGTCCGCGCTCGGCCGCCGCACCCTCCTGCGCGGCGAGGCCGGGTCCGGCAAGAGCACGCTGCTGCGCTGGCTGGCCGTGACCGCCGCCCGCCGCGGCTTCACCGGCGACCTGGCCGGGTGGAACGGCTGCGTCCCCCTCATGGTCAAGCTGCGCAGCCACGCCGACGGCCGCCTGCCCGCCCCCGCCGACCTGCTCGACGACGTCGCCCAGGAGGTCGCCGGACGGATGCCGCGCGGCTGGGCCGAGCGCGTGCTCGCCTCCGGCCGCGGCCTGCTGCTGGTCGACGGCGTCGACGAGCTTCTGGTACGGCACCGCAACGCCGTCCGCCAGTGGCTGTCCAGGCTCCTCGCGGCCAACCCGGAGCTGCGCGTCGTGGTCACCTCCCGGCCTGCCGCCGCGGACGTGCGCTGGCTGGCCGACGAGGGCTTCACCGCCGCCCTGCTGGAGCCGATGACCCCGGACGACCTGGGCGAGCTGGTCCGCCAGTGGCACGTGGCCATGCGCGACTGCCCCAGCCTGCCCTGCCACCCCGACGACCTGCCCTCCTACGAGCGCGCCCTGCTCGCCCGCCTGGAGAGCAACCCCCACCTGCGCCTGCTGGCCGCCACCCCGCTGCTGGCCGCCATGCTCTGCGCGCTCAACCTCGACCGCCGCACCCAGCTCCCCCGCAGCAGGATGGGCCTGTACGACGCGGTCCTCGCCCTCCTGCTGGAACGGCGCGACGCCGAACGCGGGATCCAGGACGACATCGTCCTCGATCCTGAGCAGAAGATCTGGATCCTGCGCGACCTGGCCTGGCGCGTGGTCTCCATGGGCCGTTCCGAACTGGCCAAGGCCACCGCCCTGCGCCGCGTGGAGCAGCGGCTGACCGGGATGACGCGCATGCCGTACCAGGCGGCGGACGTGCTGGAGTACCTGCTGCGGCGCAGCGGCGTGCTGCGCGAGCCCGTGCCGGGCCGGATCGACTTCGTCCACAAGACGGTCCAGGAATACCTTGCGGCCGGACAACTCGTCGAGGACGACGACGTCGAGGCGGCGGTCGAACGCGCCCACCTCGACCAGTGGCGCGAGGTCGTCGTGATGACCGCGGGCCACGCCACCGGACGGCTGCGCCGCGACCTGCTGCGCGGGCTGCTGGACCGGGCCGACGAGGGCGGCAGGCACACGCGGCGGCTGCGGCTGCTGGTGGCCTCCTGCCTGGAGACGATCAGGGAGATCCCGCTGGAGCTGCGCGAGCGGGTGGAGGCGTGCCTGGCCGAGGTGATCCCGCCGCGCACCGGGGACGAGACCGGGATCCTGGCGGCGGCGGGCGAGGAGATCCTGCGGCGCGTGCCCGACGACCTGTCGGCGTACACCCCGCTGCAGGCGGGGCTGACCGTGCGCATGACGGGCCTGATCAACGGCGAGGCCGCCCTCACGAAACTGGCCGCCTTCGCCACCGACCCCCGGCGTCAGGTGCAGAGCGCGGTGGTCGACATGTGGCGCTTCTTCGACTGCCGCCGCTACGCGGTAGACGTGCTCGCCGCGCTCCCCGCCCCGGCCGCGCTGTCCGTCTACGAGACGCGCGAGCTGGCAAGCCTGCGGCACCTGCCGAAACTGACCGAGCTGGCGGTCGACTGCGCGGTGGGATCTCTGGCGTTCCTGAAGGACACGCCGCAACTGGAGGCCCTGGAACTCCTCCAGCTTGAGACCGACCTCGGCCCGGTCAGGCTCCTTCCCCGGCTGCGGCGGCTCTGGCTCTACGCCGGCCACCCCTGCACGATGGACATGACGCCTCTCTACGGCCTGGAACACCTGCGCGAGCTCTGGACGTGGGAGGTGGTGCACGAGGCCGACCTCGCCTTCCTCGACGGGCTGCCCCGGCTGCACCAACTGGGCCTGGAACTGCCGGACGGAGACGCCTGGATAGAGGCTCTGTCGCGGCAGACGGAACTCAGGATGATCTCACTCGTGGGACTCGGCCAGCGGCTCTCCCCCTCCCTTCTCGCCCACGCCGGGGAACTGACCTCGATCACCCTGACCCACCTCCAAGGCGTCCCCGGCTGTCTCGACGAGCTGGCCGCGACCTACCCGCGGGTGGAATACGTCCGGCTCCAAGACACCGACCTCACCGACCTGTCGGTCCTCGCCCGGCTACCCGCGCTCAAGAGCGTCGCCATCACGCCGAGCGACGGCCTCGACCTCACCCCACTGGACGCGATACCCGGGCTCCGCGTCGATCTTGACTAGCATCGGTCCCGTGGATCTCACCATTTATCCCGGCGGACCGACCGTCCAGGTCGCCGACGAAGCCGAGGCGCTGGCCAGCACGCTGGAGGGCCAACTGGTACTGGACGGAGACCGGTTCCTGCGCCGCGACGTCCACGGCAAGGCGCTCGCCTTCGTGCCGCGCCCGCCGATCGCCGCCGCGCTCGACCTGCTCCCCCACCCCGAGGGCGGCTGGTTCCGCCAGACCTGGAAGACCGCCGCGCGTTTCACCCCCGGCGGCTACGACGGCGAGCGGGCCAGCGCCACGGGCATCTACTTCCTGCTGATGCCGGGCGAGGAGTCGGTCCCGCACGTGGTGCGTTCGGACGAGGTGTGGCTGTGGCACCGGGGCGGCCCGCTCGACCTGACCATCGGCGATCGGCACGTCGTCCTGGGCCCGGACGT
Organism: Nonomuraea sp. NPDC050790; assembly: GCF_044456745.1. Lineage (NCBI taxonomy): Bacteria > Bacillati > Actinomycetota > Actinomycetes > Streptosporangiales > Streptosporangiaceae > Nonomuraea > Nonomuraea sp. NPDC050790. The sequence goes on along the minus strand of NZ_JBITGF010000002.1, from coordinate 915,309 downwards.
GGAGGACGGCCAGGTTCCGCAGGCGATCGTGCCGGGCGGCGTGTGGCAGTCGGCCCGGCCCTCGGGCGCCCAGGAGGTTCTGGTCAGTTGTGTCGTCTCGCCCGGCTTCGAGTTCGCGGATTTCCAAGCATAAAAACAGCCATTCAACTTTGAACCATCCCCGAGCGGGAATCGTCGTGGGATGTGTGGACTCTCTCCGATGAGACGCTCATGGCGGGTATGGCATCGGGTGACACCGATGCGGCGGCTGCGTTCGTGCGGCGCTTTCAACCCAGAGTGTACGGCTTGGCGCTGAGCGTGGTCGCCGACCCGTGCCTGGCGGAAGAGGTGGCCCAGGACGCCTTCGTCCGGGCGTGGCGGCACGCCGCCGCGTACGACCCTCGCCGGGGCCGGGTCGCGACCTGGCTCCTGACCATCACCCGCAACCTGGCGGTCGACGCCGTCCGCCTCCGCCGCGACCTGCCCGTGGACCCGTGGCGATTACCCGTCCCCCCTCCCCGCCCCGACTCCGGCCCCCGGGTCGAACGCATCCAGGAGGAACTCCTCGCCCTCCCCGCCTCCCAGAGCCGCCCGCTGATCCTGTCCATCCTCTACGGCCTGACCGCCCAGGAGATCGCCGAACGCGAGGGCATCCCGCTGGGCACCGCCAAGACCCGCATCCGCCGCGGCCTGGCCCGCATCCGCACCGCCCTCACCACCACCCCTTGACCTCCACTCTCCCGACCCCCACCTCCTGAGCAGCCCCTCAAACTTGCGCCGAGCCCCCCTGCCACCCCACTCCACACCCGGCCCTCACCGCACGCGCTTGCCCTCACCCCACACCCCGGCCCCCGCCCCGAAGCCGCCGCCCCACCTCCGTCGCCCCACCCGAAGCCGCCGCCTGACCTCCAATGCCCACCCGAAGCCGCCGCCTCCCGGCCGCCTCCTGGCCTGCGGTCCCGGCGCCTCTCTGGACGCCTATCAGGGCGGAACCCAGGCGCGCACCCCGGGCACGGGAGGCTCACGAAAAGGGACTCCGCCCGGGACAGGGGCTCAGGAACGGGACTCGGCCATCCGCGCCTCCACCCGCGCCCAGAACCGCTCGGGATCGTTGAGGTGCGGGTACGGCTCGCCAGGCACAGCCACCCCGAGAAAGTCGCACAGCGGCCCCCACCCCGCCCCCGGCCCGATCACCAGGAGCCGCTCGGCCGGCACCTCCGCGCGCACCGCCGCGTTGTGCTCCTGGTAGACCGCCATGGCGTAGGCCCGGTCGGTGAAGCGGCCGGCGAAGAAGCCGTCCCAGATCATGGCCCGGTGGAACGCGGTGAACACGTCCAGCCCCGGCACGGTGCGCCGCGCCTCGGCCACGCGGGCGTCGGGCTCGCCGTCGCCGAACATGCGGTAGATGGTCCTGGACACGCTGGCGTACCACGCCTCGGGGTCGCGCTCGGTCAGGATCACCTTGGCGTCGGGGAAGGCGGCCAGGATCTCGCGCCAGAAGGCGGCGCCCGGCCAGTCCACGCTGGAGGCATACCCGGCGAAGACCGCCTCCCAGGACACCCGCTCACCGGCGGCGGCCGCGCGCCACATGGGCAGCCGTTCGGGGTGGTCGAGGACGTGGCGGCCGTGGAAGCAGGGGCCGAGCCCGAGGCGTTCGAGCGCCGCCTTCAGCGACAGCGTGCCGGTCCTGCCCACGCCCACACCGATGGCCTTCATCCCACCACTGACCTTCATCCCACCACCTGGTCCTTGGTCAGCGCGCCCGGCGAGTCGGCCCCGCACAGCGTCAGCGCGTTCTCCAGTTCCCCGCGCAGCAGGGACAGCACCTGTGCCACGCCTTCGGCCCCGCCCGCGGCCAGTCCCCACAGCACCGGGCGGCCGACGGCGACGGCCGAGGCGCCGAGCGCGAGCGCCTTCACCACGTCGGTGCCGCGCCGTACGCCGCCGTCGAGCAGGAGGGGCACCCTGCCGCCGACCGCGTCGGCGATGACGGGCAGCCGGTCGATCGTGGCGGGGGTGGTGTCGAGCTGCCGTCCGCCGTGGTTGGAGACGATCAGCCCGTCCACGCCGAGGGCCACGGCCTGCGCGGCGTCGGCGGGGTGCAGGACGCCCTTGAGGAGGATCGGCAGTCGCGTCACCTCACGCAGCCATTCCACATGCTTCCACGAAATTTCGGGAGAAAGGCGGACCTGTCGGACGTTTCCGTCACCGCGCATGTTGGCGCAGAAGATGCCCGGCGGCAGGTCGTGGAAGTCGTTGCGGTCGCCGCGCTCGTTCCTCCCCAGTGCGGGCGAGTCCACGGTCACGACCAGGGCGCGGCAGCCGGCCGCCTCGGCCCGCCGTACCAGCGACTCGGTGAAGCCCAGGTCGGGCTGGATGTAGAGCTGGAACCACAACGTGCCCGCGGCGGCCGCGATCTCCTCGATCGTGATCGTGGAGAGCATCGCGGCGATCATGATGACATCCGCCTCGCGGGCCGCGCGGGCGGTGGCGGCCTCGCCCTCGGCGGGCCAGGCCAGCCGGTGGAAGGCGGTCGGCGCGAGCAGGACCGGCATCGAGCTCTCGCACCCCAGCACGCTGCCCGAGAGCCGGGGCGGGCCTTGCCCGCGCAGGATCCTCGGCACCAAAGCCAGCCGCCGGAAGGCCGCCTCGTTGGCCGCCAGCGTCACCTCGTCCTGCGCCCCGCTCGCGAAGTAGTCGTAGTACACCGGGTCGAGCTTCTCCCGGGCCACGCCCTCGAAGTCGCGCAGGTTGAAGACCTCCATGTGAGTTGTACGGATCAACCCGGCCCAAAAGATTCCGGTGAATCTCGGGACATATCGGCACTCGTACAACCGTGTGTGATTGCTGTGGTCGTCGTCCTCGCCGCACTGGTCGTCCTGCTGAGCCTGCCGTACTGGCTGCCCGGCGCCGTCACCAGGCTGCGCACCCGGCTGTTCGCCCGCATCAACGGCGTGGACGGCATCCCGGTGCCCGGCGACCTCGTCGACGTCACCCGCTTCCTGGAGCTGTACGCCCACCCCGCCGCCGACGGCCGCAGCCGCGGCGCCGCGCTGTCCGACCTGTTCTGGTACTGGCTCTCGCCCGGCGCCGAGGTCCACCAGGAGCACCTGGAGCCCGGCCCCCGCTACACCGATGTGGCCAGGTGCACGCGCCGCATCCTCACGATGCCGAGCCGTACCGCCGACGAGCTCGCCACCGCGAGCCTGCGCGCCGCCCTCCCCCACCAGCACGGCCTGGTACGGCTGCGCGACCTGATGATGCCGGTCTGGGCGGAGTTCTACCACCGGGTCGTCTACGGCGTCCCCAGCCCGCCGGGCGTCAGGGACCTCATCGTCGCCCACTCCGATGACGTCGTCACCTCGCTGAAGTGCTGCGGCCTGCGCCACATGGACCGGCGCCTGCGCCTGACCCGCCACCTGCGCGAGACGCTCGGCCAGGTCCCGCACCCGCTGCCGGAGTCCCTCGACGAGCGCGAGCGCGCCTTCTACCTCCAGGGCACCTTCTTCAACACGGCGGTCGTCCAGAGCGCGGAGGCCACCGCCCACGTGCTCATGGAGATCGCCGCCCACGGCGCCGCGCAACCGCTGGAGGCGGTCATCGAGCGCACCCTGCACGACTTCCCGCTGTTCGGCGTCGCGCACCGGATCACCTCGGCCGACATCTGCCTGGAGGGCGCCGAACCGATCCCGGCCGGCTCCGTGCTCTGCTTCAGCTATCCGGACTTCCACCGCTCCGGCGGGAACATCCCGTTCGGGGTGGCGGCCAACCGGCCCTGCCCGGCCTGGCACCTGGCGCCGATCAGCATCGAGGCCGTGGTCAGGGAGGTCCTGCGCGAGCACGACGTCGCCACGACCGCCCGGCACACCCGCCCGCTGCCCAACCGCGGCCCCTGCCTGATGACCCCCCGCGGCCACCGGGTACGGCTGCGCCCCCTCGTCCTCGCCTATCTCCGGCTGCGCGATCGATGGGAGGAGGTGTGGCGCAGCCCGCTCCAGCTCGTCCTCGGCACGTACATGGTCTGGCACGCCAGGCGCCTGCGCCTGTGCGAACGCCACTTCGAACAGGAGAGGAACACCTCCCATGACCCTGCGCGCCACCGAGACCACGCCGGCTGAGCGGCCGACGGCCAGGCGATGGCTGGTCGTCCTGCTCAGCGTGCTGGCCGGCTTCCTGCTGACCGTGGTGTGGTCGGCCGAGTTCGTGGACCAGACGATCGGCGCGAACGTCGCCGACACGCTCCTCGGCCGCGACGCCTCGCAGACCCCGATCGCCGGGATCCTGTCCGGGGTGGTGTTCGCGTTCGTGACCGGGCTGGCCGGAACGTTCACCGCCTGCAACATCGCCGCGATGGGCGCGGTCGCGCCGCTGGTGGGCGCCGACAGCTCGGCGGGCGCGCGGGTGGCGCGCACGCTGAAGCCGCTCGGCTGGCTGGCCGTCGGCGTCCTGGCGGTCTCCGGCGGCTACGGCTTCGTGGTGGGCCTGGCCGGCACCGCCATGCCGCAGTTCGCCAACTCGCCGCCCGCCGGCGGCCTGCTCGCGCGCAACGTCCAGTCGATGGTCACCTTCGGCGTGATCGGCCTCATCCTGGTCTATCTGGGACTGGCCGCGCTCGGCCTGGTCAGAGACCCGCTGGCCGGGCTGGAGCGGCGCTTGCCGAACGCGCGCATGCTGGTCATGGGCGCGCTCATCGGGGCCTTCCTCATCGGCCGGCCGTTCGGGCTGTTCCGCCAGCTCTTCCGCGACGCCGCCGCCAGCCACAACCCGTTCTACGGCGCGCTGGCGTTCATGCTGCAGTCGCTCGGCAACATCGTCGTCATGGCCGTGCTCGTCGTGCTGCTGGCCCTCGCGCTCGGCGGCCGGGCGCAGCGCTGGCTGGCCGCGCGGCCGGGACGGCTGGCCCTCATCACCGGCACGGTGTTCGTGGTCGCCGGCTCCTTCACCGTCCTGTACTGGGTGGGCAGGCTCCTCGGCCGCTTCGAGATCATCTGGTGGCCGACGGCCCCGTGGGTCTGAGCGCTGACTTGTCCGGCTTGCCCGCCGCGTTGAGCGGGACCCGCCGGATGACGGTGACGCTCCTCGGCGTGCTGGCCGCGCTCAGCGCCGCGGGCACGAGCGCGGCCAGCGCGCCGGGGTCGGGCGTCCGTCCCGGGGCGGGCACCACGAAGGCGTGCACCGCCTCGCCGGTCTCCGCGTCCGGCGCGCCGACCACGTACGCCTGCTCCACGTCCGGGTGCGCGGCCAGCACCCGCTCGATCGCGCCCGCGTAGCAGACCTCGGCGCCGACGATGATCACGTCTCGGGTCCTGCCGGTCAGGTGGAGCAGCCCGTCGCGGTCCAGGAACCCCAGGTCGCGGGTGCGCAGCCAGCCGTCGCGCAGCACCTCTCCGGTCAGCTCGGGCGCGCGCCAGTAGCCGGCCATCATGTGCGGGCTGCGCACCCACACCTCGCCGTCCGCGCCGTGCGGCACCTGCCGCCCCTCGCCGTCACGCAGGCTCACCTGTACGGCAGGCAGCGGCCGCCCCACCGCCCCGGTACGGCCCGCCGCCACGTCCTCCGGTGTCAGCATGGCGATCACGCCCGCCTCGGCCTGGCCGTACCCCTGCCAGATCACCGGGCCGAGCCGGTCGGCGGCCCGCTCCAGCAGCGACGGCGCGGCCGGCGCGCCCCCGAGCACCAGCGCCCGCAGGCTCGTCAGGTCGGCGCCCCGCTCCAGCAGCCCGGCCAGGACCGGCGGCGCCATCATCGTGGCCGTGGCCCGGTGCGCGGCGACCGCCTCGGCCAGCGGCAGCTCCGGGATGATCGCGACGCCGCCGGCGACCAGCGTCCTGCCCAGGTAGGTCATCATGACCGGGCTGGCGAGGCTGGCGTGGACCAGGCAGCGCTCGAAGTTCGCCATCAGCGCCTTCAGCGGCGGCGGCCAGGCGGAGGGCCGGTAGGCGAGGCTGTAGGCGCGATAGGTCTGGACGGGGGCCTTGGGACTGCCGGTGCTGCCGCTGGTGAAGGTGAGCCTGGCCAGGCCGTCGGGCTCCGCGCCCGGCTCGGCCGCTTCCCCGGACGGCCCGGCGGCCAGCTCGGCGGCGAGCGCGTCGGTGAGCACGAGGTCGAAGCCCGCCTGCCGCGCGCCGGCATGCTGCACCGGGCTCCAGCCGGGGCGGGCCATGCCCACCAGGCAGCCCAGCGCGTGCGCGGCCAGTTGCGCGGCGTACACCTCGGGCGTCGAGCCGGCGTGCACCAGGACGCACGAGCCCGGCCGCAGCCCCCTCGCGCGCAGGCCGCCCGCGCACCGCGCGACCAGCCCGAGCAGCTCCCCGCGCGTGACCACGCGCGTGCCGTGCTCGATGGCCGGGCGCGACGGCGCGCGCTCCAGCGACTCCAGGACAGGACCGGGGAAGAGCATCTCCACTCCAGAGGTGTGAGGGCGCGCGCCCCGGTGGACCGCCACAGCTCCCGGGGACGCGCGCGCACGGCCGTCTCCCCGCACACACCCCTTCGAGGAACGGCACCCCAGCCGTGTTCCCCGGGAAGACGGTCGTCCGGTTATACGCAGCGGGACAGGTCCAGAGATTCGCCCGCGCAGTAATACGAACCAGGACATCGCCGGACGTTCGCCAGGGCTTGGGAAAATGTGCGGCAGGATGATTGTCTTTGCGGAGGAACTACGAGGAGGTCATCGGTGACCCGTCAGATTGTCTCCATTGTCGGCGGCAAGGACGCCCCTGCCACCAGTACCTACGTCTCGGCCAACCCGGCGCGCACCAGCGAGGTCGTGGCCGACGTGGGCCTCACGGACGCCGCCGCCTTCGCGGCCGCCTGCCGTACCGCCAAGGAGGCGCAGCGGGAGTGGGCCAAGGTGCCGGCGCCGGTGCGGGGGCGGGTGATCGCCTCGATCGGGCGGCTGGTGGAGGCCAACGCCGAGGCGCTGGCGCGGCTGGTGACCGAGGAGATCGGCAAGCCGTACAAGGAGTCGCTGGGCGAGGTGCGGGAGATCGTCGACACCTGCGACTTCTTCCTGGGCGAGGGCCGCAGGCTGTACGGCCAGACCGTCCCGTCGGAGATGCCGGACAAGAACCTGTTCACCTTCCGCAACCCGGTAGGCGTGGCCGCGGTGATCACCGCCGGGAACTTCCCCGTGGCGGTGCCCTCCTGGTACCTGGTGCCCGCGCTGCTGTGCGGCAACGCGGTGGTGTGGAAGCCCGCCGAGTACGCCGCCGCCTCCGCGCACGCCATGTACAAGCTGTTCGCCGCCTCCGGCCTGCCGGACGGCGTGCTCAACATCGTCTTCGCCGACGGCAAGGAGACCTACGAGGGCCTGGACCTCGCGCTGGGCGAGGGCACCGTGCAGAAGGTCGGCTTCACCGGCTCCTCCGAGGTGGGCAGGAAGATCGGCGAGCTGACCGGCCGGCACCTGCAGTCGGCCTGCCTGGAGCTCGGCGGCAAGAACCCGATGGTGGTCATGCCGGACGCCGACCTCGCCCTGGCCGTGGAGGGCGCGCTGTTCGGCGGCTTCGGTACGGCCGGCCAGCGCTGCACCAGCCTCGGCACCGTCATCGTGCACGAGAGCGTCCACGACGAGTTCGTCGAGCGCTTCGTCCGCGCCGTCACCAACGCCAAGATCGGCGAGCCGATGGGCGACGTGCTGGCCGGGCCGCTGCTGGATGAGAAGTTCGCGGTGCGCTACGAGGAGTTCCTGACCTGGATCCAGCCGCACCACGAGGTCGTCACCGGCCGCACCGGCAAGATCAGCCAGGACAACCCGCACCACGAGTTCACCGGCGAGGGCGGGCTCTACTACCACCCGGTGGTGGTCGACGGCGTCCGCCAGGACGACCGGCTGTTCCTGGAGGAGACGTTCGGCCCGATCGTCGGCGTGACCACGTTCGAGACCCTCGACGAGGCGATCGAGCTGGCCAACCTGCCCGGCTACGGCCTGTCCAGCTCCATCTACACCACCGACGCCAAGAACGTCTTCCGCTTCCGCGAGGGCATCTCGGCCGGCATGGTCAGCGTCAACAACTCCACCAGCGGGGCCGAGGCGCACCTGCCGTTCGGCGGCAACGGCAAGTCGGGCAACGGCAGCCGCCAGTCCGGCATGTGGGTGCTCGACCAGTTCACGCGCTGGCAGGCCATGAACTGGGATCATTCCGGACGTCTGCAAAAGGCCCAGATGGACGTGGCAGATATCACTCCTGACCTGGACTTCCGACTCCCCTAGGCAACATTCCCTCCGGAGCCTCACAATGTTGCTCCGGAGGGATGCACAGTGGGCGCACGACAGCACCTCGACGGCCTCGCGCGGTCGGCACGATCCCTGCACGACACGGTCGGCGAGCTGCACGCCGCGCTGGCCGGGGGCGACGAACGGCGCGCGGGTTACGCCCGCGACCGCCTCGCCGACCAGGCCAGGACCGCCCTGGGCGACAGCGGCGCGTACGGCTTCGAGCCGCCCCGCGCCGCGGGCGCGCCGGACCCCGGCCCGCCCGACCCCGGCGCCCTGCTCGCCGAGGCGGCCCGCGACCTGGCCCTCTCCCAAGCCCTGATCTCCGCGGCCCAGCCCGACGGGCGGGAGAGCCTCCCACGCGGCCCGCAAGGCCCTGGGGGTGCCCTCCGCGACGCGCGGGACTCCCTCGGCCGTCTCGCCGCCGCGCTGGAACCCTCGGGCGACTTCGGCTTCGAGGCCGCCACCGGCGCCTCCCCCGACCTGCCCACCGCGGTCGCCGCCCTGCGCCAGGAGGCCGCCGCCTGCCTGGACCGCATCCACGAACGCTCGGCGGGCGTCGCGAGCAGCGCCCTGGCCAAGATCCCAGGGGTGAGCACGGTCACCACGACCGCCCAGGAGATGCTCGACAGTCTCGGCGTCGCCGCGATCGCCGGCACCCTGACCAAGCTCGCCGCCCAGGCCCTGTCCAAGGCGCTCACCGCCCTGCACCGCCTCATCCCCCTCGGCGTCCTCGACCGCCTGAACACCGCCGTCTCCCACCTCGCCGACGGCCTCGGCCAGGACAAGGCGGCGGGCCCGCTCCTGGTCTCCGCGCTGCTCGGCACCGACAACGTCAGGGCCGCGCTGGACGAGCGGCTCACCGGCGACACCCTGGAGCGTGCCAGGCTCGACGGCGCCCGCGCCGAACTGGCCGAGCTGGGCGACCGCTTCGGCGGGCAGATGGACCTGCTCGCGATCGCGATCACGGTCAGCACCGGCCTGGTCGCCTGGCTGGCCTCCCCGCCGGCCGCGGGCGCGGTGGCCGCGCTGCTGCTGGGCGTGGTGCTCGTGCTGGCCGCCGACTACGCCGACGCGTGGCCGGCGCCGGCGACCGTACGCGGGGTGCGCACCGTGGTCGAGGAAGCCACCGCATGATCGACGACCACGTCGCCGCCGAGATCGACGCCCTCGACCAGGCCGCCGACCTGGCGCTGCGGACGGAGCCGGGCACCGCCACCGCCCGCTCCCTGCGGCTGCACGCCGACGACCTGATCCTCGAACTGCGGGACGTGCGCGACTGGGGCCACCTGCGCCACCTCAGGCAGAAGGCCGAGCGGCTGCGGGTCGAGGCGCTCGACTACGCGCAGGCCGTCCTGCTGCGCCGCCACGCGCTCGACGCCGACGCCGGGGCCGCCGTCACGGCCCTGGTGGACTTCCTGTGCGAGCGCGCGGGCGTGCCCGCCGACGTGGCGGTCGCCGCGTGCGCCCGCTCGGAGTCCTTCACGCGCGCCTCCGACCTGCTCAGGCTGCCGCCCTCCCCCGACGCCTGGCACCTGCCCGTCCTCGCGCACGAGCTCGGCCACTACGTCATCCGCGAGGCGGCCCACGTACGCGACAAGGACCAGCGGCCACTCCTTGAGCGGGCCGACACCCCGCACCGCGAGGAGCTGATCGCCGACTGCTACGCCACCTACACGCTCGGCCCCGCCTACCCGCTGTCGTGCGTGCGCCTGCGCGTCGACCCGGAGGAGGCGGACGTGACCAGCCCGTCGCACCCGTCGTGGCGCACGCGCGTGCGCACGATGACCGAGCTGCTCCTGGCCATGTCGCAACGGCACGGCGGCACGTACGCCCGCGCCGCCGAGGCCATGATCGCCCCGGCCTGGACGGCGCTCACCGGCGAGGAGCCGGACGGCCCGGGCGACCCGCCCATCCCCGCCACGGCCGTCTTCGACCTGCTCGACCGGCACCTGCCCCGCGCCCGCTACGTACCCGGCGGCCAGGTCGGCGCGGCCGAGCGCGCGCTGACCGGCGAGGAGCGCCCGAGCCCCGGCATCACCCCCGCCCACGTGCTGAACGCCGTCTGGCGCCTGCGGCTCGGCGGCGCGGCGACCCGCGACACCGGCCGCCGCGCCCTGGCCATGCTCGCCCGGGGCGGCTGACGTGGACGGCAAGCGCATCCTGGCGATCAGGCTCGACTGTCTCCTGACCGACCTGGACCGCATCAGCGGCGCCGTGACCGACGCGATCCAGAAGCGCGAGCACATGCGCGAGGTGATGGACGCGCTCCAGGAGGCGGAGGACGCCGTCAGCGAGCTGGCCAGCATCGCCGCCCCCATCGGGCAGGAACTGGCCAGGCCGGGCATGGGCCGGCTCGGCGACCTCGGCAACCGGCCGCTGACGGCCAGCATCACCAACCTGGACGACCACATTCAGGCGGTCGAGGAGCGCGTCGCCAGGGTCCGCGAGACGATCGAGCCGCTCAGCGACCGGATGGTGGAGCTGGAGAAGCAGACCGTTCTGGAGGACGACCTGCGGGCCGCCACGGGGAACCTGCGCTTCGAGGCGGAGAAGCTGCGCGACCGGCTCGACTCCGACGGCGCCGACCTGCCGGAGCTGTGGCGCGGCTACGCCGAGTTTCTGAAGAAGGAGGCCGAGCCGGTCTACGACAACTACGTCGAGTTCGTGGCGGGCCTGGCCATGCGCGACAGCGCCGTGGAGGACAGCGTGTGCATGGTGACCGACCACCTGCTCACCCGGATGCTCGGCCCGCACCAGGCGTTGTCGCTGCCGTCGCGGACCCCGGCCTTCAGCATGCGCGCGGTCATCAAGCTCGGCTTCCCCGACTGGAACATCTGGGGCGTGCCGCTGGCGGCCAGGGAGGCCGGGGCCAGCGTCGTCAAGCACGCCGCCGACAAGGCCAGGATGCTCAACGAGCTGCTGACCCGGCCGCCCACGCCGTACGCGACCAGGCTGGCCGAGGACGCGCTGGCCACGTTCATGCTGGGTCCCGCCTACGCGCGCGCCATGTTCACCTTCCGCCTGCACCCGAGCGCGCCCACGGCCGCGAACGCGGCGCAGGAGCCCGGCAGGGCCCTGCCGCCCGACACCCTCAGGGCCCAGATGATCCTGTCCATGCTGCGGCTGGCCGGTCCCGACGACGGCCAGGACGACTTCGCCGAGGAGGTGCGCGAGCTCAGGGAGTTCTGGGACGGCCTGCTGGGGCAGCTCGGCGTCGCTCCCGAGCCGGTGCTCGACCCGGACTTCTGCCGCCGGATCCACACCGCGCTGCACAGGGACCGCCTGCGCGGCTTCTCCGCGCGGAACTGGGCGGACGTGCAGACGTGCGCCGACCACCTGCTCGGCGGGGACACGCTGCCGCCGCTGACCCCCGTCGACCGGGTGGTGATCCTCCTCAACGCGGGCTGGGTGGCCAGGCACCGCGACCCCCGGCACACCGACGTGATCGCCGGCCGCCTCATGAACCATCTCAGGCACGACGGCACGGGCCGCTCCCCGGACGCCAGGAGCGGCGGCCGCCCGCTCACCACCCGAACCCCCAGGGGAACATGATGACGTCACACCACGTGGCGATGGCCGAGCTCTGGCGTAGCCGCCGGCGCGCGGACCTGGTCCCCGACAACGGCGACCTGTCGCAGCAGGTGAGCTGGCTGCTGGCGGCCCTGTGGCTGGAGGCCACCGGCGGCGTGGCCGAGCACGCCGCGGAGCTGGAGGAGACTCTGGGCGACGCGCTCAAGGCACGCGCCGAGTCCTGGCACGCGGAGCTGAACGGCCTGCTCGGCCTGGTGCTGATCGCCCGCGGCATGCTGGCGCGCGAGTCGGGCGACCACGCGGCCTCCGGCGAGCTGTTCGCCAGGGCCCTGGAGGTCGCGCCCCCGTCGTTCTCGCCCCCGCCGTACGCGCTGGCGCTGCTGCACACCGGCCGCCGCGAGGAGGCGGCCCGCGTCATGGCCGAGGCCGACGACACCGACAGCCCCTACGCCGCCTACGCCCAGGTGCTGCTGGCCGAGGACGGCGACCCGTACGCCGCGCTCGACCTCGCCGACCGCGCCTGCGCCCGCTGGGCGGGCGACGTACGGCTGGCCAGGCTCCGGCTGGAGCTGGCGGAACGGCTGGGCAAGCTCACCCCGGCCGCCTGGCGCGACCTCGGCGGCGCCCTGCTGGAAGCCGGCCGCCATGAGGAGGCGCTCGGCGCGCTGCTGCAGGCCGACCGGGACGATCCGGACATCCTGGAGTGGCTGGCGCTCGCCTTCCAGAGCATCGGCGACCACGAGAGCGCCGCCGACGCCGCCACCGAGGCCGCCCGCCGCCGCCCGGGCGCGACGCTCCACCTGGACGCCGCCGACGCCTGTGCCAGAGCGCATCGCCGCGCGCAGGCGCGCGAGCACGTGGACGCCGCGCTGAGCGCCGAGAACGACCACGTCGTCCGGTTCGCCGCGGCCCAGATCCTGCTCGGCACCGGCGACATGGCCAGGGCGCTGGAGCTGGTCCGCGAGATCAGGAACGACCTGCCCGGCGACCCCAGGGCGCTCATCGTCGAGGGCATCGCGCTGTTCGGGGTGGGCCAGGTGGAGGAGTCGGAGCGGACCCTCACCCGGGCCGCCGAGCTGATGCCGGGCGAGCCCGTCGTGCTGCGCCACCTGGCCGTCGCCCGCCTCGACCTGGGCCGGTTGGAGGAGGCCGCGCCGCTGCTCGACCAGGCCCTGGAGCTGGACCCCGAGGACGGCTGGATGCTGGCCGTACGCGGCGACCTGCGCGGCCGGCTCATGGACCTGACCGGCGCCAGGCAGGATCTCGACGGGGCCGCCCGCCTGGGCTTCGAGAACGCCTGGACGCTGCGCGCCCAGGCCCAGGTGGCGGAGGCCGACGACCCGGCCGAGGCCCTGCGTCTGCTGGACCGCTCGCTGGAGCGGGACCCGGAGAACGCCGCCGCGCACGCCGCCCGCGGCAAGATCCTCTATGGGCTGAAGCGGATCACCGAGGCCGACGAGGCGTTCCAGCGCGCGCTGGAGATCGACCCGCTCGACCCGAGGGCGCTGACGAAGCTGACCGAGTTCTGGCTGCCCGAGCTGCCCGTCGCCGAGGTCGCCGACCTCAGGAACGCCGTCGAGGCGGCCGTCGAGCGCACGCCCGACTACATCCCGCTGCGCTGGGCCTACAGCGAGATCCTCAGCAGGCAGGAGCAGACCAAGGACGCCCACGACGTGGCCCGGCAGATCACCCGCATGACCCCGCGCGACGCCGAGGACCACCGCCTGCTGGGCCTGGCCCACAGCAAGCTGGACGAACGCGAGGCGGCGGTGGCCGCCTTCCGCGCCGGCATCGATCTGGCGCCCGGCTACGCCGCCCTGCACGCCCACCTCGGCGTCGAGCTGAGCCTGGCCGACCGCCGCGAGGAGGCCGAGCGGGAGCTGGCCAAGGCCGTCGAGCTCAACGGGGACTACGCGTTCGCGCGGGCCAGGCTCGGCGGCGCGCTGCTGGCGCTGGGCCGCTTCGAGGAGGCCGAGCCGCACCTGCGCCGGGCGATCGAGCTGTGGCCCGAGGCCACCGACCCGCTGCTCGACCTGGCCGAGGTGCTGCGCATGACCCGCCGGCCCGAGGAGGGCCTGGAGCTGGCGGAGCAGGCGGTGCGCCTGGCCCCTTCCGCCTTCGCGATCGGCTCGCGCGGCCAGCTCTACTTCAGCCTCCAGCGGCTGCCCGAGGCCAGGGCGGACCTGGAGCGCGCGGTCGAGATGGACCCCGAGCTGTCCTGGGCCCGCGGCACGCTGGCCGAGGTCTACCGGATGACCGGCGACCTGGACGACGCCATCGCCCACGCCACCCGGGCCATCCCCCAGTCCGACGACAGCAGATGGCTGCTGGCCGTGCGCGGCGCCGCCCGGTACGCCAAGGGCGCCTACGGGGAGGCCGAGTCCGACCTGCGCGAGGCGGCGGAGCTGCTCCACCCGGGCGAGCCGGTCGACCTGCTGGCCCTGGTCATGCTCCGCAACACCCTGCAGCGCCTGGGCAGGGGCGAGGAGGCGGTGCGCTTCCTGCGCGAGCACGCCATGAACGGCAGCGCGGTCAACAGGGAGGCCGACCCCCAGGTCGTCGTGCACTACTCCGAGGCGCTGCAGTACGACGGCCGCCTGGACGAGGCCAGGGAGGTGCTCCACCAGGCGGCGCGCGTCTGGCCGGAGGAACCGGAGATCCACTCCGCGCGGGCCTGGCTGGAGGCGGCCATGGGACGCCATGAGGCCGCGCTGGAGGCGGCGGGCCGGGCGCTGGACCTCGCGCCCGACAACGCCGAGCGGCTCTACGTGCTCGGCTCCATCCAGCGCACGGCCAGGGACCCGCTGGCGGCGATCAGGAGCCTCACCAAGGCGGTGGAGGCCGAGCCCGACGCCGCCTGGATCTGGGCGGAGCTGTCGATCACGCTGTCGTACGTGGCCGCGTGGGACCTGGCGATCGAGGCCGGGCTGGAGGCGACCGCGCCGGGCCGGCAGGTCACCGCGTACTGCGAGGAGATGCTGGCCTGGGCCTATCGCTACCGGGAGACCCCCGACCTGGAGCTGGCGCTGGCCGCCTACGACCGGGCGCTGGCGCTGGACGCGGGCTCCACCGGGGCGATGGCCGGCAAGGGCGACACGCTGTTCTCGATGGGCGCGCGCGAGGGGGCGGAGGAGTGCTACGAGGCGGTGCTCGACGCGCTCAGCCCGTACGACCCCGACCACCTGTCGACCAGGGGGTGGTGCCTGTACCGGCTGGGTCGCTACCAGGAGTCGCTGGACTACTACCAGCAGTACCAGGCGGTCAAGCCGGACCGGCCGAGCTTCCTGCTGTTCGACCTGGCGCTGCTGGCCTGGGCGGAGGGCGACGACGAGGCGGCCAGGACGGCCTACGACCACGCGCTGGATCAGGCCTTCCAGGAGACGCCGCAGCGGACCCGCGGGCTGATCGAGGTGGCGATCAGGGACCTGGAGTCGGATCGGCGCGGCGACCTCGAAACCCAGCGCGAACTGATTGCCCATCTTCATGGGAAACGCGCGGATCTGCCCAAATACGAACCACCACCTCGACTCTAGATCCTTCTACCTCGGAGTAAGAAAGCCACTCCGCCGGGAATCGGCGGCCTTTCCGGAGGGGCAGGGCCGTGGCACGATAACGGCGCCTTCGATTACGGGGAGAAGCCGATGCGTGACGATCTGACACTACTCGCCGCCAAGCAGACCCTCCGCCTGCGGGCCGGCTTCCCATGCCGGTGGAGCGTCTGGAGCGACGACGGCCGGGGCTGGTACCCGCACGGCACCTCTCCGGCCAGGGACATCGACGGCCTGCCGTACTTCCACGGCGACGACGTCGTGCTGGAGGTGCCGCCCGGCCGCCTCACCGTCAGGGCCGCGCGCGGGATGGAGTACGGCCACGCCCAGACCACGCTCACGCCCGGCGACGGCGAGACGCTGGTGGAGCTGGCCCCGCCGCGCATCTACGACGCCGCGGCCCGCGGCTGGTACGGCGGCGACCTGCACGTGCGGCTCAACCGCCCGCCCCAGTGGGTGGCCGACTCCCAGCACGGCGAGGACCTACACGTGGTCAACCTGCTCGCGGGCGACGGCGACACCGAAGACCTCTGGGCGGGCCGCAACCTGCCCTGGTCGGACGCCACCCACGTGGCCAGGGTGGGCCTGGCGCAGGACGCGCCGAGCGTGCCGTCCGGCCTGGTCGACAAGCTCCGCGAGCGCGGCGCGCTGATCGGGTACGCCAACGCCTTCCGCGGCCCGGTCGAGACGCCCGAGCAGTTGTTCGACGGCGGCTACCCGGTCTTCGACGCCAGGATGTCGGTGGTGGACGCGGCGCTGGGCCTGGTCGACAGCTTCTCCTCGGCGATCGGCTCCGACCGGGCCTACCGGCGGCTGATCGGGGCGGGCAACCGGGTGGCCGCGGTCGCCGGCACCGCGGGCCGCCTCGGCCCGATCGGGGGCGAGCGCACCTACGCGCACGTGGACGGCCCGCTCACCGCCGAGTCCTACGCCCACGCGGTACGGCACAGCCGTACCTTCGCCACGACGGGCCCGTTCCTGGAGCTGTCGGTGGCGGGCGAGCGCCCGGGGGCCACGATCGACCTGCAGGCCGGCTCGACGGTCCGGGCGGCGGCCCGGGTGATCGGGCCCGGCGTGCAGCGGGTGCGGCTGCTGACCGCCGACGGCGAACTGGCCTCGGGCCCGCCGAACGAGGTGGCGGCCGAGTTACGCGTGGACTGGCCGACGTACGTGGTGGCGGTGGCGGAGGGCGGCGGCCTGGTGCGGGCGCACTCGAGCCCGGTCTACCTCGACGTGGAGCGGCGCAGGGTGGCCAGGGAGGAGGACGTGACGTTCTGCCTGCGCTGGCTGGACCTGCTGGAGGAGCTCGTCAAGGACCGGGGCGGCCTGGTGGCGGAGGCGCGCAGGGTCTACCTGTCGCGCCTGGCCTGAACCCTCGCGGGAAAACGGAGGAACGCGGGTCCCGATCGGGGGTGCCCGCGTTCCTCCGCAAGACGTGCGGTCAGACCTGGCCGGCCTTCTCCAGGGCGGCGCAGCAGGTGTTGACCAGCAGGCGGGTCACCACGTACGGGTCGACGTTGGCGTTGGGGCGGCGGTCCTCGATGTAGCCCTTGCGGTCCACCTCGACCTGCCACGGGATGCGCACCGACGCGCCGCGGTCGGAGACGCCGTAGGAGTACTTGTTCCACGGGGCGGTCTCGTGGGCGCCGGTGAGGCGGGACTCGATGTCGGCGCCGTACTGGCGGACGTGCTCCAGCGGCTTGTCACCCTCGCCGAGCGCCTCGCAGGCGGTGATGATGGCGTCGTAGCCCTCGCGCATGGCCTTGGTGGAGAAGTTGGTGTGCGCGCCGGCGCCGTTCCAGTCGCCGCGGGCGGGCTTGGCGTCGAGGGTGGCCTCCACGCCGAACTCCTCGGCGGTGCGGTAGAGCAGGTAGCGGGCGAGCCACAGGTGGTCGGCGACCTCAAGCGGGCTGGCCGGGCCGACCTGGAACTCCCACTGGCCGGGCATGACCTCGGCGTTGATGCCGGAGATCTTCAGGCCGGCGGCGAGGCAGCGGTCGAGGTGGAGCTCGACGATCTCGCGGCCGAAGACGGCCTCGGCGCCCACGCCGCAGTAGTAGTGGCCCTGGGGAGCGGGGAAGCCGCCCTCGGGGAAGCCGAGCGGGCGCGAGCCCTTGAAGAAGGTGTACTCCTGCTCGATGCCGAACCACGACTCCTGGTCGGCGAACTGCTCGGCGATCGGGCGCAGCAGGGCGCGGGTGTTGCTCTTGTGCGCCTCGCCGTCGATCTCCTCGACCTCGCACAGGACCAGCACGTCGGCACCGCCGCGGATCGGGTCCGGGCAGGTGAACACGGGGCGGAGCACCCGGTCGGAGGCGTGGCCCTCGGCCTGGTTGGTGCTGGAGCCGTCGAAACCCCACACCGGCGGCTCGGCGCCATCGGCAAGGATCTTGGTCTTGGCGCGGAGCAGAGCCGTGGGCTCGGTGCCGTCGATCCAGATGTACTCAGCCTTGTAGCTCACGGCGGTCCTTTCGGGGTTTTTCTCAGCCACGCCGAGGCTGCCAGGCGGCCGTTTCCCGGTTTTTGCCCGAATGTGAACGCCGTGTTAATCCGGAGATGATGAGCGACTGTGGAAGCAGGACGACAGCGGTGATACCACCGTAAGCCGACTTGCTGAGGGTGACCTTGATGCCGTGGCGGCGGGCGAGCAGGCCGACCACGAGCAGACCGAGCCGCTCGCTGTCGGCCAGGTCGAACTCCGGCGGGTCGGCCAGGCGGGAGTTGACCTCCTCGCGGATCGTGTCGGGCAGGCCGAGCCCGCGGTCCTCCACCTCGATGGCGAAGCCCCGGCCGACGACCTGTCCGTAGACCTGGACGGTGGTGGTGGGCGGGGAGAAGGCGGTGGCGTTGGCGACCAGTTCGGTCAGCAGGTGCGTGACGTCGGCGGCGGCGGAGCCGTCCACGAAGGCGTCGGGGATGGGCGGGGCGTTCACCCTGGTGTACGCCTCGACCTCGGAGATGGCCTCGCGCACCACGTCGGCCAGCGGGACCGGGTCGCCGCCCGCGGGTCCGGGCGAGCCGCCCGACAGGATGAGCAGGCCCTCGGACTGGCGGCGCATGCGGGTGGTGAGCCGGTCGAGCGTGAACAGGTCCTGCAGCGTCTGGGGCTCGGTGATCTGCCGCCTGATCACGTCGAGCTGGACGAGCTGGCGGTGCACGAGCGCCTGGTTGCGCCTGGCCATGTTACGGAAGACGCGGCCCAGGCCCTTGCGCAGCGCGGCCTGGCCGACGGCCGCCTCGACCGCGGTGCGGCGCACTCCGGCGAAGGCGTGGGCGACGTCGCGGATCTCCTGGGTGGCGCCGTCGGTGGGGATGGGCGGGGCCTCGGCGTCGACGTCCACGTCCTCGCCCCCGCGCAGCTTGTCCACCAGGCGCGGCAGCCGTTGGTCGGCCAGCTCCGCGGCGGCGTCGCGCAGCGTGTCGAGCTCGGTGGCCAGGCGGCGGCCGAGCCTGGCCGACCACATCACCGCCGCGATGATGGTGACCAGGCCGAAGAAGCCCACCAGCACGATCCGCACGACGATGTCGCCGGCGGCGGCCTCGGTGCGGGTGTTCAGCAGTTCCGCGCGGCTGACCAGCAGCCGGTCGAGGGTGGCGCCGAAGCGGTCGGCGACGGCCTGCCACGCGTTGCGCACCCGCGGCAGCCGGGCGGTGTCGATGATCTCGTGTTCGATCGCGGAGATGCTCTGGTGCTCGGGCGAGGCCAGCAGCAGGTCGTACGGCGCGCGCAGCTCGGCGTCGAGGGCGGCCACGCCGTCTTCGAGCAGCAGTTTCCTGCTGGGCGCGAGCTCCTCGACCGCGTGGTACTCCTGCTCGGTGATCCGGCCGGCCAGCGTCGCGCCGGAGATCAGCGCGTCCTCGCGCGACATGAGGTCGCGGGCGTGGGCGATGCGCTGGAGCCCGGCGGCCTGCTGGTAGAGCTTGATGTCCGGCGCGGTGACGGCCTGGTCGTAGAGGTGGTAGACCTCGTCGGTGACCTCGCCGTAGGCCCGCACGACCGACAGGCGGCTGGTGGTGCGGTCGTCGACCTCCCTGCGCACCGCGTCCAGGCCGCCGATCTTGCGCAGCACGGCGTCGATGGCGCGGCGCAGCTCCGGGGTGGTGACGGTCTGGGCCTCCTCGGAGGCCGACAGCGTGCGGAAGGCGCCGGCGGCGGCGTTGGTGCGCTTGCGCGCCGAGACGAGCAGGCTGCCGTCGGGCGGCGGCGAGGACAGGAACATCGCCGCCGACTTGCGCTCGTGCTGCAGCTCGGTGACCAGCGCCGCGGCGGGGGCGCTGATCTTCTCGAACACGGTGGTCGCCGTACGCAGCTCGAAGAAGTCTCCGACCACGTGACCGGCGACGAAGGTCCACAGCGCGACGAGCGCCACGATCGGCAGGCTGAGGAGGGAGTACAGCTTGAACCGCAGGCTCTGCGATGCCATCGTCCCGGGACGCTAGCACCTGCTCGGACGGCCCTACAGGGCCCAAAGTTTGGTGCCGCCCACAACCGTGGCCACGCACCGTCCAGAACCGTGCTCCACCAGGCCGGCGTAGGGGTCGCGGGGGTCGACGTCGAAGACGGCGAAGTCGGCGCGCGCGCCCGGCCGCAGGACGCCGATCTCGCCGCTCATGCCGAGCGCGTACGCGCCGCCGAGGGTGGCCGCCTCGACGAGCCGCCGGTCGAGGTCGGGGTCGCGGTAGCCCTGCCGTACGGCGAGGTGCTTGAGGGCGGCGACGTCGGCGAGCAGGTCGAGCGAAGGCGAGGACGACAGCGAGTCGGTGCCGACGGCGATGGGGTTGTCCTCGCGCAGCAGCGCGGCGACGTCGGGTCCGTCGAGGCCGAGAGTGCGGTTGGAGCGGGGGCACAGCGCGATCGCGGTGCCGCGCTCGCGCAGCAGCGCGCGGTCGTCGGGGCCGAGGTGGACGCCGTGGGCGAGGTGGCAGTCGGGTCCGAGCACGCCGAGGCTGTCGAGGTAGGCGGCGGGCGCGAGCCCGGAGCCGCCCTCCAGCAGCGCGAACGGCGCGCTCCACTGCCGCACCAGCTCGGCCAGCGGCCCGGTGCCGGCCATCGTGTACTCGCGCTCGTGGGCGGACTCGGCCAGGTGGATGTGGATGCGGGTGCCACGCTCGCGGGCGAGCACGGCCGCGTCGGCGAGCACGCCGGTGTCGAGCGTGTAGGGCGAGTGCGGCGAGATGCCCGCGCGGCGCTCGCCGAGCGTCTTGAGGAAGCGCTCGCGCCCGTCCTCCCGCCAGCTCGCGTCGGTGTCGCCGATGATCTCCAGGTACGCCAGGCCGCCCAGCGGCGTGTCCACGAACGCCTCCGGATCGGTCACGATGTCGGCCGCGGCGGTGGTTCCCGAGCGCAGGCACTGCCAGGCGCCGTCGGCCGCGGCGGCGGCCCAGTCCCAGGGGCCGGTCCTGCGGGCGGGGTCCCAGCTCCCCTGGCCGCCCTGGAAGTAGGCGTCGTTGAAGACCTCCGACCAGTGCTCGAAGGAGTCGTAGACGCGCCGCCCGACCTCGGCCATGCACGTGTACTGCAGGTGGGTGTGGGCGTTGACCAGCCCGGCGACCAGGACGCCCGGCCAGCGCACCTCGGCCCTGCCCCGCCCGACCTCGACGACGCGCCCGTGCTCGACCGTGACGGTGCCGTCCTCGATCGGCGGGCCGTCCATGGTGAGGACGAGCGGCGCCCCGTGGACTACGGGACCCATACGACGTCCGTGCCGAGGATCTTGTACGCCAGCAGGGCCAGCGCGAAGGCGGCGAACGCGCCGAGGAGCAGGTAGTCGGCGCGGTCGAAGGTCAGCTCGCGCATCCACGTGCGGTGCTTGGCGCCGAAGCCGCGCAGGTCCATGGCGTTCGAGGTGTCCTCCGCGTCGATGAGCGAGTTCACGGTCAAGGGGATCACGACCGGTTTGAGGGATATTAGCCGCTTTATCGGGTTATTCGTGCGCGGGTGGGTGTAGCCGCGTACCCGCTGCGCGTCGATGATCTGCTGCATGGTCGCCGCCGTGGACGGCAGGAACCGGAAGGTCAGGTCCACCCCGTAGGCCAGCCGCTGCGAGACCCGCAGCCGGGCGAAGCTGACCCCGAGGTCGCCCGGCGCGATGCAGAAGGCCACGGGAAAGCCCACCATGGCCATGGCCACGAACCTGAGCAGCAGCGTCGTCGAGTACGACAGCGTCGCCACGCTGACCGGGTTCCCGGTGATCGGCATGTCGAACAGCGGCGGCGCCTGCCGGGTGGCCTCGATCTGCAGGGCGTCGGTGAAGACGCTGTTGACCAGCACCGTCAGCGTCATCAGCGTCAGGACGAAGGCCCAGTTGGCCCTGACCGCGTGCCACGGGATGCCCGCGGCACGGTAGTAGGCCAGGGCCACGAGGGCGCAGACCAGCATGAGGCGCAGGTCGCTCACGCGCGCCACCGCCACGAGGAAGCAGACCGGGACCAGCAGGAGCACGCGCGGGTCCCGCCGGCCCAGGAAGGACTCGCCTCCCAGATACCGTGGCGTGACGTCCACGCGGTTACCTGCCCATGCGCTTGGAGATCGGTTCCCAGATCGCGTCGAGCGCGGGCACCAGGATGAGGGCGACCAGCGTGTTGCTGAGCAGCAGCGGGCCGAAGGCGAAGGAGGCCCAGCCGCCGAAGGTGAGGTCCTGCAGCCACATGTCGGTGAAGGTCGTGGCGAAACCGAGCAGCATCGAGAACCACGCGATCGCGCCCACCAGGACCAGGCGCAGGATCTCGTTGGAGCGGGCGACGCGGGTGGCCAGCAGGGCGAACAGGATGCCGGCCAGCAGTCCGGTCAGCGCGTTGGCCAGGCTCCAGTTCCAGTAGAAGAGCGCGCCGTAGCCCTTGATCTGGTCGATGACCATGTTGCCGACCAGGCCGGTGAAGAATCCGGCGATCGGTCCGAACCGCATGCCGATGAACGGCACGAGCGCGAAGGCGGGGCGGATGTCGACGTTCTGGGTGCCCGGGATGGTGAAGCTGATCAGGCCCAGCACGGCGTACAGGGCGGCGCCGACCGCGGCGAACACGACGACGCGGGAGTTGATCTCCCAGATGGAGGTGCGGACCGGTAAGTGAGGGGATGTCATGACAGGTGAGTCCTTCCGGATCTGGCCAGGTCGAACGGGTGCGGTATCGCTCCTTTCCCGGGTAGCAGGTCGCGGATGGCGCGGACCAGGCTGGTCTCGCGCAGGCCGCTGCCGGTCCACAACCGCTCGTCGTGGGCCAGCTCGGCCGGTGAGGCGTCGGCGACGACGCGGCCGCCGTCCACGATGACGATGCGGTCGGCGCGGGTGAGCGCCAGGTCCACGTCGTGGGTGATGAAGTAGACGCTCTGCATGCCGCCGAGCACGCGGTCCATGAACGCGGTCGTGGTGCGCAGGTCCTGCCCGGCGGTGGGCTCGTCCAGGACGAGCGTCTTCGGGCTCATGGCCAGCGCGAGCGCCACGGTCAGGCGGCGCTGCTGCCCGTGCGAGAGCGTGTGCGGCGGGCGGGACATGATGCCGGGCTCGCGGTCGAGCAGCATGGCGGCCAGCGCCTCGCGGGAGACCTCGGCGATCCGCTCGGGGCTCTGGCCGAGGTTGCGGGGGCCGAAGGCCAGCTCCTCCTCGACGGTGGCGGAGAAGAGCGCCTGTCCGGGGTTCTGGAAGACGTAGCCGAAGGTGGTGGCGAGGCTGAGCGTGTCGCGCCCGCCGACGGGCTCGCCGTCCACGAGGATCTCGCCGCTGGTGGGTTCGAGCAGGCGTACGGCGGCGCGGAGCAGGGTCGACTTCCCGGCGCCGTTGCGGCCGAGGACGGCGACCCGCTCGTCGGCCTTCAGGTCGAGGTCGGCGTCGTGCAGGACGGTGCGGGAGCCGTAGCCGAGCGAGACGTTCTTGTAGGCCAGGCGGGAGGGGCCGGTGCGGGACGGGCGGGGCGGGCCGGTGGAGGCGGGCAGCTCGCTGGCGCGGGCCACGAGGGTGTCGAAGGGGAGCTTGACGTGCGCCACCGGTGCCTGCCGCAGGAATCCGGAAATGTCGCCCGAGTAGCGGGGGTGGCCGTCCTCCAGGTAGAGCGCCTTGTCCGGGCCGAACTCCAGCAGTTCCTCCACCCGGTGCTCGACCACCACGGCCGCGCCGCCGTCGTCGACGAAGCGGCGTAAGGCGGTCAGCAGGCGGCGGCCCGCGTCCGGGTCCAGGTTGGCCAGCGGCTCGTCCACGACGACCACCTCGGGACGCATCACCAGCACGCCCGCGAACGCCACCATCTGCAGCTCGCCGCCGCTCAGCTCGTGGGTGGGGCGGTCCAGCAGGTGGGCGACGCCTACGCGGTCGGCCACCTCTCCGATCCTGGCGCGGATCTCGGTGCGGGGCAGGCCGAGGTTCTCCGGGCCGAAAGCCAGCTCGGTGGCGACCGTGGTGCCGACGATCTGCTTGGCGGGGTCCTGCAGCAGCGTGCCGACGACCGTGGAGAGCTGCCGGACCGACTGCTCCAGGGCGGGCCGGCCGCCGATCTCCACGCGGCCGGTGACCTCGGCGCGGTAGGCGTGCGGCACCAGCCCGTTGAGCAGCCGCAGCAGCGTGCTCTTGCCGCACCCCGACGGCCCCGCGACCAGCACGAAGTCGCCGCGCTCCACGGCCAGGTCCACGCCGTGCAGCACCTGCTGCCCGGTCGAGCGGTACCGGACGCCGGCGTCGCGGACGTCGACGATCACAGGCCCCTGCCCAGGAACGCGCGCTGCCGATCGGTCGGCCGGTCAAGGCGTACGCCCAGCGCGTCCAGCTTCAGCCTGGCCACGCGCTCGTCCAGTTCCTCCGGCAGTGGATGCACGCCCGGCGGCAGGCGGCTGGCGAGCAGGTGGGCGACGGCCAGCGCCTGCAGCGACAGGGACAGGTCCATGATCTCGATCGGGTTGCCCTCGGCGGCGGCGCAGTTGACGCACTCGCCCTCGGCCAGCAGGTACCAGCCGCCGTGGTCGGTGACGCCAGGACGGACCTCGCGGCCGCCCGGCGGGCGTTCCACCTCGTCCTCCACTCCCCCGGCCACCGCCACGTACGCGCCCGGCCGGAGCGCGGCGACGTGCTCCGCGGTGACGGTGCCCGCGACGCCGGTGGCGCTGAAGAGCAGGTCGGCCTGCGGGCAGGCGTCCAGCAGCGGCAGCACGCGCAGCCCGTCGTGGAAGGCGCGTAGCGCGGCGAACGGGTTCACCTCGCTGACCACGACCTGCGCGCCCAGGGCGGCGGCGTAGCGGGCCACACCCTGGCCGACGTGGCCGTATCCGGCGACCACGCAGGTCAGCCCGTCGAGTTCCAGCCCGCTGAGGTCCAGGGCGGCCATGACGCAGGACTGCCCGGTGCCGTGCACGTTGTCGAACAGGACCTTGCAGCGCGCGTCGTTGACCGCGATCACCGGCACCCGCAGGTCTCCCTGGGCGGCCATCACCCTGAGCGGGCGCAGTCCGCTCGTGGTCTCCTCCGCCGCGCCCCTGAGCGGGCCCAGCCTTTCCTCGGCATGGGCCAGCCTGATCACCCTCGCACCGTCGTCGACCAGCGCGTCGAGCCCGGCATCCAGCATCCGGCGGGCCAGGTCGTCGTCCTCGGCCCGCGTGGTGCCCGACCTCGCCAGCACGGAGACGCCGGAGCGCACCAGGGCGGCGGCCACGTCGTCGGAGGTCTCCCTGCCGGGGCAGTGCACGATCACCTCGGCCCCGGCGTCGCGCAGCGCGAGCGCCAGGTTGGCGGTCTTGGGCTCCAGCACCAGCACGAGCCCGATCCGCCACCCATCCAGATCAAGCCCACCCTCGGTCTGGGCGGGGACCGACAGGGCGTTGAGGACGGGCATGAAGCGGCGGGCCCAGGCGATCCGGTCGGCGCCGCCCGGCCAGAGCGCGGGGTCGGCGATGTCGGTCAGCACGGCAGGCTCACCACGTAGACGTCGGCGTCGCCGCCGCCCCTGTCGACGCGGAGCACGTCCTGCCTGGCCGACGTCACACCGAGGTCGCCGCGGACGCCGCCCACGACGACGGCGCCGGGTTTCAGCAGGTCAGGACGCACGTCCGCGCCGAAGACCAGGTCGGCCTCCTCGACAGGGCTGCCGGGGTGGGCGCCCATCGCGCGCAGCCGCGTGACCAGGCCGGGCGGGGCCTCGCCCACGATCGCCACGCGTTTGCCGGCCATGAGCAGGTTGGTGCGGCGCAGGACGGCCTGGATGAGCCCCTGCGCGCTGAGGAGCCGGGTCAAGGGCGTCCTTCCGATCTTCGCGGGATCCGATTGAATTAGACCACTTTGTACAGTCTCATCGGAATCCCATCACGCGGCCGGAGTGTGACCGTCGCCTCCGCCCGCACCTCCGCGCCCGCCTCCATCTCCAGCCGGAAGCGCTGGACGAGCATGGCGATGATCAGGCTCGCCTCCATCACCGCGAACCCGGCGCCCACGCAGATCCGCCGCCCCGCCCCGAAGGGCAGGTAGCTGAAGCGGCGCGGCGCCGCCCCGGGCAGGAAACGTTCCGGGTCGAACCGGTCGGGATCCGGCCAGGCGCTCGGGTCCCGGTGTGCCAGGTAGACCGGGATGACCACGTTCGTCCCCGCGGGCACGTCCAGGTCGCCGAGCCGGTCGTCGGCCACCGCCGTACGCACGATCGACCAGGCCGGCGGGTAGAGGCGTAAGGCCTCCTGGAAGGCGGCGGCGGTGTAGACGAGCCGGTCGGCGTCGGCCGCGGTCGGCACCCGGCCGTCGAGCACCCCGGCCACCTCGGCCTCCAGGCGGGCGCGCGCCTCGGGGTGCAGGGCGAGCAGGTGCCAGAACCAGGCCAGGCCGTTGGCGGTGGTCTCGTGCCCGGCCAGCAGGAAGGTCATCACCTCGTCGCGGACCTGCCGTCTGTCCATGGGCGCCGCGAGCAGCAGGCCGAGCAGGTCGTCCGTGCCGCCGGGGTGCGCCGCCACGATCGCCTCGACGACCTCGTCGGTGGTGGTCAGCACGTGGCGCAGGTCGCGGATGCCGGGGATCCACCCGGGCGCCCGCCGTACGACAGCGTGGGCGGCGTCCACCAGCCACGGCGGGGTGCTGAACAGCAGTTGCAGGCGGGTCGCCCGCACGCCCGCGCGCAGGCCGGAGGTGAGCACGGGCCCGAGCCGCGCGGCCTGCTCCGACAGGCCGGAGCCGAACAGCGCCCGGCCGACCACGTCGAGCGTGAGCCGGTTCATGGCGGTGGCCGCGTCGACGCGGGCGCCGTCCGGCAGTTGGTCCCATTCCTTGGCGAAGTCGGCGATCGCGTCGGTCATGTGCTCGGCGAAGCGGCCCAGGTGGCGTTTGGCGAACATCGGCTGGATGAGCCGCCGCTGCGCTGTCCAGCGCTCGCCCTCGCTGGTCAGCAGGCCGTCGCCGGTGACGACGGCGAGCAGCCGGTACTGCGCGGACTTGGCGTAGAGGTGCTGGTGGGTGACGAAGACGCGCTCGACGTGCTCGGGCGCCCACACGACGCAGTACCCGCCGCGCCGCCCGGTCCGCACCCGTACGGCTCCCGCCGACCGGTCGGCGATCATGTCGAAGCGGTCGAGCACCTCCTGGAAGGTGAAAAGCGCGCGCAGCCGGTTCCGCAGGCTGATCCGCACGACCTCCGGCATCCCGCACCCCCACTATTAGGCACTAAATCCAATTAATGCGGGCATCGGGCGGTCCGGTCAAGCCGTCAGGGCACCTCATGGAGCAGGCCCTGGCCGTCCACCCGTACCCTCGCGTTGGGCCCGCCCTCGCCGCAGTCCGGCCCGTTGGGGAAGCGTCCGCGCGGCATGACCTGGATGTCCCGCTCGACCACCGGCTCCCCCCTGGAGTCGGTGAGCTTCAGCGAGACCTGGGCCGGTTCCTTGCGCAGCCCCGCCACGTCGCCGAAGCCGGCCGCGCCGCCCTGGTCGGCCCGGTGCAGCTCCAGTTTCGCCGGACGGCACGTCCCCGCCTGGCACACCTCCATCTCGGCCGCCGCCACCCGCTCGGAGATCGGCGGCGCCACGTCCACCTGGATGCCGACGGGCGTACCGATGAGGGTGCAGACGCGGTCGCTCTGGCAGGCGGCGAGCGGGAGGGCGGCGAGAAGCACGCACGCGCCCTTCAGCGCGAGAAGGCGGTCCATACCCAGACGACGGCCGGGCCCGGCCGGGGGTTCACCGCTCCTCGCTCCTGACGCGCCGCGCCCTTGCCCTGACCGCACTCAGCGGCTCGGCGACGGTCTCCAGCGCGGCGCGCTCGGCCTTGACCCCGAAGCGGAGTTCCACCAGGCCCGCGAAGATCATCATCCCGGCGGCGAAGAGGTAGCCGTGGAAGAGCCGGGCCGGGTCCGGGTTCGCCCGGTCGCCGATGAGCGCGCCGAACACGACCGGGCCGAAGGAGCCCACGACCTGGCCCAGCGAGAAGAAGATGGAGATCGCCTGCGCCCGCATCTCGATCGGGAAGATCTCACTCACCGTCAGGTACGCCGAACTGGCCGCCGCCGAGGCGACGAAGAAGATGACCGACCACATGATCGTCTGGGTGGTCGCGGTCAGCGCGCCGCGCTCGAACAGCCAGCCGGTGAAGGCCAGCAGCGCGCCGGAGGCGAGGTAGGTGCCGGAGATCATCTGCCGGCGTCCGACCGTGTCGAACAACCGGCCGAGCACGAGCGGGCCGAGCAGGTTGCCGAGGGCGAAGGCGAACATGTACTTGGGCACCTCGCCGGCCTCGACGTCGTAGAAATGGGTGAGCACCAGCGCGTACGTGAAGAAGATCGCGTTGTAGAGGAACGACTGGCAGATCATCAGCGTGGCGCTCAGGAACGAGCGGCCCGGGTAGGTGCGGAAGAGCGTCCTGGCCACCTCGACCAGCGGCAGCCGCTTCCGCGGCAGCACCTCGATGGCCCGGCTGTCCGGCACCGGCTCCAGGACGAGCCGGTCCTCCTTCTCCACCTCCTTCTCGATCGCGGCGACCACCCGCTCCGCCTCGTCCTCGCGGCCGTGGGTCATGAGCCAGCGCGGGCTCTCCGGCAGGTGCCTGCGCAGTCCCCAGACGAGGATGCCGAGCACCGGGCCGACGAGGAAGCCGAGCCGCCACGCCCAGTCGGGGTCGAGCGGGCTCGACGGGTCGAGCAGGAGGAAGGTCGCCGAAGTGGCCAGCAGCGCGCCGAGCCAGTAGGTGCCGTTGACGGCCAGGTCCACGCGGCCCCGGTAGCGGGACGGGATCATCTCGTCGATCACCGAGTTGATCGCGGCGTACTCGCCGCCGATGCCGGCCCCGGCGACGAAGCGCAGCACGAGGAAGCTGCCGAAGTCCCAGGAGAGCGCGGTCAGGCCGCTGGCGACCAGGTAGACGGCCAGCGTGAGGATGAACAGGCGGCGCCTGCCCATCCGGTCCGACAGCCACCCGAAGAACAGCGCGCCGGCCACCTCGCCGATGAGGTAGACGGTCGCCGACAGGCCGACCTGCGCCGAGGTCAGCCCGAGCGTGTCGGAGCGCTGGAGGAACGCACCGACGTTGCCGACGATCGTGATCTCCAGCCCGTCAAGCACCCACGCCACGCCGAGCGCCATCACCAGCCGGGTGTGGAACGGCGACCAGGGCAGGCGGTCCAGCCGCGCGGGCACCAGGCTGCGGACTATTCCAGGACCCATCTCACTCCTCGCTCAGGCCATTTTCACCCTAAGCAATGAAGTGAACGCATTACGTGATTGACGTCACCCTTCTCCGGGAGGCCGCCCGCCGTCGTAGCCGAGCAGGCGCATGGCCGTGTCGGGGTCCATGGCGGCGGCCAGGAGCTGGGCTCTGGCGTGGGCCTGGTCGCGCTCGCGCTCCGCCCGCTCGCGGGCCGCGCGCAGCCCCCTGACGGCCACGACCGCCAGGCACGCCCCCACGATCAGCGCCACCACGAACACGAACAGGATCACCAGCAGGCCCGGCGAGGCCGGCTCCATGGCAGGGCTGGTCCGGGTGACCGCCAGGCCACCCAGCAGCGCCACCACGACCAGCGCGACCAGACTGCCGACCGCGATCAGCACCGCCCGGCCCAGCGAGGGACGGGCCCGCTCGGGCTGAGGCTCCCCGAAGGGCACGATGGGCTGCCGCGCGGGTGCCGGAGGGGTCAGCGGAGGGTGAGCCTGCGGGGCCGGTTGAGCCTGAGGCGCGTAAGCCCGTGGCGGGTGGGCCTGGGGCGGATGGGTCAGTGGCGGGTGGGCCTGGGCGACGAACTGCGGCCGCGTCCCACCCCCGCCCGCCGGTACGGCAGGCCCGCTCCACACCGGCGCGGCAGGTTCGTGTTCCACCACCACGGCCTCCACGACGACCTCGTCGGCCACCAGGCCGGGCAGCTCCCGCTCGACCCGGCTGTGCTCGTGGTGTGCCCTGGCCGCCTCCTGGTGGTACTCCTCCAGCTCGGCGCTCAGCTCGTCGGAGGCGTAGACGGTGCCGTCGACCAGCGGCCCGGCCCGCCGTTCGATGATCGCGACCACGTCGTCCCCGTTGAGCGTCCTGTGCCGTTCGAGCGCGTGGGCGACGCTCAGCACCTCCCGCCGGTGCTCCTGCAGCAGCCGCTCGGTCTTCTCCAGCAGCCGCACGAGGTTGAACTCGATCCGCTCCCCCAGCACGTCCGGCATCAGGTCGGGCTGCCCGTGCTCGGGCAGGTCGGCCCGCCGGGGCCGCGGTATCGACTTGCCGCCCATGATCTCCAGCTCCTGGAGCGCGGGCAGCGAGGTGACCCCGGAGCCCATCCCCCAGTGCGACTCCATCAGCGCGGTCAGGAACGTGGCCGCGTGCAGGTCGCCGGAGACCCCGGAGGAGTTGTCCTCGGCGAAGAACATCCGCTCGCCCGCCAGCGAGGCGAGCGAGACCATGATGTCGGCCTCGTACTCCGACTTCCAGCGGGTGAACTGGTCCTCGGGCTTGATCGAGGCGACCATGCCGAGGTAGTCGGCGCCCTTCTCGATCGTGGCGATGTCGATCTCCAGGTGGAAGCGCGTGTAGTAGGCCACGACGGCGTGACACGCCTCGTGTACGGCGACCGCGTGCCGTTCGCGCTCGATGTACTCGACGTCCTCCGGCGGCCCGAGCTGCTTGAGCCGCTTGGCCCGCAGCACGTCGGACCAGGTGATGACCTCGCGGCCGTCCCGGATGGCGGTGATCAGCGACTCGTTGACCAGGTCCTTGATCGTGGCGCCGGTGGCGTAGGGGGTGATGGTGGCCAGCTTGTCGACCTGGTCCGGGGTGAGCTCGTGCGCGACCTTGTCGAAGTAGCCCTGGTAGGTGCGGACCCGTCCGGCTTTGGAGGGGTAGCCGACCTTGTAGATGCGGTCGATGCGGCCTGGCCGTAACAGTGCCTCGTCGAGGGCGTCGGGGCGGTTGGTGGCCATCATGACGAGGATGCGGTACTTGGGCGGTGGCTTGGGGCGCATGCCCAGCACGCGGCGTACCAGCCGGTTGAAGAAGCCGCGCGGCTTCTTCAGGCCGGACAGCTCCGTGAGCAGGGCCTGGAGCGTGCCGGGGTCGCCGGAGGCGTTCATGCCGCCGCCCATGAAGAAGCGGTCGCGGCCGGGCTCCGGCTCGGCGCGGCGCGCCCTGAAGGCGAGGACGGAACGGGTCTCCTCCGAGAGGTAGTTCAGGCCGTGGCAGCCGTTGAAGCCCTGCTGTCCAGGCGGTCCCTGCTGGGCCAGGCGGCCGCGCTTGCCGAGGGAGTCGGCCTCGTCGAAGAAGACGATCACGCCGCCGTAGCGCAGGGCGAGCTTGCGCAGCTTCCTGAAGAGCGTCTTCACCTTGAGGATGCCGATGCCCATGAACATGTTGGTGAAGGCGCCGGGATCCACGAAGACGTACGGCTTGCCGGTCTCACCGGCCACCGCCTCGGCCATCAGCGTCTTGCCGGTGCCCGGCGGCCCCCACAGCAGCAGCCCGCTGGGCACGTAGCCGCCCCGTTCCTCGATGGCGTCCGGTCTCTCCAGGAAGACGATGTTCTCCCTGACCCGTTCGACCACGTGGTCCTGCCCCCACACGTCGGCGAAGCGGGTCTTGATGTCGTCGGGGAAGTACGTCTCCACGCCGCCGCGCGACAGGAACCAGAACAGCCCGACGAACTGGATGATGATCACAAAGAACAGGAAGACGATCTGCAGCACGAACGGCAGCGCCTGCACGGCCAGCGCCGGGGCCCTGAACAGGGCGATGAACGGGCTGACGTCCAGCACCGCGCCGAGCACGAGCGCGAGCAGCGACACCCAGAAGGCGATCTTGACGGCCCTGGCGACGCGGAAGCGGGTCCAGTCGTCGAAGCGGCGGTGCGACCAGCGCTCGAAGCCGCCGAACACCCGCTGGCTCCAGAACCGGTGGTAGCCGGAGGAACGCTCGCTGACCAGGAAGTGGGCCTGCCGTACCGTCTCGGCGGCCAGCAACCAGAAGATCCACGGATAGGCCCGTCCGATGTACTGCATGGCATCCCAGAAGGGGATGATCCCCTCGAAGTCCGCCATCGTCTTCCAGGTCAGGATGAGGAAGGCGGCCAGCAGCCCGATCAGGAACTTCCCCCGGTCCCAGAACCGCATCTTCTTCCTGGTGACGGCGTCGGGATCGGTCGGGCCGCTGCCGGGCGCGCGCAGGCCCCCGTGGGGAATGGTCGTGGTCACTGGAGCTCCCTCATCCGGGCAGCCGGAGCAGCTTGAAGGATTGCGCGATCTTGTCCAGCTCGCCGCCGCGCTTCCTGAAGCACAGCGAGCGGCAGCTCACGATCAGCACCGAGACGGTGGAGCCCTTCTCGTCGAGGATCGCGGTCTGGTCGAAGGTTTGGACGTCGGGGCCGATCTGGTAGTTGAAGCGGAGCCGGACGCCCCTGGCGCCGCCGTCCAGGGTGAGCACCTCGTCGACCAGCGGCTCGAACTTGAGGTAGAGCGGCATCTGCCCGCTGCTGAGCCGGTCGGTGACGTAGGCGGTCCTGGCCGGCTCGGTCACCGGGAAGACGAAGTCGCGCAGCCCGTCGAGCGAGACCCGGTCGCGCTCGCGCACGGTCAGCCGGTGGACGGTGGAGTACACGAACGGGTCGCTGGAGCTGAGCAGGTGCTGGAGGGTCGGCGCGCCCGCCTGGTCGAAGGCGGTGGACCACACCCGTTCCCGGCGCAGCCTGGCCGCTTCGGAGTCGGGGTGGAGCCGGCTGAGGTACTGCTCGATCGGGGTGGCGTCGAGCTGAGCGAAGGAGGAGGGGACCTTGAAGTAGGTGGTGCCGCCCTTGTCGTGGACGTAGTGGTAGGCCGGCTGGCCGCAGGCCGAGAGGGTGAGGGCCGCGACCATGATCGAGACCCAGGTCCGTACCGTTATCACCGGGGCTTACCTCCGCTTAACGGACCAACGGTGTTGTTGTGCCCTTTTTCATGCGGAATGAGCGTCATGACCGGTGACACATCTTGACCAAATCTTGGCCATCCCTTGGCTTTACTTGTGACGGAAGCCTAGGGGAATTCCTTGACCGGAACCTGTACCGCGAGCACGCCCGCCTCCTGGAACTGGAAGGTCGCCGGAACCCACGAGCCCACCCGCGCCTCCAGCCCGCTCGCGGTGGCGAGGGCCCGGTCCCCGCCGGTCACCCCCGAGGGCGGCAGCTCGACCGGGGCCAGCAGCGAAAGCCGCCCGCCGGCGAGCGTGAGCTGGACGAGCCGGTCGGCCCGCGTGCCCGAGTTGATGAGAACGGCGTGCAGCGAGCCGCCCCTCAGCAGGTAGGCGTTGCGCACGTGGACACCGCGCTGGGTAGCGTTCCCGCCGTCGTTGCGGGGTTGCGCCGCGCCCGGCGCCTCACCCTGGCCGGCTCCGCAGGCGTTGACGAAAAGCAGCGCCGCGGCGAGTAAACCCAAGGCACGCATGCCTTCACGGTCACTCCGCCGCAACGTTCCCGCAACCCCCATTGGTCCATCTCCGGAAGTAGCGAAAAATATGAGGATCACCTGGATAGGGAGCGCGGTTTGTATGGCAGAGATGACCTTCGCCGATCTGTGGTCACGAGACGCGCTCTCGTTCCGAGAACGCCGGCTCCTGCTGCTCGGCCTGCTCGTCGGCCAGGGCGGCCTGGACGAAGAGCTGCTGATCCAGTTGGACGCGGCGGTGCGGGCCGGCGAGCTGAGCGTGGAGGAGTTGCGGGAGGTTGTCGCCTTCCTCACCCATTACGCCGGTTGGGCCCGAGGCGCCAGGCTCAACGCCCAGGTGGAGGATCTCATCGAGAAGATATCCGGCTGAATTCCGCTCCTTGGCAAATGCAGACGATCTCCCGACTTCACGGAAAACCACGCCACATAATCCGTGACGGGAGTGGTCCATAGGATCTGCCCCATGGGCCGGCCGCTGAGAACGACCGTCCGCGCGGCCTTTCCGATGATGGCCGCCGAAGCCGTGAAGACGGCGCTCGGAATCGTCGCCGGCGCCGCCCTGGCCCGGGCCCTCCAGCCGGAGGGCCGTGGCCTGTACGCGGCGATCGTCAGCATCGCCACGACCGCCGTCCTCATCGGGCACTGGTCGCTGAACACCTCGCAGATCGCCTTCTGGCCGCACCGCGTGCTGCGGGCGCGGCTGGCCGGCAACGCCGTCGTCATCGGGCTCGGCATGGGCACGCTCACCGCCCTGCTCGCCTTCGCCCTGGCCGCGGCCTGCGACCCGGGCACGGCCACGCCCGCGCTGGCGATCGCGCTGGCGTCGGTGCCGGTCACCGTCTGCTGGCTCAACCTGCGCGGCGTCCTGCTCCTGCGCGGACGCACCCGGCTGGTCAACCAGGCGCAACTGGCCTCGGGGTTCGCGCAGTACCTGCCGATCCTGGCGCTGGCCGCCTTCGACCTGCTCACGCTCACCGCCGTGGTCGCGTGCTGGGCGGCGGCCAGCGTACCGGCCGTGCTGCGCTTCACCGGCGCGCTCGGCGCCCGCGCGCTGCGCCCCGCCAGGGCCCTGGCCGTCCGCCAGCTCGCCCTGTCCGGCCGCTACCACCTCGGCCTCGTCGCCTTCCACCTGCTGCCCGCCGCCGACACGCTCCTGCTCGGCTTCCTGCACTCGCCGCGTGAGGCGGGCTTCTACACCGTGGCCGCCGGGGTGCTGATGCTGGTGAAGATCCCGACCGAGGCGGTGGCGCACGTGTGCCTGCCCGGCCAGGCGGGCGGCACCGACGCGGGCTCGCGCGCCGTCACCCGCCACGTGCTCGCGCTCAACCTGGTGATCTCGCTGGGGTGCGTGGCGCTGATCGCCGCCGGGGCCGCGTGCGCGCTGCCCTTCGTGTACGGCCCGCCGTACGCCGCGAGCGTGGCCCCGCTCCTCGCCCTCGCGCCCGCGGCCGTGATGGCGGCGCTCATCAAACCCGTCGAGCAGCACCTGACCCGGCTGGCCAGGCCGCACCCGATGACCATGATCACGCTGTCGGCGCTGGCACTCAACCTGGGCCTGGACACCGCCCTGATCCCGGTCTGGGGCGCGACGGGCGCGGGAGTGGCCTCCAGCATCACGCACGCGGCGACCGCCGCCCTGATGATCACCTGGTTCGCCAGACGGCCGGACTGACCATCACCTGGTTCGCCAGACGGCCGGGCTGACCATCACCTGCGTCGCATCAGGCGGCCGGACTGATCACCGCCGCTTCGTGTCAGGCCACCGGGCTGATGACCGCTGCCAGGGTCGCGCCCAGTTCCCAGCACGCCTCCAGGTCGGCCTTGGCGGGCCGGCCCGTGACGGTGACGGGCGCGGCCGCGCGCTCCCAGCCGAGCCCGCCCGCGATCGACTCCACCGCGCACACCGCTCCGGTCGTGTCGTTGTCACCGTGCACCCACAGCCCGTACGGCAGCCGCCGCGTCTCGGCCAGGCACGGGTAGTAGACGGTGTCCAGGAAGTGCTTGAGCGCGCCCGACATGTAGCCGATGTTGGCACTCGTCCCCATGACCAGTCCGTCGGCGGCGAGCAGATCGGCCGCCGTCGCGCCCAGAGCCGGCTCCGTCACCACCTCGACGCCCTCGACCTCGTCCGTGGTCGCGCCCTTGAGCACCTGCTCGAACAGCTCGTGCGTGGCCGGCGAGACCGTGTGGTGCACGATCAGCAGGCGGCTCACGACGCCGCCTCGATCTTGTAGACGGGTCCCTGGAGGCTCAGCGCGTACAGCTCGCCGTCCGCCGCCTGCCCGAACGACGAGAGCTGCTCGACCGTCCCCACGTCAATGGCGTCCCGGGGCTCTCCGGCCTGGGCCGCCTTCACCCAGCCCGCGCAGAAGTCGCCGTACAGGAACCGCCCCCGCAGCCACGGGATCTTCTCGCCGCGGTAGACGAACCCGGCGATGACCGAGCAGTTGCCGCCCTCGCCCAGCGGATAGGTGATCACCGGATCGGTCAGGCCCTTCCCCTGGCCGCCGTTGAACGGCTTGTCGCCTTCGCGAAGGTTCCACCCGTAGTTCTCGCCGCCCTTGGAGGCGCCCGGCTGGAAGTCGACCTCCTCCCACGCGTTCTGGCCGACGTCCCCGATCCAGAGGTCGCCGGTCTCCTTGTCGAAGGTGAACCGCCAGGGGTTGCGCAGGCCGTAGGCCCAGATCTCCGGCTTGGCGCCGTCCTTCCCGGTGAAGGGGTTGTCCTCGGGCACCTTGTACGGCGTGCCGCGCGGGTCGATGCGCAGGATCTTGCCCAGCCAGGTGCCGAGGTCCTGCCCGTTCCCCTGCGGGTCGCCGCCGCTGCCGCCGTCGCCGAGCGCGATGTACAGGTACCCGTCGGGGCCGAACGCGAGCTGCCCGCCGTTGTGGTTGGCGAACGGCTGGTTCTGCCGCAGGACGTCGCGGCGTCCCGTGGCCTTGTTCCCGTCGAAGGCCCACTCGGTCACGTGAGTGTGGCCCTCGCGGTCGGTCCAGTCCAGGTAGAGCCACCGGCCGCTCGGGTGGAAGGCCACGCCGAGCAGTCCCTGCTCGTTGCCGGTGCTGACCTCGCCGGACAGGTCGATCACGGTCGCGCCGTCCAGCGTGCGCAGCCTGCCGCCCTGCTCGGCGACGTAGACGCGCTCGTCGTCCTTGCGTACGGCGAAGGCCACGGGCTTGTCCATCGTGCCCACCTCGGTGAACACCAGCTTGCCCGGCCGCTCGGACCGAACCGGAGTCTCCGCCGGTGCCGTGGACGACGGCGCACCGGCCGAGGCGGACGGCGTACCGGATGCGGGGGTTTCGGGGGCCTCGGGGGTGGAGGGTGCGCAGGCCAGCGCCGTCACGGTGACCACCACGACGGCCAGCGGCGCGAGAAGAGCCGATCGCACCCCACGATCCTCTCACGCCACGCCCCGCCTCAACGGCGGGGCGCCGCCCCGGGCGGGCTAATCTGCGAACATGCCTACCGCACTGATCACGGGCGCGACCGCCGGCCTCGGCGCCGCCTTCGCCCGCCGCCTGGCCGCCGACGGCTTCACGCTGGTTCTCGTCGCCCGCGACGAGCACCGCCTCGCCGAGAGCGCCCAGCAACTCAAGCTCCGGTACGGCGGCGCCGTCGAGACCCTGCCCGCGGACCTGTCCACCGAGGACGGTCTCACCGCGGTCGAGTCCCGGATCCGCGACGGCGTGGACCTCCTGGTGAACAACGCCGGCTTCGGCCACCCGGAGGGCTTCCTGCGTACCCCGGTCGCGGACGAGCTGCGCATGCTGAAGCTGCACTGCGAGGCCGTGTTGCGCCTGACACTGGCCGCGCTGCCCGGAATGAAGTCCCGGGGCCGCGGCGGCGTGATCAACGTCGCCTCGGTGGCGGGCTTCTTCACCCGAGGCACCTACAGCGCCTCCAAGGCCTGGGTGATCAACTTCAGCGAGTCGGCCGCCGCCGAGGTCGGCCACCCCCGCGTCAAGGTCATGGCCCTGTGCCCCGGCTTCGTCCGCACCGAGTTCCACGACCGCGCCGGCATGGACACCGCCGGCATCCCCGGCTTCCTGTGGCTGAAGGCCGACAACGTGGTCGCCGCGGCCATGCGCGACCTGGCCCTGGGCCGCGTGGTCAGCATCCCCGACCCGCGCTACAAGGCGATCGTCGCGGTGGGCAAGTTCGTCCCCCGCAACCTCGCCGCACAGGTCTCCGCCAGAATCGGCCGCTGATGCCCATACTGGTGCCATGCGGGTCGGTGCAGACGACGTACGGCTGAGTCCGTACCTGATCGCGGGCGCCGTCTGGTCGGAAACCACCCGGTCGAAAACGTCCGCACGCCTGTTCCTGGGCACCCTCATAGCCGCTCCCGGCATCTTCTGGCTGGCCAACCTGCCCTGGTTATCCGCGCTCCTCGCGGCCCTCGGCCTGGCGGCCGCCCTGACCGCGTCCGGATCCGAGCTCCTACAGCTCGGTTCCGAACTGACGGGCCGACGACGGGTGCTGGCCGCGATGACGGGACGGCGCTTGCGGCGCTTCACCCGCGCGGTACCCGCCACGGACCTCCGGCCGGGCGACTGGGTGTGCTCGCACGAGGACTACGAGCGCAGATGCCGGAGAGTAGAGGAGGCCAACCGGCGCACACAGGCGCACCACGAGTGGCGGGAGAGCTTCAAGGAAGAGCAGCGCCGAAGCTTCCAGCGCCGGATGGACGAGAGCGGGTTGCACATCCGGCAGCACGAGGCGCCGTCCCTGCCGCCGTTGCTCAGGCGGATGCCACTTCCGCGGTTGCACCGCGTGGACGTGGTGCTGCCCGCCGAGAACGGGAAGACCGTCAGGCTCGGCTACGCCGTACCGTCGCCCGGCGTGGATCACCCGTGCGATGAGTTGTTCGTCCGCCATCACCCGGAGTCGTACCACCGCGCCGTGACCGAGCCTGTCGGCCCGGTTGTTCGTGCCCTCGTTCTGCGCCTGTCCCGAGACTGGCGCCCGGAGGAGGACGCCGTCGACCACCTGGTGCGGGAGGAGCATGCCCCGGATCACGTGCGGTGGGCCGTCCGCGCGGCGTTGGCCGGCAACCTGGTGGTCCGCAATCTCGGGCCGGGCCGCTGGGCGCGGGACCTGCTCGCCCTGTTCCCGCTGCCACCGGCGATGCGTCCCCGACGGAGTCGCCGCCTCAAGCTCACCAAACTCGGTGCGCTCTGGGCCGAAGCGGATCGCTCCGGCCGGGAGCCTCGGACGATGCCGCAGGAGCATTCGGTGAACTACAACTTCTACGACAAGGTCAGCTTCATCAACTCGCTCTTCGGCAGCGGTGTCGTCAACAA
This sequence comes from Nonomuraea sp. NPDC050790, assembly GCF_044456745.1. Taxonomy (NCBI): domain Bacteria; kingdom Bacillati; phylum Actinomycetota; class Actinomycetes; order Streptosporangiales; family Streptosporangiaceae; genus Nonomuraea; species Nonomuraea sp. NPDC050790. The sequence goes on along the minus strand of NZ_JBITGF010000002.1, from coordinate 876,897 downwards.
CAACGCGGCGCTCGATCCGTCACGTGAGCTGGCGCAGGTGATCGTGCGATATCTGGACGACACGGACGCGCGGCTGTCTCCCGAGGTCAGCGAGGCGCTGGCGGAGCTGCGGGCGGCGCTCACCGAGAAAGAGCTGCCCGTGCCCAGGGTGAAGCGGGCGCTCAACGTCATCGCCGGCACCGGGAGGGCGTTGTTCGAGGGCGGGGCGGGCAACGCGCTCTACGACCTGATCAAGAACTATGTGGCCGGATAGGGCGTCCGGAAGGATGGCCGTATGTCCGTTAGATCTGGCAGGCGATGGAACCACAACATCCACTACCACTCCCGCATCCTGGGCGCGGTGCCCGACGGGGCCAAGCGCGCCCTTGACGTCGGCTGCGGTGAGGGGATGCTCGCCCGGGAGCTTCGGCAGGCCGTGCCGTACGTCACCGGCATCGACCTCCACGAGCCCAGCATCGGCCAGGCCCGCGCGTACCCCGGTGACATCGACTACATCGTCGGGGACTTCCTGACCCACCCCTTCGAGCCCGGCTCGTTCGACGTCGTCGCGTCGGTGGCCACGTTGCACCATATGGACGCGGCCGACGGGCTGGCCCGCATGAGCGAGCTGCTACGGCCTGGCGGCGTCCTGGCCGTGGTCGGGCTCGCGCGCAGCGAGCTGCCCGGCGACCTGCCACGCGACCTCGCCGGCATCGTCGTGGGCCAGGTCCACCGGGCCTTCAAAGGGCTCTGGAAGCAGACCTCTCCTACCGTGTGGCCGCCTCCGGTGACGTACAGGCAGATGCGGGCGCTGAGCGCCGAGATGCTGCCCGGCTCGCAGTACCGCAGGCACCTTCTGCTGCGCTACAGCGTCATCTGGCGGAAGCCCCGCGAGCACGGGGCCTCCGCCGGATGAGGACGATCAGCGCAGGTCGAACCGGTCCAGGTTCATGACCTTGGTCCACGCCGCGACGAAGTCGTTCACGAACTTCTCCTTCGCGTCGTCGCTCGCGTAGACCTCCGCCAGCGCGCGCAGCTCGGAGTTCGAGCCGAACACCAGGTCGGCGCGGGTGCCGGTCCACTTGACCTGGCCGGAGGCGTCGCGGCCCTCGAAGGTGGTCGCGTCGTCCGAGGTCGCCTGCCACGTGGTGCCGAGGTCGAGCAGGTTGACGAAGAAGTCGTTGGTCAGCGTCCCCGGCGTCGCGGTGAGGACGCCGTGCGGCGACTGCTGGTGGTTGGCGCCCAGGACGCGCAGGCCGCCGACCAGGACCGTCAGCTCGGGGGCGCTCAGCGTGAGCAGGTTCGCCCGGTCGAGCAGCAGGTACTCGGCGGGCAGGCGGGTGCCCTTGCCGAGGTAGTTGCGGAAGCCGTCGGCGACCGGCTCCAGGGCGGCGAACGACTCCACGTCCGTCTGCTCCTGCGCGGCGTCCACGCGACCCGGCGCGAAGGGCACCTCGACCGTGAACCCGGCGTCCTTGGCGGCCTTCTCGACGCCCGCGCCACCGGCGAGCACGATCAGGTCGGCCAGCGAGACGTGCTTGCCGCCCGCGTTGAACGCCTGCTGAATGCCCTCCAGCGTGCGCAGCACGCTCGCGAGCTGGTCGGGGTCGTTGACCTCCCAGCCGCTCTGCGGCTGCAGGCGTACGCGCGCACCGTTGGCGCCGCCGCGCTTGTCACTGCCGCGGAAGGACGCGGCGGAGGCCCACGCGGTGGACACGAGCTGCGCGACCGTCAGGCCCGACTCCAGGACCTGCGCCTTGAGCGCGGCCACGTCGGCGGCGTCGAGGAGGTCGTGCGTGCGCTCGGGCAGCGGGTCCTGCCACAGCATGGTCTCGGCCGGGACCTCGGAGCCGAGGTAGCGCACGACCGGGCCCATGTCGCGGTGGGTCAACTTGTACCAGGCGCGGGCGAAGGCGTCGGTGAGCTCCTCGGGGTGCTCCAGCCAGCGGCGGGTGATCTGCTCGTAGATCGGGTCGACGCGCAGCGACAGGTCGGTGGTCAGCATCGTCGGCTGGTGGTGCTTGGACGGGTCGTGGGCGTCGGGCACCGTGCCCGCCCCCGCGCCGTCCTTCGGCCGCCACTGGAAGGCGCCCGCCGGGCTCTTGAACTGCTCCCACTCGTAGCCGTAGAGGATCTCCAGGAAGCTGTTGTCCCAGGTGATCGGCGTGTTCGTCCAGATGCCCTCAAGGCCGCTGGTGATCGTGTCGGCGCCCTTGCCGGTGCCGAAGGCGTTCTTCCAGCCCAGGCCCTGCTCCTCGATCGAGGCGGCCTCGGGGTCGGCGCCGACGTTGTCGGCCGGGCCCGCGCCGTGGGTCTTGCCGAAGGTGTGGCCGCCCACGATGAGGGCCGCGGTCTCCTCGTCGTTCATCGCCATGCGGCGGAACGTCTCGCGGATGTCGCGCGCCGCGGCGAGCGGGTCCGGGTTGCCGTTCGGGCCCTCCGGGTTGACGTAGATGAGGCCCATCTGGACCGCGGCGAGCGGCGTCTCCAGCTCGCGGTCGCCGCTGTAGCGCTCGTCACCCAGCCAGGTGGACTCGGGGCCCCAGTAGACGTCCTCGTCGGGCTCCCACACGTCCTCGCGGCCGCCGGCGAAGCCGAACGTCTGGAAGCCCATCGACTCCAGGGCGACGTTGCCGGTGAGGATCATGAGGTCGGCCCACGACAGGCTCTTGCCGTACTTCTTCTTGACCGGCCACAGCAGCCTGCGGGCCTTGTCGAGGTTGCCGTTGTCCGGCCAGCTGTTGAGGGGGGCGAAGCGCTGCTGTCCGGCGCCCGCGCCGCCGCGGCCGTCGCTGATGCGGTACGTGCCCGCGCTGTGCCACGCCATCCGGATCATGAACGGGCCATAGTGCCCGAAGTCGGCCGGCCACCAGTCCTGCGACGTGGTGATGACCTCAAGGATGTCCTGCTTCACCGCGGCGAGGTCGAGGCTCTGGAAGGCCTCGGCATAGTCGAACTCCTCACCGAGCGGGTTGGCGACCGCGGGATTCTTCGCGAGGATCCTCAGGTTGAGCCGCTCGGGCCACCACTGGCGGTTGCCGCCGCCCTGGGTCGGATGCGGGGCACGCCCGTGCGCGACGGGGCAGCCGCCCGGCTCCTCCGTCTTCGCGTCGGTGACGATCGCGTCGTGGTTCTCGGACATGGGGGAATCCTTCCGGACTGTCGGATCGTGTTCAGGCACCGTGTGCGGTGGTGCAGGTGGGGCAAAGGCCCCAGTAGACGACCTCGGCCTCGTCGATCGTGAAGCCGTGGTCGTCGGCGGCGCTCAGGCAGGGCGCGTGGCCGATCGCGCAGTCGACGTCGGCCACGGCGCCGCACGAGCGGCACACGACGTGATGGTGGTTGTCCCCGACGCGGCCCTCGTACAGGGCGGGGCTGCCGGCCGGCTCGATGCGCCGGACCAGACGCGCGGCGGTCAGCGCGTGCAGCGCCTCGTACACGGCCTGCAGAGAGATGTGGCCGACGCGATCGCGCACCCTGGAGGCGATCTCCTCGACACCGAGGTGGTCGCCGGCGCGGACGGTCTCCAGCAGCGCGACCCTGGCGGCCGTCACCCGCAGGCCGGCCCCTCGCAGTTCCTCGGCGGTGGTCGGAGTCATGGCGCAGAGATTACCGGCATAAACACGAACGATACAAGAGAACGAACGATGCAAGATTAGCGATGTTCAGCTGGAGCGGAGGAGGCGAGCCGGGTGGGTGCCCGCCGCGGCAAGCGGGCACCCGGCTCGGAGGGTCAGGCGTCGTCGTCGGACACCCGGGAGGCGCCGCCGCAGTCGGTGACCGAGGTGCTGAACAGGACGCCCGGCCCGCCACAGGTGCTGACCGGGAGCGAGACCGGCTCGACGATCTCGTCGTTGAAGATGATCACGTCGCCGACCAGGCTCGGGGCCGTACCGGCCTGAGCGGGTACGGCCAGCAGCGCGCCGCCGATCAGCCCCGCGGCCAGCGCGAGCCCGGTCGTCAGGCGGCGATCTGCTTGCGTGGCGCGTCGGTGGCGGCGGGGCTCTGGGGATCGGACCGGTGGGCGGGACGGGGACCGTCCATGATCCGGTCGATCACGGCGAGCGCCACCGCTGAGAGGATGAAGGTCAAATGGATGAGTGTTTTCCATAGGAGTTCTCTGTCGGTGATGGCCGGCTTGGCGGCGTTGATGAATATCTGAAGGAGGTGGATGGAGGAGATGCCGATGATCGCCATGGCCAGCTTGACCTTGAGCACGTTGGCGTTCACGTGGGAGAGCCACTGGGGCTGGTCGGGGTGTCCCTCGATCCGCAGCCGCGAGACGAAGGTCTCGTAGCCGCCCACGATCACCATGATCAGCAGGTTGGAGATCATCACCACGTCGACCAGGCCGAGCACGATCAGCATCACCGTCGTCTCGGCGGGCTTGCCGCCGAAGCCGAGGGTGATGAGGTGCAGCAGCTCGGCCATGAAGCGCCAGACGTAGACCACCTGGGCGGCGATGAGCCCGAGGTAGAGCGGGGCCTGGATCCAGCGGCTCAGGAACATGATGTAGCCGAGGCGCCTCAGCGCGCCGTGCGGCTGAGGCACTCGGGCTATGGACAGCAGTGGTTGCATCTCAGGAGGTCAGGACGTACAGATTCAGCCTGTCGACGATGGCCTGCACATTGAGGGTGGCCGGGTCGCTGCTGCCCATCATGGCGGCGGCGACCGCGAGGGCGGCGGCCGTTCTAATTACGAGAGCTCGGATGTCCAACGGAACTCCTTCACGAGGGGGGATGCCGGGGGGACGGCGCGGCATGGCTGGCCGCGCCGCCGTGCGGGGTCAGGGCTGCAGGCAGCCGACCGCCGGCACCTCGGCGGGTACGCCCGGACTGGCGGGGTCGACGAGCGCGGTGACGTCGACGGCCGATTCGGTGAGGCAGATGAGGGTGGCGGCGGGGTCGATCACGGCGTGGGCCGGGGCGGTGGCCAGGAGCAGTCCTGCTGCGGCCAGGGCGGAGAGGGCGATCAGACGAGTCGTGCGGGGCATGAAACCTCCTGTTTCAGGCTGCGAACCATTACTGACAGTAGTGGATCAGTAACGAACAGCTCAAGGGGTTGGGGCCCATGGTCAGGATCTTGGCACCATCAGGACAGCGTTTCGCCTGGTAACACATGCCGAGCGACGCCCACCCGGTCTACGGCGTGGCGCGCCGGGGGGCCACCCCGAAGGCTGGCACGACCGGATCACAGGACAAACCCGATCAGGGCGCGACGGGGCACTCGGATGGGTGGGCTGAAGCGGCACACCCTGAGGGCAGCGGCACCCTTGGCGACTCGGTGACGACACGAGCGACCCGGGGCACGCGATGGAGGAACGCGAAGCGCGGGGGCGGGGCGCGGGCGTGGGGCGCGGTTGCGGAAGCGTGCGTGGGTGCGAAGGAACCGGAGTGGCGCAGCGGTGGTGGCAGGTCCGGGCGGTGTGGCGTGGGTGGCGTGTGGGTGGGTGATCAGGGGCTAAGTGGGTGATCAGGGGCTAAGTGGGTGATCAGGGGATAAAAGGGGTGGGAACAGCCGATCCCCACCACAGGAGGGGGTTGTGGTGGGGATCGGAGTCGGGGGGCGTTACTTGCCGATGTTCGCCTCGTGACCGATCGACAGACCGGAGGTGGAGTCGAAGAAGTGCAGGTTGTGGGTGTCGACGACCAGGTCGATGCTCTGGCCGGGACGCACGTGGCTGCGGGCGTTCACGCGGGCCGTCCACAGCGACTTGTCGCCCACGAGCGGCAGCGCCGCCTCGTCGTCGTCGCCGGTGTCCTGGGCGGCGACGGTGTCCTTGTGCTCGACCGGCGGGGCGTCGATGAGGAACAGGACGTTGATCTCGGAGCCGAGCTCCTCGGTGACCTCCGCCTTGACCGGCAGCGTGGCCCAGCCGTTGGCGTGGTTGCCGGCGGAGGCGGCGTCCTCGAAGTCGGAGGGACGGATGCCGAGGATGATCTTCTTGCCGATGTACTGGTCGAGACCCGGCTTGTCGGAGAAGGTCGACTCGGGGATGGAGAGCTTGATGTTGGCGAAGGTGACGGCCGCGCCGCCGCCGTCGCGTACGAGCTCCGCCGTCACGAAGTTCATGGACGGCGAGCCCATGAAGCCGGCGACGAACAGGTTGACCGGCTTGTCGAACAGGTTCTGCGGGGTGTCGACCTGCTGCAGGAGGCCGTCGCGCAGGACGCAGACCCGGTCGCCGAGCGTCATGGCCTCGACCTGGTCGTGGGTGACGTACACGGTGGTGACGCCGAGGCGCTCGTGCATCTGGTTCAGGGAGGCGCGCATGGAGACACGGAGCTTGGCGTCCAGGTTGGACAGCGGCTCGTCCATGAGGAAGGCCTGCGGCTCACGCACGATGGCGCGGCCCATGGCGACACGCTGGCGCTGACCACCGGAGAGCGCGGCGGGCTTGCGCTTGAGGTACTGCTCCAGGCCGAGCATCTTGGCGGCCTCGTTGACCCGCTTCTGGATCTCCGGCTTGGGCATCTTGCGAAGCTTCAGGCCGAAGGCAAGGTTCTCCTCGACCGTCATGTGCGGGTAGAGCGCGTAGTTCTGGAAGACCATGGCGATGTCACGGTCCTTCGGCGGGAGGTGGTTGACCACCTTGTCGCCGATGGAGATCTCGCCGCCGCTGATGTCTTCAAGGCCGGCGATCATCCGGAGCGCGGTCGACTTACCGCAACCGGACGGGCCGACCAGCACCATGAACTCGCCATCCTTGATCTCAAGGTTGAGCCCGTTCACAGCCTTGACGCCACCGGCGTAGATCTTGTCGACGTTGTTTAGGACGATGGATGCCATGCGCACTCCTGCGTGGATACGTTTTCATGCATCTCACCCGAAACGGACATCCATGTCAAGAGCCTGGGGCAACACTGGAAAGTACGCGGAAACCATGATGGAATCGTTTCCATGAAGAGGGCGACCATCAAGGATGTGGCCGAGGCGGCGGGCGTCGGCGTCGCGACCGTATCCCGGGTGCTGTCGGGCGGCTCGGCCAGCCCGGAGACCCGCGAGCGGGTGCTGGCCGTGGCCGCGCAGCTCGACTACCGTCCCAGCGCCCTCGGCCGCAACCTGCGCCAGCAGCGCACCGGCGGCATGGGCCTGCTCCTGCCCGACCTGACCGACAGCTTCTACGGCCAGCTCGCCGAGGGCGTGCTCGCCTGCGCGCGTTCGGCCGGGGAGCCGGTCGTGATCGGTTCCACCGCCGACGACCCCGAGCAGGAGGCCGAGCTGATCGGCATGCTGCTGGAGCAGAGCGTCGACCGGGTGATCGCGGTGCCCTGCGGCGACGCCGACACCTGGCGCCCCGCGCTCAAGGCGGGCATGAACGTCGTCTTCGCCGACCGGCTGCCGCCCGATCCCGACGCGGCGCCCGCCGTACCCGATCCCGACGCGGAGCCCGGGACGGAGGGCGGCGCGCTGAGCGGCGTCAGCTCGGCGGCGCTGTCGGAGCTGATGATGCTCGACGGCGTCGGCGCGCTGCCCGGGGCCCGTCCGGCCGCGCCGCGTCCCGCCGCGCGGCCGCTCGACGTGCCCGCCGTGCTCACCGACGACCGATCGGGCATCCGTACGGCGGTGCAGTACCTCAGGGGCCTGGGCCACCGCCGTATCGCCTACCTGGGCGGACCCGGCCGTGAGCGCAGGGTGGAGGCGTTCCGGCAGGCCGTGGGCGGCGTGCCGGACGAGGAGCTGATCGTCTTCTCCGACGGCAGCCGCGACTCGGCTTACGCGGCGGCCTCCGGCCTCTTCCAGACCCGCCCCGACCTGACCGCGCTGGTCGCGGGCGGCAACATGCTGGGCGAGGCCGCGGTGCTGGCCGCGCGCGAACTCGACCTGCGCGTGCCCCGCGACCTGTCCGTGGTCATGTACGACGACGTGCCGTGGGCCGAGCTGTGCTCCCCGCCGCTCACGGTGATCGCCCAGCCCGCCCGCGACCTGGGCTACCGGGCGGCCGAGCTGGTGCTGCGGTCGGGCTCACGCCGCCCGAGGAGCGTGCTGCTGCCGACCGAGCTGGTCATCCGCGGCAGTTGCGGCCCCCGGTTGTAGGACGGGTTCAGAGCACGCCTTCGATCGCGCGCGTGAGCTCCGGCGAACCCGGCTCGGTGCCGGGGCGGAAGCGGCCCGCGACCGTGCCGTCCCGCGCGACGAGGAACTTCTCGAAGTTCCACTGGATGTCGCCGGACGCGCCCTCCGCGTCGGCGGTCTCGGTCAGCTCGGTGTAGAGGGGGTGGCGGTCCGCGCCGTTGACGTCGGTCTTCTCCAGCAGCGGGAAGTCGACCCCGTAGGTCGTGGAGCAGAACTCCTGGATCTCCTCCGCCGAGCCCGGCTCCTGGCCCATGAACTGGTTGCACGGCACGCCGACGACGGTGAAGCCGCGCGGGCCGTACTCCTGCTGGAGTTTGACAAGGCCGGAGTACTGCGGGGTCAGCCCGCAGCGGGAGGCCACGTTCACTATGAGTAGCGCCTTGTCGCCGGCGAGTTCGGCGAGTGTGGTGGGGACGTCCGCGAGGGTGCGGACGGGGATGTCACGAAGGCTCATGATCCCCACAGTACTCCTCGACAAAACCTCTCAGACCAGGCAAAACCCCTCCCCCGGCGGTACGGCGGCGCGCCGGGCCCCACCAGGCCATCTCCCCCGGAACGAGCCCCGTCCCCCAAGCCGGAACCGGATGTTCGAATGCTTCGGCCCAGGAGGCGGCCGGGCGGAGCCAACCCGGCCCCGCCACAGCGCAAAGTCCTGTCCTCAGGACGCCCGAGGTCCCTGACCCGCGCCGATCCGGCGCACTAGAACAACGCGTAGGACATGTCGTGGAGCTTCCGGGCCGCCCCCACGGGCGGAACCAGATCCCGGGAAGCCGCGCGGACCCTCCTCATCCAAGCCACGGATCGGGGATCGGCAGGTACAAGGCGGTCACGCTGAGTAACCGTTCGCACACGGCCCGATAGCAAGGATCGATTTGGACAGCAAACGCGCTCTGCGCAGCACCCTCGTCACCATGCTCTCGCTCGCGGGAGTGACCGGCGGGAACGCTGCCGCCGCCGCGGCCGACACCGAGGTGGATTTCCGGGGTTCCTGGCGTACCAGTGCTGAGGCACCGGAGGTCAGGCGAGGGACCTGGACCACCAAGGCCAGGCCCAAGACCGCCCACAAGCGACCCGAGGGTCGGAACAAGAGGATCGCGCTCGGCCTGGTGGTTCAGCGGGCGTGGTCACTACGCGAGTTCCGGTGCCTCGACAGCCTGTGGACCCGGGAGAGCAACTGGAATCACCGGGCGTACAACCGCTCGTCGGGCGCCTACGGAATCCCGCAGGCACTGCCCGGCGGCAAGATGCGGGGAGCCGGGCACGACTGGCGCTACAACCCGGCCACGCAGATCCGCTGGGGCCTGACGTACATCAAGGACAGGTACGGCAGGCCGTGCGGCGCCTGGGGTCACTTCAGGTCGCACAACTGGTACTAGGACAGCCGCTCAGGGGAAGGGGCGGCTGCCCCGGAAAGGGCATCCGGCGCGCCGGGTGCCCTTTTCCTGTGTACGGCTATCGCCTGGATGAACATCTCCATCCCGAAGTCGAACTCCTCGTCCGGATCGCACGTGTCGAGCAGCGGCGCCAGCGCGGCGACCGTGGGGAACAGTTCGGCGTCAACCCGTCCGGCCCGCATCCTGGCCGGAAGCGGCGCGAACGACGGCGTCACCCCGACCTCCCGCAGCAGCGCGCCCACGATGAAGGCGATGAACAGGCGTAGCACCTTCACCGCCTCCGGCCCCTCGAACCCGGCGCTGCGCAACGTGGCCAGCGCCCGCTCCACCGGCAGCAGGCCGGCGTTGGAGTGGAGCTGCCTGCTGACGACCAGCATGGTCGAGCGCGGGTAGTGGTGGGCGATCTGGCGGAAGGCGCGGGCCTGGATGCGTACCCGGTCGGTCCAGTCGGCGTCGGGGTCGTCGGTGAACTCGATCTCGCTGAGCACCGACTCGGCCACCTCCGACAGCAGGGCGTCCTTGTTGGGCACGTGGTTGTAGAGCGACATCACGCCCACGCCCAGGTCGGCGGCGATCCGGCGCATGGAGATCGCGTCGGCGCCCTCACGCTCGATGAGGCCGATCGCCGCGGTGACGATGCGCTTCTTGGACAGCGGCTCGGAGGGCATGGCTCATTCTAGTTTCATTGACGGACCCTGAGCCGCCATGCGAGCCTGCAGGCATACGTACGGTGTACGTCCCCCTGGAGGCGGCATGTCGACGCATGATCTCTACACGATCCCCGCGGAGCTCTCCACCTGGAACGTGGAGATGGCCGGTTCGAGCAGGTTCACCTGGGAGTACGACGACGGCCGCGACCGCATGCTCGCCCTGTACCAGAAGGGCAAGGACAAGCAGTGGGACTCCGCCAAACGCATCGACTGGGACCTCGAGGTCGACCCGTACAACGTGCTCGGCATCCCCGACCAGACCATCGCCATCTACGGCACGCCGCTCTGGGACCGGATGGACGAGAAGCAGCGCCAGGACGTGCGGCTGCACAGCGCCGCATGGCAGTTCTCGCAGTTTCTGCACGGTGAGCAGGGGGCCATGATCTGCTCGGCGAAGATCGTGGAGTCGGTGCCCGACCTCGACTCCAAGTTCTACGCCGCCACCCAGACCATGGACGAGGCCCGCCACGCCGAGACCTACGCCCGCTTCCTCCAGGAGAAGGTCGGCCTGGCCTACCCCATCAACGAGCACCTCAAGGCCCTGCTCGACAGCACGCTCAGCGACTCGCGCTGGGACATGCCCTACCTCGGCATGCAGGTGCTCATCGAGGGCCTGGCGCTGGCGGCGTTCGGCGTCATGCGCGACATCACCACCAAGCCGCTGCCCAAGCAGATCCTCGCGTACGTCATGCAGGACGAGGCCCGCCACGTCGCCTTCGGCCGGATGGCGCTGCGCGACTACTACCAGAACCTGACCGAGGCCGAGCGCAACGAGCGCGAGGACTTCGTCATCGAGGGCTGCTACCTCATGCGCGACCGGCTGCGCGGCCGGGAGACCTGGGAGACGATCGGCCTGTCGAAGCCCGACGTCGAGGAGGCCATGCAGGCGGTGGACCAGTCCGAGTACCTGCGGCTGTTCCGCTCGCTGCTGTTCAGCCGGATCGTGCCGTGCGTGAAGGACATCGGCCTGTGGAGCCCGCGGTTGCAGCAGGCGTACGCCGACATGGGCGTCCTGGACATGGCCGGCCAGTCACTGGACACGCTCATGCGCCAGGACGAGGAGATCGCCGACCGACTCGACGCGGCCCGCTTCGCCGAGGAGGAGGCCGACCGCCACGCCGAAGTCGCCGAAACCATCGCCCTGGGTGAGCAGTCCTAGCAGGTCACCCGGTAGACCCCGGCGCGTACCTGCTCGGAGCTGACCCGCACCCACGCCAGGATCTCCGGCGGCCACACCGTGGAGTGGTCCCAGATGACGCCGTCCAGCAGGTCGGGAGAGGGCACCTCCAGCTCCGACAGGTCGGCGCCCGAGGCGTCCACGCCGTCCAGGTCGTGGGCCCTGCTCAGCTCGGCGGCCAGTTCGCCCGCGTCGCCGACCGCCTGGGCCAGTGCCTCGACCAGGCTGCTGAGGTTGTCGGCGACGCGTTCGTCGCGGGGCACGTCCTCGGGCGACAGGAAGCGCACGAGGCCGGCCAGCGCGCGGGCCAGCGCGACCGTCAGCAGCCTGGTCAGCTCGGGCAGGCGGCACAGCTCCCGGTCCGTGGCGACGGCCAGCGCGCTCAGCACAGCGCGATCGATCACCTCCGCCCGCTCGTCGCCCACGATCACGCAGGCTGAGCGGGAGTGCAGTTCCGCGCGCGCCAGCTCGTGCGCGATCTCCCGCAACCTGGTCCTGGCCTGGACGACGATCTCGACCAGATGAACCGGTGGCTGGACGTCGGGGGTGAGCGCGATCAGGGAGTTGAGCAGGTCCGGCATCGAGGTGTTCGACGCGATGAAGTGCAGGTGCCGCGCGTCGGCCTCGTCAAGGACGCGGTCCAGTTGCTCGTCGCTCAGCGGCTCGTCGCCCGTCACGGCTCCCCCTGCGTCGTGCGGTAGGCCGCCAGCGAGACCCGTAGCGTCGCGCGGGCGTCGCCGAGAAGCCTCGCGGCCTCCGGCTCAGGCACCTCCATGAACGCGGCGACTTCGGCCGGTCCGAAGCCGTCACGGTGCAGCGCCATCGCCAGCCGCTGGCCCGGAGGCAGAGCGGCCAGGACGATCGTGGTATCGAGCGCCTGCCCCGCGAGATCGGCGAGTTCGACGCCCACCGTGGCGACCTCCGGCAGCAACGGCCGCATGCCGCCCGTGCCGGTCCAGACGCCGAGTGCCACCTTGCGGATCCACAGGCGTTCGTCGCCGACCTTGCGCCACTCCCGAAGGTCGCGGCTGATCAGCCGCCAGCCCTCGGCGAAGGCCTCGCGGGCGGCGCTCTCGGCCTCGGCCAGCGAGGCGCCGCATCTCATGACAAAGCGTACGAGCTCCAGTCGCTGCTCCTCGGCGAAGGCGACGAAGGCGGCATGCGCGGCCTTCATCCGGATGTCGACGACCTGCAGCCGACAAGGAGGGGTCTGGGATGGCGGGCCGCCCGACGGTCCACCACCCGGTTGGTTGTCCATTCGCAGCACTGTGGCGGAAAGCGCGCAAGATCGTGGATGTCCCGGTGGGGGTGTCTTCCTCCCTGGTGGCAAAGGTGTCAGCCGCCGGGAGAAGAGTCCCGTTCGGCGAGGGGGAGGTGGAGGATCAGGTGGGCGCCTTCGGGGGTGTCGGCGGCTTGGAGGGTGCCGCCGTGGGCTTCGGCGATGTCGCGGGCGATGGGGAGGCCCAGGCCGGTGCCGCCGGTGTCGCGGGAGCGGCCGCGGTCCAGGCGGGTGAAGCGTTGGAAGACCTGTTCGCGCAGGTCGGCGGGGATGCCGGGGCCGTCGTCCATGACCTCCACCACCGCCTGGTCGCCGTCGCGGCTGACCGAGACCCAGATGTGGGCCTCGCCGTAGCGGTCGGCGTTGGCCAGGAGGTTGGTCAGCAGGCGGTCCAGGCGCAGGCGGTCGCCGCGGACCTTCAGGCCGGAGGTGACGGACGTCTCCACCTCCAGGCGGAACGGCCGGCGGGCCACCTCCTCGGCGACCAGGGCGCCCAGGTCGAGGAGGTCCTCCGCCGGGCGCTCGCCGGCGTCCAGGCGGGCCATGAGCAGCAGGTCCTGGACGATCGCCGACAGCCGGGTGGCGTCGTCCAGGGCCGACTTCACGGTGGCGCGGTCGGGGTGGTCCAGGCCGGATTCCAGGCCGACCAGCATCGCGGTCAGCGGCGTGCGCAGTTCGTGGGAGGCGTCGGAGACGAAGCGGCGGTGGCGCTCCACCGCGTCCTCCAGGCGGCACAGGGTGTCGTTCACCGTGATGGCCAGTTCGGCCACCTCGTCGCCGGTGCCGGGGACGGGCATGCGTTCGCTGAGGTCGGTGGCGCTGATCTGCTCCAGGCCCGCGCGGATGCGTTCGACCGGGGCCAGGACCCGGCCGACGATCGTCCAGGCGCCCCAGCCGACCAGCGCGAGCAGGACCAGCGAGGATCCGGCCAGCGCCAGTGGGAGGAAGGCGCTCCTGAGCACGAGTGACTCGCGGACGGCGGCATAGGCGACGGCGGGGCCGTACGCGGTGGAGCGGTTGCTGGTGCCCACGACGATCAGGCACGCGTCGGCGCCCGGCGGGCACACGCGGGTGGAGACACGCGAGTCGCCGCCGGCGGGGCGGGCGGCCGTGAGCGGCGGGCGGCCCTGCAGGGCGGCGCTGGCGGCCACAACGCGGCCGGAGGTGTCGACGACCTGGAGGAGGAGCACGTCGTGCTGGGGCGGGACGGGTCCGGGCAGCGGCCGTTCGTCGATAAGGGTGGTCACCTGGCGGCTGGCGCGGTCGGCGCGGTCGACGAGTTCCGCGCGCACGAGCGCGGGGACGGTGAGCGACAGCGCGACCGAGCCGATGAGCAGGACGACGGCGAAGACCGCGAGCGCGGTGACCGTCATGCGGCCTCTGATCGAGCGAGGCATGGTTCGACTGTGTCACGGATAGTACAAATGCCTGGTCAAGTAGGGGATTTCGCGGGTTAGCGTGATCTCGTGGTGCATGTCCACCTCATCGAGGACGACGCGTCGATCCGCTCCGCGCTCACCCGCGCGCTGAGCGAGCGCGGCCATGCCGTCTCCTCCAGCCCGACGGCCATGGCGGGGCTGAACCAGGTCATCGAGAGCCGTCCCGACGTGGTCGTGCTCGACCTGGGGCTGCCCGACCTGGACGGCGGCGAGGTGCTGCGCATGCTGCGGGCGGTCACCTCGACGCCGGTGGTGGTCGCCTCGGCCAGGGACTCCGAGGCGGAGATCGTCAAGGCGCTCAACGCGGGCGCGGACGACTACGTGATCAAGCCGTTCGGCGCCGAGCAACTGGAGGCGCGGATCAAGGCGGTGCTGCGCCGGGCGGCGCACTCCGAGCCGGGCACGGCGCCCGCGATCGAGGTCGGCGGCCTGCGCGTGGACCCGCCCGGCCGCGCCGCCTGGCTCGACGGGACGGAGCTGGAGCTGAGTCCGCGCGAGTTCGACCTGCTGCACTATCTCGCCGCCCGGCCCGGCCGGGTGATCACCAAGCGCGAGCTGATGGTCGAGGTCTGGCACATGCCGTACGGCGGCGCCGACCGCACCGTCGACGTCCACCTGTCCTGGCTGCGCCGCAAGCTCGGCGAGACCGCGGAGAATCCCCGATTCCTGCACACGGTACGCGGCGTCGGCGTCAAGCTCGTCATCCCCGATATTTGACCGATCGTTCTCGAATAAGCTACGTTCTCGCCCATGGCAAGGACGAAGGAGTTCGACCCCGACGTCGCGCTGGGTCGGGCCATGGAGCTGTTCTGGCGCAAGGGGTACGAGGCCACCTCGATGGCCGACCTGGTCGAGCAACTGGGCGTGGCCAGGGCCAGCATCTACGCGACGTTCGGCGGCAAGCGCGAGCTCTACCTGCGGGCCTACGAGCGCTACCTGGAAAACGGGATCGACTTCACCGGGCGGCTGGGCGGGCCGGGTCCCGCGCTGCCGGCCGTACGGGAACTGGTGCGGCAGTACGCGGAAGAGGCCGCGCACGACGCCGAGCGGCGCGGCTGCCTGATCGTCAACACCGCGGTCGAGCTCGCGCCGCACGACACCGAGTTGTCCCGGCGCGTCCGCGGCAACTGGGACTTCGTCGAGGACGCCCTGGCCGCGGCACTGACCAGGGCGCGGGAGCAGGGCGAGCTGGCCGAGGGCAAGGACCCCCGGGCGCTCGCGCGCCTGCTGCTCGTGGTGCTCCAGGGCCTGCGGGTGGTCGGCAAGGCCTCAGACGACGCCGCGCGGATGCGGGACGCGGCGGAGCAGGCCCTGTCTTTGTTGGACTGATCATTCTTAAATATTGAGGAGTTTGTGATGCGGTTCAGTGGCAAAGTCGTCCTGGTCACGGGTGGCGGCAGCGGGATCGGGCGGGCCACGGCGCGGGCGTTCGCGAAGGAGGGCGCCGCCGTCATGGTGGCGGGGCGCAACGCCGGCGCGCTGAAGGAGACCGTGGAGCTCGTCGCCGCCGACGGCGGCGAGGCGGCGGCGGTGGTGGCCGACGTGACCAGCGAGGACGACGTGGCCGCGATGGTGGCCGAGACCGTGCGCCGCTACGGCGCGCTGCACGTCGCCCACAACAACGCCGGCGTCCTCAACCCGCCCGGTCCCCTCGCCGACCTCGACGCCGGCACCTGGCGTGAGGTCCTGGACGTCAACCTGACCGGCGTGTTCCTGTCGATGAAGCACGAGATCGCCCACATGCGCGAGCACGGCGGCGGAGCCATCGTCAACACCTCCTCCAACATCGGCGCCCACGGCCGCCGACCCGGCTTCTCCGCCTACGGCACCGCCAAGGGCGCCGTCAGCCTGCTGACCAGGGCCGCGGCCCGCGACCACGTCGGCGACGGCATCCGCGTCAACGCCGTCAGCCCCGGAGCCAACGAGGGGCCGATGTCGGCGCTGCCCGGCGAGAGCGACGAGGAGCGCGCCGTCCGGTACGCGACGCAGATCCCGCTCGGCCGCATCGGCACGCTGGACGAGGTGAGCGCGGCGGTGCTCTGGCTCGCCTCCGAGGAGGCCGGTTTCGCCGTCGGCCACGACCTGGTGATCGACGGCGGCGTGACCGCCTGAGACGTCGTGACCAGGCCGCACGCGGGGTGGCGGATTTTTGTCGGAGTCGATCTCTAGCTTCACCGCCATGACTGCCGTGCAGGCGTACTCCTACGCCGCTCCCTCCTTCCTCGACGGCTCCCGGCTGGGCCTGTCCACCTCCGGCGGACGGGCGCTGTCGGGCCCGCTGCCCCGCCCGCGCTTCTTCAGCGGGCTGGTCACCGAAGCCGCCCCCGCCGCCGCCGGGCTGCTGGCCCTGTCGGACGTGGCGATGACCCGCTACCACCAGCCGCGCCCCGGCTGGACCCGCGACCCGGTGGTGACCTGCGACGGGCAGCGGCTGCGGATGGAGTCGTTCTCGGCCTGCGGCGGCGTCTACGCCCGGCTCGACCTGGCCGCGCTCGACGGCGACATCCTCGACCGCGGCACTACCAACGTCGACGTCAACGGCCCGCTGCGCGAGGCGCTGGCCCGCGTCGGCGGCAAGGACCCGCTGCACCTAGGCGTGGGGGCCGACGAGATGGCCGTCACCACCCTCGACGGCGCGGTCGTGGAGAAGAAGGTCCCGCTGCCGCCGCGCTGGCTGCGCGGCTTCGCCGAGGTGCAGGTCATCGCCTCCGGGTTCGACCTGCGCGCGGAGTTGGGCGGCCCGCACGCGATCCGCTTCCTGCGCTCGCTGCCGCGCGCCGCCGGCGCCACCGTCTGGGTCGCCCCCGCCGGCCGCGACCTGCGCCTGCACACCAGCCCCGTCCCCGGCGCCGTGTGCCTGGCGGGCGCGGGCCGCGTGGCCACGCTCCTGCCGCTCCTGCGCTTCGCCAAGGCCCTTCGCCTGTACGGCCCGCCCGCCGGATCAGGCTCGACCGCGAGCGTCTGGGAGCTCGAACTCCCCGGGATGCGCTACACGCTGGCCCTCTCCCCCGGCCCCTCGCGCGGCTTCTCCGGCGAGGGCGCGGTCCTCGACCACCTCTCCACCGACGAGGCGGCGGGCGACGCCGACGTGCTGGCCCCGCTGCTCGCCTTCGAGCCCGCCATCGAGGTCGGCGCGCTGGCCGACGCCTCCGGCCTGTCCCCCACGCGGGTGCGCGCCGCGCTGACCCAGCTCGGCACGGCCGGCCGGGTCGGCTATGACCTCCACGAGAGCGCCCACTTCCACCGCGAACTGCCCTACGACCGCGACCAGGTCGCCGAGCTCAACCCCCGGCTGACCGCGGCCCGCGCGCTGGTGTCGTCGGGCGCGGTGCGGGTGAGCGGCGAGCGGGCCGAGGTGACCACCCCGAACGGCGTCAGGATCGTGGGGCTGGCCGACGGCTCGTGCACGTGTTCGTGGTGGTTCGACCATCGGGGTTCGCGCGGTCCCTGCAAGCACGTGCTGGCCGCCAGGATCGCCGCCCGCGTGGACGTCGAGGTGACCGCGTGACCAGGCAGGCGTGGGAGAGCGTACGCGAGGCGATCACCCGCGGCGACGCCGACGAGGTGGCCACGCGCGTCCTCGAACTGGACGAGGACGGCCGGCGCGAGGTCGCCGCCGAGTTGCCCGGCCACATCGCCCCTGCCAGGAACGCGCAGCACCGGCTGGCGGAACGGCGCCAGAGCTGGGACTGGCGGCTGCACGACGTCTGGATCGAGCCCATGCGGGTGGCCGGCGCGGGCACCATCGGCGGGGCCGCCGCGGTCGCCGCCTACCTCTACCGCCGCGACTTCTCCCGCTGGTCGCCCGAGCCCGACCTCGAACCGCTGCTGAAGGTCATCACCGCCCGCCCGGCCGAGTGGCAGGCCGACCTGGCCGTCCGGCTGGCGCTGCGGCTGCGCGGCTCGCGCGCCCAGCGCACGGACGACAGCGCGCCGCTCGCGCTGGAACTGCTGCGCAGGACCGGCACACCGCCGCCCGACCACGAGCCGCTCGTGGTGGCGTGGGTGAGCCAGCCGCCCCGGCTGCCCGGAGACCCGCTGGCGGCCCATCTCGTGCCGCGGTTGTTCGAGGCGGAGGGCGTGGGCAGGGCCCTGCGCGAGGACCGGGTCGAGCCGCTGGACTGGGGGCCGCGCCATTCCTGGGTACGCACGCTGCGCGACCTGGCCGCCTCCGGCGTCCTCGACCGCGAGATGCTGGTGGACGGCTGCGTACGCCGGTTCCTGCGCGGTGGTACCGCCCCCGACCTGCGCTTCTTCGTCCGCCTGCACGAGGAGCTGGACCCCGCCCCCGACCCCGGCCGCGCCCGCGACTACCTGCGGCTGCTGCCCGCCGCCCCCGGCACGGTGGCCGAGGCGGCGCTCAGGCAACTGCGCGGCACGCTCGCCGCCGAGGACGTGGGCGAGGCGGTGTCCGCGCTGCTGTTCCGCCCCGAGAGCAAGCTGGTGCGGGCCGGGCTGAGCTGGCTGGACCGGGTGGCCCGCGAGACGGACGGCGACCTCGACCACCTGGCGCCCGCGCTGGCGTCGGCGTTCCTGTGCGAGTCCTACGCGGTTCAGGAGCGCACGGTACGGCTGGCCGTACGGCATGCCGGGCGCTTCACCCCCGTCGGCGCCGAGGCGGTGCGCGAGGCGGCGACAGTGCTGCCGGCGGACCTGCTCGTCCCGCTGTCCGCGGCCTATGGCCACGTGGATCAGGAGGGCGGGCTGACCGACGGGTTCGTGCCGGTTCCGCTTCCGCCGGTGGAGCCGCCCGCGGACGAGCCGGACCCGTTCGAGGCGTGGCTGGACGGGTTCGTCCGCGCGGCGGGCGCCCGGCGTCCCGCGGCCGCCGCCGCGCGAGGCGGGCTGGGCGGAACGCTGCGCCGCCTGATCCGTGGGCGTGGCCGCGGCGACGGCGAGCGGCGCTGGCACGCGGTGGAGTCGTGGGTCGAGGCGCTGGCCGGCGAGGCCGCGCGGCCGGGCGAGAGCGCCGGGGACGAGCTTCTGGGCCGGTTACCGCAGGCGCACACGCTGGCCGCGCCCCACCGGATGGTGCTGGAGCGGTGTGCCGAGGTGCTGGCCGCGCTGCGGGTGGGGACGCTGCCGCCGTACCTGCTGGCGCTGCCCACGACGGCCTCGGGGCACGTCGAGCCGGCGGAACTGGTCGCCCGGCTGGAGGGCTACGAACGGGCCGGCGCCGTCGCGCTGCCCGCCGACCTGCAGCAGGCGCTGCTACGGCTGCCGCGCGAGGTGCCCGCCGAGGTGGCCGAACGGGCGGGGCGGCTGGCGTCCGAGGCCGGCGCGACCCTGGTGCGCTGGCTGGCCGACCGGCCGGAGCCGCGGCTGCGGGTGCTGTGGCGCGGCGGGCGCCCGCAGGGGATCGCACGCCTGGAGCCGACCGGGCTTCCCCTGGTCGACGCGCTGCTGGGGCACGCGCCCACCGCTCGCCGCGGGCAGTCGATGGAGCACTGGCACCGGGTGCTGCCCTCGGACCGGGAGGCGCTGGCCATGCACCTGCTGCCGCACGTGACCCCGGGCTGGGAACGGCCCGCGGACTTCGTCGAGCACGTCACGCGCCTGTTCCACCTTGAGGGTACGGCGGGCGACGCCGTCGGCGCGTTGCTGGCGACGCTGTTGTCCGAGCGGGACTGGTACCTGCCGCCGGAGCGGGCCGAGAGGCTGCTGCTGGCGGCCGCCGCCACCGGCGGGCTGCCCGGCGAGCGGTGCGGACACCAGCTCGGGCTGGCGCTGCGGGCGGGCGTGGTCAGCGCGGCCGACGTCCGTTCTTCCCTGGAGTCGTGCGCCAGGCAGGGGGCGCACCGCGAGGTCTGGGAGATCATGACCGGCCTGCTCGCGTCCTACCTCCCGGCTGCCGACGAACGAGGCACCACCGCCCACACCCGCACCCTGGCCTTCGCCCTGGACGTGGCCCGCTGGTCGGCGGCCCGCGGCGCGGTACCTGCGGTCGCCGAACTCGCCGACCGCCCCCGCTCCAGCGCCCTGGTACGGGCAGCCCGAACCCTGGACGCCCACCTCACCACCCACCCGACCCGCCAAGCCTCCTGACCCCCAACCCACCAGGCGCGGGGCGCACCTCCAGGACAACCCTCCGGAGGACAGCGCCTCGGCCTGGCAAAACGCCCCTGGATCGGGCGCTTCGGGGAGCCGGGCGCGGGGGCAGGTCATGGAGACCGGAGCGAGAGGGGGGCTGGGTGGGTTAGTCGGAGAGGTAGGCGGCGCGGCCTACCACGTAGGTGGCCACCGCCACGGTGATGATCTGGGCGCAACCGACGATCAGCAGGGGGCCGCCCGTGGCGGCCGTCGGTTCGCGGAGCCACATGCCCATCAGGATGAGCAGGATGCCGGGCACCTGGGGCTTGCTGCCCGCGTGCATGCGGGCCAGCGTACCCGGGAAGCGGACCAGGCCGACCCCCGCCACGAAGGTGAGCGCGGCGCCGAGCAGCAGGCAGGCGCCGGCGAGGATGTCGGTCATCGGCCGCTCCTGGCGAAGAACCGGGCCAGGCAGACCGACCCGACGAAGCCCAGCAGCGACAGAACGAGCAGGACGGGCATGGCGGTGTAGTCGCGGTAGACGGCGGCGGCGGTGCCGACGGCGCACATGGCCACGGCGGTCAGCACGTCGAAGGCGACCGCCCGGTCCAGCATCGAGGGTCCGCGGGCCAGCCGGTAGATGGTCATCGCGGCGGCGCAGCCGAGCAGGATCACGACGAGGGCGTGGACGACGGTCATCGGAGTTCCTCCCTGTCGGCCTTGGTGCCGAAGACGGCGATCACCCTGCTTTCCAGCCGGGTGACCTCCTCCTGGACGGAGGTGGCGTCGGTGACCCCGAGCACGTGCACGACCAGTTCCTTCCTTCCGGTGTACGCCTCGACGACGAGGCTGCCGGGCAACGACGACAGGGCCACGATGATCAGCGTGGTCATCGGTTCCGACGAGGTACGCAGCGTGGCCGTGGACAGGTGGACCGGCGGCGCGCAGGCCCCGGGCCGCAGCGCCCACCACGCCACGCGGACGCTGGAGACGACCATGTCGAGGGCGTAGCGGGGCAGGAAGGCCGCCAGCGCCACCGGCCGCAGCCGGATCCCGGGGTCGAGCAGCGGCAACGGCAGCATCCACACGATGACCGCCCCCGCCACCAGGCCGCCCAGGACGTTGCCGACGCTGAGGTCGCCCCACAACAACACCCACACGAACGCCAGCCACGCCACCAGCGGCAGCGGAACGTGCCGCCCGAACACACGCGGGGCGAACAACCGCGTCCTCATCGCCCGCTCCCCGACACGGCCTCCAGGTACGGCTGCCGCGCCATCAGCTCATCGGCGGCCCGTCCGGCCAGCGCGGACAGCGGCCCGGCCAGAACCGTGTAGGACAGGGCCAGCACGACCAGCGCCGCCGTGGCCGCCACCATGGGCCAGGGCAGCAGGGTGGTGGTGCGGATGGCGCCCTCCTCCGACGACTCCTCGCTGTCCAGCACGGTCTCCTCCGCTTCCTGCGCGGCGGGCGGGCTGCGCCAGAACGCCTTCCCCCAGGTCTTCGCCACCGCGTACAGGGTGAGCAGGCTGGTCACGAGGCTGCCGGCGACCAGCGTGAGCGCCAGCGGCCCGCCGTCCGCCAGCCCCGCCTGAACGAGCAGAAGTTTCCCCAAAAATCCGGACATGGGGGGAATCCCCGACAGGTTCATCGCCGGCACGAAGAACAGCACCGCGATCAGCGGGGCCAGCTTCATCAGGCCGCCGAGCCGGTCCACGGACGTGGTCCCGGTACGCCGCTCGATCAGCCCGGTCACCAGGAAGAGGCTGGTCTGGACGGTGATGTGGTGAACGACGTACATGACCGCTCCGGCCATGCCGGCGACCGAGGAGAGCGCGACGCCGTACACCATGTAGCCGATGTGACTGACCAGGGTGAAGGAGAGCATCCGTTTGATGTCGGTCTGGGCGACGGCGCCCGCGATGCCGACGAGCATGGTCGCCAGCGCGGCCCACATGAGGATCGTGGACACCGGCCCGCCGGGGAACAGCAGCGCCTCCAGCCGGATGATCGAGTAGATGCCGACCTTCGTGAGCAGTCCGGCGAAGACGGCGGTGGCCGGGGCGGGCGCGGTGGGGTAGGAGTCGGGCAGCCAGGCCGACATCGGGAAGACCGCCGCCTTGATCGCGAAGACCAGCAGCAGCGTGAGCTCGACCATGAGCTTGAGGTGCTGGGGCAGCCCGGCGAAGCGCTCGGCGAGCTGGGCCATCGACAGTGTGCCGGTGCCGGCGTAGGTGATCGCGAGCGCGATCAGGAAGAGCATGGACGAGGCCAGCCCCATGACCGTGTACGTGGCGCCCGCCCGGATCCTCGGCAGGGTCCCGCCGAAGGTGAGCAGCACGTACGAGCCGCCCAGCAGCATCTCGAACGCGACGAACAGGTTGAACAGGTCACCCGACAGGAACGCGTCCGCCACCCCGGCCACCATGATCAGGTACGCCGGATGGAAGATCGCCATCGGCGCCAGGTGCTCCTGGTCGGCGTAGGCGTTGGCCAGCGAGTACAGCATGACGCAGAACGTCACCGCCGACGACACCACGAGCATGAGCGTGGACAGCCGGTCGGCGACCAGGCAGATGCCGGTCGGCGCGGGCCAGCCGCCGACGCACGCGACCAGCGGCCCGCCCCGGTCGGCCGCGACCAGCAGGATCAGCGAGATCACGACCATGGCGCCCAGCGTCGCCAGGCTGATCAGCGCGTGCAGCCGGCGCAGCCGTCCGCCGATGGCCAGTTTCAGCGCCGCGGCCAGCAGGGGCAGCAGGACCGGAGCGGGGATCAGCGCCTGCATGTCAGTCCTCCCCCTCCAGCTCGGGGTCCTGCGCGAGGGCCTGTCTGCGCAGGTCCTCGCGGATCGCCGCCCGCAGCTTCCTGCGCGCCTCGCGCTGCCTGGCACGGAGCTTGCGCCGCAACTCCCGCTCGGCGGCGTCCTGGTCACGCTGCCTGCGGGCGAAGTCGTCGCGCAGCTCGCGTACCCGCTCGTCCTTGCCGCGTGCCTGGGCCTGTTCGAGCTGCCTGGCCTCGTCGAAGCGGCGCAGCAGTTCCTCCGACGACAGCCCGTCGTCCTTGTGCGCCTCCATCCAGCGGCCGAGGTCGACGTTGATCTCCAGGATCCGCGACTCCAGCTCGGCGGTGGCACGGCGCTCGCGCTTGACCCGTTCGGCGTCCAGGCGGGCCAGCTCGGCGCGCTGGTCGGCGACGAGCCGCTCGTAGGACTTCTCCCTGGCCCGCAGCGCCTGGCTCAGCTCGCCCGCGGTGGCCCTGATGCGCACCCTGCGGTCCTCGGTGTCGTCCTGCACCGCGTCGTCGCCGGTGAGCTGCCAGGAGCGGTGCGCCAGGGCCAGCAGGAACGCGGTCACGCCCAGCGTGATCACGATCGAGGTCAGGACCATCGCCTGCGGCAGCGGGTCGGCCGCCCCCGGCGTGCCGAGGAACGGCGGGCGGCCCGCTGGCCCGCCCGCCGTGACGATCAGCAGGTTGACGCCGTTGGACAGCACGATGACGCCGACCAGGATCCTGACCAGGCTCCGCTCCAGCAGCAGCGTGACGCCCGCGGCGATGAGCACCGCGGACAGCGCGAACGGCACCAGCGGCAGGCTCACGAGCTCTCCATCTGCCGGTCAAGCTCGGCGCCCAGGGCGCGCAGCACGTCGCCGACCATGCCGACCACGGACAGGTAGATGCCGAAGTCGAACAGCAGCACCGTCGACAGGTGCAGGGTTCCGACCAGCGGGAGCGTCACGTCGGCCGCCAGCATCCGCAGCGCGTCCCCGCTCACGCCCCAGCCGATCAGCGCGCAGCACAGCGACAGCGTCAGCCCCACCCCGATCAGCACGCCCGCGTTGACCGGCAGCGCCCTGGCCAACTCGTAGCGCCCGCCCGCCAGGTAGCGCACCGCCACCGCGAGCCCGGCCACGATGCCGCCCGCGAACCCGCCGCCCACCCGTCCGTGCCCGGTGAACAGCAAAAACACCGACAGCAGCAGCATCGTGTGGAAGGTCAGCCTGGCCACGATCTCGAAGATGACCGAGCGCTGCCCGGCAGGCAGCGTCGCCGACAGCCAGTGCGTGCGCCCGTCCGCGGGCGGCGCCGCGTCCTCGCGTTCGAGGCTGAAGGTACGGCGGCGCAGGAAGACCAGGCTCGTCACACCGAGCGTGAGCACGATGATCACCGAGCTCTCGCCCAGCGTGTCCCAGGCCCGCATGTCCACGAGCAGCGCGCTGACGAGGTTGCTCGCCCCGGCCTCCTCAGCCGCCGCCGCCAGTTGCGTCCCCACCGGTACGGCGGTGCGCTCGTGCAGGGCGATCATGCCCGCCCCGGCGGCCACGACCCCGGTGACCACGCCCAGGCCCAGCCGCAGCCAGAACGGCACCCGGGCCGAGTCGCGTTCCGGGCTGACCGGCAGCCGACTGAGCACCAGCGCGAACATCACCAGGCTGAGCGTCTCGGCCAGGAACTGGGTGAGCGCCAGGTCCGGTGAGCCGTGGGCCAGGAAGAGCAGGGCGGCGCCGTAGCCGGTGACGCCCGCGGTCAGCGCGAGCAGGATGTGGCCGCGCACGAACAGCAGGGCGGCGGCTCCGGCCACCACGATCGCGCCGACGACGGGCTGCTCGGCGCCGGCCCAGCCGGTGAAGTCCAGGTGGAGGACGGGGGCGCCGCCGTACAGGAAGGAGAAGCAGCCGGTGGCGGCCATGACGGCGAGCACGAGCGTGAGGTAGGCGGGCAGGGAGCCCCGCTGGAGCAGGCCGGTGAGGATGGTGGCGTAGCGGTCCACGCCGCGCATGATCGCCCAGTAGAGCTGGGCGGCGTCGAGCACGTGCAGGGAGGCGCCCAGCCTGGCCACGGGTTCCCTGACCAGGAAGAGGATGAGGCCGCCGGCCAGGGCGGTGGCGGACAGGGCCAGCGGGACGAGGGCGCCTGACCACAGGGCCAGGTGGGCCTCCGGGCCGGGGTCGGGGTAGGAGGCGGTGAAGGGGGCCATGGCGGCGCCGTACCAACTGGCGGCGAAGGCGGCGGCGAGGCCGAGGACGGACAGCAGCGCGGGCGGGACGGACATCGGCGCCGCCGTCGGACGCACCGGCGTGGGCGGCAGGCCGGGCTTGGACGCGAAGGCGCCCCACAGGAAGCGCGCGGTGTAGGCGACGGTCAGCAGCGAGCCGAGCACCACCCCGGCCAGGACGACGGGGTCGTGCAGCAGGGCCTCGAAGGCGGCCTCCTTGCCGGAGAAGCCCAGCAGCGGCGGCAGCCCGGCCATCGAGGCGGCGGCGAGCACCGAGGCGGCGCACACCCACGGCATCGAGGCACGCAGCCCGCTCAGCACGGTCAGGTCGCGGGTGCCCGTGGCGTGGTCGACGATGCCGACGACCAGGAACAACGCCGCCTTGAACAGGGCGTGGGCCAGCAGCATGGCCACGCCCGCCAGCGCCGCCGCGCCCGTGCCCGCGCCGAACAGCACGGTCAGGAAGCCGAGCTGGCTGACGGTGCCGTAGGCGAGCAGGCGTTTCAGGTCGGTCTCGCGCAGCGCCCGCCACCCGGCCATCAGCATGGTCACCAGGCCCAGCGGCACCGCGACCAGCCGCCACACGGCAACGTCCCCGAACGCGGGACCGAGGCGGGCCAGCAGGTAGATGCCCGCCTTGACCATGGCCGCCGCGTGCAGGTAGGCGGAGACGGGCGTGGGCGCGGCCATCGCGCCGGGCAGCCACAGGCTGAACGGGAAGATCGCCGACTTGGCCAGCGCGCCCGCCAGCACCAGGACCAGCGCCACGCCCACCAGCCCGCCCTGGGGCGGGTCGGCCACGATCCGGGAGATGCGGTACGTGCCCGCCGCCTGGCCGATCATGACCAGTCCGGCCAGCATCGCCAGCCCGCCGAAGGTCGTGACGGTGAGCGCCTGCATCGCGGCGACCCTGCCGGCCCGGCTCTCGGGGTCGTAGCCGATCAGCAGGTAGGAGAAGACGGTGGTCAGCTCCCAGAAGACGTACAGCAGGAGCAGGTCGTCGGCGATCACGAGGCCGAGCATGGCCCCGGCGAACGCCACCAGCACGCCGGCGAACCGGCCGAGGCCCTGGGCGTCCGGCGCGAAGTAGCGCGAGCAGTACCACAGGACCAGCGCGCCGATCCCGGTCACCAGCGTCACCATGAGCGCCGACAGCGCGTCTACGCGGAAGGCCAGCTCCAGCCCGAGCTGCGGCGCCCACGCGCGCGCGTGCTCGTACGGCACCGGACCGGTCACGAGCACCAGGGAGATCGCCGGGACCGCCGCCAGCACCGTGAACGCGCCCCTGCCCATCACCCGCACGAGCACCGGCGCGCACATCGCCGCCACGGCATGCAGGATCAGCAGCGGCTCCATGCGCTCCTCACGGGCTACGGCGGTCCGGCGGGATCGTGGGCCGGTCGCGTCCCACTGTGCCGCGCGCGATCATGCCCGCCTGAGGCGCGACGCGCCGCCTTGACCGATTCCGTGCCAGAAGTTCCCTGCCCGAAGCGGGCCGTGCCCAGCCAAAAATGGGTTGATCGGTCGGGTTAGCATTGATTGAGTGCCTCCCGATACCACAACCTCCCGCCGTCCCCTGCTGTCTACCAACTCCCTCTGGCGGATGAAGGGCTACCTCCGCCCTTACATCGGCAAACTCGTCTTCATCTGGCTGGTCGCCCTCCTCGGCATCGGGGCCAGCATCGCGCTCCCCCTCATCGGCAAGGAGGTCGTCGACGGGCCGGTCGCCCACGGCGACCAGGGGGCGCTGCTTCCTCTCGGACTCCTGGCGCTCGGCGTCGGCGTCCTCGAAGCGCTCCTCACCTTCCTGCGCCGCTGGGCCCAGGTCGGGCCGGTGCTCGGGCTGGAGACCCGCATCCGTGACGACCTCTACCGCCACCTGCAGCGGCTGCCGATGGCCTTCCACAACGAATGGCAGTCCGGCCAGCTCCTGTCACGTGCCACGACGGACCTGTCGGCGATCCGGCGCTTCCTCGGTTTCGGGATGCTCTTCCTCGTCATGAACATCCTGCAGCTCACCGTCGTCACCATCGTGCTGCTCAACATGTACTGGCCGCTGGGGCTGCTGGTCGCGGGCTCCGCGGTGCCGATCGTGGTGGTGTCGCTGCGCTTCGAGAAGCGCTACATCCGCATCTCCCGCCAGGTCCAGGACGAGCAGGGCGATCTCGCCACGCTCGTGGAGGAGTCGGCCATCGGCATCAGGACGATCAAGGCGTTCGGGCGCCGGCACCACGTCTTCGACTCCTTCGACGACTCCGCGCTCAAGGTGTACAGGACCTCCATGGAGAAGGTGCGCAACTCCGCGCGCTTCTTCACCTTCCTCGAGGTCATCCCCAACTTCACCCTCGCGCTGGTGCTGCTGCTCGGCGCGCTCGCGGTGGGCGGCGGCGAGCTGTCGCTGGGCACGCTGGTCGCGTTCACCACGCTGATGCTGCAGCTCGTCTGGCCCATCGCCAGCCTCGGCTACATCCTGGCGATGTCCCAGGAGGCCATGACCGCCGCCGACCGCGTCATGGAGGTCATGGACACCGTCCCGTCGATCCAGGACGGCGCGGACACGGCCCGGGAGCCCCGCGGCCACCTGCGCTTCGAGGGCGTGGAGTACCGCTTCCCTGGCGCGGAGGCCCCGGTGCTCGACGACCTCTGGCTGGAGGTACGGCCCGGCGAGACCGTCGCCGTCGTCGGCGCGACCGGCTCGGGCAAGACGACGCTGACCTCGCTGGTGCCCCGGCTGCTCGACCCCACGCGCGGCAGGGTCACGATCGACGGCCACGACGTGCGCGAGCTGGAGCTGGGCTCGCTGCGGCAGATCGTGGCGACGGCGTTCGAGGAGCCGACGCTGTTCTCCATGAGCGTCAGGGAGAACCTCACGCTGGGACACCACGACTCCTCCGAGGAGGAGCTGGACGCGGCGATCCGCACCGCGCAGGCCCAGTTCGTCTACGACCTGCCCTGGGGGCTCGACACCCGGATCGGCGAGCAGGGCATGTCGCTGTCGGGCGGGCAGCGGCAGCGGCTGGCGCTGGCGCGGGCCGTACTGAGCAAGCCGAGGATCCTCGTGCTGGACGACACGCTGTCCGCGCTCGACGTCGAGACGGAGGCGCTCGTGGAGGAGGCGCTGCGGCGGGTGCTGCGCGACGCGACCGGCATCGTCGTGGCGCACCGCGCCTCGACGGTGCTGCTGGCCGACAAGGTGGCGCTGCTGCGCGGCGGCACGATCACCCACATCGGCACCCACCACGAGCTGCTGGAGGCGGTGCCCGAGTACCGGGAGCTGCTGGCCCAGGACGCCGACTTCGACCCCTCGGAAGGAGCGCTGCGATGACGAGCGCGACCAAGGCCTGGCGGGGCGTGGCCTCCGAGGAGCAGGACGAGCTCGACGACAAGGTGTCGGTGTTGCTGCGGGAGCGCTCCCGCAAGCTCCTCGGCGACCTGTTGAAACCGCACAAGAAGCAGATCGCGGCGCTGACCGCGATCATCATCGTCTCCAACCTGGCGGGCCTGGCGATCCCGTACCTGGTGAAGGTGGGCATCGACGAGGGCATCCCGCCGATGCTCAAGGGCACGGGGACCGGCACGCTGCTGACCGTCGTCGGCGTGATCCTGGCCGCGGCGGCCACGCAGGCGCTCACCCGGCAGGCGTTCCTGAAGCTGTCGGGGCGCATCGGCCAGGACATCCTGCTGGAGCTGCGCAGGCGGGTGTTCGACCACTTCCAGCGCCTGTCGCTGTCCTTCCACGAGAAGTACACCTCCGGCCGGGTCATCTCGCGGCTCACCTCCGACATCGAGGCGATCGCCGAACTGCTGCAGTCGGGCTTCGACGGCCTGGTCACCGCCGTGCTGACGATGTTCGGTACGGCGGCGCTGCTGATCGTCCTGGACCTGCACCTCGGCCTGCTGGCGCTGATCCCGCTGCCGCTGCTGCTGCTGTTCACCCGGTGGTTCCGCAAGCAGTCGGCGATCGTCTACCGGCGCACCCGCGAGACGGTCGCGCTGGTCATCGTGCACTTCGTCGAGTCGATGACCGGCATCCGCGCGGTGCAGGCCTTCCGCCGCGAGAGCCGTAACCAGGAGATCTTCAAGCAGCTCAACGCCGACTACCGCGACGCCAACGCGCGCAGCATGCAACTGCTGGCGGTGTTCATGCCGGGCATCAAGCTCATCGGCAACGTCACCGTCGCCGGCGTCCTGGTGTACGGCGGCTGGCTGGCGCTGCACCAGGAGGTCACGGTCGGCGTGCTGGCGGCGTTCCTGCTCTACCTGCGCCAGTTCTACGAGCCGATGCAGGAGATCAGCCAGTTCTACAACACGCTGCAGTCGGCCGGCGCCGCGCTGGAGAAGCTGTCCGGAGTCCTGGAGGAGCCTCCGGCGGTGCCCGAGCCGCGCCGGCCGACGCCGCTGGAGAGCGCCAGGGGCAAGGTGCGCTTCGAGGGCGTGCGGTTCGCCTACACCGAGGAGATGCCGATCCTGCCCAGGCTGGACCTGACGATCCCGGCCGGGCAGAGCGTGGCGCTGGTCGGGGCGACGGGCGCGGGCAAGACGACCCTGGCCAAGCTCATCTCCCGCTTCTACGACCCGGTCGAGGGCCGCGTCCTGCTCGACGGCGTCGACCTGACGGCGCTGGACGAGCCGACGCTGCGCCGCGCGGTGGTCATGGTGACCCAGGAGAACTTCCTGTTCTCCGGCACGGTCGCCGACAACATCCGCTTCGGCCGGCCGGGCGCCTCCGACCGTGAGGTGCGCGAGGCCGCCAAGGCGATCGGGGCGCACGAGTTCGTCAGCGCGCTGCCCGACGGCTACGACACCGAGGTGGGCAAGCGCGGCGGGCGCATGTCCGCCGGGCAGCGGCAGCTCGTCGCGTTCGCGCGGGCGTTCCTGGCCGACCCCGCGGTGCTCATCCTGGACGAGGCGACCTCGTCGCTGGACGTGCCGAGCGAGCGGCTGGTCCAGCGCGCGCTGCGCACGATCCTCGCCGACCGCACGGCGCTGATCATCGCGCACCGGCTGTCGACCGTGGAGATCGCCGACCGCGTGCTGGTGATGGAGCGCGGCGAGATCGTCGAGGACGGCCGTCCCGACGAACTCATCGCCGCCTCCGGCCGCTTCGCCGGGCTGCACAGGGCCTGGCTGGAGAGCCTGAGCTGAACCGTTTCCCGGAGGGGCACGAGGCCCCTCCGGGAAATCCCCTTCGCGGCGGGGCCCGGGTGTGAGGCGGGCTTCGGGGTCAAGTCAGAGCGCGGGTACGGCATGGCCGTATCCGCCACCGAGTGTCCACCGGCCCTCACTCCCCGCACAAGCCGGGTGTTTCACCACCGGAGGCCAGCAAAAGCTCACCTCCTGTCATGGTTCAGAGCAGCCGTGGCCGGATCGGGCTCAGCAGGACCGTCTCGTCCGGGACCACCGGCATCCCGGCCAGCCGCGCCTCCGGGTGGCGGGCGAGATAGCCCTCGGGGAACGTGGTGGTCTGCTGCCCGCCGCACTTCGGGCAGAGCGCGGCACTGGCCGGCGGCGGGACGAGCACGCCGGCCCGTACCCAGACCTCTCTTTCGTTACCATGGCGGTCGTCGACCGATCGCACGAGGTAGTCCTCTTCCCAGACGTACCAGCATCCCCGGCACTCGAACGGCACGCTCCTGCGCTGTTCTTCCATGAGGTCACCCCCTCCCTTCGAGTGTCCGCCCGGCTTGCGCGCGCTCGCAAGCGGGGTAGAAACATCGGCACGGACCCGGTATCCCCCAACCTGGAGCGGCAGTGGCGCGGCAGATCTTCGTAGGCAGGACGGAAGAGCAGGAGCGCTTCGCCTCGCTGCTGACCGCGTTGCGCGATCCCGGGGACGGGCCCGACGAGGGCTTCGCCGTCCTCGTGCACGGGCACGGGGGCATGGGCAAGAGCACGCTGGTCAACCGCTACGTGGACATGGCCGCGGCGGCCGGGCTGCGCGGGGTGCTGGTGGACCTCGACGCCGAGCAGGTGCAGGACCTCGACCAGGCGGCGGGCCTGTGGCGGGCCAGCCTGGTGAGCACGCTGGAGCGGATCGCCTTCGAGCTGTGCCCGCCGGCCGAGCGGCGGCAGGGGCGCGCGGCGGGCAAGGAGTTCGAGGACTTCGTCGCCGCCGTGGACGCGCTCGGCGAGAGCGACCAGGACGCGCCGGAGGCGGACGAGGCCGACTCGGGCCCGCGGGCCTGGACGAAGGGCGCGCTGGAGCTCGGCGGCGAACTGGTCGGCGACGCGCTGTTCGGCGTGCCGCTGCCGACCAGCCCGCTGGATCGCATGGTCGACCGCGGCGCGGACGCGCTGCACCGCCGTAAGCAGCAGAAGGCGGAACGGCTGGCCAGGGAGCAGGCCAGGGTGGCGCGGATGCGTGACCAGGTGGTGGCCGCGTTCGCGGCGGGCCTGCGCAGCCTGACCACCGGCCGCAGGGGCTCGCCCATCGCGATCTTCCTGGACACAGCGGAACTGCTGCGCCCCGCCGACCACCGGCGGCTGCGCGAGGCGATCCGGCTGTCGGGACCCGGTGTCGTGTGGGTGATCGCCATGCGGCTGGAGGAGGAGCTGAGCCCGACCGAGGGCAACGAGGCGTCGCTCTACCAGCGCGAGCTGCCCGGCACCCGGTTCCGCCGCATCCTCATGGAGGTCTTCGACATGGGGACGCTCGCCGAGTACCTGCACCGCAGGCTCGGCGCGGCCGCCGTCGACCTGCCGGTGGAGCGGATCTGGCGGGCCAGCAGGGGTATCCCGCTGGCGGTGTCGATGCTCTGTCACGAGATCGAGAGCACCGGCGACGTGGAGGACGCGCTGGCCGAGATCGGCGAGGACGGCGAGGTCTCCTTCGTCATCAGGACCCTGGCCGAGCGCTACCTCAAGCACACCCACGACCCGCACGAGCGCATGCTGCTGTTCGGCATGGCCCTGCACCGCTCGGAGCGCCTGGACGCCTCGCTGCTGTCGGCGCTGTGGGACGTCGGCGAGCCGCTGGCCTTCGCCCGCATCATGGACGAGCTGGTGCGCAGGCACGACTTCATCCTGACCAGGACCCGCCGCCTGCACCAGGCGGTCCGCTCCACGTTCCGCTCGTTCCTGCTGGGGCCGCAGGACCGCTACACCGTGCTGGAGGCCAACCGCCGCGCCATCGACCTGCTGCGTGAACGGCTGGCCGGCCAGGACGGCCTGGACGGCACCGAGCGCCTGGACGACCGGGCCTGGCGGGAGAACGTCGAGACGCTGCTGTGGCACGCGTTCTGGACCGACAACGTGGACGGCCTGCGGCTGATGGCCAGGCTGTTCCCGATCTGCGTCCTCGACCGGGGCTTCGCCGGCGACCTGCTGCTCACCGCGCGCTTCTTCGAGCCGGTCCTGACCTCCGACCAGCGCGAGCACCTGGACACCATGCAGGACATGCTGAAGCCGGGCTTCACCCCCTACCAGAAGCAGTTCGAGCGCACGTTCGCGCTGATGGACAGCGCCCGCTCCGACTACAGCCCGGTCGAGGGCGAGCTCCGGGCCGGGCTGCTTGACCTGCTGCGGCTGCGGCACGTCCGCTGGCTGTCGCTCGACACCCGGGCGCGCATCGGGCTCGCCGAGCGGGCCGCGGCGCGCCTGGCCGGTTCGTCGCCCGCCGCGCTGGAGCAGGTCGCGCAGGCCGCGATGGAGATCGCCCGCGACCTGGTCGACCCGGCCAACCTGCGGCGTTCGCCCTCCAGCGACGCGCTGCGCGCGGCCGAGCTCGCCACCCGGTACGCGCCCGACGCGGCCGACGCGTGGCGGCACCTCGGGCTGACCGCGCTGGCCCTGGGCGAGCAGACGCGGGCGGAGGAGGCGTTCGCCACCGCCGTCAGGCTCGCCGCGGACCCGGCGTCGCTGGCGATGGGCCTCGGCCACGACGTCACCGCCCTCGGCTACCAGGGGCTGGCGCTCGGCTTCTACCGCGAGGCCGCCGCGCTCAAGCCCGGCGACGAGGGCGCCTGGACCCAGCTCGGCCTCGCCCTGCGCCAGTACGGCAGGTACGAGGAGGCCATCGAGGCGTTCGAGGCGGCCGGGAACGGCGACGAGGACCGTCTCTGGCCGGCGCTGCACATCTGGAACTCCTACCACCTGTCCGGCCCCAGGGCGATGGAGCTGGAACACCGGGGGCGGGCCAGGGACATCCTGGCCGAGCAGCTCGAACGGGCGCCCGAGGACCCGAGCTTCCTCGACTGGTCGTGCCTGATGGCCGAGGCGGCGGAGGAGCACGAGCAGGCGCTGGCGCTGGCCGAGCGGCTGACCCGGGTCCGCCCCGACAGCCCCGACACCCACACCTACCTGGGCAACGCCCTGCTGGCGCTCGGCAGGCTGGAGGAGGCGGAGGCCGCGTACCGGACGGTGGTGGAGCTCGACCCCGAGGACTTCTGCGCCTACGGGCGGCTGGGCTCGGTGCTCGCGCAGCTCGACCGCGCGCAGGAGGCCAGGCGGCAGTGGCGGGCCGGGCTGCGCATCCTTCAGGCGGAGGTGGAGCGCAATCCCGGGTCGGGCCCGATGTACGAGTGGCTGGGGGCGCTGCACTCCAACCTCGAGGAGCACGAGGCGGCGGTCCGCGCCTACCAGCGGGTGATCGAGATCGGGCCCACGATGTTCATCGGCAAGCAACTGGCCGACACGCTGCACGCCCTCGACCGGCCGCAGGAGGCGGAGGCGGCGTACCGGATGGCGATCGAGATGGACGGCGGCAACCCGTACGCCTACGAGGGGCTCGGGTACGTGCTGCGCGACCTCGACCGGCAGGCGGAGGCCGTCGTCGCCTGGACCACGGCGGTGGAGCTGACCCGGCGGCGGCTGGAGCGGCGTCCGTCCGCCTCCGGGCTGCACTATCTGGCCGGGGTGCTGCACGCGTGCCTGCGCGACTCGGCCGCCTCGGCCAGGTCGCTGGAGGAGGCGGTGCGGCTGGATCCCGGGCACGGCGCGGCGTTCGTGGAGCTGGGCAACGCGCGCTTCGCGCTCGGCGACAACGCGGGCGCCGAGAGCGCCTACCGGGAGGCGATCAGGGTCTCGCCCGAGTACGCGAGGGCCTCCTACCTGCTCGGCGGGCACCTGACGGCGTTGTGCCGGTTGGAGGAGTCGGCGCAGGTCTACCGGCAGGGGTTGCGGACCGCGCCGGGCCACGCGGGCATGAAGGCGGGGCTGGCGCTAGTCCAGGCGATGTCGGGCGAGGCGGTGACCCTCGTGGACGTGGACGTGGCCGGCGCCGACCGGCTCGACTGCGCCCTGGTCGAGCTGATGCGCGGTGATCCGGACGCGGCCCGTGCCCATCTGGAGCGGGCGCACGCGGCGGAGAAGGGCGGCTACCGCGGATACACGGTGCGGCTGGGGGTGATGTTGCGCAGGTCCGATCCGGAGCGGGCGGAGCGGCTGCTGACGCTGGCCGCCGAGCCTGACCCCGCTCACACCGGCAGCGAGAAGGACCGGCACGTGCGGGCGCTGGCGCTGGCCTGCCTCGGGCGGACGGACGAGGCGGTGGCGGAGCTGGAGCCGCTGCGCGGGCGGGAGCGGGCGGACGGATATTTCCGCTGCTTCTGGGATCTGCTGGACGATCCGCCGGTGCCTGGGCGGTACCGGCTGCTGTCTCTGCTGGACGATCTGGGGCGCAGGGAGTTTCCGGACGGCTGGCGCACGCGCGGCCATGCCACGGGCTGAAGCGCGCTCAACCTCGGCTCGCGGCGGGCTGACGCGCCCTCAGCCTCGCCGGCCATTCGGCCTCTACTGGCCACTCGGCCTCTGCTGGCCACTCAGCCTCTGTTGGCCACGAAGAAGATGGCTCCGGCGACCACGCAGAGGGTGCCGAGCCAGGCGAGCAGTGCGTCGAGTCCGGCGTCCAGTGGCTCGCCCTCGTGCAGGGCGCGCTGGTAGCGGCGGAAGCGGACGCCCGTCCTGGCCAGCAGGACGCCGCCGCTCAGCGAGGCCAGGGCGAACCCCGCCACGGCCGCGGGGGGCAGCCCCGCCCGCAGCGTGAGCCCGGCCGCCGCGAGGCCGCCGGTGGACAGGGCCACGGCGGTCCGCACCCAGGCCAGCCGCGTACGTTCGCTCTGCAGCCCGGGGTCCCAGATCTCCTTCGACATCGTCAGATCGCGAGGATGATGAGCACCAGGGCGACGATGGCCACGGCGGCCACGCCGTACCCGAAGACCGCGGCCAGGGCGGGCGGGGGCAGCGGGGACTGCTCGCGCAGCGCGCGCTGGATGTTGCGCCAGCGCGGGTAGGCCATGCCGGCGGCGAGCGCGGCGAGGGCGACGAGCATGAGGGCCAGGGCGGTGCGGATCCAGGGGACGAACACGTCTTCCGGGACGGCGGCCATCGCCACGCCGCCCGCGCTCAACGCCAATGCGGTGCTCAACCACGTCAGAAAGGTACGTTCATTAGCGAGGGTGAATCTGGGGTCGGGCTCCATGAAATTCACCATAATTCGTACATACAACCCCTAGAGAAGGCGGGAATCACCATGACGGCGCAGGCCATGGCGACGGTCGCCGGGGAGTTCCTCGACGCTCTCGACGAGGAGCGACGGGCGCTCGCCGCGCACGACTTCGCCGACCCGCTGCGCCGGCAATGGACGTACGTGCCCGCGTGGCGGCCGGGCGCCCCGCTGCTCGGCCTCGGCAGGGCCGCGCGCAACGCCGCCCACCGCCTGCTGGCCACCGCACTGGCGCCGCACGCGTTCGCGCAGGCGGTGACCGTGATGGCGCTAGAGGAGGTGCTCGACCTGCGCGAGGATGGCCGGGGCAGGCGGCACAGCGACGACTACCACCTGGCGGTGTTCGGCACGCCGGGCGCGGATCGCTGGAGCTGGCGCTTCGAGGGCCACCACCTGTCGGTGACCGCCACCGTCAGCGGGGAGGAGGTGGAGGTGGCGCCGCTGTTCCTGGGCGCCAACCCGGCCGCGGTCACCTACGAGGGTGTCGCGGTCACCCGGCCGCTGCCGCTGGAGGAGGAACTCGCTCGGGCGCTGCTCGCCGACCTCCCCGCCGCCCACCGCACCGCCGCGGTCATCGCCGGTACGGCCCCGCCCGACATCCTCACCGGCACCGCCGTCGCCACCGACCCCCTGGAGCCCTACGGCGTACGCGGAGCGGAGCTGACCGGCTCGGCGGCGGCGCTGCTGGGCCGGCTGACCTCGGTCTACGTCGACCGCCTGGCCCCGGCACTGCGCGCGCCGGTGGAGCCGGGCAAGCTGTCATTCGCGTGGGCGGGTCCCTCCGAACGCGGCCTCGGCCACTACTACCGCATCCAGGGGCCGGGCCTGCTCATCGAGTACGACAACACCCAGAACGGCGCCAACCACGCCCACTCGGTGCTCCGCCGCCCAGGCGCCGACTTCGGCGCCGCCCTGCTCCCTGCCCACCTCGCCACAGAAACCCCATCCTGACCACAACCGCGACCGGAGGCGAAGCCACCCGGGTCGTATCCACCTCCGGGTCGCCGGAACCGCCCGTGTGACGCCGAGGCACGATCACGTCCGAAGGCGGAGCAACCCGGGCTTCCACCCCCGGGTCAGCCCACTCCGGGGTTGCCAGAGCCGGGCGAGGCGGGGCAACGCGGCCTTCCGCCACCCGGGGTTGGGCCCGCCCTGGGCTTCGAAGAGATGGCACGGGTCGGGCAACCCCGGGCTCCCGGCCCGCCCTGGGGCTCCCGGAGGGGGTGGCCAGGACTGGCCGGGGGCTTAGGCGCAGGCCTTGGCGATCTTGTCGAGGTAGGCGGCGGTCTCGGCGGTCACCTTCTGGGCGGAGTCGACCGCGTCGTTCACGGTCTTGACGTTGATGTTGCCCAGCGACGTCGCCAGGCTGTCCGTGGCTTCCTTGAGGGTGGTGTTGGAGGCCTTGTCGGCCACGCCGTTCAGCCTGGTGGCGGCGTCGTCGATGGCCTTGTCCATCGCCTGCGGATCGTTGGTGAACTTGCCGACCTCGGCCACCAGGTCGGCGACGATCTTCGGCGCCTCCAGGCACGCCTGGGCCTTGTCGATGGTGCTGTTGACCTCGCCGCACCCGGCGAGGAAGACGGCAGAGGCGAAAAGGGCTAGGGGCACAAACCGGAGTCGCATACCTGCGACCCTACCCAACGGCTCGTGCCCCCGGCGGGAGCCAGAACGGCGGAAAACTAGAGCTTGGCGTAGCAGGGACCGTCCATGGCGTACGCCTGGGCGGTGGGCCCGGTGAAGAAGTCCTTGACCATGGTGACCCCGGTCGGCGCGGCCTCGTCCAGTTTGTTGACGAGCGTCTGGCGGAAGGTGGCGGTGTTCGGGTCGCCGGAGAAGTTGCCCGCCTCGGGCGGCAGCATGCCCTCGTAGTCCACGGTCGAGAGCGTCTTGACCGCCGCGAGCAGGCCCTTGCGGCTGACGTCGCCCGAGGCGACCATCTTCTCCAGCGCCGCCTTCAGCGGGTAGGACCAGACCCAGCCGGAGGTGTAGCCGTCGTTGGGCGTGACGCCGGTGAGCGCCTCGCGCATGGCTTTGTGCCCGGGCGTGTCGGCGTTGAAGGGCTTGCCGGGCGACGACTGCTCGTACAGGGCCTTGAGCGCGGGAGCGGCGGGCGACTTGAGCAGGGCGGGGTTCCAGGTGGGACCGGTTCCGATGAAGCGGCCCTTGAACCCGGCGGCGGCCGACTGGCCGACGATGGCGGCGGCGTCGGCGGGGCCGGTGGTGAGGATGACGAGGTCGGGCTTGTTCTTGGTGATCTCGGTGATGGCCCGGCCCTGCTCGGTGGCGCCGGGCGGCGTCTCGACGGCGGTGAACTCCAGCCCGTTCTTCTCCGCCGCGAC
This sequence comes from Nonomuraea sp. NPDC050790, assembly GCF_044456745.1. Lineage (NCBI taxonomy): Bacteria > Bacillati > Actinomycetota > Actinomycetes > Streptosporangiales > Streptosporangiaceae > Nonomuraea > Nonomuraea sp. NPDC050790. The sequence continues at coordinate 839,037 of NZ_JBITGF010000002.1, read as the reverse complement.
CTTGGCGCCCGCGGCGGCGTCGGCGCCGTAGTCTCCGGCCAGGTGGACGGCCATCACGGTCTTGGGCTTGTAGACCTCCATGGCGTAGTCGACGGAGTTCATGGCCTCGACGCAGTAGTTGGCGCCGCTCTCCACGATCACGTCCTCGAACTCCCACGCGGAGGTCCAGGAGGCGGGGGCGGAGACGACGTCGTTGGCCTTGAGGTCGCCGATGATGGCCGCGGTGGTGGGCGAGCCGAGCGTCTGCGCCAGGCCCAGGACCTTGTCCTTGATCTCGTTGTAGACCTGCCGGTGGACCTCGGGGTTGTACTTGTTGTCGCGCACGTACGCCTGCACGTCCACCTCGTACTTGCCGCCGATGCCGCCCGCGGTGTTGACGCGCTTCCAGAACGCCTTCTGCGCGTCGGTGATCGGTACGGCCAGCGCCGCGAACGGCCCCTGGGTCAGGTCGGAGATCGTGCCCAGGTAGATGCAGCCCTTGTTCTTGTCGACCGCCAGCGGACACGGCTCGCGGGTGACGCCGGTCGTCACGGCGCCCTTGCTGCCCTCGTCGTCCCCCCGGATGACGCCACACGCGGACAGAAGGGCCACTATCGCGACAAATGTCACGCCATAGCGCACCTTCATCAGAGTTTCCTCTCGTTAGTAGGAGAACGGCCACGACTTCCAGTAGGTGCGCACGCGGATCCAGATGCCGAACAGCCCGCGCGGCTCGAAGACGAGGAACAGGATGATCAGCAGGCCGTAGAGCACGGTCTCGACCTGGAACACGTTCGGCGTCACGGTGGTGTCGGCGCTGACGATCGGCAGCAGCTCCGGCAGCGACCGGGTGATCGGCTGCAGCAGCGAGATGAACAGCGCGCCCGCGATGGCCCCGGACACGGTCGCCACCCCGCCGATGAGCACCATCGCGATGAACTGCACCGACAGCAGCAGGTTGAACGAGCCGGGCTCGACGTACCCGGCGATGCTGTAGAACAGCGCCCCGGCGCACCCGGCGTAGAAGGAGGAGATCCCGAAGGCCAGCACCTTGGAGCGGGTCAGCGGCACCCCGATGACCGCGGCGGCGATGTCCCGGTCGCGGATCGCCGAGAAGGCCCGCCCGATCCGCGAGCGCGCGAGGTTGCGCGCGGCCACCGCGAAGACGATCAGCAGCGCCAGCATGAGCACGTAGAGCTGCTGCTCCTTGGTGGCGATGCCGTCCTGGTCGAGCGGCACGCCGAACAGGTGCGGCACCGCCGCCTCCCGCCCCACGCCGGGCCCGCCGGTCAGGTGGTCCCACTCCTTGAAGACGTGCTCGCCGAGGAAGACCAGCCCGAGCGTGACGACCGCCAGGTACAGGCCGCGCAGCCGGGTGGCCAGCGGCGCGACCAGCACCCCGAACAGCGCGGCCACCAGCCCGGCGGCCGGCAGCCAGATCCAGATCTCGGCCAGCCCGAACCCCAGGTGCTCGCCCCCCGGCGGCCCCGAGACCGCCGCGGCCGTGTACGCGCCGATGGCCACGAAGAACGCGTGGCCCAGCGACACCTGCCCGGCGTACCCGGTGACGATGTTGAGCCCGATCGCCCCGATGGCCAGCACGTACGCCCCCGCCAGCACCTCCAGCGACCGGTCGGCCAGCACCACGGACAGCGACAGCGCGAGCAGCACCAGCAGCCCGGTCCAGATCCGCTTGGCCCGGGTGTCGAGCAGGGCCATGTCCTGGCCGTAGGCGGTGTAGAGCAGCGGGCGCCCGCGCGGCCGGCGCGCACGCCCGGCGGGCGGATCGGGCACCTGGGCCTTGGGGGTGGACCTGGTCTCGGTCATACGCGCTCGACCTCCCGGGTGCCGAACAGCCCGTACGGCCGCACCAGCAGCACGACCAGCATCACCACGTACGGCGTGACCACCGCGAAGTTCTGTCCCAGCCACGGCGCGAACTCGCCCTGGTAGCTCTGGAACAGCGACTCGACCACCCCGATCGTCAGCCCGCCCACGACCGCGCCGCCGAGCGAGTCGAGGCCGCCGACGATGATGGCCGGCAGCGCCTTGAGCGCGACGATCCAGGTGAGCTGCTCGACGCCCTGGCCGGTGCCGACGAACATGCCGGCGATCGCCGCCAGGAACCCGGCCAGGGCCCACGACATCGCGAACACCGCCCCGACCGAGACGCCCTGCGCCAGCGCGGTCTCCTGGTCGAAGGCGGCGGCCCGCATGGCCAGGCCGTACCTGGTGTGGCGGAAGAACAGGAACAGCAGCGTGACCAGCACGGCCGTCACGGCGAGCATGGCCAGCCAGCGCTGCTGCACGACCAGCGGCCCGAGCGTCACCTGCCGCAGGCCCCACGGGTCGCCCATCTGGCGCACGTCGCGGCCGATGAAGCCGTTGACGACGACGCGGACGACCACGTCCACGCCCAGCGTGATGATCGCGACGACGAAGACGGGACGGCCGACCATGGGCCGGATCGCGACCCTCTCGATGCCGAGCGCGACGCCGGCGATGAGCAGCGCGGCCAGCAGCACCGCGAGGTAGAAGCCGGTCACCTCGGCCAGGTAGCTGACCGCGACCGCCCCGGCCAGCATGAGCGAGGGCTGGGCGAAGCTGATGACCCTGGTCGCCTTATAGATGATCACGAATCCGAGCGCCAGCAACGCGTAGACCGAGCCGCTGCCCAGCCCCCTGATGATCGACTCGAGTAGTCCCGTCACGCGCGGTACATCCCTTCGACCAGCTCCTCGAACAGCTTGGCGATGGCGCTGCGCTTGACCTTCTGCGTGGCGGTCAGCTCGCCGTCCTCGTGGTCGAGCTCCTTGGGCAGGAAGGCGAACTTCTTGACCTGTTCGACCCGGGCGAAGCGCTCGTTCACCCGCAGCACGACGTCCTGGACCAGCGCCCGCGTCTCCGGCCGCTCGGACAGGTCGCGGTAGGTGGTGTAGGCGATGCCGCGCCGGCGCGCCCACTCCCCCACGGTGTCGTACTCGATGCCGATGAGCGCCACGAGGTAGGGCCGCTGGTCGCCGACGACGACCGCCTCCTTCACGTACGGCGAGGCCTTGAGCGCGTTCTCGATCTCGGAGGGCGCGACGTTCTTGCCGCCGCCGGTGATGATGATGTCCTTCATCCGGTCGGTGATGCGCACGTGGGTGCCGTCCCACTCCCCCACGTCGCCGGTGTGCAGCCAGCCGTCGGGGTCGAGCACGTCGGCGGTGGCGCGGGGGTTGCCCCAGTAGCCGGCGAAGGTGCCGGGATGCCTGGTCATGATCTCGCCGGTGGCCTCGTCGATCTTCAGCTCGATGCCGTTCTGCGGCTCGCCGACGGTGCCGAGCCGGACCCGGCCGGGCCGGTTGGCGGTGGCGATGGCGGTGTTCTCGCTCATGCCGTACACCTCGTGCATGGCCACGCCGATGCCCATGTAGAACTTGAGCACGTCGGGGGCGATCGGGGCGGCGCCGGAGGCGGCGTAGCGCACCCGGCGCATGCCGAGGCGCTCGCGCAGCGAGCGGTAGCAGAACACCCAGCCCAGCGCGTACAGCAGGCGGGTGGCGGCGGTGTGCGTGCCGCCGGTGCGCACCAGCGTGTCGCCGACGCGGTCGGCCACGCGCAGCCAGAACCGGGTCACGACCCGCTTGAGCGGCGAGGCGGCGTCGATCTTGATGTTGACCTGGGCCAGCACCTTCTCCCAGATGCGCGGGACGCCGAACAGGATCGTCGGCTGCACCTCGCGCAGGTTGGCCTGGACGGTCTCGATCGACTCGGCGAAGTTCACCTGGACGCCGGCGCCGGAGTTGAACCAGACGGTGAAGGCGCGCTCGGCGACGTGGCAGAGCGGCAGGTAGGACAGGATGAGGTCGCGCTCGGACGGCGGCGGGGAGGTGAAGCCGCCCTCCTCGACGAGCGTGCGCACCGCGAACTCGATGTTGCCGACGGTGAGCATGACGCCTTTGGGCGGGCCGGTGGTGCCGGAGGTGTAGATGAGGGTGGCCACGTCCTCGGCGCTCGCCTCGTCCATGCGGCGGGCCAGCGCCTCGGGGTGCTCCTCCCGGTGGGCGGCGCCGATGGCCAGCAGGTCGGGCCAGTGGATCAGGCGCGGGTCGTCGTACCTGCCGCGGATGCCGCGCGGCTCCAGGTAGATGATCCGCTCCAGGCCGGCGATGTCCAGCGCCTTGTCGAGCTGTTCCTGGTCCTCGGCCAGCAGGATGCGGGCGCCGCAGTCGGCCAGCAGGTAGGCGACCTCGGCGGGCGGGTTGGTCGGGTAGAGGCCGACGGTGATGCCGCGCACCGCGACCGTGGCCAGATCCGCGTAGAGCCATTCCGGGCGGTTCTCGGAGTGGACGGCGACCCGGTCGCCGGGCTCGACCCCGAGGGCCAGCAGGGCGTGGGCGACGAGCTCGACCTGGTGCCAGTAGCCGGACCAGGTGATCTCCTGCCAGACGCCGAGGTCCTTGTGCCGCAGGGCCACGCCGGCGGGCGTGCGCTCGGCCCGCCGCCTCACACGGGTGACGATCGTCTCCAGGCGTCGTGCGGTGACAGTCACGCGGTCCCTCCCAGATACGCCTCGATGACCTTGGGGTCGCGCTGCACCTCGGCGGGCGTGCCGAGGGCGACCTGGCGGCCGAAGTCGAGCACGAGCACCCGGTCGGCCAGGTCCATGACCAGGCCCATGTCGTGGTCGACGAGCACGATCGGGATGCCGAGCTCGTCGCGGATGTCCAGGACGAACCTGGCCATGTCCTCGGTCTCCTCCAGGTTCATGCCGGCGACGGGCTCGTCGAGCAGCAGCAGCCTGGGCTCCATCGCCAGCGCGCGGCCGAGCTCGACGCGCTTCTGGATCCCGTACGGCAGCAGCCGCACCGGATGCCGGCGCCAGGCGGCCAGCTCCAGGAAGTCGATGATGTCCTCGACCCTGGCCCTGGCCTGGAGTTCCTGCCGTCTGGCCCGGCCGAACCAGGCGAGGGCCGACAGCGTGCCGTACGTGAAGTGGCAGTGGCGGCCGAGCATGAGGTTGTCCAGGACGGTGAGGTTGTGGAAGAGCTCGACGTTCTGGAACGTGCGGGCCAGGCCCATCGCGGCGATCTCGTCGGGGCGGCGGCCGAGCAGCTCGGTCTCCAGGAAGACGACCTTGCCGCGCTGGGGCCGGTAGACGCCGGAGAGGACGTTGAAGATCGAGGTCTTGCCGGCGCCGTTGGGACCGATCACCGCGAACAGCTCGGTGGGGCCGACCTCGAAGGAGACCCCGTCGATGGCGCGGACGCCGGCGAAGGACAGGCCGACGTCCTCGACGGTCAGGACAGCCATCTCTTCCTCCGTTTGTAGTGCTTGACCTCGCGGAAGGACCTGGCCGCGCCCTCGGCGCCGAGCCCGAGGTAGAACTCCCTGATGTCCTCGTCGGCCAGCAGTGCGGCGGCCGGCTTGTCCATCACGATCTTCCCGGTCTCCATCACGTAGCCGTGGGCGGCGATCGACAGCGCCATGGTGGCGTTCTGCTCGACCAGCAGGACGGTGGTGCCCTGCTTGTTGATCTCGACGATGAGGTCGCGGATCTGGGCCACGAGCGCCGGGGCCAGGCCGAGGCTGGGCTCGTCGAGCAGGAGGTAGGCGGGGCCCGCCATGAGGGCGCGGCCGACGGCCAGCATCTGCTGCTCGCCGCCCGACAGGTAGCCGGAGACGCTCCTGCGGCGCTCGGCCAGCACGGGGAACAGGGTGTAGACCCGGTCGAGGTGGGACTCCGCGGCCGTGTGGCCGCCGACCCTGAGGTTCTCCTCGACGGTCAGCTCGGCCAGGATGCGGCGGCCCTCCATGACCTGGCTGAGGCCGCGCCGTACGATCTGGGCTGGTTTGAGGTGGTGGATCGGGACGCCGTCCAGGGTGACCGTACCCTTGGTGATCTCTCCGTCGTGCACGTCGAGCAGGCCGGACAGCGCGCGCAGCAGGGTCGTCTTGCCCGCTCCGTTGGCGCCCAGCAGCGCCACGATCGAGCCGGGCGGGACGCTCAGGCTGACGCCGCGCAGCACGAGCATGACGTCGTCGTAGACCACCTCGAGGTTGCGGACCTCAAGCACGAGGGGCTCCTTTCGCCGCCCCCGATTAGCAAAGAGTCCACTGCACCAAGCGCTCGATCAAGAGGTGCGGCCAAATTGGAATGTGCTTCTAGTCCTACGATTTCGGTTATGGCAATCTGTGAACATCTTTCCAACGCCGGCGATCCGCCCGCGCGCACGCCGGAGGGCTGCGAGGAGTGCCTGGCGACCGGTGGCCGCTGGGTGCATCTGAGGCGCTGCCTGTCCTGCGGGCACATCGGCTGCTGCGACTCCTCGCCGTCGCGCCACGCCAGCAAGCACGCGGGCGGCGAGGGCCACCCGGTGATCCAGTCGTTCGAGCCGGGCGAGACCTGGCGGTGGTGCTACGTCGACAACCAGATGGGCTGAGCGCGCATCCAACCGTAGGTGAACGGGGAACCGCTGCGGCTGGGGGACTACTGGCTGGCCGGCCGGCTGGGCGCCGGCGGCCAGGGGGTCGTGTACGAGGCGTACGACGAGGCGGCCAACCGGGTCGCGGTGAAGGTCCTGCACGCGTACCTGTCGGGTGACTCCGCGCTGCGCAGGAGGTTCCTGCGCGAGGTACGCGCCGCCCAGCGCGTGGCCTCCTTCTGCACCGCCCGCATCATCGACCACGACCTGACCGGCGCGCGGCCCTACCTGGTGACCGAGTTCGTGTCGGGGCCCAGCCTGCGCAGGGCCGCGCCGTTCGGCGGCGACGCGCTGCACCGGCTGGCGCTCGGCGTGGCCACCGCGCTGGCCGCCATCCACCAGGCCGGGGTGGTCCACCGCGACCTCAAGCCGGAGAACGTGCTGCTCGGGCCCGACGGCCCGCGGGTCATCGACTTCGGCATCGCCCGCGCGGCGGGCCTGTCGATGACCTCGACCGGCGAGCTGACCGGCACGCCCATGTACATGGCGCCCGAGGTCTTCTCCGGCGGCCGGGCCGAGCCCGCCGCCGACGTCTTCGCCTGGGGCGCGCTGGTCTGCTTCGCCGCCACCGGCCAGGACGTCTTCGGCGCGCCGACGACGGTCGCCGTCATCAACCGCCTGCTCACCCACGAACCCGACCTGTCGCCCGTGCCCGCGCCGCTGCGCCCGCACGTGGCCGCCGCCCTGTCCAAGGACCCGGAGCTGCGGCCCAGCGCGCACGACCTGCTCACCGCGCTGCTCGGCGCCTCCATGGCCGGCGAGCCGCTCATGGCCTCGGGCGCGCGGGCCGCGGCCGGCGTGCGCCCGCCCGAGGAACTGGCCGGCGAGCCCGCGCTCGGCCAGGTCGCCGAGCAGGTCTACGCCGCGCTCCCCGCCGCCGACCGCGAGGTGGCCAGGCAGGTGCTGCTGCGCCTGGTCGACGTCCGCGAGGGCGAGGAGAGCCCGCGCTCGGCGACGCTCGGCGAACTGCTCGACGGCCGCCCCGCCACCGAGCCCGTGCTGGCCGAGCTCGAACGGGCCCGGCTGATCGAGCGCGGCGAAGGCGGCGTCTCGATGGGCCGCCCCGCGCTGCTGCGCGCCTGGCCCCGCCTGCACGAGTGGGTGGCCGGCGACCGCGCGGCCCTGGCCCGTCACCGCAGGCTCGGCGAGGCGGCCCGCCGCTGGTCGGAGCACGGCCGCCGCGACGAGGACCTCCTCCAAGGTACGGCCCTGCGCCAGGCCCTGGACCACCCCCTTCCCGGCCACCTGACGCTCAACGCCACCGAGCAGTCCTTCCTCGCGGCCAGTGCGAGCCACGCGAGAAGCCGGGCCAGGCGGCGGCGCGTGGTGACCGGCGGCGTGGCCGTCCTGACCGTCACCGCGCTGGTGGCGGGCGTGCTGGCCTGGCAGCAGACGCGGCTGAGCCAGGCCAGTGAGAAGCGGCTCGCCGACCAGCGGGCCGCCGAGCGTGCCAGGCTGGTGGCGCTCCAGGCCGACGGGCTGCGCCGCAGCGATCCGGCCAGGGCGATGGCGTTGAGCGCGGCCGCGTACCGGATCTCGCCCGTGCCCGAGGCGAAGGCGGCGGTGCTGAGCTCGCTCGCCCAGCCCGAGACGCACACCTTCAAGGATCCTTTGCTCACCAACACCGGACGGACGCTCAGCCACGACGGCTCGCTGCTGGTGAGCGCGGGAGAGGACCGGGTGCGGGTCTACGACGTGCGCGACGGCGCGGTGCGGCGGGAGTTCGGCGGGGTCGGTGCCGGGCCGTTCCGCGCGGCGCTGTCGCCCGACGGCGACACGCTCGCGCTCGGCGCCAACGGCCGGATCCGGCTGTGGAGCCTGCGCACGGGCAGGCTCGTGGCGCGGGACCGCTCGAAGAACACGCTCTCCACCGGCGCCAACACGCCGGGGTCGCTGCGCTTCAGCCCGGCGGGCGGCTACCTGGAGGTCACCGCCAACCAGGGCGGGCCGTTCTACGGGCTGTGGAGCAGGGCGGCGCAGAACTTCACCCGGCATGGGACCTCGCCGCAGGAGCTGGGGCCCGGCGACCGGTTCGCCGTGGACGGGGACGCCGGGACCGTGCGCGAGCCGCCCTCGGGCGCGGCCAGGAAGCTGCGGCACGGGCTGCCGGGCAGGGTGGCGGGCATCACGCCGGACGGCTCCATGGCGGCGGTGTCGAGGAATGACGACCTTTCGCTGGTCAGCCTCGCCGACGGCAGGCGCGTGCGGGACTTCCCCGGCCCCGCCCAGACCGCGGGCTTCTCCGCCGACGGCGCGTACATGGTGACGCTCAGCCACCTGTCCGACTACGGCGTGGTGGTGACCTCGCCGTCCGTCGTGACGCTGTGGCGGGTACGCGACGGGGCCAGGCTGATGCGGTTCACCACGACCGCGCCGCTCACCCAGCGCCCGGCGCTCAGCGCCGACGGCCGGCGGCTGACGTTGCTCGACGACGGCGGCCAGGTCACCGTCTACGACCTGGCCCCGTACACGGCCGCGGGGAGCGCGCCGCCCGCCGGGGCCACGCTGCTGCGCATGACCGCCGACGGGAGCACCGCGGTCGGGCTGGTCGGCTCGCAGGCCAGGTCGTGGACGCTGCCGTCGTTCACGCCCGCCCGCCCGGCGGTGGAAGCCTTCGGCAAGCTGACGTTCGGCCTCGAACCCGACCTCGCCCTCAGCCCCGACGGCCGGACCCTGCTCTCCGCGGTGCCCAACGACCACTCCGAGCAGATCCAGGTGTGGGACACCGCGACGGGACGCCGCACGGGCGTCGTCAGGCGGCCGGATCCGGAGCTGAGCCTGGCCGACGGCATGGGGCGGATGGTCTTCAGCCCCGACGGGCGGTGGGTGGCCATCGGCTTCGTCTGGTCGGGCGACTACCCGGGCACCGGGAACGTGGCGGTCGTGGACGTGCGCGAGCGCAGGATCGTCAAGATCTTCGGCCCGGTCTCCTCCGAGGACCTGTCCTTCAGCGCCGACGGGCGCCACCTGCTGGCGGGGGACTCGGTGCGGGTGGACGTGATCGACCTGGCCACCATGCGCGTCCTGCCCAGGACGTCGGGGCCGGGGACGGTCGCCCGGCTGTGGATGGTGCTCGACCGCGCCGGGCGGCGGGGGGCCTCGCCGTACGGCGGGAGCGGGGTGGCCCTGTGGGACGCGACCACGTGGCGGCCGACCGGGCAGGTGTTCCAGGTGCCGGGGACGGTGCGCGGGGCGATCTTCTCCCCCGACGGCAGGACGCTGGTGCTGGCGCACGACGAGCAGGTGACCGCGTTCGACCTGGACACCGGCCGGCAGCTCGGCGCGGCCCGCACCGTGGCCGCCACCCGCCCCGAGATGGACGACCGGGACGCGGCGCCGCGCATGGCCTTCCTGCCCGGCGGCGACCTGCGGGTGCTGGGCTACGACGGGACGCTGCGCGACCTGCCGGTCAGCGCCGAGCGGGCGCTGCCCAGGCTGTGCGAGCGGATGGAGCGGCCGTTGTCGCGGGCCGACTGGCGCGCGTACGTCGGCGACGACCTCCCCTACGCCGACCCGTGCGCCTAGCGCTCCAGGATCGCCTCCTCGAAGTCCAGTTCGGCCATCATCCTGCGCATCACCTCGTCGTCGATGCGGCGCTCGTCGCGCAGCCTGACGAACACCTCGCGCTCGGCCACCAGCATGTCGCCGCGCAGCCGCCGGTACAGGGCGCTCGGCGTCTCCGAGCCGTCCTGGGCGGTGCCGCCGCCGAGCCGTTCCCACGCTGACATCGCCCGCCGCTCGGTCTTCTGGCGTAGCTGGCCGACCACGTCCAGGGTGATCTCGTCCATCTCGTCGTCGGGCGGGAGCTGCCTGTTCAGGGCGTCGAGGCCGGCCTGGATGGCGGCCTGCTTGGCGGCGGCCTCGCCCAGGTTGTCCTCGTAGACCTCGTTCTCGCTGGTGACCCTCAGGCGGCGGATCAGCGTGGGGAAGGTCAGCCCCTGGACCAGCAACGTGCCGATGACCGTCGTGAACGTCAGGAAGATCATCAGATCGGCGCCCTCGAACCCCGCCGGGATGGCGAAGGCGGCGGCCAGCGAGACCACACCCCGCATGCCCGCCCAGCCCACGATCACCACGTTGGGCATGGCCGGCCGGGACTGCTGCAGGAACGAGGTGGGGAACACGTAGACGAACCTGGCCACCACCGTCGCCGCGAACACGGCCAGCGCGTACCAGGCCAGTTGCCAGCCGGTGTACTCCTTCGGGATCACGTGCGTGAGCTGCAGCCCGATGAGCGCGAAGACGATGGTCTCCAGGAAGAAGTCCACTACCTTCCACACGCCGGCGGCGACCAGCCGGGTGCCGAACCCCTGCCGGTGCATCCTGCCACCCAGGTAGAGGCCGACGATCACCACCGAGATCACGCCCGAGGCGTGGACCAGTTCGGCGGCCAGGTAGGCGGCGAACGGGATCAGCAGCATGATCGTGTTCTCGACCAGCGCGTCCCGCAGCCGGGGCAGCACCCACCCGAAGGCTAGCGCCAGCGCCACGCCGATGACCACGCCCACCACCGACGCGTACAGGAACTGCCCCACCGCGCCGGACAGTTCGAAGACGCTGCCGGTGGCCGCGGCGATCGCCACCCGGTAGGCGGTCAGCGCGGTCGCGTCGTTGAACAGGCTCTCGCCGATGAGGATGGTCAGCGTACGGCGCGGCAGCCCCAGCCGGCGGGCCACGGCGACGGCGGCGACCGCGTCCGGCGGGGCGATGATCGCGCCCAGGGCGAAGGCGGCCGCCATGGGCAGCGCCGGGACCAGCAGGTGCACCACGTACCCGACCACGACCATGGTGAACAGCACCAGCCCGACCGACAGCAGCGCGACCGCCTTGGTCACCTCGCGCAGGCGCAGGTAGGAGCTGTCCAGCGCGGCCGAGTACAGCAGCGGCGGCAGGAACACCAGCAGCACGATCTCGGAGTCGAGCGCCACCACCGGCACCAGCGGCGAGGCGATCAGCCCGGCCACCACCAGCAGCAGCGGCGCCGGCCAGCCCCTGCGCCTGGCGACGGCGGCCACCAGAAGCGCGCCCGCGGCGACGAGCAGCAGGCGAAGGGCCATCTCCGGGTTCACGCAAGCCTCCTAGGGGCCAGGCGGTGTCACACCGCATGATGCCCGATCAGGAGACTATTTCGGATCTTGCCCCCACGCGGCGCGGATCACCACTCGCGGCGCTCGCCCCTGTCGTCGTACTGCTGCTCGGGACGCAGCCGCTCACCCGTGGAGAACATCGGGTCGCCGACGTAGGGCCGGGTGATGTCGAGCTCCGGCTGGTGCGGCGGCACCGGGTTGCTCATGGCCAGCAGCGGGTCCACGGGGTTGGCCGGGGCCTGGTAGGGCTGGTGGTCGCCCGAGTGGTAGTCCTGCTGGGCGCGGCGGCCGGCGCCGGGGATGCCGTGCATGGGCGTGCCGAGCCCGGCCGCGCCCTGGCTGCGCTCACGCTGGGGCGGCGGCGGCTGCTGGTAGGAGTGCTGGCCGGTCGTGTAGGGGTCCGGCTGCTGGGTGTACTGCCTGCGCGGCTGGTAGCCCTGCTGGTAGCCGTCGCCTTGCTGGTAGGACTCGGCGCCGTGCTGGTACGGCTCGGCCTGGTACGGCTCCGCGGCCTGCTGATAGGGCTCGGCGGCCTGGGAGGGGAAGCCCAGCGGGTCGGTGCTCAGCGGCGCCTGCCGCCCGCGGGAGTCGGTGCCGGGCAACTGGTAGAACGGGTCGGCCTGGGCGGCGGGCTCGACGTACTGCGGGCCGGTGAAGGGCTGCTTGACCGGCTGGGTCTGCTCGGCCTGGTAGCCGCCGTAGTGCTGCTGGTCGCCGTAGGCGGGCGTGTCGTTGTACAGCGGCGTGTCGTTGTAGGCGGACTGCCGCTCGCCGTAGGCGGGTTGCTGCTCGGTGTACTGCTCGTTGTAGGCGGGCTGCCGCTCGTTGTAGGCGGGGCGCTGCTCGCCGTACCCGGGGATGGGCATCTCGCGCGGCGGCGTGGTGTCGTAGGAGGCCACCAGCTTGTCCGGCGGCGCGGGCGCACCCCTGGCCACCAGCACGTCGTTGGGCGACAGCGCCGCGGTGGGGCGCTCGTCGGGCTGGGCGTAGTGCGGCGGCTGCGGGAGCCCGCTGTCCGGCGGGCGGTGGTACTGCCCGGTGCCCGGGATCACCTCGGGGTCGTGCGCGGGCACGGCGGGCTGCTCGCCCGTCGCCTCGGCGAAACCCTCGTCGAGGGTGTCGAGCAGGCGCCCGACGTCGTCCATGGGCATGCGGAACGAGGCCGTGCACATCTCCCCACGCCACAGGCTGAGAACGAGCGTTCCCTCATGCCAGGTGACCCGGAGACAGCGCTCCTGACCTCGCGCATCGAAGAACACCTCGCCGAACGACGGCAACGGGACAACTTCCGACATGGCAGACATACTGCTTTAACCAGCCTTTATTCGTCCACTCAACCCCGGAAAACCCTACTGAACCGGCCGACCCAAACCCACCGCAACCCCCTCTGATCACGATAGGAAGATCTTTCTTGACCGGTTGGGATTCCGACCGCAAGTGTGCCATGCGAGATGCCCGACCGGTTCGGTAACGCCGGGATGCGTCCGCTCGATCACTCCCCGACTACCCCGGAAATGCCGGTAGCTTTGTGGGGTGCCGGACTCCCATCTCCCCCCAGTCGAAGAGCTTCTCAGCGCCGCCGTCACCGCTCTCGGAGGGAGCGAGCGAGCCGGTCAGATCACGATGGTGCAGGCGGTCCAGCGGGCCATCGACACCGAGGAGCACGTGGCCGTCCAGGCGGGCACCGGCACCGGCAAGTCGCTGGCCTACCTGGTCCCCGCGATCCGGCACGCCATGGGCACCGACTCCCCCGTGGTCGTCTCCACCGCCACCATCGCGCTGCAGCGCCAGCTCGTCGACCGCGACCTGCCCAGGCTGGCCGAGACGCTCGCCAAGGAGCTGCCCCACGAGCCGTCGTTCGCGATACTCAAGGGCCGGCGCAACTACCTGTGCCGCTACAAGGCCACCGCGGGCTGGCCGGAAGAGGACGAGCAGGACCAGCTCTTCGACCCGCGCGACGTCAGCGCCACCGGCCGGATGGTCCAGCGCATCCAGGAGTGGGCTGAGGAGACCCAGACCGGCGACCGCGACGAGCTGGTGCCCGGCGTCAGCGAGCAGGCCTGGCGGCAGTACTCGGTGAGCGCCCAGGAGTGCCTGGGCGCCCAGCGCTGCCCGAGCGGCGCCGAGTGCTTCGCCGAGATGGCCAGGGCCCGCGCGGGCGAGGTCGACGTCGTCGTCACCAACCACGCGCTGCTGGCCATCGACGCCATGGGCGAGATCCCGGTGCTGCCCGAGCACGAGGTCGTCGTCGTGGACGAGGCCCACGAGCTGGTCGACCGGGTCACCTCCGTGGTCACCGGCGAGCTGTCGGAGGCGTCGGTGTCGCTGGCGGTGCGCCGCGTGGCCCGCCTCATCGACCAGCCGGTCGCCGACCAGCTCATGGAGGCGGGCGAGGACCTCAAGGCGCTGCTGGCCGCCGCGCCCGCCGGCCGTATCGACGAACTGCCCGAGGTGCTGGGCCTGACGCTCGCGCTCGTACGCGACTCGGCCGCGCGCTGCGTCACCGCGATGGGCCCGCGCGGCGCCGACAAGGACGACCCGGAACGCGCCGGACAGCGCAAGGCCGCCTTCACCGCGCTCGACGAGGTCCACGACACCGCCGTGCGCATGCTGGAGGCCTACGGCCACGCCTCCGAGGAGGACCGCGCCGAGGTCGTCTGGCTGGAGGACGGCACCGACCGCCGCCCGCCCATCCTGCGCGTGGCGCCGCTCAACGTCGGCGGCATGCTGCGCGACAAGCTCTTCGGCGAGCGCACGGTCGTGCTGACCTCGGCCACGCTCGCCCTCGGCGGCACGTTCGACGGCATGGCCCGCCAGTGGGGCCTGAGCGGCGACAAGGGCTGGAACGGCCTGGACGTCGGCTCGCCCTTCGACCACCCGCGCGCGGGCATCCTCTACGTCGCCAAGCACCTGCCGCAGCCCGGCCGCGACGGCCTGCCGCAGCAGTACCTCGACGAGATCACCGAGCTGATCGAGGCGGCCGGCGGGCGCACGCTGGGGCTGTTCTCCTCGATGCGCGCCGCCAAGGCCGCCACCGAGGCGCTGCGCGACCGGCTGGACGTGCCGCTGCTGTGCCAGGGTGACGACTCGACGATGCTGCTGGTGAAGCAGTTCGCCGAGGACGAGCCGACCTGCCTGTTCGGCACGCTGTCGCTCTGGCAGGGCGTGGACGTGCCCGGGCCCTCGCTGCGGCTGGTCATCATCGACCGCGTGCCGTTCCCCCGGCCGGACGACCCGCTGACCTCGGCCCGCCAGCGGCACGTGCAGGCGCGCGGCGGCAACGGCTTCATGACGGTGGCGGCCACGCACGCCGCCCTGCTGCTCGCCCAGGGGACGGGGCGCCTGCTGCGCTCCATGGACGACAAGGGCGTGGTGGCGGTGCTCGACCCACGCCTCGCCACCGCCCGCTACAGCGGCTTCCTCCTCGGCTCGCTGCCCCCCTTCTGGCGCACCACCGACCCCGCCGTTCCCCGCGCCGCCCTCAGACGTCTCTCCGGCACCTGAGGTCGCTTCTGCCGCTCAAGAGCTTTCCATCCGTTACGGCAGGCCGCCCCCACCACCACCCGCCGTCGTGCGCGGGCGCAGATCGGGGGGATCGCTTCTCACGTCGGACGTGGTCCCCACCGTCACGGCCCACCGCCGGCACGCGGCGAGGCAAGGCGCCTCCAGAGGCATGAGGGTGCCGGAGGGGTTTCGGGCTGAACGTGATGATGGCGGCGTCCGCCCCGACGCCGCCACCACCCTCCCTCGGTCAGCACGGGTGAGCCAGGACGCGTCCGCGCCCTGGTTCTCCAGTCCCGACGGCGATGAATCTAGGGGCCGGCGCTTTTGATCGGCTTTCGCCGCCCTACGACCAAGGCGTCAGGTCGGGGCGCTTGGGGAGGACGCCGTCGCCCGAGCTGGTTCCGCGGAGCCTGCGGGTGACCCAGGGGACGAGGTGCTCCCTGATCCACTGGGCGTCCTCGCGGCGCTTGGCCCGCGGATCGACCGCCCGCTGGGGCCACTCCCTCTGCCACGACTCGTCGAACGGCACCCCGAGCACGTCCAGGACCCGGGCGGCGACCAGGCGGTGGCCGTCCTCGTTCATGTGGAGGCGATCGGGGCTCCATGCCCGCCAGTCGCGCAGTCCCTGCATGGACCACTGGTCGACCAGGCGGCAGCCGTACAGGTCGGAGATGGAGCGCACGTGCAGGTAGAAGACGGCGAACTTGCCGCGCATGTGGCGCATCAGGGGCGTGTCGCGCGGGTCGACGCCGGTGAAGAGCAGGACGTCGGCGCCGGCGGCGCGCAGGGCGCGGGCGGCGGTGGCGAGCTTCTTCGCCATCGCGTCCGGGTCGCTGCCGGGGCGCAGCAGGTCGTTGCCGCCGGCGCACAGGCTGACCAGGTCGGGGGCCATCTCGACGGCGACCGGGACCTGCTCGGCGACGATCTGGTCCATGAGCCTGCCGCGGACGGCGAGGTTGGCGTACCGGAAGGCGGGGCTGTCCACGGCGAGGCGCTCGGCCACCCGGTCGGCCCAGCCGCGGTAGTGGCCGTTGGCGCCGGGGTCGTTCAGACCCTCCGTGAAGCTGTCGCCGAGCGCGACGAAAGAGCCGTAGTGCCGCATTACTTGCTTGCCATCTCCATGATCGCGTGCAGGGCGAGGACGTAGGAGCGTAGCCCGAACCCGGCGATCGTGCCGGTCGCCACACCGGCCACGACCGAGTTGTGGCGGAACTCCTCCCGCGCCGCGGGGTTGGAGATGTGCACCTCGACCAGCGGCGCCGTGCGCTGGGCTATGGCGTCGCGCAGGCCGTAGGAGTAGTGGGTGAAGGCGGCCGGGTTGAGCACGACCGGGATCTTGCCGTCGGCCGCCTCGTGGATCCAGCCGATCATCGTGGCCTCGTCGTCGGTCTGGCGCACCTCGACCTCGACGCCGAGCTCGCGGCCGGTGGCCTGGCACAGCGCGATCAGGTCGGCGAAGGTCTCGGCGCCGTAGACGTCGGGCTCACGGGTGCCGAGGCGGCGCAGGTTGGGACCGTTGAGCACGTAGATCATCGGGCGATCTCCTTGTACGCGGCGGCCAGCAGCTCCTCGGCCGGATCCTCCAGCCGCCCCGGCCTGGCCAGATCGTCCAGGACGACGAAGCGCTGCTTGGCGCCCCGGTTCTTCTTGTCCATGCGCATGTGCTCGCGCAGCTCCGGCCAGGCGTCGGCGCGGTAGCCGGTCGGCAGGCCCACGGAGGTGAGGATGCTCCTGGTCCGCTCGACGAGGTCGGCCCGGCCGGCCAGCCGCGACAGCTCGGCGGCGTACGTCATGCCGATGGCCACGGCCTCGCCGTGACGCATGAGGTAGTGCTCGTGGCGCTCGATGGCGTGGGCCAGCGTGTGGCCGTAGTTGAGGATCTCGCGCAGGCCCGCCTCGCGCAGGTCGGCGCCGACGACGTCGGCCTTGACCTGGATCTTGCGCTCGATGAGCTCGCGGGTGTGCTCGCCGTCGGGGCGGGTGGCGGCCTCAGGGTCGTCCTCGACCAGCATGAGGATCGTCGGGTCGGCGATGAACCCGCCCTTGATGACCTCGGCCAGCCCCGCCACGTAGTCGGCGCGCGGCATCGTCGCCAGCGTCGCCAGGTCGCACAGCACGCCGGCGGGCGGCAGGAAGGTGCCGACGAGGTTCTTGCCCTCGGGGGTGTCGATGCCGTTCTTGCCGCCGACCGCGGCGTCGACCATGGCCAGCAGCGTCGTCGGGACCAGCACGACCTTGATGCCGCGCAGCCACGTGCCCGCCACGAACCCGGCCAGGTCGGTGGTCGCGCCGCCGCCCACGCCAACGACCGCGTCGGAGCGGGTGACGCCGTAGCGGCCGAGCGCCGACCACAGCCCCGCCGCCACCTCGACGGTCTTGGCCTGTTCGCCGTCGGGCACCGGCAGCGCCACCACGTCGTAGCCGGCCTCGGTCAGCGCCGCGCAGACCGGGCGGGAGATCTCCGGCAGCGTCGACGGGTGCACGACGGCGACCGTGCGCACGCCCTCGCCCAGCAGGCCGGGCAGTTCGCCGAGCACCCCGGCGCCGACGACGACGTCGTAGGGGCTCTCGCCCTTGACGGTGATCCTGCTCGCGCTCATGCCCCGAGCCCCTTGGCGATCTCCTCGACCAGCTCGGCGGGCTCGCGGCCGTCGGTGGCGACCGTGAGGACCGCGAGCCGCTCGTAGATCGGGCGCCTGGCCTCCATGAGCTTCTTGAGCTGGCTGCGCGGGTTGAGCACCAGCAGCGGCCTGGCCGAGGCGAGCCCGACCCGCTGGACCGCGTCGGTCAGCCCGACCTGGAGGTAGACGACCGGGTGCCCGGCGAGCAGTTCCTGGGTGTCCTCGCGCAGGATGGCGCCGCCGCCCAGCGACAGCACGCCGTCGTGCCCGGCCAGCGCGGCACGTACGGCCTCGAACTCCAGCTCGCGGAAGCGCTCCTCGCCATCCTCGACGAAGATGTCGCCGACCGGCTTGCCGGCGACCGCCTCGACGTCCTCGTCGGTGTCGCGGTAGCCGACGCCGAGCCGCTCGGCCAGCAGCCGGCCGAGCGTGGACTTGCCCGACCCGGGCGGGCCGATGAGAACGGCGCGGGTCATGGGTTCGCTCTCGCTCACTTGATCACCATCGACGACAGGTAGCCGGACAGGTTGCGGGCGACCTCCTCCACGGAGTCGCCGCCGAACTTCTCGAGCGCCGCGTCGGCCAGGATCAGCGCGACCATGGCCTCGGCCACGATGCCCGCGGCCGGGACCGCGCAGACGTCGGAGCGCTCGTGGTGGGCCTTGGCCGCCTCGCCGGTCAGGACGTCGATGGTGGCCAGTGCCCTCGGGACGGTCGAGATGGGCTTCATGGCGGCGCTGACCCGCAGGATCTCGCCGTTGGTCATGCCGCCCTCGACGCCGCCGGCGCGGTTGGTGATGCGCCGGACGCCGTCCTCGGTGGTGTACTCGATCTCGTCGTGGGCGCGGGAGCCGGGACGGCGGGCGGTCTCGAAGCCGTCGCCGACCGCGACGCCCTTGATGGCCTGGATGCCCATGAGGGCCCCGGCCAGGCGGGAGTCGAGGCGGCGGTCCCAGTGGGTGTAGCTGCCCAGGCCGGGCGGCAGGCCGTACGCGAGGACCTCGACGACGCCACCGAGGGTGTCGCCGTCCTTGTGCGCCTGGTCGATGACGGCGACCATGGCGGCGCTGCCCTCGGGGTCGGAGCAGCGGACCGGGTCGTCGTCGATGCGCTGGAGGTCGCCGGGGCCCGGCAGGATCTCGGACGGGGTGCGCGCGCCGCCGATCTCGGTGACGTGGCTGACGATGTCGACGCCGAGCGACTGCTTGAGGAAGCGCCTGGCGACCTCGCCGAGCGCGACCCGGGCGGCGGTCTCGCGGGCGCTGGCCCGGTCGAGGACGTTGCGGGCGTCGTCGAAGCCGTACTTCTGCATGCCGGCCAGATCGGCGTGGCCGGGGCGCGGGCGCGAGCGGGGGGCGTTGCGCGCCATGCCCTCCAGGTCGGCCGGGTCGACCGGGTCGGCCGCCATGACCTTCTCCCACTTGGGCCACTCGGTGTTGCCGACGCGGACGGCGACGGGGCTGCCCATGGTGCGGCCGTGGCGCACGCCGCCGACGATCGTCACCTCGTCCTGCTCGAACTTCATCCGGGCGCCGCGCCCATAGCCGAGGCGGCGGCGGCGCAGCGCCTCGTCGATGGCGGCCGTGGTCACCTCGACCCCGGCCGGCAGGCCCTCCATGATGGCAACGAGTTCGGGGCCGTGGGACTCTCCGGCGGTCAACCAGCGCAACATGCCCCCAAGTCTTCCATGAGCGGCAGTGTGCTGATGTCGGTGTTCAGTTGCCGAGACACAGCGCGCCGAGCGCCCCGAGCAGCATGAACGGGCCGAACGGGAACTGGGTGTCGCGAGCGCCCCGCTTGGTGGCCAGCAGCCAGACGGCGTACAGGGCGCCGAGCACCTGCCCGCCGAGCGCCGCGGCCACCCACTGCTCCCATCCGAGCGCGGCCGTCGCCATGCCGATCAGCCCGGCCAGCTTGACGTCGCCGAGGCCCAGGTCGCTCGGCCGGACGAACCACAGCACGCCGTACAGGAGGGCGAGCGCGAGCCCCCCGGCCAGAGCCCGCGCCACCTCGCCCGTGGGCAGCAGCGTGAGCGCCAGCAGCGGGTAGGCGGGCAGCGTGAGCACGTCGGGTAGCCGCGAGGTACGCCAGTCGACGACCGCCAGCGCGATCCCGACCAGGGCGAAGAAGAGGTACGGCAGGCCCGCCCGCCACACGACCAGCAGACAGACCACGGCCGCCGCCAGCTCGAGCCAGGGCGGAACCCGATAACGCGGCCACCTCACCAACGCCCGCCTGGCCTCGGCCCGCGTGTCGGCGGGCTCGGCCTCGAACCCCGCGGCCATGGCTCTGACGTACCCGCCCCAGAGCAGGCCGGCGAGCGCGCTCAGCGCGAGGAGGAGGCCGCCCACCCTCCGAGGGTAGCCAGGCGGGCCCGCCCCGCACAGGCGAAAGGCGTCAGTCGCGGCGCCAGGGCCAGCGGCGGGCGCGCTTGGCGGGTTCGAGGCGGGCGACGGTGACGCCCTCGGGGGTGGCGCCGGTGGCGACCGCGGCCAGCGCCGCCAGCACCTCGCCCTCGATCACGAACGAGACGGGCCCCGCCACGTCCACCACCACGGCGGCGGCCTTCTCGGCGGCGGCCGCCCTGCACACGTCCAGCGTGCTCACCTGGATGGGACGCGCGTCGGCCCGCCACAGGGCCAGCGAGCGCGCGGAGGTGAAGGCGAGCACCGCCTCGCGGCCGTCCTGGCCGACGAGCTTGGGCAGCGCCATCTCGCTCTCCTTCTCCTGCCTGAGCCCGTGCTCGCCCACCTCCGAGGAGGTGAGCAACGCCACCACGGGCACCAGCAGCCGCGCGCCGCTCAGCGCCGACAGCACCTGGGTGGGGTCGGCCTCCCCCGCGGCATGGGCGGACAGCGCGGCGGCGACGGCGTCGTCGGCGCTGCCGTCGTCATCGGGTACGAGAGGCTGCGGAATGCTCGGCACAACCCACGAGGCTACGCCCTGCCGCGCCCTGCTGCGGCAGGCCGCACCAGGTCACACCAGGGCGCTGCAGGGCGCTGCAGGGCGCTGCAGGGCGCGGCTCGTTACGCGAGGGCGGGTTTGAGGAGGGTGAGCACCCCGGCGTCGGCGTCGAGTCTGGCGGGTACGCCGATGGGGTAGGTCTGCATGGGCACGTTGTGGCCGATGTCGGCCCCGGCCAGCACCGGCACGCCGAGGTCGCCGAACCGGTCGGCGAGCAGCCGTTCCACGTCGCCCGGGTCGCCGCACTCGGTGAACGTGCCGAGCAGGATCCCGGCCACCCCGTCGGTGTAGGTGGAGCGGCGGAGCTGGGTGAAGATGCGGTCGAGGCGGAAGGTGTACTCGTCCACGTCCTCCAGGAAGAGGATGGCCCCCTCGGCCGGCAGCGAGGTGTCGGTGCCGACGCTCGCGGCCAGCAGGCTGGCGTTGCCGCCGACGGTGACGCCCTCCGCCACGCCGGGCACGATGGTGTGCGCGCCGGCGAAGCGCAGCTCGGTCACCGGCGTGGTGATCATGGCCATGAGCCGATCGAAGGCGTACGAGCCCACCCCCTCGTGGAAGGCGTCGCAGGCCACCATCGGCCCGAAGAAGCTGCCCCAGCCGAGCTTGACGGCCAGCGCCTCCAGCAGCGCGGTGACGTCGGAGTACCCGGCCACGACCTTGGGCGCGCCCGGGTCGATGCGCGACCAGTCGACGAGTTCCAGCGTGCGCTGGGCGCCGTAGCCGCCGCCGGCCATGATGACCCCGGCGTACGCGGGGTCGGCCAGCGCCCTGGTGAGGTCGGCGGCGCGCAGGGCGTCGTCGCCGGCCAGGTAGTCGAACGCGGTCCCGGCGGCCCGCGCGGAGTCGAAGACCTCGGGCTCCAGCCCGAACGCCTTGAGCGCCGCGACGCCGCCGGCCAGCTTGTCCTGGTTGCACGGGCTGGAGGCGACGATGACGGCGACGCGGTCGCCGGGGCGCAGGGCGGGCGGAGGGATGAGGCGGTTCACTGGGGTACCTCCGAACAGGCCACGGAATCGGCCGGGGACAGGACGGGCAGATCGATCATGTCGCATCCAAAGACACGAATGGGACACCTGGGGTGGAAGCGGCACCCGGTGGGCACGCGGGTGGGGTCCGGCGGCTCGCCGGTGAGCACGATCCGTTCCGGCGAGCCGGGCAGCACCGACAGCAGCGCCCGCGTGTAGGGGTGGCGGGGTCGTTGCAGCACCTCCTCGACGGTGCCGGTCTCGACGATCCTGCCCAGGTACATGACCGCGACCCGGTCGGCGATGTTCCAGGCCAGGCCGAGGTCGTGGCTGACGACGAGCGCCGACAGGCCCAGTTCGTCGCGCAGTGACAGGATCAGCTTGAGGATCTCGCCGCGCACCGAGGCGTCGAGCGAGGCCACGGGCTCGTCGGCGACGATCACCTCGGGGTCGAGGGCGAGCGCGCCGGCGATGACCACGCGTTGCTGCTGGCCGCCGGACAGTTCGTGCGGATGGCGGCGGTAGAACTCCTCCGGCGGGCGCAACCCGGCCTTGGCGAGCGCACCGCGCACCCGCTCGCGCAGTCCCTCGCTCTCGCCGTGCAGCCGGGGACCCTCGGCGACGGCGTCGAAGACGTTCTGGCGCGGGTTGAGCGCGCCGCCCGGGTCCTGGAGGACGAGCTGGACCCGCCGGCGGAAGGCGCGCAGACGCCGCGGGTCGAGCGGCGCGCCCTGGTACAGGACCTGGCCCGCCGTGGGAGGAACCAGGCCGACCAGCGCCCTGGCCAGCGTGCTCTTACCACAACCGGACTCGCCGATCAGGGCGACGATCTCGCCCGGCCGTACCTGGAGGTTGACGCCGTCGACGGCGCGCGCGGGCGGGCGGCCGCCGCGCGCGGGGTGGACGACGCTCAGTTCGCGGGCCTCAAGCACGGGGCTCTCCTTCCAGCACGCGCACGCACGCCGCGGTGCGCGCGGGTCCGCTCGGCCACAACACGACCTCCCCGGTACGGCAGGCCGCCCCCGCGTCGGGACACCGGGGCGCGAACGCGCAGCCGTCGCCCAGCTCGGCCTGGCGGGGCGGGTCGCCGGGCAGGCCCGTGGGGTTGCGGCGGGAGGCGGGGTCGCCGATGGCGGGAAAGGCGCCGGCCAGGGCCCTGGTGTAGGGGTGGCGGGGGTCGGCGATGAGCTGGCGGGCGGGGCCCTGTTCGACGATGCGCCCGCCGTACATGACGGCGAGGGTGTCGCAGAGCTGGGCGAGGACGGACAGATCGTGACTGATCATGATGACGGCGATGCCGGAATCGCGCACGAGGCCGGCGAGCAGGTCCATGATCTGCGCCTGGACCATCACGTCGAGGGCGGTGGTGGGCTCATCGGCGATGATCAGGTCGGGGCGGCAGGCGAGCGCCATCGCGATCATGATGCGCTGGCGCTGGCCGCCGGAGAACTCGTGCGGATAGGCGCGCAGCCGCTCGGGCGGCAGGCCGACGCTGTCCATCAGCTCCTGCGCGCGCCGCGTGGCCTGCTTTCGCGTGACGGCGTCGTGCAGCAGGATCGGCTCGCACAGTTGCTCGCCGACGGTGCGTACCGGGTTGAGCGCGCTCATCGCGCCCTGGAAGACGACCGAGGCGGCCGACCAGCGCACCGCGCGCAGCCGGGCCCAGCGGGCGGTCAGCAGGTTCTCGCCCTTGAAGACGACCTCGCCGCTCACCTTCGCGGTCGCGGGCAGCAGGCGCAGGAGGCTGAGCGCCATGGTGGACTTGCCGCAGCCCGACTCGCCGGCCACGCCGAGAGTGCTGCCGGGTTCGAGGGTGAAGCTGACGCCGCGTACAGCGGGCGTGCCCCCGTAGGCGACGCGCAGGTCGCGGACCTCAAGCATGCTGCACCATCCGGGGGTTGAGCAGGTGTTCCACGGCGCGGCCCGTCAGCGTGAAGCCGAGCACGACGAGCAGGATCGCGAGGCCGGGCGGCATCAGGTACCACCAGGCGCCCGCGGTGACGGCGCCGCCGGAGAAGGCGGTCTGCAGCATCGAGCCCCAGGTCACGCTGGTGGGGTCGCCGAGGCCGAGGAAGGTCAGGGTGGCCTCGGCGAGGATGGCCGAGGCGACGGTGAGCGTGCTGGAGACGAGCACGAGCGGCATCACGTTGGGCAGCACGTGCCGGATCATCACCTGGCGGTTGCCCGCGCCGAGCGCCCTGGCGCGTTCGATGAACGGCCTGGCCTCCACGGCGAGCGTCTGGGCCCGGACGAGGCGGGCGGTGGCGGTCCAGGACGTGACGGCGATGGCGATCGTGATCGAGGCGGCGCCCTGGCCGAGCACGGCCGACAGCGAGATGGCCAGCGGCAGGCTGGGCAGGGCGATGAACCAGTCGGTGACGTGCATCAGCGCCTGGCCGACGCGGCCCTGGTAATGGCCGGCGAGCAGGCCGACGGCGGTGCCGAGCAGGACGGTGAGCGCGGTCGCGATGAGGCCGATGCTCAGCGACTCGCGGCTGCCCCAGATGACCAGGTGCAGGATCGACCGGCCGGCCAGGTCGGTGCCGAGCGGGTAGGCGGCGCTGGGCGGGGCCAGGCGCGGGCCGTCCACCCTGACCACGTCGAGCTGGTCGGCGCCGATGTGCAGCGGCGCGGTCAGCGCCAGCAGGGCGAAGGCGGCCAGCACGCCGATCCCCCACAGGCCCGAGCGCCTCACGGGACCCGCACCCTGGGGTCGAGGAAGCGGTAGGCGAGGTCGGCCAGCAGGTTCATGAGGATCACGCTCGCGCTGAAGATGATGAAGGTGCCCTGCAGCAGCGGCAGGTCGGGGATCTTGAGAGCTTCGTAGGTCAGGTAGCCGAGCCCCGGCCAGGAGTAGACGGCCTCGACGGTGATGGCCCCGGTCACGAGCGTGCCCAGGTGCATGAAGATCATCGTGACGGAGGGCAGGAGCGCGTTGGGCACCGCGTGCTTCCTGCGCACGTCGGCGTCGGTGAGGCCCTTGGCGCGGGCGGTCAGCAGGTACGGGCTGCCGAGCTCGTCGATGATCGAGGCGCGCATGACCGTCACGTACTGGGCGAAGACCACCAGCACCATCGTCAGCGCGGGCAGCACCAGGTGCCGGGCGACGTCCAGCACGTGCTCCAGGCCGGTGGCGGCCAGCGACGGGTCGGACATGCCGCCGCTGGGGAACCAGCCGCTGAACAGCACCAGCAGGATCATCCCGAGCCAGAACGTGGGCACCGACCACAGCGTCAGCGACGCGCCGGAGGCGAGCTTGTCGAAGGCCGTGCCGTGCCGCCAGCCGCTGTGCACGCCCAGCCAGAGGCCGAGCGCGATGGAGATCACCGCCGCCGCGCCCATGAGCAGCAGCGTCGGCCCGATGCGCTCGGCCACCAGTGAGGAGACCGATTACTGGAACTGCCAGGAGAAGCCCAGCTCCCCGCGGAGCGTGTCACCGGCGAAGGTGAGGAAGCGGTACCAGACCGGCTCGTCGAGTCCGAGCTGGACGCGGATCTGGGCGAGCTGCTCCTCGCTGGTGGGGCGGCCCCTGGTGAGGGTACGCACCGGGTCGGCGGGCATCAGGCTGAAGATCACGAACCCGATGACCAGCGTGACCAGGAAGCTCACCAGGGCCGCGGCCACCTTCTTGCCGAGGTGCTTACTCACGGTCGGCCCCGCCCGCGCGGCGGCGCCAGACCAGTACGCCGCCGAGGACCACGACCAGGACGACGCCGCCGGCGATCCAGGCCGCCCCGCCGCCGGAGCCCTCGGCCTTGGCCGCGGCCGTCGCCTTGGCGGGGGTGGCGCTGAGGTAGCTCCAGAACGCGGTCTGCGACGGGTAGACGCCGGAGGCGTCCGGCTTTCCGAGCGTGAGGCCGGTGACGGTGTCCTTGCGCGCCACGTCCAGGCCGTCGCCGTAGTAGTAGATCTGGTTGACGTTGGCGGCGTACAGGATCTCCTGCATCTTCGCGATGACCTTGGCCCGCTCGGCCTGGTCGAACGTGGTGAGCTGCTTCTTGAACAGCTCGTCGAAGGTGGCGTCGCAGAAGAAGGAGTCGGTGTTGCCGCCGGTGCCGTCGTCCTTGGGCAGCGTGCCGCAGCTCTGGATGCCCAGCAGGTACGTGGGGTCGGGCCCGGTGGTCCAGGCGTCCATGAGCAGGTCCCAGTCGCCCTTGGCCAGGTCGCTGTTGAGCGCGCTCATGCTGAGCGACTGGATCGTCAGCTTGATCCCGATCTCCTTCAGCCAGCCGGTCAGGTAGCCGGAGATGGCGGCGTCGGCCGCGTCGTCGGAGTGGATGCCGAGGCGGAAGGCGAGCGGGCGGCCGCTCTTCGGGTCGGTGCGCACGCCGTCGGCGCCCTTGGTGTAGCCGGCCTCGTCCAGAACCTTGTTGGCCTGGGCCGGGTCGTAGGGGGTCGGCTGGGCCGGGGTCCAGAACCACTGCGGCCAGGCCGGCGGCAGGTAGCCCTGGCCGAGCCGGCCCACGCCGTCGATCACCTTCGTGACCAGCGTCTGCTTGTCGGTGGCCAGCGCGATCGCCTTGCGCAGCGCCGGGTCGCCGAGCGCCGGGTGGCCGGTGCCGATCTTCTTGCCCGAGCGGGTGCGGGCGTTGTGGTTGATCTCCAGGCCCATCCAGCCGTTGCCGACCGTGCGCACCGCCGTGATCGCCGGATCGGCCTGCAGCGCCTTGAATTGGGTCGGGTTGACGCCCGCCTTGTAGTCGATCTGGCCGCTGCGCAGCGCCGCCACGGCCGCGTCGCCCGACTTGAAGCTCTGCAGCACCAGTTGGTCGAACTTCGGCGGCCCGAGCACGAAGTCCTTGTTCGCGGTGAACCTGGCGTACTGCTCCTGCTTGTACTCCGTCAGCGTCCACGGGCCGTAGCCGACCAGCGGGAACTCGTCGTTCTTGACGTCCTTGAGGTTCTTGGCGCGCGGCTCCCAGACGTGCTTGGGCACGATGGGGATGCCGCTCATCGGGTGGCTCACGTACGGCACGCTCGCCTGCGGCGCCTTCGTCCTGATCACCAGCGTCGCCGGTCCCTCGGCGGTGACCTTCTCGAAGTTGGACACCAGGGAGCCGTTGGCGGTGCCCGCGACCGCGTCCGTCATGATCAGGTTGAGCGTCCAGGCCGCGTCCTCGGCGGTGATGGGCTGCCCGTCACTCCACTTCAGCCCCTCCCGGATCGTGAACGTCCAGGTGAGCCGGTCCGCGGACGGCTCCCACCTGGTCGCCAGGTAGGGGCCCGGCGTGCCGTCGGGAGCCAGGGAGTTCAGCGACGGGTAGACCATGCCGAACGTTTCCAGGGCGCCGTTGAAGAAGGCCAGGAACGGGTTGAGCGTGTCCACGCCCGAGCCGTCCATCGCCGCGCGCAGCACGGCGGGCGGCGGGGCGGGCGCCGCCGCGCCCGCGGGGGCCGCGGGCACGGCTGACGCCAGGGTGAGCGCGCAGAGGACGGCGCCGATCCGTCTCATGGGGGGTGCTCCTTCCGGTCAGGTGTGAGAATGCTGACCAGACGGAGGAGCGACCCCAAGATTCGTGCACGCTTGCGTGCCTGAGCGATGAAATCGTGGTGGGTACCGGGAAGATCAGCCCAGGTCGGCGATGGCCGCCACCGGGCCGCCGCCCGAGGGGCCCTGATGGACCGCGGCGACCGACACGAACACCGCCGGATCGCCCGTCACCGCCGCCGCCACGCCGCCCACGGTGGCCTTGATCTGCCGGTGCCAGTGCACGTCGGAGTCGTCGAGCATGATGTTGCGCCGCCCGCGCACCCGTCCCGACGGGTCGGCCTCGCACTTCATGAAGACGTTGACCAGCCGCTCGCCCAGGTCCGACGGGTGCGGCCGCTCGGGCAGGTCGAGGCCGGAGTCGCGGATGGCCGCCCAGATGCCGTCGGCGTCGAGGGCGTCCTTCATCACGCTGTGGCCGATGCGGTAGCGTCCGCCGACGCCGCGCACGTTGCCGACCAGCACGATCTGCGCCCGGTCCAGCTCCACGCCCGACGAGCAGGAGGCGACGCTGCTGTAGAGCGACAGATCGCGGAAGATCTGCTCCTCCGACGGCATCTCGATCTCGCCGAGCGCGACCGCGATGCCGAGGGCCGTGGTGGCGTTCGACAGGTCCATGGACGGGCCCGTCTCCTCGATCGCGGTGTCCTGGCCGCGGCTCTTGGCGTCGGTGATCGTGGCCAGCGTCAGCAGCGGCGTCTTGGTCTGCACGTAGTGGACGTCGGCGGGGTCGTCGATGCCGGCGATCTTCATGGCCTCGCGTACGCCGGCCGCGACCTTCTCCACCATGGCGGGGCGGCCGATGTCCTCGGGCAGGATCACCTCGCTCATGGCCACGCCCACCGACAGGCGCGGCTCGTCGGAGGCGGGCGCGTCCGCGGTCGTGGCGAAGATCGTGGCGTGCGGGCTCAGCACGCCGTCGGTGCCGCCCGACCACACCAGCGGCACCGAGTCGGGCGCCGGGTGCCCGTGCCGCTCCAGCACCTCGCGGAAGGCCCGGTCGGCCAGGATCCTGGTGTAGTCGTTCACGCCGCCGTTGCCCTCGGTCTTGCCGACCACCGCGAGCACCCGGGGCGCCTCGATCACCCCGTCCGCGATCAGCCGTTCGAGCCCGGAGGCGTCCGTCACGCTCTCGATCGGCACCTTGCGTACCTCGATCGGGTCCGGCATCTATTGCCCCTTCTCCACTTGTGTACCGACATCTCCGTCGAGGGCGGCGGCGATCTCGGGGAGCGAGGTGATCACCGCTCGTTCCCCGCCCGCCGCGACGAACCGCAGCGCCGCCTCCACCTTCGGTCCCATGCTCCCCCCGGCGAAGTGCCCGGCGGCGTGCAGGACACGCAACTCCGGCACGGAAATCCGGCCGATCGGGCGGGGGGCGGGCCCGCCGTACCCGATCATGGCGTGGGGCACGTCCGTCGCGATGATCAGCACCTTCGCCTGTACGGCCCGCGCCAGCAGCGCCGCCGCCAGATCCTTGTCGATCACCGCCTCGACGCCGGCCAGGGCGCCGTCGGGCTGCCGTGCCACCGGCACGCCGCCGCCGCCCGCGGCCACGACCGTGAACCCGGCGTCCATCAGCGCGGTCACCGCGCCCGAGTCGAGGATCTCCAGCGGTTCCGGGGAGGCCACGACCCGGCGCCAGCCCTTGCCGAAGGCGCGCCAGGTCTGGCCGAGCTTCTCGAAGCGGCGCGCCTCCTGCTCGGTGAAGTAGCGGCCGATGGGCTTGACCGGGTCGGCGAAGCCGGGGTCTTCGGGGTCGACCAGCGTCCTGGTGACGACGGTGGCGACGCGGGGGCCGAGCGCGTTCATGATCAGGGTGCCGATGGTGGCCTGGGTCTGCGCGCCGCACCAGTCCAGCGGCACCGGCGGCACCACGGCCGCGGCGAGCTGGTTCTTCAGCAGCAGGTTGCCGACCTGGGGGCCGTTGCCGTGGGTGAGGGTCACCCGGTGGCCGGCCTCCAGCAGCGTGCGTACGTGCCGCATCGCCTCCTCGACCGCCGCGCGCTGGTGCTCGGGCGCCGCGCTGCCGTCCGGGCCGGTCATGGCGTTGCCGCCGAGTGCGATGAGTAGCCGTTCCCCCACGCAGGCGACGCTAGCCGAGCGGTTCGGCGGCCTTCATGGGCAATGTCTGCCGACGTCGGCCTCCGATGTACGGCAAGCCGGTGGGCGCGGCGTCGGTAGAGTCGCCGCATGATGCGCGAGACCACCGCGAACGGGCTGACCATCGTCTACCGGGAGGAGGGCCAGGCCGGCGCGCCCCTCATGGTGCTGCTCCACGGCAGGACCGCCAACCACAACGACTGGAACGGCATCATCCAGCATTTCGCCAGGCGCTATCACGTGCTGGCTCCCGACCTGCGCGGGCACGGCGAGAGCGGGTACCCGGGGAGCTACGCGCTGCCGGACATGGCCGACGACGTCGCCGCGCTGCTCGACGGGCGCCGGGCGATCGTCGTGGGGCACTCGCTGGGCGGCATGGTCGCCTTCCACCTGGCGATGCGCCATCCCGAGCTGGTCGAGCGGCTGGTGCTGGAGGACCCGGGCGCGCCGCTGCCCATGACCGGGCGGCCCGCGCCGGTCCACGACGGCTCCACCGGCTACGACTGGGAGATGGTGCTCCAGACAGAGCGGCAGTTCCTGAACCCGGACCCGGCGTGGGCCGGGCAGCTCGCCCGGGTCAGCGCGCCGACGCTGGTGCTGTCGGGCGGTCCCAGCAGCCAGATCAGGGCCGAGCCCGTCGCCCGGCTCATCCCGGGCGCCCGGCTGGTCACGATCGACGTCGGCCACCTGATCCACACCTCGGCGCGGCCCGCTTTCCTGGAGGCCGTCGAGGAGTTCCTGGACGCCTGACCGTAGAGTGCTGAGGCATGCGGATCACGGTAAGCGCTTCCCCTGCCCTTCGAGCCCGGTTCTTCCCCAACCCCGAGCACTTGCTGGCGCTCGGCGACGTCCGGTTGGTGGACGACCACGCCGGTCTGCCCGCCGCGCTGCCGGGCACGGAGGTGCTGGTGACGAGCTGGGGCGCGCCCGCGCTCGGACGTGAGCTGCTGGACCTGGCGCCCGAACTGCGCCTGCTGGCCCATACGGGCGCGACCGTAAAGCCCTTTGTGACCGAGGAGTCGTGGGCACGCGGCGTCCGCGTCACCCAGGCGGGCGCGGGCATGGCCAGGTCGGTGGCGGAGGCGTCGCTGGCGTTCACGCTGGCGCTGCTGTACCGGGTGCAGCGGTTCGACCACGCGCTGCGCTCCGGCGCCGCGTGGGAGGCCGCGTCGCTGACGCCGCCCCGGCACGAGATCCTCGGCTGCCGCATCGGCGTGGTCGGCGCGTCGCGCACCGGCCGCGCCTACATGGAGCTGGTACGCGCGCTCGGCGCCGAGGTGATCGTGCACGACCCCTACCACGAGGCGTCCGTCGGCCTGGACGAGCTGGTGTCCACCAGCCAGGTCGTGGCCCTGCACGCGCCGGTGCTGCCCGAGACCCGGCACATGATCGGCGCGCGCGAGCTGGCGCTGATGCCGGACGGCGCCATGCTCGTCAACACCGCGCGCTCGTGGCTGGTGGACCAGGAGGCGCTGCTGGCCGAGCTGAAGACCGGCCGCGTCGACGCCGCCCTCGACGTGTTCGACGAGGAGCCGCTGCCCATCGGCCACCCGTTCAGGGAGCTGCCGAACGTCCTGCTCACCCCGCACCAGGCGGCCGGAACCGTGGAGTGCTACCGGCGGCTGGGCGACATCGTGACCGGCGAGATCGCCAGGTTCGCCGCGGGTCGCTCGCTGGAGCACGAGGTCACCGCGGAGATGCTGACCAGAATGGGCTGACCAGGCGTGACCTTAACGTCACAAAGATCCGCGAAGGTGGGGAGAGTGGGTACGAAGCTCGGCGAGCACATGCGGGAACGGCTGCGCACGTTCGGGCTGATGGCTCCCTCGGTGGCGCAGTGCGCGGTCGGCTCGGCGCTGGCGTGGGTGATCGCCACCCAGCTCCTCGGCCACGCCCGCCCGTTCTTCGCGCCCATCGCCGTGCTCATCTGCGTCGGCGTCGGGCTCGGGCAACGACTGCGCCGGGTCGTCGAACTCGTCGTCGGCGTCAGCCTCGGCGTCGGCGTGGGCGACCTGCTCGTCTCCTGGATCGGGTCGGGGCCGTGGCAGATCGCGCTGGTCGTCGGCCTCGCCATGTCGGCCGCGGTCCTGCTGAACAGCGGCGCGCTGTTCGTCGCGCAGGCCGGGTCCTCTGCCGTGCTGGTCGCCACCCTGCTGCCGCCCGGCGACACCGGCGGCCTGGACCGCATGCTCGACGCGCTCACCGGCGGCGTCGTCGGCATCGCGGCCGTGGCGCTGCTGCCCGCCAGCCCGTTCGCCATCGCCGCCAAGCACGCCTCCGGGGTGCTGGACGCGCTGTCCACGGTGCTGGAGAAGTGCGCGGCGGCGATCGAGACGCGGGACGCGGACCTGGCCGCCGAGGCGCTGGAGGAGGCACGCGGCACCCAGGCGGTGATCGAGGAGTTCGAGCAGGCGCTGGAGACCAGCCGGGAGATCGCCACGATCTCGCCGCTGCACTGGCACCGCCGCGCCCGGCTGAGCCGCTACCAGAGCGCCGCGGTGCCCGTGGACCACGCGTTGCGGAACTCGCGGGTGCTGGCCCGCCGTACGCTGGCCGCGCTGGGCGAGACCACGCCGCTGCCGACGACGCTGGCCACCTCGTTGCGGGAGGTGTCCGAGGCGGCGCTGCTGCTGCAACTGGAGCTCGGGGCGGGGCGCGAGCCGCAGCTCGCCAGGCAGGCGTTGCTGGCGGTGGCGGCCCGGCAGCGACCCGACCGGCTCGGGTTCTCCGCCGACGTGATCCTGGCGCAGTTGCGCTCGATCGTGGTCGACCTGCTCCAGGCCACCGGGGCCACCGACGACGAGGCCACGGCCGCGCTGCCCCCGCTCACCCAGCCCTGACGGCACCGCGCGGTGCCACGTGCCCAGCGCTGGCGGCTCCCTACGGCGGCGGTCACCCGGCTCTGACCAGGTCGATCGCGGCCAGTGCGGTGCTGCCCAACCCGCCGGCCAGGACCAGCAGCGCGGCGGCCAGCGGCAGGTGGCGGGTCCAGCGGTGACGGGTCGCCACACCGAGCAGATCCCGCCCACGCAGTACGGCCAGCCCGACCGCCGACAACGTGAGCGCCATGCCGACCCCGAAGGCGGCGACCAGCACGAGCGCCACGAACGCCCGGCCGGACAGCAGGCCGGTCAGCAGGAGCAGGAACGCCGAGGGCGAGGGCAGCAGGCCGCCGGACACGCCCAGGGTGACCAGACCACGCCGGGTGAGCAACGACCCCTCGTGCCCATGGCCCTGATCACGGCTCTGCCCATCGGCCTGACCAGCACCGAAGCCGCGGCCGTGCCCATGCCCATGCCCATGCCCGTGCCCATGACCGTGGCCGTGTCCATGACCGTGGCCATGACCGTGGCCATGACCGTGGCTCTGGTTTCTCAGGTGGCGGTAGACCAGGCCGCCGCCCACCGCCACCACGGCCGCCGCCCCGGCCAGTTGCAGCCACCGGGTCACCGCCCCCAGGTCGGGCGCGTTGTCCACGGCCAGCCACCACACCACCGCCAGCACCCCCACCGACACCGTGTGCATGAGCGCCACGACGCCGCCCAGCCGCACCGCGTCCATGGGTCTGGCCTGGCCGCCGAGCAGGTACCCGGCGGTCAGCGTCTTGCCGTGGCCGGGGGCGCAGGCGTGGGCCGCACCCGCCACCAGTGCCACCAGCAGCGCCAGCGGCAGGAACCGGTCGATCAGCGACGGCAGGTCCGCGGTGAACGACGTGGCGGCGATCGGGGCGGCGGCGCCGCTGAGCCGTACCGGATGGGCGGGGGCGTCGGCGGTGTGGAGGGCGCCCGAGCCCGACGGCGTCACCGACACCGTGCGGTAGGCGCGGTTGAGGTCCTGCAGCAGCGTGACGCGCACCTGAAGCTCGTCGGCCGGTCGCGGGCAGCCGAAGCGGAGCACGGCGCCGGTGGTGGCCAGCGCCTCGGTATGGACCTCGGTCAGCGGGCAGTCGGCCGGGCCCTGCCGTACCGTCACGCCATGACGGAAATATCCGTCTACGTCGGTGACGGCCTTGGTCAGGGCGGCGATGTCGTCGTCGGCCGCCGACCAGGTGATCTCGACGGCGGGGCCGTCCGCGCGGATCTTCGCCACGGGCGGCGGGCCGAAGGGGTGTGCCCACCCCGGACCCGCCGCCCCCAGCAGGATCAGCGCCACCGCGCCCGCGACCGCGAGCAGGCGAGCCAATCCCTTGGTCATCTAGCCGCCAGCGCGTGCAGCGACCCGTCGTCGGTCAGCGCGAACACCGTGTTCCCGCTCACCGACAGCGCCGAGGCGACCCCGCCGCCCAGGTCGTAGGCGGCCAGTTGCCGTCCCGTCGCCCGGTCCAGCGCCACGACCCGGCCGTCCCAGGTGCCCGCGTAGACCGTCGTTTCGGTGGCCAGCGCGTGCGCCGCCGGTGAGCCGGGGCCGTTGGCCTTGCACGAGGTGCCGGAACGCCACGGGTCCTCCATCGGGCTCTCGCCCGGCAGATAACCGGTGGGGGTCTCCCACAGCGTCTTGCCCGTCGCGCTGTCGTAGGCGCGGACCATGCCGTCCTGGCTGGCGACATAGGCCAGGCCGCCCCAGGTCGCCGGGCTGGTCACCGGCGGCGGGCCGTACTCGCAGACCGCGGAGGTGCCCACCTTGGCGTGCCAGCGCACCGCGCCGTCGGCGCCGTGCCCGCGCGTGCCCGAGGCGGTCGTCGTCACCAGCCCCGACTCGCTGAACACCGGTGAGGACTGCGAGTAGATGTCGCCGCCGGTGTCCACGCTGGACACCTGCTTGCACGTGGCCAGGTCCATCGAGATCAGCGACTGGCTGGAGCCCGAGTGCAGCCACGCGACGGTCGTACCGGGCTTCCTGATCGCGGTGCTGTGGAACTCGCCCCACGCCACCGGCGCGTTGAAACCGCCGGGCAGCCGCTCGCCGGTACGGGCGTCGCGGCAGCGCACCCCGTCCCACTCGTGGTAGACGGCGACCGCGCGGCCGTCGGGCAGGTCGAACACGCTGACCGGCCCGCCCGCGCGCCCGTAACGCCGCACGGTGCCCTGCTTGACCTCTTCCGCGTCGATGGTCTCCCACGCCACCCTGCCGGTCCGCTCGTCGAGCGCGTAGACGCGCCCGACACCGGTGGTCAGGTAGACCTTGCCGCCGTGCACGGTCGGGAAGGACTCGGCGTCGCCGTCGAGGTAGGTGCGCCACAGCTCGCGCCCGGTGCGCGCGTCGTAGGCCAGCATCATGCTGTACGGCGAGGCGAACGCCTGCGAGGCGACGATCACCCTGCCACCCGAGACGGCGGCCCCGTTGAGATGGAACTGCTCACCAGTGTTGGCCGCCCACCGCAGGTCGAGCGTGGCGCCCGGATTGTCGGCCGAGGCCGAGCGGCCCTGCTCGTCACCGCCCTGCCGTAGCCAGTCGCCCTTGGGCTCGGGCCGCGAGACGTGCGAGTCCGGACGCACCTCGAAGGCGGTGCGCACCTTCGGGAACGGCTTGCCCTTGCTGTCCCTCACGGTCAGCTCGGCCGTGTAGGAGCCCGGGTGCAGGCCGTCGATCCGGTCGCCGGCCCGCGTCCACGACACGTGCGCCTTCGGGCAGGACTCGCCCTTGTAGCAGTTGACGATGCCCCTCGGCCTGGTCTCCTCGCCGAAGCGCAGGTGCTCCCGCTTCCAGACGACCCTGCCGTTCTTGAAGCGCACGGTCAGCTCGGCTCGCTCCGGGGTCCGGCCGTCGTCCTCGGCGTAGATCTCCAGCGGTACGCCCGCCTTCTTGCCGTGGACGCTGCCGTTCGCCGGGCTCACCAGCGAGACGTCGTCGTTGACGCCGAACTGGCGGTGCACTCCGGTGACGTAGCCCTTGTCCCTGCCGGTGATCGCGCTGAAGTCGAGGATCTTGTAGTCGGGCCGGGCGGCGTCGATGCCGTACATGCCCATGTTGTTGACCTCGACGGAGCGGGCGAACGCGCCCCGGCGGTACTCGGCCTGCTGGTTGTGCCCGGCGGCGAACATCCGCACGTCGTACTTGGCCAGCTCGTCCACCGTCGGCTGCATGCCCGCGCCCGGACCCCAGCGGGTGAACAGCGACCGGTGCGCGAACACGAACACCTGCTTGCCCACCGCGTGCCTGCGCAGGTCCTCACGCAGCCACTGGAGCTGCGGGGCCAGGCCGCGGGTGTCGTAGTTGTCCTCCAGCACGACGATGTGCCGGCCGTCGCGGTCGAAGCTGTACCACTCGGGGCCGACGTTGCGGCGCCAGTACTCCAGGCTGCCGCCGTACCCGACCGAGGTGGCGGTGCCGCCCATGTCGTGGTTGCCGATCACCGGGTAGAACGGGTGTCCCAGCCTGCCGTCGCGCAGGCCGTTCCTGAGCAGGTCGTAGCCGCCCTGGCGGCGTGCGGCGTCGGCGTAGTCGGTGACGGTCAGGTCGCCCGTGGTGATCGTCAGCGTGGCGCCGTCCACCTCGGACATCGCCTTGACCTGGCCGGTCCAGCGCGGGGCGGCGTTCTTGTACTCCTCGTCGTTGCGGTTGCCCACCTCGACGTCGGAGACCATCAGCCACTTCTCCTTCGGGTCGGCCGCCGCCTTGGTCGGCACCAGGGCGAAGTCGACCCCGGTCTGCTGGTCGAGCTGGCGGAAGAAGCGCGGGATGTAGTCCTCGCGCAGCACCGGCTCGTAGCCGTCGGGGGAGACGACGTAGACCAGGTCGGTCTCGCGGCGGTTGCGGTTCACCTGGATGCTGTAGGTGCCGTCGGCCGCGGTGGTGGCCCAGTTGGCGCCGTCGGTCACGGAGACGCGGGGGAAGCCCGTCTCGCCGCGGTCCTTGGCGCCGTTGCCGTTCCTGTCCTTGAACACCGTGCCCGTGACGGTCACGACGTCGGCGCTCGCACCGGCCAGCGTGAACGTCGCCGGGGCGCTCAGCGCCTCGTAGCCGTCGTCGAACATGTAGTAGGCGGTCCACGAGCCTTCCCCCAGCGCGGTGGTGGGGATCGACACCGTGCCCGAACCCAGCGGCGCCCGCACCCACACCCGGGAGGCGACCACGCCCGGCTTCTCGCCGGGGCCGTAGATGCCGATCCAGTTGAGGGCGTTGACCCGGTCGGTGGAGTAGCTGAAGGTCACGGGCTGACCGGCTTTGGGGTCGGCCGTGGTCATGGCCAGCGTCCCGGCGGCGTCGGCACTGCTCGCGCTGGGCTCGGGCGTAGCCGTTGCCTCTGCCGTTGCTTTCGCGGGGTCGGGCGTCGCCGGGTTGGCCGTTTCCAGGTCTCCGGTGGTGGTCCGCACGGGATCGGGCGCGGCGGCCATGGCCGCCTGCGGGGCGAGCACCGCGACGCTCACGGTGACCGCGACCGCCGCCCTGGTCCGCCACGTCCGCCGTCCGGCCTGGCCAACCGCGCTGCTTCCCGCACCGCTCCCGGCCCGGTTTCCGGTACGGCGCAGCAGTACCAGACCCAGGAGCGCGAGCATCAGCACGGCGGCCGGCACGCCCACGGCCACCGGCCACACGGCGCGGACCGGAGCGTGCGCGCCGGTCACGTCGATCACCGGCGCGGCGGCGTTCACGTTGGCCGCCGTGCCGTCGAACTCGGCGATCACCTCCGTGAACCCGCCCCGGTCCAGCAGCGGCGCCAGGTCCAGCGCGTCCACGGCGCACGACCAGGCCAGCTCGACCACCACTCCCCCCGGCACCCCGCCACCGTCACCGGCCACGCCGTGGGCGCTGACCGGGCAGGGCGTCGGGAGCAGCGCGGAGGCCCAGGCGCCCGCACGTTCCGGGCTGACGACGTCACGGTGGACGATCAGCCGTCCACTGGTGACGCCGTTGGAGGTGGCCACCACGAGTTCGGCGTGCTGCCGGGTGAGGTGCGCGGAGGCCGGGCCTGCGCACAGCGCCACCCCTGCCGCGACCGCCAAGAGCAGCACGATGGCTTGCCACAATGACGTTAATTGTCTAGACATGTTCGGCAGCGTAAGGAGCGTCCCCTCCGCCGGAGAAGAGGCATTATCCAACCGCCCTGGATAATTCACCCCCCTCCCACCACCCGTTCACCCAACCCCGGCTCCCACCGTCTCCTTGCCTGCCCGAGCGCCTCCGCGCGCCGTGCTGTTCGTGTGGCTCGGCGCGCGTGGCCCCGCGCATTGGGCTGCGCGTCCCGGGGTGGGAACGCGGAACGGGACGCCCGGCGGGGGCGTCCCGTTCCTGTGGGGCAGGTCAGACGGGGAGCAGGGCCGCCTCGGCCTCCAGGGTGGCGGCGGTGGCGGCCACCACGGCGGCCACCCGCAGCGCCTCCTGGATCTGCTCGCGCGGCAGCCCCGACCCGCGCAGCACCTGCTCGTGCGACTCCATGCACCGCCCGCAGCCGTTGATCGCGGACACCGCCAGGCACCACAGCTCGAAGTCGGCCTTGTCCACGCCCGGGTTGCCGATGACGGTCATCCGGAGCTTGGCGGGCAGCGTGGCGTACGTCTCGTCGCCGATGAGGTGCGTGGCCCGGTAGTACACGTTGTTCATCGCCATGATCGAGGCGGCGGACTTGGCGGCGGTGAACGCCTCCTCCGACAGGTTCCGCGCCGCCTCCGCCGAGACCTCGGCGATGACCCGGCCGGACCTGGCGGCCAGCGCGCACGCCAGCATCGTGCCCCAGAGCTGCTGGTCGGTCAGCGACGAGGTGGTCGTGACCGAGCCGAGGTTGAGCTTGGTGTCCTTGGCGTAG
The DNA here is from genome assembly GCF_044456745.1 of Nonomuraea sp. NPDC050790. NCBI lineage: Bacteria > Bacillati > Actinomycetota > Actinomycetes > Streptosporangiales > Streptosporangiaceae > Nonomuraea > Nonomuraea sp. NPDC050790. The sequence continues at coordinate 801,173 of NZ_JBITGF010000002.1, read as the reverse complement.
GCCGGAAGGGCCTCCTTCAGCGCCGCGATGCTCATGCGCCCAGCAGCGCCTTCGCGTCGAGGCCCTTCTCGCCCTTGTTCCAGTTGCACGGGCACAGCTCGTCGGACTGCAACGCGTCCAGGACCCGCAGGACCTCCTTGACGTTACGGCCGACCGAACCCGCCGTCACCATCGTGAACTGGATCTCGTTGTTCGGGTCCACGATGAACGTGGCACGCTGGGCCACCCCGTCGGAGCCGAGGATGCCGAGCTCGGCCGAGAGTTCGCGCCTGATGTCGCTGAGCATCGGGAACGGCAGGTCGCGCAGGTCCTCATGGTCCTTACGCCAGGCGTGGTGCACGAACTCGGAGTCCACCGACACGCCCAGCACCTGCGCGTCCCGGTCGGCGAACTCCTCGTTGAGACGGCCGAACTCGGCGATCTCGGTCGGGCAGACGAAGGTGAAGTCCTTCGGCCAGAAGAACACCACGCGCCACTTGCCCTCGTAGGTCTTGTGGTTGATCTCGGCGAACGCCTTCTCGGGGTCGAGGTCGACGCAGGCGGTGAGTTCGTACTCGGGGAAGTGGTCACCGACGGTGAGCAAGTCCGGTCTCCTTCGATAAACGCGGTGGTCAGGGGCCCAGGTTGGCGCATCTAGCATTGATCCGAGAAATCACGCAGCCGGACCAATCCGAGAGGTGTTCCCTATCAGTGAGCCCATGCCGACGCTGGCTCAGCTCCGCGCGTTCCTGGCGGTGGCCGAGCACCTCCACTTCAGGGAGGCGGCGAGCACGCTCCGGATCAGCCAGCCCACTTTGTCCGGAAATATCGCGGCATTGGAGGAGGTCCTGGACCAGCAGTTGGTGGAACGGACCACCCGCAAGGTGCTGCTGACCCCCGCCGGAGAACGCGTCACCGAGCACGCGCGGCGCGTCCTGGCCGCGGTCGGCGACCTCATGGGCGAGGTGGCCCAGAACCGCGCGCCCTTCAGCGGCCCCGCCCACCTGGGCGTCATCCCCACGGTCGCGCCCTACGTCCTGCCCGCCCTGCTGCCGATGTTCGCCAAGCGCTTCCCCCGCCTCAAGCTCACCGTCCACGAGGCCAAGACCGAGACGATCCTGGAGGAGGTACGCGCGGGCCGCCTGGACATGGTGCTGCTCGCGCTGCCCACCGAGGTGACCGGGCTGGTCGAGGAACCGCTTTACGACGAGGACTTCCTGCTGGCCGTACCGGAAGATCATCCGCTCGCCGCGAGCGAGGAGCCGCTCGGCCGCGCGGCCCTGAAGGGCCTCGACATCGTGCTCCTCAACCAGGGCCACTGCCTGCGCGAACAGGCCATCGACGTCTGCCGCGAGGTCGGCGCGCGCGCCACCGCGACCACCTACGCCACCAGCCTGCCCACGCTCGTGCAGCTCGTGGCGGGCGGCCTGGGCGTGACGCTCCTGCCCGAGTCCGCCGTCCCGGTCGAAACCGGCAAGAGGGTACGGCTGGCGCTCCGCCGCTTCACCCCGCCCGCCCCCGGCCGCACGATCGGCCTGGCCTACCGAGCCTCCTCAGCCCGAGCCGCCGAACACGCCCAGTTGGCCAAGGCCGTCCGAAGCGCCGTCCGCCAACGCCGCCTCCCCGTCCAGATCATCACCTGACCCACCCTCCCCGCTGACATCGCGCGGACGAGGTGGGGCTGGTTGGGGGTTTGGTGAGGCGTTTCAGGCGGGATACCGCCTCGTCGATGACCTCGTCCTTCTTGCAGAAGGCGAACCGGACGAAGTGGGCGCCGCGTTCCGGGTGGTCGTAGAAGACCTGGGTCGGGATGGCCACCACGCCCGCCAGCGACGGCAGCCTGCGGGTCAGCTCCAGGCCGTCGGTGAAGCCCAGGGGGCGGATGTCGGTCTGGACGAAGTACGTGCCCGCCGGCCGGAGGACCTCGAAGCCCGCCGAGGCCAGGCCCTCCATCAGGCGGTCGCGCTTGTCCTGGAGGCCGGAGCGCAGGGCCGCGACCCAGTCCAGTTCGTGGCGCAGCCCGTAGGTGACCGCCAACTGCCAGGGCGCGCCGGCCGTGAACGTGAGGAACTGCTTCACCGTCTGCACGGCCGTGAGCAGCGGCGGGGGTGCGCAGACCCAGCCGGTCTTCCAGCCGGTGACCGAGAACGTCTTGCCCGCCGAGGAGATCATCACCGTGCGTTCGCGCATGCCGGGGAAGGTGGCCAGCGGGATGTGCTCGACGCCGTCGAAGGTCAGGTGCTCGTAGACCTCGTCGGTGATCGCGGTCAGGTCGCGTTCCTGGCAGAGGTCGGCGATGACGGACAGTTCGGCGCGGGTGAAGACGGTCCCGGTGGGGTTGTGGGGGGAGTTGACCAGGATGGCGCGGGTGCGCGGGGTGACGGCGGCGCGGAGCTCGTCCGGGTCGAAGGTGAAACGTCCGTCCACGGGGCGGAGTGTCACCGCCACCAGGCGGGCCCCGCTCAGGGCGATCGAGGCGGCGTAGGAGTCGTAATACGGCTCGAAGGCGATCACCTCGTCGCCCGCCTCGCACAGGGCCAGGACGCTCGCGGCGATCGCCTCCGTGGCGCCGACGGTCACCAGGATCTCGCCGTCGGGGTCGTAGGCCAGGTCGTAGTGGGCCGCGCGGTGCTCGCTGACCGCGTGCCGCAGATCGGGCACGCCCGGACCCGGCGGGTACTGGTTGGCGCCCGCCGCGATCGCCTCCACCGCGCGGTCGAGCATCGCGGCGGGGCCGTCGGTGTCGGGGAAGCCCTGGCCGAGGTTGATCGAGCCGGTCCGCACGGCCAGCGCGCTCATCTCGGCGAAGATCGTCGTGCCGAAGGCGCGCATCCTGGATACAAGGGGTTCCGTCACGGCCCCAGACTATTAGGCTCGACCTGTGATCATCAGGGTCGTGATCGCGCTCGCTCTGAGCGTCCCCCCTCCGGCCGCCGCCGTCCGGGCCGCCGACGCCTGTCCCGTCCCCGTTCCCACCGGCACCACCTGCGGGTTCCTGGAGGTTCCCGAACGCAGGGACGCGCCGGGCCGTACCATCAAGGTCGGGTACGCCGTGCGCCGCTCGCAGGATCCCGCGCGCAAGCCCGACCCGATCGTCTACATGGGCGGCGGCCCGGCGTCGTCGTCGTTGCAGCTCACCGGGTTCCTGAGTCAGCTCTTTCCCGACCGCGACGTCGTGACGGTCGAGCAGCGCGGCGGCAGGTACTCCGAGCCCCGGCTGACCTGTCCCGAGACGGTCGCGGCCATGCTCGACCGGCTGCGCAGCCCGGAGAGCGGCGCGGCGGGCGTGGCGGCGGGGGCCGTCAAGTGCCGGGAACGGCTGGCCGAGCGCGGCATCGACCTGCGCGGCTACAACACGCGCGAGATCGTCGCGGACGTCGTGGACCTGCGCAGGAAGCTCGGCTACCCGGCCTGGAACCTGTTCGGGGTCAGCTACTCCACGCGGGTCATGGTCGAGGCGGCCAAGGCGGATCCGGGCGGGGTGCGGGCCATGGTGCTCGACTCCTACCTGCCGGAGAAGGTCGACTGGTACCGCGACGCCGACCGGAACCTGGCCGACACGGTGGCGGCGCTGGGGGTGAAGGACCGGTTCGAGGCGATGGTGGAGCGCTACAACCGGAGCCCGGCCCGGGTGCCGACGACCGATCCGCTGCTCGGCGAGTCGTTCACGGCGCGGATGAGCGGTGACGACGTGGCCACGGTGCTGGCCGAGGCGCTGCACGACGCCGAGCTGGTGGCGGTGGCGCCCGCGCTGATCGACGCGCTGGCCTCTGGTCATGAGGAACTGCTGCGCCCGCTCGCCGACGCGGTGGGCGGGGCGCTGACCTCGCACGAGTTCGGGCTGTATCACGCCGTCCAATGCCAGGATGAGGCGAAATTTCCGGAAATTTCGCGCCTTTTCACGGTGACCAACGACAAGGCGGTCTGCCAAGCCTGGAACCTCCCCACCAGCCCTGCCACCACAGACCCGACGGCCCCAGGCGGCCTCCAGAACGCCGGGAGGCACCCCACCAGCGCGGCACGCTCCGGGGCGCACCCCGGCAGCGTGATGCAGACGGGCGCCCGGCCGCTCGACAAGGGCGCGGCACAAACGGACGCCAGCGGCGTGGCGGGAAAGGGCGTCGGGGGCGTGGCGGGAGAGGGCGGGGGCGCGGGACGGGCGGGTGCGGGGGCGCACCCCGATGGCACAAGGCAGGCGGTGGGGGTGCCGGTGCTGGTGTTGGGTGGGCAGTTCGATCCCACGACGCCGCCCAGGACCAGCAGGCCGGCCGCCGCCGAACTGCCCGGCGCCACGTTCGTGGAGTTCGCGGGCGCGGGCCACGCCGTCTTCCTGGCCATGGCCACCACCTGCGGCCGCCAGACCATCGCCACGTTCGTCGAGGCCCCGGCCTCGTGGAGTCAGCCGTGCGTCCCGAGCCGGGCGGCGCTCGACCGGTTCGCCCCGGGGTCGATGCTGGTGACCGGCGCGCCGTACCAGATCATGCTCGCCCCTTGGCCGGCCGTGCCGCTGGTGTTGTTCGCGCTGGTCGCGCTCGTGCAACTGGTCGGCGGCGGAGTGCGGGGGCGGGGGCTGAGCGCGTTCGCGGGCCTGGCCGGGCTGGCGGCGGTCGGCCTGACGGCGCAGTCGGTGTACGCCCTGCTCAGCACCAACGAGACCGCCCTGGCCGTCGGCGTCCCGCGTAACGTGGAGACGTACGGCTGGCTCGCCGTGGGCGCCGTGGCCCTGAGCGTGGCGGCGGCGGTGTGGGCCATCGAGGCGAAACCGGCCAGAAGACTGTGGCCGCACCTGGTCGCCCTCGTGGTGGGCGGCGGGTTCCTCGTATGGTGGTTTGCCTGGTTCCTGTGACGCGCATCCGAGAGCTCGACGCGCTCCGCGGCTTCGCGGTGTGCGGCATCATGCTGGTCAACACCTGGCAGCACGCACCGCACGATCCGCCTCAGCAACCGCTGGACTCGGTGATGGAGTCGGCCTTCCAGGGCCGCTTCTACCCGATCTTCTCGCTGCTGTTCGGCATGAGCTTCGTGCTGTTCCTGCGCGGCGGCTCGCGCGGGGTGCTGCTGCGCCGGCTGTTCTTCCTGCTGATGTTCGGGCTGGTGCAGCACACGTTCTACGAGGGCGAGGTGCTGACCGACTACGCCGCCTTCGGCGCGGCCGTGCTGCTGCCCGCCTCGTTCCTGGCGTCCGGCTACCCGGTGCTGGTGCTCGGCCTGGTCGCGACCGGCTGGGGCGTGTGGCAGGGCGGCGGCACGCTGATCATCCCGGGGCTGTTCCTGGTCGGGATGGCGCTGATCCAGCTCAGGCCGGACCGACGGCTGCTCGCGCCCTTCTTCGCCGTCGGCGCGGTGGCCACGGTGGTGCTGACCGTCTTCTACCGCTCCAGCTCGATCCCCGCCTACTACACGCTTGGGGCCCTGGCCGGAGCGCTCGCCTACGGCACCGGCCTGCTGCTGGTCCTGCGCCCCTGGCTGGCCGCGGTGCTGGAGCCGATGGGCAGGCTGGCGCTCACCAACTACGTCTCCGGCACGCTGGTCATCTTCCTCACCGGCCCGGTGACCGACGGCTGGTGGGTCCTGGTGGTGGCGGGGGCGACGGTGGCCGCCCAAGCGATGTTCAGCCGGTGGTGGCTCACCCGCTACCGCTACGGGCCGCTTGAGTGGATTTGGCGGTGCCTGACCTGGTTCCGCCGGGTGCCCAACGGTCTAGAGTCGAGACGTGACGAGAATCGCCCTCTGTCAGATCCCGGTGTCCCCTGACCCCACCGTCAACCTCCAGCGGGTACGGCAGGCCCTGGCCGAGGCCGAAGGCGCCGACCTGGCCATCTTCCCCGAGGCGACGCTCACCCGCTACGGCAAGCGCATCACCGACCTGGCCGAGCCCCTGGACGGCCCGTTCGTGACCGGCGTGGCCGAGGCGGCCCGTGCCCACGGCACCGCGGTGATCGCGGGCGTGTTCGAGCCGGGCGAGGACCGGGTGTACAACACCGCCGTCGCCATGGACGCCCGAGGCGAGATCCAGGCCGCGTACCGGAAGATCCACCTGTTCGACTCCTTCGGCGCCAAGGAGTCGGAGCTGGTCGAGGCGGGCGCCGAGCCGTCCGTGGTCGAGCTGGCGGGACTCAAAATCGGGCTCGTCACCTGCTACGACGTCCGCTTCCCCGAGCTGACCCGGGCCCTGGTGGACAAGGGCGCGGAGATGTTCGCGGTGATCGCCGCCTGGGGCTCTGGGCCGCTCAAGGAGGACCACTGGATCACGCTGGTACGCGCCCGCGCCCTGGAGAACACGACGTGGACCGCGGCCGTCGGTCAGGCTCCCAACCCGGCCGAGTCGAGTGACGGTTTCGGCGTCGGCCGGAGCATGCTCGTCGACCCGCTGGGAGTGGTCCGGGCGGATCTGGGCAGTGCATCCGGAGTCCAGCTCGTCGAGGCCGACCTGGAGGCCACGGCCACGATGAGGAAGACCCTTCCGTGCCTTGAACATCGGGTGCTCGGGGTCACGCGATCGTAAAGTGGTGTCGTGAGCAGAACGCAAATGCAGAAGGTGGTCCCGCCGCGTCTGCTCGTGCCCTATCTGTCGGGCAAGCGCACGGTCATCTCCGGATATGTCTACCGCGTGCAGGACTGCGCGCGGCTGACCACCCCCAGGCAGCTCTACCACGGGCTCGACCTGTCGTTCGAAGGATCGGAGCTGACGGCCGAGGTGCCCGAGCTGTATGTGATGCGCTGGTACGCGCGCGACGTCGACACCTACGCCGTGCCGTACGGGCCGCACATGGGCGGTGACTGGAGCGACACGCCGCCGTTCGCGGGCAACGGCTTCACCACCTCACGCGAGCACGTGGTGCCGCAGTTCCACACGATGCCGATGCCGATCCCGGCCGGCGCCGAGATCGTCCACGTCGGCGCCGAGTCCGAGCGCCCGTTCGCCGCCTACGACGGGCTGACCTGGCGGCCTGCGGCATGAGCGTCCCCATCACCTCCGGCTTCGTGGCGCGCTTCGAGGAGCGCACCTTCCCCGCCGCGCTCGGCCCCGACAGCGACGAGGTCGTGCTGTTCAGCGAGGAGGAACTGGCCGGCTTCGAGGCCGCCTCCGGCTACTGGCGGCGCACGGTCAAGCGGGCCGACGTCGAGTGGCTGGTGCTCGTGCGCACGGTGGCGGCGTTCGGCGGCGAGCCCTGCATCGTGCTCGACGAGGACGAGGACGGCCTGCACATCGCCTACACCGGCCACAGCGGCATGAAGGCCGAGGCCCTGGGCTACTGGATGGTCGACCACGGCGCCTACGAGGTCGTCGTCCCCCGCGAGGAGGTCTTCTCGATCCGGGTGGAACGCATCCCTGTGCCATAACCGCCTTTTCCGGCATTTCCTGTCAACCACGGCGACACTCGTGGGTCTATAGGGGCGTGAACCGACAAACGACCTCGCTCGCGCCGGTGCGGGAGGCGCCGCCGTCGTTCGCCGACCTGTTCGCGGCCCACTACCAGTCTCTGGTACGGCTGGCGGGCCTGCTCGGCGCCGACGACCCCGAGGACATCGCGCAGGAGGCGTTCGCCCGCCTGCACACCGGGCGGCTGCGCGACGACGGCGCGGCCGTGGCGTACCTGCGCGCCATCGTCTGCAACCTCACCCGCAACCGCCTGCGCCACCTGCGCCTGATACGGCTGCGCCGCCCGGAACCCCCGGAACCGGTCCGCAGCAGCGAGCAGTCGGTCATCCTCGCCGAGGAGCACCGCGAGCTGCTGGAGGCGCTCGACCGGCTGCCCCGCCGCCAGCGGGAGGCGCTGGTGCTGCGCTACTGGCTTGATCTGTCCGAGCGTGAGATCGCCGCGGCCATGGGCGTGTCGCCCGGCTCGGTGAAGACGCATGCGAGCAGGGGCCTGGCCGCGCTGGGCCGGGCCCTTGAGGAGGACGCGTGACTCCCTTGGAGGAGCGGCTGAAGGCCGCGCTGGACGCTCGCGCCCAGACCTACCTGCCGAGCCAGAACGCCTGGCTGAACGTGCACTCGCGCACTCCCCTGCCCCCGCGCCGGGGGCGCTGGCTGCTGGCGGCCATCCCGGTCGCGATGATCGCGCTGTTCGTTCCTGTCCTGCTCAACGGGGGCCTGGGCAGGAACTCGGCGGCCGATCCCGGCACGGTGGAGCACCAGATCATGGCAAGCCTGACGCCGCACGGGCAGCCGGTGGAGCTCGACGGGCTGAAGCTGTGGTTCGCCAAGGGCAGGCACGGCAATCCGCAGCTCTGCTCGCTGATCACCGCCGGGCGCGAGCCGGTCGGCTCGTGCTCGCCCGTCTACGGGCAGGGGCCGGGCACGTACGAGGGCTCGGCGCAGGACGGCGACCGGGTCGTCGACTACGGCCTGACCCAGCCGGAGACCAAGCAGGTCTGGGCGGTGACGGGCGACGGCAGGCAGCTCGCGGGCACGGTGCACCCGGTCCGGGGGGCGCCGCAGGCGATCTGGAGCGTGAGCTACCCGGCGGCCGAGCAGGTGACCAAGGTGGAGTTCGCCGACACCGAACGGCGCACGCTCGGGGAGATGCCCCGGTCGATGCTGGCGGGCCGCGCGGCTAACGCCAGGCCGGCCGGCCGGCCGTACGAGCTGGCGGGTGGGCTGTCGCTGCGGCCCTACCAGGTTCCGAACGAGACCCAGGCCGGCGCGACGGACATGGAGGTAATCTGGACGCGCGCCGGCCGGGAGGTGGGCTCGATCTCGCTCAACGAGCGCTACCTGTGGAAGGACGGCGGCGCCGACCGGCCGTGGCCGGTCCGGCTGCAGGTGGATGACGGCGTCGTGTTCGGCGCGGCCAGGCAGGACGTGGCACGCCTCGTGTGGCGGGCCGGCGGGCGCGAGCTGACGCTGACGCCGCGGGCCGACCCGTGGGGGCTGGGCCTGGGCGTGTTCGCGCTGCCCGCGGACGTCAGCTCCGAGGACGACCGGTACGCGCTGGTCGCCTACGACGCGGCCGGCGGGGAGATCTGGCGCCAGGATCCTCCCCTGGAGCAGGACTCCGGCGAGCCGATCACCGGCAAGATCGTGGTGCCGGGCACGGAGGACTTCACCTTCGGCCCGGTCCGCCTGTGGTTCGCCAAGGGCAGCGAGGGGCCGGAGCTGTGCGCCAAGGGGGGCGTCGAGCCGAGCGGGCGCGAGTCCACCGGCTGCGCCACGGCCGAGCTCGACGCCAAAACCCTGTCCTGGTCCACGAAGACCACCTATCTGCCGGAGCCGGGCGCCGAGCTGGCCTACGGCGTGCTGCCCGCCGGGACGCAGGCCATCACCGGAATCACCGCGGACGGCAAGAGGCTGCCCGCCAGCATCCAGCGGATCGAGGGCGCGCCGGCGCCGGTGTGGACGCTGCGCTTCCCGGCGAACGTCAAGATCTTCGCGCTCGCCTACAAGGAGAAGGGCCGCACCCTCGAACGCACCCGGTTCCTCGACCACGGTTGCATGCGGGCCACCGAGCCGGAGGGCACGGGCCGGTCGCTGCCCGGCGGCGTCTCGGCCCACCTGAGCGGCTCGTCCTGCCTGCACTTCTGGAAGGACGGCCGGATGCTGCCGGGCTCCTTCGAGCGCCAGCCGGGCACGGGCCTGCGCACGGTGCTCGGCCCCGAGGAGCCCCTGCGCTGGGGCCAGCACAAGGACGTCTGGTACGGCTTCGCCCTCCCCGGCACCGCCAGGATCGAGGGCGTGTCGAAGGCCGGCAGGGTCACCGCCGAGACCGTCCCCGACCCTTGGGGGCACGGCGTGACCATGTTCGCCGCGACCGTGCCGGCGGAGGTGGCCAAGAAGGGCCTGACCTGGCCGGACCTCACCTTCACCGGCTACGACGCCAAGGGCGCGGTCCTGTGGACGTGGAAGGACGCGGGCCTCAGCTAGAGGGCGCCAGGTCGCGGCGGCGCAGCAGCACCAGCCCCGCCGCGGCCAGCGCCGCCGCGACCACGCTCAGCCCCGCCAGGGCCGCGACGGGCGCGGCGCCCCGGCCCAGCAGCAGCGCGGGCACGTGCACGAACGGCGACAGCTCCAGCACGAACCCGCCGGCCAGCTTGAACTCCGCCACCAGGTCCACGGCCAGGATCAGGCCGAGCACGCTCCAGCTCACGACGGCGGCCAGCCGGGGCAGCAGCCCGAACAGCAGGACCGCCACGCCGACCACCGTCCAGACCGCGGGCAGGTAGGCGAGGGTGGCGCCCGCGACGCGCAGCACGCCGCCGTCGTAGGCGAGCCCGGCCACGCCGCCGAGCAGGGCCAGCAGCAGCGCCGGTCCGAACACCGCGTAGAACAGGTGGCCGAGCGCCCAGCGCAGCCGGCCGACCGGCGCCAACAGCAGCAGGTCGGCCCGCCCGGCCGCCTCCTCGCCGCGCGCCCGCAGCGCCGACACCAGCGCGGCGCCCGCGACGAGCTGGCTCATGACGTAGAGGATGAACGTGAAGAACACATCCGAGATCCGGGCGCCGGGACCGCCGATGGTCTCGGCGAGCCCTCTGAGCGCCTGGGTGTCCAGTTGGGCGTCCAGGCCGCGGGCCGAGAAGCCGATCAGGCCGCCGACCAGCGCGAAGCCGACCGCGAAGCCGGTCAGCGTGCCCCGGTGCAACCGCCCGGCCAGCGCGAACGCGCCGCCCAGCGTGCCCTCGGCCGGTCCCGCGCGGGTGGGCAGCAGGCCGGCGGCCAGGTCGCGCCGGGCCGACAGCGCGAACGCCGCCGCCCCCGCCGCCACGACGAACACCACGGGCAGGGCCAGGACCCACCAGTGGTCGCCGCCGTACGGCCTGGTCAGGCGGGTCCAGCCGAACGGGGTGAGCCAGGCGAGCCAGGCGGCGCCGCCGGTGTCGGCCAGCGAGCGGAGCGCGAACAGGGCTCCGGCGGTGGCGATGGCGAGGCCGCGGGCCGTACCGGATCCGGTGGTGAGCTGTGCGGCGACGGCGGCCACGGCCGCCAGGCACCAGCCCGAGGCGGCGGTGGAGAGCCCGAACAGCAGCGACGAGCCCGCGGGCAGGCCGGCGGCGACCAGGCCGGGCACGCCGAGCAGGCCCAGCAGCAGGTTGGCGGCCAGCACCACGGCGAGGGCGGCGGCCAGGGGCGCGTGGCGGCCGACGACGCCGGAGGAGAGCAGGTCGCGTCGGCCGGTTTCCTCCTCGGCGCGGGTGTGGCGGATGACGAGCAGGATGCTGACCAGGCCGCCGATCAGCGCGCCGGAGGAGCCGAGCGTCCAGGCGGTCAGGCCGCCGACGCTCGCGTCGTGGATGACGCCGCGGGTGGCGAGCTGCGCGGGGCTGTTCATGGAGGCGTGCGTGAAGGCGTCGCGGGCGGCCTGGCCGGGGTAGAGGCGGGCGGTGCTCGCGGCGACGGCGGCCGGGAGCGCGGCGCTGATGAGGATCCAGACGGGCAGCAGGACGCGGTCGCGGCGCAGGATGAGCCGGATCAGCGCGCCGAGGCCGGTCATCGGGCCGGCCCCGCGTAGTGGCGCAGGAACAGCTCTTCCAGGGTCGGCGGCTGGGTGGTGAGCGTGCGCACGCCCGCCCTGGCCAGCTCGGCGAGCACCGGGGTGAGGGCCGCGCCGTCGACCTGGCAGCGCAGGCGGTCGCCGTCCACGGTGAGGTCGTGCACGCCGGGCAGCCGCGCGAGGCCCGCAGCGGGGCCGTCCAGCTCGGCCGTGACCGAGGTGCGGGTGAGGTGGCGCAGGTCGGCGAGGCTGCCCGACTCGACGGTACGGCCGGCCCGGATGATCGACACGCGGTCGCAGAGCGTCTCCACCTCCGACAGGATGTGGCTGGACAGCAGGACGGTGCGCCCGCGTCCTTTCTCCTCCCGCACGCAGTCGTTGAAGACCGCCTCCATCAGCGGGTCCAGGCCGGAGGTGGGCTCGTCCAGGATGAGCAGCTCGACGTCGGAGGCGAACGCGGCCACGAGCGCGACCTTCTGCCGGTTGCCCTTGGAGTAGGCGCGGCAGCGCTTGCGGGGGTCGAGCTCGAAGCGGTCGAGCAGGTCGGCCCTGCGGCGCGGGTCGAGGCCGCCGCGCACCCGGCCGAGCAGGTCGATGACCTCGCCGCCGCTCAGCGTCGGCCAGAGGGTGACGTCGCCCGGCACGTACGCCAGGCGGCGGTGCAGCTCGGTGGCCTCGTGCCAGGGGTCGCCGCCGAGCAGCTCGGCCTGGCCGCCGTCGGCGCGCATATGGCCGAGCAGCACGCGGATGGTGGTGGTCTTCCCAGCGCCGTTGGGCCCGAGGAAGCCGTGCACCTCGCCGGTCCTGACGCTGAGGTCCAGCCCGTCCAGGGCTCGGGCCCGGCCGAACGTCTTCACCAGGCCCTCGGCGCGTACGGCGGTGCTCATCGTTGTCCCTCCGCCTTCTCCAGACCCGTCCGCGCCTGCTCGAACAGCTCGCGGCCCAGGAACTCCGGTCTGATGAGGTCGAGCTGGGCCTTGCCGACCCGCATGGCCCCTTCCGCGCCGAACACGGGCGTGCCGAGAGCGCGGGAGACGTGCTCGTGCAGCACGGTGAGGCCGAGCTTCATGGCCGTCAGGACGGTCGCGCGGGCGCGGTGGTCGGCGCCGGGCTCGTCGGTCCCGGCCAGGTGTTCCTCGGTGACGGCGACGAGCTCGTCGAACATGGCCGCCGCGGCGGGCGAGCCGTCCACGAGCGCGCGGCCGAGGTACTGCATGAGCGGCGGGGCGGTGCGGTGGACGTGCTCGATGAAGCCGGGGTCCTCCAGGTTGCGGTCGGTGACCCCGGTCTTGACCTGGGCGCGGATGTAGGACAGGACATACTCGTCGCAGGCCGCGCGCAGGTCTTCCTTGGCGCCGAAGTGGTGCTGGACCAGGCCGGGCGAGACCCCGGCCGCTTCGGCGATGCCGCGGATCGTGGTGGCCTTGACCCCTTTGTCGGCGAACAGCGCCATCGCGACGTCCCGGATGCGGGCGCGCGCCGTCAGATCCTCGTCAGAAACTGGTCGCATGTCCAACATGCTAGACGCATGTACCGGCGACCATACAAGTGTTCAGTCAGTATTTTTGGCGTCAAAGCGCGCGATAGCGTGACCTCCTGGCGTCTTTGCGCTCCTGCGGGGTGAACCGGAGCACCGTGGCGATCTCGTACTCCAGCGCCCTGCCCACCCGCTCGGCAAACGCCCTCGGCTCGTAGGCGGCATCCGGCAGTTCGGGCACCACCCGGTCGACGATGCCGTTCCTGCGCAGGTCCGTCGCGCGTACACCCTGGGCCTGGGCGATCTCGGGGGCGAAGTCGACGCTGCGGTAGAGGATCGCGGAGGAGCCCTCGGGCGGCAGCGGCGACAGCCAGGCGTGCTGGGCGGCCAGCACGCGGTCGGCCGGCAGCAGCGCCAGCGCGGCGCCGCCCGCCCCCTCCCCCATCAGCAGGCAGACCGTCGGCGCCTCCAGCGCGACCATGTCGGCCAGGCAGCGGGCGATCTCCGCGGCCAGCCCGCCCTCCTCGGCCGCCTTCGACAGTGCCGCGCCCGCCGTGTCGATCACCGTGACCAGCGGCAGCCCCAGCTCCGCGGCCAGCCGCATGCCGCGCCTGGCCACCCGCAGCCCCGCCGGGCCCAGCGGCGCACCCACCCGCTGGCGCCGCCGGTCCTGGCCGAGCACGACCGCCGGCGCCGCCCCGAACCTGGCCAGCGCCAGGATCAGGCCGGGCTCGTTCTCGCCCTCGCCGCTGCCGTTGAGCGGGGTGACGTCGGTGGCGGCCAGCTTGAGCAGCGTCCGCACGCCCGGACGGTCGTCGCGCCGGGAGCGGGTGATGGCCTCCCACGCCTCCACCGGGCGCAGGTCCTCCTCCGGCGGCAGCCCGGGATCGAGGTCGTCCACCCGCGCGCACAGCACGCTCAGCGCCCGCACCGCGATCGAGCGCGCCGCCTCGGCCGAGACGACCGCGTCCACCAGGCCGTGGCGGTAGAGGTTCTCGGCCACCTGCACGCCCTCGGGGAACGGGTAGCCGTGCAGCGACTCGAACACCCTCGGCCCGAGAAACCCGATCAGCGCCCCCGGCTCCGCGGCGGTCACGTGCCCCAGCGACCCCCACGACGCGAACACCCCGCCCGTCGTCGGATGCCGCAGATACACCAGGTACGGCAGGCCCGCCGCCCGATGTGCCTGCACCGCGGCGGTGACCTTCACCATCTGCACGAACGCCAGCGCGCCCTCCTGCATCCTGGTGCCGCCCGAGGCGGGCGCGGCCAGCAGGGGCAGCCGCTCGGCGGTCGCCCGCTCCACGGCCAAGGCGATCCGCTCGGCCGCGGCCACGCCGATCGACCCGGCCAGGAAGGAGAACTCGCTGGCCACCACCGCCACCCGCCGGCCGTCGAGGAGTCCTTCGCCGGTCACGACCGACTCGTCGTAGCCGGACTTGGCGCGGGCCACGCCCAGTTCGTCGGCGTAGGAGGAGTCGGGGCGCACCGGGTCGACCGGCGGCGTGTCCCAGGAGCGCCAGGAGCCCTCGTCCAGGACCGCGCGGATGAGGGCGCGCGCGTCGGGGCGGCTGTCGATCATCGCTCGCGCTCCTCCAGCCACGCCAGGACCGCGGCGCCGTCCTGGCCGAGCGCGGGCGGGGCGGTGTGCTCGGCGGGCGGCAGGCCGTCGAAGCGCAGCGGCGGGCCCGGGAGCTCGATGGGACCCAGGACCGGGTGCTCGACGGTCACGAGCAGGCCCTGGGAGCGGGTCTGGTCCCAGGCGTAGACCTCGTCCAGGGAGCGGATGGCGCCGGCCGGGACGCCCTGCTCCGCGAGAACGGCCAGCCAGTGGGCTCGGTCGTGGGCGGCCAGGGTCTTCTCCATGTCCTGGATGAGGTCGTCGCGGTGCTGGAAGCGGTCCCGGTTAGTGCGATATTTCGCGATATCTGGGTCTATGCCGAGGAGGGTGGCGACTTTTCGCCATTGGGTGTCGTTGGCGACGGCGATCTGGAGCATGCCGTCGGCGCAGTGGAAGGCGCCGTACGGGGCGATGGAGACGTGGTGGTTGCCGTTGGCCCTCGGGACCTGGCCGCCGACCGTCCAGGCGGTGCCGTGGTAGGAGTGCACGCCGGTCACCGCGGCCAGCAGGGAGGTGCGGACGATCCTGCCCTCGCCCGTGCGCTCGCGCTCGTACAGGGCGGCGGCCACGCCGTACGCGCCGTGGATGCCCGCGAGCAGGTCGGCGATCGAGGCCCCCACGCGGTAGGGCTCCTCGGCGCTGGGACCCGTCAGCGACATCAGCCCCGCCTCGCCCTGGGCGATCTGGTCGTAGCCGGGCCGCCCGCCCTCCGGGCCGTCGTGTCCGAACCCCGTGATCGACAGGACCACCAGGCGCGGGTTGATCTCGCGCAGTCGCTCCACCGCCAGGCCGAGCCGTTCGAGGACCCCGGTGCGGAAGTTCTCGATCACCACGTCACTCTGCCTGACCAGCCGCTCGATCAGCGCCCTGCCCTCGTCGGACTTCAGGTCGACGGCCAGCGACAGCTTGTTGCGGTTGGCCGCCAGGAAGTACGTGGAGATGTCATGCTCCGGCCCGACGAACGGCGGCCCCCAGCCCCGCGACTCGTCACCGCCGTCAGGGTGCTCCACCTTGATCACCTTGGCGCCCAGGTCACCGAGCATCTGGGCGGCGTGCGGACCGGCAAGGGCCCTGGACAGATCGAGCACGACGATGTCGCCTAGGGGTCCGAGCAAGATCAACCTCCATCCCGGGGAAAGTCAATATTGTCAGCTTGCCAGGTCCTTTCTGTCGCCCCCTACCCTCGACAGCGTGCAAACCCTCGCCGAGCGCGTCCGCGACCTGCCGCCGTCGTGCGGCCCCGTGCGCCTCGTGGCCGTCGACGGGCCCGCCGGCGCGGGCAAGACCACGTTCGCGGGACGGCTCGGCGAGGCGCTCGCCTGCCAGGTGATCCACAGCGACGACTTCCCCGTGCCGTGGTCGGAGGGTCCCGGCGCGTGGTTCGCGGCGTTGCGCGCGCAGGTCCTGGACCCGCTCTCGCAGGGCCGCGCGGGCGGTTTCCGCCGCTACGACTGGCACCGCGCCCGCTACACGACCTGGCTCGAGGTCCCGCCCGCGCCGGTCCTGGTGATCGAGGGCGTCGGTACGGCCCGCCGCGACGCCGACCACCTCCTGGCCTTCCGGGTCTGGCTGGAGGCCGAGCGCGAGACCCGCTGGGAGCGCGTCGTGGCCAGGGACGGCGCCGGGCTGGAGGCGGAGTGGCAGGCGTGGTTCGCCGCCGAGGACCGCTGGTTCACCGCGGACGCCACCCGTACCCGAGCCGACCTCGTCATTTCCACGTGACTGTGAAGGATGGCCATAACCCCGGCCACCCATCAGATTGCTATACCAAATCCTATACAAAATCCCCGCAGATGGCCTTTACCCTCGACGCGACCCCCCTTCCCCGCATCGAAAGGCCGCCTCGCGATGGCGCCGCAGCCACGAACCCTTCACCTGACCATCTGCGCCACCCTCCTCACCGCGGTCGCGGCCATCGGCGTCGGCGCCGTGGCCCAGGCCACCACCGGCGCACAGGAGGCCCACCCGCTCGCGGTCACGATCCGCGACGTCGCCGGCAAGCCGGTCGGCACGCTCGCCCTGCGGCCGGAGGGGTACACCAAGTCGCGCCTGTCGGTCACGGTCAAGGGCCTGCCCGCCGGCTACCACGGCTTCCACATCCACACGACAGGCATCTGCGACCCCGCCGCCGTCGACCCGGCGACCGGCAAGGTGTCCCCGTTCTACACCGCCGGAGGCCACTTCGACCTCGGCGGCGGCACCCACGCCCACCACTCGGGCGACCTGCCGCCGCTGCTGGTCGGCGCGGACGGCTCCGGCACCGCCTCGGTGGTCACCGACCGCTTCCGCGTCCGCCAGCTCACCGACGCCGACGGCAGCGCCGTCATCGTGCACGCGCTGCCCGACAACCTGGCCAACATCCCCGAGCGCTACAGCGCCACCGGCCCGGACGAGGCCACCCTCCGCACCGGCGACGCCGGCGGCCGCATCGCCTGCGGCCCCATCAAGTAGCCACACACCCGCGAGCCCGCCACGATCGCCCGCGAACCCGCCGGACAAGCGCGCTGCGCGCGGCCCGTAGAACAGCCGCACGGGCGAGCCCTCCAAGCCGGCGCGCGCCCCGGCCGGTGCGCGCCACCGCCTCCCCGGCCGCCGCATTGGCCCGTGCGGCGGCCAGGGGCTAGGGTTGCCGCCTCTGCCGAGGAGCGCGGCGCACGCCGCGCGGGGGTATGGACTCCCGAGGCCGCCGAGCGGCCCGTCACGGAGCCCATGACCGACGAGAGAGGCGGCGCGCGCCGATGAACGACGACCTGGCGGCCATGGCCCGATCCATCCTGGACGCCGGCGTGTACGCCACGCTGGCCACCGCCGACCGGGACGGCACGCCGTGGGCCAGTCCGGTGTTCTTCGCCCACGACGGCTACCGCGACTTCTACTGGGTCTCCTCCCCCGAGGCCACCCACTCCAGGAACCTGGCCGACCGCCCGGAGCTGAGCCTGGTCGTGTTCAACTCCCAGGTCGTCCCCGGCAGCGGCCAGGCGGTCTACATGCGGGCCACGGCCAGGCAGGTCACCGACCTGGAAGCGGCGTTGGCGATCTACCCGGGCGCCCCCGCGCGCGGCGGCCGGCCCATGGCCCCCGAGGACCTGAGCGCGCCCCGCCCCTACCGCCTCTACGTCGCGAACGTCACCGGCCACCACGTCCTGTGCCCCCGTGAGACAGGCGTGCCCTGCTCCCCCCACGGCCTGTCCCACGACCACCGCATCGCCGTGACCCTCTGAGCCACCACGATCACGGGGTCCTCGTCAGCTCGCAGCGACCGTCCACGCAGGTACGGCGGAGCCGTCCCCTGGAGATCGTCTGCACCAGCCCGATCGCCCAGCACGTCGGGCACCCGCGCAGCGCCAGCACCCCGACCGGGGCCAGCAGCAGGCTCACCGGCCCGGTCACCGGAAGCAGCGCCAGCGCGGCGACCAGCGAGCCGAGGCCGAGCGCGCCGCGGGCCAAGTGCCGGGGCAGCGAACTGCTGGAGAAGTCCCGCCCGTCAGCCATGGCCACCACCCACCGAGGTCAGCAGGGTGGCGCGCACCGCCGTACGGGCGCGGTGCAGCCGGGACTTCATGGCCGGGGTGCTGAGGCCAAGCGCGGCGGCGACCGCGCGCCCGCTGTGGCCCTGGACGTCGCGCATGATCAGCACGCTGCGCTGGTCGGCGGGCAGCGCGGCGATGGCCTCCGCGACGATCCCGGCCTCCAGGCGCAGCAGCACCTCCTCCTCGGCCGAGCGCCCGGCGCCGTCGGGCACCGCGTGGTGGTGCCCGGTCAGCGTACGGGCCCGGCGCAGGCACTCGTTGCGGACGATGCGGAACATCCACGACGCCAGCGCCGCCGAGGCGCGCAGCACCCCGATCTTCCGGTAGAGGATGATCAGCGCCTCCTGCGCGGCGTCCTCGGCGTCCTCCGGGGAGGCGCACAACGCGTGGGCGAAGCGGCGTACGTGCGCCTGCGAGCCCGACACCAGCGCGGCGATGGAGTCGACGTCGCCCCGTTGCGCGGCGGCGATGAGCCGCTCGTCGGGCCAGGTCGTGTCAGCCACGGGAACGGCTCCTGCGGCGCAGCACCACGACGGTACACGTACAGACGAGCACGGCGGCGACGGCGATGATGGCGATGGTGGTGACGGTCATGGACACAACCTCCGGGTCGGGGTTCCGGCGGGGATCGCCGGGACACACATAAGAGGCGGCGGGCCCCCAAAAGGATTCAGGCACTGACAGGAGATGTCAGTGGTGCGCTCCTAACTTCTGCGCATGAACAACTTCGACTTCTTCGAGGGCACCTGGACCTCGCGCCAGCGCAAGCTCACCAAGCGCCTGGCCGGCAGCGACGACTGGGAGGAGTTCCCGGGATACACACGTGCCACGCGGCATCTGGACGGCGCGGCGAGCTGCGACGAGGTCACCTTCCCCACCAAGGGCGCCTCGGGACTGACGCTGCGCCTGCACGACCCCGCCACCGACCTCTGGTCGATCTACTGGGTGAGCTCCGCCGACCCCGTGCTCGGGCTGCCGCCCGTGGTGGGGCGCTTCGACGGCGACCGGGGCGAGTTCTACTGCGACGACGAGCACGAGGGCACTCCGGTGCGCTGCCGATTCCTCTGGATCAGGATCGACGCCGACCACTGCCGCTGGGAGCAGGCGTTCTCGGTGGACGGCGAGCGTACCTGGGAGACCAACTGGATCGCGGACTTCACCCGCGAGCACCCGGCCGGAACGCCCTGAGGGTGAGCTCGACCAGCGCGTCGGCGTACTCGGGCGTCAGCGGCCCCGACCGCTGCAGCCACCTCTGGAACAGCGGCGCGTAGAGCACTTCGAGCACCAGGTCGAGGTCGGCGTCGTCGGCCAGTTGCCCGGCACGCTGGGCGCTGCGCAGCCGCGCCTTCTTGGCCTCGTCCACGGGGCGGGCGAGCCGGTCGCGGTACTGCTCCGCCAGCCCGCTGTCGTTGATCACCTCGGCGGTCAGGGCCCGGATCGGCCGCTCGAAGTCCGGGTCGGCGAACTCGGCGACGGTGGCCCGCATGACCTGCTTCAGGTCCGCCTCCAGGTCTCCGGTGTCGGGCAGCGACAGGTCCTGGCCCTGGGCGTTCTCGCTCAGGGCCAGGATCGAGTCGAAGATCACCGCGCCCTTGGACGGCCACCACCGGTAGATCGTCTGCTTGCCGACGCCCGCCCGCGCGGCGATGGCCTCGATGGCGACCTTCTCGTAGCCCACCTCGGAGATCAGGGCGCGGGTGGCCGCGAGGATCGCCTGGCGGGAGCGCTCGCTGCGGCGGGAGGTGTCGGGAGTCTTGGGCATAGGGCAACGGTAGCGAGCCCGGTCTCAGGCCAGGTGCGCCACGTCGTTGAATGTCAGCACCTCCAGCCGGCCGTCCACCGTGTGCCAGGTGGACAGCGAGGCGTTGCGGATCGGGGCATGGCGGTGGATCGCGGCCAGTTCGGCGTCGGGCCCGCCGGCCAGCACGTGGCGCAGCAGCAGGACGACCGCGTCGTGGGCCACGATCAGCACCCGGCGGCCGTGGGCGGACTCGCGCAGGTCCTCGACGAAGGCGCGCAGCCGTACCACCACGTCGCCGAAGGACTCGCCGCCCCGCGGGCGGAAGGCGTACTCGCCCTCGGCCTCGAAGCGGGCGGCCTCCTCGGGGAAACGCGCGACGATCGCCGCCCGGTTGAAGGTGGCCAGGACGCCCATCTCGCGGTCGCGCAGCCGTTCGTCGACGGTGTGGGGCAGGTCCGAGGCCCACGCCTGCCGGGCCAGCGCCCAGGTGTCGAGCGCCCGCAGGTACGGCGAGCACCACACCACCTCCGGCGCCTCCGTCTCGGGCAGCGCCGCCAGCACGCGCCCCACCGCGGCCGCCTGCCGCCTGCCGAGATCGGTCAGCGTGACCTCGTGGTCGCCGCGCTCGAAGACCAGGGGTGTCTCGCGTGCCCGCTCGTAGGCGAGGTTGGCCTCGCTCTGGCCGTGCCGCACCGCGATGATCCGCACCGGTCCGCTCATGCACCACATGTTGCCAGAAGGCCCCATCCTTAATTACGGTCAAGACCGTTAAATAAATCCATGGAGGCCTCCCATGCGAGCGTTCGCCGCAGCCCTCTTACTCGTCCTCACCCTCGCCGCTCCGGTCCAGGCCGAATCCGCGCCGCCTACCGGCTGCGGATTCCACGACCTCGGCTCCCTGCCGCTCACCGGCGCCACCACCGCCGGCGCGGCCATGGACCGGGGGCGCGTCTACACCGTCACCTCCAGCGCCTCCGGCCCCGCCGTCCTGGCGGTCAGGAACGCCGCCGACGCCCGGCTCGTCTCCGAGCACCCGCTCCCCCTCGCCCTCGGGTCCTGGGCGGTCACCGTCGCCCCCGACCACTCCGTCTACGTCGGCAGCTACAACGCCACCGCCGGCGCCATGGGCCGGCTGTTCCGCTTCGAGCCCGACACCGGCAAGGTCACCGAGATCGGCATCGCCGTACCCGGCGAAACGTTCGTCTGGACCGTCGCGGCCGCTCCCGACGGCCGCTCCGTCTACGCCGGCACCTCGCCCGGCGGCAAGCTCGTCCGCTACGACACCACGACCGGCAAGCTCAGCGACCTGGGCAGCCCGGTGCCCGGCGAGCAGTTCATCAGAGACCTGGCCGTCGCCCGCGACGGCACCGTCTTCGCCGGCATGGGCGCCCAGTCCATGAAAGTGGCCGTCCTGCGGCCCGACGGCGCCCCGATCCGCGTCGTCGACCCACCCGTCCAGGGGAACGGCTACGCCTACGACCTCGACGTCGTCGGCCACCGCCTGCTCGTCAGGTTCGCCACCTCCACCGGGACCAACCCGATGGGCGTCTACAACCTGCTCACACGCCGCTGGGAACGCGTCGTCGACGACGTCGACAGCCTGACCCTCGGCGGCGGCCGGCTCGGCGACCAGGTCTACCTCGTCCAGAACGACCAGCTCGGCGTCCTCGACCTGCGCTCGGGGAAGGTCCGGCCGACCGGCTTCACCGACCTCGGCGGCGGCGCGATCCGTCCCCTCGGCTGGCGCGGCCACGTCCTGGTCGGCACCAGCTCCACCGGCCGCATGTGGCATTACGACCGCCGCACCCGCGAGGGCCGCCTGTTCGAGTCCACGATCACCGGGCAGCCCGTCAGCATCCGCTCCATGGGCAACGGGCCCGACGGCCGCGTCTACGCGGGCGGCTTCTTCACCGGCGGCCTGGCCGCCTACGACCCTCGGACCGGCCGGTCGCAGTTCTGGCCCAACGTCGGCCAGAGCGAGGGCATCGTCACCCACAAGGGCAAGCTCTACCTCGGCGTCTACCCGGGCGCCCGCATCTACTCCTTCGACGGCGCCACCCCCACCCAACTGCTCAGCCTCTCCGATCAGGAGCAGGACCGGCCGTTCGCGATGATCTCCGCGGGCGAGTGGCTGGCCTTCGGCACCGTGCCCAAGTCCGGTACGGTCGGCGGCGCCCTCGGCCTGCTCAACCCCGACACCGGGCAGAAGGTCATCAGGCGCGACCTCGTCCCCGGCCACTCCGTCATCGGCCTCGCCTACCGCGACGGCGTCGTCTACGGCGCCACCTCGGCCTTCGGCGGCGTCGGCGTCCCGCAGGACACCGCGGCCAAGGTCTTCGCCTACGACATCGTCACCGACGCGCTGAAGTGGGTGACGGCGCCGGTCGAGGGCGACCTGTCGCTCGGGTCGATCACCTTCGACGGCGCCGGGCGGCTGTGGGGGCTCACGCCGGACGCGGTGTTCGAGATGGACCCGGTGACCGGGCAGACGCTGCGTACCGCCAAGCACCAGACCTACCCGTGGGGCACCGCCACGCAGGTGTGGCTGGACACCAACCTCGAGTTCCACAACGGGATGCTGTGGGGGAAGGTGCAGGGCAAGGCCTACCGGATCGATCCGGCCACGATGGCGCTCACGCTGATCGCCCGGCCCATCTCCAACCTGCTCAAGGGCGCCGACGGGCACCTCTACCTGTCGCGCTTCGAGAACTTCTACACCTACCGCATCTGCTGACCCGTCCCACGGCCAGAGGCCACCCCGGGAGCCGGGGTGGCCTCTCCCCTGGGTGTCAGCGGCTGAGGCGGTAGAGGGTGGGGCCCTCGGCGAAGTAGACGTCGCCCGAACTGTGCACCGCGAGCTGGTGCACCGGCCCGGACAGCAGGACGGTGTGGCGCCCGGTCAGCGGGTTCAGGCGGAACACCGACTGCCCGGCGTGCGCGCCGTACAACTGAAGGTCGCGGCGGTTGAAGGCGAGCTGACCGCTCGCGCTCTTGCCGGACGACAGCACCACGCGCTTGACCACCTTGCGGGCCCAGGTGTTCACGGCGAACACCTCACCACCGGCGATCCCCCACAACCGGCCGGTCGCGTCGAAGGCGAGCGCCGGGATCGCGGGCTTGCCGGGGGCGGGGACGATCTCCCACAGCAGCCGGTTCTCCCGCACCGACCAGGCGAACAGCTTGGCCTCCGGCTGCGTCGGCGGGGTGGCGGACTGGCCGCTGTAGATGGACGTGCCGCCGTAGACGACGCCGTCGCGGTAGGCGAGCGCCACGATCGACTGGTCCTGGACGACGTTGCGCCGCGACGACTTGAGCCGGCCGGTCTCCGGGTCCCAGACCGACAGCACGCCGCCCAGGTGACCGAGGTCGGGCATGGTGCCGACGGCGAGGTAGCGGCCGGCCGAGACCATGGCGCGCGGGCGGATCTGGTGCTCGGCGACGTTGTCGAACAGGCGGGCGGGGTTCGGGGCGGGGCCTGGTTCCGGGCTGGGCGAGTACTCGGTGCTGTTCCACGGCAGGCGCGGGTCGTAGGAGTAGACGCGGGCCTCGGGATAGGCCCCGATGTACAGCTTGCCCCGGTGCGTGGTCATGTCCTCGCTCTGCGAGAACGTGTGGAACTCCTCCGTCTTGCCCGAGTCGGGATCGATGCCGGCGAAACCGCCGTTGAGGAAGCCGCCGGCGTACATGCGGCCGTCGGGGCCCTCCGAGAGCGCGGTGACGTCGATCGGCTCGCCCTTGATGCCGCTCTGAACGAACGACTTGGCGCCGGTCTGCGGGTTGTAGCGGAACATCATGCCGCGCCAGAGCAGGCCGACCAGGCTTTTGCCCGGGTAGTCGGGCAGGCCCAGCTCGGCCCAGCCGATGCCCCGGGTGTTGGCCACGCGGCCGGTGACCGGCAGGCCCGTCGGGGTGATGGCCTTGGTCTTGGGGTCGTAGCGGACGAGCTCGCCGCCCTTTACAAAGTAGACCCGGCCCTCGTCGTCCGGCGGCGAGACGTCCAGGCCGTGGGCGGCGTCCACCCGGTCGGTCCACCTGCCCGCGGCGACGTCCCACACGTGCAGGGGGCCGGGGCTGGCGCTGCCGAGCCGTACGTAGAGGTAGCCGGCGGCGGTGTTGACGTCGTAGGCCCACTTGCCGGTGGTGTCCTCGGGAGCGGGCAGTTCCCTGACCGCGCCGCTCGCCGCGTCGACCTCGAAGATCTTGGCGGGCGCCTCGGTGCCGGCGTAGATCTTGCCACCCGCGTGGGAGACGCTGCGGATGTAGGCGTGGGCGGCCGACAGGCGGCCGTAGTCGCGCACGCCGGTGGCGGGGTCGTAGGCGAACAGCCTGCCGCCCGGCGAGGTGCCGCCGTAGACGGTCGCGCCCTCGCCCGCGGCCAGCGTCCAGACGAACGTCTCGCCCGGCAGCGGGTTGCCGAGGTCCTGGACGCCGCCCTGGGCCGTCCAGCGGAAGAGCTTGCTCGCGCCGTAGGTTCCCGCGTACACGCCGCCGTCGGGGGTGGCCGCCACGGCCCACGCTCCGCCGGCGCCGGGCAGGTCGAAGCGCGAGGTCTGCGCGCCGGTCGCCGGGTCCACCGCGTTGAGGTGGGCGGGGGCGCCGGAGGAGGCGCTCCAGATCACCGTTTCGCCCTCCGGGCCCGGGGCGACGGCGCCGCCGAGCAGCAGCACGTCCTGGAGCGGGACGCCGAGGTTCTCGGGAGCGGGGGGCGTGGGGGTGAGCGCGGTGACCGCGGCCAGCACGGCCGCGAGCGCTCCCTTCCATAAGATCATGCGTGGAGCACCTTCGTGAGGGCCTCGATGAGGTGCGAGGCGTGGGCGGGGTCGTCCATGAGCATCGACTGGCGCATCCAGACCACCTCGCGGGCGGCGGTCTCGGTGGCGGGGCACGGCTCGGGCCGCGCGCCGGCGTCGGTGAGGGCGGCCATCGTTCCCAGCGGCGGGTAGCCGCCGTCGAGCGGCACGCCCTCCGCCGCCATGGCCTCCAGGAAGAAGGCCCGGTCAAACGGTACGTGCACCCGCAGCATCAGCAGGTGGCGCGAGTCGGCCGTGGTGCCCGGCGGCTGCGGCACCACGCTCACCGGCTGCCCGCCGATCGTGGCCAGCCCCCGCTCCACCTCGGCGGCGAACGCGTTCCGCCGGGCCACCTCCGACCCCAGCCGGTCCAGCCAGGGCAGCAGCAGCGCCGCCTGGATCTCCGTCAGGCGCAGGTTCCAGCCGACCTCGGGATGGCCGTACCACGCGCCGCCGAGCCTGCGCCCGAGGTTGCAGACCGACCAGATCGCGTCATGATCGGCCTCGTCGCGGCAGACGATCAGCCCGCCCTCCCCCGCCGTCATCGCCTTGCTCGCCTGGAAGCTGTAGACGCCCGCGTCGCCGAGCCCGCCGACCGGGCGGCCCTTGTAGCTCGCGCCGTGCGCCTGCGCCGCGTCCTCGACGACCTTCAGTCCATGCCGTACGGCTACCGCCCCCAGCTCGTCCATGTCCACAGGGCTGCCGGCCAGGTGGACCGGCATGATCGCGGCCGTGCGCCCGGTCACCGCCGCCTCGACCGCGGCCGCCGACAGGTGCAGGTCCACGGGGTCCACGTCCACGATCACCGGTACGGCTCCCGCCAGCAGCACCGAGGTGGCCGAGGCGACGAACGTGTACGCGGGCACGATCACCTCGTCGCCCGGCTGCACGCCCAGGCCGCGCAGCGCGGCGAACAGGCCCAGGGTGGCGTTGCCCACGGCGATGCCGTACCGGACGCCGGACAGGCGCGCGAACGCGGCGGTCAGGTCCGCGCAGGCCGAACCGCCCTGGGTGGCTCCCCACAGGCCGCTGTCGAGGACGTCGGTGACCAGCTTGCGCTGCGCGTCGTCGAGCGGCGGCGGCCAGGCGGGCCACGGGGTGGTGCGGACGGGGGTGCCGCCGTGGATGGCGAGGGTCATGCGAGGCGTCCTTTCAGCACGCGCGCGAGGTTGCCGCCCTGGATGAGGGCCCGGTCGGCGTCGCTGAGCGGGGCCAGCGCGACGCGGCCGAAGCCGACACGCAGGTCGAGGAAGCAGGAGTCGGAGCCGTAGACGACGCGGTCGGCGCCGGCCAGTTCGGCCAGCTTGGCGATCCAGCGGCCGGTCATCTTGGAGCCGCAGATCTCCAGGTAGAGGTTGGGGTGGTCGTGGACGAGCTCGGCGGCGCGGGCGAAGCCGTACGGCCACAGGCCCGCGTGACCGAGCAGCAGCGGGACGTGCGGATGGCGCCGCGCGACCGTCGTGAACCGCTCGGGATCGCTCCACGGCGAGTCGGTCTGGCCGTGCGCGAGCACGGGCAGGCCCAGCTCCCAGACCGGGTCGTAGCGGCGGTCGTCGAGGGTGCACTGGTGCACGTCCGGGTGGATCTTGACGCCCCAGACGCCGTCCGTGGTGAGGGAGTTGCGCTGGTGCGGGTTGTAGACCTGCCAGACGCCGATGCGGCCGGGATACCGCCGCGCCGCCTCGAACGCCAGCCGGTTGCCCGCCTCGGCCGACGGCCCGACGCCGAGCAGGTGGCTGATGCCGATGGCGTCGACGCCGACGCGGTCCATCAGCTCGACCATGCCCTCGGCCGACGGGTCGGGGATCAGGAAGTCCGGCCAGGAGCCGAGGTGTCCGTGCGCGTCGAGGATCACAGCAGGCTTCCTCCCGTCGCGATCAGCTCGACGTCCTTGGCGGGGAGGTCCAGGTGGTCGAGGAGGAAGCGCGGGCCGCAGTCGTCGAGGACGGGGGCGCCGGTGCCGAACACCAGGCGTTCGGGGCCGTAGTGTCCGGCCAGCCACTCGACGCCGCGCTGGGTGTTGACGGTGCCGATCTCCAGCCACAGGTTCGGGATCTCGGCCATCAGCTCGCCGACGGCGCGCAGCCTGCGGTAGCCGGGGTTGAGCAGCAGGATCCGCTGGTCCGGCAGGCGGCCGGCCAGGGCGAGCAGCTCGCCCGGCGAGGTCTCCTCCAACTCGACCGCCACCGTCACCTCCATCCGCCGCAGCCAGCGCAGGGTGGTGGGGCCGGCCAGGTCGAACCGGTGCCTGGACGGGCACAGGCGGACCATCGGCACGCTCCAGTCCGGGATGGGCTCGAAGGATTCGGGCACCAGGACGGGCACCGGCTGGAGCGCCGGGTCCCGGAGGTCCATGAGGGCCTCGTTGCCGGTCCGGTGGTCGGAGAACAGGCTGAGGGTGTGGGTCACGTGGGCGCGCTGGATGCCCAGCCTTGACATGTCGGGGCGCGGGTCCTCCGGCAGGTCGTCGAACGGCACGGGGCCGATCAGGCGGTGGGCGTCCGTGACGGATTTCGGCACAGACCGAAACTATCCACGCCCCCCAACCCCGGTCAACCCCACCCCTACCACCCACCCGACGCCCCGGCCTCACCCCCAACCCCAGGCTTGCCCCGAAGACCGGAGGCCGAGCTCCAAGACACATGACCTGAGGCCGAGACCCCGGAGGCCCTTGACCCCGAGACCGGTGCCCGGAAGCTGCGGCCCGAGACCGGAGGCCGAGCGCATGGCCCATGGCCCAGTGGCCGAAGGCCGGGCGCAGAGACCGAAACCGGAGGTGGCAGCTGACGGCCGGGCGCAGAGGCCGAAACCGGAGGTGGCAGCCGCCGCCGACGGCCCAGGGCCGGGGCGGAGGCCGGACGCGCGCCCTTGGCCCGGCAGCCGGAGGCCGAGGCCCCGGGAGCCGGTGCCCAGGCCTGATCCGGGACCTGGGCGGGGCGTGAGCTTTCCCCGGCACCGGGCGAGCCGAGGCCGGGGCTTTCCGGTGCTCGGGTCTTGGGCGGGGTGGGGTCAGGGGGCGGGGGTCGGGGTGGGTGGGGTTAGGGGGTGGGGGTTGCGGTGGAGGTGGGTGGGGTCAGGGGTGGGCAGGTGGGGGTTAGGTCCAGGCGGGCCAGGGAGCGGCCTACCAGGGCCC
Organism: Nonomuraea sp. NPDC050790; assembly: GCF_044456745.1. Taxonomy (NCBI): domain Bacteria; kingdom Bacillati; phylum Actinomycetota; class Actinomycetes; order Streptosporangiales; family Streptosporangiaceae; genus Nonomuraea; species Nonomuraea sp. NPDC050790. The sequence continues at coordinate 773,470 of NZ_JBITGF010000002.1, read as the reverse complement.
AGGCTTTCCAGGAGCCGGGTTCGAAGTGGAGCTGGGGGTTGGTGTACCAGTCGTCGCCCAGCCCGGTGGCCAGCGTCCGGGCCTCGGTGTCCAGGAGGTAGGCGTTGCCGCTGCCGAAGAACGTCGAGGTGAAGACGCGGCCCCGGTGTACGGTCAGCTCGCCGTACCCAGAAAGGGTGCCTTGGCTCTTGACGGTGCGGGTGGCCAGGTCGAGGGCGATCCAGGCGCCGGAGTTGCGCTTGTAGACGCCGTAGAGGAGGCCGTCGTGCACCTTGATGTCCTGGAAGGTGCGGAAGTCGGCCATGGGGTCGACCTGCCACAGGATTTCGCGTTTTTTCAGGTCGAAGGCAGCTACGGAGGCTGATTTCCGGGTTGGTGGGGTGCCGCCGCCGCCCAGCACGTCGCCGCCCAGGTACACGATGCCCCGCCACGCGTCCAGCGACAGGCTCATCAGGCTCTGGTCCGGCATGATCCCGACATGGACGTCCTTGGCGCCGGTGTCGGGATCCACGATCGACAGGGCTCCGTTGAGCCTGGGGCCGAGGGGGGCCGAGGCGACCAGGAGCTTGTCGCGGACCGGGTCGTACTCGATGTCCCACGGCCGTGCCTGGTCATGCCCCAGGTAGCCGAGGCTGCGCAGTTTGTCGGTGCGCACGTCGATCTCGAGGATCTGGCCGCTGGGGTAGATGGCCGCGTAGATCTTGTTGCCGCGCCGCACCATGTCCTTGGGCTCGCCGGGCACCCGGAAGCGGCGCTGCTTGCCGGTGCGCAGGTCGCGTACGTCCATGGAGAAGTGGCCGCCGATGTAGACGGCACGGCCCGGCACGAGCAGCATGCTCTGGACCCGCTCGGCCCCCGCGGGCAGCCCCGCGTCGATCAGGTCGACGAACTCCGACTCCCCGGTACGCAGGTCCAGCCACCACATCCCGCCACTGCCGGAGAAACCGGTCAGCGTCCCTTCGGCGGCCAGGACCAGGCGGCGGGTCTCGTCCTCCTGCGAGGGCGCATCCGCGATCCGGGTGGTGGCGGCGTCACCGGTGCGGTAGCGGTGCACGGCGCCGTCGGGCCTGGAGGTGCCGTAGACGGTGCCGTCGGGGGCGGAGACGAGGGCGTCGAGTGCCGGCGAGGCGGCCGTCCGCAGGTCGGAGCCGTCCTTGCGCACGTCGATCAGGGTCTGGCCGCTGACCGCGAGCACCCGGTCGCCGTGCTCGGCCACGACGCCGATGCCGCCCGTCCCCTGGGCGAGCTGCCTGACGGCGCCGTCGCGACGGTCGATCGCCATGAGCCTGCCCTTGTCGAGCAGGCCGGCGTAGACGTGGGTGGCGTCGGCGACCAGCGACCTGACGTAGCGCTCCCCGGCCACCAGCACGCCGAAGTTCCTGACGGCGGCCGTCGCCGGGTCGTACTCCCACACGCGCCCGTCGGGGTAGGTCCCGGCGTACAGCTTGCCGTCGGGCGCGGCGGCCAGACTCCACACGAAGCCGCCGTTCCTCCCGAAGGAGTGCAGATGCTTCACCTCACCCGTAGCTATGTCGAAGCTATACAGATCGGGCACGGGATATGTCCCGACGTACACCTTTCCGCCGCTGATCGCCGTGGCCCACCCGCCTTCGGGCTCGCCGGTCGCGGGGCCGTCCGGGAGCGTGACGCTTCTGACCACTTTGCGGGTGCTCAGGTCGATGTCGGCGAGCACCGGCGGTTTCTGGCCGCGCGTCACGACATAGGCATGCCCATCCTGTACGGCGGCGCCGACGATCGCCCCGGTCACCGAAGCCGGCCCGAACGTCTCGACCCGCGTCCCGTCACACCTCCCGGGCTTGGCGGCGAAACCGGCCGACGCGATTCGCGCGGCTGACACGCCCGGGGCGGATGACGCGCCCTGAGTAGATGGCGCGGATGGAGTGGCTTGGGCGGATGGCGTGGTTTGCACGGAAGCAGCGGCTTGCGCGGAAGGAGCGGCTTGCGCGGAGGGGGTGGCTTGGGCGGGTGGGGGTGTGGCGAGGGCGAGGGCCAGCACGGCCGCCGCGATCGCGGTTAATGCGCGCATGGGAGGCTTTCTGCGAGTGGGGGTGAGCCGTTGCACCTATTGCTCAATTTTGGCCCAGACCGTAATGTTCTGAGCGCGAATAGTCAATGGAGGCGGTTGTGACGGCGTTCGACGCGCGCAAACTGGTCGGCGAGCTCACCGTGACGCTCGACGTGGACGTGCTGGTCGGAGCCTACGCCGACCGCGACGGCCCGCCCGGCGACCCGGCGTCGGTCCTGGGCACGCTCGCCGGGCACCGGATCCAGGCCGGAGCGGTGGCGTCGCTGCGGGCGGCGTTGTTCGACATGCGCACGGGCAACGACGAGGTCCTGGCGCTGCCGGACGTGGTCCCGGTCGGCGCCGTGGACCTGCGCGACCCCCTCGGCGCGGTACGCGAGATCGAGCGCCTCGTGCCGCTGGGCGTGCGGGCGATCCGGTTGTTCCCGGACGAGCAGGGGGTGGAGGCCGGGTTCCCGTCGGTGCGGCACGTGGCGCGCAAGGCGGCGGAACTCGGGCTGACCGTGCTCACCGGCGGCGACGTGCGCAGGTTCTGGCAGCCGTTCGCCGGTCGCAGCGCGAACGTGGTCTTCCTGGACACGCACTTCTACCACCTGGGCGACTTCCTGGTCGTCGCCGCCGACGAGCCGGGTTTCCACACCTCGACCCGCCTGCTCAACTCCCCTGACGCGCTGGAGACCGTACCGCCCGATCGGCTTGTGTACGGCTCGCGCACCCCGCACTACGAGCCCGTCGTCCCGCTGCTACGGCTGGCGACCAGCGGACTCAAGCCCGAGGAGATCGCCGCGGTGGCCGGCGGCAACGCGAGGAGGCTGCTCGGATGATCATCGACGTGCACGCGCACTGGGGCCCGTGGTTCTTCACCATGGACGTGGCCGCGCTCAACCACGCCGCCATGGACCGCTACGGCATCACCTGCTCGATCGTGTCGGCCACCGAGGCGGTCATCTACGACCCGGCGACCGGCAACCGGGCGCTGGCCGACTGGCTGGAGACCACCGACCGCCACTACGGCTACGTCACCGTCAACCCCCGCCGTCTGGACCAGGCCGATAAGGACCTGCGCGAGTACCTGCCCACCGGCCGGTTCAAGGGGGTCAAGATCCACACCGATTACACCCGCTCCCCCGCCGACTCCCCGCAGACCCGCGAGGCGCTCGCGCTGGTCGCCGCGCACGGGGTGCCCGCGCTGGTGCACACGTGGGGCCCGACCGTCCTCGACCTGGCCGCGACCTGCCAGGACACCCCGGGACTCAGGGTCATCGCGGGCCACATGGGCGCCGACGGGCACCGTCACGCCATCGAGGCCGCGCGTGGCTGCGACCGCCTCTACCTGGAGCCCTGCTACTCGCACGCGCCCGCCCGCCGCTTCGCCGAGGTGGCCGCGGCGGTGGACACGGACCGCCTGCTGTTCGGCACCGACTCGACGCTCATCGACCCCGCCTCCGCCTTCGGCTCCGTGGCCGCGGCCAACCTGGACCCGGAGACCGCCGAGAAGGTCGCCTGGCGCAACGCCGCCACCCTCTTCAACCTCCCCACCTGACCCGCCACCCCACCAGAAGCCTCCCGACCAGAAGCCTCCCCGCCGGAAACCTCCCCACCGGAACTTCCCCACCGCGACAAACCTCGCCGTCGCGACGAACCTCGCCGGACAAGCCCCACCGGAAGCCTCCCCACCGGGAACACACCCCGCCGGGAACACCCCCCCGCCGGACAAGCCACGCTGGGCGAGCGCCCGCGAAGCCGTACGGTCGAATTACGGTCCAGGCCGTTATCTGAAGGAGCACTGCGCATGATCCCCCGCCGACGTTTCCTCCAGGCCGCCGCCGCCTCGACGGCCGCCCTCGCCTTACCCGCCGCACCGGCCCTCGCCGCGACGCGACCCGCGGAAGGCACGCTCACCGACCTGGGCCCGGCCAGCGTGGCCAGCCCGCTGGGCAACGGCGAGTTCGTGGGCGACGTGCTCTACATGGGCTCGCGTGGCCTGTCCCCCAACGTGGTCGGCGCCTGGGACCTCGTCCAGGACCGGATCACCGCCCACTTCGACATCCCCACCGGCGTCGGCGTCTGGGCGATGTGCAAGCACGGCACCGACGTCTACGTCGGCACCCACTCCCGCTCCGACCTGTACAAGATCGACACCCTGAACGGGACCACCACCAAGCTCGCCGAGTACCCCGACCACTTCATCTGGACCATGGCCGCCGCCCCCGACGGCAAGGTCTACATGGGCATGTCGGAGCCGGGCCGCGTGGTCGAGTACGACCCGGCCACCGGCACCAGCCGCGACCTGGGCCAGCCCGCGCCCGGCGAAGCGTACGTGCGCAGCATCCAGGCCGACGACCGCCACGTCTACGCGGGCGTCGGCGCCAACGCCCACCTCATCGCCATAGACCGCCGGACCGGCGAGAAGCGCGAGCTGCTGCCCGCCGAGCTGGCCGACCGCGACTGGGTCTCCAGCATGGCCGGCAGCGACACCCACCTCGCCGGCGGCCTCAACTCCACCGCCGAACTGGTCGTGATCGAGAAGGCGAACCCGGCCAACTACAAGATCGTCAAGGCGTCCGTCCCCGGCGAGAAGTACACCGTCGCCGTCCTCATCTTCGACGGCTGGGTCTACTTCGCCGGCCGCCCGTCCGGCACCGTCTACCGCTACGAGCTCGCGAGCGGCAGGTCGGAGGTGCTGGGCGTGCCGTTCCCCGAGGCGCAGACGGTCCGCATCCTGGAGCACAAGGGCAAGGTCTACGGCCTGCAGGACAGCGGCGTCTTCGTCTACGACCCGGCGACCGGCGCCATGGACTACCTCAGCCACGTGCAGCGCGGCTTCCGCTCGGCCGCCGAGGCGCCGATGTCGGTCCACTCCGACGGCAGAACCGTCTACGTCGGCGGCAAGAGCGGCGCCGACCTGCACGACCTGGCCACCGGCAAGGTCACCAGGCTGCCCATCCCGGGCGAACCCAAAACCATGATCACGGTACGCGGCACCACGTACCTGGGTGTCTACACCCAGGGCGCCCTGTACGCCCACAAGGCCGGGCAGCCCGAGGCCAAACTGCTCCTGCGCACCGGCCACAACCAGGACCGCCCCAAGGACCTCGCCTACGACCACGTGACCGGCCTGATCGCGATGCCGACCCAGCCGGAACCGGGCCACCAGAACGGCGCGCTCAACGTCTACGACCCCAGGTCGGGAAAGCTCGACACCTACCGCCCGGTCGTGGACCGCCAGACCATCTTCTCGGTCACCGCCTACCTCGGCACCCTCTACTGCGGCACCAGCACCCAGGAGGGCCTCGGCTCGCCCCCGGTCACCCCGACGGCGAAGCTGGCCGCCTTCGACCTGCGCACCCGCAAGGTCAGGTGGGAGATCGAGCCGCTGCCCGGCGTCGCCGCGATCACCGACCTGGCCCACACCCCGCTGGCGGTCTACGGCATCACCAACACCGGCGTGCTGTTCGAGTACCACCTGCTCAGGCGCAAGGTCACCCGCACGCTCAAGGTCAGCGCCAGAGGCGGCGACCTGTACGTGGCGGGGCTGACCGCCTACACGGCCGACGCCGACGCCGTCTACCGCGTCGACCTGCGCGCCTGGACGGTCAGGAAGATCGTCTCCGGGCTGGCGGGCGACTGGTTCGGCGGCACGCCCAAGCTCGGCATCGCACCCGACCGCCGCGCGCTCTACACCATCAAGGGCCGCAACCTGGTGAGCGTCGCGATCCGCCCCTAGAGCACGTCCTTGACGCTGAGCGGCTCCGGCCCGAGGTCGGGGCCGTACAGGTCGTGGGCGTGGGTGGCCGGGATGCGGCCCTCCTCGGCCGCCAGCCACAACATCCGCTGGACGTAGCCCTCCATCGGCTCGGTGAACGTGGCGGCGGCCAGGCGGTCCAGCCGGGCCGAGGCGGCCTCGAAGGCGCGCAGGTCGGCGCCCCGGTAGGCGCGCAGCACGTCGGCGGTGACCCCCACGTGCGCCGCGGCGAGGCCGACCAGCGCGGCCTCAGCACCCCACAGCAGGGACGGGCCGAACATGCGGTCCTCGCCGGTGATGGCCAGGCGGTCCGCCGCGCGGGTGATCTCGATGGTGCGCTGGCAGGCCATGGCGTCCGACAGCAGCGCCGCCTTCAGCCCCGCCACCCCCGGCAGCGCGACCAGCGCGACCAGCACGTCCGGCGGGCAGGGCAGGCTGTAGAGGTCGAAGGCGATCAGGGGCAGCCCGGTCGCCTCCCACACCGCCCGATGCTCGGCCACGCGGTCGCCGGGCGACGGGAACGGCATGAGCGCCGCGGCCCCCGCTTCCGCCGCCGCTCTGGCCTGCGCGACGACGTCCGTACCCCCGACTCCGACCACGACCGGCACGCCGAGCGCGACCGCGCGCTCGACGACGGCCGCGCGCACCCCTTCACTCAGGTACGGCCCGCGCCCCGTGTGGGCCAGCACCGCCAGCCCGTCGGCCCCGTCGGCGACCAGCCCGGCGAGGTAGCCGGAGACCAGGTCGAGGTCGACCTCGCCCGCGGTGGTCATGGGGGTGGCCGCGGCGGCGACCAGCGTCCCGCGCAGGCGATCGCGCAGTTCGGCCGCCCTTGGGTCGATTGCCGTGCTCATGTCGCACCAGCCTAAGGGTTACTTCAACCCGGTCATCGCGATGCTGTTGACGAGGTAGCGCTGGAGCAGGAAGAAGACGGCCAGGCACGGCACGACCGAGATCGCCGCGGCGGCCATCTCCATCGACTGCGGGAACTGCTCGCCGCGCAGCGTGGACAGGCCGACGGTGAGCGTGCGCACCTCCTCGCTGCTGGTGGCGACCAGCGGCCACAGGAAATCGTTCCAGTGCCACAGGAAGACGAAGACGCCCAGGGTGGCCAGGATCGGCTTGGTGAGGGGCACCACGATCTGCAGGTAGATGCGCCATTCGGGCGCGCCGTCCACCTTGGCCGCCTCGAACAGCTCGTCCGGCAGGTCCCGGATGAACTGCCGCATGAGGAACACGGCCTGGGAGTTGGCCAGCGTGGGCACGATCAGGCCCCAGAAGGTGTCCGCGCCGTTGAGGTCGGAGACCAGGATGAACAGCGGGATCAGCGTGGCCTGGAAGGGCACCATCATCGTCGCCAGGAACGCCCACATCATGGCGTCGCGGCCGGGGAAGCGCTTCTTGGCGAAGGCGTACCCGGCCATGGAGGCGGTCAGCAGGATGACGACCACCGAGACACCGGCGTAGATGAAGGAGTTGAGCGTCCAGCCGAGGAAGCCGGAGGAGGTCAGGTTCGTGACCAGGTTGTCCAGCGTGAGCGTCTCCGGCCACTGGTGCGGCAGGGTCGGCTCGTTCTTGGGACTGAGCGCCAGCACCAGCATCAGCAGGAACGGGCTGACGGTGAGCACGGCGACCAGGGCGAGCAGGACGACCAGCGGCCACTGCCGTCCGGTCCTGCGCCGGGGCCCCGGGGGCCGCGCGGGCGCCGCCGTCACCGGCTTGGTCTCGGTAAGCGTCATGAGTTGCTCCGATCGAGCAGGCGGCGCTGGATCATCGAGACGATGAAGACCAGGATGAACAGCACGATGCCGATCGTGGCCGCGTACGCCACGTTGAAGTTCCCGAAGCCCTGGTCGTAGAGCGCGTAGATGAGGTTGTAGCTGGCGCGCGAGGGCCCGCCGCCGGTCATCACGTAGATGACGTCGAAGGTCTGGAACGCCCCGATCGTCTCGATGACCACGACGAAGAAGAGCGCGGGACGCAGCAGCGGCAGCACGATGCTGCGGAAGCGCTGCCAGGCGTTGGCGCCGTCCACGCGGGCGGCCTCCAGGTAGGAGGGCGGGATCGACTTCAGCCCGGCCAGCAGGATGAGCATCGAGTAGCCGAAGCCCTTCCACACCGACACGGCGGCCAGCGAGGGCAGGACCAGCGCGGTGTCGTCCAGGAATCCGATCGGGCCCATGTCGATCTTGGCCAGCAGGCCGTTGATCAGGCCGTCGAACTCGTAGATCCACCGCCAGATCACGCCGGCGAAGACGAAGCTGGTCACGTAGGGCAGGAAGAGCATGCCCCGGAACAGGCCCTTCATGAAGATGACCGAGTTGAGCAGGAGGGCGGTGCACAGCGAGACGATCAGCGTGAGCGGCACGTAGATCGCCACGTAGACGATCGTGACGCGCAGGGCGCCCATGAAGATCGGATCGTTGAAGAGCCTGGCGTAGTTGTCCACGCCGATGAAGCTCCACTCCCCGCTGATCTGGTAGTCCGTCAGGCTCATGCCCGCCGCGCCCAGCGAGGGAACGAACCGGAAGATCACGAAGAGCACGAGCATCGGCAGGACGAACAGCAACCCGGTGATGGGGTCGCGCAGCCGGTGTCGCACGGAGTTCACGCCTTTCGCAGAGGGATGGGGAGGCCGCGCGGGCGGCCTCCCCAGGTACGTCAGCCCGCGGTGGCGAGCTGGTCGTCGACCAGCTTGGCGGCGTCGTCGAGCGCCTGCTGGGCGGTCTTCTTGCCCTGCAGCGCCGACTGGATCTCCGGCGCGAGCGCGGTCATCACCTGGCGGGCGGCCGGGTGCGTGTCACCGGGGAAGGCGAACTCCAGCGACTTCTCGAACTCCTTGGCCAGCGGCGACGCGCTCGCCGGCGAGGCGTCGGTGCGGGCGGTGAAGTACCCGGACTCGGTGGCGAGCTGGGTGGCGACCTCGGCCGAGCCCACGTAGGCGGCGAACTTCTTGGCCGCGTCGGCGACCTTCGATGCCTTGGCCAGCACGATGCCGCCGGGGATGCCGAAGGCCACCTTCTTGGCGCCCTCGATCGGGCCGCCGACGACCACGTTCTCCTCGCCGACGCCGGCGCCGAGCTGCGTGGCGCCGATGGGGGCGGCGGCGTGGTACATGGCGATCTTGCCCTGGGCGAGCGGGCTGCCCTCGATCACGTTGGCCAGCGTCGCCGCGTTCGCGGGCAGGCCGCCGGCCTTCTGCAGGTCGAGCAGGAACTGCAGCGACTTCACGCCCTCGGGGCCGTTGAAGGCCGCCTTCTTGCCGTCGGCGGCGAAGACGCTGCCGCCGTTGGCCCACAGGATCGGGTAGAAGCTGAGGTTGAGCGAGGTCTCGGGGGCGCCGGGGTACAGCAGGATCGGCGTCTTCTTGGCGGCCAGCTTCGGCGCGGCGGCCAGCACCTCGTCCCAGGTCTTGGGCACCTCGGTGACGCCGGCGTCGTCGAGCAGCTTCTTGTTCCAGATGGGCGCCGTGATCGTCTGGTAGATCGGGACGCCGTAGAGCTTGCCGTCGACGCTCAGCGCGTTCAGCGCGTTGGGGCGGAACGACGCCTTGTCGGCGGCGACCGCGTCGTCCACGGGGGCGACGGTGCCCTGCTTGACGTACTGCGGGATCTGGTCGGGGCCCAGCAGGACCAGGTCGAATCCCTTCTTGGAGGCCAGCGCCGCCGTCACCTTCTGCTGGCGGCCGTCCCAGGGCTGCTGCTCGATCTTGACGTCGATGCCGGTGTTCTTCGCCTCGAAGTCCTTCTCGACCTTGTCCCAGAACGCCTTGCTCTTGGCCTGGTCGTCGATGACGGGGTACATCCACATCGTCACCGTGCTCTTGCCGCCGTCGGATCCTCCGTCGGATCCGCCGCATCCGGCGAGCGTCACTCCCAAGGCGGCCGCGAGGCCGGCTACCGCTACCTTCCTCATGGGCCTTCCTTTCTTCGTAATACCGGTCTAGACCGAAACCTAGCGATCGGAAGAACAGGGGGTCAATGCCTGATACATGACCGTAACTAGGCGGCCCTCCGGGATATCGGTCACCGGCAGTGCGCCCGCACGCCGGCCGCGATGGCGGCCACGTGCTCGCCGGTGTAGTTCTCGTTCCAGTCGATGACCAGCAGCGTATCCCCGACCAGCCGTTCCGCCTCCGGGCAGGCGGCCGCCCGGTAGCCCTCCAGCGGGTAGCGCGAGTTCCCGTACAGCGGTGCATCGAGGACCGGTGCCTGGTTGAGCGTCTGCGTCAGGTATCCGGCCCGCGCCGGAATTCCTTCCTCGCGCAGCTTCCCGGCCAGCTCGTGGGCGCCGCCGCCGGGCAGGACGAGCGGGAACAACCACCACGCGTGGCCGTCCGGGCGCGGCAGCCGTACCGTCCGCAGGTCCTTGAGCTCCTCGATCAGCTGTACGGCGGTGCGGCGCCGGTCGGCCACCACGCCCGGCAGCTTGCCGAGCTGGGCACGGGCGACGGCGCCCTGCAGCTCGGTCATCCGGTAGTTGAGGCCGAGGCTCTCGTGGGAACGGCCCCGCGCGCGGTCCCAGCCCTTGTCGGCGAACAGGCGCATGCGCCTGGCCAGCTCGTCGTCGTCGGTGAGGGTCAGGCCGCCGTCGCCGCAGGTGATGTGCTTCCACTGCTGCAGGCTCAGGGTGCCGACGTCGCCGGCCGTGCCCGCGTACCGGCCGCCGGGCAGCTCGGTCAGCCACGCCTGGGCGCAGTCCTCGATGAGCGCCAGGCCGTGCTCGTCGGCCAGCGCGCGGAAGGCGGCCATCGGGGCGGGCGCGCCGAACAGGTGGACCACCATGATCGCGCGGGTGCGGGGGCCGATGAGCCTGGCGGCCGATTCCGGGTCGAGAATGCCGGTGGCGGGGTCCACGTCGGCGAAGACAGGGACGGCGTTCTGCGCCAAGATGGGGGCCACCGTGCCGAAGTCCGTGATCGGTGTCGTGATGATCTCGTCCCCGGGGTCCGGTGCGGCCGCCACGACCGAGAGATGGAGGGCCGCGGTGCCGGAACTGCACGCGATGGCGTGGCGGGAGCCGTACAGCTCGGCGATCTCGCCTTCGAGCGCGCGCACCTCCGTCCCCCAGACGGAGCTGAGCATGCCCGAGCGGATCACCCGCTCCAGCGCCGCGATCTCCTCGTCGCCGAGGGTACGGCCGGCGGACTCGGCCATGCTTGGAAACTTGAGAGTCACAAGTTAACCTTTCGGTCTTGACCGTAATAGTGAAGAAGGAGGCGAGGGTGGGTATCGTCATCGGTGTCGTCGGCCCGCACGATCTGGTCGACGACGTCGCGGCCACCTGCGAGGAGCAGCCCGGGGTGAGCGCGCTGCGGCTCGACTACGACCACGAGTCGCAGGCCCCCGCCATCGTCGAGGCCCACGCCAACGCCGTGGAGGGCTGGCTGTTCACCGGCATCGTCCCGTACATGCTGGCCCGCGACGCCGACATGCTCTCCCGGCCCGCCGCGTTCGTGGACTACTCCGGCGCGACGCTGCTCAGCGGCCTGGTCCGCCTGCAGCACGAGGGCTACGACGTCACCCGGCTGTCCATCGACACGCTCGCGCCCGCCGACGTCACCGCCACCTTCACCGAGGCGGGACTGCCCACCGACCAGCTCCGCACGCTCGGCTACCGGCCGGAGATGACCTCCAAGAAGGCCATCGCCTTCCACCGGCGCGGGCCCGGCCACCCGGTGATCACCTGCCTCAGCTCGGTGCACGAGGCGCTGCGCGGGGAGATGCACGTGCTGCGGCTCGCGCCGTCGGTGCACTCGGTGCGGGTGGCGCTGCGCCAGCTCCTGCTGACCGCCGAGGGCCAAGCGCAGGAGGACGCGCAGATCGCGCTCGGGCTCGTCGAGGTGGACGGCGAGGAGGGACTGCTGCGCGAGGCCACCGCGCTGGGCGGCACGCTGGCCGGCTTCCGCGGCGGCACCCACCTGCTGGTGACCACCCGCGGGCCGCTGTACGACGCCACCGGCGGGTTCACCGGGCTGCCCATGCTGGGACGGCTGGCGGCGGGCAGCCGGGTGGTGCGGGTCGGGTTCGGGCTGGGACGCAGCGCCGCCGAGGCGGAGAGCCTGGCGCGGCGGGCCCTGGCCAGGGCGCGGCGGATCGGGGACGTGGCGGCAGTGCTGTCGCTGCGGGCCGACACCGACATCGTGCTGGAGTCGGTGACCAGCACGCCGGCCGGTGAGCAGAACCTGTCCGTGCTGGCGCGGCGGGTCGGGCTGTCGGTTCCGACCTTGGAGCGGCTGCTGGAGGCCCGGGACGCCTCGGGGGGTGAGCCGCTGACCACCCGGGAGATCGCGGAACGGCTGGCGGTGCAGCAGCGGACGGCGCGCAGGATGTTGCACCGGTTGGAGCTGGCGGGGCTGGCCGAGCGAACGGGCAACCTGACCAGCGGCAGCAGCGGCCGCCCCCTCACCCTGTACCGCCTCACCCTCTAGCCCAACCCCCACCTCAGGCCCGCTCACCCCCAGGCCCGTCAACCCCTGGGCTGTCAGACCCAGGCCGGTCAACCCCTCGACCGTCAGACCCAGGTCCGTCAGCCGTGGGTCCATCAGCCCTGGGTCGGTCAACCCACGGCCCACCCGCCTCGGGTCCTTCAACCCCTGGATCGTCAGACCCGAGACCGTCAGACCCGAGACCGTCAACCCGAGGGCCGTCACCCCACAGACCGTCAGCCCGCTGGATGTCCGACCCAGGGACGTCAGCCCGCAGGCGGTCAACCCACAGCACGTCAACCCACAGCACGTCAGACCACAGCACGTCAGACCTGGGGTGGTCAGACCTGGGGTGGTCAGACCTGGGGTGGAGGGTTCTGGGGTGGAGGGGTGGGGGTGGGCGTGGTGGAGCCCCGGTGCCGGGGGGCGGCGCCGGGGCTCGGGGTCGAACTCTAGGAAAGCCACCGGTCCAGGCCCTCGGCCACGAACTCGTCGTCCCGCAGCCACGGGTAGGCCGCCCACACCCGGTCGATCTCCGCCAGTTGCCCGGGCGACAGATCCTCCTCGGGATCCAGGCACCAGCGCCCCGCCAGCAGCCCCTGCCGCCGCAGGATCTCGTGGATCCCCGGAATGCACCCATGGAACCCGTTGGCCGAGTCGAAGATGGCCGCGTTCGCGTCGGTCAGGTGGCCGTCGAGGCTCAGCAGCCTGCGTACCGCCTCGTCGTCGCCCCCGCGCGCCCGCCGCGCCTCCTCAAGCAGCCCGACGGCCTTGCGCACCCACACCGCCCACTGCCCGAGCAGCCCGCCGACGAACTCCACCTCGACCTCGCGCCCGTCCACGACGACCCGGTGCGGGGTGATGAGGTCGGCCAGAATGTGGTCGTCGTTGCCGGTGTAGAGCGCCACTTCGTCGGAGCGCCCGGCCCTCACCACACCGTGCAACACGTCGAGGGTCCGATAGCGGTCGAAGGGCGCGACCTTGATCCCGACGACAGATTCGATGCCGGCCAGACGGGTCCAGAAGTCGCGCGACAGCGTCCGGCCGCCCACGGCGGGCTGGAGGTAGAAGCCGATCACCGGCAGCACCTCGCCCACTGCCCGCGCCCGCTCGATCAGCGCGTCCTCGTCCAGCTCGGCGTAGGGGCTGAGCAGCACCATGTGGTAGCCCAGCGTCCTGGCCAGCTCGGCCTCGGCCACGGCCTGCGCGGTCGGACCGGTCGCGCCGGCCACCAGCACGACTTCGCGCTCGGCCTCACGGGAGGTCTCCGCGGCCAGCTCCAGCACGGGCGCCAGCAGCGGCGTACCGTGGATGGCGAACTGCGTGGTGTGCACGCCCACGGCCAGCCCGCCCGCGCCCGCGTCCACGTAGTAGCGGGTCAGCGCCCGCTGGCGGCGCTCGTCGAGCTTCCTGCCCGCGTCCAGCGCGAGCGGGTGCGCCGGGATGACCAGGCCGCGCCTGAACAGGTCCCGCACGGACGTCTGAGCATCTGGAGCCGTGCTGAGCACGTGATTTCCCCCTTGGTCGATGAGCATGCTGATCAGAACCGGCCGTCGCGCCGCTCGAACTTAGTCGGCTTGCCGAGCAGCGGCCCGCCCTCGGACACCCAGCGCGCCGTGTGCTCGATGAGCTCGGCCGGCGTCAGCTCCGGGTAGCCGAACAGGCGGTGGCATCGGGCGGCGTTCGACAGCAGGGCGGTGGGCGCCTCCTCGCCGACGAGCACCGGCTCCTTGCCGATCGCGCGGCCGAGGGCCTGCGCGGCCTGCCGTACCGAGATCAGCTCGGGTCCCGTCAGGTTCAGCAGGTACGGCGGCGCGTCCGCGTGCAGCAGCGCCCGGAGCGTGACCTCGTTGGCGTAGCCCTGCCAGACGACGTTGACCTGCCCGGTGGCCAGGTCGACGGGCTGCCCGGCGACGATCTTCTGGGCCAGGTCGACGAGCACGCCGTACCGCATCTCGACCGCGTAGTTGAGGCGGATGAGGGCCAGGCGCGTGCCGTACTTCTCGCTGAAGTGCTCCATGACGCGCTCGCGGCCGAGGCAGCTCATCGCGTATTCGCCGACCGGGTCCGGTTTGGTCTCCTCGGTCGCGCCGCCGCTGGTGACGGGCATGAGCGGGTAGACGTTGCCGGTGGACAGGGCGGCGATCCTGCTGTGCCTGAACCGGTCGGCGACGCGGCCGGGCAGGTAGGAGTTGGTGAACCAGGTCGCGTGCTCGGCCCCCTGGGTGCCGAACTTGGCGCCGACCAGGAAGACCACGTTCTCGACGTCGGGCAGGTCGCGCAGCGCGGCCTCGTCGGCCACGTCGGCGCTGACCACGCTCGCGCCCTCCTCGGTCAGCGCGTCGGCCAGGCCGGGCTCGGAGAACCTGGACACCGCCACCACGCGCCTATCGCCCCGGGTGGCGTTGAGCGCCAGCCTGACCAGGCTGGGGCCCAGTTTGCCGCCCGCGCCGAGGATCATGATGTCGCCGTCGAGCCTGGCCAGGTCGTCGACGAGCCCCGCGCTCGGCCGCGCCAGCCGCTCTTCGAGCTCCGATACCGTCCGCACCCCGAACTCCTCTCATTTACGGTCCAGACCGTAACTATCGGAGTCTGGCCCTGTCAATGGGTAGGGACCGCTTCGCGCGCCGAAACCAGCACTTCGAGGATCGCGCGGGTCTGCTCCCAGGGCACCGGGCTGGGCGCGCCGCCGACCATGTCCAGGAACGCGCCGACCGTCCCCTCGTAGCCGAGACCCTTCAGATGGTCGTCGCCGGCCTCGATGACGATCTCCCGCGAGCCGTCGCGGGTGTGGACGGTGACGGTGTACGCCTCGTCCGCGGAGACCCCGATGATCTCCACGGTGCCGGTGATCCCGCTGCCCCACCGCAGCGCCATGACGCCGGTGTCCTCCGAGCGCAGCCCCTCGTAGTGGCGTACGGCACCGGCCGCGCCGGCCAGCCGTACCTCGGGACCGAGCAGCGCGACCAGCAACTCCACCCCGTGCACGCCCATCGTCACCATGGTCCCGCCGCCCTGGCCGGGCGTGTCCTGCCAGGCGTTGTAGCCGTTGGCCCACATCCCCACGTCATGGCGTACGGTCGCCCGCACCCCCAGCACCTCCGCCGGATCCACCCGCACCCCCGCGAACGCCGGCGCGAACCGCAGCACCGACGTCGACAGCACCCGGTCGGTGATCTCCAGCCGATCCAGCGCCTCGAGCTGTTCCCTGGAGGCGGCGGCCGGCTTATTCATGAACACCGGCGCCCCGGTACGCAGCACCGCGCCCAGCGCCGCCGGCGCCTGCGGGTTGGGCACGGTGAGCACCACCCCGTCCGGCTCACCGGCCAGCAGTTCCGCGAGGTCGCCCGCGACCCTGGCCCGAGGATGCTCCTCCACGAACCGCCCGAGCCGCTCCGGATCCCGCTCCCACACACTCAGCTCGGCATGCCGCGCCAGCGTCCTGGCGTCGCTGTAGGGGTGACTGGTGGCCAGCCCGGCCAGTGCGATCCGCATGATGACTCCTCCCCATCGTTTCCACGAACGGGGGAAATCATGGCACCCCACACCAACTCGAGTGACAGACGGTGTTCACCCGGGTACAGTGAACGCAGGCCGCCCTCCTGCTGGGGGGGATGGAAGTGGGCCCGGGTGCACCGCCGGAATTGACGGAAGCCCGGGCGCGCGCCTTTCTACGAGACCTCGATCCGCGCGACCGTCACCCCGTCCTTGATCGCGGCCCATAGGTCCCCCTGCCCCACCTCGTTCAGCGACGCCACGCCTGCGACGATGTCGGCCATCCAGAGCAGAGGCTCCTCCAAGGGCGAGCACCACCGCGCGCGCAGCCGCGGAGCCATCGCGTGACGGCCACGCAGGGTTTCGACCAGTTCCGCGTCCCGGGCGTCCAGCACCTCGTTGCGCCGCTCGAACACGACGTCCGCCGCATGGCATCCACTCAGCTCCCAGAGGAGCGTCTCCATGCACTTACGGCGGGCGCGTTCCTGCCGCCGCCGGTCCAGCCCACTGGCGACCACCACGATGCCCAAGGGACACAGCGCCGCCAGCGCCTCGACGATCAAGGCCCTGCGACGGTCGCTCTCGTCCCGCCAGTGGAGCCGCGCCTGCTTCCCGATCAGCAGGGAGCGGAGCACAGCACGGAAGGTGGCGGCACAAGAGGGCGCGACCAGCACGGCCGCCATCACATAGAGACCATGCGAGACCCGCATCGACTCATCGACGTAGGCAGAGGAGGGGGCGTTCACGTCGGATCATGCTAGCCGCCTCCATTACGGCCCGTAATGAGATCCTTACAGTTCGTCCACTTCTGGGGCGGGGTTGCCGCCGGACAGGCGGGTGTAGCCGGGGCCGCGGTCGAAGAAGCGGCCGTTGGCCGGGCGCAGGCGGGCGCGGAGTTCGGCCGTGCCCTGCTCGTCGATGCGGTCCCCGTCCAGGACCACGCCGTAGTCCCCCAGCGCCCCGGCGATGGAGACCTTCCCGTCGCGTACGTCGGCGGCCACCGCCCGGGGGTCGCGGTCGTAGGGCGAGCCCCACCCGCCGCCACCGGTGGTGCGGATGCGGACCACCTCCCCCGCCTGCACCGGATGGTCGTCGACCAGCCCCTCCATCTCCTTGCCCCCGACCTCCACCCGGAACGGCCGCCCGGCCAGCCCGCCGTTGACGCCCCAGCACGACAGGATCGAACGGTCGGCGATCGACATGTACGACGCGTCGCGCAACATCCTGATGTGCTTGTCGTAGCCGAGCCCGCCCCGGTACATGCCGGGCCCGCCCGAGTCGCACGCCAGCGCCAGCCGTTCCACCCGGAACGGCCAGCGCGCCTCGGCGAACTCCACCGGGATGTTGCGCGAGTCGGGCACGATGTGGATGGTGTCCTCGCCGTCGGCGTACCAGCGCCCGCCGGAGCCGCCGCCGAGAACCTCTCTCATCAGGTACGGCCGGCCCTCCCCGTCCAGCCCGTGCACACCGGTGTAGCGGATGGTCTCCTGGTCGGCCGGCATGCGTCCCTGCGTGGCCTTGGCCAGCACCCCGGCCAGCACGCCGAGCAGCCGCAGGATGACGAACGTGCGGGCGTTGGTGGGCGCGGGGAAGACGGGCGTGAGCAGGGTGCCCTTGTCGGGGAAACGCATCTCGATCAGCGGCACCACCCCCTCGTTGACGTCGAGTTCGGCCATGCGCTCCGGCGTGTCGGCCAGGTTGCGCAGCACCGGGGCCAGCCACTTCTTCAGGAACACGCCGTCGGCGTAGTCGCCGGCGTGGTTGATCGGCCCCTTGGCCTGGGGCGAGGTGCCGGTGAAGTCGATGGTGAGCGGCGCGGGCCTGGCGTGGTCGACGGTCAGCGTGATGCGCTGGGCGTGCAGGCGCGGCTCGTCGACGCCGTCGTGCTCGGCGTAGTCCTCCCAGACGTAGACGCCTTCGGGGATCTTGGCCAGGAGTTCGCGGCGGAAGGTCTCGGTGGTCTTGGAGATGATCGCGTCGAAGCACTCCTGGACGGCGGCCCTGCCGTACCGCTGGAAGAGCTCGGACAGGCGGCGCGCGCCCATGAGGCAGGCCGAGCACTCGGCATCCAGGTCGCCGGCGAGGGAGTCGGGCATGCGGGAGTTCCTGGTCATGATGCGCAGCGCGGCCTCGTTGGGCACGCCCTGGTCCCACAGCTTGATCGGCGGCACCATCAGGCCCTCTTCGAAGACGCTGCGCGCGTGGGAGGGCATGCTGCCGGGCACCGAGCCGCCGATGTCGTCGTGGTGGCCGAACGCCTGGACGAACGCGACGACCTCGCCCTCGTGGAAGACCGGGACGGTCACGCACAGGTCGGGCAGGTGGCCGATGCCGCCCTCGGAGAGGTAGACGTCGTTGTGGAAGTAGACGTCGCCCTCCTTCATCGTCTCAACGGGGAAGTCCCTGACGACGGGCTGGACGAGGGCGCTGTAGGAGCGGCCGGTGAGCTTCCTGAGCTTCACGTCGTGGATGCCGGCGCGGAAGTCGTGGGCGTCGCGGATCATCGGCGAGCGGGCCGTGCGCGCGATGGCGGTCTCGACCTCACGTTCGACCGAGGCCAGCGTGCCTTCGACGATCTCGATGAGGATCGGGTCGGCGCTCATGGGTTACTCGCCCTCCTCATTCGCGGCGGCTTCGGCGGCTTCGGGCTTGCCGGGGCGCAGCACCAGGTTGCCGAAGGGGTCGACCTCCGCGTGGAAGCCGGGGTGGACGGGGATCGTGGAGCCGTACTCCTCGATGACCGCGGGGCCCTCGATCACGGTGCCCGGGGCCAGGCCGGCGCGCTGGTGGATGGGCGTGGCGGGGGTGGGGTGGTCGAAGTGCACCGCCCTGGTCTGCGGCTCCTGCTCGGGGAAGTCGCCTTCGAGGCGGCGGATGGCCGGGCGGGTGATGGGGCCGATGCCGGAGACGCGCAGGTTGACCCATTCGACCGGGTGCCTGGGGTCGTCGCGGTAGGCGTAGCCGTACAGCTTCTCGTGGGCGTCGTGGAAGCGCGCGGTGACCTCAGCGTGCCAGCCCTCGTCGAGCGCGCCCGCCGGGGCGGGGACCCGGACCTCGTAGGCCTGGCCGTAGTAGCGCAGGTCGGCGCTGCGCGCGTGGACGGGGTCGTCGAAGCCCTCGCGGTCCAGCGCCTCGGCGGCCGTGGACTCCAGCTCGCCGAAGATCCGCGCGGCCGTGCGCAGGTCGAGCGAGCGCGTCACGTGGGTGCGGACGTAGTCGTTCTTGACGTCCACGGTGAGCAGGCCGAAGGCGGAGACGTTGCCCGGTCCGGGCGGTACGAGCACCGCGGGCAGCCCGAGGATGTCGATGAGGCGGCAGGCCAGCAACGGGCCGGATCCGCCGAACGTCACCAGCGGGAAGTCGCGCACGTCCAGGCCACGCTTGACGGTCAGGCGCCGGATGGCGTTGCTCTGGTTGAAGGCGCTGATCTCCAGGATGCCGGTCGCGGTGCGCTCGGGGCTGAGCCCGAGCTTGTCGGCCAGGTCCTCGATGCCGGCGCGGGCGGCGGAGACGTCCAGCGGGATCTCGCCGCCAAGCAGGTGGGGCGGGATGCGGCCGAGGTAGACATGGGCGTCGGTGACGGTGACCTCGGCGCCGCCCCTGCCGTAACAGAGGGGGCCCGGGTCGGCGCCGGCCGAGCGGGGACCGACCTTGAGCGTGCCCTCGGGCGAGATCCAGGCGACCGAGCCGCCGCCCGCGCCGACGGTGACGATGTCGATCATCGGGATCTTGCACGGGTACCGGCCGATGGCGCCCTCGGTCGTGGTCGAGGGCTCGCCGTCGACGACGACGGCGACGTCGGTGGAGGTGCCGCCGCCGTCCAGCGTGATGACCGAGGGGTGGCCCGCCGTGGAGGCGATCAGCGCGGCGCCGAGGGCGCCGGCGGCCGGTCCCGACAGCACGGTGGTGATCGGCTGGTTGACGACCTCGCGGGCGGACAGGATCCCGCCGTTCGACTTCATCACGGAGAACGGCATGCCGAGCCGTTCCGAGAGGCTGGCGATGTAGCGCCGCATCGCCGGTTTGACCGCGGCGTCGACCAGCGTGGTGATCGAGCGCTCGTACTCGCGGTACTCCCGCAGCACGTCGCTGGAGAGCGAGACCACGGCCTCGGGGTGCTCGCGCTCCAGCACCTCGCGCATGCGCCGCTCGTGCTCGGGGTTGGCGTAGGAGTGCAGGAAGCAGACGCCGATCGCGGTGATCCCCTTGGAGCGGAACCAGCGCGCCGCCTCGACCGCCTGCTCCTCGGAGAACGGCCGGACCTCCTCGCCGAGGTGGTCCAGGCGCCCGCCCACGGTCTTGACCAGGTGCACGGGCACGATCCTGGGCGGTTTGACCCAGAAGTAGGAGTTGCCGTACCCGTCGGGCACGCTCTGCCTGGCGATCTCCAGGATGAACTCGAAGCCCTCGGTCGTGACGAACCCCAGCTCCGAGATCCGGTCCTCGAGCAACTGGTTGGTGGCCACGGTGGTGCCGTGGACGATCGAGCTCACGTCGAACTCGCCGAGCTTCTCGATGCCCCTGATTAACCCGTCGGCCGGGTTGGCCGGGGTCGAGGGCGTCTTCGTGGTGACGACCTCGCCGGTACTCTCGTCCACCGCCACGACGTCGGTGAACGTGCCGCCGGTGTCGACTCCGATACGCACGCTACGCATGCTTCATATGTGTACTGGGCTCGGATAACAGACGGATTGCCATCATGTACGGCGCCGGCCCAGAACTTCGTCAATAACCCGTGGCGCGTTCTGGGTGCCCACGTAGGCGGCCAGCCGTACGACCATCTCCTGGGACTTCGCCAGCTCCGACTCCACGCGCGCCTTACCCGACTGCCCGGCCTGCACGCCGAAGTAGGCGCCCATGATCGTGCCGACCACCCCGGCGACGCCCGCGAACAGCGCGGCGAACTCCCTGGTGGCGAAGACCGCGGCCCCGAAGGCGACGAGGATCGCGACGATGCCGGTGACCACCACGAAGAACCCGTAGCGCCAGCGGGCGGCGTCCGCCTGGGCGGCGGTGACATCGTCGGGCGTCATCATGGCGTCCAGCGCCGGCGGCTTGTCGGCGGGCTTCTCTGTGACCAAGGCGTCCTCCTGAGGCTCTTGGGACAAATCTCCCATAAGCCAACCACTAAGGTGGCACTCCGTGACCGAATCGTCTGCTCTGTCTGCCGCGCCCTCCGCCGCCGGCCGCGATGCCGTGCTGAAGTTCTACTTCGGGCCCATGGACTGCGGGAAGTCCACCCTCGCCCTGCAGCTGAACTACAACCACGGCAGGCAGGGGCGGCGCGGGCTCGTGCTCACCAAGCACGACCGCTCGGGCGGGCCCCAGGTGACGAGCAGGATAGGGCTCGGGCTGGAGGCCATCGAGGTCGAGGACGGCCTCGACCTGGTCGCGCTGGTCACCAAGCACGACCCCGTCGACTACCTCATCTGCGACGAGGCGTGCTTCTACTCCGTCGAGCAGATCGAGCAGCTCGCCGACCTCGTCGACGAGCACGGCGTCGACGTCTACGCCTTCGGCCTGGCCTCGGACTTCCGCTCGGTGATGTTCCCCGCGGCGCAGCGGCTGTTCGAGCTGGCCGACGAGGTGAGCAGGCTCCAGGTGGAGGTCCTGTGCTGGTGCGGGCGGCCGGGCCAGCTCAACGCCCGCGTGGTCGGCGGCGTGATGGCCCGCACCGGCGAGCAGGTCGTCATCGGCGACACCGACGCCTCAGCCGTCCGCTACCAGGTGCTGTGCCGCCGCCACCACCGCGCGGGCGACCTGGGCCAGCCGCTGCGCGGCCTCTAGATCGCGCAACTGTCGTCGGCGCAGCCGTCCGCGGGCGCGGCCAGCACCGTGATGGGCTTCTGGCCCGTCCGCTCGGCCACCTCGTCCAGCGCCGCGACGAAGGTCTCGTACGGCTGCGCGCCCGAGACCGCGAACTGCCCCTCGAACAGGAACAGCGGCACGCCGGTGATCCCGAGCTGCCGGGCCCGCGCGAGCTGCTCGTCCACCTCGGCCGTGCCGCCGCCGTCGTCGCTCACGCCCGCCTCGGCGGCCAGCTTGGCCAGCACCTCGGCGTCGCCGACGTTGAGCCCGTCGGTGAAGTGGGCCTTGAACAGCCGCTGCGACATCTCCTCGCCGAGACCCTGTTCGGTGGCGAGATGGATGAGCCGGTGCGCCTGCGCGGTGTTGGCGCTCACGGCCCGGTCGAAGTTGAGTTCGAGGCCCTCCTGCTCGGCCACGGCGGTGACCTGGGAGGTCATCTGGCCGGCGTTCGGGCCGAACTTGCGCTCCAGTGCGCCGAGCAGCGGCTCGCCCTCGGCGGGCGCGTCGGGGTTGAGCTGGAAGGGACGCATGGTGATCTCGACGGTGCCGCCCTTGGCGCGGAAGGCGTCGGCGGCGCGGGCGAAGCGGGTGTGCCCGACATAGCACCACGGGCAGACGACATCGGAGAAAATTTCAACTTTCACGTACCAAGACAACCCAGCGCACCGGTCGCCGCATTCCGCTATCCGGCGGCCAGCTCGTCCAGCCGGTACGGCAGGTAGCCCGAGTCGTCCACCAGCGCCGAAGCCCCGCGCCACCAGCCGAACCACTCGGCCGAGCGCCACATCCAGTCCACCCGTTCGATCGCGGCCACCACGTCGCCGACCGTCTCCCACGTGGGTCCGAGGAGGTCCTGGCCGGCGCCGTGTCGCAGCGCCCAGGCCCGCAGGATGCCCACCGCCCGCTGGTCGACCTTCCTGGCGTACGGGTCGGGCGAGTCGCCCGGCAGGTGGTGCGGGCCGAGACCGGCGGCCACGCCCCAGCTCCACTGCGCCTCCGCGGGACGCGAGTAGCGCAGCGAATGGAAGTCAAGGTTGGAGCCCAGGTCGTCGTCGGGCCGCCGGGTCACCACCGCGTCCAGGCGGCCGCCGGCGTCGAAGTGCACCACGAGCCGCTGGCCGGGCTTCACGCCGCCGGGCAGGTCGAAGCGGTCCTCGGCCTGCCAGGAGTTGAGGTCGACCTGCGCGACGGGCCGGCCCCACAACTGGTCGGCGGCGTCGTCGGCGATCCAGGCGCCGAGCATCTCCAGCGCCGTGAGATCGGTCCACGGCTCGATGGCGACGGCCGTGCGCAGCACCTCGTCGGGCGCGGGCAGCTTGCCGCCCCTGGTCTGCGACCACCAGGTCTCGCCGAGTTCCCTGGTGCCGACCAGGAGCGCCGCGATCGCGGCCAGCTCCGCGGAGCGGCGAGTCAGCGACGCGCCGAGGGCCAGGTCGAGGCAGCGGGCGGTGCGCTCGTGACCGAGCACCGGGGTCGCGTCGCCGATGAGCAGCTCGGCGGTGGGCCGGTCCTCGCCGAGCAGGTTGCGGACGACTCGCCGGGCCTCGGTCCTGGCGTCTTCAGCATGTGCCTGGCGCATACCTGCAACGCTACGCCGGGAGATCCTTTTCCGCTACGCCGGGCCCGGCGGGCGGCTCCCCCGCGAGGGGCGGGCCCGCGCCGCTCGCACGGCGATTCGTGATGGCGAGCGGGAGCGGTTCGTGGCTAGCCGGGGCGGCGACGTGTCCTGCCCAGGAGCCAGCCGAGCACCACGCCGGTCAGGGCGACGCCCGCGCCCATGCCGAACGAGCCCAGCATGACCCAGGGCCGGGCCTGCGTGTGCTCCTTGGCGGGCCGTTCGTAGGACTGGGGAGCCGCCGGCCGCTCCGAGGGCGACGCCGCGACGACGGCCGTCTCGGCCGGCGCGGGCCCCTCGCGCAGGTGGGTCTCCACGGCCGTGAAGAACTCCCCCGCCGTCCGCTTGGCCACCGACCCGAGCATCCGCTGCCCCACCCCGCCGATCATGCCGCCGACCACGGCCTCGGCGTCGTAGTCGACGCGGGTGCCGTCCTCGACCTCGCTCAGCCGGACGTGGACGGTGGCGTCCACGGTGCCGGGCGCGCCCTGGCCACGGGCCCGCAGCACGAAGCTCTCGGGCGCCAGGGGCGCGGAAAGCCCGACTTCGCCGTGGTAGACGCCCTTGATGGCGGCCACGCCGGCGGTGACCGTCATGCGGTAGGTGTCCGGCCCGCATTCCTCCAGGCGCTCACAGCCCGGGATGGTGCGTACCAGCACCGCCGGATCCTGGAGCGCCGCCCACACACGATCTCTCTCGATGCCGATCACGGCACTGCCTGCGACCTTCACACGGCCACTCTAGGCACACGACCCCCTGCTCCCGCATGGCAACTCCCGCCGAGAACCGCGGGAAGTCCTCGTCGAGCTGGCATGATGGGGCGCCATGGCCAGGGGGATCTTCGGGGGGCCGCGCCGTGCGTGCGCGGCGGGGATGGTGGCGCTGTCGGCGATGTCCGCGGCCTGTACGGCGGGGCGGGCCCAACCGGCGGCAGAACCCCCGCCGAAGCAGGCGTCACCGGCCCCGCAGGCCCAGGAAGCGGCGGGCGTGAAGCCCCGCCCAGGCGAGGTACGCACGATCCCCGGCCCGCGCCCGCGCGTCATCAGCTCGATCCCGACCCGGCGCAAGGTGGTCTTCCTGACCATCGACGACGGCTGGGAGCAGGACCCGGGCTTCGTCCGGCAGGTGCGCGAGGAGCGCATCCCGATCACCGCCTTCGCCATGCGCGACGCGGTCGAGGCCAAAGGGGCGCCGGATCCGGCCGGCGGCACGGGAAAGTTCGTCGGCGCGGGCAAGTGGGGGTACTTCCAGGAGCTGCGCGAGGCGGGGGTGGCGGTGGAGAACCACACGCTCACCCATCCCAACCTGCGCCTGCTGGGCCGTGACGCCCAGCGCGCGGAGATCTGCGGCGCCTCCCGGCTGATCGCCCAGCGGATCGGCGCCCGTCCGGCGTTGTTCCGGCCCCCGTTCGGCAACTACAACGCCGACACCCTGGCCGCGGCGAAGTCCTGCGGCATCAGGGACGTCCTGCTGTGGACCGCCACCGTCCAGCCCGGCGGCAAGATCGCTTACCAGGTTCCCGACAAGAGGCTGCGCCCCGGTGACATCCTCTTGCTGCACTTCCGTCCCAACCTGGCGAGGGACTTCCGCTTTCTGGTCGACAAGATCAAGCGGCGTGGTTACGAGCTGGGCGACCTTCAGGCCTACCTGGCCGCGACCTGACGCCTGACCAGGACGGCGCGGCGGCGGCGGTGCCGGTTGCGGCGCTCCTCCTCCGGCGGCGCCTCCCACAGCGGCGGTGCGATGATCTCGCGGAACAAGGGGTGCATGACGGGCCTCCTCAGGCGGCGAGCCGGTAGGCGGGGTAGGCGGCGGTGACCGCGCCGAGCGCCCAGCGCATGCGGGCGGCGAACGCCTCGGGGTGGTCGCCGGCCTCCTGCGCCACGAAGGCGGCGCACAGGGCGGTGTCGCCGCCGCAGGCGCACAGCCGGTCGTCGATCACGGTGCGCACGCGGTCGGAGGTCAGGGTGTCGGAGGGCTGCAGGGCCGAGGTGAAGAGCACCTGGGCCAGCTCGATGGTGGTCATCTCCCGTGCCTTTCTCTGAGTCTGTGCCTATTTAGACCCCGGCCCGCAGGGGAAGTCATCGCACTTTTCCACGTTCGGCCGAGGAGTTTTCCTGACCCTGTGACGAAGATCGCAGAGCTGGCCGCACCGTTGCTCTACAGCTCGTAGTACTACTACTAGTAGATTGAACTACAGGCTGTAGAGCAACGGACCCGTGAGGGACAGATGGACGCACTTGACCTGGCACGGTGGCAGTTCGGGATCACCACCGTCTACCACTTTCTTTTCGTACCGCTGACGATCGGCCTGGGCATCTTCGTGGCCGGGTTGCAGACCGCCTGGCACCGCACGGGCAAGGAGCACTACCTGCGGCTGACGAAGTTCTTCGGGAAGCTCTTCCTGATCAACTTCGCGATGGGCGTGGTGACCGGCATCGTGCAGGAGTTCCAGTTCGGGATGAACTGGAGTGAGTACTCCACCTTCGTCGGCGACGTCTTCGGGGCGCCGCTGGCCATGGAGGCGTTGCTGGCCTTCTTCATGGAGTCCACGTTCCTCGGCCTGTGGATCTTCGGCTGGGACCGGCTGCCGAAGAAGGTCCACCTGGCCACGATCTGGGCCGCGGCCATCGGCTCGAACCTGTCGGCGTACTTCATCCTGGCGGCCAACGCCTGGATGAAGCACCCGGTCGGCTACACCGTGGAGAACGGCAGGGCCAGGATGACCGACCTGTGGGCCGTGCTGACCAACTCCACCGCGCTGGCCCAGGTGCCGCACGTGATCGCCTCGGCGTTCATCGTGGCGGGCGGCTTCATCCTGGCCGTCTGCGGCTACCGCTGGCTGAAGGACCGCGAGGACATGTGGCGCGGCACCGCCCGCGCCGCCCTGCTCATGACCGCCGTCGCCGGAGTCGTCGTCGCGGGCACCGGCGACACCTCGGCCAGGCTCCTGCACGAGCAGCAGCCGATGAAGCTGGCCGCCGCCGAAGGGCTCGAACGCGACACCGCGGGCGCGCCGTTCTCGATCGTGCCGGGGCTGGAGGTGCCGAAGGTGCTCAGCTTCCTGTCCACCCACGACCCCGACGCGGTGGTCGCCGGCACCGAGGACCTGCAGAAGCGCTTCGAGTCGC
The DNA here is from genome assembly GCF_044456745.1 of Nonomuraea sp. NPDC050790. NCBI lineage: Bacteria > Bacillati > Actinomycetota > Actinomycetes > Streptosporangiales > Streptosporangiaceae > Nonomuraea > Nonomuraea sp. NPDC050790. Next base: position 747,205 of record NZ_JBITGF010000002.1, on the reverse strand, counting down.
AGTTCGGCCCCGGCGACTACCGTCCCAACCCCGAGGTGGTCTTCTGGTCGTTCCGCGTGATGATCGTCTTCGGTCTCGGCACGGTCGCGCTGTCGGTGCTCGGGCTGTGGCTGACGCGCAGGAAGCGGCCGCTGCCGGACTGGTTCGCCAGGGGGCTGGTGCTGGCGCTGCCCCTGCCGCTCCTGGCGGTGACCGCCGGATGGCTGCTCAGCGAGGTGGGCCGCCAGCCGTGGACGGTCGCCGGCGAGCTGCTCACCGCCTCCAGCGTCTCGCCCGGCGTGAGCCTCGCCGAGGTGGCCACGACCCTCGTGATCTTCACCCTGCTGTACGGCGGGCTCGCGGTGGCGGAAGCCGTACTCCTGACCAGGCATGTGCGCAAGGGGCTCGACGAGCCCGCGAGCGTCGCCGCCCAGCCCGAACCGGCGCTGGCGTACTGAGGAGCTGACCATGATCGAACTGTGGTTCGTGATCATCGCCTTCCTGTGGACCGGCTACTTCGTGCTGGAGGGCTTCGACTTCGGGGTGGGGATGCTGGCGCCGTTCGTCTCGCGCGGCGACGGTGAGCAGCGGCAGGCGCTGCAGACGATCGGCCCGGTCTGGGACGGCAACGAGGTCTGGCTGATCACCGCGGTGGGCGCGATGTTCGCCGCCTTCCCCGCCTGGTACGCGGGCATGTTCAGCTCGTTCTACCTGCCGGTCGCGCTGGTGCTGGTCGGGCTGATCGTGCGCGGGGTCGGGCTGGAGTGGCGCGGCAAGGTGACCAACACGTTCTGGTGCGATGCGGGCATCGTGGCCGGGAGCGCGCTGCCCGCGTTCCTGTGGGGGGCGGTCTTCGCGGACATGTTGTTCGCCGGCGGGCTCGCGGCGCTGCTCGGCGGGGTGTTCTCGCTGGCGGTGAGCGTGCTGCACGGCGCGGTGTTCCTCGCGCTCAGGACGGACGGGCCGCTGCGCGCGCGGGCACGGACGGCGGCGCTGGCCGCCTCGGCGGTCGCGGTGCCGGTGGGTGCGCTGGCGTTGTCGCAGGTGGGCGGCCTGGGCTTCTTGGGTGGCGCGGGTTTCTCGGGCGGCGCGGATGGCGCGGGTCTTTTGGGCGGCCTGGTCAGCGGGGTCGCGGCGCCGGCCGCCGCGCTCGCCCTGGCCGCGGCGGCGGTGCTGATCTGGCGGCGGCGCGAGGGCTGGGCCTTCGCCGCCACCGCCGGGGCGATCGTGCTGGTCTCGGTCGCGGTCTTCACCGAGCTGGCGCCGATGCCGCTGCCGGGGCTGACGCTGGCCGAGGCGGCCTCGGGCCCGTACACGCTGACGATGCTGAGCTGGATCGGGCTGATCGCGCTGCCGTTCGTGCTGCTGTACCAGGGCTGGACGTACTGGGTGTTCAGGAAGCGGGTCCTGATCCCCGCCTGAGCGCGGTCAGGCGGGTGGGTGGGGGTCGTCGGGCTTCCAGGCGGGCATGCGGGGGTCGTCGGGCTCGGGCGGCACGAGGCCCTCGCCGCCCATCTCGCGTGGCAGCACGGCGAAGAACCCGCCGTAAGCGATCACCGCGACGGTGCCGCTGACCAGCAGGACGACTCCGGCGATCCACGACATGTGCCAGAAGGCCGCCACGACGCCGATGCAGGCGGCCAGTGGCGCGAGTCCCCTGGCGAGGTTGAGCAGCCGGGTGGAGCCCGTGAACCGGTGGGTCTTGCGGAGCTGGTTGACCATCGTCAGCACGGCCAGCAGCGGGATCGCCACCGAGAACGACAGCACGCAGACCAGGGCCGCGACGGTCAGGTCGGCGACGGTGAGGAACGGCTGGACCAGAACAATGCCAATGGCGATAAATCCGGCATTGATGAGATTGTCCTGGTCAAGCCAGTTTTCCCGGCGCTTCCAATCCGTCATTCGCACATAGTGTCACGCTTGCGGGCCGTTTCGGGCAGCCGCTCCGCCCAGATAGAGCGCGCCCAGACGGGGGTCGGCGGCGAGTTCGCGGGCCGGGCCGGAGATGTGCACCGCCCCCAGGTCGAGGACGCAGCCCACGTCGGCCATCTCCAGCGCGCGGCGCGCGTTCTGCTCCACCAGCAGCACCGCCACCCCCGCCCGGCGCATCAGGTCGATCTGGTCGAAGACGGTCTGCGTGGTCTTGGGGTCCAGGCCCATCGACGGCTCGTCCAGCAGCACCACCTTGGGCTCCAGCATCAGCGCGCGGGCGAACTCCACCTGCTTCTGCTGCCCGCCCGACAGCAGTCCCGCGATGTCGCCCCACCGCTCGGCCACCACCGGGAACAGGTTCTTCACCGCCTCCTCGCGCCCGCGCAGCCGGGCCCGGTCGCGCACGGTGTAGCCGCCCAGCAGCACGTTCTCCGCCACCGTCATCTCCCGGAAGACGCTGTGGCCCTGCAGCACGTGCGACAGGCCGCGTTCCAGCAGCGCCTGCGGGGAACGTCCGGTCACGTCCTCGCCGCCCAGCACGACGCTGCCCGAGCGGGGGGCGAGCAGGCCGCTGGCCACCTTGAGCACGGTCGACTTGCCGGCGCCGTTCGGACCGACCAGGCAGACGACCTGGCCCGCCCCGACCGTGACCGACAGGCCGCGCAGGACCAGGGCGGCCCTGCCGTACCCTGCGCTGATGTCCTTGAGGGACAGGAGAGGCTCAGACACCTAGGTACGCCTCCAGCACGCGCGGGTCGCTCTGGACCGTCTCGGGGGTTCCTTCGCAGATCGGGGCGCCGCGGTCGAAGACCACCACGTGGTCGCACATGCCCATGACCACGTCCATGTTGTGCTCGACGACCAGGAACGTCCTGCCCTCGGCGTTGAGGTCGCGGACCAACGTGACGATCCGGTCGATCAGCGCCGGGTTGACGCCGCCCGCCGGCTCGTCCAGGAGCACCAGGTCGGGCTCGCCCATGAAGATCGCGGCCAGTTCGAGGAGCTTCTGCTGGCCGTACGACAGGTGGCGCGCTTCGGCGTGTTCCAGGTGCTCGATGCCCATCCTGCGCAGCCAGTGGCGGGCCCGCTCGACCTCGGCGGCGTTGCGGCTGCCGGCGAGCAGTTCGCGCAGGCGGGTACGGCGGACGGCCACGAGCATGTTCTCCAGCACCGTCATGCGCGGAAATATCCGGCAGAGCTGGAACGTGCGCCCCAGCCCGGCGTGCGCGATGCGGTGCGGCGACCAGGCGGTGATCTCCCTGCCCTGGTAGAGCACCCGGCCCGCGTCCGGCCTGATCAGGCCCGTGACCAGGTTGAAGAACGTCGTCTTGCCGGAGCCGTTCGGGCCGATGAGACCGTTGATCGCGCCCTCGCGGAACTCGACGCTCGCGCCGTTCACCGCCGTGACGCCGCCGAACGCCTTCGACAGACCCTCGGTGCTGAGGCTCATCCCTTAACCTCCTGAAGGCGTTGCTCGGCGGTGTCCTCCCTGATCGAGGCGCCCTTCGGCCGGCCGATCAGCCTCGGCACGATGCCCTCCGGCATGAACAGCACCACCAGCACCAGCAACACTCCGGTCGCGGTCAGGTGGATCTGCGTCTCGCCGAGCGCGATCAGGAAGTACTCCCCCGCCGGGGCGATGATCAGCGCGCCCAGCAGCGGGCCGAACAGGTGGCGCACCCCGCCGAGCAGGCTCATCAGCACCATGTACACGCCGCTGACGATGGAGAAGACGAAGATCGGGTCGAGCGAGCGGAACCACACCGCGTACAGGCCGCCCGCCAGCGCCACGAACAGCGCCGACACCGCGAACGCGGCCACCTTGAACGCCGCCGTCGGCACGCCCAGCATCTCGGCCTTGTCCTCGTCCTCCCTGATCGCCTTCAGCCCGCCGCCGAAGCGCGAGCGCGAGATGAACCACCAGGTCAGCAGCACCAGTCCGAGCAGCGCCAGGAACAGGTAGAAGAACACCATGTGCGTCTGGCCCCTGCTCAGGTCCTCGAACGGCGCCGGGACCTGCAGGCCGGTGGCGCCGCCGGTCAGCGAGCGCCAGCCCTGCACGAGCAGGTTCATCACCGACACCAGCGCGATCGACACGATCACGAACGACGCGCCGCGCACCCGGACCGCCGCCACGCCGATGACCGCCGCGGCCACCGTGACCAGGACCGCCGAGACCAGGAGCGACAGCACCCACGGCATGCCCGCCCGGGTGATCAGCAGGCCGGTGCCGTACGCGCCCAGGCCGAAGAAGGCCGAATGGCCCAGCGAGACGTAGCCGGTGAAACCGCCCAGGATGTTCCACGAGGTGGCCATGGCGGCGTACATGACCGTCAGGACTCCGGCGTAGACCAGGTAGTAGTTCGGGACCAGCCAGGGGTAGGCGAGGGCGCCGGCCGTACCGGCGAGAAGGAGGAGCTTAGAAACGGTGCGCAAGCCGGCCTCCGAAGAACCCCTGCGGGCGCAGCAGCAGCGTCAGGAACAGGAAGGCGTAGAACATCAGCGTGGCCCAGGTCGCGTCGACCGTCACCAGCACCAGGCCCTCGACCACGCCCAGCAGCACGGCCGCCAGCGCCGCGCCCACCACGCTGCCCAGGCCGCCGACCACGATGATCGCCATGAGCTTGCCGATCCACGCCCAGTGCGAGGCCGGGAAGAACGGCGTGATCAACGCCAGCACCCCGCCCCCGACGGCCGCCGTCGCCAGCCCCACGCCGAACCCGTACCCCGTGACCCGATCCGTCCTGATCCCCACGAGCCGCGCGGCCTCCCGATGCTGGATCGTCGCCCGCAACGCCTGCCCGAACCGGCTCTTCACCAGCACCCCGAACAGCACCGCCAGCGTCAGCCCCGCCACCCCAAAAGCAATGATCTTGTCGTACGGCAGGCTGACCGACCCGATCGTCAGGCTCTTGGTGTCATAGCCGACGGTGACCGACTTGTAGGAGCCTGTGTAGATCGTGCCCAGGAGGCCCTCGATCGTCAGCGCCAGGCCGAACGTCAGCAGGACCGACATCATCTGGACCTGGTCCGCGGCCAGGCGGGCCAGCAGCAGTCGCTGCACCAGCACGCCCAGGACGAAGAAGACCGGGACGGTCAGGGGGATGGTGAGCAGGGGGTCGATGCCCAGGGTGGTGTGGAGGGTGTAGGTCAGGTAGGCGGCCAGGAAGAGGAAGGCGGGGTGGGCGACCATGACGACACGCATGACGCCGAAGTACAGGGAGAGACCCGAGGCAAGCAACGCATAGAGCCCACCCGTCAGCACTCCAAGCGCCAGCCCCTGCAAAAGCACCGTCAAACTACCCACCTCCCCCACCAGCCCCCACCCCGACCGTCACACCCTCCACCCCGACCGTCACACCCTCCACTCCGACAACCCCACCCCGACCCGCACCCGCACGCTTGCCGAACCCCCCGCGCACGCTCCCGCCGCACGCCATACCCACCCGCCCTACGCCCACCAGACCCCGGCCCTTCAACCCCAGGCCCATCAACCTCGGGTCGGTCAGACTCCGGTCCGTCAGCCCGCGGTCCCTCAGACTCCGGTCCCTCAGACCCCAGCCCGTCGATCCCTGGGCTGTCGAACCCCGGGCTGTCCGAGCCGTTGTCCGGCATCCCGAGGCGCGACAGGCCACCGGCCCTACCAGCTCCCACCAAGGCGTGGATGGTCACCACTCCTTCTTCGGGTACACCAGCTTGGCCGTCTGCGCCTTCGAGCCCTCCGGCAGCACGATCTCGACCTTGCCGTTCACGTACTGCTGGATCATGTGCGCCTGTTCAGGACGTCCCTGGTCGTCGAAGGAGAGGGGGCCCACCACGGTGTCGAAGGTGGCCTGGCGGAGGTGGTCGGCGAGTTTGTCCTGGCACTCCTTGGTCGGCTCCACGCACTTGACCGCGGTGACCGCCGCCTCCACGACCTGGCCGACCGTGTAGCCGTTGGCCGCGTCCTCGTTGGCCTCGCCGCCGAACATGTCCTTGTAGCTCTTGACCAGCGCGTCGTTCCCGGTGAACCCCGATCCGGCCGACCAGCCGACGGGCGAGATGACGTTCTCGGCCGCGTCCTTCACCGCCCCGGGAAACTCGGGCAGCGTCGGCCCGGTGCTGAAGGCCGCCAGCTTGGGCTGGACCTTGAGCTCCTGCAGCGCGCGGACCAGGCCCACGGAGTCCTCGAACTGGGTGCCGCCGACGACGATGTCCGGCTTGGCTCCCGCGATCTTGGCGGCGATGGGCGCGAAGTCGGTGGTCTCCGGCGGGTACACCTCGTCGGCCACCGTCTTGATCCCGGCGGCGGCCAGCTTGTCGCGCAGGCCGTACGCGGTGCCCTGGGCGAAGGGATCGTCGAGGCTGGCGTAGGCGGCGGTCTTGGGCCGCTGGTCGGGCGGGAGCTTGATGAGGTAGTCGGCCAGGTAGTTGTAGTGGTCGTCGGCGATGGCGGGCGCCGCGTAGAACAGCTTCTTGAAGCCCTGCTCGAAGACCTCCTTGGCGGCCCCGGCCGGTTCGACGAAGAGCATGCCGTACGACTCGGCGACCTTGCCCGCGGGGATGACCAGGCGGGAGGAGAACGGCCCGAAGACCAGGTTCACCTTGTCCTGCGTGATCAGGGACTCGTAGTCGGAGGTGACGCGGTTCGGGTCGGACGCGTCGTCGCGGAAGATCAGCTCGACCTTCCTGCCGAGCAGCCCGCCCTTGGCGTTCACGTGCTCGGCCCAGATCTTGTAGCCCTCCTGGATGCCCTTGCCAGGCTCGGCGAAGTCGCCGGTCAGGGGGAGCGAGATGCCGATCTTCACCGGCCCCGTCGTCGGCGCCTGGCCGCTGGGCTGGTCCTCCGCCTTGGCACAAGCGGAAATACTCAAGCTCGATAATGCAAGTACCAACGTTGCCTTGCGCACATACGACATTTCCGGTCCTCCGGCGTACGCAAGCGCTTTCGTAAGCGCTTTCGGTTACGATGGCACGTGTTTCAGCGGCGGACAAGGGGGTCGCGCGCCCATGGCCAATCGTCCGGCTCCGCCACGGCTCGTCGACGTAGCCAGAGCCGCGGGTGTCTCGCTGGCCACCGCGTCCCGGGCCATGACCGGCTCCGCGGGGGTGAGCGCCGTGGTCGCCGCGCACGTCCAGGCCGTGGCCACCCGCATCGGGTACGTCCCGAACAGCCACGCCAGAGCCCTGGCCGGTGGGCAGTCCACGATCGTCGGCCTGATCGTCCACGACGTCGGCGACCCGTACTTCGGCGAGATCGCCCGCGGCGTACTGCGTGAGACCGAGTCCCGCGGCTACATGGCCCTGATCAGCCAGACCGAACGCGACCCCGCCGCCGAACTGGCCCGCATCCGCGCCCTGCGCGCCCACCGCGTGAACTCCATCGTCCTGGCCGGATCCGGCTACGTGGACGCCAGCACCGAAACCGATATAGCCGCGGAAGTCCGCTCCTTCACCAACGCGGGCGGCCGCGTGGCCGTCATCGGCCGCCACCACCTCCCCGTGGACGCCGTCCTGCCCGACAACCTCAGCGGCGGCGCCACCCTGATGCGCCACCTCCTCGACCTGGGCCACCGCCGCATAGGCGTCGTCTCGGGCCCGCCCAACCTCACCACGGTCGAGGATCGGCTGGCCGGCCTCCGCCTGGCGATAGGCGCCGCCCTCCTCCCCTGGCACACGGTCCCCGTGGTGCCCGGCGACTTCACCAGGGAGGGCGGCGCCGCGGCCACCGCGACCCTCCTGAGCGAGCACCCCGACCTCACCGCCGTAATCGCCCTGAACGACCCCATGGCGGTGGGCGCCCTGTCCTGGCTCCTGGGCTCCGGCCGCAGGGTCCCCGCCGACATCTCGGTGGCCGGATTCGACGACATCCCCGCGGCCGCCGACGTCTACCCCGCACTGACCACCATCCGCCTGCCCATGATCAGCATGGGCCGCCAGGCGCTCGAACTCGTCCTCAAGCCCTCCGTCTCCCGCCCCCGCCGCCGCCGCACCCCCCACGAACTCGTCCCCCGAGCCAGCACCGCCCCACCCCACCCCTGACCCACCACCCCCAACACCCCAACGGGTCCAACCAACCCGATCCCACCCGACCCAAGCCACCCGACCCAAGCCACCCGACCCAAGCCACCCGACCCAGGCCCACCCGACCAGCCCAACCGCGCCCCGAAAGCCCCTTGGCCATGTAGCCACCCACCCCGCGGAGGCAGGTGTCAGGGCGAGCAAAGGGCGCGGGCGGTGGTGGTGTTGGGGAGGCGATGGCGGCGCGAAATGGGGAGCCGGGTGGCGGTGTGGGATGGCGAGTGAAGACGTGAGCAGGGGCATGCGCGGAGCTGGGGCTGGTGGTGTGGGGAGGCGGGCGAGGGCGCGAGTAGACGCCGGGCGGGGAGCGGGGCTGGCGGTGCGAGGCGGCGGGTGAGGGTGTGAGCCGGGGCGCGGGGGGTGGGGCTTGGGGTGGGAGGATTGACACTTGGATTTGGCGAGTTACGCTTCGGCCGGAGGCTAACGTAAGCGCTTTCGGAAGCGCTTACGAATAACAACCGTCGATCACTCGACCGAGAGGATCCGGATGTCGGCCCTTCGCGTGCGCTTATCTGTCCTGGCCACCACTACTGTTCTCGGTGCGGCGATGCTCGTGCCGGGGTCCGCTGCGGCGAGCGAATCGGGGACCGCGGGGTCCGGCGGGTCCGGCCATGCCGCCTGTGATCCGGGCAGCGCCGTGGTCCGGAATGTGAACGGGGCCGCCAACTGGGCGCCGGTCACGCCGTCCAAGTGGCGGCTTCCCGGGGATCAGGTCATCCTCGCCGAGGCGGGGGTGGCGCGGCCGGGGCCCCGGCGGCCGTTCGAGTATGCGGTGCTCACGGCCGGGCCGGAGTTCGCGTCGGTGGAGATCGAGGCGAATGTACGGCTGGACACGCCGGTCAGCGTCAGCAACCGGGACGTGATCATCGTGTTCGGGTACCGGTCGGACACGCAGTTCTACTACGTCCACCTGTCCCAGGACAACACCATCTACCCACACAACGGGATCTTCGTCGTCAACAACGCGGACCGCCTGCGCCTCGATCACCAGTGGAACGGCCAGGTCGGCGCGCCACCGGCGGTCACCGACGCGCAGTGGCATCGGGTCCGGGTACGGCACTGCGCCACAACCGGCGAAATAGCCGTGTACATGGACGGATCGGCCACTCCCCTCATGACCGCCACGGACAAGACGTTCGGCACCGGCCGGGTCGGCTTCGGGTCGTTCGACAACATCGGCCGGATGCGGGACATGTCGCTCAGGGGCACACCGGTGTGCGCCGGGCTGGCGTCCACGGTCGTCGGCACCGACGGGCGCGACCTGCTGTCCGGGACCTCGGGGGCCGACGTCGTCTCCGGGCTGGGCGGCGACGACCTGGTCTGGGGGCTCGGCGGGGACGACGTGGTCTGCGGCGGCGACGGCCGGGACGTGGTGGTCACCGGCTCGGGCGACGACCAGGTCTTCGGGGACGCGGGCAGCGACGTGCTCACCGCCGGTCGCGGCAACGACTCCCTGTACGGCGGCGCCGACCCCGACGTCCTGAACGGCGGCCCCGGCGACGACCACCTCTACGGCACCCGTGGCACCGACGTCCTCATCGGCGGCCCAGGCGACGACACCGACCACGCCGACTCCTGACCCACGAAACCCGGAAAATCACCCCCTGTCCCCGCAAAGCCGCACCCAACAACCGACACCCCGGCACCCCGGCACAAGGCAACGCCCGGCACAAGGCAACCCCGACAAACAGTTCCTGGCGCGCGGCACCCCGGCGAACACCCCCAACGCCACCAAGGCACAAAGGCACAAAGGCAAACCCCGTCGATCGAGCGCGGCACCGGCTGGCGACAGCGCGCTGCCGTACCGGAGAGCCCTGAACGTGGAAGCGCTCCGACCCCCCAGAAACCCCCACCCTCAACCCCCCTCTGGTGATGCCATGACCGTGAAACCCCTCCGGACCCTGGCCGCCGCACTGCTCGTGACCGTCTTAGCGACGACTCCGGCGGTGGCGGATCCCGACGTGCCCATCCAGGACCCGATCCCGGAAAAACCGACCCCCTCGGCGCTGACCCTCACGCTGGAGGAGTTCGCGCAGTTCCCGAAGACGGAGCCGGTGCCCACCCCGACCGACCAGCGCCTGGTCAGATGGGCCCGGATCAACTACCTGGGCCAGGTCCCCGACCGCTCGGGCCGGTTGTTCGTCAACGATCTCAACGGCAAGCTGTACCTGCGCGACAAGGGCGTCTGGCAGGAGTACCTGGACGTCGGCGCCACGTTCGCCCCCGACTTCATCTCGGGCCGCGGGCTGGGGAGCGGGTTTGGGTTCGTGGCGTTCCATCCGGAGTTCGCCAAGAACGGGAAGTTCTACACCGTCCACACCGAGGCCGGCGCGGCGCTCACCACGAAGACGCCCGACCTGACGCCGCAGCCGAACTCGATCGTCCACGGCGTCATCGACGAGTGGACGGCCACCGACCCCAAGGCGAGCACCTTCCAGGGCACCCGCCGCGAGATCCTGCGCCTGGGCTTCGGCAGCAACATCCACGGCATCCAGCAGATCGACTTCAACCCGACGGCCCACCGCCGCGACGCCGACTACGGCCTGCTCTACGTGGCCGCCGGCGACGGCGGGCGCGGCGTGGCCACCACGAACCCGCAGGATCTGGCCATACCGCAGGGAAAGATCCTGCGCATCGATCCTGCAGGGACGAACAGCGCGAACGGCAAGTACGGCATCCCGCCCGGCAACCCGTTCGTCTCCCGGCCGGGCGCGCTCGGCGAGATCTACGCGTACGGCATGCGCGACCCGCACCGCTTCTCCTGGGACCCGTCCGGATCGAACCGCCTGTTCATGGGCCACATCGGCGAGCACGAGATCGAGGCGATCTACGACGTGCGCGCGGGTGACAACTTCGGATGGAGCGTGCGCGAGGGATCGTTCGTGTTCAAGCGGGAGGACCGCTGCAACCTCTACCCGTTGCCCGCGGACGACGCCCAATACGGCTACACCTACCCGGTCGCCGCATATGACCACGACCCGCCGCCCGGCCACTCCTGCACGGCCGACAGCGGGCACGCGGTGGTCGGCGGGCTGGTCTACCGAGGCTGGCGGCTGCCGTTCCTGTACGGAAAGTACGTGTTCGGCGACATCGTGGATGGGAAGATCTGGTTCACGTACGCCTCGAAGATGCGCCGGGGCAAGGACCGCGCGGTCATGTACGAGCCCAAGCTCCGCGACGCCGCCACCGGCAACCTGGTCACGATGAGGGACCTGGCCGGCCACAACCGCGTCGACCTGCGCTTCGGCCGCGACGGCCACGGCGAGCTGTACGTGCTGTCGAAGGCGAACGGCAAGATCTGGAAGATCACGGGCGCCCGCTGGGAGTTCCCGTCATGAGGCCGCTACCGGTCCTGACGGCCCTGCTCGTCGCCGCAACCCTGCTTCCCGGTACGGCTGCCGCCGCGCAGCCGACCCCCGAGGCCGAGGCGGCGGGGAACGGATGGGGCTGGCCCACGGTGCTGCCGAGCCTGCGGCGCAACCTGGTGGCCCACTACGACTTCGAGCACCCCGACCCGGGCAATCCGGCGGTCGAGAAGGACCGGGGACGCTCCGGCACCGACATCACGCTGGTCAACGGCGGGGCCGAGATGCGGGTGCGGGACGGGGCGCACCGCGGCAGCCGTACCTCTGTGCAGGTGCGGCAGGTCAGCCCGGCGACGACGAGCAACGACGACTGGAAGGCGGGCGTCTACTCCCCCACGGGCGTGCCGACGCTGAACGCCTTCAACGCCGTCAGAGGCGTCACGATCATGGGCTGGTTCAAGATGACCGGCCAGAACCCCAGCCCGAACTCCAACTCCGCCAACCCCGCCGACTTCTACGGCGCGATCGGCCTGGCCGGGGTGCTGAGCGGCAATTCACAAGGGCACGACGTCCGCGCGCTGCTGGAGCTGATCACCGTCAACGGCGAGATGCGGGTGGTGGCGCTCGGGCGGCGGGTGGACGGCAGCAGCTCGCAGACGTTCGCCGCCGACCAGCCGTGGCAGGAGATCCTCCCGCCCGGCGAGTGGGTGTTCCTGGCGGCCACGTTCGACTACGACACCGCGACCATGCGCCTGTACAAGAACGGCCGCCCGCTCACCGGCTTCTACACGCTGACCGGCGACCCCTGGACGGTCGAGGGCCCGCCGGAACCCGACCTCGCCTCGCCCACGGACCCGCGCGGGATCAAGATCGGAGGCAGCTACCCGCAGAACAACCGCGAGGGCAACCCCTGCGACTGCCGGATGGACAGCCTCATGTTCCTCGACCGGATCGCCACGCCCGGCCAGGTGCTGGCGCAGTACCTGCTGGTGGCCCGGCACCGGTGAGCCACCGCCGGGCCGGTGCCGCCACACCGGCCCGGCGGTCGTTCGCGGCCGCCGTCACGGGGACGGCGTGGGCGTGTGGGTGCGGTGGTCCTTGAGGTGGAGGTCGCCGCCGAGCCGCTTCCTGATGCGGTCGAGCACCTTGCGGGTGGACAGCGCGGTCCAGAGGTAGCCGACCAGGTGGGGGTTGTACTCGGGGGCGATGTCCATCCAGGCGTCCTTGCCCGCCTCGGTGGAGAACGTGGTGAGGAAGAACTCGCCGTCGGCGGTCTTGCAGTGGCCCTGGCGGAGCTCGGCGGCGTCGATCTGGATCTTCGGCCGGCAGTCGACCTTGGCGGCGAGCTCCTCGACGGTGAGCGCCACGGGCCGCTGACCCTGGGCCGCGGCCACGTACCCGCCTCCCGGCCCGTCGCCCGGCGAACAGGCCGCGGCCAGCGCGACGGCGATCCCGCAGATGGTCAGCCGCGTAAATGTCGTCATGCGCGAAGATACGCACCCGCACCCCGCGGAGTTCACCCGGTCACCTGCGGTAACCACCTTTTTGTGGGTACTTGTCGACCATGCCGGGGTGGGCCGAAGCTTGGTCGTGCGGCTTTCGCGTCCAGGTGAGAGGGGAGGTCGGCGGGTGGTTCAGGAGACGGCCCGGGCCAGCTTCTCCAGGCGGCGATGGCCCCAGTCGGAAAGCGGTGCCAGCGCTTCGGACAGTTCGCGGCCGAACGGGGTCAGCGAGTACACCGTCTTCAGTGGCCGTACGTCGTGGACCTCCCGGTGGACCAACCCGTCGGCCTCCAGCTCCCGCAACGTCTGAGTCAGCACCTTCTCGGTGAGTCCCGGCAGCCGCCGGCGTAGCTCGCCGGGGCGGCACGGACCGGATTCCAGGAGCCAGAGCAGCACCGACTTCCACTTGCCGTCGATCACGGCGATCGCGGCGGTCACCCCGCACACGTTCAGGTCCTGGGCGCGACTGCGCGTCATCGTCATCCCCATTCATTTCGCCTATTTGTCGAGGAGTCAGGCATGAACTCGCACATCGAACAGTCTGCCGTCACCGTGCTCGGCCTGGGACCGATGGGTCGGGCCCTGGCCGGCGCCTTCCTGGACGCCGGGCTGCGGACCACGGTCTGGAACCGTACGCCCGGCAGGGACCGGGAACTGATCGGGCGGGGCGCGGTCAGCGCCGCATCGCCCGAGGAGGCGGCCGGCGCGAGCGAGCTGACCGTGATCTGCGTGGTGAACTACGACGCGGTGGACACGATCGTGCGGCCTGACGTGGTCGCCGGCGCGCTCAAGGGACGCACCCTCGTGAACCTGACCGCCGACACGCCGGACCGGGCCAGGGACGCCGCGGCCTGGGCGGCCGAGCACGGCATCAGGTACCTGGACGGCGCGATCATGACCCCGACCACGACCATCGGAACACCGGCCGGGGTGTTCCTCTACAGCGGCCCCGAGGAGCTCCACCGCGAGCACCGGCCGGTGCTCGACGCCTTGGGCGGCGCCCACACCCACCTGGGTGAGGACATCGGCCGGGCGGCCGCGTACGACATCGCCCTGCTCGACATCTTCTGGACGGCGATGACGGGTTACGCGCACGCCCTGGCGGTGGCCAGAGCCGAAGGGGTCAGCGCGCGGGAGCTGGCGCCGTTCGCGAAGGGCATCGGCTCGCTCTTCCCGCCGTTCTTCGAGCAGTCCGCGGCGGACGTGGACAGCGGCGCGTTCTCCGGTGAGGGCAACCCGATCACCTCGGCGGTGTCGTCCATGGCCCACATCGTCCACGCCTCGGAGTCCCATGGCATCGACGCGGGCGTGATGCGGGCGGCCGAAGGTCTGGCCCGCCGCGCCATCGGACGTGGCCACGGCACCGACGGGTTCCTCCGGATCACCGACATCCTCAACCCCGGCTGACCTGTAGCGGGTCAGCGAAGGACGACGCAGCCGGCGGCGCGCAGGCGGTCGAGGACGGGCAGGTGGCCGGGGAGCTTGTTCCAGCGCAGGTCCAGCTTGCGCAACCCGGGCGGCAGGTCGTCGGGCAGGTCGCGCAGGCGGTTGTTGCGCAGGTCGAGTTCGAGCAGTCCCCGGGGCAGCGGGGGCACTTCCGGCAGCAGGTTGTCGCGAAGGTCCAGGTGGGTGAGGGCGCCGGGAAGCGGAGGGAGGTCGCGCAGGCGGTTCCCGCGCAGGTGCAGCTCGCGTAGCCGCCCCAGCCGGACGATCGAGGCGGGCAGCGACTCCAGCCGGTTGTTGTACAGGCGCAGCTCCACCAGCCCGGCCATGTCCCCGAGGGCGGCGGGCAGGGACTCCAGGCGGTTGTCGGTCAGGTTCAGGTACGCCAGCCGATCCAGCCTGCCCAGCGAAGAGGGGACCTCGGTGAGACCGTTGTCGCTCAGGTACAGGTAGTCGGTCAGCGGCAGGTCCCCGATCGCGGCGGGCACGGAGGCGAGCCGGTTGTGACCGAGGTCGAGCATGCGCAGCGAGCGCAACCCGCCGATCGAGGGGGAGATCTCGGTGAGCTCGTTCTCGGCGAGGTTGAGCGTCTCCAGCCGGTTCAGCTCCCACAGTCCGCCGGGCACGGAGGTGAGCCGGTTCCCGCCGACCGCCAGGTGCCTGAGCGAGCCGGGCAACCGTTCGGGGAGGGCGGTGATGGCGTTGCCGTACAGAAAAAGCACCTCAAGGTACGGCGGGCAGCGAGGCACCCGGGTCAGCAGGTTCCCGTCAAGATGCAACTCCCGCAACCCGCTATATCCTGAAAAATCGGGAACGTCGGCCAACCGGTTCCCATCCAGCAGCAACACCGAAGCCCCCGACGGATCCGGCACAGAGGTCAGCCCCCGCCAGGCGAGATCAACACGCATGCCGCAGAAGCCTAGCGGCGCCGCAGGTGGTGGAGATCGGACGGCGACAGCGGCATCCGGTCGATGTCCACCCCCTCGGCGTCCTCCACGGCCGAGGCGATCACCGCCGACACCGGGATCACCCCCGCCTCCCCCGCCCCCTTGATCCCCAGCGGGTTGAGCGGCGACGGCGTCTCCAGGTGCGCCGTCTCGATCCGCGGGATCTCGCTGGCGTAGGGCATGAGGAAGTCCATGAACGAGGCGTTCAGCAACTGCCCGTCGGAGTCGTAGGCCATCCGCTCGTACAGGGCGCCCCCGATCCCCTGGGCCACCCCGCCGTGCACCTGCCCCTCGACGATCATCGGATTCACCAGCCGCCCGCAGTCGTGCACCACCGCGTACCGCACGATCCGGATCTCCGCCGTGTCAGGATCGGTCTCCACGATCGCCGCGTGCATCCCCGCCGCGAACGTGGACCGGATCGGCGAGTAGAACCCCCGCCCCTCCAGCCCCGGCTCCTCCCCCTCGGCGATGGGCGGGCGGTCTACCGGAGTGGCCGTGGCGAACTGGGTGGCCTTGGCCGTCTCGGCGTCGAAGGAGTAGCGCAGCGGGTTGGACAGCACCGCGACCGTGGACAGCGGGATCGACGCGGACGGCGACCCGACCACGTGGACCATCCCGTCGGCGATGTCGAGGTCGCCGGGATCGGCCTCCAGCGCCTCCGCCGCGATCCGCAGCGCTTTCTCCCGCACCTTCCTGCACGCGAGGGCGATCGCGTTCCCGCTGACGACGGCGGCGCGGGAGGCGAAGGTGCCCACGGCGTACCCGAAGCGCCGCGTGTCGCCGGTGACCACGGACACCTGCGAGAGCGGCACTCCCAGCTCACTGGCGGCGATCTGGGCGAACGCGGTCTCGTGTCCCTGTCCCTGGGAGGTCAGCCCGGTCGAGACGTGGACGCGGCCGTCGCTGGTGACCTGGACGTGCCCGCCCTCGTACGGCCCCACCCCGGTCCCCTCGACGTAGCAGGCCAGCCCGATGCCCCGGCCGGGCGTCCGCTCGAAGGAGTCCCAGCCGATCAGCTCCTTGATCATGCGGAGCATCTCGGGGTAGTTCCCGCTGTCGTAGACGAGCGGCCGCCCGTCCTGGAAGGTCATGCGCTGGTCGTAGGGAAACTCCTCGGGCCCGATGAAGTTGGCGGCGCGCACGTCGGCCCGGTCCATGCCGAGATGCTGGGCGATCTTGTCCATGGTCCGTTCCATGCAGAAGACGCCCTGCGGCCGTCCCGCGCCCCGGTAGGGCGTGACCTGGACGGTGTTGGTGTAGATCGAGCTGAACTCCACCCGGTAGGACCCGATCTTGTACGGCCCGAGCAACTGCGTGGACGTGACGATCGGCACGATGATCCCGTAGGGCGTGTAGGCGCCGTGGTCGTGCAGGATCGTCACCTCCAATCCCAGCACGCGCCCGGCGTCGTCGAAGCCGACCCGCACGTACTGCACCTGCGCCCGCTCGTGCGCGCTGGCGACGAAGTGCTCGCGCCGGTCCTCGGCCCACTTGACCTCGCGCCCCAGCGTCATGGCCGCCCACGGCACGAGGATCTCCTCCGGCCAGGGATGCACGATCTTGACGCCGAACCCGCCGCCCACGTCGGGCGCGATCACCTCGACCCGGGGTAGCGGCAGGCCGAGCTTGGCGGCGATCGCCATCCGGACGCTGGTCGAGGTCTGGGTGCTGGAGTAGACGCGCAGGTCGCCGCCGTCCCAGCGGGCGTACACGCCGCGGCCCTCCAGCGGCATGCTGGCGCTGCGCTCGATGTCCAGCCGGAACGCGAGCGTGTGCGGCGCGGTCTCGATGCACTCCCTGGCGCTCACGCCCCCGGCCGAGGAGACCTCCTGCACCAGGTGGGCGCCCAGGTTGCCGGGCACGTCCTCGTGGACCAGCCGGGCGCCCTGCGCCGCCTCCTCCAGGCCGACGACCGGCTTGAGCGGCTCGTAGTCGACCTCGATCAGCGCGCAGGCGTCCTCGGCCAGGTAGCGGTCGGTCGCCACGACCATGACCACGGGCTCGCCGACGTGCCGGACGGTCTCCTTCGCCAGGCAGTGCGCGGTGCGGCCGTGGGTGAGCGCCGGGTGCGGGATGAGCAGGGGCAGCGGCTCGGCCACCCCGGGCGGCAGGTCCTCCCAGGTGTAGATGGCGACCAGGCCCTCGACGTCGAGGGCCGCGGTGACGTCGACGTCACGGATGCGGGCGTGCGCGTGCGGCGAGCGGACGAACGCGGCGGCCAGCGCCTGCCCGCCCAGATCGTCCAGGTAGCGTCCCCGGCCGGTCAGCAGGCGCTCGTCCTCCACCCGCCGGACCGGTTCGCCGAACCACCTCGTGCTCACGACTCCTCCACCAGCAGCTCCGCCGCCCGGTGCACGGCCTTGACGATGTTCTGGTACCCGGTGCAGCGGCACAGGTTGCCCGACACCCCTTCGAGCACCTCCTCCTCGCTCGGCGCCGGGTTCTCCCTGAGCAGCGCGGTCACCGTGCACAGGAAACCCGGCGTGCAGAACCCGCACTGCAGCCCGTGGCACTCCGCGAAGGCCCGCTGGACCGCCGACATCCCGTCCGGCCCGGCCAGCCCCTCGACGGTCGTGATCTCCTGCCCGTCCACCGTGACCGCGAACGTCAGGCAGGAACGCACCGGCTCCCCGTCCAGCAGCACCGTGCAGCACCCGCAGACGCCGTGCTCGCAGCCGACGTGCGTGCCGGTCAGCCCGAGGTCGTGGCGCAGGCAGTCCGACAGCAGCCGCCGCGCGGGGACGCTCACCCGCCGCGCCACCCCGTTCACGACGAGCGTGATCTCGTGCCCGCTCACCCGCCCTCCCCTTCGTCCTCGTCCGCAGCTTCGGCGCCCGCGGTGCGGGCCGCCGCGCGCAGCGCCCGCCCGGCCAGGACGCCGAGCAGGTGCCGCCGGTACTCGGCCGTCGCGTGGATGTCCGCCTCGGGCTCCGCCTCATCCTGTACGGCCAGCGCCGCCGCACCCCAGTCGGCCGTGGCGGCGGGCCGGTGCCCGCAGGCCCCGGCCACGTCCACCACGAGCGGCACCGGGCCGACCCCGATGCACGCCACCCTGGCCGCCGAGACCCGCAGGTCGTCGTCCAGCTCGACCAGCGCGCACACCCCTGCCAGGGCGTAGTCGCCGTGCCTGCGGGCCACCTCGGCGAAGGCCGTGCCGGCGCGCGGGCCCAGGGCGGGGAAGAACGCGGACACGGCCAGTTCCCCCGGCCGGATCGCCGACTCCATCGGGCCGACGAAGAACTCGCGCGCCGCCACCTCACGCTCGGCGCCGCTCGCGGCCAGCCGTACGGAACCACCCAGCAGCGCGAGTACGGCCGGCAACTCCGCGGCCGGATCGGCGTGCACGAGGCTGCCCACGACGGTGCCGCGGCTGCGGATGGCGGGATGCGCGACCAGCCCGAGCGCCTGGCGCAGCAGCGGCTGGACGGCGGCGACCGGCGCGGCGCGCAGGACCCGCGCGTGCCTGGCCAGCGCGCCCACCCGCACCCCGCGCGCGGAGGTCTCGACAGCGTCCAGCGCGCGCACCCGGTTGATGTCGACGAGGTCGCCGGGCGCGGCCAGGCGCATGTTGAGCATGGGGATGAGGCTCTGGCCGCCCGCGAGCACCTTGCCCCCGGTCCGCGCCAGGACGTCGAGGGCGGCCTCCACCTCGCGGGGCGCGTGGTACTCGAACGGGGCGGGCTTCACCCGGTGCTCTCCCTGATCTCGGCGGGCCGGCCGGCGATCCATCTCAGCAGGTGGTAGCCGCCGACCACGACGATGGTGCCGAACGCGATGCCCTGCAGGCGGAACTCCTCGGTGATGATCTGCTCGACCGGGCCGATCGCCAGGATGATGCCGGCGCCGATGGGCACCATGTTGACGGGGTCGGCGAAGTCCACTTTGTTCTCCACCCAGATCTTGGCTCCGAGCAGGCCGATCATCCCATAGAGGATGACCGTGACCCCGCCCAGCACGCCGCCGGGCGTGGCGGCGACCAGCGCGCCGAACTTGGGGCACAGGCCGAACAGGATCGCGATGACGCCCGCGATGTAGTAGGCGGCGGTGGAGTAGACGCGGGTGGCGGCCATGACGCCGATGTTCTCGGCGTAGGTGGTGGTGGGCGAGCCGCCGACCGCGCTGGTGACGACGGTGCCGATGCCGTCGGCGGCAACGGCGCGGCCCACGTACGGGTCGACGTCGGTCTTGGTCATCTCGCCGACGGCCTTGACGTGGCCGATGTTCTCGGCGATGAGCGCGATGACGGCGGGCAGCACGAGCAGGACCGCGCCGAACCTGAAGTCGGGCCCGTGGAAGCTCGGCAGCCCGATCCAGTCGGCCTCGGCGACGGCTCCGAGGTTGACGCGCGGATGCGTGTCGACCTTGCCGGTGGCGGCGTTGAGCGCGGTGATGTTGCCGAACACCCGGTCGGCGCCCCACGACAGCAGGAACCCCGCGACCAGGCCGACCAGGATGCCGATCCGGCCGATGAAGCCCTTGAACGCGACGATCACCACGAACGTGACCGCCATCGTGGCCAGGGCCATCCACTGGTCCTGCGGCCAGTAGACGTCGGCCACGACGAAGGCCAGCCCGAACCCGATGAGCATGACGACCGCGCCGGTCACGACGGGCGGGAAGATCCGGTGGATGATCTGCACGCCGAGGAAGTGGATGGCGAGGCCGCACAGGGCCAGCACGAGCCCCGCGACCAGGATCGCGCCGGTGACGATGGCGTCGGCCGCCGGAGTGTCGCCGCCCATGAGCGCCCTGATGGCGATCACGCCGCCGACGAAGGAGGCGCTGGTGCCCAGGTAGCTGGGCACCTTCCCCTTCACGATCAGCAGGAACAGGATCGTCGCGACGCCCGACATCATGATGGCCACGTTCGGATCCAGGCCCATCACGATCGGGAAGACGAAGGTCGCGCCGAACATCGCGATCACGTGCTGCGCGCCGAATCCCACCATTCTCGGCCAGGTCAGGCGCTCATCGGGCCTGACGACCTCGCCGGGAGCCAGGTGTTTGCCGTCGCCGTGTCTGGTCCAACCCAAAACCATGAGAGCCCCTTTTCCTACCGGGCCGTCGGTTCGGTGGCCGCCCCGCAGGCTCCTCCGCGGCGGTTCCTCGCTTGTCGGGCACATTAGGCCCGATGTCAGCGTCCTACACCGTCATGATCTGCCAAAGCTGGGCCGATGACCAGAGGCGGGGTTACCGGCGCACGGCCCTGAGCACGTGGTACCCCACCAGGAGCACGATCGTGCCGAGCGTGATGCCGCCGAGTGAGAAGGTCGCGGTGATCGGGAAGGCGACCGGGCCGATCGCGCAGATGATCCCGGCGCCGACCGGGACCATGTTGGCCGGCTCGGCCAGGTTCACCTTGTTCTCGATCCAGATCTTGGCGCCGAGCAGGCCGATCATGCCGTACAGGATCGTGGTGACGCCGCCCAGCACGCCGCCGGGCGTGGCGGCGACCAGCGCGCCGAACTTGGGGCACAGGCCGAACAGGATCGCGATCACCGCGGCGATGTAGTAGGCGGCCGTGGAGTAGACGCGGGTGGCGGCCATGACGCCGATGTTCTCGGCGTACGTCGTGGTGGCGGAGCCGCCGACCGAGGTGGCGACCACGGTGCCGACGCCGTCGGCCATGACCGCGCGGCCCATGTACCGGTCGACGTCCGCGCCGGTCATCTCGCCGACGGCCTTGACGTGGCCGACGTTCTCGGCGATGAGCGCGATGACCACGGGCAGGCAGACCAGCACCGCGGAGACCTCGAAGGCCGGGCCGTGCAGCGTGGGCAGCCCGATCCAGTCGGCCTGGGCGACGGCCTCCAGGTTGACGCGCAGGTGCTCGGTGACCTTGCCGTCGGCGCCGGGCGAGGTGATCGGCCCGCCGGCCAGATCCCAGACCCACGACAGCACGAACCCGAACACCAGGCCGAGCAGCACCCCGATCCGGCCGAGGAAGCCGCGGAAGACCCCGATGAACACGAACGAGGCCGCCATGGTCAGCAGCGCCACCCACGGGTCCTGCGGCCAGTAGACGTCCGCCGCCACGTACGCCATGCCGAACCCGATCAGCATGACCACGCCCCCGGTCACCACCGGCGGGAAGATCCGATGGATGACCTGGACCCCGAGCAGGTGGATGGCCAGGCCCGCCAGCGCCAGCACCACCCCGACCACGAGCAGCGCGCCGGTCACCGTGGCGCTGTCGCCGCCCGCGGCCCGGATCGCGACCACCGCGCCCACGAACGAGGCGCTGGAGCCCACGTAGCTCGGCACCTTGCCGTTCACGATCAGCAGGAACAGGATCGTGGCGACGCCGGACATCATCACGGCCAGGTTCGGATCGAGCCCCATGACCAGCGGGAACACGAACGTCGCGCCGAACATGGCGATCACGTGCTGGGCGCCGAACCCCACCATCCTGGGCCAGGTCAGCCGCTCGTCCGGCTTGACCACCTCACCCGGCGCGAGCCGCTTCCCGTCGCCGTGCAGCTTCCACCCGAACGCCATCTTGCCTGCCTTTGCCTCTCACCAGCGGAGATGTCTCCTATTGGATGTCGGAGAGCACAATAGAGGCAGGAGTGACACGCGCCGCGTTCAGGCCACGTGGATGGAGAAGCCGTCTCCGGTGACCACCTGGCCGGAGCGGATCTTGCGGGTCTTGCGCAGCTCGACCTCGCCGTCCACCCGCACCATCCCCTCCGCGATCAGGTGCTTGGCCATGCCGCCCGTCTCGGTGACGCCGCAGTACTTCAGCAGGTCGCACAGCGGGATGAAGTCAGAGTTCAGCTCGAAGTCCAGGTCCACAACGGCCCAGCTTAGATGCCCCGCATCCGCAGCACGTGCAGGGCCAGCGTGAGGTTGAGGCGCAGGTGGTGGTCCTCGGTGAAGTTGCCGAGCATGCGCTCCAGCTTCCCGATCCGGTAGCGCAGCGTGTTGTAGTGGAAGTGCAGCCGGCGCGCGGTCTCGGCGACGTTCAAATTCGTCTCCAGCAGGACCTGGAGGGTACGCCGCAGGTCGCCGTTCTCCGCGTCGTCGTCGCCGGCCAGCGGGCCCAGGGTCTCGCGGACGAAGGCGTGCAGTTCCTCGGTGTCGTTGACCAGCGACAGCAGCCGGTACACGCCGAGCTGGTCGAACTGGGCCACCGCCCCGGGCCCGTGGAGCTGGCGGCCGACCCTGGCCGCCTTCAGCGCCTGGGCGTAGGCCTCGGGCAGGGTGGCGGGCGCGGTGCAGCGGCGGGAGGTCCCGGTCGAGAACGTGGCGGGCAGCGCGTCGGCCAGGGCGGAGGCGGCGTCCTTGGCCACGCGGGAGGCGTCCAGGGCGGCGTCCACGACGGCGACCACCTCGTGGGAGAAGCCCGCCACGGCGCCGCGCGGGTCGTGCCTGCGCACGGCGGCGGTCCAGCCGTTGACCATGCGGTCCTGGGCGCTGCGCTCGTCGCAGTCCGGGTCCAGCTCGGCCACCAGGACGGTCACCGGCCGCTCCAGGTCCCAGCCGAAGGCGCGGGCGCGCGCGCTGACCCGGTCGGCGCCGCCGGCCCTGCCGGTCAGGACGTCGCGCAGGAAGTCGGCGCGGTACTTGCTCTCGACGGCGTTGACCGCCTCCTGCCGGGTGACGACGAGGGCGGCGACGGTGGCGGTGCGTTCGAGGATGCCGATGTCGCTGTCGTGGATCGCGCCGGTCGGGCTGAAGGCGACGATCCGGCCGTGGTGATGGCCGCCGGCGACCACGGGGACCGAGGCCAGCGTACGGCCGGCCGTACCGTGGAGGTCGGCAGGCGAGGACGGCGGCGGCCCCTCGCGCGCGATCGACTCGCGCAGCGCGGCCACGTGGTCGGACGGTCCGGCGGCGGCGAGCACCCGCCCGGCGCCGTCGAGGGCGGCCACCGCGACGTCGAGCAGCGCGGCCACCTCGGCGGTCACCTCGTTGAGCCCGCCCCCGGCCAGCACCACCTGCACCAGCGCCCGGTGCGCCTCCTCGGCGCGGGCCAGCACCGCGGCCTGCCGGTTGAGGATGTCGGTGAGCACCTGGTTGAGGATGTCGTCGAAGCCGACGTCGTTCGGCAGGATGATCAGCGGGAAGCCCAGCCGGTCGGCCTGCTCGACCATCTCCCCGGGCAGCTCGTCCACGTAGCGCCCGAGCTTGATGGCCAGCGCCGCGAGCCCGCGCTCGTCGAGGTCGGCGACGAGCCTGCCGAGCGACTGCGGCGTGTTGCGCAGCGGGTAGCCGGTGGTGAGCAGCAGTTCGTGCGGCTTCACCCAGGCCAGGATGTCGGGCACCTCCATGACGTTGAGGCGCTGCACGATGCGGCCGAGCCCGCTCTCCCCCGCGATCAGGCGCGCGTCGGCGAGGGTCGAGACGCCCAGCACCTCCCCGACGGAGACACCGTGGGTGATCGTGCCCGTGCTGGCCAGGCGGACGGGGGGCTCCATGTGGTGATTGTGACCCCAGAAGCGGTCTGTCAGGAAGAGCCAACCTTCTCCGTCACTGTTGGCAAATTTCTCCGTACGGGGTGTCGTGGGGCCGTTCTACGGTCAGGTCCAAGGTCGGAAGGGAGGCCCGGTGACCGTCAGTACACATGCCCGGCGCGCCCGCACCCACGTGACCGGTGCGGCCAGCGCCGCCGTGCGCCCGGTCCTGGAGTCGCCGCGACGCCGCGCCCGCGTGCTCGCCGCCTTCCCGGCCGGCGTATACCTGGAGGTCAGGACCGATCTGGAGCCGTCGGTGCTGGCGATCATCACCGGCGAGGCGACCCGCCTGCCGAACTCGGTCCTGCTCGCCGCCGACCTGCCGCGCGTCACGGTGGGTGACGACGCGTCGGTGGGCGAGGGCACGATCGAGCTGGGCCGTCTGCGGCTGCGCGTGCGCCGCTGGTGGGACCCCGCCCCGCCGCTGGCCCCCGTCGATCCGGTACGGCTGCCCGCCGCCCTCGATCCGGCGGGCGCCCCCGGTCTGGCCGGTCACCCGGCGATGGAACTGCTGGCCGAGTCCTGCGGCAGGGGCTGGCTGCTCGGCGCCGTCACCGCCGCGGAGCAACTGGTGGGCCTCGGTCCCGGGCTCACCCCGAGCGGCGACGACGTCCTGGCCGGGCTGCTGGTGACCCTGCGCCACCTGGGCGCCGCCGCGGGCGCGGAGCGGGCGGTCTGGCTGGCCGACTGGCTGGCGGCGACCGTCACCTACGACGCCCGCACCAGGACCACGCCGATCTCCGCGACGCTCCTGCACTGCGCCGCCAGGGGCGAGTCGTGCCCCGAGGTGAGCGGGGTGCTGCGCGCGCTGACCGGCCACGCGGCGCTGGAACCCGCCCTGTCCCGGCTGTGCCGCCTGGGCCACACCTCGGGCGCCGACCTGGCCCAGGGCGTCGGGATCGGGCTGGCCACCGTCCGCGCGCTCGCGGCCGCCCCCGTGCTGGCGGGTGCCAGGTGAGCACCGACGAGGTGGCCCTGCGCAAGGGCGTCTACCGCGACTCCGTCACGCTCATGCGGATCAGCAAGGCGCTGTCCGAGCTGGACGGCGTCGAGGTGGCCGTGGTCGCCATGGCCACGCCGCTCAACCTCGACCTGGCCCGTGACCTGGGCTTCGAGCTGCCCTCGGCCGAGCCGGCCGACCTGCTGGTGGCCGTCAGAGGCGAGCGCGCGTCGGCCGCCCACGCCGAGCTCGACGCGCTCCTGTCGGCGCACGTCCCGGTCGCCGCCGCCGACACCGGACAACCGCCGCTCACCACCCGGTCGGCGGCCCGGCGGGCCGAGGCCGGGGTGGTGCTGGTGTCGGTGCCGGGCGAGCACGCCTTCGCCGAGGCGGCCGACGCCGTCGAGGCGGGGCTGCCGGTCATGGTGTTCAGCGACGGCGTGCCGCTGGAGCAGGAGATCGCGCTGAAGGACCTGGCCGCCGAAAAGGGCGTGCTGGTCATGGGGCCCGACTGCGGCACCGCGGTGATCGCCGGGGTGGGCCTGGGCTTCGCGAACGTCCTGCGGCCCGGTCCGGTCGGCATCGTGGCCGCCTCGGGCACCGGCGCGCAGCAGCTCTCCTGCCTGCTCGACCTGGCCGGGGTCGGCGTCAGCCACGTGCTGGGCGTCGGCGGCCGGGACCTGTCGCCCGAGGTGGGCGGGCGCTCAGCCAACCGGGCGATCGCGATGCTGGACGAGGATCCGGCCACGGAGCTGATCGTGCTGGTGTCCAAGCAGCCCTCGGTACGGCCGGCCGTACCGGCGAAGCGGTTCGTGGAGGCGTCGGCGGATCTGACGGCCACGGCCGAACGCGTGCTCAAGGAGCTGGGGCGGCCCGTGCCCGCGTGGCCGGCGTGGCCGGCGTGGGCGGGCCGTACCGTCACCGGGACGCTGCGCGGCCTCTACGCGGGCGGGACGCTCTGCGCCGAGGCGGCGGGCGTGGCCGGGACCGGCGAGTTCGTCGACTACGGCGACGACGCCTACACCCGCGGCCGGCCGCACCCGATGATCGATCCGACACTGCGGCTGGAGGCGCTGGCCGCGGTCGCGGAGGGGGACGTGGTGCTCATGGACGTCGTGCTCGGCCACGGGGCCGACCCCGATCCGGCCGCCTCGTACGCGCACGCGATCGCCCGCTGCCCGGCCACGGTCGTCGTCGCGCTGGTCGGCAGCGAGGGCGACCCGCAGGACCTGCGCCGCCAGGCCGCCGCCCTGCGCGAGGCGGGCGCCGCCGTCTTCACCTCCAACGCCCAAGCCGCCCGGCACGCCAGGAGCCTGCTGTGAGCCTTCTGTCCGGCCCGCCACGGGTGATCACGGTCGGTGCCGAGCTGATGGGCGAGGCGCTCGACGCGCAGGCGGTGCCGCGGACCGCCGTCGCGTGGCGGCCGCCGCTGCCGGGCACCGAGGACGCGCTGGTGACGGTGCTGGCCGATCCGCGCCGCGCCGCCGCCAACGAGCGGGCCGTGCGCCGCCTGACCGCCGCCCGCCCCCACCTGGCCGGGGTACGGCGGGCCGCCGCGGCCCTCGACCTCCCGGCACGCACGTTTCTGCACGCCGGCCCGCCCATCACCTGGGAGCGGGCCTCCGGGCCGATGCGCGGCGCGCTGATCGGCGCGACGCTGCTGGAGGGCTGGGCCGGCGACGAGGACGAGGCCGCCGGACTGCTGGCCGCAGGCAGGATCGCGCTCGAACCCTGCCACCACCACCGCGCCGTCGGCCCCATGGCGGGCGTGGTCAGCCCGTCGATGTGGATGTTCGAGGTACGCGACGAGGAGCACGGCGGCGCCGCGTACTGCTCGCTCAACGAGGGCCTCGGCAAGGTCCTGCGCTACGGCGCCTACGGCCCCGAGGTGCTCGACCGGCTGCGCTGGATGGACGAGGTGCTCGGCCCCGCGCTGGCGGCGGCGCTGCGCGTGAGCGGCCCGATCGACCTGGGCGCGCTGATCGCGCAGGCGTTGCAGATGGGCGACGAGCTCCACAACCGCAACCGCGCCGCCACCTCGCTGCTGCTGCGCGAACTGGCCCCCGCCCTGGTCGAGGCGGCGCCCGGCACGGCGGCCGAGGTGCTGCGCTTCGCCGGCGGCAACGATCACTTCTTCCTCAACGCCGCGATGGCCGCCGCCAAGGCGAGCACGGACGCGGCGCGCGACATCCCCGGCTCCTCGATGATCGTGGCCATGGCGCGCAACGGCACCGACTTCGGGGTGCAGGTCTCGGGGCTGGGCTCGCGGTGGTTCACGGGTCCCGCGGGCGTGCCCGACGGCCTCTATCTCGGCGCGTACGGCCCCGCCGACGCCAACCCCGACATCGGCGACTCGACGATCACCGAGACCGCCGGTCTGGGCGGGTTCGCGATGGCGGCGGCGCCGGCGATCGTGCGCTTCGTCGGCGGCGAGGTGGGGGACGCGGTGGCGGCCACCCGGTCCATGTACGAGATCACGCTGGCCGAGCATCCCGTCTACCAGATCCCGGGTCTCGGGTTCCGCGGCACGCCGGTGGGGATCGACGTCACGCTCGTCGCGAGGACCGGCGTGCTGCCGGTGGTCAACACCGGCATCGCGGGGCGGGTGGCCGGGACGGGGCAGGTGGGGGCGGGGCTGGTGAGCCCTCCGGCCGAGGCGTTCACCAAAGCTCTGGCGGCGTTGACCAAGCGGGCGGCAATTCAGTAAGTGATCCATTCAAATACCATATTTCCGCAGGTCAACCGGCACTTTAGCGCGATATTTCGGCGTTCAACTTCCGTTCGTCAATCAACTGCCTATATCGTGTCGAACCTCATAATCTAGAAGTATCGTGTTACCGATGAGGCTGGAGATGGGGGCGGGAGATGTCAGCCGACCGCGTGCTCAGCGGGCCCGGCGCCGAAGGCGTTCCGCAGAGCCAGGGCCGACTGATCGGCCGGCGCTATCGCCTGATGTCACCCGTCGGGCGCGGCGGCATGGGCATGGTGTGGCACGCCCATGACGTGCTGCTCGACCGCGCCGTCGCGGTCAAGGAGCTGATCCTCCCCTACGGCCTCGACAATTCGGGCAAGCAGGTCGCCCACCGCCGCATGCTGCGCGAGGCCCGCTCCGCCGCGCGCCTCACCCACCCCGGCATCGTCACCGTCCACGACGTCGTCGAGGAGGACGGGCGGCCGTGGATCGTCATGGAACTGGTCCGCGCGTGGTCCCTTGAGCAGGCCGTACGGCAGAGCGGCCCCCTGCCCGTCATCCAGGCCGCCGAGATCGGCATCCGGGTCCTCGACGCGCTGCGGCACGCGCACGCCGCCGGAATCCTGCACCGCGACGTCAAGCCCGGCAACGTCCTGCTGACCTCCGACCGCGTCGTCCTGACCGACTTCGGCATCGCCGCCATCGAGGGCGACGTCACCATCACCCAGACCGGGCTGCTCATGGGCTCGCCCGCCTACATCCCGCCGGAGCGGCTGTCCGGCCAGCCCATCACGCAGGCCGCCGACCTGTGGTCGTTCGGCGCCACGCTGTACGCCGCCGTCGAGGGCCGCCCGCCGTACGAGGGGCCCGACGCCATCGCCGTCCTCGGCGCCGTCCTGACCCAGGACCCGATCCGGCCGCAGCGGGCAGGGGCGCTGCTCGGCGTCATCGAGGGCCTCCTGCGCAAGAACCCCGCCGAGCGGATGACCGCCGCCCAGGTCGCCGAGCAGTTGGAGAAGGTCCTGCACGCCCACGGCTCCCGGCCGCCTCGCGGCCCCGAGTCCAGCACCCTGCCCAGCCAGGCGAACCCGACTCCGGCCGGGTTGCTGCCGCCGCTGGAGTCGCCGTCCGGGCCGATGCCTTCCCGGATCGTGGAGACGCCTTCTGGGCCGGTGCGCGTGCCGTACGACCCGATGAGCAGCCCGTCCGGGGGCTACGTCATGCCGTACGACGGCATGGTGAGTCCGTCGGGAAGTCACAGCACGCAGCAGATCCCGCAGCCGGGCTCGTTCGACGCCTTCACCAGCCACTCGGGCCCACTCCCCACCCCACCCCACGACCCCCTCAACACCGCTCTCCCCCTCACCCCGCACCCCGCCGCACCCTCAACCCCACACTCCCAGCCCACCCCACACCCTTTGTCCGGCCCGCCCTCGTTGTCCGGCCCGCACTCCCTGCCCGGCTTGCCCGGCTCACCCTCGCCGTCCGGCCCACACTCGTTGTCCGGCCCACCCTCGTTGTCCGGGCCGCACTCCCTGTCCGGGCCACCCTCGCCCTCGGGGCCGCACTCCTTGACTGGCCCGCACGACCCTCGCTCTCCCTCCGGCGCCCACTCGCTGCCCGGCTCATCCTCGTTGTCCGGCCCGCACGACCTCCGCTCCCCGTCCGGCCCGCATGACCTGCGCTCGCCCTCAGGAGGCATCGCCCCGTCCGCTGGGCCGCCCTCCCTGGAGTCGGTGTCCGGGCCCGGGCGACCGGCGTTCGGTGGCACGTCGGGGCCGCAGCCGATCCTGCCGCTGACCAGCGACGTACGTAGCGCGCCCTGGCCGCTGGCCTCCCCCGACGACCTGCGCGAACACTCCAGGGACCTGTCCCGCGACCTGGGCCGCGCCCGCACCTCCAAGGCGCCGGAACGCCTGACCAGGAGCCGCAGACGCCCGGCCGAGGACGAGGGCTCAGGCTGGATGCGCGAAGGCCGCCCCACCCCACGCCTCATCGTGACCGCGCTGGCAGGGCTGGGCGCGGCGGCGGCCGTGGCGATCTGGCTCCTGACCTCAGGCGGCGCCCCCACCCCACCCACGACCGCCGGCGGCCCACCGTCCTCGTCGTCAAGCACGGCCGCAGAGCCGTCGGTCGCGACCGTCCCCGACGGCTACAAGGAACACACCGCCGCCGGTTTCACCGCAGCCCTGCCCGACACGTGGAAGGCCGCCACGGCCAGCGGCGCCGCCACGTTCACCGGCCCCAAGGACTCCGGCATGAAGATCACCGTCCAGCAGACCGCCCCACAGGCGGACGGCGGCGTGGCCGAACTGTCCAAGGAAGAGGCGGACGGCGGCGTGGAAGGCTACATCCAGGTACAACTCCAGGCACTGGAGTGGCGCGGCTGGAAGTCGGCCGACTGGGAGTACACCTACGCCCTGGAGAACGGCGTCCCGATGCACGCACTGACCCGCTTCGTCAGCATCGACGACGCCACCGCCTACAAGATCACCTTCGCCATCCCCGAACTCAAGTGGGACGACCAAACCGAAACCCGCACCACCTTCCTCACCACCTTCCGCCCCGCCACCTAACCCAACCGCCCCACCACCCCCGGCCTCCAGCCGCCCCCACCTCCCGGGCCGTCCCTCGAACCCGGACCACACCCACCTCCCGGGCCGTCCCCTCGAACCCGGACCACACCCACCTCCGGTCCGCCCCTGGGCCACGGCCCCAACCCTCGGCCCCCTGCCCCTGGTGCCCTGAGTCCCGAGCCACCCTTCAGGCCCGGGTCTTCCAGGTCCCGACCAGGTGGCGGCCACTCCCGGCACGCCATGCGACGCCCGTGAGCCTGGGGACGTGGATCCGGGGCCTCGCGGATCTGGCGGCTCGCGGATCTGCCGGTTCGCGGATCTGCCGGTTCGCGGATCTGCCGGTTCGCGGATGCGGCGGTTTGCGGATCCGGGCCGATCGCCGGGCGGGGCGGCGGGCCGTACCACGAAAGGAACGTGGGCTGTAGCGTGCGGGCATGAGGGTGCAGGGGATTCATGTCTATCCGATCAAGTCCACGCAGGGGCACGACCTCGACAGCGCCGAGGTGGAGCCGTGGGGGCTGGCCGACGACCGGCGGTACCTGGTCGTGGACGAGCACGGGGAGTTGATCACGGCGCGGGCCGTCCCGATGCTGCTCGCCTGCCGGGCCGAGGTCGCCGGTGGCACCCTGACGCTCACCGGCCCGCACGCCGACCCCCTCCTGGTACGGCCGACCACGGAGCTGACCGGTGTCCAGGTCGGGCGTACCGTCGTCGAGTTGCGCGACTGCGGCGACGAGGCGGCCGCCTGGCTGTCGGCGCTGCTGGAGCGTCCGGCCCGCCTGAAGTGGCTCGACGACCCGACCCGCCGCCCCGTCAATCCCGAGTACGGCAGGCCCGACGACCGGGTCAGCCTGGCCGACGGCTACCCGCTGCACCTCACCAGCACGACCTCCCTGGCCCAGTTGAACGACTGGATCGCCGAGACGGCCATCGAACGCGGCGAGGATCTGCCGGAGCCGCTCCCCATGCGCCGCTTCCGTCCGAACATGGTGGTGGAGGGGGTGGCGAAGCCGTTCGCCGAGGACCAGTGGAAGCGCGTACGCATCGGCGACCTGGACTTCCGCGTCACCAAGGGCTGCGACCGCTGCGTCCTGACCACCATCGACCCCGCCACCTACACCAAGGGCAAGGAACCCATCCGCACCCTGTCCAGGCACCGCAAGTGGGACGGCAAGGTCTGGTTCGGCATCAACCTCATCCCCGACGCCCCCGGCCACATCACCCTCGGCGACCCCGTCACCCCCCTTTAACCCCACAGACCCGCCCATCGGAACCCCCAGGGGCCGGCAAACGCACGCCACACCCGTGACAGGCACACGGGACCGGTGTTGGCCGCACCGCAAGCACAGGCCAACGCGACCCCGTTCGGCAGACACCCAGCCGCAAGTGCTCGGGACCGGTGACACGGGATCCAGGGCGCGCTCCGGGGCACGGAGCGAGGGGCGCACGACAGTCCTGGGGAGAGGCCGGGCGGGCGGTTGGCGGGCTGGGCCGAGGGGGGAGCCGGGCGAACGAAAGATCGGGAGTCGGGCGGGCAGAGGCCAGGTGGGCGGTTAGAGGGGTGCTCTTGCAGGGGTGGTCTGTCGTGGCCGGTCCGTAAAGGGGCACTTTTTGGTGGTATGGGACACTTCACCGGTGACCGATACCCCAACAAAGCGCGACATTTCATCACCGGCTGACGTCCGCGGCATCCAGCGTAGAACCCTCATCGTCCTGTCGATCGCCCAGATCGTCGGCGGTGTCGGCGTGGCCGTGGGGCTCGCGCTCAGCTCCGTGGTGGTCGATCAGCTCTCGGGGTCCACGGTCATCAGCGGCCTGGCCGGAACCGCCACCGTCCTCGGCGCCGCCCTGCTCGCCCTGCCCATCGCCAAGACCGCCGCCGGCAGCGGCCGCCGCGCCGGCCTCTCGCTCGCCTACGTCGCCGCCACCGCCGGCTGCCTGGTCTCCGTACTGGCGATCACGATCAGGTCCTGGCCGCTCCTGCTCGCCGGCCTCGTGCTCGTGGGCGGCGGCAGCGCGGGCAACCTGGCGGCCCGCTACTCCGCCACCGACCTGTCCCCCAGGACCCACGCCGCCCGCCACCTGTCGCTCGTCGTCTGGATGGCCACCGTCGGCTCGGTCGCGGGCCCGAACCTGGCCAAGCCCGCCGACCACCTCGGCATGTCCGCGGGCCTGGTCGCGAACGCCGGACCCTTCGCCTTCTCCGCCCTGGCCTTCGGGCTCGCGCTGCTGGTCGTGGCGGCGGGCCTGCGCCCCGACCCCCTCAGACTGGCCCGCGCACTGGCCAAGCCAGCCGAACAAGACATGAGCCGGCAAGGCGAAAAAACCGGCACACCCGCCGTAAAAGACAAGCCCGCCGTACAGAACAAGGCGTTGCGGAACGGCTGGCGCACCCTCCGCACCACCCCCATGGCCAGGCGCGCCCTGGTGATGATCGCCGTCAGCCACACCGCGATGGTCTCGGTCATGTCCATGACGCCGGTGAAGCTGCACCACGACGGCTCCAGCCTCGACGTCATCGGCCTGGTGATCAGCCTGCACATCGCCGGCATGTACGTGCTCTCGCCCGTAGTCGGCTGGCTGGCCGACAAGGCGGGCCGGGTGCCCGTGCTCATCCTGGGCATGGCGCTCCTGCTCGCCTCCGCCGTCCTGGCCGGGACCGCGCACCACAGCGTCTGGCAGGTCACCACCGGCCTGGTGCTGCTGGGCCTGGGCTGGTCGTGCGGGCTGGTGGCGGGTTCGGCGCTGGTGACGGAGTCGGTCCCGCTGGATCGCCGCCCGGCCGTCCAGGGACTGTCCGACCTGATCATGAACGTCTGCGGCGCCACCGGCACCGTCGTCGCGGGCGCGATCGTCGGCGTCCTGTCCTACGGCGTCCTGGGCCTGGTCGTCGGCGTCATGGTCACGGCCGCCGGCCTCTGGCTCTACGTCACCACGCGCCGCTGAACGGCGACCGCCTCACTTGGCGTCGGAGTAGCAGGGGACGGCCACCGACTCCATGGGGAAGCGCACCGGCGTCCGCCCGAACAGCAGGCGGCTGGCCTCGGCCGCCGAGGCGGTCACCGCGGCCATGACCTCCTCGGCCAGGGGCAGCGGGCAGTGGACCATCACCTCGTCGTGCTGGAAGAACACCAGGCGCGCGGCCTCGGGCAGCCGCCCGCGCAGCACCGCGAGCAGGGCCAGCGCCCACTCCGCCGCGGTGGCCTGGACGACGAAGTTGCGGGTGAAGCGGCCCCGGTCGCGGGCCGCGCGGGCACCGTCGGGCCCGCTGACGAGGTCGCGCCAGCGCTGCGACGGCGGCGGAGAGGTACGGCCCAGCCACGACCGCACCAGCTTGCCCTCCTCCCCCGCCTTGGCCGCGTCCTCGACGAACTGGTAGGCCTGCGGGAACCGCTGCCGCATCACGGCCAGGAGCTTGGGCGCGTCGCCGCTGGTGCCGCCGTACATGGCGGAGAGCATGGCGAGCTTGGCCTGCTCGCGCTCCCCGCCGAACGACGTGGCCAGCGCCGAGTAGAGGTCGATCTCCCCCGCCGCCCCCGCCAGCCCCACGTCACCGGCCATCGCGGCCAGCACCCGCGGTTCGAGCTGGGCGGCGTCGGCCACCACGAGCGTCCAGCCGTCGTCGGCCACCACGACCCTGCGCATGACCTTGGGGATCTGCAGCGCGCCGCCGCCGCTGGTGGCCCAGCGGCCGGAGACGACGCCGCCGACGACGTACTCGGGGCGGAAGCGGCCGTCGCGGACCCACTGGTCGGCCCAGATCCAGCCGTGGAAGGAGTAGAGGCGGGCGAGTTCCTTGTAGGCCAGCAGCGGGCGTACCGCGGGATGGTCGAGCTTCTTGATCTCCCACGAGCGCGTCGACTTGATCGCCAGGCCCGCGCCCTTGAACGCCTTGACCAGTTGCTGCACGGAGTCGGGGTTGACCGCGTGGCCGAAGGCCGCCGAGACCTCGTCGGCCAGCGCCTGCAGCTTGGCCGGGCGCATGCCGTGGACGGGGCGGGGGCCGAGCATCTCGGTGAGCAGGGCGTCGTGGACGTCGCGCCGCCACGGCATGCCGTCGTGGGCCATCTCGGCGGCGACCAGCGCGCCCGCGGACTCGGCGGCCACCAGCAGGCGGAAGCGGCCCGGCTCGGGCAGGGCGTCGATGCGCCTGAGCTGGTCGTCGAGGACCTCGGCCAGTTCGCTCGCGCCCAGCCGCCGGCGCTCGGGCTCGAACAGGGTGTCCTGCCTGGCGGCGGGGCCGTCGCCGTCGTCGGGGACCGGCAGGCCGCGCAGCCTGGCGTGGGCGGCCTCGGCCGAGCGGGCCTCGCCGTAGCGGCCCTCGTGGGCCAGCAGCAGGTTCTCGGTGAGCGTGATGTCGTGGCAGCGTGACACGCGGCGCCCGGCCGCCAGCAGCGGCGGGTAGGACTCGCGCGTGTCGGCCCATACCCAGCGCGGGCGCGCGCGCTCGATGGCCGCCACCCGCTCGGGCAGGGCGGCCCCCTCCTCGGCTGGGCCGCCGCCCTCGGGGAGGGTGCGGATCTCCTCCCCCGCCATCAGCGCGTACACGCACCCCAGAGTGCCAGGTGGCTACGACAGTCCGATGACGACCTCGTCCTCCATCGGCGGGTCCTGCTCGGCGGGCAGGCAGCCGGTCGCGGCGAAGCAGCGCAGGGTCAGCTTCTCCGGCGTCACCGACAGGTGCAGGAACTGCTTGAAGAACGGCGGTTCGTCCCAGTCGGACAGTTCCGACAGGTAGCGGTGGAACACCTTGTCCACCGGCAGGCGCAACGGCCACGGCCACGCGCCCAGGATCCTGGCCGCCCACCGCATCCGCCGGGTGATCACGGTGGTGGTGTCGAGGGCGCGCACCGGCGTGTTGCCGATCTGGCCGGCCATGATGCAGGCGGCCTCGGCCGGGGTGAGGTAGAGCCACTTCATGCGCAGCCGGCGCGCGTAGAGCTGGCTGTAGAACGACAGCGAGTCGCCGCGCAGCGGGTAGCAGCGGAAGTCGTCCTCGTGGACGCCTGCCACGTCCACGCGCCTGATCGTGTGCGTGGCGTGCATGAAGGCGCCGGCGCCGCCGGTGACGACGTACTGGATGACGCGGTCGCCGACGCGTACCGGGTAGCGCTGGTAGTTGTGCACGTCACCGCCGATGGCGGCGACGTAGCGGTGCGCGGGGTCGCGGACGATGTCGTCGACGGTCCCGCCGCCCTCCAGCGGCGAGGGCTTGTAGTCGTTGCGGGTGTAGATGGGCTTGCCGGTCACGAGGATCTTCGGCCGCGGGTCCAGGGAGGTACGGCGCAGCCACTCCGTCTGCTCCTTGTCGATGACGCCCTTGATGCCGGTGTCGATGCCCACGACGAGCAGGCTCTCGCTCTCGATCACCCAGTAGGGACCCGGCTGGACCGCCTGCTGGCGCGGCGACCCGCGCAGCTTGCGCGCCTCGGCCAGCCGGGTCTCGTCGATCTTCTCGGGCTTGCGCCACAGCAGCCCGCGCAGCCCCCGATCGGGCGTGGGCCGCAAGGGGGGCGCGTCGCAGAAGACCCGCATGAACCCGCCGAGCCCGTCGTACCAGTCGTGGTTGCCGGGGATCGCGTAGATCGGCGCGTCGTAGGCCTGGTAGGGGCGGAAGAACTTGTCGCCGTACTCGTCGCCCGCGCCCGTCGGGTAGATGACGTCGCTGGCGATGACGGTGAACGCCGTGTCCTGGCCCAGCTTGAGCATCCCCGGCACCACCGCGTACTGCGAGGCGTCCCCCTCGCCGGGGTCGCCCAGCAGCATGAAGCTGAAGGAGTCGCCGACCGGCGGCGTGATCCTGAGCTCCCCGTCCACCCCGCGGGCGTGCTGCGCCTCCATCCAGCGCTCGCGCACCTTGCCCGACGGGTCGCCGAAGAGCCCGGCCAGGATCTCGTTGCGCGAACGCCACAGGGTGCGGGGATGCAGCCACGAGAACGAATGAGTGTTCGGGCGTAGATCCCGGTAGGTGCCGGCCTGCTGGCACCGCCACCCGGCGCCCTCCTCGGACGTCCGGGACGACTGCTGCTTTCCGCGCTCCGCCGCGACTTCCACCATGACCATATCTTTGCCGCGATCTTGCGGAATCGCACCCCGAACTCTCCGTACCGCTGAGAACACGCATGGTGTACGCTCAACGGTTCAACCGTACGAGGGGGGCTGGGATGGCCCGTAACGGTTTCGACGATGCGATCCAGCGCGGCACGGTGGGGGCTGAGGCCGTCGAGGGATTGCTGGCCTATGCCAGGAGCAGATCCAGGTGGGGCCGGGCGGGAGTCGACAGCGCCCTTGAGGCGGTGGCCATGAGCAGGGTTCTCGCGGCCCGCGACCCGGCGGCGCACACCGGGCTGCTCGTGCGTTCGTTACGCACGGCCGCGACCATGATGCTCGGCCGCCGCCGTCCCGTCCGGGCGCTCCCCCTGGCGCAGGAGGCGGTCGGCCTGGCCCGCCCGGCGGGCGGCGCGCCGCTCGTGGTCTGCCTCGTCACCCTCGCCGAGATCCTCAACGCCCTCCAGCGCCACGCCGAGGCGGCCGAGGCCATGAACGAGGCCGACAAGATCCGGCACTAGGCGTCAGGAGACGAGCGCGCCCGGGTTCATGATGCCCGCCGGGTCGAGGCGTAGCTTGACCGCCCGCAGGATCTCCACGCCCAGCGGCCCGATCTCCCTGGCGTAGGCGTCGCGGTGGTCGCGGCCGACGCCGTGGTGGTGCGAGATCGTCCCGCCCGCCTCGACGATCGCCGCGCTGACCGCCTCCTTGGCCCGCTCCCACTGCTCGACCGGGTCGCCGTGCTGGGCGGTGACGACGGTGAAGTACAGGGAGGCGCCGGTCTCGTAGACGTGCGAGATGTGGCACATGACCAGAGGCGAGCCCAGGGAGCCGAGCAGCGACAGCCGGACCGCGTCGTACAGGCGGGGCAGGTTCGCCCAGAACCCGGCCGTCTCCAGCGTCTCGACCGTGGCGCCCTCGGCGAGCAGCGAGTCGCGCAGGTACGGCGCGGAGAAGCGCCCGTGCTCCCACGCCCGGCCGGGCTCGGGTCCGAGCGGCACGCCGCCGCGCCCGGAAAGGACCTCGCCCGCCGCCCGCGCCCGCGCCGCCACGTCCGCGCCCTCGTAGCCGGCGATCACCAGGCAGCCGCTGTCGCCACCGCCGATCGCGTCCGGCTTCGCCAGGCCGATCATGGTCTCGGTCTCGTCGGACAGCCGCAGCACGGTCGGCAGCGGGCCCTCCTGGGCCAGGGCGCGCAGCGCCGCCGACCCCTCGGCGAAGGAGGCGAAGCGCCAGCCCTCGTACGCCCTCTCGGCGGGCGCCTTCCGCACCCTCAGCCGCAGGGAGGTGATGACGCCGAAGGCGCCCTCCGAACCCAGGACGAGCTGGCGCAGGTCGGGCCCGGCGGCCGACTTGG
Source organism: Nonomuraea sp. NPDC050790 (assembly GCF_044456745.1). Classification (NCBI taxonomy): domain Bacteria; kingdom Bacillati; phylum Actinomycetota; class Actinomycetes; order Streptosporangiales; family Streptosporangiaceae; genus Nonomuraea; species Nonomuraea sp. NPDC050790. Next base: position 709,965 of record NZ_JBITGF010000002.1, on the reverse strand, counting down.
GCGCCCGGCCGAGCTCCAGCGTGCCCGCCGGGCTGGCCAGGGTCAGCCCGGCGACCATGTCGTCGAAGCGCCCGTATCCGGCCGACGCCTGGCCGCTGGAGCGGGCCGCGGCGAAGCCGCCGAGCGTGGCGTACTCGAAGGACTGCGGGAAGTGGCCCAGCGTGAGCCCGTGGGCGGCCAGCAGCCGCTCGGCCTCCGGGGCCCGCACGCCGGGCTCGAAGGTGGCGGTCATCGACTCGGCGTCCACCGCGACGAGCCGGTTCATGCGGCCGAGGTCGAGCGCCACGACGGCGGCGAAGCCGTCACCGGTGGGGGTGAGGCCGCCGACCACCGAGGTGCCGCCGCCGAAGGGGACGACGGCGATCCGCGCCTCGGCGCACACCCTCAGCACGGCGGCGACCTCGTCGTGGGTGGCCGGCGCCACGACCGCGTCGGGGGCGTGGGCGCCGTCGCCCGCGCGCATGCGCAGCAGGTCGGGGGTGGACTTGCCGCGGGCGTGGCGGACGCGCGCCTCGTGGTCGGTGCGCACGTGCGCGGCGCCGGTGACCTCCGTCAGCGCGTCCAGGGCGGCGGCGGGCAGGCGGGAGGGCGCCAGCCGTACCGAGGAGAGGGTGGCGGCGGGCTCGGCGGGCGCGCGCACGCCGAGCAGGTCGCGCAGCAGCGTGCGGACCGCCTCGGGGAGCTCGCGCGCCTTTGCGGGATCGCCCCAACCGGACCAGAGCATGGGTTCACTCACGCTCTACACTGTGACACATGACGTCGATTCGTCACAATGACGGGGTGCTGGACGCCGCGCGGGAGTGCGTGCTGGCCTACGGCGTGCGCCGCACCACGCTGACCGACGTGGCCCGCAGGGCCGGGGTGTCGCGGATGACGCTCTACCGGCGCTGGCCGGACGTGCGCAGCCTGGTCGCCGACCTGATGACCAGGGAGTGGGTCAGGGTGGTCGGGGAACTCGACGTGCGCGACCCGGTCCGCGCCGTGGTCGCGGGCGTCAGGGCGCTGCGCGCGCACCCGCTCCTGCGCAAGATCGTCGAGGCCGATCCGGAGCTGTTGCTGCCGTACCTGCTGCAGCGCACCGGCGCCACCCACGAGGCGGTCCTGGCCGTCCTCGAACCGGCGGTCGGCGACCGCGGCAGGGCCAGGGCGATCCTGCTGGTCGCGCAGTCGTTCCTGCTGTCCGGCCCGACCATGCTCGACGACGACGCGCTCGACGCCGAGCTCACGACCCTCCTGGAGCGCTACCTTGCCTAGATCCTCCTCGCTGAACGCCGCCCGCCGCGCCGCCGAGCTCGGAAGGACCGCCCAGGACGTCGTCGACGTCCTGGTGGTCGGCCTCGGCGCGACGGGCGCGGGCGCGGCGCTCGACGCCGCCTCGCGCGGGCTGTCGGTGGCCGCGATCGACGCGCACGACCTGGCCTTCGGCACCTCGCGGTGGAGCTCGAAGATGATCCACGGCGGGCTGCGCTACCTGGCCAAGGGGCAGGTGGGCGTGGCCTACGAGAGCGCCGTCGAGCGCGGCGTCCTGCTCGGCCGCACCGCGCCCCACCTGGTCAGGGCCCATCCGTACCTGCTGCCGCTGACCCCGGCCGTCTCCAGGGGGCAGGAGTCGCTGGTCATGTCCGGTTACCGCCTGGGCGACGGGCTGCGGGCCGCCGCGCGCACGCCGCGCCGCCTGCTGCCCGGCCCCTCCCGGCTGACCGCCGCCCGTGCGCGCGCCACCGCGCCCGTCCTGAGCGGGTACGGCCTGCGCGGCGCCCTCCTGTCCTGGGACGGCCGGCTGGAGGACGACGCCAGGCTCGTCGTGGCCGTCGCGCGCACGGCGGCGGCGTACGGCGCGCGCGTCCTGACCCGGTGCCGCGCCTTGGAGCTGACGCCGACCGGCGCGCGCGCCCGCGACGAGCTGACCGGCGAGGAGTTCACCATCAGGGCCCGCGCGGTGGTGAACGCCGCCGGCGTGTGGGCGGGGCAGCTCAACCCCGAGGTGACGCTCCGCCCCTCGCGCGGCACCCACCTGGTCCTGCGCGGCGAAACGCTGCCGGGGCTGACCGCCGGGCTGCACGTCCCGATTCCCGGGGAGAGCAACCGCTTCGCCCTGGTCCTGCCCCAGCAGGACGGCCGCGTCCTGGTCGGCCTCACCGACGAGCCGGTGGACGGACCGGTCCCCGACGTGCCGCAGGCGCCCGAGGAGGACGTCAGGGCGTTGCTGGCGGTGCTGAACAGCGTCCTTGAGGTTCCGGTGACCCGTGAGGCGGTCGCGGGCGCCTACGCGGGCCTCAGGCCGCTTCTGGCCGCCGAGGGCCGCACGGCGGACCTGTCGCGGCGGCACGCCGTGCTGGACACGGGCGGGTTCGTCACGGTGGTGGGGGGAAAGCTGACGACATACCGCCGCATGGCGGAGGATGCCGTCGATCGGGCGGTACGGCTGGCTAAACTGCCCGCCGGGCCATGTGTCACCAAGGACCTGGTGCTCGCGGGCCGGGCCGTACGGGCCTATGCCGAGGCCGAGCCCGAACCGGCCGGGGCGGGCGTCACGAAGGGCGAGCTGCGCTTCGCGGTGGAGCACGAGGGCGCGCTCGACGAGGACGACCTCCTCGACCGCAGGACGCGCATCGGCCTGATCCCCGAGGACCGCGCGGCGGCCCTGCCGATGGCCCGTGAGGTGCTGAAGGGTTGAGAGCCCGGAGATCCGGGTAAGAAGATCCTTTTCATCGGCGTGTCGACCCCGCGCGTACCCCTACCTAAGCGTTAGGTTAGTCTTACCTAAATCGCTGTCGGGGGAAGGGCGGAACGTGGCCAGGGGCTGTGATCATCCGGACGGGTGCCACACCGGCGGCGTGCCCACCTTCGCCAGCGCGACGGTGGGGGCGCGGCTCTGGCTGCTGATCGAATACTCCGGCCCGTGGCCCTCCCACGTCGACGACGGCACGCTGCCGCCGAAAATCTCCGAGCTGATCAGGCGGGCCGTGGCGCGGGGCGTCCGGCCGCAGCTGATCCGCCGCCCCGGACGCCGGACCCGCCCGCAGGAGCAGGGGATCCGTGTGCTAGCCGGGTATGCGATCGGCGACAACCCCTGGCTGGCCGGGGGTGTCATCGCAGGTCCCGACGATCTTGACCTGGACGCTCTGGTGGCCGGAGTGGTCCCGGAGTCCTGCATACTTGAAGACGAGCCGGTATTTCTGGTCTGCACGCACGCCAAGCGCAATGCGTGTTGCGCCCGCATTGGACTACCCCTCGCCCGTGGACTGGCGGAATTCCTGCCGGACAGGGTGTGGGAAACATCACACGTTGGTGGCGATCGCTACGCCGCCAACCTCGTGTGCTTGCCACACGGAATTTTCTACGGCAGCATGTCTCAGGCTGCTGCGCTCGCAGCAGCGAACGCGTACCGGTCCGGCGAGGTGATTCTCGACCGTTTCCGGGGACGCGCAGGCATCCCTGAGCCACTGCAAGCCGTGGAGCACTTCGCCCGAACCCATACGGGAGAGTGCGGACTCGGCGGAGTGGCCGTGGAATCCGCCAGGTCGGACGGCGACGTCACCGAAGCCATCGTGCGCATCGGGGACGTCCGGATCCAGGTTGTGGTTGAGCCATCGGTGTTCCAAGCACCGTGTGGTACGGCTTGCGCCGAGAAAATCACCACCTACCGGCTGGTCTCGCTGGACAGGCTCACGCCTGTGCGGTACGCCACGCCCGCCCTTACCTGATCACGGGAACATCACGGCCAACCCTTGCGTTGGAACAGTGACGCCGAAAGCGTCCAATGCGGCTCAATTACTGAAATACCTCTCACGAAGGTGGTTTTCTCATGTCTCAGGTACGTCGGCAGCTCGCCCGCCCGCGCCCCAGCTGGGGATGGCAGGATGATGCCGCGTGCCGGGGTGAGGACCTCGTGCTCTTCTTCGGCCCCGATGGGGAGCGGCAGCCCGAGCGTGACGTACGCGAGCGGAAGGCCAAGGCGATCTGCGGCGGCTGCCCCGTCCGCAACGAGTGCCTTGACTACGCGCTGTCCCGTCCGGAGAAGTACGGCACGTGGGGCGGTCTCAACGAGGACGAGCGCGCCAGCGAGCGTCGCCGTCGTATGCGCCGCGCCGCCAGCGCCGGCATCTCCGCGGCCTGAACTTCACCACCGGCACCACAGATTTCCCCCGCGTGATCACGCAGTTGTCACGATGAGCGGAGCGCGCCACCCGCGCGCTCCCGCGAACCCGGTCGGGACAACTGCCTGATCAGGCAGGAATGTCACGAACGCCGATCCTCCGGCGGAACACCCAGTACGTCCAGCTCTGGTAGAGCAGCACCAGCGGCAGGAAGATCACCGCGACCCACGTCATGATGCCGAGCGTCTTCGGCGTGGCCGCGGCGTTCTGCACCGTCAGGCTGTTGGCCGGATCGGGGATCGACGGCATCACGTCCGGGTAGAGCACCGCGAACAGGGTGGTCACCGCGACCCCGATGGCCACGGCCGACAGGGTGAACGACCATCCCTCCCGCGCCCTGGCCATCGCGCCGAGCGCCCCCAGCCACGCCAGCGCGGCCACGAGCGCCAGCACGGCGGTCACCGCCGTCCCGCCGTGGAACTGCGTCCAGCCCAGGAACAGCACCGCGAGCGCCGCGGCGACCACGCCCGTGCGCAGCGCCAGCGACCTGGCCCTGCCCCTGATCTCCCCCGTCGTCTTCAGCGACAGGAAGATCGCCCCGTGGGCGAGGAACAGCGTGAGCGTCACCAGCCCGCCCAGCAGCGCGTACGGGTTGAGCAGGTCCCAGAACGTCCCCGCGTACTCGTGATCGGCGTCCAGCCGCACTCCGCGCACGATGTTGGCGAAGGCCACGCCCCACAGCACCGCCGGCAGGAGCGAGCCGGCGACGATGCAGCGGTCCCAGCCCCGCTTCCAGCGCGCCGAGTCGCGCTTGGCCCGGTACTCGAAGGCCACCCCGCGCACGATCAGCGCCAGCAGGATGAGCAACAGCGGCAGGTAGAAGCCGCTGAACAGGGTCGCGTACCACTCGGGGAAGGCGGCGAAGGTCGCGCCTCCCGCGGTGATCAGCCACACCTCGTTGCCGTCCCAGACCGGTCCGATCGTGTTGATCATCACGCGGCGTTCCGTCTGGTCCTTCGACAGCACCGGCAGGAGCATCCCCACGCCGAAGTCGAAGCCCTCCAGGACGAAGTAGCCGACCCACAGGACGGCGATGGCCACGAACCAGACGTCGTTGAGCGTCATCGTGCACTCCTAGTAGGCGAAGGTCAGGGTGGAGCCGTCCTCGGGCTTCGCCTCGACGTCGGGCGGGCGCTGCCGGCCGTACTTGATCATCAGGCCGAGTTCGACGACGGCCAGCGCGCCGTACAGGAGGGTGAAGACGATCAGCGAGGTGAGGACGGCGCCGCCGCCGACGGCGGGTGAGACGCCCGCCTCCGTCTTCATCTGGCTGAACACGATCCAGGGCTGGCGGCCCATCTCGGTGAAGATCCATCCGAAGCTGTGCGCGGCGACCGGCAGGACCACCGACCAGACGGCGACCCGCCAGATCCACGGCCGGTCCGGCAGGCGGCCCTTCCTGGTCAGCCACAGGAGCACGAGCGCGATCAGCGCGGCCAGGGCGCCGCAGCCGATCATGAGGCGGAAGCCCCAGTAGGTGATGGGGATGAAGGGGCGGTAGTCGCCCGGGCCGAAGCGCTGCTCGTACTCGGCCTGGAGGTCGTTGATGCCCTGCACCTTGCCGTCGAAGGAGCCCGTGGCGAGATACGACAGCGCGCCCGGGATCTCCAGTTGGAAGATCGGCCGGCTGCCGTCCAGCGTGCCGACGGTGAACAGGGAGAACGGGGCGGGCTGGGCGGTCTCGTAGAGCGCCTCGGCCGCGGCCATCTTCATCGGCTGCGTCTCGGTCATGACCTTGCCGAGCGTGTCGCCGGAGAAGAAGACCAGGACGAAGGCCACGAGCGTGGTCCAGAGGCCCAGTTTGAGCGTGGGGCGGAAGACGTCGGCGTCGCGTCCCCTGGCCAGGTGCCAGGCGGAGACCGCCAGCAGGATGACCCCGCCCGACAGCCAGGCGCCGAAGATCGTGTGCGGGAACGCGGCCAGCACGACCTTGTTGGTCAGCACCGCACCGAAGTCGGCCAGTTCCGCCCGGCCGTTGCCGAGGCTGAAGCCGACCGGCCACTGCATGAAGGAGTTGGCCGCCAGGATGAAGTAGGCCGACAGCGCGCTGCCCACGGCCACCACCCAGATGCAGGCCAGGTGGACCTTCTTCGGCAGCCGGTCCCAGCCGAAGATCCACAGGCCCAGGAACGTGGACTCCAGGAAGAACGCCAGCAGCGCCTCCATGGCCAGCGGCGCCCCGAAGACGTCACCGACGAAGCGGGAGTAGGAGCTCCAGTTCATGCCGAACTGGAACTCCTGCACGATCCCGGTCACCACGCCCATGGCGAAGTTGATCAGGAAGAGCTTCCCGAAGAACTTGGTCGCCCGGAGATGGTGGGCCTTGCCGGTGCGGACCCACGCCGTGTGCAGGATCGCCACCAGAAGCGACATGCCTATGGTGATCGGCACAAACAGGAAGTGGTACACCGTGGTGATGCCGAACTGCCACCGTGCGAGATCCAGCGCGTCCATGAAAGATCACCCTATGGAGGCGATCGGACGCGTATTGTTACGACACGCCTACCTTCAGGCGATCAGATCGTCGAACTCGCCATCCTTGGCGCCCAGAACGAAGGCTTCGATCTCCGCCTGGGTGTAGATGAGAGCCGGGTCGTCGGGAAAGCGGGAGTTGCGCATGGCGATCTCGCCGGTCGGCAGGGCCGCCACCTCCACACAGTTGCCGTTGGGGTTGCTGCGGCGGCCCTTGCGCCATCGGACGGGCAGAGCACTCGCGGGCGTTCCGTTGCGGAACTCTTGCATGGGGGACACTCCTAGCGTGCTTACAGATGCACGTGCATGCGCAGATTACGGGAGCGTGCTGATCGTTATATACGGGATGACCAAAAATGCCGTATGGAGTGGATCACACCGGGAGCAGGCGTTCGAGGAAGCGTCTGGTCTCCTCGGGGGAGTCCGCCTGGACGCTGAGCCGGTCCATGACCACCACATAGTGTTCCGCCTCCCTGGGTTTGTCGAGGTAGAGCGCACTGGTGAGCTGTTCCATGTACACCACGTCGGGCAGTTCGCGTTCCGGGAAGCGCAGGATGCTGAAAGGCCCGCCCGCGGCGGCATGGCCGCCCCTGTCGAAGGGCATGACCTGAAGTGTCACGTTCGGCTCCGCGGTGATGTCCAGGAGGTGTTCCACCTGCTCACGCATGACGTCGGGGCCGCCGAGCGTACGTCGCAGCACCGCCTCGTCGATGACCGCCCACAGCGTCAGCTTCGGGTCGGCGGTCAGGCGGCGCTGCCGGGTGGTGCGCAGGGCCACCCTCCTGTCCAGTTCGTCACTCTCCGCATCGTCGTGAGCGAGCCGGATGACCGCACGTGCATATGCCGGAACCTGCAGCAGGCCGGGGACGAACTGGTTCTCGTAGGTGCGGATGAGCGAGGCGGAGCCCTCCAGGCCGATGTACACCTCGAACCAGGAGGGCAGCAGGTCGGCGTACTTGTGCCACCAGCCGGGCGCGTTGGCCTGCTTGGCCAGTTCGAGCAGCGGGGCGCGTTCGGCCTCGTCGCTCACGCCGTAGAGGGTGAGCAGGTCGGCCACGTCGCGCTGCTTGAAGCTGACCTGGCCGAGCTCCAGGCGCGAGATCTTCGCGTGCGAGGCCCTGATGGCGTATCCGGCGTCCTCGCGGGAGATGCCGCGGGCGGTGCGGAGGTTGCGGAGCTGGGTGCCGAGCAGGATGCGCAGGACCGTAGGACTCCCCTGCCCGTTGGACAGAAGGTTCCACTGTGCATTCACCCGGGGCCCCCGATTCTCGAAAGCACCCAGTCTCCCATGGCGTTGACATACCATGACAGATCATCTGCACGTGCATTTGCTTGTTGCATCCGTAAAACACGAAAAGTCTTGCATCTGTAAGCACACAAGGTAAAGATGGGCACTGGATCACCAGATCGGGGACATGATGACGACTTTCGACGCACGTCCGCGAGCCGCCACTGGTCCCGTACCGCCACCATGGCTGGCCGCCGCCCTGCTGCATGGGCGAGCGGAGGGGCAGGAAGCGGTTTTCCGGTTTCACGAGCTCAGCGCATTCGAGCCCGCCTGCGTGGCCACGTCACGACGTTTCGTCGAGCGTACGCTCACCGACTGGGGCGGCGCCGCCGAGGTCTGCTTCGACGCCCAGCTCGTGGTCTCCGAACTGGTCACCAACGCCATGCGCCACGGGGGCGGCGCGCTGCACCTGCGCCTGCTGGCGCACGCCGCGGAGCTGGCCTGCGTGGTGAGCGACTACAGCAGGGCCGCGCCGGTGCCGGCCGCGCCCGGCGTCTTCGCCGAGTTCGGCAGGGGGCTGGCGCTGGTCGAGGGCCTCACCCGGGCGTGGGGCTGGCTCACGCCGCCCGGCCCCAACAAGCTCGTCTGGGCCTGCATGTCGCTGCGCTGAGCCGGGCTACCGCTCCCCCAGCAGCCGCAGCACGTCCGCGTCGGTGAGCTGGTCGAAGCTCTCGTACCACTGGCCGACCGCGCGGAAGTCCGGCGGCGCGGCCAGCACCACGACCTCGTCGGCCTCGCCGCGCAGCGCCCTGACCGTCTCCCGGGCCCCCACCGGTACGGCCAGCGTCACCCTGGCCGGAGCCGCCGCCGCGACGGCCAGCAGCGCGGCCCGCGCCGTACCGCCGGTCGCCAGCCCGTCGTCCACGACGATCACCTCCCGCCCGGCCAGCTCGGGCAGCGGGCGCTCGCCCCGGTAGACGGCCACCCTCCTGGCCAGCTCCATCCGCTCCCGCTCGACCACCCCGGCCACCGACTCGGACGTCATCCCGAGCCGCCGCAGCAGGTCGAGGTCGAGGACCGGCTCACCGCCCTCGGCGATGGCCCCGACACCCAGCTCCGGGGCCGGCGGATAGCCGATCTTCCTGGTGACCAGCACGTCCAGGACCCCGCCCAGGCGGCGCGCGACCGGCTCGGCCACGGCGACCCCGCCGCGGGGCAGCGCGAGCACGACGGGATCGCGCGCGAACAGCAGCCGCTCGGCGAGCAACGCCCCCGCCTCGGCCCGATCCGCGAACAGGTACCCCACACCGGGTATCTACCCTTCCGTCCGCCCCGGGAGACGGTCCCGGGGCGAGCGGCGTCAGGGGCGGTTGCGGCCGGAGCGGCGCATCTCCTTGTGGATGATCTTCCACTTGTTCTGCTGTTCCTTGCGCAGCCGCGCGTCCGTCCTGGAGGCCATCCAGGCCGCCTCCCGCTGCAGCTTGCGCCAGCTCGTCAGCCGCCGCTCCGGCAGCTCGCCGCTCTCCACCGCGGCCAGGACGGCGCACCCCGGCTCGCCGTCGTGCCCGCAGTCGGCGAAGCGGCAGGCGCGGGCCAGCTCGTCGATGTCGGCGAAGACCATGTCCACGCCGTCGGTCATCCCGAACAGACCGACCCGCCTGATGCCGGGCGTGTCGATGATCAGGCCGCCGCCGGGCAGCGGGATGAGCTCCCTGTGCACGGTGGTGTGGCGGCCCCGGCCGTCGCCCGCGCGGACGAGCTGGGTCTCCATGACGCCCTCGCCCGCCAGCGCGTTCACGAGCGTGGACTTGCCCGCGCCCGAGGGCCCGAGCACGACGGCGGTCCTGGAGCCCTCCAGGTAGCCGGACAGGAGCTGGACGCCCTCGCCGCTCAGCGAGGAGACGGCGTGCACGTCCACGCCGGGCGCGGCGGTGCGGACGTCGGCCAGCAGGTCGTCCAGCCCGTTCTCGAACAGGTCGGACTTGGTGATGACGACCACGGGCGTGGCGCCGGACTCCCACGCCAGCGCGACGAGCCGCTCGATCCTGGCCAGGTCGGCGAAGTCGGTGGCGTGCATGGACGGCTCGGCGACGAAGACGACGTCGACGTTCGCCGCGAGCACCTGGCCCTGGCCGTCCGCCGACAGCCCTCCTCGCGAGGTACGGCTGACGCCGCCCCTGACGAAGGAGGTGCGCCTGGGCAGGATCGCGTCGAGCTCGTAGCGGCCCTCGTCGAGCCGGCGCAGCGCCGCCCAGTCGCCCACGCACGGCAGCGCGACCGGGTCCTCGGCGGAGGACCTGCGCACGCGGGCCCCGTACTTGACGTGGTGGTGGCCGTCGTCCGCGATCACTTCGGCGGCGCCGCGATCGACGCGCGCCACGCGGGCGGGCACGGTGTTGTCAGGCAGTTCGGCGGACTGCGACGCGGTCCAGCCGAGCAGGGAAAGATCGTAAGTCAACGGAGGTGACACCTTCGGGAAAGAGGATCCCGGGTCACTCGTCAGATGAGCACCCGGAGGATGGACGGCAGGGTGAGCAGAACAACCCGCATAGTCGTCACCTCCCAGCTCAGGGCGCCCGGATGGCGCGAATGCCACTTTACGCACGTGCGCGCGTACGGGGCAACTTCCTTAACCGTTGAACCCTGGCGGCGGCCGGGCCCGTACCCCCTGCCGACGCCGGATTTCGCCGGCCACGATGGAAAGGGGCATGATGCGACTGAGCACCTACCCCGTGCCTTCGGCCGACGGAGCCGCCGACATGCCGAAACCCCCGCTGCGCCATCTGGTACGGCGCCTGCGCCCGGCCGGGCAGGACGACGACGAACTGGCCGTCGCCGCGCTCTACCGGGAGTACCACCGGCCGTTACTGGGGTTCGTAGTCCGGCTGGTCGGCGGCGACCGGCAGTGGGCGGAGGACGTGGTGCAGGAGACGATGATCAGGGCCTGGCGCAGCGCGGGGCAGCTCGACTCCGACGCGTCTTCGCTGATGCCCTGGCTCGCCACGGTCGCCCGACGTATCGTCATCGATGACCGGCGGCGCAAGGACGCTCGTCCACAGGAGTCAGGTGACGGGCCGCTGGAGAGCGTCCCCGTCCCCGACGAGATGGAGAGTCTGCTGCACCAGGTGGTCGTGTCAGAGGCGCTGAAGTCCCTGTCGCCCGCGCACCGCGAGATTCTCAACGAGACGATCCTGCGCGACAGGTCGGTCAACGACGCCGCCGAAGCGCTGGGAATCCCCGTGGGCACCGTGAAGTCCCGGGTCTATTACGCGGTCCGCGCGCTACGCGTCGCGCTGGAGGAGAGAGGGGTGACGGCGTGAGCGCGCGAGTGGAGCACACCGATGTGGGCGCCTACGCCCTCGGTCTGCTGGAGGCCGACGACAAGAGGGCGTTCGAGGCGCATCTGACCACCTGCCGGGCCTGCACGGCGGAACTGGCCGAGCTGTCGGGGATGGCCGGGGTGCTGACCGGCATGGGCCCGATCGAGCCCGAGGAGGATCGGCGGGGCGAGGGCGAGGTCGTCGACCTGCTGAGGCGGCGCAAGGCGGCCGACCGGCGGACCCGCCGCGGCACCGTGATCATCGGGGTGGCGGCCGCGGTCACGCTGGTCGCGGGCGGCATCGCGGTGGGATCGGGGCTCGGCGGCCCGTCCTCGCCGATCGCCGTCGGAGGCACGCACCACGGTACGGGCCCCGCCGAGCAGTTCTACGAGGAGGGCACCCCGGCGGGCGGCGTCGGAGCCGAAGGCGTCACCGGCGGCGTGGTCTACGAGTCCAAGGGCTGGGGCACGCACGCGGCGCTGAAGCTCGAAGGCGTCAGGGGCCCGCTGGAGTGCGAGCTGATCGCGGTCTCCACGACCGGCGAGCGAAAGGCGATGACCGGCTGGGCCGTACCACCGGCGGGATATGGCGTGAACGGCCAGCCGCCGCTTTACATGCACGGCGGCAGCCCGTGGAATCCGGAGCGGATCGACCGTTTCGAGGTGGTCACGGCGACCGGCGAGACTTTGCTGACAGTGGACATCTGAAAGCCTCTCGCAGGCCCTCTCACCGCAGGTGGGAGGGCTTTTTTCATTCTTGCGAACTTCCCCTGAACCTTTTCCGGACGGCGTGCGTACTGCCTGGCGTACCGAGCGAGAATCACCCGTGAAGAGGTTTTCCCATGCTGACGCTTGCCCTTTCCAGTGCACTTCTGGTCACCTCGCTTTCCCCTTTTCAGGCCCCCGCTCAGGACGTTTATCTGGCCGCCGGGCTACGCGGCGCCGACGCCGACGGACGCTCCACCGTGGTGCTGAGGATCAGCGGCGACCGGCTGAGCTTCGCGATCCGCTGGAACCGGGTGGACACGCCCACCGCCGCCCACATCCACCTGGGCGGCAAGGGCACCGACGGCGCCGTCAAGGTCGACTTCTTCAAGCAGGCGCTGCCGAAGTCCGTGCTCGGCGTGAGCGGCACGGCCACGGCGGAGCCCGCCCTGCTCAAGCAGCTCGCCGGCGACCCCGGCGGCTTCTACGCCAACCTCCACACCGCCGCCTTCCCCAAGGGCGCGGTACGCGGCCGGTTCCACCGGCTGGCCAAGCCCGTGGACCTCGGCGGCGTGCTGCACGGCAGCAACCTCGCCACGCTCTCCTCCAAGGCCGACGGCGCCCAGGAGGTCCAGGCGGCCGACGGCAAGAAGCGCGGCGACCAGGACGGCGCCGCCACCTGGTGGCTGCGACCCAACGGCGCCGCCCTCGCCTACACCGCCACCTGGAACGGCCTCGCCGCCCCCACCGACGGGCACGTGCACAAGGCGGGCAAGGGCAGGAACGGCGCGGTGGTGGCCGGCCTGTTCGCCGCGGCCAAGGGGCTGCCGGCGAACCTGACCGGGGTGGCGGGCCAGGCGCCGGTGCCCCGCGAGGTCGTCGGGCGGATCGCCGCCGACCCGGGCGGCTACTACTCCAACCTGCACACGACCGACTTCGACGGCGGGGCCGTACGCGGGCAACTGTCGGGCGCGGGCTTCGCCCACCCGCGCGCGATGACGGCGGACGTGCTGAAGGGCGCGCAGATCTACCGCTGCAAGGGCGGCGCGTACGTCCAGTTCGGCGTGACGGCCAAGCTGCGCAGGGGCATCGACCACGACTTCGCCGACGCCTTCGACGGCCCGCCGCAGTGGATCGCCCCGGACGGCAGCGCCGTGCGCGGCAAGCTCGTCACCAAGACCCCGAACGGCGAGGGCAACATCCCCGAGCTGGTCCTGGACGCCCGGCAGTCGGGCAAGGGCCGGGGGCTGCTCGCCTTCGCCACCACGATCCTGCGCCTGAACACCGAGGGCGGCGTGGCCCCGAAGGGCTCCTGCCGGGAGGGCGCCCAGGTCAAGGTCCCCTACGGCGCCGACTACGTCTATCTCGGCTGATCCTCCGGTCAGCGGGGCCCTGTCCCCCTGTCCCCGCTGACCGGCCCCTCCGGAGCCCATGCCCTCTCCGGAGACGCCGGCGCCCGCCGCCCACCAGAGGGGACGGCGGGCGCCGGCCTTTCGCGTTCTAGGACAGGCCGGGCGCGGGGAACTGCGCGGTCAGCTCGCTGACCTCGTGGTGGACGCGGGTGATGACGTCCTCCGCGTCGCCCTTGGCCAGCGCGGTGACGACCTCGTCCATCCAGGCGCCGATCTGGCGCATCTCGGCTTCCTTCATGCCACGGCTGGTGACCGAGGGCGTGCCGATGCGGATGCCGGACGGGTCGAAGGGCTTGCGGGTGTCGAACGGCACCGCGTTGTAGTTGGTCTCGAGACCGGCGCGGTCGAGCGCCTGGGCGGCGGGCTTGCCGCCGATGCCCTTGGGCGTCAGGTCGAGCAGGATGAGGTGGTTGTCGGTGCCGCCGGAGACCAGGTCGAACCCGCGGGCCGACAGCTCCTCGGCCAGCGCCTTGGCGTTGGCGACCACCTGGTGGGCGTAGGCCTTGAAGTCGTCGGTCGCGGCCTCGTGCAGGGCCACGGCGATGGCGGCGGTGGTGTGGTTGTGCGGGCCGCCCTGCAGGCCGGGGAAGACGGCCTTGTTGAGCGCGGTGGCGTGCTCGTCGGCGGTGGCCATGAGCATGGCGCCGCGCGGGCCGCGCAGGGTCTTGTGGGTGGTGGTGGAGATGACGTCGGCGTGGCCCACCGGGGAGGGGTGGGCGCCGCCGGCGACCAGGCCGGCGATGTGCGCGATGTCGGCGGCCAGCACGGCCCCGACCTCCCTGGCGACCGAGGCGAACGCCTCGAAGTCGATGGTGCGCGGGATGGCGGTGCCGCCGCAGAAGATCAGCTTGGGGCGGTGCTCCAGGGCCAGGGCGCGCACCTCGTCCATGTCGACACGGCCGGTGTCCTTGCGCACGCCGTAGCGGACCGCGTTGAACCACTTGCCGGTGGCGCTGACCGACCAGCCGTGGGTCAGGTGGCCGCCGAAGGGCAGACCCATGCCCATGACGGTGTCGCCTGGCTGCAGGAAGGCCAGGTAGATCGCCAGGTTGGCGGGCGAGCCCGAGTACGGCTGGACGTTGGCGTGGTTGACGCCGAACAGCGCCTTGGCCCGCTCGATGGCCACGGTCTCGATCTGGTCGATGACCTGCTGGCCCTCGTAGTAGCGCTTGCCCGCGTAGCCCTCGGAGTACTTGTTGGTGAGGACCGTGCCCGTGGCCTCGAGAACCGCCTTGGAGACGTAGTTCTCCGACGCGATCAGCTTGACGGTGTCGGCCTGGCGGCGTTCCTCCGCCTGGATCAGCTCCGCGATCTGCGGGTCGACGCTCGCGAGAGAAGACATGGCACTCCTGTCGTCTTTGACATCCTCGCGAAGACCCAGGCGCTCGGCCTCCGCACGATTCCGCTCCCCGGTGGTTCAGGCCCACCCTATGCGCCAGTCGCGACGCCCTAGACGATAGCGGAAGTCGCCTACTTGCCGACGGCCGCGCGGGTGTCGCCCCACAGGCGGTCCACCTCGGCGTTCAGGATGGCCCCGATGAGCACGGCCAGGGCGGTGATGTAGAGCCAGAGCAGCACGGCGACGGGCGCGGCCAGCGAGCCGTAGATGGAGACCGGGGAGAACCAGGCGGCCAGCACGGCGCGCAGCACGGCCGCGCAGACGATCCAGATGAACAGCGCCAGGATCGCGCCGGGCAGCTCCCGGTACCACCGCGTGCGCACGGGCACGCTCACGTGGTAGAGCACGGTCAGGAAGAGCACGGAGCCGACGATCACGACCGGCCAGTACGCCAGGTCGATCACCGGCGTGTACTGCGCCGGCAGCGCCTCCTTGAGCAGCGTGGGCCCGATGACCAGGACCGGCATGACGACCAGGCCGATGGCCAGGCCCACGATGTACAGGCCGAAGGACATGAGCCGCGTGCGCACGATGCCGCGTTCCTCGCCCAGGCCGTAGGCGACGGAGATCAGGTCCACGTAGACGTACAGCGCCCGTGAGCCCGACCACAGCGACAGCAGGAAGCCGAGCGAGATGATCGAGACCTTGCTGGCGTCGTCGCGCAGGATGTCGGCGATGAGCGGCTTGACGACCTTCTCGACCGCGTCGGTGGTGAACAGCACCGCCGCCTGGTCGACGACCCACTGCTCGACCTTGCCCACGTTCTCGCGGCCCAGCCAGACGCCCAGCTTGGCCAGCACGCCGATCAGCCCGAGCACGAACGGCGGCAGCGACAGCAGCGCGAAGAACGCCGCCTCCCCCGCCAGGCCGGTCACCCGGTAGTCGACGCCCGCGTTCGTCGTCGCGCGCACGAGTGCCCACGACCTGGTGTCGCGCACCCAGCTCAGGTGGGTCCTGACCTTGCGGAGGACCTGCCTGCGCCGCTTGCGCTGTGTACGCCGGGTAGGCGCATCGGTCGACGTCATGGCACCAACGCTCTCGCAGGAGTACTTCCCGCAAGCTTATGCTCCGCCGGGCGTTTACTACCTGACGTCCACGATGCGCGCGCCGAGCGGTAGCAGCGAGATGGGGATCATCTTGAGGTTCGCGACGCCCAGCGGGATGCCGATGATCGAGACGAACAGCGGGATCGAGGTGAGCACGTGCCCGATGGCCAGCCAGATCCCGGCCACCACGCACCAGATGACGTTGCCGATCGTGGACATGACCCCGGCCTCCGGCGAGCGCTCGACGGTGCGGCCGAAGGGCCACAGCGCGTATCCGGCGATCCGGAACGAGGCGATGCCGAAGGGGATCGTGATGATCAGGATGCAGCAGATGACCCCGGCGACGGCGTAGCCGAGCGCCAGCCAGATCCCGGCGAAGACCAGCCAGATGACGTTCAGCAGTGTCCGCATACATCCAAGGATGTCAGTGCGTCTCAGCTCACGGCATCGGGGCCTTCCCCGAGGGAGCCCTGCCCTTGCCCGGAGGGCCCGCGAACGCCTGCGCGATCGCCATCCACGCCGCCGCGGTCTCGCCGCGCACCTCCAGCGCGGTGTCGGCCAGGTGCGCGCGCTGGGTGACGGCCAGGCAGAAGTCCAGGGCGGGGCCGCGCACGGTGTCGGCCGCGTCCTGCGGGCCGGCCGCCCACGGGCCGCCGCCCGGCAGCGTCAGCTCGACCCTGACGGGCCGCTCGGGGACCGGCAGGCCCCTGATCACGAAGCTGTACGGCAGCGCCCGCACGCCGATCGAGGCCACGTGGCGCAGCCGGTCGGTGGGCTCGCGGACCACGCCGAGGGCGTCGGCCACGTCCTGGCCGTGGGCCCAGGTCTCCATGAGGCGCGCGGTGGCGAAGGAGGCGGCCGACATGTCGGGTCCGTACCAGGGCAGGCGCCGCCTTGCGTCCAGGCCGGACAGGGCGGCCAGGAGGGCGGCGCGGGCCGTACCGAACCAGGCGTGGACCTGCGCCGGTGAGAGCGCGCGGGCCTGGACGGCGAGGTCGTCTACGGACGCCGGGCCCTTCATGAGCGCCGCGGCGCTCGCGCGGAAGGCGTCGGGGTCGGTGACGGCACTCACCGCGGCGTCGTCGAAGTAGGCGAGATGGCTGATCTGGTCGCGGACCGCCCAGCCCTGCGCGGGGGTGGGCAGCTCCCACGCGGCGGGGTCGAGCGGGGCCAGCAGCGCCTCCAGCGAGGCGGTCTCATCACGCAGGTCGGCGGCGAGCTCGCGCACGAGGTCCATGGCCCGCACTCTAACCGAACAACATTCCAGTGCGACAATGTCGAAGGTGATCTGCGAGAGCTGCAAGGACCGCCGCCACGAGGAGTGCAGGGGCGGCTCCTGGTGCGACTGCCAGCACCAGGACGCGGAGGAGCCGAAGGAGTCCGAGCTCGACTGGCCGAGGCAGGGCTGAATAGGGGTACCCCTGTTCTGGTCCCAGAGTCTGGACCCCTTCTTGGACATCACCACGCGCCGGGGTATCGTTTGGAGCATGCCAGCGGACCCCATGCTCGTCGGTCGACGTCACGTCGATCTTCAGCGTGTCCGCAGTGCCATCTGTTGCGACGCCCGCTAACTCCCTGCCTGTATTTCGCAGCGGCGCGCGTCGCACAAGCTCTTCTGGGACCCCTGCACTCAACGGTGAGGCAGGAGGGACATCCCGCGCGCGCCCACAATCCTTAAGGACGCGCAATGAGCACCCCTGCCAGCCGGCACCACAAGCGCCCGCGCGGAGAAGGCCAGTGGGCCCTCGGATACCGCGAGCCCCTCAACAAGAACGAAGAGAACAAGAAGAACGACGACGGTCTCAACGTTCGCCAGCGCATCATCGACATCTACTCCAAGCAGGGCTTCGACTCCATCGACCCGGCCGACCTGCGCGGACGCATGCGGTGGTACGGCCTCTACACCCAGCGCAAGCCCGGGATCGACGGCGGCAAGACCGCGATCCTGGAGCCCGAGGAGCTCGACGACCGCTACTTCATGCTCCGCATCCGCATCGACGGCGGGCAGCTCGACCTGCGCCAGCTCCGGGTCATCGCGGACATCTCCAACGACTACGGCAGGGGCACCGCCGACCTGACCGACCGCCAGAACGTGCAGCTGCACTGGGTGGAGATCGAGTCGGTGCCCGACATCTGGCGGCGGCTGGAGGAGGTCGGCCTGTCGACCACCGAGGCGTGCGGTGACACGCCCAGGGTGATCCTCGGCTGTCCGCTGGCCGGGATCGACGCCGAGGAGGTGCTCGACTCGACGGGCGAGATCCGGGAGGTCCACGACGAGTACATCGGCGACCCGGCGTACTCGAACCTGCCGCGCAAGTTCAAGTCGGCGATCAGCGGCTGCCCGGCCCACTGCACGGTGCACGAGATCAACGACGTGGCGTTCGTGGCGGTGACGCTGCCGACCGGCGAGAAGGGCTACGACCTGTGGGCGGGCGGCGGCCTGTCCACGAACCCGATGTTCGGCAAGCGCATCGGCGTCTTCGTCCGGCCCGATCAGGTCGCGGATGTCTACGGCGGCGTTATCGGGATATTTCGTGATTACGGCTACCGCCGCCTCCGGCACCGGGCCCGCATCAAGTTCCTCGTCAACGACTGGGGACCCGAGAAGTTCCGCGAGGTCCTGGAGACCGAGTACCTCAAGGAGCCGCTGCCCGACGGACCCGCGCCCGAGGCGCCCCGCGGCAACCGCCGCGACCACGTCGGCGTCCACCCGCAGAAGGACGGCAACTTCTACGTCGGCTTCGCGCCCAAGGTCGGCCGCCTCGACGGCGACAAGCTGCACGTGATCGCCGACATCGCCGAGCGCCACGGCTCTGCCCGGGTGCGCACCACGGTCGAGCAGAAGATGGTCATCCTCGACGTCGCGCCCGACCGGGTCGACAGCATCGTGGCCGAGCTGGAGGCCAACGACCTGCAGGTCCGTCCCTCCACCTTCCGCCGCCAGACGATGGCCTGCACCGGCATCGAGTACTGCAAGCTGGCCATCGTCGAGACCAAGGCGGTCGCCTCGAACCTGATCGACGAGCTGGAGCGGCGCCTGCCCGACTTCAGCGAGGCGCTGACGATCAACGTCAACGGCTGCCCCAACTCCTGCGCCCGCATCCAGGTCGCCGACATCGGCCTGAAGGGCCAGCTCGTCGTTGACGACAACGGCAGGCAGGTCGAGGGCTTCCAGATCCACCTGGGCGGCTCGCTCGGCGTCAACCCGGGCTTCGGCCGTAAGGTGCGCGGGCTCAAGACCACCTCCGAGGGCCTGCCCGACTACGTCGAGAGGGTGGTCACCCACTACGAGGACCAGAAGAAGGAAGGCGAGAGCTTCGCCGACTGGGTGCAGCGCGCCGACGAGGCGGACCTCAAATGAGCGGCGCCCGGGCGGTTCCTTTCCACTGCCCCTACTGCGGTGACGAGGACCTGGAGCCCTACGAGGGCGACGGCGGCTGGTACTGCCGCGCCTGCGCCCGCGCCTTCAAGCTGAAATTCCTGGGAATCGGGGTAAAGATATGACGCTGGTCGAGATCGAGACCGGTTTAAGAGCACAACGCGGCACGCTCGACCTGCAGAACATCGTCGAGTCCGCCGCCATCTTCCTGGAGGGCGCGCCCGCCCGCGAGATCATCCGCTGGGCCGCGGCCACCTTCGGCGACCGGCTCACGCTGACCTCCTCGATGAGCGACGCGCTGCTGATCGACCTGGTCAGCCGGGTGAAGCCGGGCATCGACGTGCTGTTCATCGACACCGGCTACCACTTCGCCGAGACGATCGGGACGCGTGACGCCGTCCAGCAGGTCTACGACGTCAACGTGATCAACGTGCAGCCGTCGCGGACGGTCCAGGAGCAGGAGCGCGACCTCGGGCCGCGGCTGTTCGGCCGCAACCCCGACCTGTGCTGCTACCTGCGCAAGGTCGAGCCGCTCAACCGGGCGCTGGAGCCGTACCTGGCGTGGATCTCCGGCATCCGCCGCGACGAGTCGCCCACGCGCGCGGGCACCAAGGTCGTCGAGTGGGACGCCAGGCGGCAGATGGTCAAGGTCAACCCGATCGCCTCCTGGACCCAGGAGGACGTGGACAACTACATGGCCGACAACGGGGTCCTGATCAACCCGCTGCACTACGACAACTACCCGTCCATCGGCTGCGCGCCGTGCACGCGCCAGGTGGGCGAGGGCGAGGACCCGCGCAGCGGTCGGTGGTCGGGCCTGGGGAAGACCGAATGCGGCATTCACCTCTGACCACCGAAATTTCGCCCGCCGGGCGGCATCCGGCGGGCGAGGGGCCCCGTTCTGGCAGGGGCGAGGTCCCGGTGACGAGGGTGGGCGGGCTCGCAGGGACCCGCCCACCACTCGCCACCCCTCATCCCGCGGAGCATGTCCCGCTGGTGGCGGTCGCGCACGGCTCGCGCGACCCGCGCGCCGCCGCGACCGTGGAGGCCCTGCTCGACCGGGTACGGCTGGCCCGCCCCGGCCTCCAGGTCCGCACCGCCTACCTCGACCACGCCGCGCCCACGCTCGGCCAGGCGCTGCACGGCCTGCGCGAGGCGGCGGTCCTGCCGCTGCTGCTGACCGAGGCCTACCACAGCCGCGTCGACCTGCCCGCTGCGCTCAACGAGGCGCGCGCCCGCGACCCCCGCCTGCTCGTCCACTACGGCACGACGCTCGGCCCGCACCCGCTCCTGCTCGCGGCGCTGGAGCGCCGCCTGTCGCAGGCGGGGGTACGGCCCGGCGACCCGGACACCGCCGTCGTCCTGGTCTCGGCGGGCTCCAGCGACGCCAGGGCCAACGCGGTCATCGCCGACCTGGCCCGCCTGTGGTCGGACGGCGGCCAGGGCCGGCGGGCGGGCTGGTGGCGGGTGGTCCCCGCCTACGCCTCGGCCGCGGGTCCCACGCCGGCCGCGGCCGTGGCCGCGCTGCGCAGGGCCGGGGCGCCGCGGGTGGCGGTGGCGCCGTACCTGCTGGCGCCGGGGTTCTTCGCCGACAAGGTGCGGCGGGAGTCGGGGGCCGACGTGGTCGCCGACGTCTTGGGACCGGCGCCGGAACTGGCCGGGCTCGTCCTGGAACGCTACGCCGAGGCGCTGACCCCGGCGGCCGCGGCACCGGTCGCCTGACGCCCGGCAAGCCACTGTCCCGCCCACCGCATGAGCCTGCCCGGTCCGGATCGCGTCATGAGCCCGTCCGGTCCGGACGGGCTCATGAGCCCGTCCGGTCCGGTTTGGCCCATGAGGCCGTCCGGGTTGGGCTTGGCTTGTGAGCCCGTTCCGTTGGGTTTGCCTCACGTGCCCGTACTGTCTGGTTTGAGGACGGGCTCCGGGCATGTCCAGGAGAGCACCTCGCGCCCGCTGCCGGGGTCGGTGATGACCACCGGCCTGTCGCAGGCGGGGATGGTGTCCCGCTCCATGACCTGCAGCGTCCAGGTCACCTCGAACGGGGTGGACCGGCTGGCCATCGCGTCGGCCGCGGCCGCGGTCAGCGTGCCGCCCGGGACCGCCGACCGGGGCACCAGGAGCACGCTGACCGTGTTCCTGCCGGCCCGGGACCGCAGGTCGGCCCGCAGCCACCTGGGCGGGCCCGCCCCTCGCACGCAGGGCTCGTTCGCCACCCGCAGGCCGTTCAGCCACACCAGCAGGTAGGTGTCGGACCGGCAGGTCACGACGACGGCCATCGGGTGCGGCGCGGTGCTCTCGAACGTGGCCGTCCGCCGCACGCCGCCCCGGGTGAACTGCTTGAGGACGACCGGCTCCCTCAGCTCCCAGTCGCCGGAGGTGGGGAGCGGCCCGGCCATGACGCCCTCCCACACGTCGTGGGCGGGCGTGGCCGTACCGGAGGAGAGGACGGCCACGGCCGCCGCGACCGCGGCCAGGGCCGTGACGGCCCGCACGCGGCGCGTTCTGATGCGACGGACCCTGCGGTCGACGTCCGCGACGCTCACGCCCCTGTGGCGAGCGTCGAGGCTGTCGGAGTCCAGCAGTTCGCGCAGATCCTGCTCGGTGAGGGTCATCGGTCAGCTCCCCGTGGTGACCGCGGACCTGGCCGCGGGGTCGAGCCGCAGCTTGGCCAGCGCGCGGCTGGCCTGGCTGCGGACGGTCGCGGCCGAGCAGCCGAGGATCTCCCCGATGGCCGCGTCCGGCAGGTCCTCGAAGTAGCGCAGCACGATCACCGCGCGCTGGCGGGCGGGCAGGGCCGTCAGGGCGGTTCTGAGCGCCTCCCGCGTGCCGAGCTGGGTCTCGGGGTCGGCGGTCAGCGGCGCGTCGGGTAACTCGCCGGTCGGCACCTCGCCGCGCCAGCGCCGCCGCCACCAGGAGGCGTGGGTGTTGGTGAGAATGCGGTAGACGTACGGGTCGGGGTTGCCGCCGACCCGGCGCCAGGCGGTCCACGCCTTGGCCAGTGCCGACTGGACCAGGTCCTCGGCGGTGGCCCAGTCGCGGCACAGCAGGTAGGCGGTCCTCAGCAGGCGCGGCGAGCGTTCGGCCACGTAGCGCTCGAAGTCTGCGCGATCCCGCATTCCGGTGGTCCTCACTGCGCGGTGAATGTCACCGATCAGTACGCGCGGGCCACCGCCGGACGTTGCACGGGTCCGGCGGATTCGTCCCGGGAGCCGGTCAGTCGCGGTGGCGGTGGTCGCCGTAGAGCTGGCCGGGGGTCAGGCCCAGGTGCTCGCGCCAGGCCGACCATCCGCGCTTGATGGGCTTGGCGCGGGCGTCGCCGTACACCTTGATGTCGCCCATCACCGCGTAGCCGTGCACGCGTACCACGGGCACGTTCATGCCGGGGGCGGCCTCCAGGACGTCGACCTTCTTGTCGCCCATGAAGGCGAAGCCGTCGAGGTCCACGTCCACGCCGTCGGGCACGATGATCTTGACGTCACCCATGATGGCGACGGCGGTGATGTCGATGGTGTTGGTGCGGACCTCGGCCTCGCGCAGGTCCATCACCACGTCGCCCATGACCGCCACGGCGCCGAGCTCCTGGTCGACGCGCCACTTGCCGCGCCGCTTGGTGTCGCCCATGAACGCCATGAACCAGCGCTTCTTGCGGGCGGGCTCGGGGGCCGCCAGGGGCGCGGCGGCGCCCGCGGCGGGCAGGTCCTGGGTCAGGAGTGCCAGCTCGGCGTGCGTGGTCGCCGTGTAGGCGGCCTCGGTGCGGTCGGTCAGCTCCACGAGGGTGAGCCTGCCGTCCACTGAGGCGACGCGCAGTTGCTCGACGACGGCCTCGCGCTCGGCGTCGGAAGCGCGCAGTTCCCCAGAGTCAGTCATAGTCGCAACATATCGCGTCTTGGCGCCTTCGCGGTCCTCCGGAAGAAGGATTCCTCGTACGCACAACCGCTGATCGCCGGGGTTGGGGCAGGAAGGCGTTAGGGTCGCTGTCATGCGTGAGGATGAGCTGTACCAGGCGGCGTTGAAGGGCGACCTGGAGACGGCGGGCACGTTGCTCGCCGCCGGGGCCGACGCCAACGAGGCCGGCGAGGAAGGGCTGCCGCTCTGCGCGGCCGCGGCCTGGGACCGGGTCTCCGTCATCGGGGCCCTGCTGGCCGCCGGGGCCGACGTCAACGCCAAGGAGAGCGGCGGCTGGCACGCCCTGCTGTGGGCCGCGGCCAACGGCAACGCCGACGCCGCCGCCGCGCTCATCGAGGCCGGCGCGCAGGTCGACGAGCCCAACGACGACGGCGACACCCCGCTCAGCCTGGCCGCCAGGCGCGGCGCGCTCGGCGTGGTGCGCGTGCTGCTGAACGCCGGGGCCGACGCGGAGAAGTACGACGGCGACGGCGACAGCCCCCACGACATCGCGATCGACTGGGTCGGCGTCCACCTGGAGACCGCGCTGCTCGACCAGATCGGGCAGGAGGGCTGGGAGTACGTCGTGGCCAGGCAGTACGCCAAGGACGGCACGGAGCTGGTGACGGTGGCCGGCCGTTCCCCCGACGGCGAGGAGACCGAGCAGGTGCAGGCCCAGCGCGGGCACGCGGCCGTCGCCACGATCCTGGAGGACGCCACCGGCGTCTACACGCCCATCCCCGAACTCGTCGCCAGGGCGGTGGCCCACCGCGACCTGGACGAGGACGCGGAGACCTGGTGGGTCGTCGCCGACTCGCTCGGCAAGCGGGCCGACGAGGAGACGTACGAGGCGCTGGCGCGGCTGTGCGTGAGCGAGGACGCCCGCGAGCGGGAGTTCGGCGTGGACGCCATCGCCCAGTTCGGCGTCACCGAGGACGGCGAGAAGCCCTACCTGGAGCGCACGCTGCCGCTGCTGCAGAAGATGGCCACCACCGAGGGAAACCCGCAGGTGCTGCGCTCGGTGCTGTCCGCGCTCGGCCACCAGGGCGACCACCGGGCGCTGCCGCAGGTGCTCGACGTGATCGGCCGCCCCGACCACAAGCGCACGATGACCGACGCGATCGCGCTGGCCGACGTGCTGCCGCCCGGCCACGCCGAGGGGCTGGCGCTGCTGATCTCGATGACGCGCGACGACGAGAGGGAGGTGCGCGACTGGGCGACCGCCGGGCTGGCCTCGCTCGACGCCGACACCCCCGAGATCAGGGACGCGCTCGCGCTGCGGCTGGACGACGCCGACCTGAGCACGGTGGCCGAGGCCACGCGCGGGCTGGCCGAGCGCGGCGACCCGCGGGCCGAGGCGGGGGTCAAGCGGGTGCTGGCCGAGAGCGACGACTCCTACGAGCGCGAGATGGTCACCGAGGCGGCGGCCAAGCTCTGAGCCTCACGGACCGGACAGCGCCGGGGCGGTGCGCAGGACGTCGGCGGCCAGGGCCCGGTCGCCGGTGATCTCGGCCGGGAACGCTCCCGGCTCGCCCCGCCCGCCCAGCAGGAAGCAGAAGTCGATCACGTCGGCGGTGATCGAGGCGTCGGGCACGCCGGGCTCGGCGTCGTGGACGCCGAGCGGCATCGTCCACTCCCCGCCGCCGGGGCCGGTCAGGATCAGTTCGAGGGTACGGCCGGCCCCGTCCACCCCGGACAGCAGCATCGTCCACGGCAGCAGGCGGGCGCACAGGTCGGCGGTCGGCTTGATGTGGGCCGGGACAGGGTACGGCAGCCGTACCCCGGCGACCGAGGCGGCGTCGTCGGTGTGGATCCACGTCTCCAGGCCGCGGGCCAGGACGTGGTCGCTGAGCGCGCCGGCCACGCCGTCGAGCGTCGCGGGGGTGTCGGGGGCGAGGCCGCCGAGGTGACGGCAGAGCGCGTCCGCCTGTGCCCGCCAGTCGCGCCTGGTCTGCTCGGGGCTGCGCGCCCGCTCGTACTCCTGGACCTGGAGGGTGCGGCCCATCGCGTCCATCGCGTCGAGGGCGGGGCCGAGCACCGGGGCGCCGACCGAGGCGGCCAGCAGGCCGTCCTTGGCGGCGAGGTGGGCGACGAGCTCCTGCAGAGTCCAGCCCTCGACGATCTCGCGGGCCCAGTCGTCGTCCACCGCGGAGGTCAGCAGCGCGTCCATGGCGGCCACCCGTCCGGCGTAGGGCTCCGCCCACGCGGCCGTGGGCGCGGCCGGTCGGCGGCGTGCCCTGGCCCCGGCCAGCAACTGCGGCCGGAGCGACCGCTCGGGCACGGCCGCTTCCTCCATGAGGGCGTCCAGGTACAGACGCTCGACGGGCTCCATCACACCTCTTCCTCTGCCAGCGCGTCGGCCAGGCGCCGCAGCGCCAGCCTGATACGCGACTTGGCCGTGCCCTCGGGCACGCCCAGTTCCTCGCCAACTTGCCGATATGTACGGCCACCGAAGTACGCCAGTTCAATCGCCTCGCGTAAGCCTTCGGGCAGTTGGGTGACCGCGTGGCGGACCCGCTTGGCCTCGTCGGCGGCCAGCACGGTCTCCTCCAGTCTCTCAGGCGCGGGCTCGAACAGCCTCGGCCCCAGGACGGAGACCCTGCGCCGTTCCTCGGCGCGGACGTGGTCGACGGCACGCCGGTGCGCGATCGTGGCCAGCCAGGCGCGCAGGGTGCCTCGGTCGGGGTCGTAGGCCAGAGGGCGCTCCCAGAAGATCAGGAACACCTCCTGGGTGATGTCCTCGGCGATCACCCGGTCCCTGGTGACGCGGAGGGAGAGACCGAAGATCAGCGAGGAGAGGTGGTCATAGACCTCCCCGAGCGCGGACTCATCGCCGCCGACCACCCGTTGGTGCAGCAGGCGGTCGTCGAACGGTGCCTCCACTGGCACCACACTCCCGTGATCCGGACCTAGGCGGCGGGTGCGCCGCGACCCGAGCATGTCACTATTCGCCGGAAATGTTGAGCCGGATGACGAAGCAGCCCTCCGAATTCGGCGCCCGCCGGCGGGAGGTGTCCCGGGCAGGGGGTGGGGATCCTGCCCGGGACCCGCGCGGGGAGGGGCGCCGCGCGGGGTCTGCGGGAGACGGGAGAAGGGTCAGGGGTAGCCGCGTCAGGGATTCCCTCGTCGGGGGTTTCCGCGTCGGGGGTTTCCGCGTCGCGAGTTCCCGCGTTGGGGTTCCCACGTCACGGGTTCCCACGTCACGGGTTCCCGCGTCGCGAGTTCCCGCGTCGGGGGTTTCCGCGTCAGGGGTTCTGGCGGGGTGGGGTGGAGTAGGTGGTGGTGATGCGGTGGTGGTAGGCGGCCACGATCTCCGCGACCGTCCGGTCGCCGTCCAGGACGGCGGCGATGCGGGCGGGGGACTTCAGGGCGAAGGACTCCGCCCACCAGTCGCGGGGTCCCGGGGCGGGGCGGTCGCGGAAGAGGGGCAGGCAGCGGCGGTTCAGCGCGCGCCACTCCAGCGTGGACGACAGGCCGTCGAGGTCACACAGGGCGTGGGCGGCGAGCATGCGCGCGGGCGAGGGCGGCGGGAGGTCGGGCCACGGCGCCGGGCGGGAGAAGGGCAGACAACGGCCGGTGATGCGGTCGGGGTCCCTGACCACGTAGCCGATGCCGGTGCCGCCGATCCACAGCATGGCTAGCCCGGTGGCCAGGCGGGTGGCGGGGCCGTACTCGAGGGTGGCGAGGTCGTCCACGGCGGTGACGAAGCCGGGCGGCGGGCCGTCGCCGGGGGGCCACAACCGGCGCAGCACGTGTTCGAGCGGTCCGCACCAGCGGCGGCCGTCGCGAGGGGTGGGACGAAGGTCCTCCGGGTGCGGCGGGGACCAAGCGGGCGTCATCATCATGCCCGGTAAGAGTCCGGCCGCCCGGCTTTCCTTACGCGGACTTTCCGGGCACTTCTCCGCCGGGTGAGGGCTCAGTCGCCGACCGTGGTCACGTCGGCGCGGTCGAGAAAGGTCCAGAAGTCGCGTACGCAGGGCGGCGTGGCCTCCAGGCCGTCGGCCGCCCG
Source organism: Nonomuraea sp. NPDC050790 (assembly GCF_044456745.1). Classification (NCBI taxonomy): domain Bacteria; kingdom Bacillati; phylum Actinomycetota; class Actinomycetes; order Streptosporangiales; family Streptosporangiaceae; genus Nonomuraea; species Nonomuraea sp. NPDC050790. The sequence goes on along the minus strand of NZ_JBITGF010000002.1, from coordinate 682,951 downwards.
CAGCATCACCCGCTCCACACCCAGCAGGTCACCGGTGCCCGCATCGGCCACCAGCACCCACCGCTCGGTCCTGCCCATGTCGAAGGCCACGCCCTGCCCGCCGCGTTCGCGCCGGTCGACGATCCGGCCGAGCGCGCGTAATCCCGGCCGCCCGGCCAGCGCCCGCCACAGCGCGGCGGTGCGCGGCCCGTCGAGCACCTCGCTCTCGTTGGCCGCGATGATCGCGCCGACCGGCCCGTCCCCCGTCAGTCCTCTCCGGTACGCCCCCTCCCGCCCGGCCGTTCCCTGGACGAGGCGATCCCCGGCGGCCTCCAGCGGGTACTCCACCCGCCTGCCAAGACCGTGGCCGGAGCCGGGATTAGGGGCGGGGCGGAGACTACGTCCGGGGCCGGGATTAGGGGCGGGGCCGAGACTGCGTCCGGGGCCAGGGGCGGAGGCGGGACCGGGGCCGGGGGTCCACTGTCTGGACAGCACGCCGGACCTGCCGTCCGGCCGCAGCAGCGAGGAGGCCGCGGTGATCCGGCCGTGGCCGCGCGTGGCCGCGCGCCCGGACCTCGTCGCCGCCTCCGCCAGCCCCAGGACCACGCGCCGGCCCCCTCCCCCGGTCCCCGGCAGCCTGCGCGGCCGGGGGCCCGGCTCCCCGCACAGCGCCAGCGGCGCGCCGGGGTGGCGGAAGTACGCGGCGACGGTCAGCCGGTCCGGCGCCCGCGCCGTGGGGATGGCGCCGGCCGCGAGGATCACCAGCCCGGTCGCCAGCGCCGCGCCGAACGTCAGCCGCCAGGACAGCGTGGAGCAACGGCGCGGCCTGGCCGTAGCGAGGATCTCGGCGAGCAGCAGTTCGTCGGGCGGCACCTCGTGCGGGGCCGGGTCGTGACGTGCCATCAGCCGTGCGAGCTCGTCCATCAGCTCCCCTCCTGGAACCCGAGCGTGCGCAGGTGCTCGCGCAGGCGCGCCCTGGCCCGGCTGAGCCGGGTGGCCATGGTGCCCGCCCGGCAGCCCGCGACGGTGGCGGCCTCCTCCACGCTGAGCCCCTCCCAGTAGAAGAGGCGCAGCGCCTCCCTGTCCTTGCCGGCCAGCCGCGCCAGCGCCTCGTGGAAGGCGAGGCGGGTGACGATCTCGCCGTCGAGGCCCTGCTCGACCGGCGGCGCGCGCCAGACGGCCAGCCGGTCGGTCAGCGCCTGGCGCCTGCGCCTGCCGCGCCATTCGTTGCTGACGTGGCCGCGGGCGATGCCGAGCAGCCAGACCCGCTCGGCCCGGCGTTCCGCGGGCGCCTGGTCGAGGCGGCGGAAGGCGTCGGTGAAGGCGCGCGCGGCGACGTCGGGCGCCGCGTCCCGCCCGACCCTGCGCGCGGCGTAGCGCAGCACCGTGGAGTAGTGGCGGTGGTACAACGCGGCATACCGTTCATCGTCCTCCGGCACGGGGCCCTCCGCTGCGGGGATTACGACGCTCCGCTCCGATTACAACCGACCACTCATGGTCACCGCGGCGATACAGGATATGTTCGGACCTGTATCGGCAATCGATGAAGGGACAATCGCCATGGCGACCACGCGTACCGCGACCACGCAGTGGAAGGGCGCGCTGCTCGACGGCTCCGGCACGGTCTCGCTCGACACCTCCGGCGTCGGCACCTTCGAGGTCTCCTGGCCGTCGCGGGCCGAGGCGGCCAACGGCAAGACCTCGCCCGAGGAGCTCATCGCCGCCGCCCACTCCTCCTGCTTCTCGATGGCGCTCTCCCACGGCCTGGCCGGGGCCGGTACGCCGCCGGAGTCGCTGGAGACCCGCGCCGAGGTGACCTTCCAGCCGGGCGAGGGCATCACCGGCATCGTGCTCAGCGTCAAGGGCCACGTGCCGGGGCTCACGCCCGACCAGTTCCAGGAGGCGGCGGAGACGGCCAAGGCTAACTGCCCCGTCAGCAAGGCCCTTTCCGGAACCACGATCAGCCTGAACGCGGAACTGCTGTAGCAACGGGTCGATCGCGTGCGACAATCGGGTCACATGCGTGAGGTCTGGCCGGGCGAGCCCTATCCACTCGGCGGCACCTGGGATGGCGTGGGCACCAGCTTCTCGGTGTTCTCCGAGGTCGCCGAGCGGGTTGAGCTGTGCCTTTTTCATGACGACGGCTCCGAGGAGCGCGTCGACCTGCCCGAGATGGATGGGTTCGTCTGGCATGGCTACCTGCCCGGGATCTCCCCGGGCCAGCGGTACGGCTACCGCGTCCACGGCCCGTTCGCGCCGTCGCAGGGCCACCGCTGCAACCCGGCCAAGCTGTTGCTCGACCCTTATGCCAAGGCGATCGACGGGGAGCTGACCTGGAACGAGGCGCTGTTCGCCTACCGGTTCACCAATCCCGACGAGTTCAACGAGGCCGACAGCGCGCCGTACATGCCGAAGAACGTGGTGATCAACCCGTTCTTCGAGTGGGGCAACGACCGGCCGCCGCGCACGCCGTACCACCAGACGCTGATCTACGAGGCGCACGTGCGGGCGCTCACGATGCGCCACCCGTCGGTGCCGGCGGAGCAGCGGGGCACCTACGCCGGGATCGGGCACCCGGCGGTGATCGACCACCTGGTCTCGCTCGGGGTGACCGCGGTCGAGCTGATGCCGGTGCACCACTTCGTGCCCGAGCACTTCCTGGTGGCGCGGGGGCTGACCAACTACTGGGGCTACAACACGATGGCCTTCCTGGCCCCGCACGGCCCCTACTCCAGCGCGGGCTCGCGCGGGCAGCAGGTGCTGGAGTTCAAGGCCATGGTGCGCGCCCTGCACGAGGCGGGCATCGAGGTCATCCTGGACGTGGTCTACAACCACACGGCCGAGGGCGACCACATGGGGCCGACGCTCGGCTTCCGCGGCATCGACAACGCGGCCTACTACCGCCTGCACGACGGCGACCGGCGCTACTATCTCGACTACACCGGCACCGGCAACTCCCTGAACGCCCGCTCGCCGCACGCGCTGCAGCTCATCATGGACTCGCTGCGCTACTGGGTGCTGGACATGCACGTGGACGGCTTCCGCTTCGACCTGGCCTCGGCCCTGGCCCGCGAGCTGCACGACGTGGACCGGCTGAGCGCGTTCTTCGACCTGATCCAGCAGGACCCGGTGATCTCCCAGGTGAAGCTGATCGCCGAGCCGTGGGACGTGGGTCCTGGCGGCTACCAGGTCGGCAACTTCCCGCCCCTGTGGACGGAGTGGAACGGCAAGTACCGCGACACCGTGCGCGACTTCTGGCGCGGGACCGGCTCGGCGCTGCCCGAGTTCGCCTCCCGGCTGACCGGCTCGGCCGACCTCTACGCCACCTCGGGCCGCCGCCCGGTCGCCTCCATCAACTTCGTGACCTGCCACGACGGCTTCACCCTCACCGACCTGGTCTCCTACGACCGCAAGCACAACCTGGCCAACGGCGAGGACAACCGCGACGGCACCGACGACAACCGCTCCTGGAACTGCGGGGCCGAGGGGCCGGTCGAGGACCCGGAGATCGTCCGCCTGCGCCACCGCCAGCGCCGCAACTTCCTGGCCACGCTCTTCCTGTCGCAGGGCGTGCCGATGCTCTCCCACGGCGACGAGCTGGGCCGTTCGCAGCGGGGCAACAACAACGCCTACTGCCAGGACAACGAGCTCACCTGGATCGACTGGACGGCGGTGCACACCGAGTCCGACCTGCTGGAGTTCACCAGGTCGCTGGCCAGGCTGCGCCGCGAGCACCCGGTCTTCCAGCGCCGCCGGTTCTTCCGCGGCCGCACCGCCGAGCACGGGCGCGACCTGGTGTGGCTGACGCCGGCTGGGGCCGAGATGACCGCCGGAGACTGGCACACCGGCTACGCCAAGTCGCTCATGGTCTACCTCAACGGCCAGGCCATCACGGAGCCGGGGCCGCGCGGGGAGCGCATCGAGGACGACTCGTTCCTGCTGCTGATCAACGCCCACCACGAGGACATGACGTTCACGCTGCCGGGCGAGGAGTTCGGGCAGGCGTGGCAGACCGTCTTCGACACCAGCGACGACACGGCCCGCGACGAGCCCTTCGCCGACGAGCAGTGGCTGCCCGCCGCCCTGGTCGCCGTCGCCTCCCGCAGCCTCCAGCTCCTGCGCCGCGTGTCCTGATCGTCTTGTGGGGTCAGGGGGTACGCCCTACTGGCCACGTGCCACGGCCGCGGTGAGCAGGACCAGCACGAACGTCGTCACCCCCGCCACCCCGTGCAGCAGCACCGCCAGCACGGGCAGCCGCCGCTCGGCACCCTTGGCGTGCCGCCCCGCGCCCAGCCAGCGCGTGAACATCGTGAACCCCAGCAACGCCGCGCCCGCCAGCACCCCGAACGCCGCCCAGGCCAGCACCCTGCTGCCGGTGAGCAGGAACGCGACCCAGCAGGCCAGCGCGGAGATCGCGAGCGCCGGATGGGAGAAGATCAGCGCCACCGGGAAGCGGGTGACCTTGGTCGCCTGTTGCCGCAGGCCGCCGCCTGACAGCCAGAGGTAGAGCAGGTAGATTCCGACGATCGCAGTGAACAGCCATGTCACGACAGTGACCAGACCCACCGGGCCTCCTTGTAGTCCCCACGCCCTATCGCCACGTTAAGCACAAGACATCACGTACGTCATTCAGATCCACCAAAGCGCTATATCTTCCGCCAACCACCCACCCCGTCCTCCCTGCGCCATTCCCCCCACCCACCCCAGCAACCCCACCCGCCGACCCGCTCCCCCGCCGCCGCGCGCCCCGTCCCTCCCAGGGCCGCCAACCCCCGAAGCCGCCCCCGTCACCGCCGGTCCGCATCCCTGCCGGAGGCCGCCGCATCCCCGGAGCCGTGCCTCAGCGGCGCTCGCGCATGTCCCAGCCGTGCCCGCGCATGTCCTCTGGAACCGCTGCCCAGTCGCCTCCCAGTGGCATCCCCCGAGGCGCCTCTTGGCACCGGAGCCCAGACGCGTGCTTGTCGGCCGTTGCGCGCTTGCCTGAGCGTAGTTGTCGGCCCGTGCGTGGTCTGGTTGCCGGGCAGCCGCGGCGCCCCCGTACAGGGGTGTGGGACACGTGGCGGGGGCGGCTTGTCGGGGGTGTGTGCCAAGGTAGAGGGGTGCGTCGCATTCACCCGGACACCCATGACGACCCCGACCTGGCCCAGGCTTACGCCTACCCGGAGGGAAGACCGTGGCTGCGGGTCAACATGGTGGCCAGTGCCGACGGCGCGGCCTGGCTCAAGGGGTTGTCCGGGGGGCTTTCGAGCAAGGGCGACCGCCGGTTGTTCGGGGTCCTGCGCGGGCTGGCCGACGTGATCCTGGCGGGCGCCGCCACCGTCCGCACCGAGGGGTACGGCCCCGCCAAACGCCGACCCGGCAGGCAGGTGCCCCCGCCCATCGCCGTGATCACCCGCCGGCTCGACCTCGACCTGGGCAGCCCGCTGTTCACCGAGGCCGAGTCGCCCACGATCGTCATCACCTGTGAGGCGGCCCCAGCCGACCGGCGGGCGGAGGCGGGCAGGCACGCCGAGGTGATCCTGGCGGGCGCGGAGCGGGTGGAGATGCCGCTGGCCGTACAGGCGCTGCGGGAGCGCGGGCTGGGACGGATCCTGTGCGAGGGCGGACCGCGGCTCAACGCGCAGCTCGCGGCGGACGACCTGATCGACGAGCTGTGCCTGTCGGTGAGCCCGCTGCTGGTCGGCGGCACGGCGGCGCGCATACTCAACGGCGAGGGCGCGCAGGTCGGCCTGACGCTGGCCCAGGTGCTCGAGGAAGACGGCGTGCTGTTCAACCGCTATGTGAGGAAGTGAGCCGATGGAGGAGCCCACCGAGATCCAGCTCGACCTGCCGGTGCTGCCGCCGGTGCCGCCGATGCTGGCCAAGGCGATCAAGGCGATGCCGAAGCAGGACGGCACGCTGTTCTACGAGCCGAAGTGGGACGGCTTCCGCTGCATCATCTTCCGCGACGGCGACGAGGTGTTCCTGGGCAGCCGCAACGAGCGGCCGTTCACCCGCTACTTCCCCGAGCTGGTCGAGGCGGTGAAGCGGGAGCTTCCCGACAAGTGCGTGGTCGACGGCGAGATCGTGCTGATCCATGACACGCATCTCAACTTCGAGCAGCTCCAGCAGCGCATCCATCCGGCGGCCTCGCGGGTGAAGATGTTGTCGGAGACGACTCCGGCCTCGTTCATCGCCTTCGATCTGCTGGCGCTGGGCGAGGAGTCGCTGATGGAGACGCCGTTCGCGGAGCGCCGCGCCCGCCTTGAGGGGATTTTTCCGGAGAAAGGCGGATCTATTCGTCTGACCCCGGTGACCAGGAACGACGAGCAGGCCGACGAGTGGTTCGAGATGTTCGAGGGCGCCGGGCTCGACGGCATCATCGTCAAGCCCGGCGACCAGCCGTACATCCCCGACAAGCGCACCATGTTCAAGGTCAAGCACGAGCGCACCGCCGACGTCGTCGTGGCCGGGTACCGCGAGCACAAGACGGGCCCGATCGTCGGCTCGATCCTGCTCGGCCTCTACGGCCCCGACGGCAAGCTGCACCACGTCGGCGTGGCCGCCTCCTTCCCGATGGCCCGCCGGGCGGAGCTGGTGGAGGAGCTCAAGCCGTACCTGGCGCAGCTCGGCGAGCATCCGTGGGGCGCCTGGGCCGACCAGGCGATCCTCCAGGCGCAGGAGGGCGGCCCGGCCGCGACGCCCGCGCGCGGCGGCCAGCGCATGCCCGGCGCGGTCTCGCGGTGGAACGCCAAGAAGGACCTGTCGTTCATCCCCCTGCGGCCGGAGCTGGTGATGGAGGTGGCCTACGACGCGATGGAGGGCGACCGGTTCCGTCACACGGCCCAGTTCCGGCGCTGGCGGCCGGACCGGACACCCGAATCCTGCAATTACGAGCAGCTAGAAAGACCGGTTGCCTACAACCTCGACGACATCCTTGCCCGCTGACCCTCAAAGCCGTTATATCTCGATATATGAGCACGGGCGATGACGTACGCGCGGCGGTCTCGGCCCGCCGCGACCTCGGACCCGAGTACGAGGACGCGGTGGTCGAGTCCTTCATCGACAAGATGAGCGCCGAGATCGACCGCAGGGTCGACGAGCGCCTGGCCAGGATGCCCAGCGCCAAGCAGGTGGCCCGCCAGAGCAGCAGGTCCGACGGCATGCGGCTGGCGCTGGCGATCGTCTCGCTGGTCATGGGCACCGCCGCCACGATCGTCCTGCTGGCCCTGGAGGCCAGCACCGGGGGCCTGATCTGGATCTGGGGCGGCCTGGCGATGGTCAACTGGGCCTTCGCCGCCGGGATGGGCGAGCGCAAGGGCGGCTGACCGGGGCTCACTCCAGCCAGACGAGCCCGGCGAAGCGTCCGCCGACCCGCTCGCGCCGGTGGGAGTAGAGGTCATCGGTCTCGATGGTGCAGCGGGCGTCGTGGCGCACCTCGCCCACGCCCTCCGCCACCAGTTGCGCCTCGATGCCCGCGCGCAGGTCGAGCGCGGGCGTGCCCCAGGACGTCGTGGAGCGGGTCGCCGGCACGACGCCCGCCACGCGCTCCCGCAGGTCCTCCGGCACCTCGTAGCAGCGCCCGCAGGCTCCCGGCCCGATGAGCGCCACCATCCGCTCGGCCCGCGCCCCCTTGCCGGTCATGGCCCGCACCAGCGCGCCCGCGATCCCCGCCTCGGTGCCGGGCCGTCCCGAGTGGGCCGCCCCGACCAGGCGCGCCACCGGATCGGCCACCAGCACGGCCGGGCAGTCGGCCCCGAGCGCGGCCAGCGCCAGGCCCGGCTCGCCGGTGAACACGGCGTCCACCGGCGGCGCGTCCTGCCCGAAGGGCTCGCTCACATGGACGACGTCCGCGCCGTGGACCTGCGTCATGAAGACGATCCCGCGCACGCCCAGCTCGGCCGCGACGCCCGCCCGGTTCGCCCGCACGGCCTCGGGGTCGTCGCCGACCAGCCCGCCGAGGTTGCGCGAGGTGTACGGCGGGGCGCTCACGCCCCCATGGCGGTCGGTGACGGCGGCACGGACGCCGGGAGCGAGCTGCATGGCGACCATCCTATGGTCACTGATCCCAACCAAGCATATGCTTGGTATCGTGACTGACTACCGCAACCTCATCGGCGGGAAGCTCGTCCCCTCGGCCGACGGCAGGACCCTCGACTCGGTCAATCCGGCCACCGGAGAGGTGTGGGCCCGCATCCCCGCCGGCGGGAAGGCGGACGCGGACGCCGCCGTCGCCGCCGCCAGGAAGGCGCTCCCCCGGTGGTCCGGCATGCCCGCCCTGGGCCGCGCGCACTTCCTGCGCCAGGTCGCCGAGATCTTCATCCGGCACACCGAGGAACTGGCCACCCTGGAGACCACCGACAACGGCCGCATCCTGCGCGACACCCTGAACAGGGACCTGCCGGGCATGGCCTATCTGTGGCAGATCGCCGCCGGGCAGTGCCTGGAGGCGGTCAAGGGCGACACGGTCATCCTCGGTCCCGACGCGCTGGGCCTGACCCGGCGCGAGCCGTACGGCGTGGCGGTCTGCATCATCCCCTGGAACAGCCCGATCTCGACGTTCTCCGCGAAGGCCGCCTTCGCCCTCGCGGCCGGCAACACGGTCATCGTGAAACCGGCCGAGCAGGCCAGCGCCTCGGTGCTGCGGCTGGGCGAGCTGCTGGCCGACGTCTTCCCGCCCGGCGTGCTCAACATCGTCAGCGGCATGGGCGAGGACGTCGGCGACGCGCTCGTGCGCCACCCCGGCGTGAACAAGATCAGCCTCACCGGCTCCACCGAGACCGGCCTGGCGATCACGCGGGCGGCCGGGATCAAGCCGATGACGTTCGAGCTCGGCGGCAAGTCGCCCAACATCGTCTTCCCCGACGCCGACCTCGGCAAGGCGGCGGAGGGCGTCACGGTCAACTCGATCTACACGGGCAACGCCGGGCAGGTGTGCGTCGCCGGCTCGCGTATCCTCATCCACCGCTCGATCTGGGACGAGATGCTCGCCCGCATCACCGAGACCGCCGCGAACGTCATCCTCGGCGACCCCCTCGACCTGGCCACCACGATGGGCCCGATCGTCTCCGCCGGCCAGTACGAGCGGGTTTCGTCCTATCTGGAGATCGCCGAGAAGGAGGGCGCGGAGCTGGTCTTCGGCGGGCGTACCGGCGCGGACGTGGTCGCCGCGCTGCCCGGCGGCTACTGGGTCGCCCCCACGCTCTACACCGCGAGCGACAACGCGCTGCGCGTGTGCCAGGAGGAGATCTTCGGACCGGTGGCGGTGGCCCTGCCGTTCGAGACCGACGACGAGGCCCTGGCCATCGCCAACGACTCCGCCTACGGCCTGGCCGCCGGCGTCTGGACGCGCGACCTGGGCCGCGCCCACCGGTTCGTACGCGACCTGCAGAGCGGCACCGTCTGGGTCAACACCTTTCGCCAGATGCCACCCGGCCTGCCGTTCGGCGGCGTGAAGGACTCCGGTTACGGCCACGACGCGGTCCTGGAGTACACCAGGGAGAAGGCGGCCATCATCCAGACCTAGAAGTGACGCATCTCACTTCGGTCACACTACTTGACTCCCGGTCCAATAGTTCGCGAGGCTCGGCCCATGGCATCAGCGCGACGACTCGCAGCCGCCGGAGCCCTGGTGGCGTTCGTGACCGGCGGGGTGAGCCTCGCCATCGGAACGGCCGCGGCGGAGACGGGTGCGGAGAGCGCCACCGTGTCCGCCACCTGCCTGCCGCTCCCGTTGCTCCCCTGCGACGAGCCCCCGGGCGGCGGCGAGCCGAAGGACCCGTGGTCGTCGGCGCCCAACCCGATGGAGAGCTGGTCGGACCGCCCCGAGCCGGAGGACCCCTGGACCGAGGGCCCGCCCCCGCAGGAGGAGGCGCCGAAGGACCCGTGGAAGCCCGTCGACGAGGACGAGCGTAGGGTCCCCGACGGCCACCCGGAGACGGGCGCGGGCGGGCTGGCGCGCGAGGGCGCCGTCTGGCCGTTCGCCGTCGGCGGCGCCGCGCTCCTCACCGGCGCGGGTCTCACCGGTTTCGCGGTACGGCGGCGCGAAGGCGGCGCGTAGTTGGCCCAGAAGCTCATCCTGGCCGGGGCGGGCGCCGTCTCCCTGGCCGGGATCGCGCTGATCGCCCTGGGCCTGGACGGCCTGTTCACCCCGCCACCCGCCCCCGCCGCCGCGACGCCCGCTCCCCCGCGCGACCTGAAGCTCCCCAAGGGCGGCCGCACCGCCGCCCCGATGGAGCCCGCCCGGCCGACCGCCGTCTACATCCCGTCCATCGGCGTGTCCGCCCCGCTGATGGAGCTGGGCCTGGACGCCGGGGGCGCCATCGAGAACCCGCCGCTCACCCCCGCGAACCTGGCCGGCTGGTACCGCTACGGCCCGGTCCCCGGCCAGCGCGGCGCCGCCGTCATCACCGGCCACCTCGACACCCGGACGGGGCCGGCCGTCTTCGCGTACCTGCGCAACGTCAAGAAGGGCGACCAGGTGCAGGTGCTGCGCGCCGACCGGTCGGTGGCGGTGTTCCTGGTGGACCGGGTCGAGCACACCCCCAAGACCCGCTTCCCCACCCGCAAGGTGTACGGCAAGCTGGCCTACCCCGGGCTGCGCCTGGTCACCTGCGGCGGCGCCTTCGACGCGCGGGCGGGCAGCTACCGGGAGAACACGATCGTCTACGCCCACCTGGCCGCCCCGTTCTACCCCCGCTCCGGCCGGTCGCGGCAGGGCTGAGGGCCGGATCTCACCGCCCTGTCGCCGGAAGGGTGAGGGTCGGGCCGGGCGGCAGGCTCAGGTCGAGCTCGCGGGTGGTGCCCTGGTGGTCGAGGGTGAGGTGGACCTGGCCGCCGGTGCCCAGCGGGCAGGCGGCGGCCAGGGCGGCGGGGCCGCGTACCTGCACCAGGACCGGGCGGTCGGTGGTGATGGAGCCGCCGGGCAGCGCGAGGGTGCCCGGGTTGTGGAAGACGATCTGGGTGAGGTCGAGGGCGCTGTGCCGTACGGCCTGGACGTCCGGGGTGTTGGCGAGGACGGTCAGCGGGCGCGGGGAGGTCAGCGTGTCGGCGGGCAGGCCGGGGACGGCGATGTAGGCGTAGGAGGCGTCCGCCGGCGCGCGGCCGTGGTCGAGCCAGATCTCCAGGACGTCGGCCGACAGCTCGCGCGCCGACTGGGAGCGGTTGACGGCCGCCCAGTTGCCCGAACGGGTGCCGGAGCGGACCGTCAGCGGGCCGGGGTGCGGGAAGAAGTAGGTGACGCCGTTGTGGTGGAGGGTGCCGCCGGCCAGGCGTACCTCGCCGGTGAGCGTGGTCTGGTCGATGGTGGTGTGGACGGGGACGTCCGGGTCGGCGCAGGTGATGCCGGCGCCGAGCGCCACGTACTCGTCCAGGAAGAAGAACCAGGACTTGCGCGCCCTGACGCCGTCGCGGTCGAGGTGCATGGCGGCCATGGCGTAGGGGCCGTCGGTGAGGCCGCCGGCGAAGTCGGAGCCGCCGGTGTCCTGGCCGAAGTCGGCGGCGGGCAGCGGCCCGTTACGGTACGCGACGGTGGTGCCGGGCAGGTGGCGCCAGTCCATCACCGGCCAGAGCGCGTGGTACTCCTCGCCGGTGCGCCACAAGTGCGTCACGCCGTCGCACAGGTGGCGCCCGCTCAGGCCCTCGCCGTTGCCCGCCTCGGACAGGACCGTCCTGGTCGAGGAGGTCTTGACGGCCGCGGACCAGTTCGGGCGGTAGACGGCCAGGTAGTCGGAGCGCCAGAAGTAGCGGGCGCCGGTGCCGGGGCCCCGGCCGAAGTGGAGCAGTTCCTCGGCGCGGGGGCCGCCGCCCGCGGCCAGGGACCTGGCCGCCGCCTCCAGGGCGGGACCGCGGGCGGCGTTGCCCTCGCGGGTGCTCTCCCTGCCCATGACGGCGATGTCGTAGCGGCCGGCGTGGACCATCCAGCGCTGCCCGTCGAGGAAGTACGCGGCCAGCACCTCCATCGCCTCCTCCGGCATCGCCATCGGGGTGCCCTCGGCCAGCGTGGCCAGGGCGGCCATGTCCACGGCGAAGCTGTGCCCGTAGCCGCCCGAGTAGAGCTGCGGGCCGTGCTGGTGGAAGCTGAGGTCGGGCTGGATGCCCTCGCCCTCGTCCGGGACCAGCAGCGTCGCGGCCTGGCGGAACGCCTCGGCCAGCCCCTCGTCGTCGCCGTCGAGCAGGCATCGGCGGATGACGACCTCGGCCGCCCAGAGCAGGTTCTGGCCGGTCATCCCGCCGACGGAAGCCCGCGAGAGGATCGTGATGAGCCGGGGATCGGGAGAGGTGTCCAGCAGAAGGGCGGCGTCGCCGAGGACGCGTGGGGCGCCTAGCTGGTCGTACCACCAGTTGGGGCAGCGCAGGTCCATCCGCAGCCAGGCGTCCAGGGCGCGTACCGCGTGGCCGGGCTCGGCGGGGGCCAGCGCGCGCAGCCTGACCAGGTGCTCGAACGGCGCCCAGACGGTCACGTCCAGGTCGGCGTAGTCGATGTCGGCCCAGAGGCCGTCGGGACCCGGCGCGGACGGCGGCGGCCCGGCCTCGCGGCGCAGCCCGGCCAGCAGCCGTGCCCTGATCGTGTCGGCGGCCTCACTCACGACGATCACTCTAGGGGCCTGACCGCCTACGGGTCGCGGGGCAGGCCGAGGGCGCGCTCGGCGATGATGTTCAGCTGCACCTCCGTGGTGCCGCCGCCGATGGTGAAGGCGCGGGTGGTGAGGATCATGCGGTTCCAGTAGCGGCTGGACGGGTCCACCGACCAGCAGAACTCCGAGATCGCCTGCGCGTGCCGCATGCCCAGCAGCTTGCGCACGCTCGCCGTGGTGCCGGAGCCGCCGCCCGACAGCCGGGACAGCGTGCCCCGCAGGCCGAGCGCCGAGATCGCCTGCCCCTCCGCCCACAGCCGCCCCGCCTGCTCCCACTGCGAACGGCGCAGGCCGTCCCGGCCGGTGATCAGCCGCATCATGTCGGTGTGCTGCGAGCCGGGGCCCCAGGAGTCGCCGAGGGCGACGCGCTCGTGGGAGAGGGTGTCGCGGGCCACCTTCCAGCCGTTGTCCACCTCGCCGACGACCAGGTCGTCCGGGACGAAGACGTCGTCGAGGAAGACCTCGTTGAAGATCTCCTCGCCGTTGATCTCCTTGAGCGGCCGGACGGTGACGCCCGGCGCGGACATGTCGACCAGGAAGTACGTGATGCCGCGGTGCTTGTCAGGTGAGGTCCTGGCCAGGCAGATGCCCCAGTGCGCGTACTGGGCCAGCGACGTCCAGATCTTCTGCCCGCTCAGCGACCAGCCGCCCTCCACGCGGGTGGCCTTGGTCGACAGGCCCGCCAGGTCGGACCCGGCGCCGGGCTCGCTGAACAACTGGCACCACACGATCTCGCCCGTGAACGTCTTCGGCAGGAAACGTTCCTGCTGCTCGCGGGTGCCGTAGGTGACGATGGAGGGCACCGCCCAGGCCGCGATGCCCAGATTGGGGCGCTTGAGCTCGCGGAACTCCTGGTGGATCACGACCTGCTCCAGCGGCGTGGCGCCTCGCCCCCACGGTCTGGGCAGGTAGGGCATGATCCAGCCCTCTCGCGCGAACCGTCCGAGCCTGGCCGGCGGCTCCTCCTGGGCCAGCGACTCGGCGTGGGCCCTGATCTCGGCTCGCAGCGCCGCCGCATCCTCGGGCAGATCGGGCTCCATGGCCCTGCGCACCCCCGCCGCGGCCAGCCGGGCCACGTGCTCGCTCCACTCCCCCGGGTCGCCGGCCAGCATGCGGTTGGCCAGGGCGCGGCGGTAGTAGCGGTGGGCGTCGTGCTCGAAGGTGTAGCCGATGCCGCCCAGCACCTGGATGGCGTCGGCGGCGCACCGCACGGCGGCATCGGGCGCGAGCACCGCCGCCACCCCGACCGCCAGCCCCACCTCACCCCCTTCGGTACGGCCCGCCCCCTCGGACCCACTCGCAGCACCCTTGACACGCCCCGCTTCCTCGGCCCCACCGGCGGCACTCTCGGCACCGGTGGCCGTGGCAAGGGCGTCCAGGGCGCGGGCGGCGTCCCAGACGGCGGCGCGGGCCTGCTCCAGGGCGACCAGCGCGGCGGCGACCCGGTGCTTGACGCCCTGGAACTGGCCGATCGGGCGGCCGAACTGCTCGCGGACCTTGGCGTAGGAGGCGGCGGTGTCCACGGCCCAGGCGGCCAGGCCGCACGACTCGGCCCCGAGCAGCACGGCCGCCACCTCCCTGACCGGCAACGGCCCCAGCTCTCGCCCGGCGGGCACCTCGCGCACGGTCACCGCGCACAGCGGCCGGTCGAGGTCCACGCCCTCCAGGGGCTCGGCGGTGACCGACGACCGGTCCAGCAACGCCCAACCGCCCTCCACCGGCACGAGGAAGAGGTCGGCGTCGGTTGGGCCCAGGGCGGTCGCCGTACCGGAGGAGGCGTGGGGCTGGCCCGCGGAGGCCGGGGGCTGGGCGGAGGAGGCGTGGGGATGGGCGGAGGGGGTGTTCGTCGGGGCGGGGGGAGGTGATGGGGTGGGGAGGGTGATTGTGGCGGTTTGGGTGCCGTTGGCCAGGGCGGGGAGGAGGGGGTGGCCGGGTGGGAGGAGGGCGGCGGTCAGGGCGGTGGGGAGGAAGGCTGCGTCGGCGCGGGCCCGGCCGAGTTCCTCCAGGACGACGCAGAGCTCCAGCAGGCCGAAGCCCTGGCCGCCGCTCGGCTCCGGCACGTGGACGCCGAACAACCCCTGCCGCGCCAGCGCCGCGCGGTCGATCCCGCGTCCGGCCGGCCCGCGTACGGACTCGGCCAGCGCCCGGTGTTCCTCGGTCAGTCCGATGCTCATGCGCCGACCCTAGAACCTTGTTCGGTCACCGACAAGGCGGGCGGCAGGCGCGCGGCTACTCCTTGTTGGCCCGCGCCTTGCTGGGCTGCACGCGCATCGGCTCCCCGGGCATCTTCGGGTAGTTGGGCGGGTAGGGCATGTCGCCGCGGTCGTCCTTGGCGTACCACTCCAGGAGCCGGTCGAGCGGGTACGCCTCGTCGTCGATGGCCGCGTGCACGTCCCCCTTCTCGGCGAAGCGAGCGGGCATGGTACGCAGGTCGAAGTCGGCAGGCTCGGCGTCGGCCAGTTCGTCCCAGGTCACCGGAGCGGACACCAGCGCCTCGGGCCGGGCCCGGACGGAGTAGGCGCTGACGACGGTCCGGTCGCGGGCGTTCTGGTTGAAGTCGATGAACACCCGATCGCCCCGCTCCTCCTTCCACCAGGCGGTGGTGACCAGGTCGGGGGCCCGATCGGCCACGGCTCTGGCCAGGGCGATGCCCGCGTGCCGTACCTCGATGAAGTCCCAGTTCGGCTGGATCCGGACGGCCACGTGCACGCCCCGGTTCCCCGAGGTCTTCGCGAACCCGGTCATGCCCAGTTCGTCGAGCACCTCCCGGGTGAGGAAGGCGGCCTTCCGCACGGCGTCGAAGGGCAACCCGGGCTGCGGGTCGAGGTCGATGCGGAGCTCGTCGGGATGCTCGACGTCCTGAGCCCGCACCTGCCAGGGGTGGAAGTCGATCGTGCCGAGGTTGGCGCAGTAGGCGATGGCCGCGACCTCGGTCACCCGCAGCGAGTCGGCCTTCCGCCCACTGGGAAACGTGACGGTCGCGGTCTGCAACCAGTCGGGATGCTTGGGCGGCATGCGCTTCTGGTAGATGGCGTCGGTCTGGATGCCGTCAGGATGCCGCTTGAGGTTGGTGGGGCGATCCTTCATCGCCCGCAGGGCGCCTTCGCCCACGCTGATGTAGTACTCCACCAGCTCACGCTTGGTGACACCAATGTCAGGGAAGTACACCTTGTCGGGGTTGGTGACCTTGACGATCCGCTCTCCGACTTCAAGCTCTATGTACGGCGATGCCATGCCCACGACCATACTCGCCGCCCCCGTCAATAAACCGGCACCAGGGGCCGACCGCCAAGGGCGGGTTCCCCGTCGGCCGGTCGACGAAGGGCCGTGGCGGCGAGGTATGTGTCCGACGTGAGAAGCGATCCCGCCGATCGACGCCCGCCCGCGTCGGCGGGTGGCGGAGGGAGCGGCTTGCCGTAACGGAAATAGCGCCCGCAACAGAAGTCGCCCACAACAGAAGTCGCTACCCACAACAGAACAAGAGCGCCCGGCAGAAGTCGCCCGCAACGGAAGAAAGGACCCACGACAGCGACCGAGAAAGGGGCCGTCCGGAGCCCGGCCGGTGGCGGGACCGGGGGCTCGACGGACGGACAGAAGATCACTCGTCTGACGCCGTTCCGGGCGCTGGCGCGTCGCCCGGCCGGCCTTGCGGTCGTCGGCGGCGCCAGCACGGGCGTGGGCTGTGCCGCACGTACGACCAGACGGGTGATCTCACCCCAGTACAGGAGGCGATGACGCCCCCCATACCGATAAAGACGCAAAATCGCCCCAGAAAGGATGCTTCCCCCTGCGGAGATCTCTTTTTGCCGGATCTCGTACGCTGGACCCATGGACAAGGTGGTCAAGACCGAGGCCGAGTGGCGGGTGCGCCTCTCGCCCGAGGAGTTCCACGTGCTGCGTGAGGCCGGCACCGAGCGGCCCTTCACCGGCGAGTACGTCGACACCAAGACCGAGGGCGTCTACTCCTGCCGCGCGTGCGGCGCGGAGCTGTTCCGGTCGCAGGCCAAGTTCGAGTCGCACTGCGGGTGGCCGAGCTTCTTCGAGCCGTCGCAGTCGGACGCCGTCACCCTGATCGAGGACCACAGCCACGGCATGATCCGCACCGAGGTGCGCTGCGCGCGCTGCGACTCCCACCTCGGGCACGTCTTCCACGGCGAGGGGTACGCCACCCCCACCGACGACCGCTACTGCATCAACTCCGTCTCACTCCGGCTCGAACCCACCGAGTGATCAACCGGCGACAGTGCGTTTCGATCGTGTGGCGCGGGTAGGGAACTCCATGTGAGCCTTGTCCATCTTCGTCATCGCTGGATGACGATTGAGGCGATCGGCCGCGTCGTCACGCAGCGGTGCGAGGTCTGCCTCAAAACCCGCGTCCGTATCCGCTGAGCTCAAGGGCAGCACCCCCGCGAGCTTCAGTCGGTGTCGGGATGGGTGACACGGCAGGTCGTGTCGGCGGGGCCGAGGATGTTGGCGAGGATCGGGTTGCCGTTCTCCCCGAACTCCGCCTGGACGAAGACCACCGGATCGGTGACTCCCTGCTCGCGCAGGTAGTCGAGGCCGCGTTCGCACAGGGTGAGGGCGTTCTTTGAGTTGTCCGCCTCTTCCGGCAGGTCGGTGTAGATGCGCAGATATCCGCCGACGGTGCGGATGTCCTTGAGGTGCTTGACGGCCGGGTCGCCGGGCCCCCAGCGGGTGCGGAAGTGCTCGGCCGCCTTCTTGTCGGTGTGCGGGCCCTCGCCCTTGGCCGCGTTGCCGGTGTCCGGCCCCTCGCCCTTGGCCGCGGACGGCTTCGGCACGCTCGCCTGACTCGCCGCACCCGTGACATCGGGCGTGGCCGGCAGCTCGGTCCTGCCGGGCTCGCGTTCGATGTCCCCGGCCCGCCGGTCCACGGCCGCGGCGGGTACGGGCCGCGCCTGCCTGCCCGGGTCCGGACGGTCCGGCACGAACCACCAGGCCAGGACCCCGCCCCCGAGCAGTAACGCCGCACCACCGGCGCCCGCCCGCAACCGCGATCCCGGACGCCGCCGCCGTCCGTGTCTTCCGGGAGTTCTGGAACGTGCCACCCGTACACCCCCGCTCCCTAGGGACTTCCCTGCCGATTGTGACAACAACCGGATGATCGGGTACGGGAGATGGAGGATTTGCCCGGCACGTACGCAAGCACCGGGCCCATCGCTTACGGCAGCGCGTTGACCAGCTCGCCGATCGGCTTGCGCACCCCGGTGTAGAACGGGATCTCGATCCGCGTGTGCTCACGGGCCTTGGCGCCCCGCAGGTGCCGCATCAGGTCGACGATCCGGTGCAGCTCGTCGGCCTCGAAGGCCAGCATCCACTCGTAGTCGTTCAGCGCGAAGCAGGCCACCGTGTTGGCCCGCACGTCCGGGTAGTCGCGCGCCATCTGCCCGTGCTCGGCCAGCATCGCCCGCCGCTCGGCGTCGTCGAGCAGGTACCACTCCAGCGAGCGCACGAACGGGTAGACGCACACGTAGCCCCGCGGCTCCTCCTCTGCCAGGAAGGCCGGGATGTGCGACTTGTTGAACTCTGCCGGCCGGTGCAGCGCCATCGCCGACCACACCGGCTCGCTGCCCCGGCCGAGGCCGGTGCGGCGGAAGCGCGAGTACACGTCCTGCAGGTCCTCGGGCGTCGCCGCGTGCCACCAGAACATGTAGTCGGCATCGGCCCGGAACCCGGCCACGTCGTAGCTGCCGCGGGTGACGACGCCCTTGCGCGCCTCCTGCTCCAGCAGTTCGGTGACCTCGTCGGCCAGCCCCTCGCGGTTGCCCGGGCAGGGCTCGGTGACCTTGAACACCGACCACATGGTGTAGCGGATCACCTGGTTGAGATCGCGGGCCTTCGGCCGCTGCGCACCCTCAGTCATGTGTCAATTCTCCCAGAATCCTGGCGGCCGCCGTGCGAGCCGTGGCGACGCACGCGGGAATCCCGAGCCCGTCGTAGGCCGCGCCGCAGACGGCGAGGCCCGGCTGCACGGCCACCGCCGCGCGAACCCTGGCCACCCGATCCAGGTGGCCCACGTTGTACTGCGGCAGCGCGCCGCCCCACCGGGTGACGCGGCTGTCCACGGGCAGCCCGCGCACCCCCATCACCTCGGTCATCTCCGCCATGGCCAGCGAGACCAGTTCGGAGTCCGCGCGCTGCAGAAGGTGTTCCTCGCCGATCCGGCCCACCGAGCAGCGCACGATGAGCAGGTCGTCGGACAGGTGCGGCCACTTGACGGAGCTGAACGTGGCCGCCTTGACCGGCCGTCCCTCGACCGGAGGCACGAGATAGCCGCTGCCGGTCGGCGCTTCGGGGAAGGACCGCGGGGTGTAGGCGAGGGTGACGACGGCCATGCTGGCGTACTCGATCCTGGCCAGCTCGGCGGCGGCCTTCGGGACCTCCGCGCGCAGCAGCCGCGCGGCGGGCGCGGCCGGGACGGCGAGGATCACCGCGTCCGCCTCGATCACCTCCGGCCGCGGTACCGGCCCGGTCACCAACTGCCAGCCCGACTCGGTACGGCGCAGCTCCCTGACCGTCACCCCGGTCCTGATGTCGGCTCCGCCGGCCTTGGCCACCGCCTCGGGCAGGCTGCCGAGCCCGCCGCGCAGCGAGGTGAAGACCGGCCCCGCCGACCTGGGCGCCTCCTCGACGATCTCCCGTGCCGCGCCGAGCAGGGAACGTTCCGTGCGGGCGGCGATCGCGATGCTCGGCATCGTGGCTTCGAGGGAGAGCATGTCGGAACGGCCCGCGTACACGCCGCCGAGCAGCGGCTCCACCAGCCGGTCGAGGACCTCCTCGCCCATGCGGGCGCGGATGTAGGCGGCGACGGAGACGTCCGTGCGCACGAGCGTCGCCGGCAGCACCTGGTCGAGCGGGACCCGCAGGAGCCCGGCCGGGGAGATGATGCCCGACCTGGCCAGTTCGGTGAGGTCGGCGGGCACGCCCATGACCTGGCCCTTGGGCAGCGGGCGCAGTGCTCCGCGCGAGTAGACCGAGGCCGAGGTGGTGCCGGGGGTGACCAGCTCGTCGCCGAGCCCGACCGCCTTGGCCAGGTCCTTGCCCTCGGGCCGCCTGGCCAGCATCGCCTCGGCGCCCGCGTCCACCATGACCCCTGCCACCTCGGAGGCGTGCAGCTTGCCCCCGATGCGGGGGCTGCCTTCGAGCACGGTCACCTTGACGCGTTCGCCGCCGCTCTGCCGCAGATGCCACGCGGCGGCCAGCCCTGAGATCCCGCCTCCGACGATGACGACGTGCGCCCGGTTCCCTTCCACGCCTCAAGACGCTACCGCCTGCGCACGCCGGTCGGACGCGTGACCCTATCGAGACGCCCCCGTGAGAACCGGCGCCGGGCCGGACCCGTCCTTATGGTCATGAAGAGAATGGCGTTGGCGGCGGCGATGGCCGCCGTGCTGCTGTCCGGCTGCGGCGGCGGAGGCGGCGCGTCCGGTGTCGCCCAGAGCGACATGGCCATGCCGGAGCGCGCGCTGAAGTCGCAGGCTCCCGCGGACGCCGACTACTCACGCGAGAGCGCGGGCAAGACGGTCACCTCCGGCGTGAAGGTGACCGTCCAGGAGCGTCAGATCATCTACGTCGCGAGCGTGACCGTGCGGGCCAAGGACGTGACCGCCGCCGCCGAGTCGGCCAAGACGATCGTCACCGGCGCCGGCGGGCACCTGTCGAAGGAGGAGTCGCGCGCTGCCGAGCAGCAGGAGGCCAGCGCCACCCTCGAGTTCAAGGTGCCGCCCGCGCGTTACCAGGAGGTCCTGACCGCGTTCGGCCGCGACCTCGGCAAGCGGCTGTCGATGACCCAGGGCACCCAGGACGTGACCATGGAGGTCGCCGACGTCAACAGCCGGCTGAAGTCCGCACAGGACGCGCTGGCCTCGCTCCGCACGCTGCTGGGCAAGGCCAAGACCATCGGCCAGGTGCTCGAGGTCGAGCGCGAGATCCAGAACCGCGAGGCCGAGCTGGAGTCGCTGCAGGCCCGGCAGAAGGAGCTGGCCGGGCAGGTCGGGATGGCCACGGTGACGCTGCGGCTCGTGGGTCCGGCCGCCGAGGTGATCCCGCCCGACGACGAGCCGCCCGGCTTCCTGGGCGGGCTGGCCGCGGGGTGGCGGGCGCTCGTGGACTTCCTCAAGGTCACGGTCACCGTGCTGGGCGTGGTGCTGCCCTGGTTGCTGATCGTCGCGCCCGTGGTGCTGCTCTTCGTCCTCCTGGTACGGCGCGGCCGTACCACCAGACCCGCTCCCGCACCGGAACCGGAGGAGACACCCGCCACGTGAGCCCGCGTATGGCCTCGGGCGGCCGTCAGACCACGCAGAGTTTGGCGGAGTTGGGACGGCGGCGGCCCATCGGGGAGGCCATGGCGCGGGCGACGGCCTGGTCGCGCAGTCGGGCGGGGACCTCGGCGGCGGCCCGCTCGGCCGCGAACAGCCTGACCAGCGCGTGCATCCGGTAGCGTTCCCAGCCCTGCTCGTCGGCGCGCTCGTGCCGCAGGAGCTCCTGGTCGGCGAGGCGGTCGAGCAGGCCGCCCGCCTCCTCCAGGCCCGCGCCGAGCATGACCGTGACCAGCCACGGGGTGCACTCGACGGCCGCGGGCAGCAGGCCGAGCAGGCACAAGAGCAGGCGTTCCCGCTCCCCCACCGCCTCGTAGCCGGTGGCGATGGCGGCGCGGACGTCGAGGTCGCCGGCGCGCAGCTCGTCCAGGCGGCTGTGCTCGGCGCGCATCCGGCCGGCCAGCAGTCCGGCGGTCCAGCCTGGGCGGGTGGCCAGCCGGGCGGCGGCGGCGCGCAACGCCAGCGGCAGCCCGTCGCACAGCTCGGCGATCCGCGGCAGGACCGTGTCCTCGTCTACCGAGGGCGCAGGGACGAGGCGCTGGAGCAGGCTGACCGCCTGGTCGCGGGGCAGCACGTCGAGGCGCATGGGCGTCGCGCCCTCCCCCACCAGGCCCTCGAACCGGCCGCGCCCGGTGACCAGCACCCGGCAGCCTGGCGCTCCGGGCAGCAGGGGGCGTACCTGGGCGGCGCAGGCGGCGTCGTCCAGGACCACCAGCACGCGGCGGTGGCGCAGCAGCGTGCGGTAGAGGGCGGCGCGCTCGTCGAGGCCGCCGGGGACGTCGGTGACGCCGAGCGCGCGCAGGAATCTGGCCAGGACCTCGGCGGGCGGGACCGGTCCCGTCCCGGCGCGCAGGTCGGCGGCGAGCTGTCCGTCGGGGAAGCGGACGGCGCGCGTGTGGGCCCAGCGCAGCGCCAGCCCCGTCTTGCCGACGCCCGCCGGGCCGGTGACGACGGCGGCGGCGCCGGTTTCGAGCGCACGGTCGAGCGCGGCGAGCTCCGGCCGACGACCGGTGAAGGCGACGACGTCGGGCGGAAGCTGCGCGGGACTCGGCCACGGGTCGCCGGACAGCGCCTGAACGGAACTCGGTCGCGCGTCGCCGCGCGAAGCGTGGGGTGGGTCGCCGTGGCACGCGTTGGGTGGGTCGCCGGCCCATGCGTGGGGTGGGTCGCCGTGCCATGCGTGGGGTGGGTCGCCGTTCAGGGCTTGGGCGTGGGCGGCGCGTAGGTGGCGGCCGGGTTCGACGCCCAGTTCGGCCACCAGGCGGGAGCGTCCCTCCCGGTAGGAGCTCAGCGCCTCGGCCCGGCGGCCGGAGCGGTGCAGGGCCAGCACGTGGGCGGCGCGCAGCCCTTCGCGCAGCGGGTGGGCGGCCACCAGCGGCGCCAGCTCGGCCGCCGCCTCCGCCGGACGGTCCAGGGCCAGCAACCTCTGCGCGCGTTCCTCCGCCGCCGCCAGCCGCAGTTCCTCCAGGCGGGCCGCCTCCCCGCTCACCGCGTCGAGACCGGCGTAGGCGTCGCCGCGCCACAGGGCGAGCGCCTCGCCGTAGACGGCCGCCGCCGCCTCGGGCGCGCGTTGCTCGCGGGCCAGCGCGAGCAGGCGTTCGAAGCGGGCGGCGTCGAGTTCGGCGGGGTCGAGGAGCAGGATGTACGCCTCGTCGCGCCGGGCGATGCGGTCGTCGCCGAGGGCCTGCCGTACGTGATGGACGTGCCAGCGGACGGTCGCGGCGGACGGCGGGGACTGACCCCACACCGCGGCGGCGAGGCCGCCGTCCGTGGTGGCCCGGTTGGCCCTGCTCAGGAGCACGGCCAGGATGTTGCGCTGCTTGGACGAGGTCAGCGCGACCGGCCGGCCGCCGCGGACGATCGCCAGCTCCCCCAGAACACCGATTTCCACCCGGTTCCCCCCGGTCGCCCGACGCCTTCGACCATACTAAGTCGGCCGAAGTATGTCAGGTGTCATACCGGAAACGCATGGACCAGCTCGGTCAGCCGCTTGAGCTGGTCGGGATCGGTGCTGGGCAGCACGCCGTGGCCCAGGTTGAAGACGTGGCCCTCGGCGGCGCGGCCCCGGCGCAGGATGTCCAGGGCGCGCTCCTCGACGACCTCCCACGGGGCCAGCAGGATGGCCGGGTCGAGGTTGCCCTGCAGCGCCTTGCCGGGGCCGACGCGGCGGACGGCCTCGTCCAGCGGCACGCGCCAGTCCACGCCCACCACGTCCGGGCCCACCTCGCCGAGCTCGCCGAGCAGTTCGCCGGTGCCGACGCCGAAGTGGATGCGCGGCACCTCCGCCACCCCGGCGAAGATGCGGCTGGTGTGGGGCGCGATGAACTCGCGGTAGTCGGCGGGCGCGATCGCGCCGACCCAGGAGTCGAAGAGCTGGATGGCCGAGGCTCCGGCCCTGACCTGGATGCGCAGGTGCTCCAGGACGATGCCGCTCAGGCGGTCCATGAGCGCGTGCCAGAGGTCGGGCTCGCCGTACATCATGGCTTTGGTGCGGTCGTGGTTCTTGGAGGGTCCGCCCTCGATCAGGTACGAGGCCAGCGTGAACGGCGCGCCCGCGAAGCCGATCAGCGGCGTGGGCCCGAGCTCGCCCACCAGCGTGCCGATCGCCTCGGTGACGTAGCGGACGTCGTCCGGCTCCAGCGGGCGCAGCGCCTCCAGGCCCTTCGCGTCGCGGATCGGGTCGGCGATGACCGGGCCGACGCCCGGCTTGATGTCGAGGTCGACGCCGATGGCCTTGAGCGGGACCACGATGTCGCTGAAGAAGATGGCGGCGTCGACGCCGTAGCGGCGGATCGGCTGCAGGGTGATCTCGACGATCAGGTCGGGGTCGGCGCACGCGGCCAGCATCGGCGTGCCCTCGCGCACCTTCAGGTACTCGGGCAGCGAACGGCCGGCCTGCCGCATGTACCACACGGGGGTGTGCGGGACGGGCTCGCGGCGGCAGGCGCGAAGAAAGGCGGAGTCGTCGAGATTCACGCTCCAAGCCTGCCACGGCACTCGGGTGGTCGGTGCACCGGAGCAGGGCGGGAAATTCTGGATCAAGAGTTCGCCAAGCCGCCGCGCGGCATCGATTCGGCAACCACTTTCGGGACACGCCGAGCGCGTTGCGCGGAATTGTCAGCGACCCGTGTCACCGTCAGAGCCACGATCACAAGAAAGGCCTCGTGCGATGACCGCGTTGTGGAGCTCCCTCCGCAGTGAACATTGCCCCGACTGCGCCGGCGAGCGGTGGTTCGAGCAGCCGCTGTGCCTTGACGGGCACGAGCCTGACACGTGCCCCGACTGGGCGTGCACCGACTGCGGGCTGGCCGTGTTCCTCGGGGCGCCACACGTGCCCGCGCGGCGCCGGACGTTGGTGACGGCCGCGGCTTGATCACGACGTATGAGCACCCCCGTGGTCCCCTTCCGTCCGTCCGCGACCTACGCTTCGACTATGACCGTCGGTGACCGGCCGCCGCCTCCCCCGGCGTTCCTGCGCGCCGCGGAGAGCCTGCGGCCCATCGACGTGCGGCCCGAGATCGAACTCGAGGACCTGCCCGCCCCCCAGCGGCTGGCGCCGTACTCGGCCGCCATCGGCGCCTCGGTCTACCGCGACGACGACGAGCTGGCCGTAGGACGGCTCATCCTGCTGTTCGACCCCGACGGGCAGCGCGGCTGGGACGGTCCCTTCCGCCTCGTCGCCTACGTGCGGGCCGACATGGAGCCGGAGATCACCTCCGACCCCCTGCTCGGGCCGGTCGCGTGGAGCTGGCTGACCGAGGCGTTGGAGTCCCACCACGCCGCATACTCCGCCGCTGGCGGTACTGTGACAAGGGCCGTGTCCGAGGGGTTCGGCAACAAAGCGGAAGACCCGGTCACCACCGAGCTGGAGCTGAGGGCGTCCTGGTCCCCGACGGAGGAGGACCTCTCGGGTCACGTCGCCGCCTGGTGCGACCTCATGTGCCTGGCGGCG
Organism: Nonomuraea sp. NPDC050790; assembly: GCF_044456745.1. Classification (NCBI taxonomy): domain Bacteria; kingdom Bacillati; phylum Actinomycetota; class Actinomycetes; order Streptosporangiales; family Streptosporangiaceae; genus Nonomuraea; species Nonomuraea sp. NPDC050790. Next base: position 658,070 of record NZ_JBITGF010000002.1, on the reverse strand, counting down.
GGGATCCCACCCCTCCCGCCCGACGTGGCCACGCTGCCGCGCCATCGTGAAGATCCGGAGTCCTTTCGGCAGTGACAGAAGAACAGACCGTCGTCCCGCTGCTAGAGCCGCGCGAGGGCATCCCGCCGGTGATCGCCGACGCCGCGGGGCTGGCCCGCACGATCGAGGCGTTCGCCGCCGGCAGCGGGCCCGTCGCGGTCGACGCCGAGCGGGCCTCCGGCTACCGCTACGGCAACCGCGCGTACCTCGTCCAGTTGCGCCGCAACGGCGCGGGCAGCGCGCTCATCGACCCCATGGGCTGCCCCGACCTGAGCGCGCTCGACGCCGCCGTCGCCGACGCCGAGGTCGTCCTGCACGCCGCCTCACAGGACCTGCCGTGCCTCGCCGAGATCGGCTTCCGTCCGCGCCGGATGTTCGACACCGAGCTGGCCGGGCGGCTGCTCGGGTACGAGCGCGTGGGCCTGGGCACCATGGTCGAGACCGTGCTCGGCCTGCGGCTGGAGAAGGGCCACTCGGCGGCCGACTGGTCCACCAGGCCGCTGCCCGAGGACTGGCTGCGGTACGCGGCGCTCGACGTCGAGGTGCTCGTCGAACTGCGTGACGCCCTCCACCTGCAACTGGAGGAGGGCGGGAAGCTGGAGTGGGCGCAGGAGGAGTTCGCCGCGGTGCTGGCCACGCCGCCGCCGTCGCCGCGTTCCGACCCCTGGCGGCGTACCTCCGGCATCCACAAGGTCCGCAACGTACGGGCGCTGGCCATCGTGCGCGAGCTCTGGACCATGCGCGACACGATCGCCAGGGAGAAGGACCTCGCCCCCGGCCGGGTGCTGCCCGACGCCGCGATCGTGACCGCCGCGCTGGAGGTGCCGCGCACCAAGAAGGCGCTCACCGAGATCTCCGCCTTCACCGGCCGCAGCGCGCGGCGCTACATGTCCGACTGGCTGTCGGCGGTCAGCCGGGCTCGGGCGCTGCCCGACAGCCAGTTGCCCGCGCCCAGCTCGCCCGGCGACGGGCCGCCGCCCGCCAACCGGTGGGCCGACCGCGACCCGGCCGCCGCCAAGCGGCTGGCCGCGGCGCGCGCGGTGGTGGCGGCGCTGGCCGACGAGCACCGGATGCCGACCGAGAACCTCCTGCAGCCCGACGCGGTCCGCCGCCTCACCTGGGAGCCGCCCGCGGTGCTGGACGACGAGACGGTGGCCGAGCGGCTGCGGTCGCTGGGGGCCAGGGAGTGGCAGATCGGGCTCACCACGCATCCGCTCACCAAGGCGCTGGACCGGCTGGAGACCAAGGGCGAGGTCTGACGCCGCCTCCACGGAGGCGGCGGCGCCCCCTTACCCCTCGGTCCAGTGCATGTCCAGGGGTGTCGTCGTGGTGTCCCCGTCGATCATGGCGATCGGTGCCTTTCTGAGATCGTGCCGTTCACCGACCCAAGCTAGGCCGCCCCCGTTGGACCCCTGTTGGCCCCCTGTTTGGCCCTCCCCACCCGGCCCTCCCCACCCGGCCCTCCCCACCTGGCCCCCTGTGTGGCCCTCCTCCACCTGGGCCTCCCTGCACGCGCACTCCCGCCGCCACACGCCCTCCAGAGGCCGCACGCCTACGCCCGCGAGATGCCGGGCACCACGGGCATGCGCAGCCAAGCGCGCGACCGGGCATACGGCCGAGCACGGAGCCGAGCACGGCGCCGAGCCCACGGCCAGGCACGCGGGTAGGCACGGGGTTAGGCATACGGCCCGGCAGTCCGTCGGGCGCAGACAGGGCACAGGTTGGAGCCGTTGGGCACCCGGGCAGGCTGCGGGGCGCACGGCCGGGGTGGGCGGTGCTGGGCAGCCGGGGCGTGCGGGTCGAGGTGGGGTCAAGGGTGGCCGGTCAGGGCGATTCTGGTGATCTGGGTGAGGGTGGGGCCGGGGTGGAGGTAGTCGGTGTGGCTGCCGTCTCCCGCCGGGATGCGGCGGGCGCCGAAGGACGCGGTGTTCGGGTCGGCGCCGAACCCGATGGGGCCGAGCCGTACCCCTGGCCGGAAGACGTCGTCGCGGCCGGACAGGGCCGTCCACACGCGCGCCGGTGTGCGGAGTTCGGCGGCGCTGGCGGTCCCGAGGCCGGGGCTGCCCAGGGCGATGAGGTCGGCCACGGGCAGGGCGGGCGCTGCGGCGCCGCAGACGACGGTGCCGTAGCTGTGGCAGACCAGGGCGATCCGTTTGGGGTGCAGGGCGGTCACCAGGGTGCGCAGGGCTTTCGCGCCCTTCGCGGCGGGCAGGGTGGTGATGACGCCGGGGTCGGTCATCTCGGGCGCGTCGTAGCCCAGCCAGCCGATGACGGCCACCTTCTGGTCGGGGGCCAGCGTGCGGGCGGCGGTGTGCAGGGCGCGGGCGGCGCCGCCGGGCGCGGCGGTACCGTCGTCGAACTGCGCCAGGCCGTAGCCGGTCCCGGGCACGAAGACGATCACCGTGTCGGCGGCGGCCAGGTCGCCCACCACCTCGATCGCCCGGCCGTCGCCCGACCGGTCGAGGGCGAGGAACTGACGTCCGGGAACCCCCGCGGCGTAGCGCTCGGCCAGCGCGGGCGCGGTGATCGCGGGCAGGTCGAGCGGCTGCGCCCCCGGCTGGGAGGCGGCGCCCGCGACGGTCAGGGCGAGCAGGGCACCCAGGAGGAAGCGACGCATGGTTCATGACCGTACGGGAGGGGGCGGCTCGACCGCGTCAGACTCAGGTCTCATCCGTCCCCTACCTCGGAGGTACGTGCTTCCCCCGAGTCGCCCTCAGGGTCGCGAGCGCGGCGTCGAGCCGCGCCCAGTCGCGGCCGAGGTCCGTGGCGAGCGCCGTCCCCTCCCGGCTCGTACGGTAGAACCGGCGCGGCCTGGACTCCTCCGTGTTCCATTCGCTGACCAGCAGCCCCTGCCGCTCCAGCCGCCGTAGCAGCGGGTAGAGCGTGTTGGCCTCGACCTCGATGCCGCTGCCGGCCAGCTCGTCGAGCAGGGCGTAGCCGTAGTTGGGCCGTTCCAGGGCGAGCAGGCAGGCCAGGACGACGGTGCCACGCCTGAGCTCCTGGAGGTGGGTCGCGAGCGGCATGGTCGCACGTTATTGTGCGGCACACAGTATTGCAACGGCACCCAGGCCCGCCGTACGGTCCTGGAAAGCGCTTTCCAAAGAAGGGGTCTCGATGCGCAGAATCGGCGTGGTGATGAACGGCGTCACCGGCAGGATGGGCTACCGGCAACACCTGGTCCGCTCCGTCCTGGCCATCAACGAGCAGGGCGGGCTCGCCCTCTCCGACGGCACCCGGGTCAGGCTCGATCCCATCCTCGTCGGCCGCAGCGAGGCCAAGCTGGCCGCGATCGCCGCCCAGCACGGGCTCACCGACTACACCACCGACCTCGACGCCGCGCTGGAACGCGCCGAGATCTACTTCGACGCCCAGGTCACGCAGGCCAGGGTCAAGTCGGTGCTCAAGGCCATCGAGGCGGGCAAGCACGTGTACGCGGAGAAGCCCACCGCCGAGTCCGTCGAGGAGGCCGTCGCGCTCGCCGAGGCCGCCGCCGCCCGCGGCGTCAAGAACGGGGTGGTCCAGGACAAACTGTTCCTGCCGGGCCTGCTCAAGCTCAAACGGCTGGTCGACGGCGGCTTCTTCGGGCGGATCCTGTCGGTACGCGGCGAGTTCGGCTACTGGGTCTTCGAAGGCGACTGGCAGGAGGCGCAACGCCCGTCCTGGAACTACCGGGCCGAGGACGGCGGCGGCATCATCCTGGACATGTTCCCCCACTGGCACTACGTGCTGGAGAACCTCTTCGGCCGCGTCCGGTCGGTCTACGCCAAGGCCGTGACCCACATCCCGACCCGCGTCGACGAGCAGGGTGTCGCCTATGACGCGACGGCCGACGACGCCGCGTACGGGATCTTCGAGCTTGAGGGCGGGATCGTCGCGCAGATCAACTCCTCGTGGGCCGTGCGGGTGAACCGGGACGAACTGGTGGAGTTCCAGGTGGACGGCACCCATGGCAGCGCCGTCGCGGGCCTGCGCGACTGCCGGATCCAGCACCGCGCGGGCACCCCCAAGCCGGTCTGGAACCCGGACCTTCCGGTCACCGCCCGCTTCCGTGACGACTGGCAGGAGATGCCGGACAACGCGGAGTTCGACAACGGGTTCAAGATCCAGTGGGAGCTGTTCCTGCGCCACGTGCTGGAGGACGCGCCCTTCCCCTACGACTTCGCCTCGGGCGCGCGCGGCGTGCAACTGGCCGAGCTCGGCCTGCACTCGTCGGCGGAGGGCCGCAGGATCGAGGTGGAGGGCCTGTGAGGATCCGGCTGCCCGGCGGCGCGTACACGCTGCGCGCCCCCGTGACCTGGCCCGAGCCGGGCGGCGCCGTCCCAGGCGCGCGCGTGGTCTACGCGGCCGCGCACGTCGTGGCCGACCCGCTCGGGGAAAACACGCCGGGCGCGCCCGCCGCGGTCGACTGGGACGCCACGCTGCGCTTCCGCCGCCACCTCTGGTCGTACGGCCTGCGCGTCGCCGACGCCATGGACACCGCCCAGCGCAACATGGGCCTGGACTGGGCGGCGACCCGCGAGCTGATCGCCCGCAGCGCCGCCGCCGCCCGCGAACTGGGTGATCCTGCCGATTTCGTCGCCTGCGGTGCCGGGACCGACCACGCGCCCGGCGCGGACACCGTCCAGGCGATCGCCGACGCCTACGCCGAGCAGATCGACACCGTCCAGGCCACCGGCGCCGGGGTGATCGTCATGGCCTCGCGCCAGCTCGCCAGGACCGCCACCGGCCCCGAGGACTACCACCGCGTCTACGGCAAGCTGTTCGGCCTGGCCGGGCGGCCGGTGATCCTGCACTGGCTGGGCGAGATGTTCGACCCCCAGCTCGCCGGGTACTGGGGCTCGCGCGACGTCGAGGCGGCCACCGAGTCGTTCCTGGAGCTGATCCGCGCCAACGCCGCGATGGTCGACGGCGTCAAGGTCTCGCTCCTCGACGAGGACCACGAGGTACGGCTGCGCGCCGCCCTCCCCCCGGGCGTCAGGCTCTACACCGGGGACGACTTCAACTACCCGTCGCTCATCAAGTCGGGCAGCCACGCGCTTCTGGGCATCTTCGACGCCATCGCACCGGCGGCCGCCGCCGCCCTCCAGGCCCTGGCCGCCGCGGAGTCGGCCGCCGACGAGCAGGACCGCGCCCGGAATCTCGCTCTTTACGATGAGATCTTCGAGCCGACGGTGGCCCTGTCCCGCAAGATCTTCGAGACGCCGACGTTCCACTACAAGACCGGCATCGTCTTCCTCGCCTGGCTCAACGGTCATCAGGCGGCGTTCAGCATGGTCAACGGGGCGCAGTCGGCCCGGTCGATCACCCATCTGGCGGAGGTGTTCCGGCTGGCCGACCAGGCCGGGCTGCTGGCCGACCAGGAGCTCGCCGTACGCCGCATGACGGCGCTGCTGGCGGTGAACGGCCTGTGAACCCCCTGTCGCTCAACCAGCGCACCACCAAGAGCTGGACTGTCGCCCAGGCCGTGGACGGTTGCGTGCGCCACGGGCTGGAGGCCGTCGGGCTGTGGCGGGAGGAGGTGGCCGAGCAGGGGCTGGCCGCCAGCGCCGAACTCGTGCGCGCGGCGGGGCTGCGGGTGTCGTCGCTGTGCAGGGGCGGCTTCCTGACCGCGGCCGGCCCCTCCGCCTTCGCCGCCGCGCTGGAGGACAACCGGCGGGCCGTCGACGAGGCCGCCGAGCTGGGGGCGGCCTGCCTGGTGCTGGTCGTGGGCGGGTTGCCGGGGGTGGTTCCCGGGCGGTCCTTGGCCGACGGGGTCTCGCGGGACCTGGTCGCGTCCCGTGAGCGGGTGGCGGAGGCGCTGGCCGAGCTGGTGCCCTACGCCGGGGAGCGGGACGTACGGCTGGCGCTGGAGCCCCTGCATCCCATCTACTGTCCGGACCGGGCGGTCGTGTCCACGCTGGGGCAGGCTCTGGATCTGGCCGTGCCGTACCCCGTCGAGCGGGTGGGGGTGGTCGTGGACACCTTCCACGTGTGGTGGGATCCGCAGGTGTTCGAGCAGATCGCGCGGGCGGGCGCGCGGATCGCGTCCTACCAGGTGTGCGACTACCTGCATCCGCTGCCTGCCGACGTGCTGCTGGGGCGGGGGATGATGGGCGACGGGGTGATCGACTTCCCGCCGATCACCCGTGCGGTGCTCGACGCCGGCTACACCGGCGACGTCGAGGTGGAGATCTTCAACGCCGACGTGTGGGCGGCCGATCCGGACGAGGTGCTGGCCTCGATGAAGCGGCGTTACGCGGAGGTCGTGTCCTGAGTGATCGTGCCCGCGGCGCCGTCCACGGTGACGGTCTCGCCGGTGGTCAGGCGCTCGGTGGCGCGGGCGACGCCGACCACCGCGGGGATGCCGTACTCCCTGGCCACGACGGCGCCGTGTGACATGGCGCCGCCCATCTCCATCACCAGGCCGCCCGCGGTCAGGAACAACGGCGTCCAGCCGGGGTCCGTGGACGGGCAGACCAGGATCTCGCCGGGCTCCAGGTGCGCGCCCTCGGGGTTCATGACCACGCGGGCGGGGCCGGTCGCGACTCCGGCCGAGGCCGGGGTGCCGGTGACGGCGCCGTCGGCGGCGGCGAGCGAGAGCGCCTCCGGTTCCGTGCCGTCCGACAGCAGCAGGCGCGGGACGTGCCTGCGCCGCGTCTCCTGCTCGTACGCCGCCCTGCGCTCGGTCACCAGGTCGCGAAGGTCGTGGTTCGTCGCGTCGAGGGCGGTCCGGGCCTCGCGGAAGGTGAGGAAGTAGATGTCGTCCGGGGTGCCGAGGACGCCCTGCGCCACCAGGTGCTCGCCGACGACGCGCATGCTCCGCCGTACGCCTGCCAGCATCACCACCGCGTAGTACTTGGGCAGTTCGCGCAGCCCGGCGAGGCGGCGGGTGCGGTCCAGGGCGCGGCCGGCGATCGCGGCGCGCAGGCGGCCCTTGCGCGCGGCGGCGGCCACGACGCGCTCGGTGGCGGCCCGCGCGTCGGCGGCGCCGCGTGCGAACAGGGCGTCGGGCGCGAGGCGGTCGTCCATGCGCAGATAGTTGGCCAGCACGCCGATGATGTGCGACGGGTCGTCGGACCAGCGCTTGACGCCGAGGTCGATCTCGGCGACGCCGCGGTGCCCGTAGGTGGCGAGGAAGCCGGAGATGGCCTCCTGGGTCGCGCGGGGCAGCCGTCCCTCCTGGTAGAGGCGGGTGAGCTCGTCGACCGGGCGATCACCGAACGGTTCGATGCGCGTGGCCAGCCGCCACAGTTCCATGTCCATCTCGGTGGTCGGGTTGTTGGGCAGGCTCCGCAGGACGTCCTGCATGTCGGAGATCGGCACGCCGGACAGCTTCGAGGCCAGCCCGAACATCCCGTAGCCCGCGAGCACGATCGGCATGATCGAGAAGATCATCGGGAAGGTGACGCCCAGCAGGCGTTCGGCATGGTCGATCCTTGCTTGGGGGGAGATGTCCGGTGGCAGTTCCATGCGCCGCGTGAGCTCGTCGCCCACGCGCCTCGAGTAGTCCAGCGCGCGTTCCGGGCGGGTGATCGCCCACCGGACCCGCCTCGGCGCGCCGACGCCGCGGGCGATCCGCCGTACCACGCGCAGGAACGGGCGCCGCGACGGGTAGATCACCGACAGCCTCGGGTCGTCCAGGAGCGCGTCGAACAGCACCGCCGTGCGCGCCTCCGCCACGGACAACATCCTCGGGAGTACGGCGCGGCCTACGCGGCTGCGTGCCGCCTTGGTCAGGTCGATCCAGAGCCGCTGTCCGGCCTCCACCACCGGGGTCGCGCCCTCGTGGGGGTCGGCCGGCGGGAAGCCGGCGTACCTGGCGGCGCCCGCGCTGACCAGCTTGATGGCCGCGCTGCCCATCGGGGTGAACGGTCCCATCACGCCCTGGGCCACGTTGATCGAGAAGTAGAGCCGGAGGTCGTCCCGCTCGGGCCGCAGGTCGTCCTGCTCGGGCCTCGTGTCGGACTTTTCAGGACGTGGGCGCTTTTCAGGAAGTGGGCGCTTTTCAGGAAGTGGGTAGAGGGTGGTGATCGGCCTGGCCTGCGTCAGCCAGAGGCGCCCGGCGGAGTCGATCGCCCACTCGGTGTCCTGCGGGGAGCCGTAGTGCGCCTCGACTCTGGCCCCCAGCTCGGCCAGCGCCCGTACCTGCTCGTCGGTGAGGCAGAAGCCGTCCACGTCGGCCGGGACGCGCTCGGTGCCGCCGCCCGGCAACGGCCTGATCGCGACCTTCTTGTCACCGGCGTGGCGTTCGCGGATCTCGGCCGTCGCGATGTCCACCACGAACCGGTCCGGGTTCACCGCCCCCGACACCACCGCCTCGCCCAGGCCGGGGCTGGCGTCGATCACCGCTTCCCGTCTGCGGCCGGTGACCGGGTTCGCGGTGAACATCACCCCTGCCACCTGCGCGTCCACCATCGTCTGGACCACCACGGCGATGCGGACTGCGGAGTGGTCGATGCCGTTCGACTCGCGGTAGGCGACGGCGCGGTCCGTCCACAGCGACGCCCAGCACTTCCGGACCGCCTCCAGCACCGCCTCCGGGCCCACCACGTTGAGGAACGTGTCCTGCTGGCCCGCGAAGCTCGCGAACGGCAGATCCTCGGCCGTGGCCGACGACCGCACCGCCACGGGTGCCGCCTCGCCCAGCGCCGCGTAGTTCTTCCTCACTTCCTCGGCCACCTCGGTGGGGATGTCGGTGCGCAGGAGGCGTTCTCTCGCTTGGGCGGCCAGGTCCTGGCCCTCTACTCCTTGGAGTCCGGCGGCTTCGGCTGCCTGCTGGTAGGCGGCCGTAGTCAGGACCCAGCCCGGGGGGACGGGCAGGGCGGCTCTGGTGAGCTCACCCAGGTTGGCGGCTTTGCCACCTACTTCGGCGAGCATGCCGGAGTGGATCTCGGAAAACTCCAGTGCGGTTTTCATGCGCCGTCCTCCCGGGAGACACCCTTCGTTCACAGTGTGCAGCCTGGATCCCATTAATTCAACAAGCGATGAAAAATTTTGCCCGCACACACAAGCCCACGTTCCCCGTCGCTTCCCAAACCCCGACCCCACCACCCGCACCGCAGGGACCGCCCGCGCCCCGCACCCCCACACCGCGCCCTCGCACCCTCGCGCCCTCGGCCACCCCGCAGCGCCCCACCCGCCTGGACCGCCCGCGCCCCGCACCCCCACGCCCTCGCACCCTCGCGCCCTGGGCCACCCCGCTGGACCGCCCCGCGCCCCGCGCCCTCCGCGCCCTGCGCCTCCGCGCCCTGCGCCCCCGCGCCCGTGCCTGCGCCCTGCTTTCCCGCGCCTCCACGTCCACGTGCCTTCGTGCCTCAGGCCACCTCGCACCCGCACTCTTGGGGGCATCCCTCGGCCCCTGCCCGTCCTCAGCGTCACTCCTGTTGCACCGCTTGCTCCGGGGAACCAGGCGTTGGCAGTTCCCCGGAGCAGCCAGGGTGGTCAGAGGGGTAGGGGGCGGCCGTCCAGGTTCCAGGCTGGGGCGATGGTGATGCCCAACTGGGTCAGGGCGGTGGGTGCGATGTCCACCAGGCGGGCCTCGGGGAGGATGCGGCCGCCGAGGTTCTCGCCCAGGCGGGCGGCGATCACGAATGTGGTGCGTTCCTCGGTGGAGGTTCCGCCGTGTCCGCCTTCGTCCAGGTGGCCGTGGTCGGTGGTGACCAGGATCGTCCAGCGTTCGGCGGGGCGGTTCCTGATCGAGGTGAGGATGCGGCCCAGGTAGTTGTCCTGAGTGTGGAGGGCGTCTGCGTACTCCGGGCAATGGGGACCCAGGCGGTGGGCCACCTCGTCGGTGTCGCCGAAGTAGACGAAGGCTAGGTCGGGAGCCTGCTCGGCGAAGTGGCGTTCGGCCAGGTCGGCTATCTGCCTGTCGCCCTCGGTGAAGGTGATGGCGAAGCCGTCCAGGACCTCGCGGGTGTCGATCTCCGGTCCGAACGCCCCGTGCTCCGCCAAAGCCGCCCACGAGAACATGGCCGACGTGGTCAGCAAGGGGTTGGCCAGCTTGGCCCGAGTCAGGAAGTCCGGATATTTCACGAAATCAGGCGCAGTGAAGCTGTTATCCACCACTCCGTGCTTATCCGGCCAAACCCCCGTAGCGATCGACGACCACCCCGGCCCCGAGTCAGTACGGGACACGATCGCCCGCTCCCCCAGCGCCACGACCTCCCCCTTGGCCCCCGTGACAACCCCCTCAAGCTCCCCATACGGCAGCAGACTGGTCCCATAGACACCGTTTTCCAGCAGTCCCATGAGCACCTTGGGACGCAACGCCAGCAACCGATCGAACCGCAGACCGTCCATGCCGACGACAAGCACTTTGTCCTTCACACGACTCCCATCTCCACCGCCCCATCCCGAGACACCGCCGCCACCCTACGCGCGCCCCACCACCCCACCACCGCCCGGCACCGCGACGCCTGCCACATGCGCCCACGCATCGGCCAGCCGCAGGACCCCGCAGTCTGGCCGGCCCACAGTCATGTGACCCGGGAACGCCCGCGCGAGGCCAAGTAAGTTCCGTAGCCGTGCAGGCCGCGCAACAGTGCATCTTGAGTGGGCAACGTATGCCGCGCGGCCGGCAAGGGTGACCGGGAGCGGGCGGGTGGTCTGATGGGCTGGAGAGGGGGAGGTCTGCCGGGCGGAGGGGGCGGGCGGGTTAGGGGTGGTAGCGGCGTACCCACTCGGCGGCGCCGGGGAGGATCTCCTCCACCGGGGCCACCTGTGGGTACCAGGTGCGCTCCCACTCCAGGGACACCCATCCGTCATAGCCTGCGGACCGGAGCAGTTCGCCGGACTCGTCCAGCGGTACAGAGCCTGACCACATCGGCACCGGCGTGCTGTCGTTGGCCGAGACCGCATCCTTGACCTGCACGTACGCCAGGTGGGAGCCCAGGGCGGACAGGGTGTCGGCGGGGGATTCGCCGTGGCGCCACGGGTGCAGGAGGTCCCAGAGGGCGGCCGTGGTGTCCGGGGAGGCGCTGGCGTCCAGGAGTTCGGCGACCTTGGCGCCGGTGGCCATCAGGTCGTGGGTTTCCACCAGGACGCGTAGGCCGAGTTCGCGTGCCGTACCGGAGACTGCTTGGAGGCGGCGGGCGCCGACGGCCGGGTCGTCGCCGCGCGGGAACACCCGCACGCCCGGCGCCCCCAGGTCGGATGCGAGCCTGAGGTCGGCGAGCAGCGCGTCGACGAGGGGCTCGTCGGGGCCTGGCTCACATATGCGCACATATCCCGCCAACGCGGAAATCTCCAGACCCGCGCTCTCCACCGCCTTCCGCGCCGCCGCACGCTCGTCGCGGCTCAGCCCAGCGTGTACGCCGGTGTCGGGATGCAGCCGCAGTTCCAGCCCCTGGCAGCCATGTTCCACGGCCACCTCGATCGCCCGGTCGAGCTTGTCGCCCGGCATTCCCAGCGTGCTGACGGACAGTTTCACAGTGTTCTCCCTAGGGCTGGGTCAAGGCGAAAGATCAGGGCTTGGGCGTGGGCGCCGGGCTGGTTGCGGGCCGTGGCGGGATGGGCGATCGAGGGAGTCGCGGGGCTAGGGCGGGTTGTGAAGGTGCGGGAGTCGCGGGGCTAGGGCGGGGGTTGTGAAGGTGCGGAGTTGCGTGGCCGCGGTGGCTATAAGGCGGGGGCGGGATGCGGAGGGGCAGGGGCCATAACGGGGTGACGGGGTTCCGGCCGACGTGCGGGTGGGCGGAGCCGCGAGGCGGGGAAGTTTGCCTGAGTGGGGCTCGGGCGCTTGCCGGGGCGGGGATATGGGGTGGGGTGTCGGGTGGGCATCAGAGGTGGCGGACGCTTTCGCGTAGGACCACCTCGCCCTGGACCGGCTCCACCACCGGCTTTTCTGATGAGGTGAGGGCCAGTTCCAGAGCGCGGGAGCCCATGTCGGCCAGCGGCAGCCGTACCGTCGTCAGTGCGGGTGTGTGGTCGCGCAGGGTGGCGATGTCGTCGAAGCCGGCCACCGACACGTCCTCCGGTACGCGCACGCCCCGCTCCCGGTAGGCGGCAAGGGCGCCTACGGCCATGACGTCGTTGACCGCGAACACGCAGGTGGCGTCACCGGTCTCCTGTGCTGCCTGGTAGCCGCCGTCGCGGTCGAAGGGGCCGTGGATGATGCGGGGGGTGGGGAGGCCCAGGTGTTCTATGGCGGTGACGAAGCCGGTGCAACGGTCGGCGGCGGTCGTGAGTCGCGGGGGGCCGGCCAGGACGGCGAACTCGGTGTGGCCCAGCTCGGCCAGCGAACGTGCCAGTGCTGCCGCGCCCTCCCTGTTGGCCGGCGCCACGGTGTCGACGCCGAGCAGGTCCTGGCCGACGCAGGCGACGCGGCCGCCGCTGGACAGGTAGCGGTCGAGTTCGGTGCGCAGGCGTGCGGTGACCTCGGGGTCGTCGAGTCGCGAACCCACCAGCAGCACCGCCCGCACCCGTTGCGCGTTGAGCGTGGCGACGTAGGCGATCTCCTGCTCGGGGTCGCGGTGGGTGGTGCCGACCATGACCAGCAGGCCCTCTCCGGCCGCGGCTCGCATGACACCGTCGGCCAGCGCCGCGAAGTACGGGTCGGTGAGATCGTGCACCACTATGCCGATCACGTTGCTGGCGCCTCTGGCCAGGGTCTGGGCCGCGATGTTGGCCCGGTAGCCGAGCTCGTCGGCGGCCTGCTCCACGCGGGCGCGCAGGCCGGCGCCCACCTGGCGGGTACTGCCGTTCAGCACACGCGAGGCGGTCGCCAGCGAAACACCCGCCTGCCTCGCCACATCTTCGAGGGTGACCACGACACCTCCTGGAAAGCGATTTCCCAGTCTGCCAGAGACCGCCCTCCCCTCGCTCCCCATCTCAACCCCAACCACAAGAACCAACCGGACCCGCGCACCGGGTTGCGGGCTCGGGCTCGGGCTCGGGCTCGGGCATCAAAGGCTGCTGCGGAACTGCCGCGCAGAGGAGAGCGTGGGAAGCGCCGGGTGTCTGGATTGGCGCTTCTAGGGGTGGTGGTCACCGATCGAGCCGGCTACCGCAGGGCCGTGACGGTGGGGAGGTCGTCCGACGTGAGAAGCGATCCCCACGACACGCGAGCTCACGTCGGCGGGTGGCGGTGGGGCGGCAGTGCCGTAACGGATGGCCGGCCGCACGTGGCGGCGAGGCGGACAGCGGGGCGCATCGGACGGGGGCAGCGCGGTGGGCGAACGGGTCCGAAGACAGCGCGCCGCACAGGTGGGGCCGGGCGGATGGCGCGGCTTGGTGGGTGGACGGCTGCGGGAAGGCGGAAAGGTTACATGGATGCGGCGACAACGCGGACGACTTGGTCGTCCGCGTTGTCGGGCCGCGGCTCGTCCTGCCATGCGAGCCCCGGTCGTTCGTCAGCCGAACAGCCAGTCCAGGAGGCCGCCGGGCTTCTTGCTCTCCGTCGGCTGGGGAGCCGGGGCGGAGGTGGTGGGGGCCTCGGTGGGCTGCTGGGTGGTCTCCTTGGCGGACGGGGCCTCGGTGGCGCGTGGCTGCTGGGGCTCGTTGGCCGTGTCGGTGACCGGGTCCTTGGTCTCCGGTGCGCGGGTGCCCTTCGAGGTCGCCTTGGGGGTGGGGTCCTGTTCGCGGGTCGGGGTGGCGCGGGGCGCGGGGGTGCGGGGGGCGCGGGCGCGGCTTACCGTCGGCGTCGGGGTGACGGACTCGGACATGTCGGGTTCAGGGGTGGACTCGATGGGCTGGTCGGCCGGGTCCTCCGTCTCCTCCGACGGCGGGGCCACCGGGGTGCTCACCTGGCCAGCGCTGGTGCACTGTGCGCCGGTGCAGTCGTCGGAGCCGGAGCCGGTCAGCATCCAGCCCGCGCCCACACCCACCACCACGACGGCCGCCGCCGCGACGATCAGCTTCTTGGTACGGCGGCGCACCTCCTGCTGCCCGGAATCCGGGTCGTCGGACCCACTCCAGCCCGAGCCCAGGAAACCCCGGCGCGGCCCGTCGTCATCGTCACCGAACGGACGCTCATAGGACTTGTCCAGCGGCAGGTAACCCGGGTCGTCCTCGTCGCGGTCCCCGTCGCGTCCCGATACGGCGTCGTAACCGGCCCCCGCGGCTCCGGCGTCGTATCCAGGTCCCGTCGCGCCCGACTCGTAGCCAGCCGTTCCGGGCTCATAAGCCGTTCCCGGCTCGTAGGACGCGCCGGCCTCGTAACCCGGCGTGCCGGGCTCGTAGGCCGCCGCGGCACCGGTGTTCAGGTCCAGCGGGTCGGCCGGGTCGGCGTGGCTCGGCAGGGCGCTCTGGTCGAGGAGGATGTCCTGGTTGCCCAGGGCGTCCGGCTCAGGCAGGTGATAGGTCTCAGAACGCTCCCCGGGCGTCCCCGCGTCAGGCGGCAGGTGGTAGGTCTCGCTGAGCACGACGGCCGGCTGCTCGTCGGTGTCCGCGGCGTCCGTCTCCCACCGGTCGGAGAGCACGTCGCCGGTCATGTCCGGGTTTAACGACCTGCCCTGCTCGTCCTCGAATGGTCTGTCCTTCTCGTCGCGCGACACGGTGTACCTCTCTAGCTACCGGGTGTGGATCGCGACCTTCCTAACAGACTCCACCACCTCTTGTCCGGAAATTTCACTCGATCACCACAAATAGTCGTCCGTAACAGGTTTGAACCAGCGTCCCAGGGCCTCACCCAGCGTGTCGGTCCCGGCCCGCGAGGTCCACGCCACGTAACCGTCGGGACGGACCAGGAGGGCCTCCGCCTCGTGCTCCGCCCTGCCCCTGACCACCTCGACCGGCCATCCCGCCACCGCGTCGGCGAGATCGTCGCGCCCGGCCAGGTCGAGGAACAACGGTCGGCCGAAACGCAGCAACTCCGCCAGGCGCACGTCCCCGTCGTCGGTCTTGATCGCCAGATCGGCGAGCATCCGCCCCGCCCCCGGCACGCCGACGTCGTAGGCGGTGTCGACGCCGCTGATCATCCCGCTCAGATAGGCGTTGACCTCGTCGAGGCCCATCAGCTCCGCGAACAGCTCCCGCAGCGGATCCACCGACGGATCCGGGTTGGCCAGCGCGGTCTGGGCCCTGACGTTCCACAGCACCCGCGCGGCCACCGGGTGCCGCTCGGCGTGGTAGCTGTCGAGCAGGCCGTCCGGCGCGCGTCCCTGAACCTCGGCCGCCAGCTTCCACCCCAGGTTGACCGCGTCCTCCAGACCGGTGTTGAGACCCTGCCCGCCCCACGGGAAGTGCACGTGCGCCGCGTCCCCCGCCAGCAGGACCCGGCCGGATCGGTACCGCTCGGCCTGCAGGGCGGCGTCGCCGTAGCGGGACAGGGCGCGCGGATCGCGCATGGGCACGGGCACGCCCGCGATGTGCTCGGCCGCCTCCCGCAACTCCTCCAGCGTGACCGGCGCCTCCCGGTCGGCGTGGGGCGCGCGGAAGTCGTAGGTGGTGATGCGGCTGTGCCCGGCGGGGTTCACCCAGGCGATCAGCCAGCCTCTGGGCGTGCGGTGGTAGCCGCCGGGCAGGCCGTAGGGGTCCTCCAGCCGCACGTCTCCCATCAGGGCCGCCACCCGCGCCCCCGTCCCCGTGAACGGAATCCCGGCGGCCTTGCGCACCACGCTGCGCGCCCCGTCGGCGCCCACCACGAACCGCGCCTCCACCTCCCGCCCTCCGACCGTCACCACCACCCGGTCGTCGTGCTGGACCAGCCCGGTGACCTCCTGCCCCCGCCGGATCTCCGCCCCCAGCCCCGCTGCCCGGCGCGCGAACACCTGCTCCGCCCACGCCTGCGGGCTGCCCACCAGGCTCGGCCCGTCGCCGGTCACCGCCCCGAGATCCAGCCCGAACATCCCGGAGAAGTGGAAGCGCAGGCTGCCGTAGCTCGCCCGCCCCACCGCCTCCAGCAGCCCGCGCCGGTCGAGGCTCTGCGCCGTGCGCGCGTGCAGCGTCCCCGCCTTGGACTCCCCCGACGGTACGGCCAGCCGCTCCAGCACCAGCGCCCGAACCCCCTGCAACCCGAGCTCCCCGGCCAGCAACATCCCGACGGGCCCGCCGCCCGCGATGACCACGTCGTACACGCGACCCAACCCCCACCTCGACGAGGTACCGTTTGACAGTACGGAATCCTCGTACGGACGTACCGTGGATGTCAAATCACTGTTCGGGAGATGCGTACAATGAGCCGTATGTTGCATCCGACGCGCGACCAGATCGACCTGGTGGATGTGATGGCCGCCATCGGGCACCCGGTCCGCGCCGCGATCGTGCGCAAGCTGGCCACCTCGCAGGAGGAGGAGTTCTGCGGCTCGATCCTGCCCGACGTGCCGAAGTCGACCCTGACCGCCCACTGGCGGGTCCTGCGCGAGAGCGGCGTCATCTGCCAGCGCCCCGAGGGCCGCAAGCTCTACATCAGGCTGCGCCGCGAGGACCTCGACGACCGCTTCCCCGGCCTCCTCGACCTGATCGTCTACGAGGGATCTAGGGCTCCATCCGAGTAGCCCATTCACCTGCACGAACACGTTCGGCGACAGCATGATGACGTCATGCTGTCGACCGAGACATCCCCCTTCCCCGGCGCGCGGGTGGTGACCGGGCTGCGCGCGCACGCCCGGGCCGCGCGCCGGATCGCGCTCATCGCGCTCTCCGGTTCGATCGCGCTGCCCGCCGCCGTCCAGATGCTCGCCGAACGGGCCGCGACCAGGGAGGAGACGCTGCCGTACGCGATCGCCGCGCTCCTGCTCTCCCTGGCCTCCGTGCCCGCGCTGGCGGCCACGCAGGCGGTATGGGGCGTGCGCATGCGCAGGGTGCGCCGCCGCGAGCTGGAGCTCTACGCCGTGACCGCCGCGCCGCTCACCCGCGCGCTCAGCCGCCTCGGGGTGGCCGCGTGCTGGGTCGTGACGCTGCTGCTCGGCTACACGGTGCCGCGCCTGTTCCGCGAGTCCGGCCTGTACGGCACCGCCGACACCCTGGCCCGCGCCGTCGAACTCCTCACCCTGGCCGGATTCGCGGCCGCCGTCTTCTTCGCCACCTGGTGGGCCAGAGGCGCCCTGACCACGCTGCGCGCCATAGCCCGCTCAGGCCCCTCCCCACGCGACCCCTGGGACCCAGCCCGCCCAGCCCAGAACCACCCGGCCAACCACCACCCAGCCCACACCGGACCCCCCGACGATCCGGCGGCCCGCCCGACCCTGCCCTTCGCCACCACCCAGCCAAGCCGGAAAACCATCACCCAGCCGAACCAGACAGCCACCATCCAGCCAGACGGGAGAACCATCACCCAGCCAGACGGGAAAACCGGCGCCCCGCCGTACCGGAAAAGGCGCCAGGCGGTCATCTGGACCGCCACCGCCCTGGCCGTCCTTGCCCTGCTCGGCGCCCGCGCCCACCTGTGGGAGCCGGCCACCCTGACGGTGTGCGCGCTCCTGCTCGCCGCCCTCGTCTGCGGAGTAGTTACTGGCGAGTAGCATAGGCACGGAAGCTGTCCAGCAACGAGGAGCGAATCCGTGCCTTCCTCTCGTGACGTCGTGTTCGTCGACGGCGTGCGCACGCCTTTCGGCAGGTCAGGGCCGAAGGGACTGTACGCGGAGACCCGCGCGGACGACATGGTCGTCCGCGTCATCCGCGAGCTGATCCGCCGCAACCCCAACCTTCCGCCCGAGCGCGTGGACGAGGTCGCGATCGCGGCCACCACCCAGATCGGCGACCAGGGCCTGACCATCGGGCGCTCCGCCGCCGTGCTGGCCGGGCTGCCCAAGAGCGTGCCCGGCTACGCCATCGACCGCATGTGCGCGGGCGCGATGACCGCGGTGACCACGGTCGCGGGCGGCATCGCGTTCGGCGCCTACGACGTGGCCATCGCGGGCGGCGTCGAGCACATGGGCCGTCACCCGATGGGCGAGGGCGTCGACCCCAACCCGCGCTTCCTGTCGGAGAAGCTCGTGGACGGCAGCGCCCTGGTCATGGGCATGACCGCGGAGAACCTCCACGACCGCTACCCGGAGATCTCCAAGGAGCGCGCCGACGCCTACGCCGCGCTGTCGCAGGAGAAGGCGGCCAAGGCCTACGCCGACGGCAAGATCCAGCCCGACCTGGTGCCGACCGCGATCAGGACGGCGGAGAAGGGCTGGGGCCTCGCCGTACAGGACGAGGCGCCGCGCCCCGGCACGACGGTCGAGGCGCTCGCGACGCTGAAGACCCCCTTCCGCCCGCACGGCCGGGTCACGGCCGGCAACTCCTCCGGCATCAACGACGGCGCCACCGGCTGCGTCGTGGCCGCCGCCGACGTCGCCGAGGAGCTCGGTCTCGGCGCCAAGATGCGCCTGGTCTCCTACGCCTTCGCCGGCGTGGACCCCGAGGTCATGGGCGTGGGCCCGATCCCGTCGACCGAGCGCGCCCTGCGCCTGGCCGGTCTGGACGTCTCCGACATCGGGCTGTTCGAGATCAACGAGGCCTTCGCCGTGCAGGTGCTCGCCTTCCTCGACCATTTCGGGATCGACGAGGACAAGGTCAACCCGTACGGCGGCGCCATCGCCTTCGGCCACCCGCTGGCCTCCTCGGGCGTACGGCTGATGACGCAGCTCGCGCGCCAGTTCGCCGAGCGGCCCGACGTCCGCTACGGCATCACCACCATGTGCGTCGGCATGGGCATGGGCGGCACCGTGATCTGGGAGAACCTCGCATGAGCATCAAGGACCTGTTCGAGGACGAGGTCGTCACCAAGGCGCTGGTGCGCGACGTCGAGCTGCCGGACGGCGCCGGGATCATGGCGCTGATCACCCTGGACAACGGCTTCGACCACACCAAGCCGAACACGTTCGGCCCCGGTGGGCTCACCTCGCTGGGCGAGGCGCTGGATGCGATCGAGGCCCGCGCCGACCTGGCCGCCGTGGGCGTGACCGGCAAGCCGTTCATCTTCGGCGTCGGCGCCGACCTCAAGGGCGCCGCGCTGGTGCGCGCCCGCGAGGAGGCGCTTCAGATCGGCAGGCTCGGCCACGACGTGTTCCGCAGGCTGGGCGAGCTGTCGGTGCCGTCGTTCGCGTTCGTGAACGGCGCGGCGATGGGCGGCGGACTGGAGATCGCGCTCCACTGCGCCTACCGGACCGTCTCCTCGGGCGTGCCCGCGCTGGCCCTGCCGGAGTGCTTCCTCGGCCTGGTGCCGGGCTGGGGCGGCACGCAGTTGCTGCCGCGCCTGATCGGCCCCGCCGCGGCGCTCAAGCTCATCATCGAGAACCCGCTGTCGCAGAACCGCATGATCAAGGGCCGCGACGCGTTCGAGCTCGGGGTGGCCGACGCGATGTTCGAGCCCGCCGACTTCCTGGAGGAGTCACTCCGCTGGGCCTCAAAGGTCATTAAGGGCGATATTTCGGTCGAACGCGCGACTTATCCGGATGCCGACTGGGACAAGGCCGTGAACGACGCGCGCTTCCTCGTCGACATGAAGCTGCGCGGCGCCTCCCCCGCCCCCTACCGCGCCCTCGACCTGGTCGCCCTGGCCCGCACCGCCACCCGCGACGAGGGCTTCGCCGCCGAGGACGAGGCCCTGGCCGACCTCCTCATGGGCGACGAGCTGCGCGCCGGACTCTACGCCTTCGACCTGGTCCAGCGCCGCGCCAAGAAGCCCGCGGGCGCGCCCGACAAGTCGCTGGCCCGCAAGGTCACCAAGGTCGGCGTGGTCGGCGCCGGGCTGATGGCCTCGCAGATGGCGCTGCTGTTCGCCCGCCGCCTGGAGGTCCCGGTCGTGCTGACCGACCTCGACCAGGCCAGGCTCGACAAGGGCGTCGGCTACGTCCACGCCGAGGTCGGCAAGCTGCTGTCCAAGGGCCGCATCTCCGGCGACCAGGCCAACCGCCTCAAGGCGCTGGTCACCGGCTCGCTCACCAAGGACGCCTTCGCCGACGCAGACTTCGTCATCGAGGCCGTCTTCGAGGACATGGCGGTCAAGAAGAAGGTGTTCGCCGAGGTCGAGGAGCACGTCTCCGCCGAGTGCGTGCTGGCCACCAACACCTCCTCGCTGTCGCTGAGCGAGATGGGCGCCGAGCTCAGGCACCCCGAGCGGCTGGTCGGCTTCCACTTCTTCAACCCGGTCGCGGTCATGCCGCTGCTGGAGATCATCCGCGGCACGGCCACCTCGGACGAGACCCTGGCCACCGCCTTCGCGGTCGGCAAATCGCTGCGCAAGTCGTCGGTGCTGGTCAAGGACGCGCCCGCGTTCGTGGTCAACCGGCTGCTGACCCGCTTCATGGGCGAGGTCATCGCCGCCGTGGACGAGGGCACGCCGCTGGAGGTCGCCGAGCACTCGCTCGACGACCTGGGCCTGCCGATGACGCCGTTCGCGCTGCTGCAGCTCGTCGGCCCCGCCGTCGGCCACCACGTGTCGGAGACGCTGCACGCCGCCTTCCCCGAGCGTTACGGCGTCAGCGCCAACATGGCCAAGCTCGTCGCCTCGGGCAAGCCGGGCGTCTACGCTCCCGACTTCTCGCTCGACCCCGAGGCCGTGGCGCTGTTCGCGGGCGGCACCCGTCCGTCCACCGCGCAGGAGGTACGGCACCGCGTCCTGTCGGCCCTGTCGGAGGAGATCCGGCTCATGCTGGAGGAGGGCGTGGTGGCCGCGGCCCAGGACATCGACCTGTGCATGATCCTGGGCGCGGGCTGGCCGTTCCACCTGGGTGGCATCACCCCGTACCTGGACAGGGCGGGCATCTCGCAGCCCAGGTTCCTGGAGCCGGGCGTCGCCTCCGTGCCGTGACCGTGCGGACCGGGCCCTTCGGCCACCGTTAGAGGTGGAAGGGCCCGGTCTCGACCTTGATCCGCAGCCAGAAGACGCCGTCGAGCTCCAGTTTGCAGTTGATCTTGTAGGTGTTCTCGTTGCCGCCGCCGATCGTCGACGCGCCCGTGTCCACCCGTCTCGTGACGTTCGGCCCCTGCCGGATCTCGTAGCCGGTGTGGGAGTGCCACGTGGCCGAGACCCCGTTCCAGTGGCGATGGACGGGGAAGCACCAGATGCGCATCTTGCGGGTCTTGGCGCAGGAGCCGAAGCCCCGGTAGGTGTAGCGGTTGGTGTTCCTGTTCCAGCTCACCACGGCCCTGACCGTGCAGCCCCACGCCTTCGCCTCGCGCGAGTCGCCGCCGACCGGGCCCGCAGCGGCGGCGGGAACCGGGCCCAGCGCCAGTCCGGAGGCCAGGACGACCGCTCCCGCCGTCAGTGCGCGTAATCGCCCGCGATCCATGAGATCACCTCGACAGCCTGTCCAGCGTCGTCGTTCCAGACATATCAGGCTGGTGGCACCGCGTCCAGGGACGCGACGACCGCCCGCGCGGCCGTTCCGCCGGGCCAGGTCCACCCCGCGACCACGTGGGCGACCGGCGGCCGCGCGGAGTCCGGCCGGGGGACGCGGTTGACCAGGACTCCGGAGCCGGCGGCCCAGGCTCCCTGGACGGTGACCGTCGGGTCGGGGGTGTCGCTCACGCTCTGTTGCTGCGGGATCGCCTCGCCGCCCAGGAGGGCGTGCAAGCGCTCCATCACGACCGGGTCGTGGACGCCGTCGTAGACCCATCGGGTGCCGAGCACCCCGTGCTCGGCGGTCCCGATCAGCGCCTCGTCCGGCACGCCCGCCAGGGCCTCGCCGCGGTACCCCAGGGGCACAGCGTACGCCACCGGCTCCGGCGCGGCGGCATCCACCACGATCATGAACTCGATCCCGACCTCGCCCGCCGGATCGTCCAGGCGGAAGCCGCCGGCCTTGACCAGCCCCGGCGGCGCGTCGCGCACGCGCCAGCTCTGCTTCGGCAGCCAGCCGGCGATCAGCTCCAGCTTGCCGGGTGTCATCGTGGTGTGGTGGATGGCCGCCATGGGTCACGAACCTACCGGAACTGGTCGGGCTTGATCCCCGGCCTGAGGCGCTGGGCGCGGCTGTGGCGGTAGCCGTACAGGAAGTAGAGGGCGGCGCCGATGACCATCCAGATCAGGAAGCGCAGCCACGTCTCCACCGGAAGGTTGAGCATCAGGTAGAGGCAGGCCAGCACCGACAGGATGGGCAGCAGCGGGACCATCGGGGTGCGGAAGGCGCGGTGCAGGTCGGGGCGGGTCCTGCGCAGGATGACCACGCCGATCGAGACGACGACGAACGCGAAGAGCGTGCCGATGTTGACCAGTTCGGCCAGTGCGCCGAGCGAGATGAACCCGGCCAGCAGGGCCGTCACCACGCCGATGATGATCGTCAGGCGGGCGGGCGTGCCGTACTTGGGATGGACCTTCGCCAGGCCGCGCGGCAGCAGGCCGTCACGGCACATCGCGAACAGCACCCGGCTCTGACCCAGCATGAGGATCATCACCACGGTGGTGAGGCCGGCGATGGCGCCGATGCTGATCAGCGCGGCGGCCCAGTTCTGACCAACGGCCGTGAAGGCGTCGGCCAGCGGCGCCGTCGTGCTGAGCTGGCTGTAGGGCTGCATGCCGACCACGACCAGCGAGACCGCCACGTACAGGACCGTGCAGACGAGCAGCGAGCCGATGATGCCGCGCGGCAGGTCGCGCTGCGGCTCGATGGTCTCCTCCGCGGCCGTCGCCACGATGTCGAAGCCGATGAACGCGAAGAACACGATCGCGGCGGCCGAGAAGATGCCGATCACGCCGAAGGCCACCGGCGTGATGCCGAACAGCACCTGGATGAGCGGCGCCTTCAGTCCCTCGACGGCCGGTGTGGAGATCGGGTCGGGGATGAACGGCGTGTAGTTGGCCGCGTTCACGAAGAACAAGCCCGCCACGATCACCAGCAGGATCACCGCGACCTTGATGATCACGATGACGAGGTTGACCCGCGAGGACAGCTTGATGCCGGCCACCAGGATCGCGGTCAGGATCAGCACGATCAACATCGCCGGCACGTTGATCACCGGGGTGTCGCCCGCCATCCAGCCGGGCAGCGTGAGCCCGATCGACGACATCAGCGAGGCGAAGTACCCCGACCAGCCGACCGCCACCACGGCCGCGGCCAGCGCCATCTCCAGCATCAGGTCCCAGCCGATGACCCAGGCGGGGAACTCGCCCAGCGTGGCGAAGGAGAAGGTGTACGCGGAACCCGCCACGGGCAGCGTGGAGGCGAACTCGGCGTAGCACAGCGCGGCCAGCCCGCACACGACGGCCGCCACGATGAAGGACAGGGCCACCGCGGGTCCCGCGGTCTGCTTGGCCACCTGGCCCGTCAGCACGAAGATGCCGGTGCCGACGATCACGCCGATGCCGAAGACCGTGAGGTCGGTGGCGGTCAGGCGCTTTCTCAGCCGGTGCTCCGGAGCCTCCGTGTCCTGGATCGACTGCTCGACACTCTTGGTGCGAAAGATGTCCACGATCAGTCAGTGCCCGTTTACCCCGATGTCATGCCGACCTGGGGGCCGTTCGGCGCCGCCGTGCGGGGCACGGCGGCGCGCGGGTGGATCAGTTGCGGGCGGTCGGGCTCTCGATGGGGGCGCCGCGCTTGGCGATCGCCTCGGTGATCTCGCGGGCGAGGTCCTGCCCGGTGAGGCCGATCTGGCCGAGGATCTTGGCGCGCTTGGCGTGGTCGAGGAAGCGCTGCGGGATGCCGTAGGAGCGGACGGGCACGTCCACGTCGGCCTCGCGCAGCAGCCGGGAGACCGCGTCGCCCACGCCGCCGACCTTGCCGTTGTCCTCGACCACGGCGACCAGCTTGTGCGCGCCGGCCGCCACGACCAGGGCCTCGTCGAGCGGCTTGACCCAGCGCGGGTCGACGACCGTGGCGTTGATGCCCTGGGCGTCGAGCAGCTTGGCCGCGTCCAGGCAGATGTGCGCCATCGGGCCCACGCCGACCAGCAGTACGTCGGGCTCGTCCGACTCGGCCGTGCGCAGGAGGTCCATCTCGCCCAGCCTGCCGACCGGCTCGACGGTCTCGGCCAGCGCGCCCTTCGGGTAGCGCAGCACGGTCGGGGCGTCCGTGACGGCGACCGCCTCGCGCAGCAGCTCGACGATGCGCTCGCCGTCGCGCGGCACCGCGATCCGCAGCCCGGGGACGACCTGGAGAATGGACAGGTCCCACATGCCGTTGTGGCTGGCCCCGTCGTCGCCGGTGACGCCGGCGCGGTCGAGCACCATGGTGACCGGCAGTTTGTGCAGGGCGACGTCCATCAGCAACTGGTCGAAGCCGCGGTTGAGGAAGGTGGCGTACACGGCGAAGACGGGGTGCATGCCGCCGAGCGCGAGGCCTGCGGCGCTGGTCAGGGCGTGCTGCTCGGCGATGCCGACGTCGTAGATGCGGTCGGGGAATGACTCGGCGAAGGCGGCCAGGCCCACCGGGTGGAGCATGGCGGCGGTGATGCCGACGATGTCGGAGCGCTCGCGGCCGAGCTTGACCATCTCCTCGCTGAACACGTCGGTCCAGATGCGGGGCTTCGGCTTCTCCAGGCCGGTCGACTTGTCGAAGGCGCCGGGGCCGTGCATCTGGTCCTCGTCGTGGTTCTCCGCCGGGGAGTAGCCGCGGCCCTTCTGGGTGAGGGCGTGGACGATGACCGGGCCGCCGAAGTCGCGCGCCTTGCGCAGCGCGGCCTCCATCGCCTGCTCGTCGTGACCGTCGATGGGACCCAGGTACTTCAGGCCGAGGTCCTCGAACATGACCTGCGGTGCGATGACGTCCTTGACGCCCTTCTTGATCCCGTGGAGGGCGTCGTAGAGGACGGGAACGTTCCCGATCTTGTCCTTGACGAACTCCAGCATGTCCTCGTAGCGGCGGTTGACGCGCAGCGAGGACAGGTGGGATGCCAGCCCGCCGATGGTCGGCGAGTAGGAGCGGCCGTTGTCGTTGACCACGATGACGACCGGGAGGTCCTTGATCGCGGCGATGTTGTTGAGCGCCTCCCAGGCCATGCCGCCGGTCAGCGCGCCGTCGCCGATGACGGCCACGACCCTGCGGTCGGCCTCGCCGCGCAACTTGAACGCCTTGCCGAGGCCGTCGGCGTAGGACAGCGCGGTGGAGGCGTGGGAGTTCTCGACGAAGTCGTGCTCGGACTCGGCCTGGCTCGGGTAGCCGGACAGGCCGCCCTCCTGCTTGAGCGCCTCGAAGCCTTCGAGCCGGCCGGTGAGCAGTTTGTGGACGTAGGCCTGGTGGCCGGTGTCCCAGATGATCGGGTCGCGCGGAGAGTCGAAGACCCGGTGCACCGCGATCGTGAGTTCCACGACACCAAGGTTGGGTCCCAGGTGTCCGCCGAAGCGCGCGCACGAGTCGACGAGCAGGTCGCGGATCTCCCCCGCGAGCCTCGGCAACTGCGCCGCTCCGAGCCTTCTGACGTCCTCCGGTCCCTTGATTGAGCTCAGCAGCCCGCTCACGGAATCAGCCCCTCCTGCTCGTGCTCGCCACTGCGCACGAGTCTAGTTCGTGCCCCCCGCACTGACTGCATCGAGTCAAATCAGCCCACATTTGTCCGATCTTGACCTAGTCTTTCCCTCACTATGAACACTCTCCCCATGAGGAAACTCTCGTCACTCGTGGCCGCTGGGCTGGTGCTTGCTCTGGCGGGCGTGGGTACGGCGACCGCCGAGGCGAAGCCCGCCAACCAGGGGGCCCAGCTCCAGCTCCAGCAGGCAGCGCCGCCCCGTGGCAAAGCAGCCGCGACGGCGAACCCGCTGTATCGCACCGGCCGGCTCGCCGACTCCAACTGTTCCCCCGGCGACCTGCCCCGTGGCAGCACCGCCGCCTACAAGCGCTTCCTCCAGCGCGTCACCAACTGCCTGAACGCCTCTTGGAGCACCCAGTTCCGCAAGGCGCGCCTGTCGTTCAGCAAGCCGCGTCTGCGGATCGTCACCAAGAAGGTCCGCACCGCCTGCGGCCCGTGGAGCTCGGGGGCCGACGGCCTCTACTGCTCCGGCGACCGCACGATGTACATGCTGATCACCAAGACGCAGCTCCGTAACCCGTACGCCCTGGGCATCACCCGCCTGATGGCGCACGAGTACGGTCACCACGTCCAGCAGATCTCCGGCATCTGGAACTACTACTGGGCGGCCCGCAACAGCTCGGGCAAGTCGATGCAGCTCCAGTTGTCGCGGCGCTCGGAGCTCCAGGCCGAGTGCTTCTCCGCGGTCTTCATGAACACGGTGGCCGACTCCCTGCCCGTCAACCAGGACGAGTGGGACAGGACGGTCCAGTGGTTCCGTCAGAACGGCCACAAGGCCTGGGCGCAGAACGACCACGGCAAGGGCTCCTCGCAGGCCGCCTGGATGAACCGCGGCTTCAACTCCGGCCAGGTGGGCGCCTGCAACACCTGGAAGGTCTCCGCTCGCTACGTCGCCTAGTTTCTTAGTTCCACCCGAAATATCAGGATATTGCGGCCCGAGCCCCTCGAAGGGGGCTCGGGCCGCAATGTGCTTTACCAACCGCATATGCGCCAAATAAGGTGCCTTCTCATGCGTACCCCCTTCTTGGCGCTCATTTCTGGCGCCCTGGCGAGCGTGCTGTTCACCGGTGTGGCCCACGCCGCTCCCCCTTCCTACTCACCGGTGCTGACCAAGAACCCGGTCTATAAGACAGGTGCGCTGGAGCTCAAGGAATGTGACGAGCAGCCGGTCCAGAGCGGGGACCTGGACGGCGCCCGTGTCTATCTCGAGTTCCTCATGGACTGCCTGAACGATTCGTGGAGCAGGCAGCTCGCCAAGAAGAACATCCCCTTCAGCAAGCCGGGCTTCGAGGTCATCGCCAAGCCGGGCGCGCGCACCTCGTGCGGCCGGTTCCCGCAGGGCGCCCAGGCCATCTACTGCACGAAGAACCGGAAGATCACCTTCCTGCTGGACGAGGCCATCCTGGCCGAGCCGTTCGAGCTGTTCCTGATGGAGGTCCTGGCCCACGAGTACGGCCACCACATCCAGCAGCTCACCGGCATGCTGCGCATCGTCGACAACGTCAAGGGCAAGAGCAAGGCCCGCCTGTACGACGAGAGTCGCCGGGTCGAGCTGCAGGCCGAATGCCTGTCGGGCGCGTTCATCGGCTCGGTATGGCACTCGCTCGGCCGGCGCGAGTTCGACTTCCGCTACATCGTGAAGGTCGCCGAGAACGGCTACGACTTCCGCTCCCACGGCAAGGCCAAGAACATCGCCTGGTGGCTCAAGCGCGGCTTCGACGCCGAGTCCCCCAGCGCGTGCAACACCTGGGCGGCGCCGAAATCCCGGGTCTCCTGACCGCGGCGCCCCGAACTGGTCTAGGATCCGCGATCGTGCGACTTCCCCTTATTGCGGCATCTGTGTGCATGATCGCGGGTCTGACCTTTTCCGGTACGGCCAGCGCCTCGGCAGAACCGGCGGCCACCGTGCCGCCCGCCGTACTGACCCAGAACAAGATCTACCGCTCCGGCACCGCGCCCGCGCTCTCGTGCGCCGTCCCGGAGATCCGCAGGGGAAGCGCCGCCTCGCTCCGAGCCTTCCACACCGGCATGGCCCGCTGCGCCAACCGCTTCTGGGCGGCCAGGTTCAGGGCCGCCGGGCTGCGGTACACGCCGCCCAAGGTGCAGGTGACCACGGGCAGCCGGTCGGTCTGCGGGAAGATCACCAGCAACGGCGCGCAGTACTGCCCGATGCAGCGCACGGTCGTCATCCGGATCATGAAGAGGGACCTGACCGACCCGTTCAAGATGAACATCGCGCACTCGGTCGCGCACGAGTGGGGACACCACGTCCAGCACCTCACCGGCATCCTGACCGCGCAGAACGCCATGTACTGGCGCTCCTCGGGCGGCGCGCGCACGATCCTCAGCCACCGCCTGGAGATGCAGGCCGAGTGCTTCGCCGGCGCCTTCTACAGCGCCGCCCTCGGCTCCATCAACCCGGGCATCACCTGGGACGAATGGATGGGCTCGGTCCGCAGGGCCGGGGAGAGCAAGACGCACGGCCGGCCCGCCAATCTCGCCTATTGGCAGAATCGCGGTTACAGCGGGCGTTCCGCGCAGTACTGCAACACCTGGAGGGCGCCGAAGTCGCGCGTTCTCTGAACCGCGGTCCACGTCAGCATGGAGAACACCGGCGGGGCGGCTTCGGGCGCGCTCAGCCGCCGGCTCTGGCCAGGACCTCCAGCGGGTCGGACAGCACGTGGGCGAAGGCCAGTTCGGCGGCGCCCACCAGGGTCGCGTCGTCGGCCAGCGCCGAGGTGCGCAGGCGCAGCTTCTCGCGCTGCGGCGCCAGGGCGCTGACCGCCAGGCGGCTGCGCACCTGGGCGGCCGAGCCCAGGTAGACCTCGCGCAGCATGCCACCGAAGATCACCATCTCCGGGTTGAACACGTTGACCAGGTTCGCCACGCCCAGCCCCAGCCAGTCGCCGACCTGGCGCAGCGCCTCCTGGGCGACGATGTCGCCGCGGTCGGCGGCGTCGACCACGCCGCGCACCGCGTCGCGGCCCTGGTGGCCCTCCTCAGGGCTCCGGCCCGCGCCCTCCAGCAGGGCCCGCTCCCCCGCCTCCGCCTCCAGGCAGCCGCGTGATCCGCAGGCGCACTGGCGTCCGCCCGGGTTGATGACCATGTGGCCGATCTCGCCGCCGTAGCCGTCGTGGCCGCCGAGCAGGTGGCCGCCGGCGATGATGCCGCCCCCGACGCCCACGTCCCCGTGCAAATAGACCAGGTCGCGCACGCCCACGCCCACGCCCCGGCTGTGCTCGGCCAGCGCGGCCAGGTTCGCGTCGTTGCCCACGCTCACCGGCAGCCCGAACGCCAGCCGCTTGCCCAGGGCCTCGCCGAAGGGGGCCTCGTCGGCGTGCAGGTTCGGGCCGAACCTGATCACGCCGTCGCTCTTGCGCACGCCGCCGGACACGGCGGCGCCCGCCCCGACGCAGATGGCGTCGTGGCGGGCCTTGCGCCGCATCTGCCTGGCCGCGGCGGCCAGTTCTCCGGTCAGCTCCGGGAGGTCGAAGGGGCCGCGCCGCCGTACCGACTCCCTGCGGTCGAGGATCACGCCGCCGAGGCCGACGCGGGCGACGGCCAGCCGGTCGGGGCCCACGTCGAAGGCGAAGACGTAGACGCGCGCCGACTCCGGGCGCACCACCAGCGACGGCCGGCCCGCGCGGCCGGTCTCGCGCGGCAGTTCCTCGCGCACCAGGCCCGCGGCGGTCAGGTCGGAGGTGAGCGCCATGATGGTGCTGCGGTTCAGGCCCATGCGCGAGGTCAGCTCGGCACGCGAGATCGGCCCGCCCAGGTGGACATGGCGCAGCAGGGTGCCGAGGTTGTGCCGCCTGATGTCCTCCTGGGATGGCCCCGCCCGCATCACCTCAGACCCGCTGCGGCCGCCCGCCTGCGCGCCAGCGCGTCGACGCCCGCGGCCAGCAAGAGGACAGATCCGGTGACCAGGTATTTCACGCTGGCACCGTACTGCATCAGGCCCATGCCGTTTTCGATGACCGCCACCACGGCGCCGCCCAGCACGGCGTCGAGGACCCTGCCCTTGCCGCCGAACAGGCTCGTCCCGCCGATCACCGCAGCTCCGACGGCATACAGCAGGACGGTGCTGCCTCCGGTGTTCGGGTCGACGGAGTTGGCGCGGGAGGCGGCGATGATCCCGCCGACCGCGGCCATCGACGAGCAGATCACGAATGCGCTGATCTTGATCCGGTCGACGTCGATGCCGGCCCTGCGGGCCGCCTCCGCGTTCCCGCCGACCGCGTAGACGTGCCGTCCGAAGGGGGTACGGCGCAGCACGAACGTCCACACGACCAGCAGGACCAGGATGACCGGCACGACGATGGGCACGCCGGTGAGCGAGATCGTCAGCGGGTTGCGGCTGCGCTCCAGGTTGAGGGCGTAGACGGCGAGCCCGGCGATGACCGCGAGGCCGGCCACCCGCGCGGCGATCAGCGACAGCGGGTCGGCCACCAGCCCGCGCGCGGCCCTCCTGCGGGCCCTGGTGAGCTGGACCGCGGCGTAGATCACCACGCTGGCGGCGTAGAGGGCCCAGCCGAGCGCGGGGGTCATGTTCTTGGTCGCGACGGCCACGATGACCGGGTCGGTGATGGAGATGTTGGTGCCCTCGTCCAGCATGATCAGCACCACGCCCTGGAAGGCGAGGAAGGCCGCCAGCGTGACGACGAACGACGGTATGCCGACCTTGGCCACCAGCGAGCCGAGCACCACCCCGATCACCGAGCCGGTGAGGATGGCCGCGAGCACGGCCACGTACCAGGGCTGGCCGAGGTCGGTGAGCGTCACGGCCAGCACCGCCGCGCAGACGCCGCTGGCGAAGCCGGCCGACAGGTCGATCTCGCCGAGCAGCAGGACGAAGACCAGGCCCATGGCGATGACGGTCACCGCGGCGCCCTGGGTGAACAGGTTGGCGAAGTTGATGGCGGTCAGGAACGAGGGCCGGGCGATCGCGAAGACCGTGCACAGCACGACCAGGCCGATGACGGCGGGCAGCGCGCCCATGTCGCCGCCGCGGACCCGTTCGCCGTAGGCGCGGGCGCTGTGCCCGATCGACGGCGCCTGCACCGCCGCGATGATGGCCTCTTTTTCCTGCGCGAGCTTGCTCATGGCGCGATCCCCAGTTCTCCGCTGCGACCGGAGGTGATCAGTTCGACGACCTGCGCGTGCGTCACGTCGGCGGTGCGGACCTGGGCCGCCATCCTGCCGAGGTAGAGCGCCGCGATGCGGTCGGAGACGGCGAACACGTCGTTCATGTTGTGCGAGATGAGCACCACGGCCAGGCCCTGGTCGGCCAGCCTGCGCACCAGTTCCAGCACCTGGGCGGTCTGGGCGACGCCGAGCGCGGCGGTGGGCTCGTCGAGGATGACCACGCGCGAGTTCCAGAGCACCGCCTTGGCGATGGCGACGGTCTGCCGCTGGCCGCCGGACAGGCTGGAGACCTGCTGCCTGATGGACTTGACCGTGCGCACCGACAGGCCGGACAGCGTGCGCTCGGCCATCTCCTCCATCGTCGCCTCGTCCAGGACCAGGCCGCGGCGGCGTTCGCGGCCGAGGAACATGTTCTGGACGATGTCGAGGTTGTCGCAGAGCGCGAGGTCCTGGTACACGATCTCGATGCCGAGCGTCCCCGCGTCGCGCGGAGTGCTCACCTGGACGTCGCGGCCGTCGAAGAGGATCTGGCCGGCGTCGAGCGGGTGGATGCCGCCGACGCACTTCACGAGCGTCGACTTGCCGGCGCCGTTGTCGCCGACGAGCGCGGTGACCTCGCCGGCGTAGGCGGAGAAGGCGACGTCGTGCAGCACCTGGACGGGGCCGAAGCTCTTGTCCAGGCCGCGTACTTCGAGGAGTGGGGTCGTCATGGGGCTCCCTCGGAGGAGGGTACGGCAGGCCGCCTTGTGGGCCGCTTGCCGTACCTTAAGCCGAAATTTCGGGATCTAGAGGGGGTTGGCTAGCTGATTCCGGCTTCTGTGCACTTGGCGGCGAAATCGCCGGTGCACAGCTCCTCCTTGGTGACGTAGCCGTCGGCCACGACGTCCTTGACGGTGTCGAACGTGATCGGCTGGGGGTCGAGGAGCTCAGCGGGGACGTCCGCGCCGGTCTGGGAGTCCTTGACCGTGCCGCTCGCCGTCGGCTTCTCGCCCTTGGCCAGGGCGACCGCGAGCTTGGCCGCGGCGTCGGCCTCCTTCTTGACGGCCTTGTAGACGGTCATGCACTGGTCGCCGGCCAGGATGTTCTGCAGGCCCTGCACGGTCGCGTCCTGGCCGGTGACCGGGACCTTCCCGTTGAGGTTGTTCTTCTTCAGGACGGTGATGGCGGCGTTGCCGAGGCCGTCGTTGGCCGCCAGCACGCCGGCGATCTTCGGCTGGCTGGTGAGCATCTGCTCGAACAGCGTGCCGGCCTTGGTGTTGTCCCACTCGGGCACCGACTCCTCGGGGCCCTTCACGAACTCGCCGGCGTCGAACTTGGGCTTCAGGACGCCGTCGTACCCCTCCTTGAACAGGGTCGCGTTGTTGTCGGTGGGCGAGCCGTTCAGGTAGGCGACGATGGGCTTGTCGGCCTTCTTGTCGGCCAGGCACTTGCTCAGGCCCTCGCCCTGGAGGGTGCCGACCTTGGTGTTGTCGAAGCTGACGTAGTAGGAGGCGTTGCCGCCGAGCGTGAGGCGGTCGTAGTCGATCGTGGGCACGCCCTGCGCCTTGGCCTTGTCGATGACGGTCTTGCCGGTGCCGCTGTCGAGGTTGACGATCATCAGCACGGTCGCGCCGTTGGTGATCATCTGGTCGGCGATGGTCTGGAACGCGTTCTTGTCGTTCTGGGCGTTCTGGATGTCGAAGGCGACCCCGGCGGCGGTGAACGCCTCTCCCAGGAACTTGCGGTCCGCCGTCTCCCAGCGGGCCGAGGACTTGCTGTCGGGCAGGATGACGCCGACCTTGCCCGGCTTGGCGGCGGCCGTCGTGGCTCCCGTCGTCGCGGTGGTGCCGGCGGTCGTGCCGCTCTCGCCCCCGCAGGCGGCCAGACCCAGGATGAGCGCGGCGGCGCCCAGGATCCCCTTGCGCATGGCAGACCTCCCTGAATGTTGTTTGCGGCAACGTATTCCGCCAGGGACCTCTTGGGAAGGGGCTCCACGGGCGGAGTTTGTTGTTGCGCATAACAATCGGGAAACGTGGGTCTTGTCCGGGTGCGCGCCGTCGCGTTGTCTTGGCGCATGGACGATCACCTGGCCATCGCCGACCGCCTCGCGACCTACGCCTACGCGCTGGACAGCGGCGACTGGGACCTGCTCGACGAGGTGTTCACCCCGGACGCCGTGCTCGACTACACCTCCGCGGGCGGGATCAAGGGGCCGTTCCCCGAGGTCAAGGCGTGGCTGGCGGACGTCCTGCCGAACTGGCCGGGACGCCTGCACCTGATCGGGGCCACCCGGGTGACGCTGGACGGGGACTCGGCGCGGGTCTGCGCGTCGTTCACCGACACGCTCTCGCCGAGCCGGGAGCTGGCCAAGCCCGCCGGGATCCTTCAGGGCGGCGGCTGGTACCACCACCGGATGGAACGGACCCCCGCCGGGTGGCGGAGCCGGGAACTGGTCGAGGAGCAGACCTGGCGCACCATGCACTGAGACGCCTCTCCCCTGTCCTAGGTCACCGGTGCTACGGTGAGCTCCGCCGTACCGGGATGAGGGGGCATATGTTCGGGATTGTCCGGCCATGTCGGCACGGCATGTGCGGCGGGATGTTCAAGGACTGGCTCGGCCACCTGTGCGGGCTCTGCCTGGCCTTACGGGACGAGCACGGGCAGGCCGCGCGGCTGGCCACCAACTATGACGCGTTGCTGGTGTCGGTGCTGGCCGAGGCCCAGACGGCCACGCCCGCGCGACGCCGTACGGCGGGGCCGTGCGCCCTGCGCGGATTCAGGACGGCCGGGGTCGTGACGTCGGAGGGGGCCCGGCTGGCCGCGTCCGTCTCGCTCATCCTGGCCGGGGCCAAGCTGCGTGACCACGTCGCCGACGGCGACGGGCCCTACCGGCGGCGGCTCGTCGCCGCGTCCGCCGGGCGGCTGGCCGGGCGCTGGTCCGGCGCGGGCGTCGCGACGGCGGCCGCACTGTCCTTTGACCCCGCCCCGCTGACCGGCGCCGCCGTGGCGCAGATGGAGCTGGAACGGTCCGGCGGCCGTCCGCTGGCCTCGCTCACTACGCCTACCGAGGACGCCGTGGCGGCCGCGTTCGCGCACACCGCCGTGCTGGCGGGGCGGCCGGGCAACCGCGAGCCGCTGGAGCGGGCCGGGCGCGCCTTCGGGCGGCTGGCCCACCTGCTGGACGCCGTGGAGGATCTGGCCGAGGATCGCGAGCGCGGGGCGTACAACCCGCTGGCGGCCACCGGCACGACGCGGGCGGCGGCGCGCGCGCACTGCGAGCAAGCACACGCCGAGCTGCGCGAGTGCGTGGACGGGCTGGACCTGCCCCGGCCCCGGCTGGCCACCACGCTGCTGGTCCGCGAGACGTCCCGGGCGATCACCCGCACCTTCGCCGCGCCCGCAGAGCCTCCCTCCTCATCCGAGGCGCCCTCCAGGCGCGAAGCTCCCTCTTCGCCCGAGCCGCCCCCGGACAAGCGGCCGCGCAAGCCGAATCCGGGTGGGCTGATCTCGCTGGCCTGCGCCGCCTTCTCCTGCTGCACCTGCGGGCTCTACCAGCCGCCCTGGGAGGAGCACGACTCGCGGTGCTCGAACTGCGCCAACTGCGGCGACGTCTGCTGCTCGGGTTGCGACTGCTGCTCGGACTGCGACTGTTGCTCCGGCTGCGACTGCTGCTCGGCCTGACCCGTCACCGCAGGATGCTCTGCCCGATGAGCACCAGCGCGGAGACGGCCGCCACGATGAGGATCGCCGCCCGCACCTTCCCGCCGTCGAGATAGCGGCGCAGCGGCCCCGACACGAGAAAACCGGCGATCATGGGTACGAGCAGCGCCGCCCCGGTGGCCAGCGCCATCGCGGGCAGCCGGTCCACCAGCGCGAGCACGGCCAGCGACCCGGCCGCGCTGAGGGCGAAGAACATGGCCAGGGTGGCCCGGATCTGCGGCCCCTTCGCGCTCTGGTACACCAGCGCGAGGGGCGGGCCGCCGATCCCGGTCGCGGTGCCGGTGACACCGGAGACGAAGCCCGCCGTGGTGAGCGTGGCCCCGTTGCGCGGCACGCTCAGCGCCCGCGCCGTCAGCCCCACCGCGACCAGCACCATCAAGCCGACCAGCACCCCGAGGGTCTGGGTCGAGACGTAGACGACGACGAATCCGCCGACGACCGTGCCGGGCAGCCGGCCGAGCACCGCGAAGCCCAGTCCGCGCCAGTCCACCTTGCGCCACTCGGCGGCCAGCGTGAACAGCGGCATCGTGAAGTTGACCACCTGGATCGCGCCGGGCATCAGGCCGGGGTCGAGCAGCGTGAGCACCGGCGCGGCGATCAGCCCCAGCCCGAACCCCACGCCTCCCTGCACGATTGCCCCAATAAAAACCGCCAAACCGCCAAAAGTCAGGACCAGAACCACATCGTTCATTCCGCAGAGTCAACCACCAACGTCCCACCGCCCTCGCCCGGCCCCTGGGTAGCCCTATGATCCGTTGCTGTGCCCCTCATACAGACCGTCGCCGCGCTCTCCGTGCTGACCCTCACCGCCGCCCCCGCCGCCGACCCGTGGGCGGGCAGCGGCAGGCTGGCCGCGCAGACGTGCGCGGAGCCCGAGCTGATCTCGGGTGGTGTGGCGCGGCCCAGGGAGTACCTGGTCGCGATGGTGAAATGTCTGGACAAAGCGTGGGGTGGGCACTTCAAGCGGGCGCGGATGCCGTTCAGCAAGCCCAAGGTGCGCTACTTCGACGCGCCGCAGGACCGCATCTGCGGCATCGACTGGCCGGAGGGCACCGCCGCCTTCTACTGCCCGGGGCCGCGCACGCTGGTGTTCCCGCTGGCCGGCGACTGGATCGAGGGGCGTACCGACCTGCTGCCGCTCAAGGTCGCGGCCCACGAGTACGGCCACCACCTGCAGAGCCTGACCGGCGTCAGGGCGGTCTACGAGCGCGGGAAGGCCACCGCCGAACGCGGTCGCCGCTACGAGTTGCAGGCCGACTGCCTGGCCGGGGTGTTCCTGGCCGGAGTGTGGCGTTCGCTGCCCAGGGACACGAAGGACTGGGCGGCCCTGGTCGAGGCCGTGCGGGCCAGCGGCGACGACGTCTACCGCACCCACGGCAGCGGCGCCAACCGCGTCTACTGGCTGAAGCGCGGCTTCAGCGGCGGCCGGCCCGGCTCGTGCGACACCTGGTCGGCCTCGCGGGCCCGGGTGTCCTGACGTACCACAGCAGAACGCCCCGCCGCGGACGGGCCGCGGCGGGGCGTGCGGAGCCTACTTGCCCAGCAGCGAGCGGAGCACGTACTGCATGATGCCGCCGTGGCGGTAGTAGTCGGCCTCGCCGGGGGTGTCGATGCGGACGACCGCGTCGAACTCGACGTCGCCGGCCTTCACGTGCACGGTCTGCGGGATGCCGCCGTCGTTGAGCGCCACGACGCCGGTGATCTCGAAGGTCTCCTCGCCGGTGAGCCCCAGGGACGCGGCCGAGCCGCCCTCCGGGTACTGCAGCGGCAGGACGCCCATGCCGATCAGGTTGGAGCGGTGGATGCGCTCGTAGGACTCGGCGATCACGGCGCGCACGCCGAGCAGCGCGGTGCCCTTGGCGGCCCAGTCGCGCGAGGAGCCGGAGCCGTACTCCTTGCCCGCCAGGACGACCAGCGGCGTGCCCTGGGCGGCGTAGTTGACCGAGGCGTCGTAGATGAACGACACCGGGCCGTCGGCCTGGGTGAAGTCGCGGGTGTAGCCGCCCTCGGTGCCGGGGGCGATCTGGTTGCGCAGGCGGATGTTGGCGAACGTGCCGCGGATCATGACCTCGTGGTTGCCTCGGCGCGAGCCGTAGGAGTTGAAGTCCTTGACCGCGACGCCGTGCTCGTCGAGGTACTGCGCGGCCGGGGTGCCGACCTTGATGGCGCCGGCGGGCGAGATGTGGTCGGTGGTGACCGAGTCGCCCACCTTGACCAGCACGCGGGCGCCGGAGATGTCGGTGACCGGCTCCGGCTTGAGCGGCATGCCCTCGAAGTAGGGGGCCTTGCGGACGTAGGTGGAATCCGGGTCCCACTCGAAGGTGTTGCCGGTCGGGATCGGCAGCGAGCGCCACGTGTCGTCGCCCTTGAAGACGTCGGCGTAGTCGCGCTCGAACATCTCCCGGCCGATCGAGGAGTTGACGACCTCGGAGATCTCCTCCGGCGAGGGCCAGATGTCCTTGAGGAAGACCGGCTTGCCGTCGTTGCCGAGGCCGAGCGGCTCGGTGTCGAGGTCGATGTCCATCGTGCCGGCGAGCGCGTAGGCGACCACCAGCGGCGGCGAGGCCAGGTAGTTCATCTTCACGTCGGGGTTGATGCGGCCCTCGAAGTTGCGGTTGCCGGACAGCACCGCGGTGACGGCCAGGTCGTTGTCCTGGACCGCCTGCGAGATCTCGGGGATCAGCGGGCCCGAGTTGCCGATGCAGGTCGTGCAGCCGTAGCCGACCAGGTTGAAACCGATCTTGTCCAGGTACGGCTGCAGCCCCGACCGCTCGAAGTACCCGGTGACGACCTGCGAACCGGGGGCCAGCGAGGTCTTGACCCACGGCTTGCGGTTGAGGCCCTTGTCGACCGCGTTGCGGGCGAGCAGGGCGGCGCCCAGCATCACGTAGGGGTTGGAGGTGTTGGTGCAGCTCGTGATCGCGGCGATGGAGACGATGCCGTGGTCGATCTCGAACGCGGTGCCGTCGGCGAGCGTCACCGGGCACGGCTTGTGCGGGCGGCCGTTGGCGTTCTGCGCGGGCGGGTCGGAGGCGGGGAAGCTCTCCTTGCCCGCCTCGTCGTCGGCGACGAAGTTGGCCACGTCGTGACGCCAGGTGTCCTTGGCGGCCGACAGGGCGATGCGGTCCTGCGGGCGCTTCGGGCCGGCGATCGACGGGACGACCGTGGCCAGGTCGAGCTCGATGTACTCGGAGAACTCCGGCTCGGCGCCGTTCGGGTCGAGCCACAGGCCCTGGGCCTTGGCGTAGGCCTCGACGAGCGCGATCTGCTCCTCGGAGCGGCCGGTCAGGCGCAGGTAGTCGGTGGTCTGGCCGTCGATCGGGAAGATGGCGCAGGTGGAGCCGAACTCGGGGCTCATGTTGCCGATCGTGGCCCGGTCGGCCAGCGGCACGGAGGCGACGCCCTCGCCGTAGAACTCGACGAACTTGCCGACCACGCCGTGCTTGCGCAGGATCTCGGTGATCGTCAGCACCAGGTCGGTCGCGGTGGCGCCGGCCGGGAGCTTGCCGCTGAGCTTGAAGCCCACCACGCGCGGAATCAGCATGGAGATCGGCTGGCCGAGCATCGCGGCCTCGGCCTCGATGCCGCCGACGCCCCAGCCGAGGACGCCGATGCCGTTCTCCATCGTGGTGTGGGAGTCGGTGCCGACGCAGGTGTCCGGGTAGGCCTTGCCGTCGCGCGTCATGACCACGCGGGCCAGGTGCTCGATGTTGACCTGGTGCACGATGCCGGTGCCGGGCGGGACGACCTTGAACTCGTCGAAGGCGGTCTGGCCCCAGCGGAGGAACTGGTAACGCTCGCGGTTGCGCTCGTACTCGCGCTCGACGTTGCGCTGGAAGGCGTCGGGGTGACCGAAGTAGTCGACGATGACCGAGTGGTCGATGACCATCTCGGCGGGCGCCAGCGGGTTGATCTTCGTCGCGTCCCCGCCCAGCTCGCGTACGGCCTCGCGCATCGTGGCCAGGTCGACCACACAGGGCACGCCGGTGAAGTCCTGCATGATCACGCGGGCCGGCGTGAACTGGATCTCGACACTCGGCGCGGCCTTCGGGTCCCAACCGCCCAGGGCGCGGATGTGGTCGGCGGTGATGTTGGCGCCGTCCTCGGTGCGGAGGAGGTTCTCCAGCAGGATCTTCAGGCTGTACGGCAGGCGCGCCGAGCCCTCCACGGCGTCCAGCCGGAAAATCTCATACGACGCGTCGCCGACGCGTAGCGTGTCACGGCTGCCGAAGCTGTTCGCGGACACGGTGAATCGCCTCCTCGGTGGACCAAATACTCAGTCAAATCCTGCCGCACCCCGGGACCGAACAAGACGTTAGGTAACCCTAACCCGCAGGTTGCAGCGGATATCTCGACATCAAGATATCCCGAAAGTATCTCGACATCAAGTTAAACCGCGCGGCCCCACTCCTCCCGGAAGTGCTCGATGATCTGTCGTGCCTGCTCGTCGCCCACTTCTGCCAGGGACAAGCCGAACTCGCCACGCTCCCACTCCGCGATGAAACCGGTGCGGTGCCACTCCAGGTCCATCTGCAGCGCCTCGTCCAGGTGGCCCCTCCGCCGGCCTTGGTAGCCGCTCCCTTCATCACGGCCTCGACCTCCGGCATCAGGTCGACCAGCCGGTCCCGGGCATGGTCGGTCACCAGGTTCTGCTCGGCGTTGAGGTAGCGTCCGCTCTCCCCACGCCATGCGCCGGGCTCCGACGTGTCCTCCTGCCGCTGGGCGAGATCCCAGACGCGTACCAGGTCCGAGGCCGAGGCGCCGTTGCGTTCGAACTCGGGGGCGGCGGTGCCGGGTGTCTCTCGGTCGTCGGGCCGATCGACGCTCATGCGGCCACCCAAACAGCCGCACGCCCCGCCCGGGAAGGCCTAAATCACAGGGGCGCCAGCCGCCAGAACAGCAGTCCGATGATCGCCACCGACAACATCGGAGCCAGGACCTTCTGCTCGAACTTCTTGCCCGTCTTGATGCCGATCTTCCACGGCAGCACCCACCGCGCCGCCAGCGGCCACAGCACCGGGCAGCCCTTCTCGGTCATGCAGTCGCCCACGGTGTGGACCAGGCAGCCGATCCCCACCGCGAGCCCCAGCCACGCGTAGCCGACCTCCATCGACATGAACACCACGTACAGCCCCGCCGTCAGGCCGATGTTCACCATGGCCGAGCCGGTCTTGTTGCCGGGGATGCCGATGCCGATCGCGCGCAGCGCCAGGCCGATCAGCAGGACGACCATGATGTCGCGCCCGATCGGGTACGTGCTGGCCAGCCAGTGCGCCCCGAACCCCATCGCCACCGCGAACACCAGCGAGTGCGTCATCCCCCGGTGCCCGCCGCTGATCCACGCGACCACCTTCGACAGCGCCCACGTCACCGGCCCGAACGTCTGGGCGATGGTCGCGCTCGGGTGGTCGAGGTCGGGCAGCATCGCCGCCCCCGCGCACACCAGCGCCCCGGCGATGAGTTCCGACGGCGTCAGCGCGGTGGCCATGATCCCGGTGTCGATGAACCGGCTCGACTCGTTCAGCAACGGCAGCGCCGCGAACGCGGGCGCCAGTCCCAGCCACGCGATGGCTCCGGTCATCGCGTGCGAATGCCCCATCATGCGAAGATCACAAAAAGTTACTGTACGGCAAAGCCCGGCCCTAGCGGAGGTATCCCAACGGCCACTGGCACTCCAGAAAGTCCGCCAGAACCGGCGAAACCGCCTCAGTCCATCCCCGCGCGCCCGCCGTACACCCCGCTGCCCGCTCCACCGCGCCCGGCCGTCGCTCACCGAGCGCGACCGCGACGCCGTCGCGCGCCACCCATTCCGGCTCGACGCGCTTGGCGCAGTGCCAGCGCCCTTCCAGGCGCGCCCGCAGCCCGGCCACGACGTGCTCGGCCAGCGCGCCGGGGCTCACCGAGCCGGACATCGCCGCCGAGCGGGAGGCGACGGCGTCGTCCACGGCGTGGGCGAGCGCGCAGTCGAGCAGGCGGCGGTCCATGGTGCGGACGCTCTGCAGCAGTTCGATGCGCGGCACGACGGGGATCTCGCCGAGCAGATGGGAGATGACCGACAGTTCCGCCCATGCCGCCAGCCAGGGACGCGTCTCGCCCAGCCGCTGGGCGCGGCGCATCTGGCGCAGCGTGCACGGTCCCGCCCCGCACGCCTGCGGGCAGGTGGCGCTCCTGGGCCCGACCAGGTCGCGGGCGTCGGCGGTGAAGTGGGGTCCGCGCTCGCGGGCGGTGCCGTCGGGCATGCGTACCAGCAGCGGATGGTCCATCCCATCGGCGAACACCGCCGCCTCCCCCGGCGGCAGCGTCACCAGGTAGGCCGACTGCGCGTCGGACAGGTTCATGGTCGCGCCGACCGCCTCGCGGTCGTCGGCGGCGGGCAGGCGGTGCACGATCTTCACGGCGGTGTTCTTGATCACGTCGGGGATGAGCTTCGCGGGGATCTGCTCCGACACGACGAGCCCCTCGCCGTAGGCGCGGATCTCGGCCAGCAGCGAGGCGAACGTCTCGACCGCGTGCGCCGCCGCCCCCTTCGTCCCTTCTGTACGGCGGAGCAGCCGGTGGGCCTCCTCGATCACCGTCAGATGCCGGAGCTCCTCCGAACCCGTCCTGCCCACCCGCAGATGCTCCACCAGACGCAGCAGCACCACGCCCATGAGGAACGCCTTGTCCTGGTCGTCGCCGACGTCCTCGATCTGGAAGACGACGTCGCGGGCCAGCAGGCGTTCGAAGTCGATCGGGTGCCCGCCCTGCAGAAACCTGCCGGTACCGCCGAGGCGGAGCGCGGCCAGCCGTACCCGGATGAAGCCCTGCACGTTGTCGCGGACCTCCTGGCCGTAGCCGACCTCGGCCACCACGCGCTCGGCGGCGCGCTGCAGGTCCTCCAGCGTCGGGTAGCGGGGCCGCAGGCCCTCCTCGCGCGGCTCGCCCAGTGTGAGGTCCCAGCCGAGGTCCTCGTAGCAGCGGGTCAGCGCCGCCGCCAGCACCTGCGGGAACGGGTCCTCGGCGGCGAAGGCGGCCAGGAACAGGGCGCGCAGCAGGTCGGCGTGGGTCTGCAGGGGGAAGCCGGCGGCGGGTTCGAGCGGGTTCAGGCCCGCGGCGACCGCGTCGGCCAGCCCCGGCCTGATCACCAGCACCTCGCGGCCCGGCAGCCTGGCCGCCATCGCCGTGTACTCCGCCTTGGCCGGCTCCACCACCAGCCACGGCAGCCCGGCCGCCGAGGCCGCCTCCAGCAGCGAGCGCACCGTCTGCGACTTGCCCGCCCCCGTCGCCCCGCACACGAACGCGTGCCGGTTCAGGCTCTCCGTCCCCAGCGAGAACTCCCCGGCGGGCTCACGCTGCCGGTCCAGAACCGTCCCCACCCTGACGCCGCCCTCCGCCACCTCGGGGCTCAGGTCGAACTCGGGCGGGCGCGCCAGCCGTACCCCCGGCACCTCCCGCCGCGGCGCCCGCGCCAGCGCGGCCAGCAGCTCCGTCCCCGCCGTGAACGCCGCCGCCCCTCTGCCGTCATCCGGCCTCAGCGTGTACGGCAGGCCGTCCAGATCCATGGCCCCGCACAGCAGCCCGGCCACCCGGAGCGCGTCCCGCTTGGCCTCGGCCCCCGCCACCATCCGCACCCGCCAAAGCCCGATCGACGCCCCGGCGGCCAGCTCCCGATACCGATCGTTGAGCCGCTCGGCCTCGACCGCGAACCGCGCCGACCGTTCCTCCCTGGCCGCCGCCGCCCGCTGCGCCCGCCCGGTCTCCTCGGCCAGCCCCGCCATGGCCTGAGAGTCGACCGGCTCGGCCAGCACCATCCACCCGAAGGCGCCGCTCCAGGCCGCCAGCAGCCCGTCCTCCAGCGCCGCCCCCACGCGCCCCGGCCTTTCCTCCCGCACCAGCAGCGGATCCCGAACCGCCGTGACCCCCCACCAGTGCGGCAACCGCCGCAACACCCCAGCCGCGCCCCCGTGCAACTCCACCCCACGGGCCCCCGCCGGCAACCGCAGCAGCACCCCGTCATCCAGCGCGGTCCCCAGTTCCTCCCCCACGGCCACGACATCCACCGGCCCGCCCCGCCGCTCCCGCACCCACCCGAACCCGACGGCCGCACCCCCGTGAAACGCCGAGGCCAGCACGGCCACCCTGGGCCATCGGTCGTCCGGGGACTGGGGGTCGTCGGGGCGGGGGATCTCACGGACGCTGTAGGCGGGGGTGAGATGAAGCCGCTCCCAGAACGCACTCAACGCAACTCGCTCCACCGCTCCCGAAACTGCTCGATGATCCCGGCCACCTGGTCTTCGGCGATTTCCACGAGTTCGCTGGGGTAGTCGCCTCTCTTCCACTCCACGAGCGCGGCGGTGCGATGCCATTGCAGGTCCTTCTGGAAGGACTCGTCGCGAACACCGCCGTCATGCACGGTCCGGCGGACCATCCCCGCCGGACGTTCGACGGGATATCCGGCATCGACGATGGCGTAATACGTGACCTTCTCCGGCATGTCGGTCAACCCCTCTTGCGGTAGTCCTGCAATTCTTCGACACCCTCAGGAATGGACACCCTGGCGGAAACCTCGCGCTGCTCCTCTTCCAGGCTCTCCTTGTCGGCGTCGGAAACCTTCGGATCACGCAAGCGCTCATAGGCGGCGTGTGTCTCCTGCTTGGCCGCGAAACTCTCCGGGGTGTGAAACTGCACTTCGAAGAGATCTCCTTCGGCGGTGCGCCAGCGGGTGTTGACCCCCTTGTAGTCCTGACTCGCCCAGGCGTTCCAGCGGTGTTCCAGGGACAGGCCCTTCGACTCCAGTAACCCGCACACACGATTGTGTCCGTCGACGTAGTCCTCCGCGGCGAACTGATAGGTGTAGCGGAGCCCGTCGGAAACCATGGCAGCAGCCCTCATCGGGCTAAGCTCCGGTCGGTCTCGCATGAACCCCTCGGTCTTCTGCCAATATCTCTCTTCGCCCTTGAGCTCGAACTCCAAGCCCACCAACGCCGCACCCGGGACCGAATCCCGGGTTTCCTCCACCACGGCTCTTACTTTCGGTTGGACCTCATTTCGGAGGCGGTCCATGACCGAGGAGAACTCCTGGCGGTCGGCGGCTTCCCATAATCGTGAGTAAAGCGCCTCCCGGTCCTCGTTCGCAGGCTCTTCCCGCACCTCCCGGCGCGCCGATTCGGCGGGTTCCGGTTCCTCTGACCGGTCGATGGCCATTGCGGCAGAGTAAACGGCCGCTTGACGCGTTGAGAAGGCCCAACCTCATATGCCACTCAAGCAGTAATTTGTCGTTTATGACCCCCGATGAATTACCCGTGTCCCGTTCCCGTCTGTTCACTCCAGGGCGGCGGCTGGGGTGGGTGTTCCGGGACAGGCGGCTGCTCTACCGGCCCTTCCCGGAACCGCCTCCCGAGCGCGGGGCCGTACCGGGTGAGCTGGTGCGCAGGGCCGAGGACGCGGTGGCGGCGCATCGGCGGACGGTGCGGTCGGCGGTGCGGTTCTTCGGGATTCCGGCGGCGCTGCTCGGGGTGATGGCGGCGGTGCTCACGATCGCGGGGAGCGGCGGGATCGTGCCGGTGCTGCAGCTTGGGCTGGGGGCGCTGGTGGCGTTGCCCGGGGCGGCGAGCATCGCGGTGTCGGCGGGGCGGCGGGCCGGAGCGGTGCGGGCGGTTGAGCGGGTCCGGCGAGTAGCGGACGCGGAGCATGAACGGGAGCGGGCGGCCTGGGAGCGGCGGCGGGGCGCGCATGAAATGCGGCAGCGGGAACTGGTCGAGCGGGCGGACGAGTGGGGGTCGGCGCAGGCGGGCGGTACGCGGCGGCTGGACGTGTTCGGGGGGAACCTGTGGGGGTGGGAGGCGTTGCTGACCGTGCACGGGGCTTCGCTGCTGGCCTCGCAGCCGGTTCTGGTCGTCGACCTGTCCAGGGAGGTCGTCTGCGCGGAGCTCGCCAGGCTGGCGGCGGGGCTGGGGACGAGCGTGCGGTTCGAGGTGCTGCCCAGGGATCTGGAGAGCTCCCGGGTGGGGTCCGACCTGGAGCCGTGGCAGCTCGCCGAGATGCTGGTCGAGGCGATGCACGGCGGGGTGGAGCGGGCGGGGGATTCCCGGGCCGACCGCAGT
Organism: Nonomuraea sp. NPDC050790; assembly: GCF_044456745.1. Lineage (NCBI taxonomy): Bacteria > Bacillati > Actinomycetota > Actinomycetes > Streptosporangiales > Streptosporangiaceae > Nonomuraea > Nonomuraea sp. NPDC050790. The sequence continues at coordinate 613,794 of NZ_JBITGF010000002.1, read as the reverse complement.
GCCGATCTGCGGGTTCTGGGCGCCCTGGCCGGCGCCATGCGGGAGGTCAGCGTCGGGGGGCTGGTGGAGGGGTTGCGGGTGCTGCTGGGGGAGGATCCCCCGGCGGGGTCCGTGTTGTCGGCGGCGGAGCGGGAGCACATCGCGCACGGACTGTTCACCGACGGGTACGTGGAACACGCGCGTCCCGCGCTGGCCAGGATGGAGGCGTTCCTGCATCCGCTGGCCGGGCTGGGCGCGAGCCGTACCGGCGGAGGGGCGGCGGTGCTCACCTGCCTGGCGCTGGAGGGCGGCGGCCGCAGCGCGGGCGCCGAGCTGCTCACGGACCTGCTCACGCAGTGGCTGGTGCGCCGCGTGGACGGGCTGGCCGGGCACGTGCCCGCCGTGGTGGTGGCGGGGGCGGACGAGGTCGCCGCGCATCATCTGGAGCGGCTTTCCGACGTGTGCGAGCGGCGCGGGGTGCCGCTGACGCTGCTGTTCCGTCATCTGCGGGAGACGTCGCTGCGGATGATCGGGGGCGGAGCGGTGGCGTTCATGCGGCTGGGCAACCACGAGGAGGCCACCCGGGCGGCCGACTTCGTGGGCAGGTCGCACCGGTTCGTCCTGTCGCAGCTCACCCGGACGATGGGCGGCAACGAGACCCACACGCGCACCGAGACCCAGGGCGAGTCGGCCACCGAGGGCACCAGCTCGTCCACGAGCAGGTCGTCCACCAAGACCTACCGCGAGGGCCTGCTGCCCCTCCCCGACCTGCTCAACTTCTCCAAGGGCAAGACGGACACCTCGGGCGACAGCCGCTCGTTCACCCGGACGTGGTCGTCGGCGGTGGCGTTCGCGGAGGGCACGAACTGGTCGGACGCGCAGGCGCGCCAGCGGGTCTACGAGTACGTTGTGGAGCCGTCGACGATGCAGAGCCTGCCCGAGTACGCCCTGCTGCTGGCCGAACCCACCCCCGGCCAGGGCGTACGGCTGACGCCCACCGAGTGCAACCCCGCGATCATCACGCTGCCAAGGGTGAGTGTCAGCCAATTCACATGAGCCCTGTTCACATTTCCGGATTCTTGGGGTTACTTGTGAGTATCACCCATGACGCCGGAGGTACCCCCCAATGCGCTTACCCCTGGCCCTGCTGGCGGCACTGACCGTGCTCGTCACACCGGCCCAAGCCCAGGCAAGCACCGCCAACCCCCTCCCGCCCCACCTGGAGACCATCCGCAAGGCCGAGGCGATCAGGCTCTACGGCGACGACGCCATCCGCCCGCTCGCCCAGCGCAAGACCTCCCTCGCCACGCTCGGCGACAGCGAGATCTCCGGCGAGGGCGCCGTCGACCGCTCGCTCTACGAGCCCGGCACCGACGGACCCGACAACTGGTGCCACCGCTCGACCAAGGCGGCGGTCCACGTCACCCAGATCCCCGCCGACGTCACCTACAACCTGTCCTGCTCCGGAGGCGCCACCAACGACATCACGATCGGCGGCACCCACCAGTACGAGGAGCTCAACCAGGGCGAGAACCTGTCGATCAAGGCCCGCAACACCAGGATCAAGATGATCACCGTGGTCGCGGGCGCCAACGACGACGGCGGGCCCGAGTTCGGCCCCACGATGACCGACTGCGTCACCCGCCGGGTGCTCTTCCAGGGCAACTGCTGGCCGAGCCAGGACCCGACCTGGCAGCAGCGCGTCGACTTCATCGTGCCCCGCGTGGCCAAGGCGCTGACCGACATCAAGCAGATCATGGCCGAGGCCGGGTACGCCCCGGCCGACTACCAGCTCGTCGCCATGTCCTACCCCGGCCCGGCCAACCCGGACGTCGAGGACAACCCGAACTTCCCCGGCTGGTACAACGGCGGCTGCCTCGGCTACCTGTCCGACCTGGCCTTCGCCCGCAACAAGGCGGTCCCGATCTTCGAGCAGGGCATCCGCGCCGCCGCCCAGCAGGCCGGCGCCCGCTACCTCGACGCCAGCCGCCTCTTCCACGGCACCGAGCCCTGCATGGACACCACCTGGGTGACCGGCCTGCACGCGGTCAACGGCGACTTCTTCAACCCGAACGCGGTCCGGCAGTCGTTCCACCCGAACTCCTCCGGGCACGCGGCGTTCGGCGCCTGCCTGACCCAGTTCTTCAACGCCAACACCAGCGCCGCCACCTGCATGAACCCGGCCGGCTCGCTGAGCCCTCGGCTGTACGCGGGGCTGCCGGAGTTCAAGCAGCTCAGGCACGCGGCGACCGGCACCTGCGTGGACGTCGAGGGCAACTCCTCGCGCAACGGCCGCAAGCTGGTGAGCTGGCCGTGCGAGGCCACCAGGAACCAGGCGTTCTGGTACGACCCGTCCACCCAGGCGGTGCACACCCAGTTGTCGCAGGACCGGTGCGCCGACATCAACGGCGGCAACCTGGTGGCCGGCACCGCCGTACAGGTGTGGAACTGCAACGCGAGCCCGGCGCAGCGCTGGACCTTCGACGGCGCGCGCCTGCACGCCGCGGGAGCGCCGTCGCTGTGCGCGACCTTCCCGGGTACGGCCCGCGCCCTCGGCGACGGCATGGTCCTGGCCCCGTGCGACGGCGGCGACCAGCGTCAGGTGTTCACCTGGGAGACCAAGACCGCGGTCGTCTACCAGCAGCTCAAGCTGTCGGGCAAGTGCCTGGACGTGCCGGGCGCGAAGCCGGCCGGCGGCGCGAACCTGTTGCTCTACTCCTGCGACGGCAAGGCCGACCAGTTCTGGGGCTTCAACACCGTCTCCGGCCAGTTGCACAACCTGGCCGACCCCGGCCTGTGCGCGGACGTGGAGGGCGGCACGATGGCCCAGGGCCAGCCGATCCAGGTGGCGAACTGCTCCGCGGCGATCGGTCAGTACTCGGCCTCGATGCGCTGGAACCTGTCCGGTGGCGGCTACGCCTCCCGCAAGGACCCGTCATGGCGGATCGGCGCGGCGGGCTCGGCCGACAACACGCCCGTGACCTTGCAAAGGACGGGAACCTGGGCCCCGGGTGAGAGCCGGCGGCCGGACCCGTGGAAGTTCATGACCATCGACATCTACTGAAACTTGCGGAAAACGCAGACGAGGTCGTTTCCAGCGGCGACAGCACCCCCCAGCCCTGCCGACGCGGAACGACCTCGTCTGCTCTAGTTAACGGCCGCCTTTCCCGTGCTGTTCCCGGATTCCGCAACTTTTTCGTGATCTGTCTCACTCTCGGCCAGTGCGGCCGGGGTGACCGCCCGCAGGAAGGGGATCACGAGCACGAGGGCGAGCGCGGCGAACAGCGCGAAGGCGATCCGGACCCCCGCGAACTGCGCGATGAGCCCGGCCGCCAGCGAGGCGATCGGCATCGCCCCGTAGGCCAGCATGCGCCCGGCGGCGGTGTAGCGGCCCAGCAGCCGGTCGGGCACGATCGTCTGCGCGATCGTGCGGGAGTTGACCGACCACAGCGTGCCGCCCATGCCGCCGACGAAGGCGGCGGCGCCGACCGCCCAGGCGTCGGGCAGCACGGCCGGGACGAACACCATGAGGAAGGTGCCGACCAGGTCGGCGAACAGTGCCCAGCGCACCCCCAGCAGCCGGTTGACCAGCGAGGTCGTCAGGGCGCCCATGAGCCCGCCGACCCCGATCGCGCTGATCAGCAGGCCGTATCCCGACGCGTCCAGCCGGAGCACGTGGGTGGCGTAGACCGGGAGCAGCGCCAGCCAGGCGGCCCAGCTCGCACCGAGCACGGTGATGGTCAGGTTGAGCGTGCGCAGGAGCCGATGGTTCCACAGGAAGGCGAGCCCCTCGCGGATCTCGCCGCCGACCGAGGTCGGCTCGCGCGCGGGCTGCGTCGCGGCGCGGAAGCGGCCGACCAGGAGCGCGAGCAGAACCGCGCCGAGCGCGAAGCCGACCCCCGCCGAGCCGAGCGCCACCGACAGGCCGATCCCCACCAGCAGGCCGCCGACCGCGGGCCCGGCGAACTCGTTCATCAGCGTCTCGGCCCCGGCGATCCAGGCGTTGGCGCGGGTGAGCCGCCTGGCCGGCACGGCCGCGGGCACCAGGGCGCCGATCGCCGCGCTGGCCACCACCTCGGCGACGCCCAGCGTGAGACCGGTGGCGTACAGCAGGGGCAGGGACAGCAGGCCCGCCAGCGCCGCGGCGAGCAGGACGCCGACGGCGCCGAGCCTGACCAGGTTGGCCACGACGGCCAGCCGCCGCCGGTCGCCGCGGTCGGCCAGGACGCCGGCGTGCAGCGAGGCCAGCAGCCAGGGCAGCGTCAGCGTGACGCCCACCCCGGTGATCAGCGCCGGTGAGGACGTCAGCCCGACCGCGGCCATCGGCAGCGCGACCCTGCCGATGCCGTCGGCCAGGTTCGTGACGGCGGTGAACCCGACCAGGGCGCCTTCGTTGCGCGACATTGAACCACCTATCCCGTTAGATGGTTAGAGAATAACCATCTAAGTGCTTTGATGGAAGGCATGGCGGAACCATCCCGCGCGACCCTCCTCGTCGAGGCGTTCGCGAACACGATCGACGTCGAAGAGGCCACCGACGCGCTGTCCGACCTGGCCGGGCTGCGGAGCTGGCTGAGCGATCACGGCCTGCCCTCCGACGTGGACGAACGCGACTTCCACCAGGCCAGGCTGCTGCGGGCCGGGCTCAGGGAACGACTGCTGGCCAACAACGGCGAGGAGCCGGACGAGCGCGTCCTGGCCGAGGCCGAGCGGGTGCTCGACTACCTGCCGCTCACCGTGAGCCTCAGCGTCGAGACGCCGCTGGCGGCCGAGGGGCCGCTCGCGATCATCGCCGCCGCCTGGGCCACGACCGCCGCGACCGGCGAGTGGCAGCGGCTGAAGAGGTGCCCGAACCACGCCTGCGCCTGGGTTTTCTGGGACGGCACGCGCAGCCGTACCCGCCGGTGGTGCTCGATGCGGGTGTGCGGAAACCGGGCGAAGGTGCGCGCGCACGCGGAACGGCGGCGGACGACGTAGGCTTGTCATCGACTGGTTGTCGATATATCTTTGAAGCATCGACAGCATTCGACGATAGGAGTACGACATGTCTTCCGCACAAGCGTCAGGCGGCCCCTGGCCCCACGCGCACGAGTTCAAGCACGCCGCCCGCGAGGCGCTCAAGAACCTCGCCGAGGCCTTCGAGCAGGGCGCCGAGCACCATCACCACCGCAGGGGCGGCGGCGGTCCGCACGAGCACCGCGGCCGCGGCAGGCGCGGCGGTCCCGGCCCGTTCGGCTTCGGTCCTGGCGGCCCCTGGGCCCCCGGCGGTCCCTTCAGCGGGGGCCGCGGCGGCTGGGGCGGATGGGGCGGCCGGCCCCGCAAGGCCAAGCGCGGCGACGTCCGCGCCGCCATCCTCGCCCTCCTGGCCGAGGAGCCCCGCAACGGCTACCAGATCATCCAGGAGATCGCCGAGCGCAGCGAGGGCGGCTGGAAGCCCAGCCCCGGCGCCGTGTACCCGGCGCTCCAGCAGCTCACCGACGAGGGCCTGGTCGTCGCCGACGAGAGCGAGGGCCGCAAGACCTTCCGCCTCACCGAGGACGGCCGTGCCTACATCGAGGCGCACGCCGACGAGGTCCGCGCCCCGTGGGACGAGATGCGACCGGACATCGACGACAACACCGCAGATTTGTGGGATATTGCCCGCCAATCCGCCTTCGCCATGATGCAGGTATTGCAGACTGGCAGTGAGGCGCAGATCCGCGAGGCCCGCAAGGTGCTCACGGAGACGCGCCGCAAGCTCTACCAGATCCTGGCTGACGGCGACCCTGGCGAGGAGTGACCTGAGTGGACGCGCACGACCTCCGGATCGGCGATGCCGAGCGTGAGCGGACGATGGCCTCCCTGCGCGAGCACTTCGCGCAGGGTCGCCTGAACCACGAGGAGCTCGACGAGCGACTCGACCGCACGCTGGCCGCCCGCACCGCACGCGACCTGACCGCGATCACGGCGGACCTGCCCTCCACGGAGTACGGCTACGCGCCACCCACTCCGGCCAAGGACGGCGCCTGGGACGACCGGCACGCCTACCAAGAGATGATGCGTGCCCACCGTCACCAGATGAAGCAGGCCCGCCACCAGATGCACGAGGCCCACCGGCAGTGGCACGAGACGCGCCACCGGACGCGGCACCAGGGCCCCGCCCGCCGCCATCACGGGCCGCCGCCGTTCGTGCCGTTCCTGCTGGTGTTCGGGCTCATCGCCCTGATCGTGGGCGGTTTCGGCGCGCTGAAGTTCGTCCTGTTCATCGCGATCGGCGCGATGATCTTCAGTGCCATCCGCCGCGCGGCCATCCGCCGGTCCCTACGCTGACCCGCCGGGCTCGCCGTCCGGCGCCAGCGACTCCCTCAGCCTGCGCAGCTCGGCCGCGATGGCGTCGAGGGTCCAGTGCGCGTTCAGCCCGCTCGGGTTGGGCAGCACCCACACGGGCGTGTCCGCGATCCTCCGCTCCTGCGCCCCGATCCTGGCCTTGGGTACGGCGAAGGCCGTCCGGAAGGCCGACACCCCGAGCACGGCCAGCGTCCTGGGCCTGTGCTCCGCCAGCAGGGCGGCCAGCCGTACACCCCCCTCCGCCAGCTCGGCCCGTGACAGCTCCGCGGCCTTCGCGCTCGCCCGCGGCACGAGATTGGTGATCCCCAGCCCGTACGACGGCAGCAGGTGCTGCTCGGCCGGAGCCAACAGGCGCGGCGTGAACCCCGACAGGTGCAGCGCCGGCCAGAACCGGTTGCCGGGCCGGGCGAAATGGTGACCGGTGGCCTCCGACATCAGCCCGGGGTTGATGCCGCAGAAGAGCACGTCGAGGTCGGGTCCGAGCACGTCGTCGATCACGACGGCGAGATTAGCCCATGTCTTCGAGCTTGCGGCCCTTGGTCTCCTTGACCCACTTGGTGACGAAGAGGAAGGACAGGACGGCGAACGCGGCGTACATCATGTACGTGAACGGCAGGTTCCACTCCGACAGCGCCGGGAACGAGACCGTGATCAGCCAGTTCGCGATCCACTGGGCCGCGGCGGCGACGCCGAGGGCGGCGGCGCGGATGCGGTTGGGGAACATCTCCCCCAGCAGCACCCAGACCACCACACCCCAGGACAGGGCGAAGAACAGCACGAACACGTTGGCCGCGACCAGCGCGATCGTGCCCTGCGGGTTCGGCAGCGTGACCGCGCCGTTGACCGTCTGGGCCGCGCTGAACGCCCACGCCGCCGTGCCCAGCGCGATCGCCATGCCCGCCGAGCCGATCAGCAGCAGCGGCTTGCGGCCGATCCTGTCGACCAGCGAGATGGCGATGAACGTGCCGATGATGTTGATGACCGAGCTGGAGAAGCTGATCAGCAGCGAGTTGCTCTGGTCGATGCCGACCGACTGCCAGAGCACCGACGAGTAGTAGAAGATCACGTTGATGCCGACGAACTGCTGGAACACCGACAGGATGATGCCGATCCAGACGATCGGCAGCAGGCCGAGCGCGGGTCCGCGCAGGTCCTTCATCGTGGGGCGGGCCTCGGTCCGCAGCGAGTGCTGGATCTCGGCCACGCGGGCGTCCAGGTCGATGTCCGGGCCCTCCACCTCGGCCAGCACCTTCCGCGCGGCGGGCGAACGGCCGGCCGCGATGAGGTAGCGCGGCGACTCCGGGATCGTGGAGGCGAACAGCAGGTACAGCAGCGCCGGCACCACACACGCGCCCAGCATCCACTGCCACGCCTGCAGGCCCCAGAGCGGGTTGTTCACGTCCCCGCCGGCCACCCGCGCCAGCAGATAGTTGACCAGTTGCGACACCGCGATGCCGAGCACGATCGCGAGCTGCTGGAACGATCCCAGCCGCCCCCGGTAGGCGGGCGGCGCCACCTCCGCGATGTACGTCGGCCCCAGCACCGAGGCCATGCCGATCGCCACGCCCGCCAGCACGCGCCAGAACGCCAGGTCCCAGATCGCGAACGGCAGCATCTGGCCGATCGAGCTGACCGCGAACAGCACCGCCGCGACCTGCATGGTCCTGGTCCTGCCCCACCGGTCGGCCAGCCCGCCGCCGACCCACGCGCCGATGGCGGAGCCGAGCAGCGCGATCGCCACGACGAAGCCGGTCTCCACGGAGCCGACCTGGAAGTGTTTCTGGATGCCGGTGACGGCGCCGTTGATGACGGAGCTGTCATAGCCGAACAGGAAGCCGCCTATGGCGGCCGCGGCCGTGATGAAGACGACGTGCCCCAGATTCTCCTGCTGCGACTGCGGTGTGGCCATGTTTCCGGACGTACCCGGAGATTGATCAATAAACGGCTCTGCTTCGGCAAAGAGAGGGCGGTGCAGCCATTTGACCCAATCGGAAAGCGGGGAAATGGCGCTTCTGCCGGGCTAAGTCTGGCGATTAATGTACCTGCATGTCACGGATCGTCCCACCTCCCGGGCCTGCCCGCACCCTCGCGCTGGCGCAGCTCACCAACTCCCTCGGCGACGGCGCCTTCTACGCCTCCTCCGCGCTGTTCTTCACCCGGGTCGTCGGGCTCTCGGCCGCGCAGGTCGGCGTGGCGCTGACCGTGGCATGGGCGTGCGGGATGCTGGCCGGGGTGCCGCTGGGGCACGTGGCCGACCGCTGGGGGCCGCGCCGCACCGCCGTCGTGCTCGCGGTGGCGACCGCGCTCGCGCTCGGCGCGTTCCTCGTCGTCCGCGCCTACCCGCTGTTCGTCCTCGTGGCCTGCCTGTACGCCTGCTGCCAGGGCGGGCTCACCTCCGCCAGGCAGGCGCTGCTGGCCGGGCTGGTGTCCGCCGAGGAGCGCACCGCCGTCCGCGCCCACCTGCAGTCCACGCTCAACGCCGGACTGGCCGTCGGCGCGGGGCTCGGCGGGCTGGCGCTCTCCTTCGACACCGCGCCCGCCTACCTGGCCGTCTTCGCCCTGGACGCCGCGGCCTTCCTGCTGGCGGCGCTGGTCCTGCTCCGCCTGCCCGAGGTGCCGCCGGTGCGCGCCGCCGCTCCGGGCGCCCGCGAGCCCCGGCTGGCCGTGCTGCGCGACCGCCCGTACGCGCTGGTCACCTTCCTCAACGCGATCATGTACCTGAACATGCCGCTGCTCAGCCTCGGCCTGCCGCTGTGGATCGTCGCACGCACCGACGCCCCCAAGCCCGTCGCCGCCGCCCTCCTCGTGGTCAACATGCTCTCGGTCGTGATCTTCCAGATACGGGTGGCCCGCCAGGTCACCGACCTGCCCAGCGCCGCCAGGGTCGCGGGCAGGTCCGGCTGGGTGTTCCTGGCCGCCTGCCTGGTGTACGCCGTCTCCGGAGCCCACCTCGGCCCCTGGGTGGCGGTGGCGGTGCTGGTGGCCGCCGCCCTGATCCAGGTGTTCGGCGAGATGATGCAGGGCGCCGCCGCCTGGGAGCTGGGCTTCGGCCTGGCCGCCCCCGACAAGCAGGGCCAGTACCAGGGGTTCTTCGGGATGGGGCCGCAGATCGCGCGCATGCTGGGGCCGGTGCTGATGACCACGCTGCTGATCGGCTGGGGCACGGCGGGGTGGCTCGTCCTGGGCGGCCTGTTCCTGGCGGCGGGTCTCGCCCTGGGCCCCGCCGTCCGCCTCGCCCAACGCACCCGCCCCACCCTCACCCCCCACCCCTGACCCCTTGCATCCCGACCCCATCCCTGCCCGTCGCCATGATCTTCCGGGCTTTCCGCGCCGCCGGACCATAGACCGCGTCGAGGCGGAACCGTGCCGTCAGTCCAGGATGAGCAGGAAGTGTTCCTCGCCGTCGTGGACGACCGTGCCCGCGTGCTTGAACCCGGCCCCCTCCAGCAGGCGGACCGAGCCGGTGTTGCCCTTGTGGGGGTCGGCGTGCAGCGGGCGGATGTGCTCCTCCTCCAGGAAGAGGGCCATCGCCCGGGTGCCGACGCCCTTGCCCCAGTAGTCGCGGCCCAGCCAGTAGCCGACGAAGCGGCGTCCCTCGTCCGTCCAGGACATGATGTTGCCCGCCGTCGCGCCGTCCACGGTGATGGTCCTGACCAGGTTGCCGGGGGGCGCGAGGACGTTGACCCGCCAGTGGTTCATGAACCGCTCCCGGGGGCGGGAGGGAAAGTTGGCCCGCGCGCTGGCCTCCTCGTCCTGCTCGTACTCGAAGAACACCTCGAGGTCGGCCTCGGCCACGGCGCGCAGCCGTACGTCTGTGTTCATGGCGACGCAGTCTGGCATCCGCGACCGACAGTTCACGGACGCTGGTCGGCCGGGATCGTGGCCGTGACCACGAACCCGCCCGAACCGTCGTCCTCGGCCGCGAAGGCCCCGCCGAGCAGCGACACCCTGCGCCGCAGCCCGATCAGCCCCATCCCCGACCCGGCCGCCGCCAGACCGGGCGCGACAGCCGCGAGATCGAGCCCGGCCGCGGGATCGGACCCGGCCGCGAGATCAAACCGGGCCGCGAGGTCGGATCCGGCCGCCGCCGGATCGGGCGTGGGCCGTGGCGCCGGGTTGCGTACCTCGACCTCCACGCGGTCGCCCGGGTAGGCGAGCGTGACCGTCACGGGCGCGCCGGGCGCGTGCTTGCGGGCGTTGGTCAGCGACTCCTGCACCACCCGGTACGCCGCCCGCGCCACCACCGGCGGCACCGTGGACGGATCACCGGACACCTCCAGCGTGACCCCCTCCCCCGAGGCCAGCTCCGCCAGATCACCCCCGGTGTCACGATCCGCCCGCCCCCGACCACCGGAACCCGACCCCGGCCCCCGGCCAGAGCCCGGCCCGCCGCCCGACCCCGAGCCCGGCCCCGGCAGGTCGTCACCCGCGACCACCTGCATCAGCTCGCGCAGTTCCTCCAGCGTCCGGGCCCCCGCGCGGCGGATCTGGTCGGCCGCGGTGCGGGCCGCCTCCTCGCGGGCCGTCACCCGCAGCGCCTCGGCGTTCAGGACGATCTCGGTGACGTGGTGGGTGACGATGTCGTGCATCTCGGCCGCCAGCCGCCGCCGCTCGGCGACCTCGGCGCGCTCGGCGAGCAGGCGGCGTTCCGCGTCGGCCAGTTCGGCCCTGCCGCGCAGCGAGCGCACCAGCGCGTACCGGGTCTTGAGCCACAGCGCCACGACCGCGGGCAGCGCCGTGGCCGACAGCGAGAAGTACAGCGCGGTCCAGGTCGGCGCCCAGATCGGGATCGCCAGCAGCGCCAGCCCCGCCGCGAAGGCGAACGCCTGGCGCCAGGGCAGCACGTACACCAGGAACGACACCACGAGCGGCGCCGCCAGCGGAGCGGACACCTGCGTGGGCCCGTCGCTCAGGGCCAGCGCCGCCGCGGCGGCCAGGGTGACCACGCCGACGGTACGCGGCAGCCGTACCACCGCCAGAAGGCAGACGTCGACCACGAGGTTCACCACCAGCTCCACGACCGGCCCGCCGCCCGCGAACAGCAGGACCTGCGCGATCGCGCACAGCACGGCCGCGCCCGCCGAGGCCGCGAGCATGGTACGGCGGTCGCCCGCGGACAGGTCGGGCCTGGTCACGGCGGGTCACCCGGCAGCAGGCCCGCCTGATGGGCCAGCAGCGCGGCCTGGGTGCGGTGGGTGAGGCCGAGCTTGGCCAGCAGCCGCGAGACGTAGCTCTTCACGGTCGTCTCCGACAGGAACAGCCGCCGCGCGATCTCCGGGTTGGTGAGGCCCTCGCCCAGGCAGGCGAGCACCTCGCGCTCACGCTCGGCCAGTTCCCCGACCTTGGCGCGGGCGCTCTCGCCGCGCTCGGCCCTGGACACCAGGCGCCGGGCGGCGATCGGCGACATGACCACGTGCCCGTCGGCCGCCACCCGGATGAGGTTGAGCAGGTCCTCGGCAGGCGTGGTCTTGACCAGGTATCCGCTCGCCCCCGCGGCCAGCGCGGCACGCACGTGGGTGTCGGAGTCGAACGTGGTCAGCGCGATCACGGTCGGCGGCTCGGCCAGGGCGGAGATCTCCCCGGTGGCCGTGACGCCGTCCACGCCGGGCATCCGCAGGTCCATGAGCACGACGTCGGGCCGGCCGCGCAGGACCTCCTCCACGGCCTCGGCCCCGTCGCGCGCCTCCCCGACGACCTCGATCTCCGGGCTGGAGCCGAGGATGGTGCGCAGGTGGCCGCGTACCATCGGGTCGTCGTCGACGAGCAGCACCCTGATCATGCGTGCCGAGTCTGTCATCTCCCGATTGTCCCGCTCCAGAAGCCGCACCGGTGCGTCCGGTCCAGATCCACGGGGCCGATGCCGCCCTGGCCGGCCGGCTTGAGGCTGACGGCGCGGCTGCCGGAGAAGGCGGGCCAGCCGCCGGGGCGGCCGGTGCGGGCGAAGGAGGTCCACGCGGCGACCATCCGGTCGGCCAGCCGCCACTGCTCGGCGGTGAGGTCCCAGGGCTGCCCGCCGAGGTCGAACAGGTACGGCAGCTCGCCGGCGTGCTGCGCGCCCGGCGGGAAGCCGGCCGGCACGCCGCCCAGGTTGGGCGCCTTCTCGTCGGCGAACTCGTAGGCGTAGACCCGGGTGTGCTCGGCCATCGCGCGGTCCGCCCAGAGCGTCGGGCAGGCCCAGGCGCGGTCGCCGGCCACGGTGGCCCAGGCCAGGGCCGGGCTCCGGTAGGCCGACAGCGGGTACTTCTTCGTCGCGGCGCCGGCGTGCGCGCCGAAGGCGCCCTTCATGAGCTGCGGGTAGTTCTCCGCGGTCACCCGGAGCCCGGCCCGCTCGGCGCCCGCGACGAACCCGTTGCCCTCGTCCTTGGTGCCGCCGGACAGCACCGGGATCCTCATGAACCTGCCCTGGCGCAGCGCCTCGGCAGGTTCGCGGGGCAGCAGCGGCGTGCCGTACGCGAGATTGCTGGAGAAGCTCTCGTTGACGGGCATCAGCGCGGCGGCGGGCTTGGCCCGCAGGCACTCCAGTTCCTCGCCCCGCGGGCAGCCCAGCTTCTTCGCCGCCTCCAGTCCGTTCGCCTGGTTGGCCTTCAGGGAGGTGTAGGGGGTGAAGGACGGCATGCCGGGGATCGGCACGTACGTCCCGCTGACCCACTCCAGCATGCAGGAGCCGGACTGGATGATCGCCCGGTGGGCCAGCCCGCGCGCGGCCGGGGAGGTGAGCAGCGCGCAGGTGCTCATCCCGCCCGCCGACTCCCCGAACAGGGTCACGTTGCCGGGGTCGCCGCCGAAGGCCGCGGCGTTGCGCTTGGTCCAGCGCAGCGCCTCCAACTGGTCGGCCAATCCGAACGTGCCGGACCCCGCCAGGCCGGGCAGGCCGAGGTAGCCGAACGCGCCGAGCCGGTAGTTGACGGTCACCACCATGACGCCGCCCTTGGCGGCCAGGCGGCGGGCGTCGTAGGCGTGGCCGTTGCCGGTGGTGTAGCCGCCCCCGTGGAGCCACACCATGACCGGCAGCCGCTTGCCCGTGCGCTTGGCCGGGACGGTGACGTTGACGAACAGGCAGTCCTCCGCGCCGACCTGCTTGCCCGCCTCCGCCTGCGTGCACTGCTCGCCCGGTTTGGTGGCGTCGGCCACCCCGGCCCAGGGTTCGGCCCGGACCGGCTCCTTCCAGCGCAGCGGGCCGACGGGCGGGCGCGCGTACCGGATGCCGCTGAAGGTGGTGACCTCGGCCTGTGTCTGGCCGCGGATCCGGCCGGAGTCCAGCTTGACCACGCCGGCCTCGGGGACCGCGGCGTGCGCGGCCCCCGAGACGAGGAGCACGCAGAGCCCCGCGAGCAGGGACGATCTCATGTCAGCTTCCTTCCGAACGCCGTTGGGACCGCCACCGTACGATCGGCGCGGCGGCCCCCGGCACCTTCGGAAGTTGCGACCCGGCGACCGGAAGTTGTCAGAGCCGCGGGTCCACCGGCTCGGTCTCCATCGCCAGCACGGCGAAGACGGGCTCGTGCACGCGCCACATCGCCTCGCCCTCGGCCAGCCGCGACAGCGCCTCCAGCCCCAGCGCGTGCTCGCGCAGCGCCAGCGAGCGCTTCTTGCCGAGGAAGCGGCGGCGCAGCACCTCCAGCGACTCGGTGTAGTCGGGACCGTAGATGATGCGCAGGTACTCGCGCCCGCGCACCTTGACGCCCGGCTGCACCCGTCCGGGCGTGTACGCGGCGGGCTTGACCACCATGCCCTCGCCCCCTTCCGCGGTCAGCGACTCCCACCAGGCCGTCGCCGCCTCCCGCGAGGACTGCGAGTCCAGCGAGACGAACACGTGCCTGGTCGGCGTGATCAGCTCCGAGTCCAGGCGGCCCAGCATGGACAGGTGCCACGCGTGCGGCTCCAGCGCGGTGTTGCGCCCGCTCTGCCCGTCCCCGCAGGCCAGGATCTGGAACGGCGCCAGCCGTACCCCCTCCAGGCCGTCCACGGGCCAGCAGTAGCGCGCATATGCCTCGCGGAATCGGGCAGCGTTGTCCTGCCGGCGCCGGGTGCGGTCCAGCAGGCCGCTCACATCCAGGCCGCGCCCGGCGGCCGTCTCCAGGACCGAGGTGGCCATGGGCAGCACGGTGCGCGCCGCCGCGCCCACGGAGGCGTACTGCGACCTGATCAGCTCGCCCGCCTTCGCCGACCACGGCAGCAGCTCGCAGTCGAGCACCAGCCAGTCCGCGCCGAGCTCGTCCCACAGCGGGGCCACGGCCGCGCGCAGCCGGTCCACCAGCGGCGCGGTGTCGTCGAAGAAGCGCCGCCCGGTGCGGGTGAAGATCTCGCCCGCGCCGCCGTCCGTCACGCCGAAGCGCGCCGCCGCGGCCTCGGGCGACCTGGCCAGTACGGCGACCGCCCGCGAGCCCATGTGCTTCTCCTCGCACACCACCTCGGTGACCCCGGCGGCGGCGAACTCCTCGAACGCCTGCGCCGGGTGCTCCAGGTAGCCGTCGAGCTGCGAGGTCTCCGGCGGCGCCATGGTCGGCGGCAGGTAGACCAGCCAGCGCGGGTCCACCGCGAAGCGGCTCATGACCTCCAGCGCCGCGGCGGCGTTGGTGTCGAACACCTTCACCCTCGGGCCGAAGCGGGTCTCGACGTAGCGGGTGCCCTGGACGTCGCCGATGTCGAGCTGGCCGGGGTCGCGGGTGTGGCCGCCGCCGAGCGGCTTGACCGAGGCGTACCAGACCTGCTCGGCGGGCACGGAGACCAGCTCGCGCGAGGGGTAGCGCAGCGCGGTCAGCTCGCCGCCGAACACCGCGCCGGTGTCGAGGCAGATCGTGTTGTTGATCCACTCCGGCTTCACGGTCGGGGTGTGGCCGTAGACGACCATGGCGCGGCCCCGGTACTCCTCGGCCCACGGGTAGCGCACGGGCAGGCCGTACTCGTCGGTCTCGCCCGTGGTGTCGCCGTAGAGCGCGAACGCGCGCACGCGGCCGGAGGCCCGCCCGTGGTAGGCCTCCTTGAGGCCGGCGTGCGCGACGACCAGCTTGCCGTCGTCGAGGACGTAGTGGCTGAGCAGGCCGTCCATGAACGTCCGCGCCCGCTGGACGAAGTCCGGCTCGCTCGCGGCGAGCTGGTCCAGCGACTCCTGCAGGCCGTGCGCGACGCGCACCTTGCGGCCGTTGAGCGCGCGCACGAGCTTCTGCTCGTGGTTGCCCGCGACGCAGATGGCCGTGCCCGCCTCGACCATGTCCATGACGATGCGCAGCACGCCGGGCGTGTCGGGCCCGCGGTCGACCAGGTCGCCGACGAAGACCGCGGTGCGGCCCTCCGGGTGGTGCGTGCCCTGCCAGCCCAGCTCGGCCAGCAGCCGCTCCAGCTCCGCGCGGCAGCCGTGGACGTCGCCGATGATGTCGAACGGCCCGTGCAGATGGCGCAGGTCGCTCCACGCCTTCTCGTAGGTGACCTCGGCGTTCTCGATCTCCTCCAGGCCGCGCAGGACGTGGACCTTCCTGAAGCCGTCCCGGTTGATCTTGCCGAGGGAGCGGCGCAGGTCCTTGCGCTGCCTGATGACGACTCCGGGGCCGAAGTCGCGGTCGGGCCGCGTCTCGTTGCGCGCGATCGCCACGTCCTCGGGTACGTCGAGGACGACGGCGTCGGCCAGCACGTCGTGCTGCCTGGCCAGCTCGATGAGGCTCTTGCGGGCCGGGTACTGCACGTTGGTGGCGTCGACCACGGTGAACAGGCCGCGGCTCAGCCGTACGCCCACGATGTGGTGGAGCAGGTCGAAGGCGGCGGGGGTGGCGCTCTGGTCGTTCTCGTCGTCGGAGACCAGGCCGCGGCAGAAGTCGGAGGAGATGATCTGCGTCGGCTTGAAGTGCTTGGCGGCGAAGGTCGACTTCCCGCTGCCCGAGACCCCCACCAGCACCACGAGGGACAGTTCGGGAACGCTAACCACGGCTGAAAACCCCCATCTGAGTCGAGGGCCCCACCTCGGGGTCCTCCTCGCCGACCGGCCTGAGGTCGACGGTGTAGCCGAACCGCTCGCACACGCCCGCGCACCAGGCGGCGAACTCCGCGCGCGTCCACTCGAAGCGGTGGTCGCGGTGGCGCAGCCCGTCCAGGAACTCGTAGCGCACGTTGTACTCGATGTTCGGCGTGGTCACGAGCACGTGCCGCGGCTTGGCGGCGCCGAACACCACCCGCTCCAGCGCGGCCAGCCTGGGCGGGTCGACGTGCTCGACGACCTCCATGAGCACCGCGGCGTCGTAGCCGGCGAAGCGCTTGTCGGTGTAGGTCAGCGCGCCCTGGAACAGGGTGAGCCTGGCCCGCTTGGCGTCGGACATGCGCTCCAGGCGCAGCTTGCGGGCGGCGATGGCCAGGGCCAGCGGCGAGACGTCCGCGCCGGCGACGCGGGCGAAGCGCGGCCTGGCCAGCAGCGCGCCGACCAGCTCGCCCTGGCCGCAGCCGAGATCGATGACGCTGGAGGCGCCCAGCTCCTCCAGGGCGGCCAGGACGCTCTCGCGGCGCAGCACGTTGAGCGGCCGCGGCTTGGCCTTCTCCGGCTCCTGGACCTCCTGAGCCTCTTCGGTCTCCTCCAGCGCCTCCTCGGTCTGGGCGGCGACCGCCTCGTCCGCGGCCGTCTCGTCCGGCGCGGCCTCCTCCGACAGCGCGGGCTCCAACTGCTCCTCGGTCTCGTCGCCCAGCTCGGCCAGCCTGGCCAGCGCGGAGCGGGCCAGCGTCCAGCGCCTGCCCAGGTACCGGCGGGCGATCACGCCGCGCAGCGGGTGCTCGCGCAGCCATCCCTCACCGGCCCGCAGCAGCTTGTCCACCTCGTCGGGCGCGACCCAGTAGTGCTTGGCGTCGTCGAGCACCGGCAGGAGCACGTAGAGCTGGTTGAGCGCGTCGGCCAGCCGCAGCGTCCCGCGCAGCGTCAGCCGCACGTACCGCGACTCGCCCCACTCGGCGAACCCCTCGTCCAACGGTACGGCTGCCGCCTCCACCGCCCAGCCGAGCGGCTCGAACACCCCGCGGGCCAGATCCGCGCCGCCCCGGCACACCAGCGAGACCTCCAGCGGCAGCGGCGTGCCCGGCAGCTCGGGCCGCGCCTTGCAGCGCCCGGCCCGAGCCGTCCTGAACACGTCCGCCAGCGCCACCGCCATCAGCGACGAGGCGGCGTAGGGTCGGTCGTTGACGTACTGCGACAGGCTGAAGTCGGGCGAGCTCTTCCCGCTCGACCTGGCCAGCGCCACCGGGTCCACTTCCAGCAGGAGGGCCACGGTGCAGCGCCGCTCGTCCGCCTCTGGATAGAAGACCGTCGCCGTCCCGAAGGACTGCCCGAACTCCTGCACCCGGTCGGGATGCTTGTGGAGCAGGAAGCCCAGGTCGGTGGCCGGCTCGGCGGTGGTCGAGATCGTCAGTAGCACTCCGGAAGTCTGACTTATCGGGTACGGCGCGCGCCAACCAAAATCGCCGTTCCTACACGTGGGGCAGGATCTCGGCGGCGATCAGCTCCAGGTGGTCGTGGTCGCTCAGGTCCATCACCTGCAGATACACGTGCTCCGCGCCCACCTTGGCGAACTGCTCCAGCTTGCCCAGCACCTCGGCGGGCGTACCCGCCAGGCCGTTGGCGCGGAGCTGGGCCAGGTCGGTGCCGATCGCCCTGGCCCGGCGCTCCAGGCCGGCCTGGTCGGCGGCCACGCAGACGGTCTGGGCGGCCGACATGCGCACCGTGCGGCCGGCGACCTCGGCGGCCTGCCGTACCGTGTCGAAGTGGGTGCCGGTCTCGTCCACGGTGCGGAAGGGCACGTTGAACTCGTCGGCGTAGTGCGCGGCGAGGCGGGGCGTGCGCTTGGCGCCGAAGCCGCCGATGATGATCGGCGGGTGCGGGCGCTGGGCCGGCTTGGGCAGCGCGGGCGAGTCCTTGAGCTGGTAGTGGGCGCCGTCGAAGGAGTACGGGCCGTCGGCGCTCCACAGGCCGGTGACGATCCGCAGTTGCTCCTCGAAGCGGTCGAAACGCTCGCCGACCGGTGGGAACGGGATGCCGTAGGAGGTGTGCTCGTTCTCGTACCATCCGGTGCCGAAGCCGAGCTCGACCCGGCCGCCGCTCATCTGGTCGACCTGGGCGACGCTGATCGCCAGCGGGCCGGGCAGGCGGAAGGTCGCGGGCGAGACCAGGGTGCCGAGGCGGATGCGGGAGGTCTCCCTGGCCAGGCCCGCCAGGGTGATCCAGGCGTCGGTGGAGCCGCTGCCCGGGTCGCCCTGGCCGATGCGCTGATAGTGGTCGGAACGGAAGAACGCGTCGAACCCCAGCCGCTCGGTGGCCTGCGCGACGGCCAGCAGCTCGTCGTAGGAGGCGCCTTTCTGCGGTTCGGTGAAGATCCTCAACTTCATAGGGCCATTAAATCCGCAGAACGGCTCCGCGCCCGCGGGCACCCTTGCTAGTTTCACATTCGGTAGCCGCCCCGCCACGAAGGGTCGCTTATGCCGAGCAGCCGGCACAAGAGAGAGCCAGGGACTCCCCCGCGTTCCCTGGTGATGACGGCCGCCTTAGCCCTGGCCGCCGCCACCGGCGTGGCCGTGTGGCTGCTCCCCGCGCGGGCCACGCCCGAGACCCCCGCTGCCACCTCCAAGACCCCCGCCGCCACGTCCGGAACCCCGGTGGCCGCGCCCGTCACGGCCGGGCCGGCGCCGCTGACCGCCACCCCGCAGCCCCTGGCCGCCGAAGGGCCGAGCGCGTTCGTCGCGTTCGTCGACACCGCCCGCACCCCCGGGTTCAACCTGCCCGACCACAGCCGCCGCACCGGCGTGCGCTGGTACGCCCTCGGTCACGTGGTCTCCGGCGGCGACGGCTGCGTGCCCAAGTGGGGCGGCAAGCTCGACCCCGGCAGCAACCCGGTCGCCAACCGCCTCGGGCGGCTGCGCGCGGGCGGCGCCGACGCGGGCCTGTCGTTCGGCGGCCCGGCGGGCAAGGAGCTGGCCGACGCCTGCGACGGCACCACCACGCTGACCGCCGCCTACCGGCGGGTGGTGAGCGCGTTCGACGCCCGCTTCGCCGACTTCGAGCTCCACGACGGCGCCAACGCCGACGTGGTGCTGCGCCGGGCCAGGGCGCTGCGCGCGCTGCAGCAGGAGCGTCCGCTGCACGTCACCTTCACCTTCCCGCTGGAGGCGGACGGCCTGTCCGCCTCCGACGCGGCGCTGCTCAAGCTCACCCACGACGCCGGGGCCCGGATCTCCACCGTGAACCTGCTGGCCGCCATCGAGCCCCGCGACGCGCCGGAGGGCCGGATGCGGCGGGTGGCGGAAGCCGTACGGGCGGCTCATGGGCAGATCGCGCGGGCGCAGGGCATCGCCGACCCCGCCGAGGCGTGGCGGCGCGTCGCGCTCACCGCCGTGCTGGTCAGCGCGGACGACCTCGGCGAGATAGACGCGCGCAAGCTGACGACGTTCGCGGCCCGCTACGAGCTGGCCTGGTTGTCGCTGCGCGGCGCGGCTCCTCCGCAGGAGGTGGCCCGGATCCTCTGGCGCACCCGTGCGTGAACAGTAGGATTCTGCGGGTCAGGGGGTATTTGTCGGAGGAGGGCTTTTGATGGCGGCCCGGCCGGAGCTGGCCAGAAAAGTGCTGCTCTACTGGATGGACGGCGTCATCGCGTTCATCGCGGTCGCGTTCACGTTCATGATGCTCGGACTCGTCATCGAAGGCATGCTGCCGGTGTGGCGCGCGCTGGTCGTCGCGGCGCTGCTGCTGACGCAGTTCATCGCCTTCCCGTTCATCCTGCGCGCCGCCTTCGACGACAAGCCCAGGCCCACCGTCCTGCTGGCCGTCTCCGGTGTGGCCACGCTGGGCGCGATCGCGCTCACGCCGTCCGGCCTCGGCACCAGCACCTGGGAGATCGTCGCCAGTCTGTGGCTGTCCGGGCTGGCGATCAGCGTCCCGTGGCGGGTGAGCGTCGTGTTCGGCGTGGCGCTGGCCGCCATCACGATTCCCGTGGCCGTCTTCGTCTCCAGGATTCCGCCGGTCCTGGCCGTGGTGGGCGAGGGCATCACCCTGGTGGTCACGCCGCTGGCGTTCTGGCTGTGGGTGTGGCTCTGGCGCACGATCAGGGAGGCGCACGAGAGCCAGGCGGCCAAGTCCCGCCTGGCCGTCGCCGAGGAACGGCTGCGCTTCGCCCGCGACCTGCACGACCTGCTCGGCCACAGCCTGTCGGTGATCAGCCTCAAGAGCGAGCTGGCGGCGAAGCTGTCGGTCAAGGACACCGGCCGCGCCGCGGGCGAGATGGCCCAGGTCCGCGAGCTGGCCGGGGACGCGCTCGCCGAGGTCCATGCCGCCGTCGAGGGCTACCGCTCGCTCGACCTGTCGCGCGAGCTGTCGACCGTGCGCGCCGCTCTGGAGGCCGCCGGCGCCCGCTGCACGGTCGAGACCAGCACCGACGACCTGTCGCCCGCCGCCCGCTCGCTGCTGGCGTGGGCGGTACGCGAGGGCGGCACCAACATCCTCAAGCACAGTCGGGCGACCCGCTGCGCCATCACCATCGACCGGGGCGTCCTGGAGATCCGCAACAACGGCGTGAAGGGGCCCCAGCGCACCAGCGGCAGCGGTCTGCGCGGCCTGTCGGAACGGCTGACCGCCGCCGGCGGCACCTTCTCCGCCTCGGCCACCGGCTCGGACGAGTTCCTCCTGCGCGCGGCGGTGCCGGCATGATCAGGGCCAGCAAGCTCGACAGGATCCGGTGGCTGTTCCTGTACTCGTGCGACTTCATGTACCTGGCCACCTTCATCAGCGTCGTCCAGCTCGTCGTCGCCTGGCAGCAGAACCTGGCGCCCAAACCGGCACTGGTGGCGGGATTCGTCCTGCTCGTGGTCTTCTACGGCATCGCCACCCGGCCCCTGCGCATCTGGAGCCGCGGCGGGCGGCGGCCGACCCTGTTGCTGGTGGTCGCCGCCGTGCTCGCGCTCGGGTTCGCCAACTACGCCATGGTCTGGCTGCTGCCGGTGTGGCTGGCGGTCGTGTCGCCGTTCCTGCGCTGGCGCGTCTACTGGCCCGTGGTCGCCCTCGTGACGATCGCGACCTGCGTGTTCATGGGGATCATCGCCGGGGCCGAGGTCGTCGTCGTCGTGCTGGTCGTGACCTTGATCGTCACCGGTGGCACACTGGCCAACCTGCGGATCTGGAAGATCGCCAAGGAGGCCCACGAAGGCGAGGAGGCCAAGTCGGCGCTGGCCGTCTCCGAGGAGCGGCTGCGCTTCGCCCGCGACCTCAACGACCTGCTCGGGCAGAGCCTGGCCGACATCGCCGCCGGGGCGGCGCGGGCCTCGTCCACGCTCGGCGAGGATCCGTCGCGGGCCTCGGCGGAGATGTTCGAGGTACGGGACCTGGCCAGGCGGTCGTTGCGGGAGGTTCGCACCGCCGTACAGAACTATCGGACGCTCGACCTCGGCGAGGTGATCTCCAGCGTGCGGGCCGTGCTGGAGGCGGCGGACGTGCACTGCGTGATCGACACCGACGACACCGACGACCTGCCCGCCGAGGCCCGCACGCTGCTGGCCGCGGTGATCCGCGAGGGCGCCACCAACATACTGAAGCACAGCACCGCGCAGCGGTGCACGATCACGATCAGGAATGGGGTGCTGGAGATGTCCAACGACGGGATCTCGCCGAGCGCCGGCGAGCCCGGCGGGCTGCGCGGGCTGTCCCAGCGGCTGAGCGCGGCCGGCGGCTCGCTGAGCGCCGGCGCCACCGACGGCGTCTACCACCTGCGGGCCGCGGTATGACCACCCGCGTGCTGCTCGCCGACGACGAGCACCTGATCCGCGGCGCCCTGGCCGCCCTCCTGGACCTGGAGGACGGCATCGAGGTGGTGGCCCAGGTGGGCAGGGGCGACGAGGTCGTCCCCGCGGTCCGTGCCCACAACCCCGACGTGGCCGTCCTGGACATCGAGATGCCCGGCATGGACGGTTTGACCGCCGCCGAGCAGATCAGCAGCCAGTGCAAGATCGTCATCCTGACCAGCCTGGGCCGCCCCGGCTACCTGCGCCGCGCGATGGCCGCCGGCGTCAGCGGCTTCCTCGGCAAGGACGCCTCCGCGGAGGAACTGGCGATGGCCATCCGCAAGGTGATGGCCGGCGGCCGCTACCTGGACGCCGAACTGGCCGCCGCCGCGATGGCCGCCGGCGACAGCCCGCTGACCGAACGCGAACGCGACGCCCTGCGCCTGGCCGGCGACGGCGCCCCCATCTCCCGCATCGCCACCGAACTCCACCTGACCGAAGGCACCGTCCGCAACTACCTGTCCAGCGCCATGACCAAACTCAACGCCCAGAACCGCCTGGAGGCCATCCGCACCGCCCAGCGAATGGGCTGGCTGTGACCCCAATCGAAAAGGTTCTGGTGGCGATGGCCACAGCCTTGAGTCCCCCGATCAGGGCACTCGGCTGGTGGCACCGCCAACTCCTGCCCCACTCCCTGCTCACGCCCGCCGCCACCGGCGTGGCGGTCTTCTGCCTGTATGCGTCGGCGGCATGGATCAGCGGGGAACGGCCCGTGCCCTGGGACCAGGCCGGGGTACTGGGCGTGGGGTTCACTCTGGCAGCCGGACTGCGCGCCCTGATCATCAAATGGCGCCACCCCCGCACCGAGTAGCGAGGCCGGCCAGCACGACGATCGGCCATCACTCTTCAAGGCGCCGTTTCTTCCAGTACGGAGAGGATGGGTGGGTGAAACATTCGAGATCCACTTGGCCGGTCTCGGTCGCAACGATTCGAGCAACCTACCAACGGGCGTACCGGTCGCTGATGACCGCAGCCGCCGCGGACGAAGAGCTGGGCAGCCGGTCATGATCAGCCGAAGTCAGTACGAGCGGCTCGCCCGGCGCCTTCAGGACGACGGCCACGACCGCATCGAGATGACGTTCGCAGAGATCGCTTCCGTCATCGGCGAGGAGCTCCCGGCGAGCGCGAGCAGGCATCCCGCATGGTGGGGAAGCGATCCCAAGCACACACAGGCCGTATGGCTCGACGCAGGTTACGTCGCCCGGCCTGACCTCACCGCTGGCCGCGTCGTCTTCGTGCGAGAAACCTCATGAGCCACAACGGCATTGGAGCCCCACCTGACAAGTGCCGAGCAGCTCGACCGGAGCCAGGTCCAGCACGAGCGCAACCGGCAGCACCTCGGCGACAGATCTTCGGTCCCCGCCAGCTCAGCCCGTACATCGATGGGGCCCCGCGAGCATCGCGACACTCCCAATCACTGTCAAGCAAGTCCCCGACATGCCCCCTCCGATCGGCGTGGAGCATGACAGGCCGCCAGGCTGCCCAGATGGACGACTGAACGGACGCCCACGGACCGCTCTGTGAAGGGTCCCCGTCCGAACGTCCCATCCCCCAAGGGTCGCTGCGCGACGCCTTGTGCGCTATCCGGGACCGCAGGAGTCGGCGAGCTCACGGCCGGTCGGCGGGCTATGCCCTGACCAGGAGGGCTACGCATTCTACGTGGTGGGTCATGGGGAAGGCGTCGAAGGTGCGGAGGTCGGTTAGGGGGTAGCCGCGTTCGGCGAGCCAGGCCAGGTCGCGGGCCAGGGTGGCGGGGTCGCAGGAGACGTAGACGATCCGGGCGGCCTCCAGGGAGGCGATGCGGTCGACCACTTCGCGGCCCAGGCCCGAGCGGGGCGGGTCGACGACGACCAGGTCGGCGCGTTCGATCTGGAAGCGGTCGAGGGCCTCTTCCACGCGGCCCCGCTCCACTCTGGCCTGCGGGAGGTCGCGCAGGTTGGCGCGGGCGTCGCGGACGGCGGCGGCCTCCGACTCCAGGCCGAAGACGGCGCCCTCGTCGCCCACCCGTTCGGCCAGCGCGGCGGCGAACAGGCCCACCCCGCAGTACAGGTCCAGGGCCCACTCGCCGGGTTCCGGCTGGCCGTAGGTGAGGACGGCGTCGAGGAGGGTCTCGGCGGCGCCGGGGTGGACCTGCCAGAAGCCGCTTCCGGTCACCCGGAACTCGCGGTCGCCCGCCTGCTCGTGGAGGTTGCCTGAACCGTGCCTGGCGTCGGTACGGCTCTTGCCCTGGTTGACCAGGATGGAGGCGGGAGCCTCCAAGTCGGGGACGGCGACGGTGCGGCGCGGGCGGGGGGCGATGACGACGTTGCGTTCGCCGCCGGAGGACGCGATGACCTCCACCCCGGAGGCGCCCTTCCAGTTGCGGGACTCGGCGCCGACCGCCTCCACCTCCGGGTGGGCGATGAGGCAGGCGTCGACGACCTCGATGTCGTGGGAGCGGTGGTGGCGGAAGCCGAGCTCTCCGGCGGGCGTGGCGGCGAACTGCACCCGGGTACGCCACCCGAGCCCCTCCGGCGCCCCCGGAACCTCCTCCACCACGACCTTGCGGTCGATCCCCGCCAGGCGGCGCAACTGCTCGGCGACCACGTCGGCCTTCAGCGCGCGCTGCGCCTCCAGCGTGGCGTGCTGCCAGTCGCAGCCGCCACAGCGGCCCGGCCCGGCGTACGGGCACGGCGGCACCACCCGATCGGGCGAGGGCTCAAGGATCTCGACGGCGTCGGCGCGCAGGAACCGGGTCGTCTCCTCGGTGACCCGGGCACGGACTCGCTCCCCGGGCAGCGCGTGGCGTACGAACACCACCCGCCCGTCATGGCGTGCCACGCACCAGCCGCCGTGCGCGACCGGGCCTACCGTTAGTTCGAGAGTCGCCTGTTCCACAGCAGTACAGCCTAGGCCCTCACCCGCCCGACTCCACCGAGCACCGCCTTAACTACGCTATGTAGTCATGTGCGAGGGGCGGGTGGTGCGACGGCGGCTCGGGTTCGGGGGCACGCTGGTGGCGACGCTGTTCTTCTGCGCCTCGCTGACCCCGACGCTGCTGCCCAGGCCATGGGTGATGCAGGGCGTGATGGGCGGGGTCACCGGCATCATCGGCTACGCGGTGGGGGCGAGCGCGGGCGCGGCGGGGCGGGCGCTGATCGACTACCGTCCGCCCGAGCGCTGGCGGGTGCTCGCCTGGCGGGCCCTGATCGCGGCGTGCGTCGCGCTGGCGGGCGTGGCGCTGTGGTACAGCCTCGGCTGGCAGGTCGAACTGCGCGCGCTCATGGGGATGAGCGGCCAGATCACCTGGTTCCCGCCCGCGATCCTGGCGCTGAGCGTCGCGCTGTTCGCGCTCTTCCTGCTTCTCGCCCGTTCGGTACGGCTGGCCGGCCGCAAACTGATCACCTGGCTGGACCGCTTCGTCCCGGTGCCCATCGCCCAGGCCACCGGAATCGTCATCGTGGCCAGCCTCGTCGGGATCCTGGCCAACGACGTGCTGTTCTCGGGCTTCGTCAACGCGGTCAACGACGCCTCCTCGGTCGCCAACGGCACCACCGATCCGGGCGTGCGCCGGCCGGGTTCCGCGAAGGTGTCGGGTGGGGCGGGTTCGCTGGTGGGCTGGGACTCGCTGGGCCGCGAGGGCCGCAACTTCGCCGGGACCGCGATCGCGACGCCGCGGCTGCGCGCCTTCTCGGGCCGGCGGCCGGTGGAGCCGATCCGCGTCTACGTGGGCCTGCAGTCGGCTTCCACTCCGGCGGCCCAGGCGGCGCTGGCCGTACAGGAGCTGGAAAGGACGGGCGCGTTCGCGCGGCCGGTGCTCGCGGTGCTCGGGACGACGGGCACCGGGTGGGTGGACGAGCGGATCGCCGACAGCCTGGAGTACATGTACAACGGCGACAGCGCGATGGTCGCGATGCAGTACTCCTACCTGCCGAGCTGGGTGTCTTTCCTGGTGGACCGCGGCAAGGCGGCACGGGCGGGCAGGGCGTTGTTCGACGCGGTGCGCGCGCGGTGGGAGCGGCTGCCGGAGGGCGCGCGGCCGCTGCTGGTCGTCTCCGGGGAGAGCCTGGGCAGTTTCGAGCTGGAACACGCCTTCGACGACCTGCGGGACCTGGTGCGCAGGGCGGACGGGGCGCTGTTCGTGGGGCCGCCGGACGCCAACCCGATCTGGCGGGCGGTGACCGCGGGGCGCGAGCGGGACAGCCCGGTGTGGCGGCCGGTGTTCGAGCAGGGCAGGACGGTGCGGTTCGGGCAGTACCCGGACGACCTGGCCTGGCCGCCCGGCCCCTGGGAGCGCCCGCGGGTGGTCTACCTGCAGAACGCCTCCGACCCGGTCGTCTGGTGGTCGACCGACCTCATCTACGCCAAGCCGGAGTGGCTGACCGCGCCGCGCGGGCCGGACGTCAACCCGCAGATGAACTGGTTCCCGCTGGTGACGTTCTGGCAGGTGCTGGGGGACATGTCGGTCGCACTGAGCGTCCCGGCCGGGCACGGCCACGTCTACGGCGCGAACGTGGCCGAAGGCTGGGCGGCCGTCGCCGCGCCGCGGGGGTGGAGCACGGCCGACACCGCCCGCCTGCACGCGCTGGTCAGCGCTCGTTCTTCCCCGTGAGCTGCTCCTCGTCCTTGATGACCTGATGCCAGGGGCGGCGCACCGAGCCGGGCGCGAACGGTTCCGGACGGCCCTTGAGCCGGTCGGAGGAGTGCAACTGCCACGGCACGCTGGTCACCATCACGCCCGGCTTGAACAGCAGCCGCGCCTTGAGCCGCAGCGCGCTCTGGTTGTGGAGCAGGTGCTCCCACCAGTGGCCGACGACGTACTCGGGGATGAAGACGGTGATGACGTCGCGAGGGGAACGGCGGCGCAGCGTCTTGACGTAGTCGAGGACCGGCTGGGTGATCTCCCGGTAGGGCGAGTCGAGCATCTTCAGCGGGACCGGGATGCCCCGCCGTTCCCACTCCTCCTGCAGGCGGCGGGCA
Source organism: Nonomuraea sp. NPDC050790 (assembly GCF_044456745.1). Taxonomy (NCBI): domain Bacteria; kingdom Bacillati; phylum Actinomycetota; class Actinomycetes; order Streptosporangiales; family Streptosporangiaceae; genus Nonomuraea; species Nonomuraea sp. NPDC050790. The sequence continues at coordinate 586,737 of NZ_JBITGF010000002.1, read as the reverse complement.
TCGTCGCCCTCGACGCCGACCGTGATGGCCTCCAGCGTGGACGGGCGGGTGGCGCGGGCGTAGGCGAGGGCGCGCATGGTCGGCTTGTGGACCTTGGAGACGAGCACGATCGCGTGGTTGCGGGCCGGGAGCATCGACGGCTCGTAGTCCTCGGTGATCTCCAGCTCGGCGGCCACGTTGTCGTAGTGACGGCGGATCGCCTTCATCATCAGGAACAGGATCGGCATCGCGATGCACACGATCCACGCGCCGACCAGGAACTTCGTCAGCAGCACCACGATCAGCACCAGCCCGGTCATGATGCCGCCGAAGAAGTTGATCGTCCGCGAGCGGTGCATCTGGTGGCGCACCCTCGGGTCGGTCTCGGTCTTCAGGTGGCGCGTCCAGTGGATGACCATGCCCGTCTGGCTGAGCGTGAACGAGACGAAGACGCCGACGATGTAGAGGTTGAGCAGGCGGCTCACGTCGGCCTGGAACCCCCACAGCAGCAGGCAGGCGCCGAGCGCCAGGATGACGATGCCGTTGGAGAAGGCCAGGCGGTCGCCGCGGGTGTGCAACTGGCGGGGCAGGTAGCGGTCCTGGGCCAGGATCGAGCCGAGCACGGGGAAGCCGTTGAAGGCGGTGTTGGCGGCCAGGAACAGGATCAGCGCGGTCACCGCCGAGATCACCACGAACAGCAGCGACCCGCTGCCGAAGACCGCGTCGGCCACCTGGGAGATGATCGGCTGCTGGTAGTAGCCCTCGCCGGCCGGCTTGCCGTCGATGAGGATGTCCAGCGCCGGGTGCTCGGACACCTTCACGCCGGAGACCAGGCCGAGCGCGATGATGCCGCCGAACATGGTGATCGCGACCAGGCCCATCATGAGCAGCGTGGTCGCGGCGTTCTTGCTCTTGGGCTTGCGGAAGGCGGGTACGCCGTTGCTGATGGCCTCGACGCCGGTAAGGGCGGCGCAGCCGGAGGAGAAGGCGCGCAGGATCAGGAAGGCGGCGGCGAAGGAGGTCAGGTTGGTCTGCTCGGCCACGATCCCGTAGTCGGCGGTGGGGGCCTTGAGGTCGTCGTCGAGGACCAGGAGCCGGATGCCGCCCCAGACGATCATGCCGATGACAGCGGCCATGAACGCATAAGTCGGGATGGCGAAGGCGAAGCCCGACTCCCGGATGCCGCGCAGGTTGACGACCGTGAGCAGGATGACGATGACGATGGCGACGGTCGGCTTGTGCTCGGCCACGAACGGCACCGTCGCGCCCACGTAGTCGACGCCGTTGGCGACCGAGACCGCCACGGTCAGCACGTAGTCGACCATGAGGGCGCTGGCCACGGTCAGGCCGGCGTTCTTGCCGAGGTTGGTGGTGGCGACCTCGTAGTCGCCGCCGCCGCTGGGGTAGGCGTGGACGTTCTGCCGGTAGGAGGCGACCACGGTGAGCATGACGATGACGACCGCGATCGCCACCCAGGGGCTGTAGTGGTAGAACGACACACCCGCCAGCGACAGGATGACCAGAATCTCCTGTGGCGCGTAGGCCACCGAGGACAGGGCGTCACTCGCGAACACGGGCAGTGCGATGCGTTTGGGAAGCAGCTGTTCGTGCAGCTGACCGCTGCGCAGCGCCCTGCCGACCAGGACGCGTTTCAGGAGATCCGTTACCTTCGCCACGTAAACCGATGCTAGCCCTCTCCTCCTGCCCCACAGTTACGGCGCTCCCTTATCAGGCCATACTGATACACGAGACCTGCCAAACCGCGGACGGCGGAGAGTATGCATATAGTGATCATGGGATGTGGCCGGGTCGGATCGACCATCGCCCACATCCTTGAGGACAACGGCCACTCGGTCGCGATCATCGATCGCGACCCCCAGGCGTTCCGCCGCCTGCGCGCCGGATTCCGCGGCCGCCGGGTCACCGGCGTCGGCTTCGACCGCGACGTCCTCACCGAGGCCGGCATCGAGTCGGCCGCCGCGTACGTGGCCGTCTCCAGCGGCGACAACTCCAACATCATCTCCGCCCGCGTCGCCCGCGAGACGTTCGGCGTCGACAACGTCGTCGCCCGCATCTACGACTCCCGCCGGGCCGAGATCTACCAGCGGCTCGGCATCCCGACGGTCGCCACCGTCCGCTGGACCGCCGACCAGATCCTGCGCCGCATCCTGCCCGAGGGGGCCGAGCCCCTGTGGCGCGACCCGACCGGCACTGTCGTCCTCGCCGAGGTCACGGTCAACGCCGCCTGGGTCGGCACCCGCGTCGTCGACCTCGAAGACCAGGCCGGCGCCAGGATCGCGTTCGTCAACCGGATGGGCGAGGCCCTGGTCATCAAGAGCGAGACGATGGTGCAGGAGGGCGACATCCTGCACGTCATCGCCGCAGAAAACGACATGGACCGGATCAACAAGGTGCTCGCCGCGGCGCCGGAACAGGACCACTGATGCGCGTCGCCATCGCCGGCGCCGGAGCCGTCGGCCGCTCCATCGCCGCCGAACTCCTGGAGAACGGCCACGAGGTCCTGCTCATCGACATCGACCCCAAGGCCATCAAGATCGACACGGTCCCGCGCGCCGAATGGCTGCTCGCCGACGCCTGCGAGATCTCCTCCCTCGACGAGGCCGGCCTCAACAACTGCCACGTCGTCGTCGCCTCCTCCGGAGACGACAAGGTCAACCTCGTGGTCTCGCTGCTGGCCAAGACGGAGTACGGCGTGCCGCGCGTCGTGGCCCGCATCAACCACCCGTCGAACGAGTGGCTGTTCAACGAGTCATGGGGCGTGGACGTCGCCGTGTCCACCCCGCGCCTGCTGTCGGCGCTGGTGGAGGAGGCGGTGAGCGTGGGCGACCTGGTCCGGCTGATGACCTTCCGCCAGGGGCAGGCGAACCTGGTCGAACTCACGCTGGCCGACGACGCGCCGGTGGTGGGTCAGCGCGCGGGCTCGGTCCCGTGGCCGACGGACGCGGCACTGGTGGCCATCCTGCGCGAGGGCCGCGTCCTGGTCCCCACCGCCGACGACCCGCTGGAGGCGGGCGACGAACTCCTCTTCGTCGCCAACCAGGAAGTCGAACAGGACCTCGCCCACCTGCTCTCCTCCCACTGACCGCCCCCGCCGGCGCGCCTCACCACACGAACGCCTCGCCCCTCCCGCTGCCAAGGCAACAAGAGGACCGATCCCCATGGTCGAGACAGCCAAGAACGAGCGCATGCCGTCAGCAGGGTGGTGGTTCGGCCGGTGACGGGGTGGGGTTCAGCGGTGGGTGGGTGACGGAGGGGGCGTTACGGCGGCCGGCCACGTGCGCTGGACGGCCGTTCCCCTGGACGGGGCCCAGCCCTGTGCGGCGGGTGGGGGTGGCTGTGGCCGGCCGTAACGGAAAAAGGGCGAGATTACGCGACAGATGGATTGATGGGGGTGCGGCCGCGGCCTAGGAGCCAGAGCATGGCGGCGAGGGCGGCGACCTGGAGGGGCCAGCCCATGAAGATCTTGGTGATGCCGAGCGCCGCCACCGCCTCGTCCCCCCCGTACAGGTACACGGGCAGTTGCACCGCCACCCGCACCACGCACGGCACCAGCAGCAGCCACGTCAGCCGCGTGCACAGCCGCACGATCCCCGGGTCCCTGTGCCACGCAGTCGGGTCGCCCGTCACCGAGCCGATGAGGAAGCCCACGACCGGCCACCGGGTGACGATCGAGATGAGCATCGCCACCGAGTAGCCGGCGTTCCACAGGATGCCGGGCAGGAAGTACGCCTTGGCGTCGCCCGAGCGGCTGGCGAAGAAGGCGCCGATGGCGATGCCGATCAGGCTGTTGATCACGAACTGCGGCGTGGAGCGCTGCACGAGGCGCGCCAGGAGCAGCAGCACCGCCAGCGCGATGCTGACGATGAGCGAGGTCTTCAACTGCTCCGTGGTGATCCACGTGACGGTGAAGGCGATCGTGGGCACCGCGGCCTCGATCATGCCACGCACGCCGCCCAGCGCTTTGGCGAGCTGGGCGCGTACCGCCGACTCGACGGTGTCGTGGGCGACTTCCTCGGCCTCGGCGCTCACCTGATCAGCTCCCTGGACGCAGTTCGTATCGTGGATTGAACATCACCTTGCGCCCGTCCTGCATGCTGACCAGGCCCTCGGCCTTGACGATGCGGCCGGGTTCGATGCCCGCGATCCTGCGGCGGCCGAGCCAGACGAGGTCGATCACGTCGGACCCGTCGTAAAGCTCGGCCTCCAGCGCGGGCGCCCCACCACGGGGACGCAGCGTCACGGTACGTAGCGTACCGGCTACGCAGAAGCGGCGTCTGCCGCCGCACCTGACGATGGGAGTGGCGCCGGCCTGGTCGGCGTCCTCCCGCAGCTCCTGAGCTTCGATCTCGGACTGCGGGGAGGCAAGCCGGCTGAAGAAGCCGCGCAATCCCCCGCGTTTGTGGGGCTCTGCCGTACTCGTCATGATGACTCAGCTTATGTGATGACGGGCGTCAGCGAATCTCACTGATTTCAGGTCCGCGCTTGAACGGGTCGAGCCCGGGCACGGCCGCCTCCTCCTCGGGGGCGTTCTCGTTGGGACGGCGCAGCGGGATCGCCTCCTCCCTGGCCATCGGCTCGCTGCCGCGCACCACGACGATGTCCCTGACGAAGTCGAGGAACTCCCCCGCCACCTTCTCGTCGAGGGCGGCGCGGCCGCTGATGATGGCCAGCAGGAGCCAGCGCGGGCCGTCGACGCCGAGGTAGCGGATCTGGCGGCGCTCGCCGTCGGACTCGACCTCGCCGGTCAGCTCGACGCCCAGCGGGCCCTCGCGCTCGGACAGGCCGCTCGCGGTGCTGGTGATCTTGGTGCGTACCTCATCCCACAGGCCGGCGGACTTGGGCGCGGCCATCGCCTGGACCTGCAGCGTGCTCTCCTCGTAGAGGGCGATCACGCTGACGTGCTGGTCGCCCATCGCGGCCAGGCGGATGTCGAAGGCCGGGTGGTGCGGGACCCGCAGGCCGCCCAGGTCGATCCGGTCGGCCTCCGGGTGCGCCTCGTCGGCGTCCCAGGGGCCGGACTCGCGCTCAGGCTCGCGTGCCGCCGATTCCTCGACGGACGGTTCCTGCTCGCGACGCTTGCGTCGGAACACGTTCCTCACTCCTTAACGTCCGGTAGAACCAAAGCCGCCGTTGCCGCGTGCCGATCCGGGCAGGTGCTCGACCTCGGCGAAGGCGGCGCGCTCCACACGCTGGATGACCAGCTGGGCGACCCGGTCGCCGCGGCGCAGGCGGAAGGCGTTCTTGGTGTCGGTGTTGATCAGCGTCACCCTGATCTCGCCACGGTATCCGGCATCGACGGTGCCGGGGGCGTTGACGAGGGTCACGCCGTGCTTGGCGGCCAGGCCCGAGCGCGGGTGCACGAACGCGGCGTAGCCGTCGGGCAGCGCGATCGCCAGCCCGGTGCCGACCATCGCGCGCTCTCCGGGCAGCAGCTCGACGTCCTCGGCGGCGTGGAGGTCGGCGCCGGCGTCGCCCGGGTGGGCGTAGGACGGCGGCGGCAGCTCCGGGTCGAGCCGCTGGATGAGGACCTCGATCTGTCCCGGACGCGCGACTTGCCGCCCGTCCGCTCCACTCCCGCTCACGGGTTCACCTCGTACTCGTGATGTTCGGCCGCCATGGCCTCGGCGTCGCCGTGCCGCGCGAAGTGCTCCATGTTCACCTCGACGAACAGCGCCGCCGCGCGGACGGCGACCGGGCCGTCCGGGGCGCCGATGCGCCCCTCAGCCTCAAGGTACGCCTTCCGCCCGGCGACACCGGTGCACCAGGCGCGCAGGTGGAGTGTCGTGCCCACGGGAACCGGGAGGAGGTAGTCGGTCTCCAGCCGGGCCGTGACATACGGCTTGTGGAACAGCCAGATGGACATTCCGATGACCTCGTCCATCGCCGCGGCCAGCACGCCGCCGTGCGCCAGCCCAGGCGCTCCCTGGTGGGCCGTGCCGACGGTGAACTCCGCCTCGACCGTGGCCCCGTCGGGCGTGCGGGCGTCGAGGTGGAGTCCGGTCGGGTGGTCGGCGCCGCAGCCGAAGCACCGGCTGTAGTGGGAGCCGAGCGCCGAACCCGGCGCGGGCGCGTTGAGGTGCGCCTTCGGCTGGTCCGCGCCCTCGGGAGGCGTGGTCAGGGAGGAACGAGTCACGGGTGACGAGGTTACTCCTTGCCGGAGGCCGTCACGTCCTCGGCGCTCGTCTCGGCCTTGGTCTCGGTCTTGGTCTCGGGCTCGGGCTCGGGTTCCGGCTCCGGTTTGCCGGACGTGGGCGTACGCGCCCCCGGCACGGCCGCCGGAAGCTCCTGCGGAGGGTCGTGGCGCAGCGCCGGCAGCGCCCGGTAGATGACGGCGGCCACCGGGACCGCCACGACCGCGCCCGCGATGCCGCCCATGATGCCGCCGATGGCCAGCACCAGGATGATCGCCAGCGGGTGGAAGTTGAGCGCCCGCCCCACGATCAGCGGCTGCAGCACGTGGTTCTCGAGCTGCTGCTCGACGATGAGCACGATGAGGAAGACCAGCGCCTTCCACGGCTCGACCGAGCCCAGCGTGACCAGCGTGGCCACGGTGCCGGCGAAGAAGATGCCCACGATGGGGATGAAGCTGGCCAGGAAGATCAGTACGGCCAGCGCCGCCCACAACGGCACCCCGAGCCCCGCCAGCACGATGCCCATGATCACGCCGTGCACCGCGGCGACCGCGACCGTGCCCTGGACGTAGTGGGAGATCGTGACCCACGCGGCGGTGCCGGCCCTGTCGACCCGCGGCGCCATGCTGCCGAAGCCCTTCAGGAACCAGGCCCAGATCCGGTCGCCGTCCTTGAGCAGGAAGAACGTCACGAACAGCAGCAGCACGATCGAGGCCAGAATCTCCACGAACACCTGGCCCGCGGCCAGCGCCGTGCTGGTCAGCGCCGCCTGCTGCTGGGTGACCCAGCCCGTGACCTGCTTGGTCCAGTTGTTGAGCTCGGCCTCGCTGAGGTGCAGCGGCCCGATCAGCAGCCAGTCGCGCACGTTGTTGATCGTGGCGGTGATCTGCTTGGCGAGCTGGGGGAACTCCTCGCTGGCCCGCGCGCCCACCAGCCAGCCGGTGCCGCCGAGGATGGCCAGCGCCACCAGCATCGTCAGCCACGTGGCGTAGATCGGGCGCAGGCCGGCCCGGCGGAAGAAGCGTGTCAGCGGATAGAGGAGAGCGGCCAGGAGCAGGGCGATCGCCACCGGCAGCGCCACGAAGCTGAGCCGGGCGACGACCTGCGCGAAGACGTAGACGACCACTCCGACGAGGATCAGGCAGGCGCTCCACGCCGCCATCCGGGCGAGCACGGGCGGCACGAGTTTCGTCAGTCGGTCGGAGAACACGTGTTCAAGACTGGCACGTCGCACCGACAGATGCGCGCACATATTCGGGCCTGTGCAAGGTCAGCGGGCCATGTCACGTTCGACGCATGAAGGCTGTCCCGATCTTAGTGGCGCTCCTCACGGCGTTGTCCGGTCTCACCGCCCCACCCGCGCACGCGGGCGGGGGCCTCGCGCTGGAGGTGCTCTCCAGCCGCGCCGACCAGGTGAGCGGCGGCGACGCCCTGCTGAGGGTACGGCTCGCCCCGCGGCTCAGGGTCCTGCGGAACGGCGAGGACGTGACCTCGGCCTTCGCCCCCGACCCCGGCGGCAAGACGGCGACCGGGCTGGTCACCGGCCTGCGCCTGGGCGAGAACCTGGTGACGGCGGCGGCGCGGCCGTACCGGGACGTGCTGCGGCTGCGCAACCACCCGATCTCGGGACCGATCTTCTCGGGCCCGCAGCAGTACCCGTTCGTCTGCAAGACCGAGCGCACCGGCCTCGGCCCGCCCGTGGCCGACAACCAGGCCGGGCAGGGCTACCGGGTCGAGGGCGGCTGGAGCAAGGACTGCTTCGCCCCGAAGGTCACCGACCGGATCTACCGCTCGACCGGCGGCCAGTGGAAGCCGATGCCGGACGCGCGCCCCGCCGACATGTCCACGACGAAGCTGCTCGACGGCCGCACGGTCGACTTCGTGGTCAGGCGCGAGCGCGGCGTGATCAACCGCTTCCTCTACTCGATCGCGGTCGTGGAGGGCGGCTGGAACCAGCGGGCCATGTACCGCTTCGACGGCGGCGTCGCGATCGGCCGCGACCAGGGCACGCTCGGCGGCAGCGCCCTCGACCCGCACGGCCTGGGCCTGGGCTACGCGGTCCTGCACTCCTCCGGCACGCGCACCTCGACCCACTACAACCTGATCCTCGGCGGTGAGACCGCCCTGATGGTCAAGGAGCGTTTCGTCGAGCTGTACGGCAGGCCGCTCTACACCGTGGGCGTGGGCGGATCGGGCGGCGCCATCCAGCAGTACGTCTACGGCCAGAACCACGGCGACCGGATCATCGACGCCGCGATCCCCCAGTACTCCTATCCCGACATGGTCACCCAGACCATCCACATCGGCGACTGCGAGTTGCTCGAACGCTACATGGACGCCACCCCGCGCTGGGCGAACTGGAACTCCAGGACCGCCCTGATCGGCCTGAACGCCAGCGACACCGTCGCCAACCCCTACACCAGGCAGCCGGGCGCGAGCGAGTGCGTGATCGGCTGGCGCGGCCTGACCCCGCTGGCCATGAACCCGAAGTGGACCGACGACAACGATCCCGAGTGGGACAGGATGGACCCGCCGGGCGTCAAGGACACCGTCCACTGGACGCACTGGGAGGACCTCAGGAACGTCTACGGCGTCGGCCCCGACGGCTACGCCCGTTCGACCTGGGACAACGTCGGCGTGCAGTACGGGCTGAAGGCGCTGCGGGACGGCGTGATCACCGCCGGGGAGTTCCTGGACGTCAACGAGAAGGCGGGCTCGTGGAAGGAGTCGCGCGACATGGTCCAGGAGGGCTGCCCGTTCGTGCCCGCCGCCTGCCCGGCGGACTGGGACCCGTGGAGCTCCCGCAACATCGCCACCGGCCGCAGGACCGGCGATCCCGTCGCGATCCGCAACGTCGAGCGCAGCGGCCTGGTCTTCAGGGGCGACATCGACATCCCGGTCATCGACTGGCGGCACTACCTCGAAGAGCAGCTCGACATGCACAACAGCCACCAGTCGTTCGCCTCGCGCCAGCGCATGCTCGACCACGACGGCGACGCGGGCAACCAGGTGATCTGGTTCACCGACGCCCGGCCGGACGGCCCGCGCTCCGACCAGACGCCGCAGGCGCTGGAGGTCATCGACGCGTGGATGGCCAACATCCGCGCGCGGCCGTGGCGCGGGGCGGCGGGCAACAAGCCGCCGCTGGCCGTGGACCGCTGCTTCGCCACCGACGGCACCGAGATCGCGGCGGGCCGCGGCGTGTGGGACGGCGTCCTCGACCGCCGCGAGCCCGGCGCCTGCACGAAGGCGTTCCCGCTGTACTCCACCAGCCGGATCGTGGCGGGCGGCCCGCTCGAGGGCGGGGTCTTCAAGTGCCGGCTGCAGCCGGTCGCCAAGGCGATCGCCCGGGGCCTGTACGGCACGTGGAAGCCGGCCCCCGCAGAGCGCGCCCGGCTGGACGCGGTCTTCCCGACGGGGGTGTGCGACTACTGATCGAGCTCCACCTCGACGGTGAGCGACTCACCCGGCTCCAGGACGAACTCCTCGACGTTGCCCGCGCCGCAGAGGTCGTCCTGGGCCAGCCGTACCAGCGCGATCTCAGGGCCGGTGACGGTCAGCCTCGACACCTCGGCCCGCATCGACAGCTTGGCCTCCGACTTGGCCTTGCGCACCCGGCGCAGGACCTCGGAGGCCACGCTCAGCACGGCCGGGTCGCCGCCGGTCGCGGCCGGCCGCGGCCACGTGGCGCGGTGGACCGAGCCGTCCTGCCACCACGACCAGACCTCTTCGGTGACGAACGGCAGGAACGGCGCGAACAGCCGTAGCTGCGTCTCCAGCGCCCGCCGCAGCGCCACGACCGCCGAGGCGTCACCCTCGTACGCCCGCGCCTTGACCAGCTCCAGGTAGTCGTCGCAGAACGACCAGAAGAACCGCTCGGCCACCTCCAGCGCCCTGGTGTGGTCGTAGGACTCGAAGGCCCGGCCCGCCTCGCCGACGGCGTCGTCCAGGGCGGCCAGCATGGACGCGTCCAGCGGCTCGGTGACCTCGCCCGGCACCTCGCCGAAGCCGAGCACGAACTTCGAGGCGTTGAGGATCTTGATGGCCAGCCTGCGCCCGACCTTGAGCTGGCCGGGGTCGAAGGCGGTGTCCACACCGTAGCGGCCGTTGGCGGCCCAGTAGCGCACCGCGTCAGAGCCGTACTGCTCCAGGAGCGCCATCGGGGTGACGACGTTCCCCTTGGACTTGGACATCTTCTTGCGGTCGGGGTCGAGGATCCACCCCGACACCGCCGCGTCGCTCCACGGCAGGCTGCCGAACTCCAGGTGCGAGCGGGTCACGGTGGCGAACAGCCAGGTGCGGATGATCTCGTGCGACTGCGAGCGCAGGTCCATGGGGAAGACCCGGCGGAACAGGTCGTCGTCGGTCTCCCAGCGCCCGGCGAGCTGCGGCGTCAGCGAGGAGGTGGCCCAGGTGTCCATGACGTCGGTGTCGCCGGCGAAGCCGCCGGGCAGGCCGCGCTGCTCCTCGGTGTAGCCGGGCGGCACGTCGGTGGACGGGTCCACCGGCAGCAGGTCCTCCGGCGGCAGGATCGGCTCGTCGTGGAGCCGGTTGCCCGCGGCGTCCAGCTTGTACCAGACGGGGAAGGGCACGCCGAAGAAGCGCTGCCGGGAGATGAGCCAGTCGCCGTTGAGCCCCTCGACCCAGTTGTCGTAGCGCACCCGCATGTGCGGCGGGTGCCAGTTCAGCTCGCGCCCGCGCTCCAGCAGCCGCTCGCGCAGCACCTGGTCGCGCCCGCCGTTGCGGATGTACCACTGGCGGGTGGTGACGATCTCCAGCGGCTTGTCGCCGCGCTCGTAGAACTTCACCGTGCGCTGCACGGGCCTGGGCTCGCCGTCGAGGTCGCCGGACTCGCGCAGCATCTCCACGATGCGCTCGCGGGCGCTGTGGACCGTCTTTCCGGCCAGCTCCTTGTACGGCTCGCCGTCCACACCCTCGGGCGGCTCGGGCAGCAGCCGCCCGTCCCAGCCGATGACCGAGCGGGTCGGCAGCCCGAGCTCGCGCCACCAGGTGACGTCGGTGACGTCGCCGAAGGTGCAGATCATCGCGATGCCCGAGCCCTTGTCCATCTCGGCCAGGCGGTGGGCCACGATCGGCACCTCGACGCCGAACAGCGGCGTGAGCACGCTCGTGCCGAACAGCGGCTTGTAGCGCTCGTCGTCGGGGTGGGCCACCAGCGCCACGCAGGCCGGGATGAGCTCGGGCCTGGTGGTCTCGATGAAGACCGGTCCCTGGTCGCCGTAGAAGGAGATCCGGTGGAAGGCGCCCGGCCACTCCCGGTCCTCCAGCTCGGCCTGGGCGACGGCGGTGCGGAAGGTGACGTCCCACAGCGTCGGGGCCTCGGCGAGGTAGGCCTCGCCGCGGGCGAGGTTGCGCAGGAAGGCGCGCTGCGAGACCGCGCGGGAGTCGTCGCCGATCGTGGTGTAGAGCAGCGACCAGTCGACCGACAGGCCCACGCGCCGCCAGACCTCCTCGAAGGCGCGCTCGTCGATGGCGGTCAGCTTGTGGCACAGCTCGACGAAGTTGCGCCGCGAGATGGGGATCTCCCGCTTGCCCGGCTTGTCCGGTGGCACGAAGTCCGGGTCGTAGGGCAGGGAGGCGTCGCCGCGCACGCCGTAGACGTTCTGCACCCGGCGCTCGGTGGGCAGGCCGTTGTCGTCCCAGCCGATCGGGTAGAAGACCTCGTAGCCCGCCATCCGCTTGTAGCGGGCCATGATGTCGGTGTGGGTGTAGGAGAAGACGTGACCGACGTGCAGGGAACCGGAGACGGTGGGCGGCGGGGTGTCGATCGAGAAGATCTCCGGCCGCTCACGGGTACGGTCGAAGCGGTAGACGCCTTCGTCCTCCCAGCGGGCTACCCATACCTGCTCCAAGCCGTCGAGAGTCGGTTTCTCCGGCATGGTGGCATGGCGTAGTCGCTGTTGAGTCATGCCTCCGTATGGTACGGCTTCGCACGGCTCGCAGACGCTAGAGACTAGTGTTCGTTACATAGGCGAAGGAGTGATCAGGATGGCGGACGACAAGCCGGATGTCGCGTGGCGGGTGATCGGCGGCCTGGTGGGGCTGGTGACCGCCTGGGCGGCCAAGAAGCTGCTCGGGTTCGTCTGGGTCAAGGCGACGGGCAAGGAGCCCCCGATCGACTCGGAGTCCCCCGAGGTCAGCATGGGTGAGGCCATCGGCTACGCGGTCGTGATGGGCGTCGGCATGTCGGTGGCGCAGATCGTGGTCAACAAGACCGCGAAGAAGCGTTACGACGCCTGGAAGGCGCTCAAGACTCCAAAGCCGTGAGAAACTCGCTGGCCCAGCGGTCGACGTCGTAGGTGGCCACCCGGCGCCGCATCGTGCGCATCCGCCGGGCCAGCTCGTGCGGCGAGGCGTTCATGGCGGCCATCATCTCCCGTTTGAGCCCCTCCACGTCGTACGGATTGACCAGGTACGCCGAGCGCAGCTCGGACGCGGCTCCGGCGAACTCGCTCAGCACCAGCGCACCCTGAAGGTCGTGGTGGCAGGAGACGTACTCCTTGGCCACGAGGTTCATCCCGTCGCGCAGCGGCGTCACGACCATGATGTCGGCCGCCAGGTAGAGCGCGGCCAATTCCTCCCGGTCGTAGGACTGGTGGAAGTACTGGACCGGCTGGGCGCCCAGCACCGAGTGCTCGCCGTTGATCCGCCCGACCTGCAGCTCGATGTCGTCGCGCAGCCGGCGGTACTCCTCGACCCGCTCCCTGCTGGGCGTCGCGATCTGCACGAACACCGCCTCACCAGGCGCGAGGCTGCTGTCGCGCAGCAGTTCCCCGAAGGCTTCGAGTCGCTGCCCGATGCCCTTGGTGTAGTCGAGCCGGTCGACGCCGAGCAGCACGTGCTCGGGGTCGCCGAGCTCCACCCTGATCTCCTTGGCGCGGTGCATGATGTGCGGCTCGCGCACGAGCGTGTCCAGCTCGGAGAAGTCGACGGAGATGGGGAAGGCCTGGGTGGTGACCACCCGGTCCTCCAGGAAGATCTCGTTGCTCTTGTACGGCAGGCCGAGCAGCCGCTTGCACAGCATCCGGAAGTTGGCCGCCCCGCCGGGCAACTGGAAGCCGACCAGGTCGGCCCCAAGCAGCCCCTCGACCAGCTCGCGCCGCCACGGCAGCCGCCAGAACAGCTCGACCGGCGGGAACGGGATGTGCAGGAAGAAGCCGATGCGCAGGTCCGGCCGCATCGCGCGGAGCATGGCGGGCACGAGCTGCAACTGGTAGTCCTGCACCCACACCACCGCGCCCTGCTCGGCGACCTCGGCGGCGGCCTGGGCGAAGCGCTCGTTGACGGCGCGGTAGGACTCCCACATCTCGCGTTCGAACACCGGCGGCGCGACCACGTCGTGGTAGAGCGGCCAGAGCGTGGAGTTGGAGAAGCCCTCGTAGTAGAGCTCGACCTCCTCGGCGGTCAGCGGCACGGGGATGAGCTCCATCCCGTCGTCCTCGAACGGCTCCAGGAGCTCGTCGGCCGCGCCGTGCCAGCCGAGCCAGGCGCCCTTGCGGCGCTGCATGACCGGGGCGATGGCGGTGACCAGTCCTCCTGGGCTTCGACGCCACGATGCCGTTCCGTCAGGCCCCACCGTGCGGTCCACCGGCAGGCGGTTCGCCACGATCAGGAACGAGCTACGGCTGGTCACCAAGGATTCCCTCCTACGACTCACTGTACGCAAGCCGCAAGGCACGGCTCACGGCGGCCGTCACCTGTCCGGTCCCGGCGTGCGGGATGATCGCGGCGATGTGGGCGTCGGGCCGGACAAGCCATGCCTCGCCCGGCGCCGCGCCGAGAGTCTCGGTCAGGGCTCCGGTCCCATCGATCTCCGCGAGCTCGCGAACGGCGAGCGGCGCCGTAGTCACCTTCCCCAGGATCTGGGCAAACAAACCTGAATCACACATTTCACCCAGGAGTAGCAGGAAACCGTTCCTGCACAACTCGCGCAGCCGTCCGCCGGGCACGGGACAGTCGGGCAGGATCACCCCGGGCGCCGGAGCGGGGCTCTGCCCCCGCGGTGGCCGGCCGCCGAACGGGCGACCGGGCGTGGTGAGCGGGGAGTCGACATACCAGTACGGCTCGGCGAACCGCCCGGAGTCGACCTCCTCGATCGCGCCCCGCTCCAGGACGTCGCGCCGGTGCGCCCGGCCGGCCTCGTCCGAGGGCACCAGGAAACGCATCGTGGCCGCGGTGACCTCGAGGTTCTCCCGCGCGGCGGCGTGCCGTTCGTCGTGGTAGGTCTCCAGCAGCTCCTCCGGGGCCCAGCCGCGCAGGACGGCGGCCAGCTTCCAGGCGGCGTTCTCGGCGTCGGGCACGCCGGAGTTGAGGCCGCGGGCGCCGAAGGGGGCCACGAGGTGGGCGCAGTCGCCGGCCAGCAGGACCCGTCCGACGCGCATCCGGGAGGCGATCCTGGAGTGGAAGCGGTAGACCGACTGCCAGACGAGCTCATACGGCCGGTCACCGATGATTTGCCTGATTTTTCGGGAAATATCATCTGATGTTGCGAGGTAGCCGGGCGGGACCTGCCAGTCGATCCGATACGTCGAGCCGGGACACGGGTGGATGAGCACCTGGCGGCCGGGGTTCCAGGCCGGGTCGAAGTAGAAGCGGCGCTCCTGCTCCCAGCCGGGCAGATCGGCCCTGATGTCGCAGATGAGGAAGCGGTCGTCGAAGGTGTGCCCGTCGAAGGTGACGCCGAGGGCCTGCCGTACCCCGTCGGCGCGGGCGCCCGCGCAGACCAGCACATAGGGCGCGCGCGTCACCCGCTCGCCGCAGCGGACCGTCACCCCCTCGCCGTCCTGCTCCAGGCCGGTGACCTCGTGGTCCCAGCGCACCTCGATCAGCGACTCGGCGGCGATGGCCGCGTCGAGCAGTTGCTCGGTGCGGGCCTGCGAGATGTTGACGAACGGCGGCAGCGGGCCCTGCGCGCCGAAGCTCCAAGAGAACAGCTCGCGCTCGCGGTAGTAAGTGCGCGCCGTGGTCCAGGTCAGCCCCTCCCGCGCCACCTGCGGCACGCCCAGGAACGACCACAGGTCGAGCACGTCGCGCTGCTGGCAGATGGAGCGCGAGCCCTCCAGGTCACGCGCCGGCCGGCGGTCCAGGACCAGCACCCGCAGCCCCCAGCGGGCCAGCAGCAGCGCCGCCGTCTGGCCCACCGGCCCCGCGCCGACCACTACGACTGCAGGGCCGCCCATACGTCCCTGTCCCTCTCCGCGGTCCAGATGACCGGGCGCTCGATCCCGCGCAGCTCGTCCCACAGCCGCGAGACGTCGAACGGCAGGCAGTGCTCGAAGATCGGCCACCGCCCGTAGCGTGGCGCGAGCGCCGCGTGGGTCCGCTCGAAAGCCTCCTTGAGCGTACGGCTGCCGCCCACCTCCCTGATCATCACCCGGAGGAAGTCGCGCGTCTGCGCCACGGCCGCCTCGACCTCGTCCTTGCCCACGGCCACCGCGCCCCTGCCGCCGACCAGCGTCTCCGCCCCGAACGCGGCCACCCGGTCGAGCGTCCCGCCGGCCCAGTCGCGGTGGAAGGCGTCGCCGGTGTACAGGGCGGCCTGCGACTCCACGAGGTCGCCGGCGAACATGATCCGGTGCTTCGGCAGCCACACCACCAGATCGCCCTCGGTGTGGCCGCGCCCGCAGTACTGCAGCACCAGCTCACCCCTGTCACCGCCGAGGTCGATCGTGAACCGGTCGCTGAACGTGGCCGTGGGCCAGGTGAGGCCGGGGATCGAGGCGGGTTCCTTGAACAGGCGGGGCATCCTGCCGTACTCGCTGGCCCAGTCCTGCTCGCCGCGCTCGGCGATGAGCTCGCGGGTCTTCTCGTGCGCGACGACCACGTCCGCGCCGAACGCCGAGGCGCCCAGGACCCGGACGGCGTGGTAGTGCGACAGGACCAGATAACGGATCGGTTTGTCGGTGTGCTCGCGCAGCTTGGCCAGCCATTCGCGGGCGGCGACCGGGGTGGCCAGCGCCTCGAAGCACACCAGGAAGTCCTCACCCTCGATGGCGCCCACGTTGGGGTCGCCCTCGGCGGTGAGCGCGTAGACGCCGTCGGCCAGGACGTGCAGCGTCTGCCGCTTCTCCCCCAGATCGGCCGACGACGCGAACGGCTTGCCCATCACCCTCCACCCCTTCCATCTCCCTCACCCAACTCCTTCCCGCCCCACCTTCTCCTCGCCACCACCTGTCCCGCCCCACCACCCCTACCAACCAGCCCTTTCCTTCCTCTCCGCCCGACCATCCGCCCCACCTCGCTCCCCGTGCTGCTGGGCCATTCCAGCCCACGCGAGCCGCCTCACCGTCCAGCCCTTCCAGCCCTCCGCCCCGTCCCGGCCCTCCGGCGCTTTCATCGGATCCCATGGGCTGCTGGCCGTTCAGGCGTCGAAGTCCGCGACGACGTGTTCGGTGACCGGGTGGCTCTGGCAGGCCAGCGCGTACCCGGCCGCCAGTTCGTCCGGCTCCAGCGCGTAGTTCTGGTCCATCGCGACCTCACCCCGGCTCACCCGGACGCGACAGGTGCCGCACACCCCGCCCCTGCACGCGTAGGGCGCGTCCGTGCGCACCCGCAGCGCGGCGCCGAGCAGGCTCTCGTCGTCGCGCAGGTGCACGCGCGTGGTCCGCCCGTCGAGCGTGAAGTCGAAAACCGCCCCATCCGGTACGGCATGCGCCCGCGTCACCGGCTCCCCCGCATAGAACAGCTCGTAATGGACCCGCCGACCCCCCAGCAGCCCCCTGACCGTCTCGACCATGCCCAGCGGGCCGCACAGGTAGTACTCGTCGGCCTCGCCCAGCAGGGGCAGCAGGGTGCGCATCTTGTCCGCGTCGATGCGGCCGCTGGCGATCGGGGCCTCCTGTGGCTCCTGGCTGAGGACGTGCAGGAGGTTGAGGCGGCTGCCGTAGGCGTCCTTCAGGTCGGCCAGTTCCTCGGCGAACATCACCTCCCTGGCGGTCCTGTTGCCGTAGACGAGGGTGAAGCGGCTGAGTGGCTCGACCTCCAGCGTGGTCGTCAGCAGGGAGATCACGGGGGTGATGCCGGATCCGGCGGCGATGGCCAGATGATGCCGGGATTTTTCGGGATATAGCGGGGTGGTGAAGCGGCCGAGCGGCGGCATCGCCTCCACCACGTCCCCGGGCTTGAGCATGGTGTTGGCCCACTCGGAGAACGCCCCTCCCGGCAGCCGCTTGATCCCGATCCTGAGGGGGCCGCCGGCCGGGGAGCAGATGGAGTAGCTGCGCCGTACCTCTAGACCGTCGAGGAAGACGCGCACGGTGAGATGCTGCCCCTGCGCGAACGGCAGCCGCTCCGCGAACGTCACCGCCACCGCGTCGTCGGTCAGCCGCTCCACGGCCGCGACCGTGAGGGGCTGGAACCGGCTCACGTCAGATCTCCTTGAAGTGGTCGAACGGCTCCAGGCACGCGCGGCACGTGTAGAGCGCCTTGCAGGCGGTCGAGCCGTACCGGCTGACCTGGCGCGTCCGCGGCGACCCACACCTCGGACACCGCACGCTGAGCACCAGCCCCACCGGCCCATGGCCGCCGGTACGGCTCGGCGGTGAGATGCCGTGTTCCCGCAGTTTCGCCCTGCCCTCGTCGGTGATCCAGTCCGTGCTCCAGGGCGGTGACAGCACCGTCGTGACCACCGCGCCCGGCAGCGCCCGCCCGATGTCCTCGCGGATGGCGTCCATGGCCGGGCAACCCGAGTACGTCGGCGTCACCACCACCTCGAACCCCCCGCCGGCCCGCTGCTTAACCTCCCTGACGATCCCCAGATCGCCAAGCGTGAGCACGGGCAGCTCCGGATCCGGCACCGCCGCGACCACAGCTCTGGCCTGCGCGAGCGTCACCACGTGGCGCCCTGGTGCGCGCGGTGGAGCGCCTGCATCTCGTCGAGGAGGGCGCTCAGGTGCCCGGTGTGCTCACCCCGCCGCCCGCCGTACCGCTGAGGACTGCCCTGCGGCACGGTCAGCCCGGCCTCCCCAAGCACCGCCCCCACATACTCCTCCCACGCCCCCCTCAGCCCGGCCCGCCCACCACGAGCGGGGCCGGCGTCTTCGGCGAACAGTTCGGCGGTGAACGGCCAGAGCGCGTCCAGGGCGGACGTCATGCGGCGGTGGCTCTCCTCGGTGCCCAGGCCGAGGCGTCTGGTCCAGAGGGCGGCGTAGTCGCGGTGGTAGGCGATCTCCTTGACGCCCTTGGCGGCGACGTCGTCCTGGGGATGCGCGCCGTACAGCTCGAACAGGAAGCTTGTGTACAGCAGATGCCGCACCACCGTGTGCGCGAAGTCGCCGTTGGGCTGCTCCACCAGCAGGCAGTTGCGGAACTCCCCCGGCCCGCGCAGGTAGGCCAGTTCGTCCTCGTCCCCGACCCGCGACAGCAATGCCCGAGCCTGCCCGAGAAGGTCAAGCGACAGGTTGGCCAGGGCGACGTCCTCCTCAAGCGTGGGCGCCCGCGTCACCCACTCCGCCAGCCGCTGCGAAAGGACGAGGCAGTCGTCACCGATCTCCAGCGAGTTCACAGGTGCTTCACCCCCTCCGGCAGCTCGTAGAAGGTCGGATGCCGGTACGGCTTGTCGCCCGCCGGGTCGAAGAACGTGTCCTTCTCATCCGGCGAGGAGGCGGTGATCTCGCCGGCCGGTACCACCCAGATGCTGACGCCCTCCTGCCGCCGCGTGTACAGGTCCCGCGCATGCCGCAACGCCAACTCGGCATCCGCGGCGTGCAGGCTTCCGGCATGCACGTGCGACAGCCCGCGCTTGGGCCGCACAAAGACCTCCCACAACATCACCCCACCTCCCCAGCCGACAACCGACCATCCGCCCCCTGCTCACCCGACACCCTGCGCTCCGACAACCCCTGGTCCAACGGACCTGAGGACGACATTCCGTGGTCCGACAGACCGTGATCCGACAGACCTGGGGTGGACAACCCGTGGTCTGACAGACCTGGGGCGGACAGCCCGGAGGACGACGAACCTGAGGCGGACGGACCGGAGGTGGGTGGGGTGGGTGGGCGGGTGGTGTAGGCGGTGGCGGCTTCTCGGACCCAGGCGCCCTCCTCGTGGGCACGGCGGCGGTGGGCTATGCGTTCGGCGTTCATGGGGCCGTCGCCGGCCAGGACGCGCTTGAACTCCGACCAGTCGATCTCCCCGTGGTCGTAGTGGCCACGCGCGGCGTTCCAGCGCAGGTCGGGGTCGGGGAGGGTGAGGCCCAGGATCTCGGCCTGCGGCACCAGCATGTCGATGAACCGCTGCCGCAGCTCGTCGTTGGAGTGGCGCTTGATCTTCCAGGCCATCGACTGCGCGGAATGGGTCGACTCCGCGTCCGGCGGGCCGAACATCATCAGCGACGGCCAGTACCACCGGTCCACCGCGTCCTGGGCCATGCGCTTCTGGGCGGGGGTGCCGTTCGCGAGCGTGTACAGAAGCTCGTAGCCCTGCCGCTGGTGAAAGCTCTCCTCCTTGCAGATCCGCACCATCGCCCGCGCGTACGGCCCGTACGAGCACCGGCACAACGGCACCTGGTTGACGATGGCGGCGCCGTCCACGAGCCACCCGATCGCGCCCATGTCGGCCCAGGTGGGCGTCGGATAGTTGAAGATCGAGGAGTAGCGCTGGCGGCCTTCGTGGAGGGCGTCGAGCAGCTCCTCGCGGCTGACGCCCAGCGTCTCGGCGGCGCTGTACAGGTAGAGGCCGTGACCCGCCTCGTCCTGAACCTTCGCCAGCAGGATCGCCTTGCGCTTGAGCGAGGGCGCCCGGGTGATCCAGCTTCCCTCCGGCTGCATGCCGATGATCTCGGAGTGGGCATGCTGGGCGATCTGCCTGATCAGCGTCTTGCGGTAGGCGTCGGGCATGTCGTCGCGTGGTTCGATGCGCTCGTCCGCGTCGATCACTTCCTGAAATATCCCGCTCATCGCTCCTCCTCCCAGGTATAGAACCCTTTTCCTGACTTACGGCCCAGCTCTCCCGCGGCGACCTTGTCCCGCAGGATCCGGGGCGGCTCGAACCGGTCGCCGAGCTTCTGGTGCAGGTACTCGGCTATGGCCAGCCGCACGTCCAAACCGACCAGGTCGCCCAGCCGGATCGGCCCCATCGGGTGCCGGTAGCCGAGCTCCATGGCGGTGTCGATGTCCTCGGGCGAGGCGACGCCCTCCTCGACCATCCGCATGGCCTCCAGCCCGAGAAGCACCCCCAACCGGCTGGACGCGAACCCCGGCGAGTCGTTGACCACCACCCCCGTCTTCCCGATCAGCTCCACCCACTGCCTGGCCCGCCCGAGCACGTCGTCCGCGGTCCGGGCCGTCACGACGATCTCGACCAGCGCCTGCACCGGCACGGGATTGAAGAAGTGCAGCCCGATCAGCCGCTCGGGCCGTTCGAGCCCCGCGCCCAGCTCGCCGATCGACAGAGAGCTCGTGTTGCTCGCCAGTACGGCCCGCTCCCCCGCCCGCCCCTCGGCCTCGGCCAGAACCTCGATCTTGAGCTTGGGATCCTCCGGCACCGCCTCGACCACCAGATCCACCCCGTACGGCACCGGCCCCATCATTAGCCGCGCCAGCCCGTCAGCCGCGTTGTGCGCCGGGGACTTCGACTCGGCGATGGCCAGGCCCTTCGCGATACGGGCGTGGGCGGCCTCGGCCTCGGGTTCCTGGACGGTCACCTCGGCGCCGGCCGTAAGGAAGACCTGGGCGATGCCGGCGCCCATGCGGCCGCCGCCGATGACGGCCACCCTCGGGCGGCCGGATTGCGGGGTCATCGGGTGTCCTCTCCGTGGCGGTTCAGGAATTTCCGCATCCGGGCGTGCTTGTCGGGGTCCTCGAACAGCACGGCCTGGGCCAGGTGATCGGTCACCGGATGGGCCGACGGCGGCGCGTCCAGGACGAGCTTGGTCAGGCGCAGGGCGGCGGGGGACATCCTCGCCATGCGGTCGATCAGCGCGTGCGCGTCCGCCTCCAGCGCCTCCGGCTCGTGCAGCGAGGCGACCAGGCGGCAGGACAGCGCTTCCTGGGCGCCGATGGTGTGCCCGGCCAGCAGTACCAGCTTGGCCAGTGGCTCGCCCACCAGCTCCTTCAGCCGCCAGCACGCCCCCGCGCCGGCGATGATGCCCAGGTTGGGCTCGGGGTTGCCGAACTTCGCGCCGGTGCCGGCCACCCTGATGTCGCAGGCGTACGCCAGCTCCGCCCCGCCACCCAGCGCGTAACCGTCGACGGCGGCCACGGTCGGCATCGGCAGGCGGCGGATCCGCTCGAACAGCGTGCTGTTGATGCCCTGGAGCGCCTGGTCCCGGCCGCGTTCGAGCAGCTCGCCGATGTCGGCGCCGGCGGCGAAGAAGCCGTTGCCGCCGGTCAGCAGCAGGGGCCTGGGATGGTGTTCGAGGAGGCCGCAGACGGCGTGGAGCTCGCCGACCATCTCGGCGTTGATCGCGTTGCGGGCCTCGGGGCGGTGGAGCCGGACCACGAGCCGGTCCGGCTTCTCCTCGACGAGCAGGGTGTTCACCGCCACCCCTCGGCGGCCGGATGGATGTGGTTCATGCGGGATTCCTCACGGTTCGCGGGGTGGGTCTGGATCTGGGGCGGCCTCGGATGGTTGGGGCGGACGGGCTGAGCGGGCGGACGGAGCGCGCAGGGCGAGCGGGCGCGAGTGGGGCCCGGCGAGCCGGAGCCCGGGCAGGAGGGGGCCGGGTGGTGGGCGGCCCCCTCGAAGGTCAGGCTGGGCGGCGGGACTGGACGATGTGGAAGCGGCCCGCCACGTACCCGGGATCGGTCAGCGAGGCCGTGGCCGCCGGGTTGGCGCCCGAGCCGTGGAAGTCGCTGAACGCCGCCGACTGGTTGACGAAGATGCCGCCGGTCAGGTTGCAGGAGAGGTTGACCCCGGCCTCCATCGCCGCCTTCTCGGCCCGCTCCAGCACCTCGGGCGAGGTCGAGTACACGGCGGCGGTCAGCGCCCCGTGCGCGGAGACGGTCTCGCCGAGCAGGCCGAGCGCGGCCTCGGTCGACTCCACCGGGATCACGAACGAGATGGGACCGAAGTGCTCGCTCGTGTAGACCTCGGACCGCTCGGGGTCCACTCGGACGATGACCGGCGTCCTGACGGTCGCCTCGGGGAAGGTCGGGTGCTTGAGCGCGCGCGACTCGAGGACGACCTCGCCCAGCGACGCCGCCTGGTCGACGCGTGCCAGGACGTCGGGGTTGGCCAGCGCCCCGGTCAGCTCGACCGCCCGGGCGTCCTCGGCGAGGAGCTTGCCGACCGCGGCGGCGATGCCCGCGGCGACCTCGTCGAAGCTCTTGTGGCCCTCGTCGGTCTCGATGCCGCCGGAGGGGATGAGGATGTTCTGCGGCGCGGTGCACATCTGGCCGCTGTAGAGCGACAGCGAGAAGGCGAGGTTGCCGAGCATGCCCTTGTAGGCGTCGGTGGAGTCGAGGACGACGGTGTTGAGCCCGGCCTTCTCGGTGTGGACGAGCGCCTGGCGGGCGTTGGCCTCCAGCCAGTCGCCGTAGGAGGTGGAGCCGGTGAAGTCGACGATGCGTACGTCGGGATGGGTGGCCAGTTCGGTGGCCAGGCCCACGCCCTCCTCCACGGCCAGTTGGACGAGGCCGGAGTCGAAGCCCGCCTCGGCCAGCACCTCGCGGGCGATCTGCACCGAGATGGCCAGCGGCAGGATGGCGCGCGGGTGGGGTTTGACGATGACGGGGTTGCCGGTGACGAGCGAGGCGAACAGGCCCGGGTAGGAGTTCCAGGTGGGGAAGGTGTTGCAGCCGATGACGAGGCCGATGCCCCGCGGCACGACGGTGAACTTCTTCTCCATGACCAGCGGATCGCCCTTGGCCGGCTTCTCCCAGCGGGCCGCGGCGCCGGAGGCGGTCATGGCGGCGTAGCCGTAGGCGATGGCTTCGAGCGCGCGGTCCTGGGCGTGCGGGCCACCGGCCTGGAAGGCCATCACGAACGCCTGGCCGCTGGTGTGCTGCACGGCGTTGGCCAGCTCGAACGAGCGCTTGTTGATCCGGTTGACGATCTCGACGCAGGCGAGCGCGCGCGCCTCGGGCCCGGCGTCGCGCCAGGCGGGCAGCGCCGCCTTGGCGGCGGCGATCAGGGCCGCGACGTCGGGCCGCGGGTAGGTGACGCCCAGCTCGATCCCGTACGGCGAGCGTTCCGCACCCACCGGCTCACCCGTGGAAACCTGGTCGGTGGGGAACGGTCTGCCCAGATAGCCCTCGAACGCTTCCTTGCCCCGCTCGGCGGCGCCCTCTCCGTAGACGCGGGGGCTCGGCGACTCGGGATAGGCGCTCCAGTAGCCCCGCTCCGAGATCGCGGAGAGCGCCTGGTCCAGGGTCTCGCGGTTCTGCTCGAACATGATGTCCCTCTCTTGACAGGGATCCGCCGGACGTGAAGTGTTTACCGAACATTCGGTCAGTTGACAAGGGAGACTTCCGTTGGAAAGCGCGCGTCGCATGTTCGCCGCCGACACGGCCTCCAAGGCGCTGGGCATCGAACTGCTCGATCTGGCGCAGGGCCGGGCGACCTGCCGGATGACGGTGACCGGGGAGATGGTCAACGGGCACGGCCTGTGTCACGGCGGCTACGTCTTCCTGCTGGCCGACACCGCCTTCGCGGGCGCGTGCAACACCTACGGCCCGGTGACGGTCGCGGCGGGCGCGGAGATCACCTTCGTCTCCCCCGCCCGGGAGGGCGATGTGCTGACCGCCGAGGCGACCGAGCGCACCCGTTACGGCCGCAGCGGCATCTACGACATCACGGTGACGGGCTCCGGCGGCAAGGTGGTGGCGGAGTTCCGCGGAAGAAGCCGGGAGTTCGGCGGACAGGCCGGGAGCACCGCGGACAGGCAAACAGCGGACAAGCAAACAGCGGACAAGCAAGCGGCAGACAAGCAAGCGCCGGACGAGCTGGGGGCGGACGAGCTAGGGGCGGGGACGCAAGGAGCGGGAAAGCAAGCAGCGGGGCAGCAAGAGGACAGGCGAGCGGACAGGCAGGGTTTCGCGGGAAAGGCAGGGAGTTGAGGTGAGCGAGGACGTGAGGCATACCGAAGCGCCCGCACCGGAGGATCTCGATCCCGCCGAACGGCTGTCGCGCGACGAACTGACCGCCCTGCAGTTGCGCCGCCTCCAATGGACCCTCAACCACGCATACCAAAATGTCCCGTTTTATCGTCATAAATTTGACGACCACGGCATCCACCCCACCGACTGCAAGGAACTCGCCGACCTGGCCGGGTTCCCCTTCACCACCAAGCAGGACCTGCGCGACACCTACCCGTTCGGCATGTTCGCCGTCCCCCGCGACCAGGTGGCCAGGATCCACGCCTCCAGCGGCACCACCGGCAAGCCCACCGTCGTCGGCTACACCCGGCACGACCTCGACATCTGGTCCGACGTCATGGCCCGCTCCATCCGCGCCGCCGGCGGCCGCCCCGGCCACGTCGTGCACGTCGCCTACGGCTACGGCCTGTTCACCGGCGGCCTCGGCGCCCACTACGGGGCCGAGCGCCTCGGCTGCACGGTCGTCCCGGTCTCCGGCGGCATGACGCCCCGGCAGGTCCAGCTCATCAACGACTTCCGGCCCGAGGTCATCATGGTGACCCCGTCGTACATGCTGGCGCTTCTGGACGAGTTCGAGCGGCAGGGCCTCGACCCGCGCGCCAGTTCGCTCAAGGTCGGCATCTTCGGGGCCGAGCCGTGGACCGAGGAGATGCGCCGGGAGATCGAGGAGCGCTTCGACCTGCACGCCGTGGACATCTACGGCCTGTCGGAGGTGATGGGCCCGGGTGTCGCGCAGGAGTGCGTGGAGACCAAGGACGGCCTGCACGTCTGGGAGGACCACTTCTATCCGGAGACGGTCGACCCGTTCACCGGCGAGGTGGCCGAGGCGGGCGAGCTGGTGTTCACGTCGCTGACCAAGCAGGCGCTGCCGATCATCCGCTACCGCACCCGCGACCTGACCAGGCTGCTGCCCGGCACCGCGCGGCCGGCGTTCCGCCGCATGGAGAAGGTGACCGGCCGCACCGACGACATGATCATCCTGCGCGGCGTGAACGTCTTCCCCACCCAGATCGAGGAGATCGTGCTGCGCACGCCCGGCCTGTCGCCGCACTTCCAGGTCCACCTGACCAGGCCGGAACGGCTGGACGTGATGACGGTCAAGGTCGAGGCGCGGCCGGGCTTCGAGGGCGGCCGGGACGCCGCCGAGGCGCTGCGCGGGGCGGTCAAGGACACCGTCGGGGTGAGCGTCGAGGTGGAGATCGTCGCGCCGGAGACGCTGGAGCGATCCGTCGGCAAGCTCAAACGGGTCATCGACAGACGGGATAATTAGCCATATGGCCACCACATCCCGTCAGCGCAGGCGCGGACACGACCCCGAGTCCGTGCTGTCGATCGCCGTGGGCGTCTTCAACGAGCGCGGCTTCGACGGGACCAGCATGGAGGATCTGGCCCGCGCGCTCGGCGTCACCAAGTCGGCCATCTACTACCACGTTCCGGGCAAGGAGCAACTGCTCGCGCGAGCGCTGGACCGGGCGCTGGACGGGCTGTTCGAGGTGGTGGCCGACGAGCGCGCCACCACCGGTCCCGCGATCGAACGGCTCCAGTGGGTGGTACGGCACAGCGTCCGCATCCTGGTGGACCGCCTGCCGTACGTGACACTGCTGCTGAGGGTGCGCGGCAACAGCACGACCGAGCAGCAGGCGCTGCAGCGGCGGCGCGAGTTCGACCGGTTCATCGCGCACCTGGTGAAGGAGGCGGCGGCCGACGGCCAGATCCGGCCCGACCTGGATCCGGCGCTGGTGACGCGGCTGCTGTTCGGGACGGTGAACTCCATCACGGAGTGGTACCAGCCGGGCCGCGGCGGCACGGCCGACGAGCTGGCCGACGCCGTGCTGAAGATGACCTTCGACGGCCTGCGCGTCTGAGACGCGGCTCAGGGGTCGAGCGACTTGGGCGCGGGCGCCGGATCGACGACCGGCTTGCCGGGCTTGGGCAGCGCCCTGCCCCGCAGGTCGTTGCGGATCGCCTCGCCCAGCCGCTTGGTCGCGGCCCGGTTGAGCGCACCGCCCGCGACGGCGCCGGTGAGGAACGGGCCGAGCGTGGTCAGGTGGCGTCCCATGACCTTGAGCAGCCGGTTGCGCAGCGCGGTCTTGGTGGCCGCGCCGAGCGCGAGCGTCACCGTGGCCGGTGCGAAGGGGTCGATGCCGCGCTGCCTGGCCCAGGCCGCGGTGAAGGCGACGGCACGCTGGGTGCCCGTGCCCTCGACGCGGACGCCGTAGACCTCGTGCAGCTCGGCCAGGAGCTTGACTTCGATGGCGGCCACGACGATCGTCTCGGCGACGAGCTGGGCCGGCGCGGAGAGAAGGAGGGGTGGGGCGGCGAACTCGGCGGCGGCCAGCGCCCCGCCGATGGCGCCGACGGTCATGGTGGCCTTCTGGGCGGTGCGCACCAGGTCGTCGGCGAGTTGCTCACCGGTGAGGCCGTGGTGGTGCTCGGACAGTGTCTGCAGATCCCTGATGGGGATGCGGGGCGCGATGCTGAGGAACACGTCGGCGAGCCATCGGCCTCGGCTCTCGCCGCTCTTGCGTGCCTTCCTCGCGCCTGCCGCGAGTGACTGGGCTAGTCGGCCGAGCAGCTTGCGCCGCTCGGCCGGCTCCAGCTCACCGGGTTGGGTGAGCCTGCCCACGATCTCGCCGACGTCCCTGTCGGGCTCGGCGTTCTCCTTGTCAGGTGCTGCCACGGTGCCTCCCAAACTAGGCGGCGCACTCCCGGCAGACCTGCTGGCCGTTCCGCTCGGAGGCCAGCTGGCTGCGGTGGTGCACCAGGAAGCAACGCGAACACGTGAACTCGTCGGCCTGGCGCGGGATCACGCGCAGGGAGAGCTCCTCGTTGGACAGGTCGGCACCGGGCAGTTCGAGCGACTCGGCCAGATCGGTCTCGTCGATGTCGATGCTGCCGGACGACTTGTCCGTGCGCCGCGCCTGGAGTTCCTGGAGGCTGTCCTCCCCCAGGTCGTCGTCGGTCTTGCGCGGGCTGTCGTAGTCGGTAGCCATTGTGCTTACTCCATCCCCCTCATCTATATGTCTTCGCGCTCGTCGCGCGTGGTCTAACGTCCGGGACGTTCATCTTGTGCCCGTTCCTCGCGGGAGATTTTGCATCGGATACCCGCGAGAAGAGGTCGACGAACCTCCCAACACGTCATGACGCGCCGCCGACGGCAATGGTTAGCCAAATATGGCTAAACCCACAGCCTTGGCGTCTTGCGCCACCGTGTTCGACGGCACATCCAACCACATGTACGGCGCGAACGAGACGCCCGCGGTGGATCAACACGCCGGGATCAACGACCAGGAAGCCGAATGGTCACGACAAGTCCCCCACCATCACGTGGAACAGCGGCGACGTTTCCGCCGTGTGCCTGCACCACAGCGCGGACGATCGAAAGCCCGAGTCCCGATCCCTTCGCCGAATCCACACGGTCCGCATGGAGCCTCCTGAACGGCTCGAACAGGCTGTTCACCTCGTACGCCGGGACGTGCTGCCCGGTGTTGGCCACCTGAACAACCAAGGCCCCGTCCGCCATTCCCGTTCGGATCCAGACTTTTCCGTTATCGGGCAGGTTGTACTTCACGGCGTTCTCCAGCAGATTGCTCACCGACCGCTCCAACAACACCGGATCCCCCACGGTGCCCGCCGGATTGAGTTCGGTGGTGACCGAGACGCCGTGTTCCTCGGCGAACGGGAGCACCTGCTCCACCGCGGTCCGCGCCACGTCCTTGACGTCGACGGGTTTGCGCACGGCCAGCTCGCGTTCGCTCCTGGCGAGCAACAGCAGCCCCTCGATGAGCTTCTCGTTGCGCGCGTTGACCTCCAGCAGCGTGCGGCCCAGCGCCTTCAGATCCTCCGAGGCCCCCGGGTCGCCCAGGGCGATCTCCAGGACCGTCCTGTTGATGGTGAGCGGCGTGCGCAGCTCGTGGGAGGCGTTGGCCACGAAGCGCCGCTGGGTGTCGAAGGCCACGTTGAGGCGGGTGAGCATGTCGTCGAAGGTGTCGGCCAGTTCCTTCAGCTCGTCGTTGGGACCCTGCAGGGCGATGCGCTGGTGGCTGAGGTTGCCCTCGGAGAGCTTGCGGGCGGTGGCGGTCATCTTGCTGACCGGCTTCAGCGCCCGGTCGGCCACGAAGTAGCCGACGATGACGGCGAAGATGCCGACGCCGACCAGGGCCATGACGCTGCTGCGCAGCATCGCCTCCTGGATGGTCTGCTTGGTCGCCGCCTGCGCGGCCCGCCACTGGGCCTCGGCGATGGCCGCCTCGATGGGCGGGATGCCCCGCAGGTTCAGGTTGGGCCACTCGACCTCGATGGCGTTGCCCACGATGACGTAGAGCGAGGTCACGACGACGGCCGCGGCCACGAAGAACATGGCGCTGTAGGTCAGCGTGAGCCGCCAGCGGACGCTGACCTTGCCGGTCAGGTCCCACAGGCCCACCGAGGGCCGGCCGTACTCGGCGGGGGGAGGCGGGCCGTCCCAGGCGGGCGCCCCGCTGGGCGGGGCCACCTGCTTTCCCTCCGCCCGCTCGGAGTGCGGGCTGATCATCGGGTGGGTCGGCACCGGTTCGCTCACAGCTTGTATCCCACTCCGGGTACGGTCTCGATCACCTGCGGCTCTCCCAGCTTCTTGCGCAACGTCATCATGGTGACCCGCACGACGTTGGTGAACGGGTCGATGTTCTCGTCCCATGCCTTGTCCAGAAGGTCTTCCTGCGAGACGACGGCGCCCTCGGCCCGCATCAGCTCCTCGAGCACCGCGAACTCCTTCTTGGTGAGCACGACCTCCTTGCCGTCTCGCTCGACCAGCCGCTTGCCCGGGTCCAGCCGGATGCCGCCCCGCTCCAGGACCGGCGGCAGCGCCGGCGCGGAGCGCCGGCCCAGGGCCCGTACCCTCGCCACGAGCTCCACGAACACGAACGGCTTCGCGAGATAGTCGTCGGCGCCCAGCCCGAGCCCCTCGACCTTGTCGTCCACGTCGCCCGAGGCGGTCAGCATCAGGATGCGCGAGGCGGTGCGCTGCGCCACGAGGCGGCGGCAGACCTCGTCGCCGTGGATCACGGGCAGGTCGCGGTCGAGCACGATCACGTCATAGTCGATGTAGGAGGTGCGCTCCAGCGCCCCGCCGCCGTCGTAGGCCACGTCCACGGCCATCGCCTCGCGGCGCAGCCCGGTCGCGATCGCGTCGGCGAGCACCCGCTCATCTTCGACCACCAGCACTCGCACGGTGCGCACACCCTCTTTCCGATCCGGCTCACATTCTCCGCACACGACGATAAGCGCACGGTAAGGCATGTGCGGGCACGCGAGCCGCAAGCGGCGGCCAAATCCATGTTTCGGGAGCGGAGGGTGCGGGGTATGCCGTCGGGACCACCCGCTGACGTGTGCTCGCGGGTTTCGCGCGCTCTTCTGCGACCCCCCTGAAAGCGACCTCTGAAAGCGACCCCTGACAGACCCCTGACAGACCCCCGAGAGAGAAGGTGAGATGGGCGAGTTCACCACTACGATCGAGCGCCGCCTCGACCAGGCATACCGTGGCCTGAAGGAGGCCAGGTGCTCCGGCGACGACTACCTCGCCGACACCCTCAACGCCGAGATCGAGGATCTGCGCCGCCTGGCGGACGACCACGGGGTGCCGTTGCCTCGCTGACCACCGAAAAGCATGAACGGCCGGAGCCCGGTGGGGCTCCGGCCGTTTCACGTCCGCGTCAGGTGTCCCGCTCCGGGTCCAGGGGCGCGAGCAGGCCGTGCAGGTCCTCGAACAGGCCGGGCGCCGCGCACAGGGTCAGCTCGGTGTTGGGCCCCTTGCCGTGCAGGCCGCCGATCCTGGCGCCGGACTCGGCGGCGACGAGCCCGGCCGCCGCCCAGTCCCAGTAGTTGACGCCGCGCTCGTAGTAGGCGTCCACGCGGCCCGCGGCGATCGAGCACAGGTCGGTGGCGCAGGAGCCGCCCCGCCGGATGTCGCGCACCCTGGGCAGCACCGCCGCCAGCACCTCCCCCTGTACGGCCCGCCGCTGCGGCGAGTACCCGAACCCGGTGGCGACCAGCGCCTTGGACAGCGGCACGTCCTGGTTGCAGGCCAGCCGCGAGCCGCCGAGCCAGGCGCCCTCGCCGAGCGCGGCGGTGAACACCTCGCCCCTGGGCACGACGTTGACGACTCCGGCGACGATCTGGCCGTCGACCTCGACCGCGATGGAGACGGCCCAGTCGGCCAGGCCGTACAGGAAGTTGACGGTGCCGTCGACGGGGTCGACGACCCAGCGCACGCCGCTGGAGCCCGGGGTGGCGCCGCCCTCCTCGCCGAGGATCATGTCGTCGGGGCGGACGGCCAGGATGCGGGCCCTGATGAGCTCCTCGGAGGCCTTGTCCAGGGCGGTGACGACGTCGGTGGGGCTGGACTTCGTCTCGACCGCCGCGGACATCGTGGGGCGCTCGGCGAGCAGCATGGCGCCCGCCTCCCGGGCGATGTCCTCGGCGAGCTTGAGAAAGTCCGTCATGCCACGGAGTCCGGGCGCTTCCACTCCTGGCCGAGGACGTGCTGGGCGAGGAAGGCCAGCACGGTCTCGTACCAGGCGACGGCGTTGCCGGGCTTGAGGATCCAGTGGTTCTCGTCGGGGAAGTACAGGAACTTCGACTCGACCTCGCTGCGCCGCAGGTCCCACCACAGGCGCAGGGCCTCGCCGATCGGCACCCGGTAGTCCTTGTCGCCGTGGATGACCAGCATCGGGGTGCGGATGTCCTTGAGCCCGTGGTGCGGGGAGAGCTTCTCGTAGCGCTCGGAGCCGGGCTCGCCGAACTCGCGCTGCCAGTACATCGCGGCGTCGGTGGTGCCGGCGAACTGGTCGAGGTTCCACAGCGCGGCGTGGGTGACCACGGCCTTGTAGCGGTCGCTGTGGCCGGCGACCCAGTTGGCCATGTAGCCGCCGTACGAGCCGCCCATCGCGCCGGCGCGCTCGCCGTCCACGTCGGGGCGGGCGAGGGCGACGTCCACGATCGCGTCGAGGTCGGCGAGCGTGCGCGGGCCCCAGTTCCCCCAGCCGCGGTCGATCATCTCCTGGCCGTAGCCGGTGGAAAGGCACGGGTCGGGCAGCAGTACGGCATAGCCGTGCTCGGCCATGATCCACGGGTTCCAGCGCCACTGCCAGTCGTTCCAGGAGGCGACCGGGCCGCCGTGGATCCAGAGCAGGAACGGCGCGGGGTCGTCGGCCGAGGCGCCCTCGGGCAGCACCAGCCAGCCGCGGATCGTCGCGCCGTCGTCGGCCGTGGCGGAGATCTCGGTGAGCGTGCCCTTCGTCTCGGGCCGCTCGGCGGGGGTGGGCAGGTCGGTGACCTGGCCGCCGGGCAGGTCGACGCGGGCGGGCCCGGCCGGGAAGGAGACGGAGCTGCGCAGCGCGTACAGGGAGCGGCCGTCGGCGGCCGGGTTGAGCGCGAGGTAGGCGTCGTCGTCGCGGGTGAGCCGGGAGGCCGCGCCGCCGACCGGCACCACGAACGCGGGGCGGCGGCCCTGGTGGTCGGCGACGATGTAGACGGCCGCGGAGTCGGGCGCCCAGGCCACGTCCATCGGGAACAGGTCGGGGGCGTGGACCTGGCCCCGGCCGGTGTCCAGGTCGCCGATCCACAGCTCCATGCGGGCCGAGACGTCGAGGCCGGTGTGCCGGTCGCGCGTGGCGGCGAGCCTGCGGCCGTCGGGCGAGACCGCCAGCGGGCCGGTGAAGTCGCCGTCCTCCTCGGACACGATGGTGTGCCGCTCGCCGCTGACCACGTCGATGCGGACCAGGTCGGTGCGCTGCTCCCCGCCGGGCAGGTACGTGGTCCAGGTGCTGACCACGGCGGCGCCGTCGGGGGTGAGGTCGAAGGAGGCGTTGACCAGCGCGCGCCCGGCGTCGGGCGTCAGGTCGCGCACCTCGGCCAGGCGGTCGCCGCTCAGCCGGCCGGCGAACAGCCGGGGGTTGCCGGGGCCGAGGTCGTGGTCCCAGAAGCGGACCGGGTAGCCCTCGTGCAGGATCGCGCTGACGCCGGCGTCCTTGCGGGCCTTGCGCCGCTCCTCCTCGGTGGACTCCTCGCCGGTGAGCACGTCGGCGGAGAAGACGACCACGTCGCCCGCGGTCTTGAAGGCGCCGATGCCGCCGGGCCTGGCGGCGATCTGGCGGGCCTCGCCGCCCTCACGGGGCAGCAGCCACAGCGCGGGCGTCTCCTCCTCGCCGTCCTTGACCGTCGGGTCGGGACGCGCGGAGGTGAACAGCACGTCGCCCGCGGCGGTGAAGTCGGCCGCGCTCTCTCCCTTGGCCGAGCGGGTCAGCCGGTAGGGGGCGCCGTCGACGGGGATCGCCCAGAGCGCGGTGCCGAAGGACTTGCCGTCCGGGTTCAGCGACTGGACCACCGACACCAGCCGCGAGCCGTCCGGTGACAGCTTCAGGGAGAGGACTCGAGGGATGGCCACATAGTCGCGAATGTCGTTGAATGCGCTCACCCGATCGAACCTACCTCAGCGCCCCCTAGGCTTGCCTGCGTGGGAAACTACGACGCACTGCTGATTCTGTCCTTCGGCGGACCCGAGGGTCCCGACGACGTCATGCCCTTCCTGGAGAACGTGGTACGCGGCCGGGACGTGCCGCGCGAGCGGCTCAAGGAGGTCGCCGAGCACTACTACCACTTCGGCGGGATCAGCCCGATCAACCAGCAGAACCGCGAGCTGATCGAGGCGGTGCGGCCCACGCTCGACGTGCCCGTCTACTGGGGCAACCGCAACTGGGCGCCCTACGGCGAGGACACCGTGCGGCACATGCGCGAGGACGGCGTGCGCAGGGCGGCGGTCTTCGCCACCTCGGCCTTCGCCGGGTACTCCTCCTGCCGGCAGTACTACGAGGACATCGCGCGCATCTCCCTGCCGGACGGGCCGGAGCTGGTCAAGCTGCCCCACTACGGCGACCACCCGGGGTTCGTGACGGCCATGGCCGATCGGGTCCGCGACGCGCTGGCCGAGCTGGGGCGGCCCGACGCGCGGCTCGTCTTCACCGCCCACAGCATCCCGCTGGCCCACGCGAAGAGCGCCTACGAGAGCGAGCTGCGGCGAAGCTGCGAGCTGGTCAACGAGGCGCTGGGCCGTACGCGGGGGTGGGACCTCGTGTGGCAGTCGCGCAGCGGGCCGCCGCAGGTGCCGTGGCTGGAGCCGGACGTCTGCGACCACCTGCGCACGCTGGACGAGCCGGTGGTGCTGGCCCCGATCGGGTTCGTCTCCGACCACATGGAGGTCGTCTACGACCTCGACACCGAGGCCGTGGACGTGGCCCGCGAGCTGGGGCTGCCGATGGCGCGGGCGGCCACGGTCGGCACGCACCCGGCCTTCGTGCGCATGGTCGGCGAGCTGATGGCCGGGCCCGAGCCGGTGCCGTGCTCGCTGGAGACGTGCCCTCAGGTGTAGGCGCGGGCGTACGCCTCGGCGTAGCCCATCACCTTGTTCACGTAGTCCCACGAGTGGTTGTAGAACCAGATCGCCTTGCGGAGCTTCTCGCCGCCCTTGCCGGCGCCGTTGGCGCACAGGTAGTTGGCGGCGCCCGGCACCGCGTCGTAGGGGCTCCAGATGTCCTTCTTGCCGTCGGCGTCGCCGTCCACGCCGTAGGCCCGCCACGTGGCGGGCATGAACTGCATCGGCCCCAGCGCGCCCGCGCTCGACGGCCCGTTGTTGCGCCCGTGCCCGCTCTCGACCTGCCCGATGGCGGCCAGCACCGTCCACGACAGGCCGGGGCAGCGGGTGGCCGCCTGCCTGTAGAGGTCGAGGTAGCTGCCCGGCCGTCCCACCGACGCCACCACCTGCTCCTTCGGCTCCTGGGTACGGCTGCCGCCCAGCCCGATCACCTGGGCCCCCTTGCCGAGCAGTTTGGCGACCCCGGCGGTGCCCACCTTGCCCTCCTTGCCGTGCAGCAGGACGGCCACGCCCGGGGCGACGCCGAGCGCCCTGCCGGTCTCGGCGCTGACGATGGCGTCGATGCCCTTGAGCCCGAGGCCCGCCGAGGCGGCCAGCCGGAGCCTGGGTCCGCCGTCCACCTGGTAGTCGGCGCCCAGCACCATGCCGAGGCGGCGCGCGGCGGCGGTGTCGGCGACCAGTTCGCCGCGGTTGAGCGCGCTCCAGACGGCCGGCTCGTCGGCGACCGGCTTCGGCGTCCAGGAGCGGAAGTCGGCCGGGGTGACGGCCAGCACGTTCAGCCCGGTGCCGGAGATCTTGATGGCGCCCGCGTCCACGACCGCCACCTTCTGCACGTGCTTGAGCCGGCCGAGCGCGTGGCGGGCCTGTTTGGGCACGGTGGCGCGGGCGATCGCCAGCACCCTGGGCGGGGTGGGGGTGATGCCGGCGCCGCCCCTGCCGAAGTCCTTGACCTGCTCGGGGACCAGGCGTTCCAGAGGCTCGGGCCGGGTGGCCGGCTCGGGGGCGCGGCGGGTCCGCTGGGGCTCGGCCGTACCGGTGAACAGGTCGTCGCGGAAGAGGAAGACGGCGCCGCCGCTCGTCACGGTGACCACGGCGACCGCGGCCACGAGCAGCATCGCGGAGCGGATCGAGGGAAGAGCGGACACGCGGGACACGTTACCCAAAATCACTTGCGCTTCAGTGAGGGTCTCCAGAAGGGTGGCAGGCGGCGATAGGGGGAAGTTGTGGTCGGGCCGTATCGGGGACTGTTCAACGGGCCCGGGGTGAAGGGTTTCTCGCTGGCCGGCTTCGTGGGGCGTTTCCCCATGTCGATGCTGGGAATCGGGATCGTCCTGCTGATCTCCGCGCTGACCGAGTCCTACGCCACGGCGGGTGCCGTCGCGGCCGTGGTCAACGTCTCCTACGCGATCGCCGCGCCGCTGTCGGGACGGCTGGCCGACCGCTTCGGCCAGAGCCGGGTGATCATCCCCTTCTCCGTGGTCAACGCGGTGGCGCTGGTGGCGCTCATCCTGAGTGCCGGGTTCCGGCTGCCCGAATGGACGCTCTACGCCTCCGGCCTGCTCGTCGGCGCGACCTCGCTCTCGCTGGGCTCGATGGTGCGCGCGCGCTGGTCGGCGCTGCACGGCGGCTCGGCCAAGCTGCACACGGCCTTCGCGTTCGAGTCGGTGGCCGACGAGGTCATCTTCGTGACCGGTCCCGCGGCGGTGACGCTGCTGGCCACCTACGTCAACCCGTACGCGGGGCTGGCGGTCGCCGTGGTGCTGATGCTGAGCGGGTCGCTGGCCCTCGCCCTGCAGCGGCGCACGCAGCCGCCCGTCACGCCGGTCCGGGTCGGCGGCGGCACCCCGATCCTGATCCCGGGCGTCGCCCTGCTGTCGAGCGTCTATCTGGGGCTGGGCGCGGTGTTCGGCTCCGTCGACCTGATCACCGTGGCCTTCGCCGAGGAGCACGGGGCCAAGGGCGCCGCCGGGTTCCTGCTGGCCGCGTTCGCGGGCGGCTCGATGGTCTCCGGCCTGTGGTTCGGCTCGCGGCACTGGCGGATCTCGCCGCGCCGTCGGTTCGTGCGCGCGCTCGGGGTGTTCGTCGTCGGCCTGCTGCCGATCATGTTCGTGGGTGACACGCGGGTCATGGCGTTCGCGCTGTTCGTGGCGGGCCTGGCGATCTCGCCGACGCTCATCACGGGCTTCACGCTGACCGAGCGCCTGGTGCCGCCCTCGCTGCTGACCGAGGGGATGGCCTGGATCTCGACGTCGATCGGGTTCGGCGTCGCGCTCGGGGCCTGGGCGGGCGGC
The DNA here is from genome assembly GCF_044456745.1 of Nonomuraea sp. NPDC050790. Taxonomy (NCBI): domain Bacteria; kingdom Bacillati; phylum Actinomycetota; class Actinomycetes; order Streptosporangiales; family Streptosporangiaceae; genus Nonomuraea; species Nonomuraea sp. NPDC050790. Next base: position 550,850 of record NZ_JBITGF010000002.1, on the reverse strand, counting down.
CGGCTCACCGAGACGTTCGGCGCGTCCAACGCCTACGCGTTCTCGCTGGGGTGCGCGCTGCTCGCGGCCCTCGTCGGGGTGTCAGGTTCGGGTTTGCTGAGGATTCCGGAAGCGCCTTCTCCCGCGAAGAGCTGATCCGCTACGGTCGGGAGATCCCTCAAGCAACACCCTCAACTCACGAAAGCTCCGTTATGTCCCGACAAATTGCTTCACTTCTAGCTATCGCGGCTGTAACCATCACTCTGGCCCCAGCGCCCGCTTCCGCCGCTCCCGAGGTGGACTGCACGCAGGTCAAGTGCCTCGCGCTGACCTTCGACGACGGGCCCGGCAAGTACGCTGACAAGCTCCTCGACACGCTGAAGAAGCACAACGCGAAGGCGACCTTCTTCCTGGAGGGCCAGTACGTGAAGGCGCGGCCCGCCTTCGCCAAGCGCATGGCCAAGGAGGGCCACGAGCTCGGCAACCACAGCTACAAGCACCCCAACTTCACCGACCTTGAGCCGGGGGCCATCCGGAACGAGGTCAAGAAGACCCAGGACATCATCCACAAGACGACCGGGGTCACGCCGAAGCTGCTGCGCCCGCCGTACGGCATGGCCGACATCCAGGTGTCGGACGTGGCGGCGGAGTTCGACATGCCGATCGTGCTGTGGACGGCGGGCTCACGCGACTGGGCCACCAAGAACGCCGACGAGATCAAGAAGCAGACCTTGGCCGTGGCCCAGCGCGACGGCATCATCCTGATGCACGACTGGGTCAAGCAGACGGTCGACGTGATGCCGAACATCGTCACGTTGCTCCAAAGCCGCGGCTACACGCTGGTGACCGTTTCCACACTGCTCAAGAACCAGAACCTCCAGCCCGGCGACATCTACCCTGTTCCCGAAGGCTGGGAGAGGTGAGTATCGTTCACGTTTAACGGAACGATCCTCTCCAGGGGGCGCATCATGGTCTTCACCAACTGGGCACGCAACCAGTCGGGCACCCCCGCCGAGGTGCGCACGCCCGCCTCGGTCGAAGACGTGGCGGGCGCCATCCGGGACGCCGCGCGCACCGGACGGCGCCTGCGCATGGTCGGAACGGGCCACTCCTTCACCGGAGTGGCCCTCACCGACGGCATCATGCTCAGGCCCGAGGGGCTCACCGGCGTCAGGACGTGGGGCCGGGACCGGGTGACCGTCCTCGCCGGCACCCCGCTCGAACACCTCAACGAGCTGCTCGACCAGCGCGGCCTCGCCCTGGCCAACATGGGCGACATCACCGCGCAGACCGTCTCCGGCGCCATCCAGACCGGCACCCACGGCACCGGCCGCGACACCGGCGGCCTCGCCGACCAGGTCGACGAACTGGAACTCGTGCTCGCCGACGGCTCCGTGGCCACGGTCAAGCCCGGCGACGACCTCTTCGACGCCGCCCGCGTCGGACTCGGCGCGCTCGGCGTCATCACCGCGGTGACCTTCAGGGTCGAGCCCGCCTTCCTGCTCCACAACCGGCGCCGCCGCCTGCCGCTCACCGAGATCCTGTCCACGCTCGACACCCTGACCTCGGCCAACGAGCACCTCGACTTCTTCTGGATCCCGCACACCGACGCCTGCCTGTTCAAGACCAACAACAGGAACCCGGGCCCGGCCCGGCCGCCGGGCGCGGTCAAGCACTGGCTGGACGCCGTCTTCCTGGAGAACACGCTCTTCGGCGCCGCCTGCGCGCTCGGCGCCCGCTTCCCCGGCCTGATCCCCCGCATCAACGCCGTCAGCGCCGCCGCGCTCGGCGACTCCGAGTCCGTGGACACCGCCTACAAGATCTTCACCGCCCGCCGCGACGTGCGCTTCCTGGAGATGGAGTACGCCATCCCGCGCGAGCACCTCGGCCAGGCCCTGCGCGAGACCCGCGACCTGGTCGAGCGCATGGACTGGAAGATCACCTTCCCGATCGAGGTGCGGGTCACGCCGCCGAGCGAGGCGTGGCTGTCCACCGCGTACGGCCGCGCCTCCGCCTACATCGCCTGCCACATGTACCGCCCGACCCCCAACCCCGCCTACTTCGAGGGCGTCGAGCAGATCATGACGAGGCTGGGCGGACGCCCCCACTGGGGCAAGATGCACACCCGCGACGCCGCCTACCTCGCGACCGTCTACCCCCGCCTGCCGGACTTCGTGGCGCTGCGCGACCGGCTCGACCCCGGCCGGATCTTCACCAACGACTACCTCGACACCGTCCTCGGCTGAGTCTTCCAGCAGGCTGGAGTGCTGTGCGCTCCTGCGGTCCATACCCTTTGAGGCATGACGCGCGACGCCCTGGAGGCTCTTGACCGCCTCGCGGGCGGGCTCGGCACCGCCGTACTCGCCCTGTTCGTCACTATGGCGTGGACGGTGACGCTGGTGAGCTGCCTGACCGGCGTCGGACTGCTGGCGCTGCCCGGGATGATCGGGCTGACCAGGTCCGTGGCCGACCGCGAACGCGCCCGCCTGGGCCGGCGCGGCGATCCCGTCGTCTCCCCCTACGGCGAACCGCCCGAGGGCGGCTGGACCGAGCAGATGAAGGCGGCCTGGCACGACCCCTCCGTCCGCCGCGACCTGGCGTGGACGGGGATTCACGCCACGATGGGGCTGCTGCTCGGGCTGCTCGGGCTCGCGCTGCCGATCATGGGGCTGCGCGACCTCACGTACCCGCTGTGGTGGCGGCTGCTGCCTGCGGGCGAGGCCGGCTCCTCGCTCGGCGTGCCCGCGCAGACGTGGCCCGCGGTCCTGGCCGTCGGCCTGTCGGGGGTGCTCTGGCTGGGGCTGGCCCTGGTGCTGGGGCCGCGGCTGGCCGTCCTGCAGAGCCTGCCCGGCCGCAGGCTGCTGGCGCCGCACGCCTCCGTCGACCTGTCCGCGCGGGTCGCCCGGCTGACCGCCACCAGGGCCGCCGCGCTGCGCGCGCACGCCGCCGAACTGCGCAGGATCGAGCGCTCCCTGCACGACGGCGCCCAGAACCGGCTGGTCGCCGTCGTCGTCACCGTCGCCGCCGCCCGGCGCGCCCTCGCCCGCGACCCCGCGAGCGCCGACCCCGCGCTCGAACGCGCCCAGACCGCCGCCGAGCAGGCCCTCGCCGAACTGCGCGGGGTGGTGCGCGGCATCCTGCCGCCCGTGCTGGAGGACAAGGGCCTGGCCGGCGCACTGTCGGCGCTGGCGGCCGGGTCGGCCGTTCCGTGCGGGCTGAGCGTCGGCGAACTCGGGGCGCTGCCGCTGTCGGTCGAGGCCACCGCGTACTTCACCGTCGCCGAGGCCCTCACCAACGTCGCCCGGCACAGCGGCGCGTCCCGGGTGGACGTCGAGGTCACCTGGTACGGCGAGGCGCTGCGGATCACGGTCGGCGACGATGGCCGGGGCGGCGCCCGTGAGGGCGGCGGTGGGAGCGGCGTCGGCGAGGGCGGCGGATCGGGGCTGGCCGGGATCAGGCGGCGCGTGGAGTCCCACGACGGCACCCTCGTCCTGACCAGCCCGGAAGGCGGCCCTACTCGGCTGGCGGTCGTCCTGCCGGTGACCCCCTGACGACCGGCCTGTCGCGGCAGCCGTACCGGAGAGCCCGGCCCTTTGCGGCAGCCGTACCGGAGAGCCCGGCCCTTTGCGGCAGCCGTACCGGAGAGCGGGGTCAGGGGACGGTGGCGTGCTCCTGGTCGGCGGCCGGGTCGTCCGGGGGCGGGGTGGCCTCCTCCTCGGGCCGGGGCGTCTCCTCGGGCTGGGTGGTCGGCTCGCCCGACGGTTCCACCTGGCCGGTCCTGGTCGGGGTGGGGGTGGGCGCGGGTGTCCTGGTCTTGGTGGGTTTGGGAGTCGCGGTGGGAGTCGGGGTCGGGGTGGGTTCGCGCTCCTCCTCGGTGGCCGGGACGTCGGAGGACGGCGGTGCGTGCTCCTCCGTCTTCACCGGCTCCTTGGGCTCCTCGCGGACCGAGGCGGGACGCTTGCCGGGTAGTTGGTCCTGGATCGCCGATCCACTGGCCGCCTGGTACGCCAGGATCGCGCCCATGCTGATCGCGAACACCAGCGCCGCGGCGAACCCGAGCTTCAGCCACGGCAGCGGCCGGCGTCGTTCCGGCTCGGCCACGGGCGCCATGACCAGCGTCTGCTCACCGGGCTCCGGCGGCGGCTCGTCGCGGATCGTCGCCTGGGCCGCGGTGGCCAGTTCCCCCTCGCCATCGCGGTGCGGCGGCACCTCCTCGCCGTTGCCGTGCTCCCGCCACGCGAGCACGGTGTGTTCCTTGACCTTCTCGCCGGTCCGCTTCAGGTAGTGCGTGTAGATCGCGCTGCCGACCGTGCTGGCCACGCTGGCCACGGCCGCGCCGATCACCGTCCCCGCCACGCCGAGATACGACGCGGCCACCGCGGCGGTCACCGCGGCCAGTGCTCCACCGAGGACCTGCGGCACGCTCAGCTCGAACCTCCGCTGCTCGCCGCTCATCCTCCAGATCAGTCCTCTCTTGTCATGCGCCAGGTAAAGAGCTTCCTCGTGAATAGACGCGAGCGCGTGTCCTGTTGTTCCTGTGACCTGCGTGACAGGAAGGCTCAAGGGTCGTGCCCCGCCGATTCGGACTGCCCTCCGTCTATGCCGCCGCGGCCGTGGCCACGGCCGTCACGACCGTCGCCCCGCTCGCCGTGACCGAGCCCGCCTCAGGAGTGTCCGCGCGGCCGGTGGTGATCGAGCCCACCCGGCCGTACATCGTCACCGCCCGCACCCGCGGCGACGCGCGCGACCTGGTCAGCGAGGCGCGCTGGCGGGTGCGCCGCTACTACACCGCCGCGCTGCCCGGCTTCGCGACCTGGCTCAGCGACAGGGAGGCCGCCGAACTGCGGGCGGACGCGCGGGTACGCTCGCTCGAACTCGACCGTCAGGTCCACCCTATGGGCGGCTGGGCGCCGGCCCGGCTCGGCGTGCGCGCCCCCGACGGCCGCTCCCGCCGCCCGGCGACCGGCCGCGGCGTCACCGTCTACGTGCTCGACAGCGGGGTGGACACCGGTCACCGCGAGTTCGGCGACCGCGCGTGGCGCGCGTTCGACGCCACCGGCGGGCGCGGCGCCGACTGCGGCGGTCACGGCACCAGCGTGGCGGGCGTCGTCGCAGGTCGCACGTACGGCGTGGCCCCGCAGGCCAGGATCGCCTCGGTGAAGGTGCTGGGCTGCGGCTTCGGTTCGATGTCGGACGTGCTGGCCGGGGTCGACTGGGTGCGCGGGCACGCGCGCGGCCCCTCGGTGGCCAACATGTCCTTCGGCGGCGAGCCCTCCCCCGCGCTGGACGCTGCCGTGAGCAACCTCACCCGCGCCGGGATCCTCGTCGTGGCCGCCGCGGGCAACGCCGGTGAGAACGCCTGCTCGGTCTCGCCCGCCCGCAGGGCCTTCGCCGTGGCGGCCAGCGACTCGGCGGAGCGGCGGGCGCCGTTCTCGAACCACGGCCCTTGTGTCGATCTCTACGCGCCGGGCGTCGACGTGCGTTCCGCCCGGCTGGATGGGACCACGCGCGAGGTGAGCGGCACCTCCATGGCTGCCCCGCACGTGGCCGGTGTGGCCGCCCTCTACCTGGAGTCCCATCGCGGCTCCAGCCCGTCAACTCTCGCGTCTTGGCTCAAGTCCACGGCGACCCGTGGCGCGATTCGTCAGAATCCGTCGAGGACCCCTAACCTCCTGCTGCACTCCGGCGGGCTATAAAGGGTGGAATCAGGAAATGTGACCGGCGTCACAACGCCTGGGGAGTATCCCAGGCAGGCGATGTTCGGACATGCCGGGTACGGTGCTGGCAGGCAACCGGCACACGCGAGAGACTCAAGGGTCCGGGGGAAGAATGAGCGCGCTGACGAAGGGACTCGCATGCAGGAGCTCCGACTCGTCGCGGTGAGTGAGGACGGCACCTATCTCGTCCTGGCGACAGCCGGGCGGGGTACGCGGTTCACGCTCCCCGTGGACGACCGGCTCCGCGCTGCCGTCCGCGGAAACTTCTCCCGTCTCGGCCAGTACGAGATCGAAGTGGAGAGTCCGTTGCGCCCCAAGGAGATCCAGGCACGCATTCGCGCTGGAGAAACCGCGGAAGAGATCGCCGCGACCGCGGGAATCCCGGTCGAGCGCGTCCGCTGGTTCGAGGGTCCCGTGCTCCAGGAACGGGAGTACGTGGCCCAGCAGGCGCAGCGCGTAGCCGTGCGCATGCCTGGAGAGTCCGCGCCGGGACCCACGCTCGGCGACCTGGTCGCCGAGCGCCTCACCCGCCGCGGCGTGCCCACCGACGAGATCGACTGGGACTCCGCCAAGCGCGACGACGGCCTTTGGCGGGTCAAGCTCGGCTATGTCTGGAACGGTCACACCCGGCACGCGGAGTGGCTGTTCGACCCGCGCAAGCGGCACGTGACGCCGCATGACGACGAGTCCATGAGACTGTCGTCGGCCGACTTCGACCCCAACCCGCCCGCCGAGGACACCACGGTCACGCCGTTCGCGCCGCGCACCGCCAAGCTGCAGCCGGTGCCGCCGCTGCCGTCGGTGATCAGGCACGAGCCGCCCGCCGTGGTCAGGCCCGCCGACGGCCCCGCCGTGGCGTACCCGCCGGGCCGCGACGGCTTCCCGCCCGGACGCGAGTCGTTCCCGCCCGGACGCGAGTCCTTCCCGCCCGCCCGGGAAGGCTTCGCGCCTGGACGCGAGGGGTACGCGCAGGGCAAGGACGGCATGACGCCAGGCAGGGACGGTCTGGCCCCGGGCAGGGACGGTCTGGCACCCGGCAGAGACGGCCTCGCACCGGGCAGGGACGGTCTCCCGCCGGGCAGGGACGCCTACTCGCCCGCGCGTGGCGAAGGCGCCTACGGCCGACCCGAGGCGCCCTCTCCTGGGGCGCCCTCGCGCGGGTACCCCATGGACGACGAGCCCTCCGACGCGAACGACCGCGCCCCCGAGGGCCTGCGCCGCGCTCCGGCCGCCTGGCACCCGGACTTCGCCGCCAACCGCCCCCAGACCCGCGACACCGACCCCATCTACGCCCCGGCCCCCCGCACCCCCACCCCCACGGACCCCACCCCACCGCCCCCGGCGACCCAGGAACCGGCGGCGCCCGCAGCCCAGGAGCCCGCGACGCCCGTGGCCCAGGAGCCCGTGGTGTCGGCGTTGCCCCCTGCCCAGGAGCTCTCGGCACCGGAACCGGTGGCCGCCGAGCCCGTCGCCCAGGAGCCCTCGCCAGCGGCCCAGGCGCCGGTGACGCCCGTGGCTCCGGAGCCCACGGCCCCCGAGCCCGTCGCCATCGAGCCCGTCGCGCCGGAGCCTTCGGTCGCCGAGCCGGCCGCCGAGGAGCCCGTCGCCGCTGAGGAGCCCACGGCCGCTGCTGAGCCGGTCGAGGCCGTACCTGTCGCACCGGTCGTCGAGGCAGTGGTTGCCGAGCCTGCCGCCCCGGAGCCCGAGGTTGTGGAGGCGGAGGCTGCCGAACCGCAGGTTGCGGAGGCAGAGGTTGCCGAGCCGGAGGCCGTCGAGCCGATCGAGGAGCCCGTTGCCGCCGAGCAAGTTGCCACTGAGCCCGTAGCGGTCGAGCCGGCGGTGGCCGAGCCGGTGGCGGTCGAGGAGACGAAGCCCGCGGCCCCGGAGGTCAAGGCAGCCGAGCCAGAGACACCCGCGGTCGAGGCGCCCCAGCCCGAAACGCCAAAGGCCGAGACGCCCAAACCCGAAGCACCGAAGCCTGACGCACCCAGGCCGGAAGCCCCCAAGCCGGAGGCGGCACCCAAGCCTGAAGCGCCCAAGGCCGACGCGCGCCAGGCATCCGAACCCGATGCACCCGAGCCGGAAGCGGCGAAGGATGAGGCGGTGGTGCCTCCGGCCAGGGATGGCAAGGACGAGCCGATTCCCAAGCCGAAGCCCAAGCCCAAGGACCCGTCCACGGTGCCGGTTCCGTCGCCGCCGCCCGCGCCCGCGGCTCGGCAGCCGCGCAAGGGTTCCAAGGGCAGGCGCGCCTCGGTCCCGACCTGGGACGAGATCATGTTCGGCGCCCGCAAGCAGGACTGAAGCTCCGGAACACGGCCGGCCACGGAAAGTGGCCGGCCGTGCGTCGTTACGGCGGGCCGTGCGTGCGACTGCCGGGCGCCCGAGGATCGGGCGCGGCGCACGGCGGCGGGAGGCGCCCACCCGGCTTGCCGTAAAAGGAAAAAGGGCGTGATCAGGAGAAGACGGGTCAGGAGGAGCGGAAAGGGGCCAGCCAGTCGGGGGTGACCTCGGCGGGAAAGGTGACCGCCTGGGACTCCGAGACGTCCACTGCCGAGTAGCCGCCCTCGCCCGCCCCCACCCCCGCCACGAGCGTCATGACGCCCGCCCGCCGCTGGAACCACGTCTGGCGGATCCGCCACCCCACCACCGCGCGCCGTTCGAACACCGCCTGGGAGCGTCGCAGCGAGCCGGAGCGCACCGACAGCCGGACCCCGTCGTACCCGTGCCCGAGCGACCTGTAGCGGTCGAGACCCAGCGGCACCCCCAGCCCGGCCAGGACCAGGGCGACGACGGCCAGCACCCACCAGGCCGTCGCGCCGGAAAGGAGGGCGGCGGCCAGCGCGAGGGCGGCCAGCGCGGCCCACGGCGCGATCGCGCGGAACAGGCGGCGGTTGCGCGCCACAGGCGGGTGCGGGCGCAGGTCGGCGGCGAAGGGGCCGACCGCCTCGCCGGTGACCTGGTGGGCGACGGCGCGGGGCACGTCGGGCAGGAGCTGGCCGCGGGCCTGCGAGTCGCCGAGGCCGGTGACGATGGCCCAGACGCGTACGACTCCGGCCCAGCGTTCGGCGAGGGCGTCGGCGATCTCGTAGCCGCGCACGCGCCGCGCCTCCAGCGAGACGCTCCTGCGGTTGATGAGGCCACGCTCCGCGACGAGGTAGCCGTCGCGCTCCTTGAGGGTGAAGTTCCAGTTGAACACCGCGTACATGACCCCGCCCACCACCGGCATCGCGATCACCAGCAGCACGACGACGACCAGCAGCAGGTAGGGACGGTCCCAGAGCCACTGACCGGCGTTCCAGGCGGCGTCGCGGCCGAAGCCGAGCTGGTCGCCCCACTGGAACGCCAGCCCGACGGCGCCACCGGCCAGCGCGAACGGCGTCAGCAGATAGGCCCCCGACAGCGGCCCGTAGAGCAGCCAGGCGCGGGGCACGCGCATGATGACCCGCTCGCTCTCCTGCGGCCGCTCCGCCGCCGTCTCGGGGCTCGGCGCGCGCGTCTCCTGGGCGCGGGCGCGCAGGAGCACGGCCTTGAGGCGTTCGGCCTCGGCGAGGGTGACGCCGTCGAGCTCGCCCTCCTGCTCGCTGCCGCCGCTCGCTCCGGTGTCGATCTTGAGTACGGCGAGGCCGAGCAACCGGTGCATGGGCGGCATGGAGACATCCACGCCGCGGATGCGCTCAAGAGGGATGGTCCGGACGGAACGGCTGATCAGTGACCGCTTGATCTCCAGCCGGTCGCCGGCGAGCTGGTAGCTGAACGTCGCCCACCGGATCACCGCGAACACCACCGTCCCGGCGACGCCCAGCGCGGCCCACAGGAAGGAGCGTGGCGAGAACCCGCCCACGAACAGCACGCCGACCAGCGGCAGCAGCAGGGACGGCAGCATGCGGACCGGATCGATGAGCAGCACCTTGGGACTGAGCCGCAACGGCACCGCCCACCCCCCAGGCGGCCCGCCCTGCTCCCCCGGCCCCACCCAGGGTCCATGTCCAGACCCGGGGTCAGGCACGGGCCCATGACCGGGCTGCGCGGAGCCATAGCCGGGCTGCGGGGAGCCAGGCGCGGGGCCCAAGCCAGGTTGCACGGATCCAGGGCCTGGTTGCGCGGGACCGGGGTGTGCGATTGGAGGGCTGGGCTGGGCGGGCTCAGGGGTGGGGTGGTGGGGGTCGTGGGTCATGTGGCGTCGTCCCTGAGCTGCTCGGCCCGGTGGGCGAGCTGGTCGGCCAGCCCGGCGGCCACGCCGTACTCGAGGCCCTTGATCGTGGACGACCCGGCGTGCGAGGCGGTGCGGATCTCCAGCGTGGCCAGCCCGAACAAGCGCTCCAGCCAGCCCTGCGCCTTGTCCACGGTCTGGATCCTGCTCACCGGCACGAACACCCATTCCCTGGTCAGGAAGCCGGAGCGGGCGTAGACGACATCGCCGGACAGTTCCCACCGATGGACGGCGAAGCGTACGAACGGCTCGGCCGCCAGGAACGGCGTGGCCACCACGGCCACCCCCACAGGCAGCAGCCACGAGTCGTCCGACAGCCACCCGGGCACCCAGCTCCACCCGCTGCCGCCCACCACCCGTGCCACGACGACCGCCCCGCCCACGAGGAGGACGAAACCGATCAGCGACTCCAGCATCCACAGCTGCCTGGCCTTGGGCGAGACGTGGTGCGCCGGGTCACGCAGGGTCCCCGCCCGGGGCTCGGATTCACTCACACCGCCCAGCTTAGGTGTGTCCCGTGTCAGCGTTATCTCAGCGCCGCCCGCCGGGGGTCAGGGAACTGTCAGTGACGTGGTTCACAGTGGGTCCATGCGATACGCGATCGAGGCCGAGGGCCTGGCCAGACGCTACGGCGAGACCACGGCGCTGGCCGGTGTGGACCTGGCGGTGCCGCCGGGAAGGCTGCTCGGCGTGCTCGGGCCGAACGGCGCGGGAAAGACGACCGCCGTGAGAATCCTCGCCACCCTGCTCGCGCCCGACGCGGGCCGGGCCTCGGTGGGCGGGTACGACGTGGTGCGCCACCCGCATCAGGTGCGGTCGCTGATCGGCCTGACCGGGCAGTACGCGGCGGTCGACGAGATGCTGACCGGCGTCGAGAACCTGCTCATGATCGGCCGCCTGCTCGGCCTGTCCCGGCCGGAGGCGCGGGAGCGGGCGCGGCGGCTGCTCGACCGGTTCGATCTGGCCGAGGCCGGCGGCCGGGCCGCGAAGACCTACTCGGGCGGCATGCGCAGGCGCCTCGACCTGGCGGCGAGCCTGGTGGGGCGGCCCCAGGTGCTGTTCCTGGACGAGCCGACGACGGGGCTGGACCCGCGCAGCCGTACCGACCTGTGGGGGGTGGTGCGCGGGCTGATGGCCGACGGCGTGACCGTGCTGCTGACCACCCAATACCTGGAGGAGGCGGACCAACTGGCCGACGACATCGTGGTGTTCGACCACGGCAGGGTGATCGCGTCGGGGACCTCCGACCAGCTCAAGTCGATGACGGGCGCGCAGGTGCTGGAGGTGAGCCCGCTGCGGCCGGGCCAGCTCGGCCTGGTGGCCGAGGTGGTGGGCGCGGTGGTGACGACGCCGCCCGAGGTCGCCAACGGCAGGGTGACGGCGGCGGTGCACGATCCGCACGTGGTGCCCGCGGTGGTGCGGCGGCTGGACGAGCTGGGGGTGGTGGCCGCCGAGCTGGCGTTGCGTAAGTCGAGTCTGGACGAGGTGTTCCTGGCGCTGACCGGGCACCGTGCCGACCCCGAGGCCGCGGCGGTGACGTCATGACGGCGGCGGAGGCCCTGCGCGTGGGGCAGCGGGCGGGGGCGGGGGCGACCGTCCGGCAGACGGCCACGCTGGCCTGGCGGAGCCTCGTGCAGATCAAGCACAACCCCTGGGACCTGCTCGACCTCAGCATCCAGCCGATCATGTTCCTGCTGCTGTTCACGTATGTGTTCGGCGGCGCGATCTCGGGCTCCACGGGGGACTATCTGCAGTTCGCGCTGCCCGGACTGGTGGTGCAGAACGCCCTGTTCTACACCCTGTCCACGGCGATCGGGCTCAACACCGACATCAGCAAGGGCGTCTTCGACCGGCTGCGCAGCCTGCCCATCGCGCGCACCGCGCCGCTGGCGGGGCGGATCGTCGCGGACACCTTCAAGCAGGTGTGGGCGTTCGGGCTGCTGGTCGGGCTCGGGATGGTGCTCGGGTTCCGGATCCAGACGAGCGTGGCGGGGCTGCTCGGCGCGCTGGCGCTGCTGGTCGTGGTGGCGCTGGCCATGTCGTGGATGTCGGTGCTGATCGGGCTCAGGGCGTCCAGTCCGGAGAAGGTGCAGATGATCGCTTTTTCGGCCATGATGCCGCTGACGTTCACCAGCAGCGCGCTGGTCGATCCGGCGACGTTCCCGGCGTGGTTGCGGGCGTGGTCGGAGGTCAATCCGGTCTCCCACCTGGCCGACGCGATCCGCGGGCTGCTCATCGGCGGCGAGGTGGCCGGTCCCGCGCTGATCTCGCTGGGGTGGGCGGCGGGGTTCGTGGCGGTGTTCGCGCCGCTGGCCATCAGGGTCTTCAGAACCCGCCTGTGAAGGGCTCGTCTGTGGAGGGCCCGTCTGTGAAAGGGCCGTCTGTGAAGGTGCTCGCGAGGTCCAGGGCGGCGGGCGTGTCGAGGGCGTGGCCGCGGGCGAAGTGAAGGTCGAAGGAGCCGGGTGGCAGGACGGAGCGGGTGGCGTGGGTGACGCGGACGTGGTCGGGCTCGACGACCGTCGCGATGCCCTTTACGGCCGCGGCGGCCCCCAGCAGGACGGCGGCGCGGGCGTTGGCGCCCTCGGCCAGCGCGTACGCGGCGCAGCCCACCACGGCCAGGCCGGTGAGCTGCGCGTCACCCGAGACCGCCGCCTGCTCCAGCGCCGAGGTGAGGTGGTGGCGAGCCTCCCCCAGCCGCCCCTTCTCCAGCGCGGCCAGGGCCAAAGAGGTGCTGACCGCGGCGATCATGGGCCGGGGCACGCCCTCGGCGGAGTCCATGACGGCCATCGCCCGTTCGTAGTGCGCCAGCGCCGTGGGCAGGTCGCCGTCGTGCCGGCCAGGTCGCCCTGCGCCGCGGTGACACCGGCCTCTCCCACCCGGTCGCCGAACCGGACCACCAGATCGGCGATCTCGGCCAGCTCGCGCTCCGCCCCGACCCGGTCCCCGGCCAGGTTGAGCGCGAGCGCGAGGCGGGCGCGCAGGTAGGGGGTGTCCTCGGCGGCGCCCAGCGTCCGCATGGTCTCCAGGGCCTCGCGCATGACCGCGATGCCCTCGTGGATTTCGCCGCGCAGCACGTGGAGGTCGGCCGTGGCGGCGAGGGCGGAACCGATGCCCCACCGGTCGCCCACGGCGCGGTAGCCGGTCAGCGCGGCCCGCAGGTCGGCCGCGCAGCCGTCGATCCGGCCGCCGTAGTAACTGAGCAGGCCGCGCATGAGGTGGCCGGAGGCGACCACCCATGGGTCGGGGTGTCCCAGCAGTTCCTCGGGGTCGCCGCCGTCCGGGGAGGGCTTCTGGGCGCCGCCGTACAGGACGAACATGGGCATGGCCAGCGCGACCAGCGGATGGCCGTGCCCGCCGAGGCGATGGCCCTGCCCCCCGAGGCGATGGCCCTGTCCGCTGAGGCCGTGGGCCTGTTCGCTGAGGCGGTGGGCCTGTTCGCTGAGCAGGCGGGCCTGGGCGAGTGCGGCGCGCGCCTCCTCCCACGGCAGCGCCGCGCCGACCGCGTTGATCCCGTGTACGGCCAGCGCCGGCGCCCGCAGCCGCCCCGGAGCCAGAGGGGCCGCGGCCAGCGCCTCGGCGGCCCGCCGTGCGCCTTCGAGCCTGCTTCCCCGCAGCCACCAGTACCACCCGAGCGCCCCCACCAGCCGCAACGCCGTCTCCCCCGCCTCGGGGTCGGCCTGCGCGGCCCCCACGCACCAGCGCAGGGCGGCGGCGAGGTTGTCGTGCTCGGCGGCGAGCGCGGCGAGGTGGCCGAGCTGACCGGCCGCGCGCAGGCCGGGTTCCGCGCGTTCGGCGAAGCACAGGTAGTACGCGGCGTGCGCGCGCCGGAGGCCGTCGCCGTCGGGCAGGTGTTCCACGGCGAAGGCACGGATCGTCTCCAGCATGCGGTAACGCCCGGCCTCGAAGACGACGAGGGATTTGTCCACCAGGCGGGTCAGCGGCTCCAGTTCGGCCGCGCACACCTGCTCCACGGCCTCCAGCGTGGCGCCGCCGGAGAAGACGGACATGCGGGCGGCCAACTCGCGTTCCGGCTCCGGCAGCAGGTCCCAGCTCCACGACACCACCGCCCTGAGCGTCTGGTGGCGCGGCTGCGCCGTACGGCTGCCGCTCGTCAGCAACGAGAACCGGTCGTCCAGGCGCGCGGCCACCTCGCCCGCGCCCAGCGCGCGCAGGCGCGCGGCGGCCAGTTCGATGGCCAGCGGCAGGCCGTCCAGCGCCCGGCAGATCCGCGCGACCGCCTCGGCCTCGGCGGCGTCGTCCAGGGTGTAGCCGGGGCGGACCGCGGCCGCCCGGTCGGCGAACAGCCGCACGGCCGCGTACGCGCGGGGGTCGCCGGTGCCCGGCGGGGGCAACTCCAGCGGGGGCAGGGGCAGGCTCGTCTCACCGGTGACCGCGAGGGGTTCGCGGCTGGTCGCCAGCACGCGTACACCGGGGCACTCGGCGAGCACGCGCTCGGCCACCTCGGCGGCGGCGCCGATCACGTGCTCGCAGTTGTCCAGGACGATCAGCGGGGCGCGGTCGCCGATGAGCCGCACCAGCCGCTCGATCGGCCGCTCGGCGACCGGGTGCCGGGTGGGGTCGCGCAGATCCAGCGCGTCCGACACGGCCTGGACGACGTCCGCGGCGCCGGCCAGTTCCACCAGCCAGGCGCCGCCGGGCGGGGCCAGCGCCGCGGCGGCCTCGACCGCGAGCCGGGTCTTGCCCGCGCCGCCCGGCCCGAGGACGGTGACGAGGCGGTGGCGCTCCAGCAGCTCGCCGATGTGAGCAACATCACGGTCGCGGCCCACGAAGCTCGTCAACCTGGCCCGCAGGTTGCCCGCCCGCCGCTCAGAGCGCGGCCGAGGCTCGTCGCGAAGCAGTTCCAGATGGATACCGGTCAGCTCAGGCGAGGGTTCCGCGCCGAGGGCGTCACGGAAGGCGCGGCGGGCGCTGTCGTAGGCGGCCAGCGCCTCCACGCGCCGGCCCGTCGCGTGCAGGGCCCGGATGCGCAGCCCGTGCAGCCGCTCGCGCAGCGGGTGCGCGGCCAGCAGCCCCGCCAGCGCGTCGAGCGCGTCCGCGGCCCGTCCGAGCCGCAGGTCGGCCTCGGCCAGGTCCTCGGCGGCGACAAGCCGGAGGTGGTCGAGGCGGGCCACGTGGGCGACGAGCGCCTCCCGGTCCGCCAGGTCCGCGAGCGCCGGTCCGCGCCACAACCCCAGCGCCTCCCGCAGCAGACCGGCCGCGGTCCGCGCGTCCCCCTCCGCCAGCCGCGCCTGCCCCTCCCGAGCCAGTACGGCGAAGCGGTGCGCGTCCACCTGGTCAGGCCCCGTAACCAGCCGGTATCCGGCCGGTTCCGCGACCACGAGCTGGCGCACCGGGTTTTTGCCGAGAGCCGCCCGAAGCCGGGAAACCAGCGCCTGGAGCGCGTTGGTGACGCCGTCCGGCGGCCGATCCGGCCACACCCCGTCGATCAGGGCGGCCGGTGGAACGGTCCTGCCCGCCGAGACAACCAGCAGGCCAAGGAGGGTGCGTAGCCGCTGACCAGCGATCTCGACGACCTCGCCGTCCCGCCGGACCTCGAGCGGGCCGAGAATGCCGAAGGTCATGCTTGTGTCCAAGCTCACCTTCTCCATCCCTCGATTCTGGAGGATTTCCGCCCCTTCCCCTGCCACCGACCCTCGCGAAACGGTCGGCGCACCGCCGTGAGCCGCGTAGCATCATCCGGCATGGGGCTGCGTTACACGGCGACACGCGTGCGACGGGCCGTCGTCTGTTCGGCGGCGGTCGCGCTGGCGCTCGCGTCGTCGGGCTGCGCACTCCTGCCGGGCCGGTCGATGGCCAAGGACATCGGCCAGCTCAACGTCACCAGTCCAGAACTACGCGAGGGCAAGCCGTTGCCCCGCGAATATTCCTGCAAGGGCAGCCAGGGCAGTCCGCCGCTGCGCTGGTCGGGAGAGCCGCTGCCGGGTGCCAAGTCGATCGCGATCGTGCTCGACACCCACACCGGCTCGAATCCCTCGGTCAACTGGGTCGTCTACAACATCCCGCCCGACTGGACCGAGCTCGGCCCCAACGCCACCGAGGCACTGCCGGACGACGACACCGGCCAGGCCAAGGTGACCAGCGGCAAGGAGGGCTACGAGCCGCCCTGCCAGGAGAAGTCCACCTATCGCTTCAGCGTCTACGCGCTGGACGAGCGGGTGACGGTCGAGGGGGACGCCTCGCTCCCCAAGGTCCTGAAGGACATCGCGGACCGGACCATAGCCCGGGGGCGCCTGACGGTGGTCAACATCGAGTGAGAGGTCGAACACCGCAGGTAGTAATGGTTACCAATTCTTCACTTAGGGTGTGACAACGCTCATAGTGGTCCGACAGAATCAGATCCAATTGTTAGACGTCGGTGATCAAAGGGGGCAGGTCGCGTCGATGGCCGCGCGATCTCACCGGCGCCACTGGGAGGCCATGGCTTTGAGGGTGGTGCAATGATCGCGGTCGTAGTCAGCTTGGTCGCTGTCGTGCTCCTCGTGCTCGTCGTCGTGGCACTGGGCATGCGTTCGATGAACAAGAGGGAGAGTTCCCTGCCTCCGGAGCGGCTGAAGGAGATGGCCGACCGGGAAGAGATGAGGACGGCGCGTTCGACCGACGAGTTCGCGGCGCACGAGCCCCGCATGAACAACTTCAGCCCCGACTTCAGCCCGATCGACGAGGTGAAGCAGCCCCGGCCGGTACGCACCGGCCAGCGTGGCAAGCGCGGCGTCGACGAGTGGGGCAACCCGAGCTCCGACGACGAGGACGAGGAGTTCTGGGCGAACATCCGCAGCGACGCGGAGGAAGGCGGCTTCGGCGCCGGCGGCACGGTCGCGGCCCGCAAGGGCGCCTCCCGCCCGGTGAACGTGGACCGTCCGATGGGCGCCCCGCGCCCGGTCAAGCCCGAGCAGCCGGTGAGCGCCGCAACCGCGGCCGAGCCCGACCCCAACGCCGCCACCGTCCAGCAGCCGCTCCCGCAGCGCACTCCCGCTCCCGCGGCCGCCAAGGCGAACCTGGCCGATCTGGTCGAGCCGACGCAGCGCATGGAGGCGGTTCCGAGCGAGGCCCCGGCCCCGCCCACGCGCCCGTCGCGGCGGGCCAAGAAGGCCCCCGCCCCCGCCAGCGCGGAGGTGGCCGACCAGCGCACCGTGACCTTCGCCGCCCCGACCGCCGACGTGATGAGCATCCTGGGCGCGGGCGCGCAGCCCGTACCCCCGCCGCCGTCGTCGCGTCCGGAGCCCGCTCGCAACAGCGGCGCGTTCCCCGCCCCCGCCGCCACCCCGCCGACCTCGCCCTCGTTCACCCCGACCAACAGCGGCTCGTTCACCGCGGTCCCCAGCGGCACGCTGCACGGCGCGCCCACCAGCGACCCGTTCCCCGCCTACGTCAACAACGCCGAGACGTGGCAGAGCCCGGTCTCGCCCACTCCCACGGCCTCGGGCTCGTGGCCGGCGACGCCGGTGCGTGACGTGCTCGACGACCCGACGCCGGTGACGCCGGGCCCGGCCGACTCCTGGCCCGCCTTCGAGGGCGCCTACGCCCCCCGGCCGGCGGGCAACGACTATCCGAACTCCTACGAGGTGCGCGCCGGCTGGGCCGTGGCCGACGACAGCGAGGTCACCGGTCCCACGCCCGCCTCGGGCACGCCGACGGCGCCCGCCCGTGCGGTCTCCGCCTACGACGACGTGCTGGCCGCTCCCACCGCGAACCCCGCACCGCAGCCCGCCCCCTACCCCGCCTACGAGACCGGCGACTACGCCCCCGCCTCTCCCACCGGCGGCGCCGCCTGGCCGGAGCCGCCCGCGAACGGCGGCTGGCCGAGTTACGGCGAGATGTACCCCAACGGCCAGGAGCAGCAGCCGGCCCGCCAGGGCGGCCGCCGCCGGGCGCCGGAGCAGCCGGAGTATCCCGACTACTACCGGTGATCATCAAAAGCCCGAGCAAGGCGTAATCCCTGGTCAGTGGGGCCACTAGAGTTGCTCGCATGATCAGGGACACACAGAGTAGCGTGATCCGCACGCTCCGATACGACCTGCCCGCCTCGCTGGTGGTGTTCCTCGTCGCGGTGCCCCTGTCACTGGGCATCGCCATGGCCTCGGGAGCGCCACTGGCCGCGGGCCTGATCTCGGGCGTCGTGGGCGGCATCGTGGCGGGCGCGCTGGGCGGCTCCGCCGTACAGGTGAGCGGGCCCGCCGCGGGTCTGTCGCTCGTCGTGGTGGATCTGGTCCACACGTACGGCTGGCGCGCCACCTGCATGATCACCCTCCTGGCCGGGGCGGTGCAGATCGTCCTCGGCCTCTTCCGCGCCGCGCGGGCCACGCTGGCGGTCTCCCCCGCGGTCATCCACGGCACGCTGGCCGGGGTGGGCGTGGTCATCGCCTTGTCGCAACTGCACATCGTGCTCGGCGGCAGCCCGCAGACCTCGGCCATCGCCAACCTCATCGAGTTGCCCGCGCAGATCGCCGCCAACCACGACCACGGCTTCGCGGTCGGCATGCTGACGATCGCGGTGCTGGCGATCTGGTCGAAGCTCCCGAAACCGGTCAGGGCGGTGCCCGCGCCGCTGGCCGCGCTGCTGGCCGCCGCGGTGACGGCCTGGGCGTTCGGCTGGGACGTGACCCGCGTCGACCTGTCCGGCAGCTTCACCGACTGGGCCTTCCCGGTCCTGCCGCAGGGCGACTGGCACCGCGTCGTCGTCGCGGTCCTGCTCGTCGCGCTGCTGGCGAGCGTGGAGTCGCTGCTGTGCTCGGTCGCGGTCGACGGTACGCACCAGGGTCCCCGCGCCGACCTCGACACCGAGCTGACCGGCCAGGGTGTGGCCAACATGGTCACCGGGGCGCTCGGCGGCGTACCCGTGGCCGGGGCGATCGTGCGCAGCACCGCCAACGTCAAGGCGGGCGCGCGCAGCCGCTGGTCGACGGTGCTGCACGGCGTCTGGATGCTGCTGTTCGCGCTGGGGTTCGGCTGGGCGATCCAGTTGATCCCGATGGAGGCGCTGGCCGCGCTGCTGGTCTTCATCGGCGTGCAGATGGTCAACCTCGGCCACGTCAGGAAGGTGCACGGCCACGGCGAGGTGCCCGTCTACATCGTCACCCTGCTCGGCGTCGTCGTGCTCGGGCTGGCCGAGGGCGTGGTGGCCGGGCTGGGTCTGGCGGCGCTGCTGGCCCTGCGCAGGCTGACCTGGGTGACGGTGAACGTGCGGCCGGAGGAGGACGGCCACTACCACGCGACGATCTCCGGCTCGCTCACCTTCCTCGGGGTGCCCCGGCTGACGCACGAGCTGCGTTCCATCCCGGAGGGCGCCAGCGTCGACCTCGACCTCAACATCGACTTCATGGACAACGCCGCGTTCGAGGCGATCCACTCCTGGCGGGTGGACCACGAGCGGATGGGCGGCACCGTGGACATCGACGACATCCACGACGAGTGGTACGCGATGGCCGCCTCGGGCTCACGCATGTTCCCCGCCAAGACGCCGCCGCGGGCACCGGACCGCTGGTGGCTGCCGTGGGCGCACCGCAGGCGGCGCAGCGCCGTCCGGCCGTCGCTGGTTCCGCAGCAGGTCGGGCCGACCGCGGTCGAGTGCCAGCTCACGGCGGGCGCGCGCGAGTTCCATCGGCGTACGGCTCCGCTGGTGCGTCCCATCTTCACCGAACTGGCCCGCCGCCAGACGCCCTCGCACCTGTTCATCACCTGTGCCGACTCGCGGGTCGTGCCGAGCCTGATCACCGCGAGCGGCCCCGGTGACCTGTTCACCGTGCGCAACATCGGCAACCTCGTGCCCCGGCGCGGCAGCGAGCCGCACGACGACTCGGTCGTGGCCGCCATCGAGTACGCCACGCAGGTGCTGGGCGTGCGGACGATCACGGTCTGCGGGCATTCGGGCTGCGGGGCCATGGCCGGGCTGCTGAGCGGCGGGGTCCAGGCGGGCAGCATGCCCGGACTGCGGCGCTGGCTGCGGCACGGCAACCACAGCCTGGCCACGTTCATCGGCACCGAGAGCGACGGCAGCGACAGCGGGCCGCTGGATCGGCTGTGCCGGGTCAACGTGCAGCAGCAGTTGCTCAACCTGCGTACCTACCGGCGGGTGGACGAGCAGGTCAGGGCCGGGGAGCTGGAGCTGGTCGGGCTCTACTTCGACATCGGGCGGGCGCGGGTGCACATGCTGCCGCCGCTGCCTTCTACGCTCTCGGTGAAGACATGACGGGTTCTGCGGGCCGTACGCGAAGAATGCAAGACATGAGAGTTCTGGTCATCGGAGGTTCGGCGTTCCTCGGCCGCGCGATCGTGCAGGAAGCGCTCGGCAGGGGACATGAGGTCACGACGTTCAACAGGGGCCGGACGGGGCCCGACCTGCCCGGCGTGGAGGCGGTGCACGGCGACCGCGAGGTCACCGCGGACCTGGAGCGGCTGGTCGACGGGCGCACGTGGGACCTGGTGGTCGACTCCTCCGGGTACGTGCCGAAGGTCGTGGGCGAGTCGGTGCGGCTGCTGTCCGGGCGGGCGGCGACCTACGCCTTCATCTCCACCATCTCGGCCTTCAAGAACTTCCCCGCCGAGCACACCTCCGAGCAGAGCCCCCTCTTCGACTGCGCGCCCGACGCCGGGCCGGAGGCGGGCGACTACGGCGTGCTCAAGGCGGGCTGCGAACGCGCCGTCGAGCAGGGCTTCGAGGGCAACGCCCTGATCATCCAGCCCGGCCTCATCCTCGGCCCGTACGAGAACGTCGCCCGCCTGCCGTGGTGGCTGACCCGGATCTCCAAGGGCGGCAGGACACTCGCGCCCGGCGACCCGGCCCAGCCGATGCAGCTCATCGACGCCCGCGACATCGCCGTGTTCACGCTGGACCAGGCCGAGAAGGGGGTCGCCGACCGGTTCATCGTGACCGGGCCCGCGGGCAACACCACCTACGGCGAGTGGCTGGAGATGTGCAAGAGGGAGACCGGCTCGGACGCGGAGTTCGTGTGGATCCCCGATGACTTCCTGATCGAGCACGAGGCGGGCATCTGGATGGAACTGCCGCTGTGGGCTCCCGCCCAGCCCGACATGGCCAACTTCTGGACCGCCTCGACCGCCAAGGCCGAGGCGGCGGGGCTGCGCAGCCGTCCCGTGGCCGAGACCGTGCGCGACACCTGGGAGTGGCTGCGGCACATCCCCGAGGACCAGCGGGTCTTCGGCGCGAAGTACGCGCACGGGATGGCGCCCGAGAAGGAGCAGGCGATCCTGGCCGCGTGGGACGCCCGTTCTGCGTAATCCTCCGCAGACGGGCCTGCCCTGCGGTCCTAACGTGGTGAGCGTCCCGACTCCCGGGGACGCGAGTGCGGGGCGGGGTTGCCGATGCCCCCGCCTCTCACTCCATTCATCCCCCCAGGGCCCGCAACGGTTCGTCGGTGAGGCGGTAGACGGTCCACTCGTCCATGGGGACCGCGCCGAGCTTCTTGTAGAAGCCGATGGCGGGGGCGTTCCAGTCCAGGACCGACCATTCCAGGCGCTGGTAGCCGCGCTCCACGCAGATCTTCGCCAGTTCGGCCAGCAGCGCCCTGCCGTGGCCGCCGCCGCGATGCTGCGGGCGCACGAAGAGGTCCTCCAGATAGATCCCGTGTACGCCACGCCACGTCGAGAAGCTCAGGAACCACAGCGCGAACCCGGCCAGCCGCCCGTCATCCTCGGCCACGTGCGCGAAGGCGGCCGGCCGTTCCCCGAACAGCGCGGCACGCAACTGGGCCTCGGTCGCCCTGACCTCGTGGGCCGCTTTCTCATAGTCGGCCAGCTCACCGACCATGGCCAGGATCTCGGGGACGTCATCGGGGGTCGCAGGTCGAATCATGCGCCTCAGGCTAACCGAGTCACGCCCGAGTGTTGTCCACCCCTGGTCTGATCCTGCACCGGCTCAGGTTGCCTGTTCAACAGACGTGGGTGACGAGCCGGCCTGTAGGCCGGGTTCTGTCCCTCGGGTGAGGGGGCGACCATCCATCTAGGGCCGCCGTTGCCGGCGGCCTCAAGCGGTCTACCCGCGCGGCTCGGGCGGGCAGCCCTCGGACGTCGCGCGCGGGCGCCTCTCGCGAAGCGCCCTTCTTGACCTTGCTCCAGGTGGGGTTTACCGAGCCGCCCACGTCACCGTGGGCGCTGGTGGTCTCTTACACCACCGTTTCACCCTTACCTCCCGAAAGGGGAGGCGGTCTGCTTTCTGTGGCACTGTCCCGCGGGTCACCCCGGGTCGGCGTTACCGACCACCCTGCCCTGTGGAGCCCGGACCTTCCTCGGCGGACCCTCGCGGGCCCGACGCGGCCGCCCGGCCGGCTCGTCTGGCAGCGAGGTTACCACCCTTCAGCGCAGGTGCGCGGTGTCGTTGAACGCCTTCACCACGGCGTTGCCGTCCGCGTAGTAGTCGACCAGGCTCAGGCAGGCCAGGTCGAGGTGCATCCGGTACAAAGCCGACGGAGGCGCCGTCAGCGCGAACCGCAGCAGCATCTTGATCGGCGTCACGTGCGAGACGACCAGGACGGTCTTCCCGAGGTGCTGCTCGACCAGGCGGTCCCTGACCCGCTGCACGCGGCGGGCGGCCTCGGCGAAGCTCTCGCCGTCCGGCGGCGCGACCGACGGCTCGGCCAGCCACGCGGCCAGTTCGTCGGGCCAGCGCCGCTGGATCTCGGTGAACGTGTGCCCCTCCCACGCCCCGAAATCGGTCTCCCTGAGGTCTTCGTCCACCTCCACGCCGAGCCCCGTGCGGGCCGCGACCGCCTCCGCGGTCTGCCGGGCGCGCTTGAGCGGCGAGCTCACGATCACATCCAGCCGGTACGGCTCCCGCGCCAACCTCTCCGCGGCCGCCGCCGCCTGGGCCAGTCCGTTGGCGGTGAGCTCGGCGTCACCCAGCCCGGAGAACCGCCGCTCCACCGACAGCGGGGTCTCGCCGTGGCGCAGCAACAGCAGGGAGGTGGCGACACGGGTGGCATCGGCCCAGCCGGTCCCCTTGGCCCGGGTCTGCTGGGCGGCGGTGGAAGCGGAAGGGGCTGAAAGGTCGGACATGTCGGCAGCAGGCGGCGGCGTCTTCCGCGCCGCGGGCCCCGAAGGCCCGCTTCCCCCGAAAAGCTCCGTCTGCCCCCCGACCTGCCCGGCACCACTCCGGCCCAGCCCTTGCCCCACCGCACCGCCCTGCGACGCACCACCGGAGGCGCCCTGCCCAGCGGAGTCGCTCCGGGCTGCCCCTTGCCCAGTAGTTCCGCGCCCTGCCGCACGAACGGATGCGCCCTGCTCAGCGGAGTCGGAGGCAGCGCCTGACTGACCGGAGGCAATTCGGCCGGTAGGCGGGGCGGTGGGTCGGGTGTGTGCGGGGGTGTCGGGTTCGGGGTGGGTTGGGGTGGTGGAGTCGGGGCCGGCTTCGCCGCCCACGTGCCAGGGCAGGCCCTTGGCGGCGGCGTCCATGGCCTCGTTGGCCAGGCGGTCGGCGTGTTTGTTGCGTTCCCGGGGGATCCAGGTCCACTCCGTCACCCGGAGCCGGGCCACCAGCCGGTTGGCCTCCAGCGCCAGCGGCCGCAGCCCCTCGTTCTTGATCTTCCAGTTGCCCGCCATCTGCTCGACGACCAGCTTGGAGTCCATGCGCACCGCCACCACGGCGCCCTCGCCGCCCAGCCGCAGCACCTCGGTCAGGCCGGCGATCAGGCCGCGGTACTCGGCCACGTTGTTGGTGGTGACGCCGATCGCCTCGGCGGTCTCGGCCAGCACCTGCCGGTCGGCCGCGTCCAGGACGACGGCGCCGTAGCCGGCGGGGCCGGGGTTGCCACGCGAGCCGCCGTCGGCTTCGACGATGTACGAGGTCACAGGCCCGACTCTGGCGTACGGACCAGGATCCTGCGGCACTCGTCGCAGCGCAGGACCTCGTCGTGGGGCGCGGCCTTGATGCGGTTCATCTCGGCGATGGACAGCGACACCTTGCAGCCCTGGCACTGGCCTCGGTAGAGCATGGCGGCGGCGACGCCGTACTGACCCTTGAGCTTGGTGTAGAGGGTCATGAGGTCGGCGGGGATGTCCGCGGCGACGCCGCCGCGGCGCTGCTGCACGTCGGCGGCCTCCTTGTCGATCTCGGCGAGCGCGGCGTCACGGCGGTCCTCGGCGGCGGCCCTGGTGGAGGCCAGGGAGTCGCGCTGGGCGACCAGATCGACGGCCTTGGCGTCGGCGGCCTCGCGGCGTTCCATGATCTCCAGGACGACCTCTTCCAGGTCGCCCTGGCGGCGGTGCAGCGAGGCGATCTCGGACTGCAGGCTGGCCAGGTCCTTGGGCGAGGTCACGGCGCCGGAGTCGAGGCGCTTCTGGTCGCGGTCCGCGCGGGTGCGGACGGTGTCGACGTCGGACTCGGCCTTGGTCTGCTCGCGCGCCAGGTCGCCGGCCACGGTCTCGGCTTCGATCACGTCGGTCGAGAGCTTGGCGAACCGCTTGGTCTGCTCGTCGATCTCGGCCAGCTCGGGCAGGGTACGCCGGCGGTGGGCCAGCCGGTCGGCCGCGGAGTCGAGCTCTGCCAAGTCGAGCAGTCGCTTCTGTGCTTCAGGGGCTGCTTTCATGATCAATATCCTCTTGTCCAAGCATCGGTGACCGTGGCGGAGACGCGCGTCTCAACGTTAACGCCACCGGAGGCCAGGATGGACGCGGCGCTGTCCAGCCATGGCCACTCGGTGGCCCAGTGGGCGGCGTCGATGAGCGCCGGGCCGCCGGCCTCCATGAACTCGCTGGCCGGGTGGTGCCGGAGGTCGGCGGTCAGGAAGACGTCGACGCCGGCGGCGCGAGCCGTACCGAGGAGGGAGTCGCCCGCGCCGCCGCTGACGGCGACGCGCGAGACGGTGCGGGACGGATCGCCCGCGACGCGGATGCCCCAGGACGTCTTGGGCAGGCCCTCGGCGGCGCGCTCGGCGAACTCGCCGAGCGTGACGGGGTACGGCAGCGTGCCGATCCGGCCGAGGCCGCGCCAGGGGTCGTCGGGGAAGGGCCGCAGCGGCACGAGGTCGCCGGTCAGGCCGACGGCACGGGCCAGCGCGTCCGAGACGCCGGGATTGGCGACGTCGGCATTGGTGTGAGCGGTGTAGAGGGCGATGTCGTGCTTGATCAGGGTATGGACCAGGCGGCCTTTGGGGGTGGTGGCGGCGACGCTCGTGGTGCCGCGCAGATAGAGGGGGTGATGGGTGACGACCAGGTCGGCCCCCCACGCGATGGCCTCCTCCGCGACCACAGCCACCGGATCCACCGCGAACAGGACTTTCCGCACCTCCTGCGCGGGATCTCCGACGACCAGTCCGACCGCGTCCCAGGATTCGGCGGTGGCGGGCGGGTAGGCCGTCTCCAGCGTTCCGATCACTTCTGCCAGCGTCACGCTGCGCAGACTACCGGCCTGGACGGGGGTGCCAGGCGTGTTGTGCCAGGGGTGTCGTCCGAACCGGGTTCGGCGTAATGTAAGTGGATCCTGACGCGGAGGGCGATATGTCACCTAGGATCGCGATCATCGGTGCGGGATTCGGTGGGCTGTGCATGGCGATCCAGCTCGAACGCGCGGGCATCACGAGCTACACGGTGTTCGAGAAAGCCGACCGGGTGGGAGGGACCTGGCGCGACAACACCTATCCGGGGGCAGGCTGCGACATTCCCTCGCATCTGTATTCGTACTCCTTCGAGAAGTACGCCTCATGGAGCCGCCGCTACCCCGGCCAACCGGAAATCCTCGCCTACATGGACCATTGCGCGGATAAATACGGCGTCCGGCGAAAAATCCGGTTCGGTGCCGACGTCACAGACGCGCGCTTCCACCACGACAGGTGGCGCCTGACCTTCCACGAGGGCACCAGTCGGCAAAGGGCGGATTTCGACGTCCTCGTCACGAGCGTCGGCCAACTCAACCTCCCGAAATTTCCCGAAATACCGGGTATGGAGGAATTCGCCGGCACCACCTTCCACTCCGCCCGCTGGAACCACGCGCACGACCTCTCCGGCCGCCGGGTCGCGGTCATCGGCAACGGCTCCTCCGCCGCCCAGTTCATCCCCGCGGTCGCCGAACGCGCCGCCCACCTGGACGTCTTCCAGCGCACCCCCAACTGGGTCATCCCCAAACCCGACGCCGCCTTCGGCCCGCTCACCCGGCTGGCCCTGCACTTCGTGCCCGGTTTACAGCGCGCGTACCGCGAATGGATCTACAGGTACGCCGAGGGCACCCTCTACCCCGCGCTGGCCATGGGCTGGAGCCAGGGCCTGCTGAAGAAGCGTGCCCTGGACCACCTGCGCGCCCAGGTGCCCGACGCGGACCTGCGCGCCAAGCTCACCCCCGCCTACCCGCCCGGCTGCAAGCGGGTGGTGATCGACAGCCGCTTCTACCCGGCCCTCACCAGGGCGAACGTGGACGTGGTCACCGACCCGATCGTCCGCGTCACAGCCAAGGGCGTGGAGACCACCGAGGGCCTGCGCGAGGCCGACACCATCATCTACGGCACCGGGTTCCGGACCACGGAGTTCCTGGCCCCGATCACCATCACCGGCCGCGCCGGCCGGCGACTCAACGAGCAGTGGGCGGGCGGCGCGGAGGCGTACCTGGGCATCTCGGTGCCGAGCTTCCCCAACCTGTTCCTGCTGTACGGTCCCAACACCAACCTGGGCCACAACTCGATCATCTTCATGCTCGAATGCCAGGTGAACCATGTCATGAACTGCCTGCCGCACCTCTCGGCGCGGGGCCCGATGGAGGTCAGGCCGGAGGCGATGACGGCCTGGCGCGGGCAACTGGACGCGGCCATGTCCCGCATGGTGTGGGGCAACGGCTGCCAGAGCTGGTACAAGACGGCCGAGGGCAGGGTGACCAACAACTGGCCTGGCCCGACGCCGCTCTACCGCAGGCTCACCGCGCTCCCGCCGGTGCGGGCGTACCGGTTCGGCTGAGGCGATTCCCCACCCGAGGGCCTGACCCACGCCCAGCTCGCCGGCGGGTTCGGCCTGCCGGGCGCCTCGCCGCCCGCGGAACACCTGGGCATCCCGCGCTCGGCGGGCCTGGTGGCGACCGGACCCGCGCACCGGCCGCGCGGAGGAAGCGCAGGTGGGCGATTGTGGCGGCATCCCATCAAGCCCGGGTGGTTTTGTCCGATGGGACGAACGATCTTTACCGACTGGCACGATACGGTCGAAGGCATGACGACACCCCTCCACCAGCGTGCGGTCGTGGCCGACACGCACAACGACCTGCTGATGGCGGTCTCGGCACGGCCCGCGGAGAGCTGGGCCTCCTTCTTCCGCGAGCGCTGGCTGCCGCAGTTGCTAGCCGGCGGGGTGAACCTGCAGGTGCTGCCGGTCTTCATCGACGACCAGTACCGCCCGGAGGGCGCGCTCAGGCAGACGTTGCGCATGGTCGAATGCGCCCACGTCATCGCCGAGGGCAACGCCGGTGCGGTGGCGCTGTGCCGTACCGGGGCGGAGATCGACGCGGCGCTCGCGGCCGGGAAGATCGCGCTCGTCCTGGCGCTGGAGAGCATGCCGGGCCTCGACGCGAGCGTGGAGCTGATCTCCACGCTCCACCGGCTGGGCGTGCGGATCGCCTCGATCGCGCACTGGGGACGCACCCCGCTGGCCGACGGGAGCGGCGAGGACGCCACCGGCAGCGGCCTGACCTCCCACGGGGTGGCGGCGCTGCGGGAGATGGAACGCCTGGGGATGGTGTTCGACATCTCGCACCTGGGCGCCTCGGGGGTGGCGCATGTGCTGGAGCTGTCGACCAGGCCGCTGCTGGCGACGCACTCCAGCGCCCGCGCGCTGCGCGACCACCACCGCAACCTCACCGACGACCAGTTGCGCGCCGTCGCGGCGGGCGGCGGCGTGGTGTGCGTGAACTTCTTCGCCCCGTTCCTGCTGGAGGACGGCTCGAAGGCGGGCCTGGACAACCTGCTCGACCACATCGAGCACATCGCCGCGGTGGCCGGGATCGACCACGTGGGCCTGGGTCCCGACTTCGTGTACGAGGTGATGCGCGAGCTCACCCCGCCCTGCTGCGAGGACGTCAACCTGCGCGGCGTGGACCCGCTGCAGGCGATCCCCGGGCTGGAGGGTCCGGAGGGCCTGCCGATGGTCACCGAGGGGCTGCTCCAGCGCGGGGTGCCGGAGAACGACGTCGTGAAGATCATCGGTGGCAACGTCCACCGTTTCCTCGGGGAGCTGCTCGTATGATCGTGGATCTCGAAGAGCTGGTCACCTGCGAGTCGTTCTCCAGCGACCTGGAGGCGGTCGCGCGCAGCGCCAAGGTCGTGGGCGCGATGGGCGCGCGGCATCTCGGCGCCGAGCCCGAGTTCGTCGTCGTGGACGGCGTCACCCACCTGCGCTGGACGTTCGGCGAGCCGCGCGTGCTCCTGCTCGGCCACCACGACACCGTCTGGCCGATGGGCACGCTGCGCACCCACCCGTGGTCGGTGGTGGACGGGGTGGCGCGCGGCCCGGGCGTCTTCGACATGAAGGCGGGGCTCGTGCAGATCTTCCACGCGCTGGCGGGCCTGCCGGCCCTCGACGGGGTCAGCGTGCTGATCACCGGGGACGAGGAGGTCGGCTCGACGACGTCCAGGGCGCTGATCGAGGACGCCGCGCGCGCCGCCTCCGCCACGTTCGTCCTGGAGGCCAGCGCCGACGGCGGCGCGCTGAAGACCGCGCGCAAGGGCACCTCCGACTATCGCGTCGAGGTGTACGGCAAGGCCGCCCACGCCGGCCTCGAACCGTGGAACGGCGCCAACGCCGGAGTCGAGCTGGCCCGCCAGATCCTCGCCATCGACGGGCTCGCCCAGGTCGTCGACGGCGGCGAACTGCCCAGGGCCGAGGCCACGACGGTCACGCCGACCGTGCTGTCCGGCGGCTCGACCGTCAACACCGTGCCCGCCCACGCCCGCGTCGGCGTCGACGTGCGGGTTTCGTCGCTGGCCGCGCAGGCCAGGGTGGACGAGCTCATGCGCGCCCTGTCCCCCACGACCCCGGGCACCAGGATCGAGGTGGGCGGCGGCCCGAACCGCCCGCCGCTGGAGGCGGCCATGTCGGCGGAGCTGTTCGCGCTGGCCCAGCGCCTCAGCCCGGAACCCCTGACCAGTGCCCACGTGGGCGGCGCCTCCGACGGCAACTTCACCGCCGGGCTCGGCTGCCGCACCCTCGACGGGCTGGGCGGCGTGGGCGGCGGCGCGCACGCCGACCACGAACACGTGATCGTCGCCGAGATGCCGCGCCGCATGGAACTCCTGCGGGCGCTGGTGTCGGCGGTCCTGGCGGGCGAGTGAGCGGCACGTGAGCGACCTCGACCTCCGCGAACTCCACGACCAGGACGAGTTCGCCGGGCTCTACCGCCTGTTCGACGACATCTGGCGGCCCGAGCCGGGCAACCCGCCGGTGACCGTGGAGCTGATGAAGGTGTTCTCGCACACCGGCGGCTACGTGGCGGGGGCCTTCCGCGACGGGGAGCTGGTCGGCGGGTCCGTGGGCATCCTGGCCGCGGGCGGCACCCTGCACTCCCACGTGACCGGGGCGCTGCCCGGCCAGGGCATCGGGATGCCGCTCAAGCTGCACCAGCGCGAGTGGGCCCTGGAGCGGGGGATCACCAGGATCACCTGGACGTTCGACCCCCTGGTACGGCGTAACGCCCGCTTCAACCTGGTGAAGCTGGGCGCCAGGCCCGAGGAGTACCTGGAGGACTTCTACGGGGTCATGGGCGACGCCATCAACGAGGGCGACCGGTCGGACCGGTTGCTGGCGGTGTGGCGGCTGGAGGAGACGGCGGCGCCGTACCTCGTGGAGAGGGCGACGGCGGGGGTGGCGGAGCGGGACGGGCTGCCCGTGGTGGGCAGCGTGGACGGGCCCGTCGTGCTGGTGGCGACGCCGCGCGACATCGAGACGCTGCGGCGGGAGAACCCCGAGGCGGGCAGGGCGTGGCGGACGGCGGTGCGCGAGGTCCTGGGCGGGCTGATGGGCGCGGGCGCGCGGGTGGTGGCTTTCACGGACCGTGGAGAATATGTACTTAACCTGTCAGAGGGCGAACAGCCTGGTTAACGTCGGGGTATGACGGAATTCACCCCCACCGTCCCGCACCGCGTGCTACCGCCGGTAACCGTGAGGGACCTGCCAGAACCACCGCGCAGCACCTGGCGCGTCATCGGCCCCGGGCTGGTGGGCGCGGGCGTGGGCCTGGCCTCCGGCGAGTTCATCCTCTGGCCCTACATCGCCTCCCAGGTCGGTCTCGTCTTCATCTGGGGCGCGCTGATCGGCATCGTCACCCAGTGGTTCCTCAACATGGAGATCGAGCGGTACACGCTGGCCACCGGCGAGACCGCGCTGACCGGGTTCAGCCGCATGTGGAAGCACTGGGGCCTGGTCTTCGTGCTGATGACGCTCTGCTCGAACCTGTGGCCAGGCTGGGTGACGACCTCGGCCACGATGGTCACCTACCTGACCGGCGGCGGGCAGTCCTCGGTCCGCTACATCGCGATCGGCATGCTGGTCGTCATCGCGCTGGCGCTGACGCTGGCCCCGGTCATCTACACCGCCCTGGAGCGGGTGATCTTCGTGAAGATCGGCCTCGTGCTGACGCTCGCAGTGGTGGCGGTGCTGTTCGCGATCAACGCGGACGCGTGGGTGGAACTGGGCAAGGGGCTGAGCGTCGGGGCGCGGTTCCCGGTGCCGCCGCTGGAGTTCGCGGTGCTGATGGGCGCCATCGCCTACGCCGGGGCCGGCGGCGGGCAGAACCTGTGCCAGAGCAACTGGATCCGCGACAAGGGCTTCGGCATGGGGGCGTACGTGCCGCGCCTGGTCAGCCCGGTGACCGGGCACGAGGAGGCGGCGGCCTCCACCGGGTTCCAGTTCGCCCCGACGAAGGAGAACCTGGCGCGCTGGCGGCAGTGGTGGCGCTTCGCCAACATCGAGCAGGGCTCGACGTTCGCGCTGGTGTCGTTCCTGACGATCGCGCTCATGTCGATGCTGGCGTACTCGACGGTGTTCGGGAAGGAGGGGCTGGCCAACAGCATCACCTTCCTCAAGGTCGAGGGCGAGACGCTGTCGAGCGTGGTCGGGCCGTGGTTCGGGGTGCTGTTCTGGGTGATCGGCGCGCTGTCGCTGTTCGCCTCGGCGATGGGCATCGTGGACTACACCTCGCGGCTGGCCTCGGACGTCATCAAGACCGTCTACCTCCGCGAGCGCGGCATCTCGGTCAACCGCGTCTACTTCCTGACGGTGTGGACCATGACCGTGGCGGGGACCGCGATCCTGCTGCTCGGGTTCGACCAGCCGCTGATCCTGCTGGTGTTCTCGGCGAGCTTCGCGGCGGTGATGATGTTCGTGTACTCGATCCTGCTGATCATCCTGAACCGGCGCTCGCTGCCTGACGCGATCAAGGTCCGCTCGTACCGGCTGGCCGCCCTGTTCTGGTCCGTCGCGTTCTTCGGCTCGCTCACCGTGCTCACGCTCGTCCAGCAGGCCGGCAAGCTCTTCTGACCACCTTTCCGTTACGGCTGCGCCACCCCCACGCCACCCGCCGACCCGCGCGGGCGCCGATCGGGGGGATCGCTTCTCAGGCCGGACGTGGTCCCCGCCGCGACGGCGGGGACTCGGCCGGGAAACGCGGAACCAACCGTTCCTCGATTGCGGGCACACTGGGAACATGCTGGAAACCTCGGCCCGCCTGCTCAAGCTGCTCTCCCTGCTCCAGGCCCACAAGGAATGGTCGGGCCCCGAGCTGGCCGACCGTCTCCAGGTCTCCACCCGGACGGTCAGGAACGACGTCGAGCGCCTGCGCACGCTCGGCTACCCGGTCCACGCCACCCCGGGCGTCGCCGGCGGCTACCGGCTCGGCGCCGGGGCGGCGCTGCCGCCACTGCTGCTCGACGACGAGGAGGCCGTGGCGGTCGCGGTCGGCCTCGGGCGGGCGGCCGGCGGCGGCGTGGCCGGGATCGAGGAGACCTCGGTGCGAGCGCTGGCCAAGCTGGAGCAGGTGCTGCCCTCGCGGCTGCGGCGCCGGGTCAGCGCGCTCAACACCCACACGGTGCACATCCCCGGCGAGGCGCCGTCGGTGCCGCCGGAGGTGCTGACCACGATCGCCAACGCCGCCCGCGACCACGAGCGCCTGCGCTTCGACTACACCGGGCACGGCGGGGCGGTGAGCAGGCGGGACGCGGAGCCGTACCGGCTGGTGCATCGCAGGGGACGCTGGTATCTGATGGCGTGGGACGTGGAGCGGGCGGACTGGCGCACGTTCCGGGTGGACCGGGTCACGCTCAAGGTGCCCGCCACGGGGCCGCGGTTCGCGCCCCGGGAACTGCCGGGTGACGTGGCGGCGTACGTGGAGAAGGGGATCAACACCGCGATGTGGGAGCACCGCGGGACGGTGCGGCTGCACGCGCCCGCCGAGCGGATGCGCGGGCTCGGGATCGGGCTGGAGGTCGAGCCGGACGGCGAGGAGCGCTGCCTGATGCGGGTGGGCGGCGACGACCTCTCGGGGATCGCCGCCTGGATCGGCTTCCTCGGCGTGGACTTCGAGGTGCTGGACCCGCCCGAGCTCGCCACCGCCGTCAGGGCGCTGGCCGAGCGGTACGGCAGGGCGGTCAGCGACCGGTAAGCCGGTGGTCAGGACCCGGCGCCATCGTCTCGGGCATGGACATCACGCAGGTAGCAGGCAGCAGGGACGACTTCCAGCTCGTCCGTCACATCACCGTCGCCGGCACGCAGGAGGAGATCGGCGGTCAGCTCGCCCAGGAGGCGCGCAGGCTCGGCTGGCGGCCCGCGCCCGCCGACCCGGAGGTCAACCGGGCGCGCCGGGAGTGGTTCGCCCGGCACTGGCCGCAGCACCTGGCCCGCATGAACGGCGCCGCCGCCGCGCTCGGCCTCGACCCGGAGCGCGACGAGGTCACGCTCGACGGGCTGAGCGCGCTGCCGCAGGCGTGCTCGGCGCTGTGGGTGCCGCCGTCGGCGGCCACGGACGGGCACGGCAGGATCGGCCGCAACTACGACTTCTTCACCATGACCACGAGCGAGCTGATGGGCACCCCCGCGGTCCCGGGCGAGCTGCCCATGGCCTCCCGTCCCCACGTGATCACCAGCCGGCCCGACGCCGGGCTCGCGACCACGACGCTGACGATGACGGAGTTCGACGGCTGCATGGACGGCGTCAACGAGGCCGGGCTGTCCGTGGTGCTGCTGATCGCCGACTTCGAGACCGCGGCGCCGCCGGAGGACCTGTCCCCGCAGGTCGGCGTGAACTCGGTGCAGTTGCCGCGCTTCCTCCTGGAGACCTGCGAGACGGCCGAGGAGGCCAAGGCGGCGCTGCGGGAGGTCACGCAGTACGACTTCGGGATGCCGCTGCACTACCTGATCGCCGACGCGCAGGGGCAGGCGTTCGTGTGGGAGGCGCCGGGCCACGTGACGGAGGCGGGCGGCGGCGCGCTGTGCGTCACCAACCACCTGCTGCACCGCCACCCGGACCCCAAGGCGCTGCCCGAGGACACCCCGACGTCCTTCTCCTCCTACGCCCGCCTGCGCACCCTGCACGAGCGCAGCCACGACGCGGTCATGAGCCCGGCGGACCTGCGCGCGAGCCTGCTGGAGGTGGCGCAGAGCGGCGACCCGTCGATGCGGACCCTCTACAGCTCGTTCTTCGACACCGCCGAGCGCACGATGACGGTCCGCTTCTACCTGGGCGAGGGCCGCGGCCACTCCCCCGAGCTGGTCTTCAGCCCTTCGGCCTGACCAGCCCCGACTCGTAGGCGAACACCACGAGCTGGGCGCGGTCGCGCGCGCCCAGCTTCGTCATGGCCCTGCTCACGTGTGTCTTCGCGGTGAACGGGCTGACCACCATGCTCCCGGCGATCTCGGCGTTGGTCAGCCCGCGCGCCACCAGCGCCACGGCCTCGCGCTCGCGAGCGGTCAGCAGCTCGGCCTCGCCCGGCGGCAGCGTCAGCGGCGGCCGGGTCACGAACTCGCTGATCAGCCTGCGGGTGATGCCGGGCGACAGGAGCGCGTCGCCGCGCATGACCACGCCGACGGCGTGCACGAGGTCGCCGGGGTCGGTGTCCTTCAGCAGGAACCCGGCCGCGCCCGCGCGCAGCGCGGAGAAGACGTACTCGTCGAGGCCGAAGTTGGTGAGGATCACCACGTGCACGCCGGCCAGCTTGGGGTCGGCGGCGATGGCGGCGGTGGCCTCGATGCCGTCCATGACCGGCATCTGGATGTCGAGCAGGACCACGTCGGGCAGGAGCTGCCCGGCCAGCTCGATCGCCTCCCTGCCGTTGGCGGCCTCGCCGACGACCTCGATGTTCTCCTCGGCGTCCAGCAGCGCGCGAAAGCCCGCCCTGATGAGCTTCTGGTCGTCGGCGAGCAGGACGCGGATCATGCGGGCAGCTCCGCGCGCACGCTGAACCCGCCCTCGGGCCGCGGTCCCGCGGCCAGCGTGCCGCCGAGCGCGGCGACCCGCTCGCGCATGCCGGTCAGCCCGACCCCCGGCGTGCCCGCCGCCCGGCCGTGCCCGTCGTCGTCCACCTGGAGGACGACGCCCGCGCTGCCGTAGCTGACGACCACGTCGGCGGCGGCCGTGCCGCCCGCGTGCTTGGTGACGTTGGTCAGCGCCTCCTGGACGATCCGGTAGGCGGCCTGCTCGACCTCCTCGGGCAGCGGGCGGGGCGAGCCGCCGACGGTCAGCCGCACGTCCTGGCCGCCCGCCCTGGTCCGCTCGACCAGTCCCGGCAGCCGCGCCAGCGCCACAGTCTCATCGCGCAGGGCCTCCAGCGTCGCGCGCAGCTCGCGCATCGCGTCGCCGCTGGCCTCCTGGATCGTCAGCAGCGACGCGGGGACCTCCTCGCCGCGCTTCTTCGCCAGGTGTACGGCTACGCCCGCCTGCACCTTGATCACCGAGATCGCGTGGGTCAGCGTGTCGTGCAGTTCCCTGGCGATGTGCAGCCGCTCCTGCTCGGCCCGGCGCAGCGCCGCCTCCTCCCTGGTGCGCTCGGCCTCGGCGGCCCGCTCGTCGGCCTGCAGAAGCGCCACGCCCATCGCCATCGCCGCCACGTACCAGCCCATGACCAGGAAACCGCCCTTGATCGCGACCAGCGGCGGCTGTCCGGCCAGGAGGTTCGCCACGACCATGCCGGCGATGAGCGTCAGGGCCGAGGCCGCCGCGTACGGCCGGGCGCGCGCCCTGACCACGCTGGTCAGCGCGATGAGGGCGGGCACGCTCGCGGCGATCTCGGGTTCGACGGTCAGGATGTAGAGGAGCCCGAGCCCGGTGGTGGCCGCCAGCACGGGCACCGGGTAACGCCGGTGGAAGTGCATGACTGCGGCCGAGGCCAGCAGCAGGGCGTAGCCGAACGGGCCCGCCTTGCCGGTGAGGGCGGCGTTGGACACCATTACGGCCGCCACGATGGGCGCCAACAGGAGATCTGGCCTGCTCATGGCGGCAAACTACGCCAAATCTCTCCGGAATGCGTCGTCCGGGGGTGCTACTCCCGCGAGAGTAGGCAAGTGCGTTCGCTGGTACGACGACCGGCGGCGATCCGGCGGGGATCGTCGTCACCATGCGAATCGATGACTTCTCCGGCCCGATCCACCTTCCCGGCGACCCCGGCTACGACGACGGTCGCTGGGCGTGGAACCAGGCCGTGGACCAGCGGCCCGCGATCGTCGCCGAGGCGCTCGGGGCCGAGGACGTGCGGGCCGCGCTGACCGCCGCCCGCGAGCGCGGCCTGCCGCTGAGCGTGCAGGCGACCGGCCACGGCACGCTGGTGCCGCGTGACGGCGGCCTGCTGCTGAAGACCACCCGCATGGCCGGCGTGGAGGTCGACCCGGTGCGCCGGGTGGCGGTCGTGGAGCCGGGCGCGGTGTGGGAGGACGTGCTGTCCGCGGCGGCCGTCCACGGCCTGGCCCCGCTGGCGGGCGCGCCGACGGTCGGCGTCACCGGCTACACGCTCGGCGGCGGCGCGGGCTGGCTGTCACGTCTGTACGGCCTGGCCGCCGACAACGTGACCCGCGCCGAGGTCGTCACGGCCGACGGCAGGATCCTGGAGGCCGACGAGGAGCACCACCCCGACCTGTTCTGGGCGCTGCGCGGCGGCAGCGGCAACTTCGGCGTCGTCACGCGGCTGGAGTTCCGCCTGTTCCCGGTGGAGCGGATGGTGGCCGGCACCACCATGCACGCCTTCGAGCGGGCCGGCGAGACGCTGGCCGCGTTCCGCGACTGGGAGCAGCCGGACACGGTCAACGCCGCCGTCTTCGTCATGAGGATGCCGGACGGCGCGCGGATGCTGGGCGTGCGCGTCGTGGCGGTGGGCGAGCCGGAGTCCACGCTGGCCCCGCTGCTGTCGGCGGCCGGCGAGCCGCTCAGCGGCGAGCGCGCCGAGCTGCCCTACGAGCAGGCGGTGCGCGTCCTGGCTCCGCCGCACGGGCCGATGCCGCTCGGCAACGGCTTCGAGCACGTGCGCGACCTGCCCGACGACCTGATCGCCGCGATCCTGGACTCGCCGACGGCGGGCATCGAGATCCGCAGGTGGGGCGGCGCGATGGCGGCGCCGGGCGGGCCCGCGGGGCACCGGGACGTGACGTTCTCGGTGATGGCGGGCGAGCCGATCGAGGTCCCGCACGCGACGGGCGGCGTGTTCCTCAACTTCCTCACCGACACCTCCAGGACCGCCGACGCCTACACCCCGGCCAACTACGCCCGCCTGCGCGAGCTGAAGAAGGCGTGGGACCCCGAGGGCGTGCTGCGCCCGAGCCATCTGATCGAGAAGGAGTGACCATGGGATTCCTGCACATCAGCCCGGCCGAGCCCAAGGCGGCCACCGGCCTGGTCGCCGAGGTCTACCGCCGGCAGGCGGCCGACGTCGGCCTGACCCGCATGCCCGCGCTGATGGCGCTGTCGTCCGTGCCCGCCCTGCTGGCCGCCACCTGGTCGATGCTCAGGGAGTCGTTGATGGCGGGGCCGCTGTCCAGGACGGAGCGGGAGATCGTCGCGCTTGGGGTGTCGACGGCCAACCGGTGCCCGTACTGCGTGGGCGCGCACACCCTGTTCCTGCACGCGACCGGCGACCACGACCTGGCCGAGACCCTGCTGGCCGGGGGCAGGCCGGACGAGCCCCGCCAGGCGGCGTTGTTCGCCTGGGCGACGGGCGAGACCCGCGACGCCCCGCACGAGCCGGAGCTGCTCGGCACGGCGCTGGTCTTCCACTTCATCAACCGCATGGTCACCGCGCTGCACACGCCCGACGTGCTGCCCGGCGGCCTGCAGAAGACCCGGCTGGTACGGCGGGCGGCCGGGCGCACGCTGGCCCGGCCCGCCAGGCGCCTGCTGCCACCGGGCGAGAGCCTGCGCCTGCTGGAGAACCCGCCCACCCCCGCCCCCGGTCAGACGCACGCCGCCTCCGCCTGGGCACGCAGCTCCCCCGCCTGGGCGGACGGCTCTCCCGTCGGCGCGGCCTACGCCGCCCTGACCGGGGCCGCGGGACAGGGCGGCGCCCTTCTCGCGCACCCGGAGCGCGTGGCCGAGGCGGTGGTGCGCTGGGACGGCGGGCATCCGCCCATGGGCGGTTCCTGGCTGGCCGACGCCCTGGACGGGCTGCCTCCCGCCGAGGTGGCGCCCACCCGGCTGGCCCTGCTGGCGGCGCTGGCGCCGTACCGGATCACCGAGGGAGACGTGGCGGCGTGGCCGCACACCGACGAGAGCCTGGTGCGGCTGCTGGCCTTCGGGGCCGTGACCGCGGTCAGGCACGCCGAGCGGAGCTTCAGCCCGGCGGCGGCGAGCTGATCAGCGGGCGGCCAGGTACTCCTCCCTGACCTTGCCGCGCGACAGCTTGCCGGTCGGCGTGCGGGGCAGTTGCTCGCGGAACTCGATCACCTTCGGGTGCTTGAAGCGGGCCAGGCGGGGCTCCAGGTGGGCCAGGAGGGTCTCGGCGGTGATGGGGGCGTGCGGCTGCACGAGCGCGACGACGTTGTGGCCCCACTCCTCGTCCGGCACGCCGATGACCGCGACGTCGGCCACGGCCGGGTGCTCCAGGATCGCCGCCTCGATCTCGGCGGGGTAGATGTTGACGCCGCCGGAGACGATGAGGTCGGTGCGGCGGTCGCACAGGAACAGGAAGCCGTCCTCGTCGAGGTAGCCGATGTCACCGGGGGCGTACCAGTCGCCGCGCATGCTGGCGGCGGTCTTGGCCGGGTCCTTGCGGTACTCGAACGAGCCGAGGCTCGTCTTGACGTAGATCATGCCGGGCTCGCCCGGGGGTAGCTCCTCGCCCGCCTCGTCGAGGATCTTGGCCTCGAACGTGGGGGCGGGGCGGCCGACCGTGCCGGGGCGGGCCAGCCAGTCCTGGGGCTTGACGGAGAAGGCGATCGTGGACTCGGTCGAGCCGTAGTACTCGTAGAGGACCGGTCCCCACCAGTCGAGGATGCCCTGCTTGACGGCGACCGGGCAGGCGGCGGCGGTGTGGATGACCTGGCCCAGCGAGCTGAGGTCGTAGCGCTTCCTGACCTCCTCGGGGAGCTGGAGCATCCGGTGGAACATCGTCGGCACCATCATCGCGTTGGTCACCCGGTGCTGCTCGACCAGGGCGAGGATCGGCTCGGGCTCGAAGCGCGGCGCGATGACGACGGTGTGGCCCAGGTGGAGGGCGAACTGAGTGTGGGCGCACGGCGCGGAGTGGTACATGGGCGAGGTCACCAGGTGCACGCCGTCGCCCGGTGCCAGGTCGCACACCTCGCCCAGGAACCAGACGTACACCGGGACGATCGCCTCGGGCTCGGCGCCGGGCAGCGGGCGCTGCACGCCCTTGGGGAAGCCGGTGGTGCCGGAGGTGTACCACATGACGGCGCCCGCGGTGCGGTCGTCCGGGGCGGTGCCGGGCCGGCCCTCGGCCAGGCTCGCGACGTCCTCGGGGCCGGTGACCACGACCTTGGCGTCGCAGTCCTGGACGATGTAGTCGATCTCGGGCTCGGTCAGGTGCCAGTTGATCGGCACGTAGTACAGGCCGATCTGGCCGGTGGCCATCAGCATGACGACCGCGTCGATGCCGTTGCGCAGGACGCCGGCGACCACGTCCCCGGTGCTCAGGCCGCGGGCGCGCAGGCCGTTGGAGACCTGGTTGACGCGGGCGAGCAGGTCGCCGTAGCTCGTCGCGGCGCCGTCCACGTCGATCACGGCCGTGCGGCCGGGGTCGGCGCCGGCGATGGCGTAGAAGCCCGGGGTCTGGCTGATGTCCATCACAGCTCCAGCAGCTCGGCGAGTCGGGTGCGGTGGCGGCGGGGCGGGCCGAGCAGGACCTCGTCGGCCTTGGCCCGCTTGTAGTACAGGTGGGCGTCGTGCTCCCAGGTGAAGCCGATGCCGCCGTGCAGCAGCAGGTGGTCGCGGGCCACCTCGAAGCAGGCCCGGCCCGCGTACGCCTGGGCGAGCGCGGCGGCCTCCGGCAGGTCGGCGGGCGACTCGTCGGCGGCCCAGGCGGCGTAGCGGACGATCGACTCGGCCTGTTCGAGCTTGCCGTGCATGTCGGCCAGCTTGTGCTTGACGCCCTGGTAGGAGCCGATGTAACGGCCGAAGGCGACCCTGACCTTGGCGTAGGCGACGATGGCCTCCAGCGCGGCCCTGATCACCCCGAGCTGCTCGGCCGCGAGGGCGACGGAGTGCAGGTCGCGGATGACGGCGAGCGTCGCGGGGTCGTCGGTGACCAGCCGTCCCCGCGGCGCGGTGACCCGCGCCTGGCGCCGGGTGAGGTCGAGCGTCTCCAGCGGCTCCCTGGTGACCTCCTCCCCCGGTACGGCCCGCAGCTCCCGCCCGTCGTCGAGCAGGATGAGCCCGGCCTCCATCCCGTTGGGCACGTGGCCGGGGTCGGCCGCGTAGGTGGCGACGAGGCTGCCGTCGGCCAGGCCGGGCAGCAGCTCCTTCTCGCCCGCCTGGGTCAGCGCGATGGCGGCGAAGGTGGTGGCCAGGAACGGGCCGGGCAGCAGGGCGGCTCCGGTCTCCTCCAGGACGACCGCGAGCTCGGCGTGGCCGGCGCCGGCTCCGCCGTACTCCTCGGGGATGATCAGGCCGGTGAGCCCGAGCTCGCCGGACAGGCGCGCGTAGACCGCGCGCGAGTAGCCCTCGGGGGACTCCATGTCGCGGCGGACCTGCGCGAGCGGCGAGGCGGCGGCGAGAAAAGACCGTACGGCGGCGCGCAGGTCCTGCTGCTCCTGGCTGAGCACGAGCTTCACGACTGGGTCCCCACCTTCAGGTCCTTGAACGGCACGGTCTTGTCCACGCGCGGCTCCGGCGGCAGGCCGAGCACCCGGTCGCCGACGATGTTGCGCATGATCTCGTTGGTGCCGCCGCCGAGGGCGAGGGCGGGCGCCAGCGAGATCGCCTGGGACAGGCCGTCGTCGGTGGCCGCGTCGGGCCCGGCGAGGGAGGTGGCGAGGTCGGCCTGGAACATGGTCAGCTCGGCCAGCAGGAGCTTGGCCGCGCTGCCGCGGGCGCCGGGGAAGACGCCGGCCCTGGTCTCCTGCGACAGGCGCTGGTTGAACAGCGCCAGCGCGCGCGAGCGGATGTGCAGCTCGACGAGCTGGTCGCGGACGTAGGGGTCGGTGGTGTCGAGCCGGTCGCGCAGGGCCTCGAAGGAGACGGGGTTGTCGCGCTGGCCGCTCATGCCGACGCCGGCGGAGATCGACAGGCGCTCGTGCAGGAGGGTGGTGACGGCGACGCTCCAGCCGTCGTCGACCTCGCCGATGCGGTCGGCGTCCGGGATGGTCACGTCGTCGAAGAAGATCTCGTTGAACCTGGCGTGGCCGGTCATGTCCTTGAGCGGCTTGACGGTGACGCCGGGGTGGTGCATGTCGACGGCGAACATGGTCAGGCCCTTGTGCTTGGGCACGTCCACGTCGGTCCTGGCCAGCAGCAGGCCCCAGTCGGCGTGCTGGGCCACCGAGGTCCAGACCTTCTGGCCGTTGACGACCCAGGAGCCGCCGTCGCGTTCGGCCCTGGTCTGGAGGCTGGCCACGTCGCTGCCGGCGCCGGGCTCGGAGAAGAGCTGGCACCAGACGTGCTCGCCGCGCAGCAGCGGGCGCAGGAAGCGGGCGCGCTGCTCGTCGCTGCCCCGGTCGAGGATGGTGGGGCCGCACATGCCCAGGCCGATCGAGAAGACGTAGGTGGGCAGGGTGTGGTGGCGGGCCTCGGCGGCGAAGGCGCGTTCCTCCGCCTGGGTCAGGCCCTGGCCGCCCCACTGCTCCGGCCACGTGATGCCGGAGTATCCGGCGTCGTGGAGCTTGGCCATGAAGGTCTTCGGGTCGTCCTCCCCGGCGTTCTCCGCCAGCCAGGCACGGGCCGCGCGCCGATACTCATCAAGGTTCACATCGTCTCCTTGGCATCAGTGCTCACTTACTCTAATCAGCCGGAAGTCGCATTCATAGAGCATTGCTCTGGCGTCGTTTTGTCCGGATTTATCGATGAATCTCCGTTGATTAGAGATGGGGGCACCTAGTGTGATCACCTGATCACGGGGGAGGACGTGACAAGGCGCTTTCGGGGTTCTGTACGCGGC
Source organism: Nonomuraea sp. NPDC050790 (assembly GCF_044456745.1). NCBI lineage: Bacteria > Bacillati > Actinomycetota > Actinomycetes > Streptosporangiales > Streptosporangiaceae > Nonomuraea > Nonomuraea sp. NPDC050790. Next base: position 509,424 of record NZ_JBITGF010000002.1, on the reverse strand, counting down.
AGGCTGACGCTCTTCGCGAGCTTCACCATCGCTTTGCTGTGCCTCGTGGTCAACACGTTCGTGCTGGTCGCCATCAGGGAGACGGCCGAGGAGTACCGCGCCAACGAGGTCGTCACCGCCGCGCTGCGCGTGGTCCACCTGATCAAGCGGGGCACGCTCCCATCCATCATGGCGCCCGAGCCCGGCGGCGCCCTCCAGGTCCTCAACAGCCACGGCCAGGTGGTCGCCTCCTCCCCCAACCTCAAGGGCAAGCCGCGCATCTCCGGCACGACACCCAGCGCCGACAACTCCGGCAACACCAGCGTGGAGTGCAACCTCACCGCCTATCCCGGCCAGTGCATGGTCGTGTCGACCTTCCGCGTGTACGAGCCCGAAGGCGACTGGTACGTCTACACGGTCGGCCCCATCGTGCCCTGGTACGTGCACCTGAGCGTGCTCGCCTTCCTCATCTGCCTGTCGATCGCCCTGACCGCGCTCGTGGCCGTCGGCACGTGGAGGGTCGTGGCCAACACGCTGGCCCCGGTGGACGCCATCCGCGCCAAGCTCTCCGACATCACCGCCACCGACCTCGGCCAGCGGGTGCCGGTGCCGCCCACCCACGACGAGATCCACGCCCTCGCCCTGACCGCGAACGAGACGCTGGACCGGCTGCAGACCGCCGTCGAGCAGCAGCGCAGGTTCGCCTCCGACGCCTCCCACGACCTGCGCAGCCCGATCACCGCCATGCGCGCCCAGGTCGAGGAGGCGCTGCTCTACCCCGACACCGCCGACTGGCCGCGCACCGCCGACGCCATCGTCGGCAGCCTGGACCGGCTGCAGGCCATCGTCACCGACCTGCTCACGCTGGCCAAGCTCGACGCCGGCGCCGCCGGGGCCAAGGAGCCCGTGGACCTGGCCGACCTCGTCATGGCCGAGACCATCAGGCCGAGGGTCAAGAAGGTCGTCACCTCCCTGGACCCGGGCGTGGTCGTCACCGGCGACCGGCTGCGGCTGGCCCGCCTGCTGACCAACCTCATCGACAACGCCGAGCGGCACGCCGACCACACCATCACCATCACCGTGCGCGGGCACGACGGCCGGGCCGTACTCGAGATCCTGGACGACGGCGCGGGCATCGCCCACGACCAGCGCGAGATCGTCTTCCGGCGCTTCACGCGCCTGGACGCCTCGCGCAACCGCGACGCCGGCGGCACCGGTCTCGGCCTGCCGATCGCCAGGGAGATCGCGGCCAGCCACCACGGCGCGCTCACCATCGCGGACTCCGCGCGCGGCGCCAGGTTCGTGCTCTCACTGCCGCTCAGGGAACCGTGATGCCGATGCCGTTCCGATGGTCGGTGCGAGCCCGGATGACGGCGATCGCGGCGGGCAACGCGCTCGTCCTCAACCTCGTCATGGCCGTGCTCGTCACGCCGCTGGTCCACGTGGTGATCAGCGACTACATCACCGAGCGCGTGGCCAAGGCGGCCCGCCGCGTCGCCTTCAACGTCGAGCGCTACGCGCCCGTGGGCGAGCTCAAGGCCGTCACGCCCACCGAGGAGATCGACGCCCTCCAGGTCGTCGACCACGAGGCCAAGGTACGGCAGGCCAGCAAAAGGCTCTACGGCCTGCCGCCGCTGACCAACCTGAAGCCCACCGAGGACGACGGCCGGGTGGCGACCACCACCTGCACCAGGCTGCTGCCCGGCAATCCCTGCCTGACCACCGTGGGCTTCCGCGTCAGCGTGAACGGCGACTACTGGATGTCCTACGCCTTCGGCCCCGACCTGCCGTGGTACGTCAGCCCCCTGTACGCGCTCGGCCTGCTGGGCGGCGCGCTCGTGCTCACCGTGCCCAGCTCGGTCGTGGCGTGGGCGGCGATCGGCAACTCCCTGCGGCCGGTCAAGGACATCAAGACGGAACTCGCCGAGATCACCGCGACCGACCTGGGCCGCCGGGTGCCGCGCTCGCATCGCGGCGACGAGCTGGACGACCTGGCCAGGACCGTCAACGACACCCTCGACCGGCTGGAGGCGGCGGTGGAGCAGCAGCGCAGGTTCGCCTCCGACGCCTCCCACGACCTGCGCAGCCCGATCACCGCCATGCGCGCCCAGGTCGAGGAGGCATTGCTCTACCCGGACGAGACCGACTGGCCGGGGACGGCCAGGGAGGTGCTGACCAGCCTGGACCGGCTGCAGGCCATCGTCGGCGACCTGCTCACGCTGGCCAGGCTGGAGGCGGGGGCGCCCGGCCGCTCCGAGCGGGTGGACCTGGCCGAGCTGGTGGCGGCCGAGTCGGAGCGGCCCAGGTCGAAGCAGGTGGCCACGTCGCTGGAGCCGGGCGTGACGGTCATGGGCGACCGGGTACGGCTGGCCCGCCTGCTGACGAATCTGGTCGACAACGCCGAGCGGCATGCCGACGAGTCGATAACGATCACGGTCAGGGCCGAGGGCGGGCGGGCCGTACTGGAGGTCATGGACGACGGCGAGGGCATCGCGCCCGATCAGCGCGAGGTGGTCTTCCGGCGTTTCACCAGGCTGGACGCCTCACGCAACCGCGACGCGGGCGGCACGGGCCTCGGTCTGCCGATCGCCAGGGAGATCGCGGCCAGCCATGAGGGCACGCTCACGATCGAAGATTCGTCCCGTGGTGCCCGGTTTGTCGTGCGGATCCCACTCGCTGATGGTTACCGTGGGTAATAGAGTTCTCGGCTGTGACACGGGGTTTCAGCCGATTACGACGTGAGGATCTCCTCAAGACGGCCTGCGAGGTGATCGCGGCCCGAGGGTTCGGGCACACCAGGACCCTCGACATCGCCCGCGCGGCAGGCGTGAGCCAGGCGTTGCTGTTCTACCACTTCGAGACGAAGGAACAGCTGATCGCCGAGGCTTTCGCCTACGCGGCACGCCAGCATCTCAACGCGATCGGCAAGATCGAGCGCTCGCCGCAGCCGCCGACGGAGCGCCTGCGCGCGCTCATCAGGCTGTGCTCGCCCGGCACCTCGCCCGCGGGCTGGCGCCTGTGGATCGACGCCTGGTCGGAGTCGATGCGCAACCCCGAGCTCGAGGCCAGCACCCGCCGCATGGACGTGCACGGAAGGATGGTGCTCAAGGAGATCATCGCGGCCGGGGTCCAGAGCGGCGCGTTCACCTGCCCCGACCCGGAGGGCGCGAGCTGGCGGATCTTCGCGATGATCGACGGCCTGGCCGTCCAGTTGCACGTCCACGACAAGCTCATCTCCCGCCGCAAGGTCACCCTCCTCGTCCGTACGGCTGCCGCGGCGGAGGTGGGCCTGACGCTGGACGACCTGTGATCCGGGTCACTCTTCCCTCGCTATTGGATGCTCCGTACAATTACGTGGCGAGGAGAGGAGTGCCCGCGATGACAGCCGCACCGAGCTCTACCGCCGCCAGGGAGTCCGACGAGACGGTCGCCGACCGCAGCGCCTACGAGGCGGTCATCCATCGCCTCTCGAAGGCCTCGGTCGACAAGCACTGGGAGCCCTACAAGGACATCCCCTGGGACGACGCCGAGTTCCTGATCGACCAGGACGACCCCCGCTGGGAGCTGCCCGAGGTCGACAAGCTGGGCGCGCACCCGTGGTACCAGTCCCGCTCCCCGGAGGTCAGGGCGCGGATCGGGCTGTTCAGGGTGGCCACCGCGATGAAGATCGGGCTGCAGTTCGAGAACCTGCTCAAGCGGGGCCTGCTCAACTACGCCTACCGCCTGCCCAACGGCGCGCCCGAGTTCCGCTACGTCTACCACGAGACCATCGAAGAGGGACATCACGGGATGATGTTCCAGGAGTTCGTGAACCGCACGAAGATGCCGGTCCGTGGCATGCCGGGGCCGCTCAGCCTCATCGCCCAGGTCACGCCGTGGATCCCGCTGATCTCCACCGAGCTGTTCTTCGTCTTCGTGCTCGGCGGCGAGGACCCCATCGACCACGTGCAGCGCAAGATGCTCAAGGACGGCAGGAAGCACCACCCGCTGGAAGAGACGATCATGCGCATCCACATCGCGGAGGAGGCCAGGCACATCTCCTTCGCCCGGCACTACCTGCGCAACCGGGTGCCGCGCATGCCGCGCCACCGCAGGCTGCTGCTGGGCGTCATCTCGCCGGTCATCCTGGGCATCATGGCGCGGATCATGCTGGCGCCGCCGGGTGCGATGATCAAGCGCTTCGCCGTACCCGCGAACGTGGTCAGGGAGGTCTACACCGACAGCCCGGCCGCGGCGGCGGAGATCCGCGACTCGGTCGGCAAGACCCGGGAGCTGTGCGTTTCCCTCGGCCTGGTCAACCCGCTCACCCGGCGGATCTGGCGGCTCATGGGCATCTGGGCGGCCCCGTGAAGAGCGCGATCGTCACCGGCGGCACCTCCGGCATCCGGTCAACACGGCGTCGATGGCGGGTTTCACCTCCCGACAAAACGGACATATAGCAATAAATCGGGGAGGTGTTCCGTGTGAGTTCGAAGTCGCGTCAGTCGCGCGAGCAACACGAGGACAAGGCCGACCAGCCTTCGGCGGCCGAGACGCCGAAGCCCTACGCGAAGGTCAGAGGGGCCTCGCGCGGGACCACGGAACGCACCGCCGCGGGCGGCGCGCTGTCGCGGCGGCTGGCCCGGCAGTCCCTTCCGCTACGGCGCGGCCAGCGCGGCGGCACCAAGGGCTGACCACGCACCGACCCGCACCGACCCGCACCGACCTGCACCGACCTGTATTGACCTGTATCGACCTGTACGACCATCCAGCCGACCTGTACGACCACTGAGCTGACCTGGACGCCCTAGGCCGCCACCTAGGGAACGCCGGGGCGCCCCCACCGCCCACCTGGGGGCGCCTCCGGCTCCGTCGAGCGGCGCGGCCGGAACCCCGAGCGGCCGCGCGTCACGTGGGGGTGGAACCGCGAGGCCGGTCCCGGGCCCTCCAGCCCGGGACCGGTACGCAGGCCCTACCCCGCCTCCCCCAGCTCCGGCTCGGGCCGCAGTTCGGCCACGGTGTCCTGAGGGGCGCCGTCCATCTCCAGCACGACGATCTCGTTGGCGCCCTCCCGCAGCAGCGGCCACGGCACGTACAGGGTGACCTGCGGGCCCTTGTCCCAGTACCGGCCGAGGTGGAAGCCGTTGACCCACACGTGCCCCTTGACCCAGCCGGGCAGCGCGAGGAAGCCGTCGGCGGGCCGTTCGACCTGGAGGGTTCCGCGGTAGAAGGCCGGGCCCTCGGCCGCGCCCGCCCGCCCCCACGGCAGCGCGGACACGTCCGACAGCGGCACGGGGTCGATCTCCCAGCCGAACAGGTACTGCCGGTCGTGCAGGACGCCGTCCAGGACACCCTTGCGCTCGCCCACCAGCGGCCCGTAGTTGACCCGTCCCATCGCCTCCACGACCAGCGTCAGCTCGGCGCCCTCGGCGGGCGTGCCGAGTTCGACACCGCCGTCCCCGCCGCGCTCCAGCACTCCGGCGACCACGCCGTCGACCAGCACGTTCGCCCGGTCGCGCAGCCCTCTGACCCGGACCTTCGGCGCGCCGCCGCGCGGCCCCGGCACGCGGGTGCGGTAGACGGCCAGGCCGTAGTCCTGGCCGAGTTCCTCGAAGGTACGCGTGGCCGCGCTCCGCACGGTCCCGGTGGACAGCACGTCCAGGCAGTCGAGCAGCGCCAGCCGTTCGCCCAGCTCCACCCGCCGCGCGGGCAGCGTCTCCCGGACGGACTCCGGCACCGGCGGCAGGTCGGCGTAGCGGCCCAGCACCTCCCGGTACGCCCAGAACTTCGGCGTCAGCGCCCCGCTCTCCGAGATCGGCGCGTCGTAGTCGTAGGAGGTCACCGTCGGCTGGTACGCGCCGTCCGCCTCGTTGGCCCCCGACCAGAAGCCGAAGCTGGTGCCGCCGACGGCCATGTAGAAGTTGACCGAGCCGCGCTCCAGGATCTCCTCCAGCGCCTTGGCGGCGTCCTGCGGGTCGCGCGTGTGGTGCGGTTCGCCGTAGTGGTCGAACCAGCCGTTCCAGAACTCCATGCAGAACGGCTCGTCGTCCGGCCGGTGCCGCGCCAGCACCTCGAACTGCTCCGCGGCGCCGCTGCCGAAGTTGGCCGTGGCCAGGATGCCGGGCAGCGTGCCGCCGGTCAGCATCAGGTCGGTGGCGCCGTCGGAGGTGAACAGCGGGACGTCGATGCCGCGCCGTACCAGGCCGTCGGCCAGGTGCCGCAGGTAGACGGGGTCGGCGCCGTAGGAGCCGTACTCGTTCTCCACCTGGACCATGACGACGTTGCCGCCCCTGGTGACCTGGTGGGCGGCGATGCGCGGGACCAGTTCGTCGAAGAAGCGGTCCACCGGCTCCAGGAAGCGCGGGTCGTGGCAGCGGTAGGGGCCGGGCAGCCACGCGGGCAGGCCGCCGTTCTCCCACTCGGCGCAGATGTACGGCCCCGGCCGCACGATCACCTTCAGCCCGGCCCGCCCCGCCGCCAGGAAGAAGCCCTCCATGTCGGCCAGGCCGGTGAAGTCGAAGTGGCCGGGGCGCGGCTCGTGCAGGTTCCACGGCACGTACGTCTCGACCGTGTCCACGCCCATCGCCCGCAGCTTGCCCAGCCGGTCAGGCCACTGCTCCGGCAGCGTCCTGAAGTAGTGCATGGCTCCGCTGAGCACCTTCATCGCCGCGTCCTTTGCCGATAGTGGTTCGCTTCGCCGTACTTTAGAGCATTTTCGCTCACGGGCGGCGGGCGAGCAGGACCTGCGTGCGCACCTCCTCGACCCAGCGGCCGGACGGGTTCACCTCGGTCAGGGCGGCGCGCAGCGCGCCGACGAAGGCGTCCTGGCGGGCGCCCAGGCGGGCGGGCGCCGAGTAGGAGTAGGACAGTTGCAGGCCGATCACGTCATCCATGTCCCGTTCGCGCTGCCACGCGAACACCTGGGCCTCCAGGTCGCCGAACGGGGAGCCCGCCAGCACCTCGTCGTGGTGGAGACCGCTGGCCTGGAAGGAGCCGCGGGCGGTCAGGCCGTTCACCCCGAACTCCTCCCGCACCCGCTCCGTCACCGGCTCCCACGGCAGGTTCTCGCGGTCGCGCGTGGGGCCCACCAGCGCGACGATCCCGCCCGGCGGCAGCAGTTCGTCCAGGTCGGCCAGCACCGCCCCGCGGTCCATCCAGTGGAACGACCGGCCCATCACCACGTGCTCGAAGTCCGGCAGGCGCCGCAACATGGTCGAATCACCGGCCAGCCACCGGATGTTGGGCCGCCCGGCGCCGAGCTTGCGCCCCTCGGCCAGCATCCCCTCGGCCGGATCGACCGCCAGCACCCGCGCCACCCGCTCCGACAGCGGGATCGCCACCGTGCCTGGCCCGCAGCCCAGGTCGAGCACGGTGGCCCGCGATCCGAACGCCTTGGCCAGCAGGTCGATAGCCGCGTCACCGTGGTCGGCGCGGTGTTTGGCGTAATAGGGGGCGGCACCGCCGAACAGGTCATCCATAGGTGGGACCATAGACGGGTTTCGAGGTGTTCGAGGGAAGGTCAAGATCGGTGAGGCGGCTTCTCACGGTCCTGCTGCTCGCCTGCGCGGCGGTCGGCGGCTGGATCGCTCCAGCGCAGGCGCACAACGTGCTGGTCTCCAGCGATCCCCGGGAGGGCGCGGCGCTCACCGCCGCGCCGCAGCGGGTCACTCTCGTCTTCGACCAGCCGGTACGGCGGGGCTACGCCGGCATCGGCCTGACCGGGCCCGGCGGGGAGGCGTTGACCGCGGGAGCGGCGGTGGTGGCCAAGGAGCGGGTGAGCGTACCGCTGAAGACGCTGACCGCGAACGGCGCCTACGTGATCGGCTACCGGATCCTGTCCTCGGACGGACACCCGGTCACCGGCAAGATCCACTTCACCCTCAACCTGCCCGACCCCACCCCTGACCAGCAGCCTGCTCCCACTGACCAGCCGACGAGCGGCCCGGCCGACCAGCAGCCCGGCCCGGCTGACTCCCAGCCCGGCCCGGCCGACCAGCGGCCCGGCACCGCTGACCAGGAGCCTCGCCCGGTTGACCAGCGACCCGGCGCGGCTGACGGGCGGCCCGGCGGTGTGGGGGTGCAGCCGGCGACCGGGTCTGCCGAGCTGAGCGCGCAGGCGGCGGAGGCGGCGGCCAACGGCGGGGCCGGGATGGCGGTCGTCTGGATCGGCGGGGCCCTGGTGCTGCTCGCGGCCGGAACCGTGATCGCCCTGCGCCGCGGCGCCCAGCCCGCCGTACCCGAGACGCCGTCACCGGGCGAGAAGGGCGCGCGGACGTGAGCGGCGGCACGCCCGTGCGCGAGGGCGAGGCCGGGACACACGGCGAGACACCCCGATCGGCCGGAACACACGGATCGACGGCGGCAGGCGGGGCGGCTCCGGTGCGCACCGCGGCCGGAGCGAGTGGCGCGGTGGGCGGGCTCGGTGGCGGGCGCGGGCTCGGTGGCGCGGTCGGTGGCGGGCTCGGTGGCGAGGGCGGGGTCGGTGGCGGGGGCGGGGTCGGTGGCGGGGGCGGGGTCGCCGGGGTGCGTGGGATGGCCGGGGTGTTCGTGGTGGCGGCCGTGGCGTCGGCCGTGGTGGCGAGCACGGTGACGGCGCAGGAGGCGGTGCCGGGGATTCCGTTGCCGGGGCCGGTGGTGGCGTTCGGGTTGCCGGTCGTGCGGGTGCTGCTCGACGTGGCCGCCGTGGCCACCCTCGGGCTGAGCCTGCTGCCGAAACTGCTCGGCTTCGACCGGCCCGAGCGCACGGAACCGGTGCTGCGCCGGGTGCGCCCGCTGGCCGTCACCGCCGCCTGGGTGTGGGCGATCTGCGCGCTGGTCACGATCGTCTTCCAGGCGGCCGAGCTCAACCCGGGCGGGGTGCCCACCCTCGGCATGATCAGCGCCTACGTGGACGGTGTGGGCACCGGCCAGGGACTGCTGTTCAGTGCCGCGTGCGCGCTGGCGGCGGCGGGGATCGGGCTGATGGCGGTGCGGTTCGGCGAGAAGGTTCCGGCGGAGCTGCGGATCGTGGTGGCGGCGTTCGGGCTGCTGCCGATCCCGGTGACCGGGCACGCGGTCGACTCGGTCTGGCACGACCCGATCATGATCTCGATGGAGCTGCACGTGATCGGCGCCGCCGCCTGGACCGGCGGGCTGCTGGCCACGGTGGCGTTCCTCGCGCCGCACCGCGACCTGCTGGCCGACACCCTGCCGAGGTTCTCCAGGCTGGCGACGCTCGCGCTGGTCCTGGTGTCGGTCTCCGGCCTGGTCAGCGGCCTCGGCACGCTGGCACTGACGCCGGGCGTGGAGCTGCCAGGCGCGATCCTGTCCACCGAGTACGGCCTGCTCGTCCTCACCAAGGTCGCCCTGACCGCACTGCTGGTGCCCCTGGCCGCGCACATCAGGTGGCGCCTGCTGCCCGGCATCGCCGCCCGCAGGGCAACCTCGGTGGTCGGCTGGGCGAGCGCCGAGGTCGCCGTGATGGGCCTGGCCTACGGCGTCGCCGTAGCCATCACCCGAGCCACCATCGCCTGACCCACCCCGCCCAACCCCACACCCCGTCCTCCGCTCGACCTGACGATCGTCCGGCCCTCAGGAGGCCCCTTCAGGCCCTCGTGCGGGCGTGGCACCGGGGCCCTCCGGCTTGGCCCCGGTGGGCGGCGAACCCCGAACCGGGTGCGGGTGCCGTGGGGGTGGGGTCAGGAACGGCGACCCAGCGGGCGTCAGGCGGGGACGGGGGTTCGGGGGTTGAGGGGGGTCGGTTCGAAGCGGTTGACGAACCATTCGCAGGCCAGCCAAGCCGCCGCCAGCCCCGCCCCCGCCCAGACCGCCGACGACGTGGCCAGGGGCGGGGCGCCGAGGAGACCCCGCATGCCGTTGAGCGTGCCGTACACCCCGCCCATGAGCGCGCTCTGCGCGATCAGCCCGCCGTAGACGGCGGCGGTCGCGAGGACGGCGCCGGCGACGGCGCGCACCGCCGGCACCCTGATCGCGAACGCGAGGTCCACCGCGATCGCCCCCGCGACCAGGAAGAACGGCACCGCCGACGGCGGGAACCCGGTGTAGGTGAGCATCTGCCAGATGAGCGTGCGGAACCCCACGTACGCCACCGCGACCAGCGTGGCGCTGCCAAAACGCCCGATCATCAGCCGGGCCACGGCCAGCACGGTCATCGCGACGACGACGGCGTAGACGGGATAGAGGGCGTCGGGCACCGGCAGCGAGAAGCCGACCATGGTGACCCGGTCGACCGGCCGCCCCATCTGGTCGGCGGCGAACTGCAGCAGGATCGGCTCGGCGTAGGCGGCGTTGTTGTCCCAGGCGCCGATGGACAGCACGCCGTACTCCTGGTGCTGCTCGGGGAAGTGCACGTTCTCCAGGAAGAAGGCGAAGAACGCGCCCAGCACCACGGTCCGCTCCCTGCCGGGCGGCGCCCCGGTGAACCAGCCCCGGATCACTCCGGCGATCATGAAGAAGGTGCCCACGTAGAGCAGGATGTGCGACGGGCTCCACGAGGTGATGTCGAGACCGTTGACGCGGTGGTTGATCAGGTCGAGGGGGACGGCGACCAGGAAGATCCCGGTCCCCCACTGGATGAGCCGCAGCGCGGTCCTGTCGACGCCGTAGCCGGTGTAGCCGTGGACGATGGTGAGGGCCAGCGCCAGGACCGTTCCAGCGGAGTTGAGCAGGTGCGGCGGCGCCAGGTCGTCGCGCAGCCACTTGAAGTGCCAGGAGACGTCCCAGGCGGATCCGAGCAGCTTGAGCGTGAACGCCGCCAGCCAGCCGTAGTAGAGGACCCGGAACAGGTCCGGTGGCGTCTCGCGCCCCGCCTGGCCTCTGGTCCAGTACGGCAGAGCCCAGTCCTTGATCATTGCTGCTCGTTTCACGGCACGAAATCTTGCCCGGCCTTTACCCACATCGCAATCGGACACAAATCCCGGCTGACCTTGGCGATCATGCCGGGCGCAGCCGTACGGGAAGGTGCTTGAGGCCGTTCTGGAAGTTGGAGGTGAGGCGGACCGGCGCGCCGGTGAGCGTGACCTCCCAGCGCAGCAGCTCGGCGAAGACGGCGCGCATCTGCACCCTGGCCAGGTGGGCGCCCAGGCAGAAGTGCGGTCCGAAGCCGAAGCTGACGTGGTCGTTGGGGGTACGGCCGGCGTCGAAGCGATCGGGTTCGGCGAAGGCGGCCGGGTCGCGGTTGGCGGAGGCGTGGTAGACGACGACCTTGTCGCCCTGCGCGATCCGCCGGCCGGCGAGGGTGAGGTCGCGCGTGGCCGTACGGCGGAAGTTCATGACGGGCGGCCAGAAGCGCAGCATCTCCTCGATCGCGGACGGCAGCAGCGCGGGGTCGGCGCGCAGGCGGGCGTGCTCGGCGGGATGGCTCAGGAGGGTGAGCAGGCCGCCGGGGATGCCGTTGCGCAGGGTCTCGTTGCCGGCGACGGCGAACAGGAAGAACATGTTCTGGAACTCGGCCTCGGTGAGGCCGCCCCTGAGCATGGCCGACATGACGGACGCGGGGTCGGTCGGGGCGGCGGCCAGGGCCTTGGCGTAGGCGAACATGTCGGCCAGGGCCGCCTTCGAGCGCGGGTTCGTCCCGGGGCGCGGTCGCGGGCGGGCCGCCAGGGCCAGGCGTCCCATCGGGCTCAGCCGCGAGGCGTCGGCCGTGGACAGTCCCGCGTGCTCGGCGTCCTGGTAGCCGATCACCCGCGAGGCCCAGTCGTGCAGCAGCCGCCGGTCGCCCTCCGGCACGCCCATGACGTGCGCGAGCGTCCAGACCGGCAGGTCCGCCGCCACCTCGACGAAGTCGCACTCACCCGCCGCGAACAGCGCCGCGGCCCGTTCGGCGATCGTGCGCTCCAGCAGGCGTACGGCGCGGGGCGAGAAGGCCGCGGCCACGATCCTGCGCAGCCTGGAGTGTCCTGGCGGGTCGGTGTTGAGCATCATCGCCCGCACGAACTCCAGGTCGGCCGGAGTCTCCGGGTCGCGGATCTGGGTGGCGCCGCGGTGGGAGGAGAAGTCCTCGGGCGTCCGCAGCACCTGCTTGACGTCCTTATGCCGAAATACCCCGAAATATCCGGGGCCTGCCCGCCACGGCCCCACCGCGGGCTCCGGAATCCAGCGAACCGGCGTCTCCTCCCGCAACCGGGCGAACAACTCGTAGGGCACACCGCTGTCGTACGTGGCCGGCAGGAAGACGCTCTCCACACCCATGGTCCCAGCGTGCATGATGACCCCGTGACACCTGAAGACGGCGACGCGATTCTCAGGGACTACTTCGCCCCCTGGATCCAGGACCTCGGCCTGCGCGTGGAGGAGGTCGGCGAACGCCACGCGGTGGTCCGGCTGCCGTGGTCGGACGCGCTGGCCAGGCAGGGCGGCGGGCTGTGCGGGCAGGCGATGATGGCCGCCGCCGACACCGCCACGGTCGTGGCGATCTCCTCGGCCAGGGGCGGCTTCGTGCCGATGACGACGGTGCAGCAGTCCACGACGTTCCAGCGGCCGGTGACGGGCAAGGACGTGCTCGTCCACGTCCGGATCTCCAAGCTGGGCAGGACGCTGGCGTTCTCCGACGTCACCCTCACCCCCGACGGCGCCCAGGAGCCGGCCGCCCAGGCGAGCACCGTCTACGCCATCCTGGGCTGATCTCAGTGATCTCTCAGATTCGGTAAGTATGCTCCACCCGCATGAGAAGAGTGTCCGCGCTGGTCGCGGTACTTGCCCTGATCGGGGCGGTGGCGTGGCTGGTGTGGCCGTCGGGTCCAGAGGTGCGCGGCCAGGACGCCCGCATCGCCGTCCTGGACGGCCCCACCGACGACCAGCGGGTGGAGCTCGACACGACGTTCTTCCCGCCCGCCGGCGGCGGGAAGGCGCCCGCGGTCCTGCTCGCGCACGGATTCGGCGGCAGCAAGCAGAGCGTCCGTGACGACGCGGTACGGCTGGCGCAGGACGGCTACGCCGTCCTCACCTGGTCGGCCCGCGGGTTCGGCCGCTCGACCGGCCAGATCGCGCTGAACTCCCCCGACTACGAGGTCAAGGACGTCAGGCAGCTCATCGACTGGCTGGCCAAGCGCCCCGAGGTCGTCCTGGACAAGGCGGGCGACCCGCGCGTGGGCATCGCCGGCGGCTCCTACGGCGGCGCCATCGCGCTGATGACCGCCGCCCACGACGCCCGGGTGGACGCGATCGTCCCTCAGATCACCTGGTACGACCTGGCCGACGCCCTCTTCCCCGACGCCACGGGCCAGGGCCCGCAGAGCGGCGTGTTCAAGAGCCTGTGGGCGGGCTTCTTCTTCGGCAGAGGCGCCCCCTCGGCCCAGGGCGGCCTGCAGGCCCTGACCAGGCAGGCGCCGCCGATGACCGCCGAGGAGGCCCGGTGCGGCCGTTTCCTGCCGGAGATCTGCGCGATCTACCAGCAGGTCGCCACGACCGGCAAGGCCACCCCCGAGGCGGTCGAACTGCTGCGCAAGGCCAGCCCGAGCTCCGTCCAGGGCCGTATCAAGGCGCCCACGCTGCTCATCCAGGGCCAGCGCGACTCGCTGTTCCCGCTGGGCCACGCCGACGCCAACGCGAAGGCGATCGCGCCCGGCACGCCGGTGAGCGTCATGTGGTTCGACGGCGGCCATGACGGCGGCAACGGCGAGGCCGACTGGCTCTACGCCCAGACCTCCTCCTGGCTGGCCCGCCACCTGAAGGGCGACACCGCGGCGACCCCGGTCAAGGCGTTCACCGTGACCAGGGACGGCGGCCGCGACCCCGGCACCCGCCAGCGCATCCGCCTGCACCCCGAGACCGCCGCGTACCCGGGCCTGTCCGGCACCACGACCACGGACGTCACGCTGTCGGGCCCCGAGCAGAACATCGTCAACCCGCCCGGCGGCAACCCCGCCTCCATCTCGACGGTGCCCGGCGTCAGCGGCCTGCTCGGCGGAGGCGGCGGCCAGGGCAACCTGAGCGTCTCCCTCGACATGCCGGGCCAGGCCGCGAGCTTCGAGTCGGCCCCGCTGACCGCCCCGCTCCAGCTCACCGGCTCGCCATCGGTGAAGCTGCGGGTCCACGGCAAGGGCGAGGTGACGCTGTTCGCCAAGCTCTACGACGTCCCCGACGCCATCCAGCCGCCCACGCTGCCCGCCGGGCTGGTCGCGCCGCTGCGGGTGAAGATCCCCGAGGGCGCGGCGAGCGCCGACGTGACGGTCGCGCTGCCCGCGCTCGACCACCGCTTCGCCGTCGGCCACAAGCTCCGGCTGACCGTCACCACCACGGACATGGGCTTCGCCACCCCGGCCGAGCCGGCCTCCTACCGGGTGGCGCTCGCCGCACCGGCCGTGAGCGTGCCGACGGTGGCCACGCTGAGCGCCCCCGCGAGCGGGGTCGCGTGGTGGGTGTGGGCGATGCCGCTGGCCGCGATCGTGCTGGCCGCCGTCCTGCTGGCCACGGGCAGGGCCCGCGGGGGTACGGCCGGCCGTACCGGGGAGGCGGAGGGCGCGCCGCTGGAGATCAGCGGCCTGACCAAGGCCTACCGCAACGGCGAGAAGGCCGTGGACGACCTGTCGTTCCGCGTCGAGCAGGGCCAGGTGCTCGGCCTGCTCGGGCCGAACGGAGCGGGCAAGACCACCACGATGCGGATGATGATGGGCCTCATCCACCCGGACGCCGGCGAGATCCGCATCTTCGGCGAACGGGTCTCCCCCGGCGCGCCGGTGCTGTCGCGGCTGGGCTCGTTCGTGGAGGGTCCCGGCTTCCTGCCGCATCTGTCGGGCCGGGAGAACATCGAGCTGTACTGGGCGGCCACCGGCCGGCCCGCGGCCGAGGCGCACATGGTGGAGGCGCTGGAGATCGCCGGGCTGGGCGCGGCGCTGGAGCGTGCCGTGCGCACGTACTCGCAGGGCATGCGGCAGCGGCTGGCGATCGCGCAGGCGATGCTGGGGCTGCCCGACCTGCTGGTGCTCGACGAGCCCACCAACGGCCTCGACCCGCCCCAGATCAGGGAGATGCGCGAGGTGCTGAAACGCTACGCCCGCGACGGCCGCACGGTGATCGTCTCCAGTCACCTGCTGGCCGAGGTGGAGCAGACCTGCACCCACGTGGTCGTCATGCACCGCGGCCGCCTGGTCACCACCGGCCCGGTCGAGGCCCTGCTGGCCAGCTCCAACGGCCACGGCCCACGCCTGGAGGACGTCTTCCTGGACCTGATCGGAGAGAACTCGTGAACACCGCAGTGGGGTACGCGCCGGGGCGGACGCTGCCGCTGCGGGTGGAGATCGTCCGGCAGTTCAAGCGGCGGCGGACCCTGGTCATGTTCGGGCTGCTGCTCGCGCTGCCGTGGATCCTGGTCATCGCCTTCCAGTTCGGCCCGCAGCAGCCCAGCGGCCAGCAGGCCGGGCTGCGCATCTCCGACCTGGCCACGGCCAGCGGCCTGAACTTCGCCGCCTTCGCGCTGTCGGTCTCGGCCAGCTTCCTGCTGGTGGTGGCGGTGGCGCTGTTCTGCGGCGACACCGTGGCCAGCGAGGCGAACTGGTCCTCGCTGCGCTACCTGCTGGCCGCCCCGGTGCCGCGCGACCGGCTGCTGCGCCAGAAGCTCATCGTGGCCCTCGGCTACTCCGCCGCCGCGGTGATCGCGCTGCCGCTCATGGCGCTGCTGGCCGGGACGGTCGCGTTCGGCTGGGACGACATCCAGGTGCCCGGCACCGGCGAGGTCATCCCGGCCCTGGACGTGCTGCCGCGCTTCGGCATCGTGATCGGCTACGCGCTGGTCAGCCAGCTCGTGGTGGCCGCCCTGGCGTTCCTGATCTCCACCGTCACCGACTCGCCGCTGGGCGCCGTCGGCGGCGCGGTGGGCCTGTGGATCGTCTGCACGATCCTCCAGGCGGTGGAAGCCCTGGGGACGCTGCGGGAGCTGCTGCCGACGTTCTGGAACACCGCCTGGCTGGACGCGCTCGCCCCGGTCATAGACTGGGGCGGCATGGCCAAGGGCGCCTCGATCTCGGTGACGTACGCGGCGCTGCTGCTGGCCTTCGCCTTCCGCCGCTTCCGCCGTAAGGACGTCGTGTCCTAACCCCAGTGGGGCGGCTTGTTCTCCAGGTAGAAGCTGTCGTCGTCGGCCTCGCGCCAGTCGCCCCACGCCACGTCGGTGTCATCGGCGGTCTGCTCCGGGAGAAATTCGCTCACGGAATACATGCTACCGAGACGAACAAACCCGACCCCGCGCCGTCCCGTACGCAAAGGACATCAGGTTTGACCGGGGGTACGATGCCTGTGCAGGTGTCGCCTAACCCCCCGTGAGGCTGCCCATGGCCACCCCGACAGGTTGGCGGCGAGAAGGCAATCTGCCGGCGGAGCTGACGAGCTTCGTGGGCCGGACCCGCCTGCTCGCCAATCTCAAGCGCCACCTGGGTGAGTCACGTCTGGTCACGGTCACCGGCATCGGTGGCGTGGGCAAGTCGCGCACGGTGCTGCGCCTGGCCCACCAGGTCCGCTCGCAGTACGAGGACGGCGTCTGGTTCGCCGACCTGGCCAGGCTGCAGGACGCGGGCATGGTCAAGCACACGATCGCCTCGGCGCTCGGCATCGCCGACCAGTCCTCGCGCGCGGCCTCGGAGTCGCTGACGGAGTGGGTCGAGGGGCGGCACATGCTGCTCATCATCGACACCTGCGAACACCTGATCCAGGGCTGCGCCGAGCTGGTCGAGGAGCTGCTGGAGGCCAACCCCAACCTGCGCATCCTGGCCACCAGCCGGCAGTCGCTGCACCTGCCGTACGAGCGGGTGGTGCCGGTTCCGCCGCTGCAGGTGCCGGGCGAGGACCTGGCCGAGAGCCTGTTCACCAACGAGTCGGTGCAGTTGTTCGCGGCCCGCGCCGGGTCCGTGATGCCGGAGTTCGTGCTGGACGAGCACAACATCGGCTCGGTGGCCGAGCTCTGCCGCCGCCTGGACGGCATCCCGCTGGCGATAGAACTGGCCGCGGTACGCCTGCGGGCGCTTTCGGTGGACCAGATCCTGGCGTTGCTGGCCGACCGGTTCAGCCTGCTGGCGGGGGCCAGCCGTACCGCGCTGCCGCGCCACCAGACGCTGCGCGCGGCCATCGGCTGGAGCCACGAGCTGTGCGAGCCCGCCGAGCGGCTGCTGTGGGCGCGGCTGTCGGTCTTCGCCGGTGACTTCGAGCTGGACGCCGCCAGGTTCGTCTGCTCCGACGACCGGCTGCGCTCGGAGGACATCACCGACCTGGTCACCGGCCTGGTGGAGAAGTCCATCCTGCTGATCCGCAGCAACCACGCGGGCGTACGCTACAAGCTGATCGACACGCTGGCCGAGTACGGCGAGGAGTGGCTGGACAAGCTCGGCGAGAGCCAGCAGATGCGCCACCGGCACCTGAACTACTACCTGAGCCTGGCCCAGCGCAGCGAGGACGCCTGGTCGGGCCCGCGGCAGATCTACTGGTTCGTGCGCATGCGCCAGGAGCACGACAACGTGCGGGTGGCGCTGGAGCACGCGCTGCAGACCGCGGGCGAGGCCGTGCTGGCGCTGAAGCTGCTGTCGTCGCTGTGGTTCATGTGGATCTGCTGCGGCTTCACCCGCGAGGGCCGCCTCTACCTGGAGCGGGCGCTGCAGGCCAACCCCAGCCCCAGCAAGGAACGCTGCAAGGCGCTGTGGGTGCTGTCGTACGTGCGCAGCGCCCAGGGCGACAGCTCCGGCGCGTTGCAGGCGGCCGAGCAGTGCAGCACCGAGGCGGTCAGGGTCGGCGACTCCAAGGCGGTCATCCTGGCCTCCAAGATGCAGGGCACCGCCGCCCTGCTCCAGGGCGACCTGCAGAAGGCCAGCGCGCTGCTGGGCGTGGCGATCGAGTTCAACACCGACAACAAGGAGCTCAACCCCGGCCTGCTGCCCGCGATCGTCGAGCTGTCGATCGTGCTCACCTCGCAGGGCGAGCTGTACGAGGCCGAGTCGCTGCTGGTCGACTGCCTGCAGGTGTGCAAGGAGCGCGGCGAGCTGTTCGTCAGCTCCTACGCGCACTGGGCGCTGGCGCTGACCCGCCTGGCCACGGGACGGGCCGACGAGGCGCTGCAGGACGCCCAGGAGGGGCTGCGGATCAAGCGGCACTTCCACGACACGCTGGGCACGCTGATCGCGCTGGAGACCACCGCCCGGATCTACACGGCGCTGGAGCAGCCGTTGCTGTCGGCGCGGCTGCTCGGCGCGCTGCAGCAGAACTGGAAGACCGCGGGCCTGCCGATGCTGGGCGCTCCCTGGCTCACCGACGACCACGACAAGCTGGTCAAGGAGTGCCAGAAGTCGCTGGGCGAGGTGGCGTACAAGCAGGCGGCGGAGTTCGGGGCGAAGCTGGACCTGGACGAGGCGTCCGCGCTCGCGCTGGGCGACATGGACGCCCCGTCCTGACTCAGACGGCCTGGGCCCATTCCGTGCCCGTCGGCCAGGCGTGCACGTATCTCGCGCTGCCGAGCGAGTACTCGATGTGGCCGCGGACCCAGTGCTCCAGCCCCTGCACGTAAGCGCGGACGGAGCGGGTGCCCCAGGTGTCGACCGACCTGCGCAGGCGCACCATCTCGGCGACGGCGCGATCATGCATGGTCGCGACCTCGTCGAGCGCCTCCTGCAGGGAGTAGCCCCGATGGGTGATCAGCACGTTGACGAGGTTGTGCCGGGCCTTGTCGTGCTTCTTCTCCTTGGCGTAGGAGAAGAGGTCGTTGTCCCAGACCACGAGGTCGTTGGCGTGCTCGGTGAGGGCCCTGATGTCGGGATGGTGCCACTCGTCGGGGGTGAGCCGCCGGCCACCCGCGATGTCGATCAGGGCGTAGACGGGGTACATGGCGCCGGTGCGGCGGCGCATGAACACGTAGTCCTCCGGGCTGGGCACCACGTTGGACTCGCGGTTGGCGGCCTCCCAGACCTGGGCGAAGATGTACTCCTTGGTGGCCGTGGACCACCGGTCGAGCTGGTCGCGCTCGGCGTGCTCGGCGATGCGCTCCTTGAGCCCCTGCAGCGACTTGGCGAACACGTTGGTGACGGGTTCGTCGGACTCGATGTCGTGCAGGACCCGGAACATCTCCGGGAGGGCCCTGGCGATGAGCGCGGTGTGGCGGCTGAGGTTCTCCGACTCGCAGAAGCCGTCGTCGAAGGCGAACAGCCAGATGCACCAGTCCATGAGGAGCTTGAGCATGTCGCGGTCGACCAGGGGGTAGGCTCGGGCGGTGAGCCAGCCGAACCTGGCGCTCTTGTAACGTTCCAGCATGTCAGGCTCGTCGAGCATGCCTGACTCGAGGAGCCAGGCGAAGCTGTCTTCGCTGGCCTCCACGACGTGGGGGTTCACCTCGCTTTCGAACGGGCACTGCAGGACGGGGATGCGGAGGGATGGGTTGGTTGTGGCTTGCGCAGAGGTTCTAGCCATGACCTCATGATCGCAATGATCTTGAAGGGTGGCCATATCGCATTAATAGCGAATTTTCTGCCCTTGGGGGCTATGTCAACCAATCCTCTACCCCGAACATGCGGGCTGTGTCGATAGCCGATGGGTTGCCCGTTTTGGGGTCGGCACCCGCCTCCAGCAGCGCTTTGACCACTTCCGGCTCCTTCTTGAACACCGCGCCCGCCAGCGGCGTCTGCCCGCGGTCGTTGGGCCGCCCGGGATCGGCGCCCAGCTCGGCCAGCATGCGCACGGTCGGCGCGTGCCCGTGATAGGCGGCGAGCATCAGCAGGGTGTCGCCGCGGCCGTTGGTCAGGTCCGCCGGCACCCCCGCCACCACGTACGCGCGCAGCGCCTCGGTCTCCCCGGCCCTGGCCAGATCGAACATCCTCGTGGCGAACTCCTCGAGTTCGTCGTCACGCTCCCCGTCCATGAGGCCCATTCTGCCTCGATAGGGTGCCCTGCACGGAATCGTTCCGGCTCGCCGTAGGTTGCTGTGGAGAGTACCTAGGGAAAGGCTGTCCAACCGTGTTCGACCCGACGGATCTCTACGAGCTCGCCGAAGATGCGCCCGAGCTGACCGATCCGGTGCTTCTGTACCACTTCGATGGTTTCGTCGATGCGGGCGGCGCCGGACGACTGGCGCTGGGCCACCTCCTGGCCGAGCTGGAGCACCGGGTCGTGGCCACGTTCGACGTGGACCGCCTCCTCGACTACCGCTCCCGCCGGCCCATCATGACCTTCGACACCGACAAGTGGGTCGACTGCGAGAGTCCCGAACTGGCCGTCTACTCCGCCACCGACGCCACCGGGACCCCGTTCCTCGTGCTCAGCGGCCCCGAGCCGGACCGCGAGTGGGAGCTGTTCACCAAGGCCGTGGGCGCGCTGCTGGGCGAGCTCAAGGTGAGCAAGATCGTGACGCTGCACGGCATCCCGATGGCCGTGCCCCACACCCGGCCGCTCGGCATCACCATGCACGCCAGCCGCCCCGGGCTGATCGGGCCCCAGAGCAGCAACTTCGGCCGGGTCCAGGTGCCGGGCAGCATGGCGGCGCTCCTGGAGTTCCGGCTGGGCGCCCAGGGGCACGACGCGGTCGGCTACGCCGTACACGTGCCGCATTACCTCTCGCAGGCCGAGTACCCGCACGCGGCCGTCACCGCGCTGGATGCCGTCACCCGCGGCACCGGCCTGGTCTTCCCGATGGAGGGGCTGCGCGACGCCGCCGAGCGGACCAACGTCGAGATCGAGGAGCAGATCCGCGGCTCGGCGGAGCTGTCGACCGCGATCGAGGGCCTGGAGCAGCAGTACGACGCCTTCGCCGCCGGTTCCGGCAAGGAGAGCCTGCTGGCCGAGCCGTCCTCGATGCCGACCGGCGACGAACTCGCGGCGCAGTTCGAGCGTTTCCTGGCCGAGCGGGACGAAGATCTCTAAGTAACCTGGGGGCCATGGACGACATCCAGGTTGGCCTGGTCGGCTACGGCCCCGCCGGGCAGTTCTTCCACGGGCCGCTGGTCCACGCCACCCCGGGCCTGCGGCTGGCCGCCGTGGTCACCCGCAACCCCGAGCGCGCCGCCGAGGTCGAGAGCAAGTACGGCGCGGCGGCCGTACCGGATGCCGAGACGCTCTTCTCCCGCTGCGACCTCGTCGTGGTCGCCTCGCCCAACCGCACGCACGTCCCCCTGGCCACCGAGGCGCTGGCCTCGGGCCTGCCGGTGGTCGTGGACAAGCCCATGGCCGCGACCGCGGAGGAGGCGGGACGGCTGGTCGCGATGGCCAAGGACTGCGAGCTGATGCTGACCGTCTTCCAGAACCGGCGCTGGGACGGCGACTTCCGCACCCTGAGCGCCCTGCTGGATGAAGGCGCGCTGGGCCGGGTGGCCAGGTTCGAGTCGCGCTTCGAGCGCTGGCGGCCCCAGCCGAAGGGCGGCTGGCGCGAGTCGGGCGGCGCCCAGGACGTCGGCGGCCTCCTCTACGACCTCGGCAGCCACCTGATCGACCAGGCGCTGCGGCTGTTCGGCCCGGTCCGCACGGTCTACGCCGAGACCGACGCCAGGCGGGAGGGCGTGGGCTCCGACGACGACACCTTCGTCGCGCTCACGCACGAGAACGGCGTGCGCTCGCACCTGCACATGAGCGCCGTGACCGCGCAGTTGGGCCCGCGTTTCCGGGTCCTCGGCTCGGCCGGCGCCTACGTCAAGTACGGCCTGGACGTCCAGGAGGACCGGCTGCGCGCCGGCGCCACTCCGGACGAGCAGGGCTTCGGCGACGAGCCGGAGGAGCGCTGGGGCCGGCTCGGCACCGACGACGACGCCCGCCCGCTGCCCACGGCGCCCGGCGCCTACCTGGACTTCTACCGGGGCGTGGAGTCCGCGCTCAGGAACGGCGGCCCCGCCCCGGTGGACCCGGCGGAGGTGGTCGAGGCCCTGCGGGTGATCGAGGCCGCGCGCCTGTCCTCACTCCAGGGCATGCTCACCCACCTCGGCTAGAGCGCTAGAGCAGGCGGGCCCGCAGGGCGGCGGAGTCCTCCCGGCTCCAGCCGTGCGAGCGCAGCCACTCCAGCGGCCCGCCGAAACGGTCGTCGAGCACCCCGAAGAACTGCTCCAGGTAACGGGCGCGCGGCATGTGGTCGTCGGCCGGGCGCGAGTCCAGGTCGTCGCGGTAGGTGTCGCTGGCGCGCAGCCGGGCCAGCACCCGGTCCAGGCGCTCGCCCGTCGCCGTGTAGTCGGCCACGATCGCGTCCCTGGTCACCCCGGCCACCTCCAGCGCCAGCGCGGACACGACGCCGGTGCGGTCCTTGCCGGCCGCGCAGTGCACGATGGCCGCCCCGTCGTCCAGCGACAGCGCGCGCAGCGCGCCCAGGACCGAGTCCGGCCGGTCGCGCAGGTAGCCGAAGTAGAAGCCGGTGACGCGCAGTTCCTCGTCGAGCTGGCGCTCCTGCCAGGGCAGCACCTTGTCGGCGTCGATGGAGTCCGCCTCGACGTCGGTGTGCCTGCCGCCCTCGGCGAAGAAGCTCAGGTTGTGGTGGGTGACCTCGGTCACCCGGGTCAGCGGGCCGGGGCCCTCCAGCGCGACCTCGGCGTGCGAGCGCAGGTCCACCACGTGCCGGAGCTTGAGCTCGCCCACGAGATACGAGATGTCACCGTCGGTGAGCCCCTGCAGGTTGTCGGAGCGGTAAATCCTGCCCAGGCGGGTGGTCCCGCCGTCCTTCGTCGGCAACCCGCCCAGATCACGAACGTTGACCGCACCCTGTAGCTCAATCCAGCTGTTCATCTGATTAACCTACATGTGAGCGAATTCCCCGTTCATAACGCAACATGAACGTATGGATCCGCGCGCTCTTCCCCCGCGGCTGGTGATCGACGCCTCTTTGCCAGCCGAGATCTCGGTCGAGCTCCGGGCCAGCCCGCACCTGCTCCAGATGGCTCGCCGCGGGCGGCGAATGGAGCGGACGTTCAACCCGGCCCTGCTCATCGTGCTGCCCGGGTTCCTGCTGTTGATCTTGGTGCTGACCGACACCGTGGGAATGGTCGTGGCCGGCGTCGGCATGGGGTTGATCGCCCTGCTGCGCTGGGTGGCCACCGGCGTCTCCGACAACACGGCACGGCGGCGCCTGAGGCTGGCCTACGAGCACTCGGCCCACTTCGTCCTGCCCGAGGACCTGGACTACCCGTGCCAGCGGCTGCTGCGCAGGGCACAGGACGCCGTGGACAGGATCCTCGCCGCCGACGTCCAGCGGGCCGGGCTGCTCGACTCGGTCAACAACCGGGTCTCGCTGCCGGAGGAGGTCTGGCAGATCGCCACCCGGCTCTCGAAGCTGTCGTCCATGCACGCCGAGCACGGCCAGATCGTGCCCCAGCTCATGCCCTCGGCGCTGGAGGACGCCTTCAAGCCCTACAGCTCCGCCCTCGACGCGGCCTGGACGTCGCTGTCGAAGCGGGTACGCCGCCTGGAGGAGTACGCCATGCAGGTGCGCAAGGCCGACGAGGTCTACCACGCGCACCTGCGGCTGGAGGCGCTGGCCGCCCGGACCCCCGACTACCAGGCCCTGATCGCCGACACGGTCCGCGACGACCTGGCCCGCGCCCACATCAGGCAGCTCTCCGAGCAGGCCGCGCAGGTCCGCAGGCTGTTCCAGCAGAGCATCGACGAGGCAAGGCAGACCGCCGGGGAACTGCTCAGGACTCCGCTCGTCTGAGCAGTTCGAGCGTCCTGCGCATGCCGGCCTCGTTGCCGAGGCTGCGGTAGATCGCCCTGGCCCGCTCCAGCGGCTCCACCGCGGCCTCGCGCTCGGCCGCGTCCAGGTGCGCCTCGCCCAGGTAGCGCAGGCACTGGGCCATCCGCCAGCGCTCGCCCAGCTCCTCGAAGGCGGCGTAGGCGCGGCGCAGCTCCTCCTTGGCCTCCCCGACCCTGCCCATGCGGCCGAGCACCCGTCCGGCCGACTGGGCGCTGCGCGCCACGCCCCAGGAGTCGCCGAGCGCGGCCAGGATCTCGCCCGACTCGCGCACGTGGTCCAGCTCGACCAGGCTGTTGGCCGGGTTGCCGACCTCGCCGGCCGAACGCAGGCAGCGGGCCACCTCCCACAGCTCGCCGCGCTGCTTGAACATCTCGGTGGCCCGGTCGAGGCTGAGCCCGGCCCTGGTGAAGTGCTCGGCGGCCGCCCTGGACTCGCCCTCCCTGCGCAGGCCGCGGGCCTGGGCGGCGAGGGCCTCGCCGTACACGCGCAGGGTCTGTGCCTCGGAGTAGCGGTTGCCCTCGCGCTCGAAGACCTCCAGGGCGTCCTCCAGCAGCTCGCGCGCCTCCGCGGTGCGCCGCTCGGCCAGGCGGAGTTCGGCGAGGTTGCGCTGGGTACGCGCCATCCACCACACGTCGTCCACGGCGCGGAAGCCGGCGATCGCGTCGAGCAGGTAGTCCTGGGCCCGGTCAAGGTTGCCGCCGGAGTAGAGGATCATGCCGATGGTCCGCCGGCACCGGGCCGACCACCAGGACTCGCCCAGCTCGGTGAAGATCTCCAGGGCCGTCTCCGCGTCGGCGGTGCTGCCGCCGCCGGCCACCGCGGCGCGGTCGAGCAGCGCGATGCCGAGCATGCGCCGCTCCCCGGTACGCAGCGCCGCCTCGTGGCCGATGTCGGCGACCGCCCGCCAGTCGGCCCAGTAGGCGCGCAAGGAGTGGCACAGCGAGCAGAACGCCCTGGCCAGTGCCCAGGTCTGCTCCCACAGCTCCAGCTCGCGGGCGTGGTGGATCATGGCGATCATGCTGAGCCGCTCGGCGTTGAGCCAGTCGGCGGCCTGCGACTGGCCCTCGATGCTGGAGCGCCGCCCGCCCCTGCTCCAGTCCTGCGGCCAGCGGTCCTGGGCGGCGGCCTCGGCGCGGTGGCGGTAGCCGCTCAGCACCCGCTCGGTCGCCGGGCCGCGCCGCTCCTCCGGCAGCTCGGTGGCGAACAGGCGGACCAGGTCGTGCAGGCGGTAGCGCATCGTGCCGCTCGCGTCGGTGCCCGAGCACTCGGCGAGCTGGGCGTCGATGAGCGCCTCCAACTGGTCGCCGCCGTCCAGCTCCGAGGTGTCCAGCAGCGCGCCCGCCACCCAGCCGGGCACGTCGGGCGCCGTCAGGCCGGAGAGCATGCGCAGCAGGCGGCGCTGGATGCCGGTGCAGTCGTCGTAGCTCAGTTGCACGGAGGCGCGCACGCTCTTGTCCACCCTCGGCGCGAGCTCCAACTGGTCCAGGCGGCGCCGCTCGTCGGCCAGGCGGCCGGCCAGCTCGCGTAAGGACCAGGTGGAGCGGGTGGCCAGCCGGGCGCCGCAGATGCTGATCGCCAGCGGCAGGTGGTCACAGATGGCGACGATCTCCTTGGCCGACTCCAGGTCGTCCACGACCCGGGCGCCGCCGGCCAGGCGGGCCAGCAGCTCCACGCTCTGGGCCTCGCTGAACACCGGGAGCTGGAAGTCGATCGCGTTCATCAGGAACAGCGGGTGGCGCGAGGTGACGATGACCGCGCAGCCGGGGTCGGCGGGCAGCAGCGGCTTGACCTGGTCGCCGCTGTCGGCGTTGTCCAGGCCGATGAGGATGCGCCGGCCCTTGGTCCAGGTCAGCCAGAGCTTGCGCAGTTCCTCCATGCCGCCGGGGTCGGTGGTGAGGCGGACGCCGAGCGCGCGCAGGAAGCCGATCAGCACCTCGTCGGGGCCCACGCCGCGCAGGTCCGCGTAGAGCCTGCCGTCGGGGAAGCCGCCGGCCACCTCGTGCCCGAACCTGGCCATCAGCGCCGACTTGCCTACGCCGCCCCTGCCGTACACGGAGGCGACCAGCGGCGGCGCCGGCTCGTTCGCCTTCCTGCGCCCGGCGAAGACCGAACGCAGCTCGTTGAGCGACTCGGCGCGGCCGGTGAAGTGCTCGGGCACCGGCGGCCACTGGTCGGGCGCGCGGCCGGACGGGTCGGGCGCGCTCAGCCGCTGGCGGCGCGGGCGCGCGCCGCCCTCCGTGGTGGCCCACGTGGTCAGGCCGACCAGCAGCGCGGCGGTCGCCGTGACACCGATCTTGGCTATCGGCGGGATCTCCCATTCAAGGGAGGCCGCGAGGATGCTGGCGGCCGCCGCCGCGACCCCCGCCGCGACGGGCGCGGCCAGCGGGACCCTGCGCCTTCTCGGCTTGGGCTCGGGCATCGGCTCGTCGGGCAGACGTAGCGGGCCAGTCAAGAAACACCCCCTTTGGGGCTGATTCAAGCTGATCCGGTACGGCCGGCGCCAGGGGTCTGGGCGATGGCGCCTCAGGGCGACACCGCGGCACGCTCGCTCTTGCCGCTCGCGGGCCGGCTCGTGGTTCCGGCCGACGGCGGCGGGTGCCGCGGTGACGGGGTACGGCCGCCGCTGGGCCGTACCCCGTCAGGAGGGGTCAGAGACCGATCACGTGGCAGGTGGCGGTCATGGTCTTGGCCGGGTCGCTCTCCGAGGTGGCGGTGAGCTTGACCTGGGCCAGGCGGCTGCCGCCGGCGCCGCGCACGGCGTTGACGGTGACCAGTTCGTTCTTGCCGAAGTCGACCGCGGCGAGGGCGTTGGGGAGCTGGGTGCTCCAGCCGCGGCCCTGGATCTCGGCCTTCAGGCGGTAGACGTCACCGTTGAGGTAGGCGCTGACGTCCTCGGGGTGCTGCCCGGCGGCCGGGGCGGCCCTGCCGGTGTTGAACAGCGGGAACTTGCAGGTGGACACGCCCTTGCCGGTGGGCAGGCCGATACCGGGCAGGACCTTGACGCCGCGCTTCTGCGGGCCGGCGCCGTCCAGGGAACGGATGGCGACGGTGTAGGACAGCACGCCCTTGCGGTCGCGCTTGAGGTCGGTGACGTAGAAGTGCAGGCGGTTGGCCTGGTCGACGAACTCGTACTCGCTGCCGGAGTCGGTCCCGGCGTGGAAGAGGGCGTCGGACAGTTGCCGGTAGTCGCCGATCGTGATCGGGACCTTGGTGCCGTCGGGCAGGACGTAGTCGGTCATGCCGATGTCCTGCGGGTTGGCGTCGACGACCCACTCGAACGGCGCGCGGTCCTCGTTCTTGGTCTTGGCCAGGAGCACGCCGGAGTCCGGGGTGAAGGAGTCGGTGCCCATCCTGTCGACGACCTCGACGGTGTAGTTCTCGTAGCCGCCGCCGTCGCACATGGGGTCCGTGGCGGTGTCGCAGGCGGGCGCCTTGTCGCCGCTGTCGAACTGCAGGTTGACGCCCGACAGGCCGTTCGGTCCCGGCTGGACGGCGCGAGCGGTGATCTTCGCGGTGACCAGGCCGGAGTCGTCGAGGGCGTCGCGCGACAGGCGCAGGACGTTGGCCTCGTCGATCATCTCCAGCTTGATCTTGTTGCGGAGCATGTGCTGGGCGCCCATGGACGCGCCGGAGGTCGGCGGGATCAGCCAGCGGCTGTGCGGGCCGCCGGGTCCGTTGAAGCTGCCCCGGCTGAGCATCTCCCAGATGCCGGTGTACGACCTTCTGGGCGGCACGCCGTACGGGTTGTTGTAGTTGTCGGCGATGCCGAAGATGTGGCTGAGCTCGTGGGCGTAGACGGCCATGCCGGAGCTCTCGGCCTGGACGGAGTCGATGCCGAAGCGGGCGTTGGGCCAGAAGTTGGAGCCGGCCTGCCAGGAGGTCCACTCGACGTAGCGGGTCCTGACCCAGTTGGGAAGGGCGGGGTCCTCGGGGCCGAACTCGTCGGTCACGTCCTCCTTGGTCGGAAATTTCATCATTCCGAACTCCTGCCAGGTGGACGATTCGTCCTGGCCGGCGCTCAGGTAGAAGATGAAGTCGAACTTGGCCGCCTCCTCCGGGCCGATGGCGCCGATCCAGAGCGCGTTGCCCTCGGTGCGCAGGTTCTTGTTGCAACTGTCGCCCGCCGGGCAGCCGGTGCCGCCCTGGAACTCCATGGCGTACTCGTGGTCCTTGCCGGACATCGTGTACGGCCCGAACCCGGTCAGCTCGACCCCGATACGCCCGCCGGAGTCCTCCATCCAGTACTCGTGGATGGTGTGCCCCTTGTTGAGGGCGTTCGGGGTGTTGAGGAAGTCCTGGTAGAACTTGGCTACCTGGTCGCGCGGCACGTCGTGCGCCTCGGCGCTGGGGTTCTTGTAGACGGTCGAGCCCTTCGGCTGGGT
The DNA here is from genome assembly GCF_044456745.1 of Nonomuraea sp. NPDC050790. NCBI lineage: Bacteria > Bacillati > Actinomycetota > Actinomycetes > Streptosporangiales > Streptosporangiaceae > Nonomuraea > Nonomuraea sp. NPDC050790. The sequence continues at coordinate 481,458 of NZ_JBITGF010000002.1, read as the reverse complement.
CACCACGAAGGGCTGGTTGGGGTAGTCGAGGAGCACCAGCGCGCCCTTGAACGTGCGCTTGGAGCCCTTGACGGCGGGGTCGTTCCACTTGGTGCCGGGAGGCTTCTTGTAGTCGGCCCACGTCATGTGGTCCGGGTTCTCCCAGTTCTGCGGGTCGATCGGCTTGAGCGGGCCCTCGCCGGCCCGCGAGCGGAGCGCCTGCGCGCCCTCGGGCTCGTCGCGCTGCCAGGGCTGGGTCTGCGGCCAGTGGTCCTGGCGCCAGGGGTGTTCCGGGTCGGTGGGAGGTGCGGCGGAAGCGGGGATGGCTGTCCAGGCCAGCGGGGCCACCAGGATGCCCGCTAAAAGGCCTTTCAGCAGCTTCTTCGGGAGATTCACGGATTGGACGGTATATACGTTATTGACGGAGATCACCGATCAGTTGTAGGGAAGAGCCATAACTCTCGATCCGACAAATGTCGAAATCGCCTGGTGACGTGTGGCTGACCTTCAACGCATCGTGGACGACCTCGCCGCCCGGCTCGACCGGCCCCTCCTCCTGGAGGACCGGCTGCAGCGGGTGGTCGCCTACAGCGAGCAGAGCGGCGCGATGGACGACATCCGCCGCGACTCCATCCTGCGCAGGCACACCACCCCCGAGGTCCGCGCCTGGCTGCGCGCCGCCGGCATCCACGACGCGAGCGCCCCGCTGCGCACCCCGGGCGCGCCCCCTCTCGGCCTGCTGCCGCGCGTCTGCGTCCCGGTACGGCACGGCAGCGCCCTTCTCGGTTTCCTCTGGTTCATCGACGCCGAGCCCGAGATGCCCGACGACGACGTCGCCCTGGCCGGGGCCGCCGCTCCCCTGCTGGCGCTGGCGTTGTTCCACGAGAGCCTGGCCAGCGGCCTCGCCTCGCACCGCGAACTGGAGGCGGTGACCGGCGTCCTGCTCGGCGAGCGCGACGCCGCCCGCCAGCTCATCGAGGCCGGGGCGTTCCCTCAGGGCCAGCCGGTGACAGCGCTGGTGGCGCGGCCGGTGGACGCCGAAGCCGGGGAGCCGCTGCGGATGGCTCTGGAGCAGGGGCTGCTGGCGTTGCGCCGCCGGTTGTCCGGGCACCATCCGCTGCACCTGGTCCGCTACGACCACGGGGTCCTGCTCGTGGCGGGGCCTGCCGTACCGGCGGAGGACGTGCACGCGGCGCTGGCCGTACCCGTGGTGGTGGGGGTGGGACGGACGCGGCAGGACCTCGCGGACGCGGCGGGCTCCTACACCGAGGCCCTGCACGCGGCGGAGACCGCCGCGCGCGTCCCCGGCCTGGGACCGTCGGCGGAGTGGGCGCGGCTGGGCGTCTACCGGCTGCTGACCGGCCTGCCCGACCACGAGCTCCACCCCGGCCTCGAACACCTCCTGGCCGACCCCCAGCATTTACCGCTCCTGGAGACGCTGGAAACCTACCTCGACCTGGCCGGGAGCGCCGTGGCGACCTCCCGCGCGCTGCGGCTGCACCGGACGTCCCTGTACTACCGGCTCCAGCGCGTGGAAGAACTCGCCCAGACCGACCTCAAAGACGGCGGCGAACGGCTGGCCCTGCACCTTGGCCTAAAACTGGCCCGATTATCTGGCAGATATCGCCCCCGTGTCTGATTGCACGGTCGGGCGAAGCTACCGTTTAATTCCAAAGGAGAAGATCCGACGGGAGAGTTGATGCTGGCTGGAGCGCGTGCCGCAAGAATCCTTCGCAGCCGCGCGTCCGCGCCGGTGGTCGTGCATTCCGCGCCCCTTGTCCTGCCCATATGCGCGGAACCCATCCGCGACGGCGCCGTGGCGATCCGCCGCGACCGGGTGCTCCAGGTCGGTCCGAGAACGTCGGTGCTCGCCGCCTACCCCGCCGTGGAGGAGGTCCGCTGGACCGGCATGATCACGCCCGGCCTCGTGGACGCCTGCTCCCCCGCCACCGCCCCTTCACCCGGCGTGACCGCCCGCGCCACCGTCGTCACCGACCCGCTCTCCGCCCGTTTCCCGGTGCCCGCCGTGGGCGGCGTCATGTACGTCTCGGTGAAGGCCGAGTCGGAGGACGCCTGGGAGGACACCGGCCGCGACGCGCTGATCACCGCGATCCGCGAGGCGCCCTTCCCCGTCGGGATGGCCGCCCACACCGAGGACCCGCTGGTGCTGGAGGACCTCGCGGTGCTGGCCAGGACGTTCGGGCTGCGCGTCCTGGTCGATCTCGAACGGCACAGCGCCGCCAGGCTGGACGAGTCCGGCATCCTGGGGTCACACTGCCATGTCGCCTGCTCCGGTCCGCTGGATCCCGGGGAGCGCAAGCTGCTGCGCCTGCGCAGGAGCGTGGCCGCCGTGTGCCCGTCCCTGCTGCGCGAACGCCCCGAGGACGCCCTCGCCCTCCTGGACGAGGGCAACCTGGTCGCTCTGGGCACCCGCGGCGAAGGCTCCCCGCTCGACCAGGCCCGCGCCATCCGCGACCACGCCCGCAGCCGGGGCCAGCGCCTGACCGGGCTGGACCAGCGGCTGGTGGAGGCGGCGACGCTGGGTGGGGCTCGGGCGCTGGGCCTGCACAAGGGGCCTGGCCGCCTGGGCGTCCTGGCACCGGGCGCCCGCGCCGACCTCGCCGTCTTCGACGCCAGGGGCCGCTACCCTTACGCCGCCCTCCTCACCAACCCCCCACCCCTAGCCACCCTCCCCGCCCCCTAACCCACCCCCGCCTGACACCTCGCCGCGTGACGGCGCCTTGGCCTCCGTGCCCAGTCCCGGCCGCCGTCTGCCACTGTGTGAGCCGCCGCCCCAGCCCCTGCCCGACCTCTGCCGTCTGGTTGCTTTGGGCGGAGCCGTCCCGAAAACAGCAACGAAAGTTGCCGCGGCATGCCGACAGGTCACACCATCGGGCCACTGATGACCACGCGCCGCCCCATGTCGTGGGGTCTGGCAGCTTTCACGCCCGAAGGAGACTTTCGCATGCCCGCATATCTGTCTTGTCCCGAATGCCCCAGACGTGGCTCTCGTCCTGGGAGGGCGGAGCGATGAGCGTCGAGACCCAGGCGCCGGTCACGCGTGGGCGGTTGCCGTTCGGGGTGTATCTGCTGGCGCTCAGCCTGTTCGCGATGGGGAGCGCGGAGTTCCTGCTTGCCGGGGTGCTGCCCGCGATCGCCACGGATCTCGGGGTCTCGTTGTCGGCCGCCGGGGGGCTGATCTCGGCGTTCGCCGCCGGGGTCGTGGTGGGTGGGCCGCCGCTGGCCATCCTGACGCTGCGGTGGCCGCGCCGTACCACATTGGTAGTCACCCAGGCCGTCTTCGCCGGATGTCTGGCGGTGGGGCTCGTGACCGATGACTACGCGGTGATCGTGGTGACGCGGTTCGTGTGCGGCCTGGCCTATGCGGGGTACTGGGCCGTGGCCGCCGTGACGGCGATCAGCCTGGTGCCGCCCGAGCGGACCGCGCGCGCCTCCGGTGTCGTGGTCAGCGGGCTCAGCATCGCGATGATCGCCGGTGGCCCGGCCGGGGCGCTGCTCAGCTACTTCACCGGCTGGCGAGGGGGCTTCTGGGCCGTGGTCGTCCTGACCGCGGCGGCGGCGATCCTGACCATGGTGGCACTGCCGACGACGAGCGCGAGCGGCGTACCCAGTGTCAGGGCGGAACTCCGGACGCTCCGGCGTCCCCAGCTCTGGGTGGTCTTCGCCATCACCTTGCTGAGCACCGCCGCCTACATGATCACGTTCAACTATCTGGCGGCGTTCCTGACCGGTGTGACCGGGGTGCCCGGCGTGTGGGTGCCGGCGATCCTGACCTTGTTCGGGGTCGGTGCCTTCGTGGGATTGTCGGTGGGGGGCAGGATCGCCGACCGCAGGCCCACGCGGGCGTTGCTGGCCGGCGCGGTGGGCATCGCCGCCGCCTCCGCCCTGCTCGCGCTCCTGTCACGGAACGCGGTGGCCGTGGTGGTACTGGTCCTCGTGCTGGGTATCGCCGGTTTCATCCTCAACCCGGCGATCTACGGCCGCGTCTTCACCCTCGCCGCCCAGGCCCCAACGCTGGCCGGGGCCACCACGGTGTCGGCGTTCCAGCTCGGGATCAGCCTCGTCCCAGGGCTGGCGGGCCTCGCGCTCACCACCGGGGCCGGTCTCACCACGGTCATCTGGATCGGCGCCGCCCTGGCCGTGGCCACCGTCCCCCTGATCCTCCTGGACCACCGCCCCACCCGCTGACACCTCCTCACCTCCCTCCCGGACCCGCGGACCGGCCCGGCCCCCTCCGGGAGGCGACACGCACGGGCCTTCCCACCTACGAGGCCAAACAGGAATCCAAAGCCCAGAGTCGGGGGCAAGTCCCGAGGCGAGGCGTCGCACGCTTCAAGTTGGGCCGAGAGGCTCGAACTCGGGCGATCAGCGCAAGTGGGGGGCTAGCGGCGCAACCGGGGGCAGGAGATGGGTGGCGGGGTAGGAGGCCCGAGCAGGGGCGGGCAGGAGATGGGTGGCGGGGTAGGAGGCCCGAGCGGGGGGCAGGCACGTGGCGGGCAGGCGCGTGACGGGCAGGCGCGTGACGGGCAGGCGCGTGACGGGGATAGGAGGCGGGTAAGCGTGTGCCGGAAAAGGGCGTGCGGCCGGGGCGCGGGTGGGGTTAGGGTTCGTCGACCAGGGTGAGGAGGTCGCGGAGGGACTCGCGTTCCTCGGGCGACAGCGGCGCGAACAGTTCGGCCGCCACCGCCGCCCGCACCTGCTGCACCCGTACGAACGCCCCCCGCCCCCGCTCCGTCAGCACCACCAGCGTCGAACGCCGGTTGGCCGGATCGGTCTCACGACGTACGAGCCCCGCCTCCTCCAGCGCGTCGACCACCGGCGTCACCGACCGGGGCGCGATGCGCAGGGACTCGGCCAGTTGCACCATCCGCAGCGGCTGCCCGGCCTCCATGAGGACCTTCAGCGCCCGCGCCTGGCTGGGACTCAGGCCGAGCGGCTCCAAGCCGGTCCGGTAGCCGCGGCGGAAGCGGTGGCTGATCCGGTGCACGAGTTCCAGCAGTTCGGTGGCGTCCTTCACCCCGCTGAGCTTATCTCACTGTTCGCAGGAATGAATATGAGGTAACCTCCGTTTGAGTGTACATCTGAAAAGGAGCCCTATGACAGAGGAACCCCGCGCGCCCCTGAGGCGCATCATCCGGCTTTTCCGCCCCTACCGGGGCCAACTGAGCATCGTGCTCGCCCTCATCGCCCTTTCCTCGCTGGTGTCGCTGGCCTCGCCGTTCCTGTTGCGCGAGGTTCTGGACGTGGCGATCCCCTCACGCGCGGTCGGGCTGCTGTCCCTGCTCGTGCTGGGCATGCTGGCCGTGGCCGTGGCGACGAGCCTGTTCGACGTGCTGCAGACGCTCATCTCCACCAAGGTCGGCCAGCGCGTCATGCACGACCTGCGCACCACCGTCTACTCCCACCTGCAGCGCATGTCGCTGGCCTTCTTCACCCGCACCCGCACCGGCGAGGTGCAGTCGCGGCTGGCCAACGACATCGGCGGCATGCAGACGGTCGTCACCAACACCGCGACCTCGATCGTCTCCAACCTCACCACGGTCATCGCCAGCTTCGTCGCGATGCTCGTGCTCGACTGGCGGCTGACGGCGGCCTCACTGGTCCTGCTGCCGCTGTTCGTGTGGATCAGCCGCAAGGTCGGCGAGGAGCGCAAGCGCATCACCGCCCAGCGCCAGCGCAAGCTCGCCACCATGTCGTCGATGGTCCAGGAGTCGCTGTCGGTCAGCGGCATCCTGCTCGGCCGTACCATGGGCCAGTCGCGCGAGCTCACCGGCCGTTTCACCCGCGCCTCCGACGAACTCGCCGACCTCGGCGTCCAGTCGAGCATGGCCGGGCGCTGGCGGCAGTCGACCATCCAGATCGTCATGGCCGCGATGCCCGCGGTGATCTACTGGGTGTCCGGCATGACCTCCGCGGTGTCGATCGGCACCGTCGTGGCGTTCACGACGCTCCAGGCGGGTCTGTTCCGCCCCGCCCTGTCGCTGATGCGCACGGGCGTGGAGGTGCAGAGCTCCCTGGCGCTGTTCGGCCGCATCTTCGAGTACCTGGACCTGCCCGTCGACATCACCCCCGGCACCCGCGCGCTGGAGCGTCCGCGCGGCGACGTGCGCTTCGAGCACGTCTCCTTCTCGTACGGCGACGCCCCCACCCTGACCGGCATCGACCTGACCATCCCCGCGGGCACCAGCCTGGCGGTCGTCGGCGAGACCGGCTCGGGCAAGACGACGATGAGCTACCTGCTGCCGCGCCTGTACGACGTGAGCTCGGGCCGCGTCACCATCGACGGCGTGGACGTGCGCGAACTCAGCTTCGAGACGCTGGCCGCCACGGTCGGCGTGGTGTCGCAGGAGACGTACCTGTTCCACTCCTCGATCGCCGACAACCTGCGCTTCGCCAAGCCGGACGCCACCGACGAGGAACTGGTCACCGCCGCCCGTGCGGCCCGCATCCACGACCACATCGAGTCGCTGCCCGAGGGGTACGACACCGTGGTCGGCGAGCGCGGCTACCGCTTCTCCGGAGGCGAGAAGCAGCGCCTGGCCATCGCCCGCACGCTGCTGCGCAACCCGCCGGTCCTCATCCTCGACGAGGCCACGAGCGCTCTCGACACCCAGACCGAGCGCGCCGTCCAGGAGGCCCTGGACACGCTGGCCGAGGGACGCACCACGATCACCATCGCGCACCGCCTCTCGACGGTACGCCACGCCGACCAGATCGCCGTCCTGGACCACGGCCGCGTCGCCGAACTCGGCACCCACGACGAACTGCTCGCCGCCGACGGCCACTACGCCGCCCTGGTCGCCCGGGATCTCCCCCTCACCCTCATCTGACCGCCCATGACCTGGAGCTCCGCCCCCGGCGGCGGCCCGCGCAGGCGTACCCTCTATGCGTGCAGAACACCAGATATGCCCGCTCCGGCATGGTGTGCAGCGTGGACCACCTCGCCTCCGCGGCCGGGATCGCCATGCTCGACCGGGGCGGCTGCGCGGCCGACGCCGCCATCGCCACCAACGCCGTCCTGACCGTCACGGCGCCCCACATGTGCGGTATGGGCGGCGACCTGTTCGCGCTCGTCCACGACGGACGGGTGAGCGCGCTCAACGCCTCCGGCCGCGCCGGCTCCGGCGCCGACCCCGGGCGGCTGCGCGCCGAGGGACACACCCGGATGCCGCACCTGCACGACATCAGGTCCGTGCCGGTGCCGGGCTGCGTGGACGGGTGGCTGGCCCTGCACGGCAGGTACGGCAGGCTGCCGCTGGCCGACGTCCTCGCCCCGGCGATCCGGCTGGCCAAGGACGGCTTCCCCGCCTCGCCGCTCATGCTCGCGGGGGCGAAGATCGCGGCCACGCGGCCGGGCGGCGACGACTTCGCGGACGTCACGGCCGAGGGCGACCTGGTGCGCAGGCCCGGCGTCGGCCGCACGCTGGAGGCCGTGGCCACCTCCGGCAGGGACGGCTTCTACCTCGGCGAGTTCGGCCAGGGGCTGCTGGAGCTGGGCGCGGGCGAGTACACGGCCGCCGACTTCGCCCGGGTCAACGCCGACTGGGTGGAACCCCTGCGGGTGCGGGCCTTCGGGCACGACGTCTGGTCCGCCCCGCCCAACTCCCAGGGCTACCTGCTGCTGCTCGCCCTGGCCATCGCCGACGGCCTGGACCTGCCGGCCGCCCCTGCCCGCTCGGCGTGGGCGCACCTGCTGGCCGAGGCGGCGCGGGCGGCCGGGCACGACCGCCTCGCCGTACTGCACGAGGACGCCAAGGACCTGCTCGGCGAGCACGAGATCGTGCGGCGGCGGGCGCTGGTGGACCCGGCCGCCCGTCTCAAGGCACGCGTCCCCACGGCCGACGGCGACACCACCTACCTGTGCGTGGTGGACGGCGACGGCATGGGCGTCTCCCTCATCCAGTCGAACGCCTCGGGGTTCGGCAGCATGGTCTTCGAGCCGCGTACCAGGATCAACCTCCACAATCGGGGCATCGGGTTCTCGCTGACGCCGGGCCATCCGGCCGAATACGGCCCCGGCCGCAGGCCGCCGCACACGCTCACGCCCGCGCTCATCACCCGTCCCGACGGGTCGTTGCGCACCGTCGTGGGCACCATGGGCGGCGACGCGCAGCCGCAGATCCTGCTGCAGGTCATCACCCGGCTGCTCAGGTACGGCGAGGCGCCGGGCCCGGCCGTCTCCGCGCCACGCTGGAAGCTCGGCGGGACCACCGGGTTCGACACCTGGGACCTGCCGGACGAGGCGGCGGTCGAGGTGGAGGCGGGCACGGCGTGGGCCGACGGCCTGGCCGCCCTTGGACACCCGGTGGTCAACCGGCCCTATGGCACCGGATTCGGCCACGCCCACCTCATCGACGTACGTCCCGACGGCATGCTGGCCGGAGCCGCCGACCCCCGCGCCCAGATCAGCGCCGCCATAGGCCGCTGACCCCCTGGCCCAGGGCACACACCTTGGGGAGACGAAGGGCACCCAGAAACCACGCGGCGCAGAGCGCAGGGCGCGAGCCGGACGGCGCGTCGCGGACACGCGCGCCGTAACGCGCGCGGCCGGGACACGCGCCTCGGGAGGACCACGGGACAGGACGCGGGCCGCGCGGAGCGAGGGGGCACGGAGCGAGGGGGCACGGAGCGAGGGGGCACGGAGCGAGGGGGCACGGAGCGAGGCGGCGCGGAGCGAGGCGGCGCGGAGCGAGGGGGCACGGAGCGAGGCGGCGCAGAGCGAAGCGGCGCGTGACGGGTGGCGGGTGGCGCGAGGCGGGTGGCGGGGAGCGCGCGTAGGCGGTGGGGCGTGGTGGCGGAGGGGGTGGGAGGGTGGGTGTTGGGATTTGGGTGTGGTGTGGGTAGGGAGCGCGTATGACCGAAAAACCGGACCGCTACGGATACAGCGACGAGCAAGGCATAGAGGTCGAGGAATGGACCGACGACCTTGGGCTCAACCACGAGATCCGGGAGGACGACCCGGCGCGCGGTGACACGCTCGACGAGCGGCTCCGGCGGGAGCTGCCCGACGGCCCCGACCGTGAACCGCGTCCCGACCACCGCCTCACCTCCCCCGACGAAGGGCTCGGGCCCGACGTCGAGAGCGAGGAAGTGGGCGAGGACTGGGGCGGCGAGGCGGGTGAGGACCTGTCAGCCGAGGAGCGTGCCGTTCACATCGAGCCCGACCGCTGAGTGAGGGCGGGCAGCAGCGCGTGGAGGTCGTCCACGACCAGGTCGGCCAGTTCGGCGGCTTCGGGGCGGTCGGCGTGCAGGTGGCCCCAGGGGCCCCGGCGTAGCAGCGCGGTGCGCATGCCGGCGGCTCGGGCCGGGCGCACGTCGTTGTCCAGGCGGTCGCCGACGTACAGGATCTCGGCGGGGTCGCGCCCGGCCACCGAGGCGACCTTGGCGAAGAACTCGGGCGCGGGCTTGGCCACGCCCCAGCCGTCGGAGGTGTGGACGGAGTCGGCCGGCAGGTCCATGGCGACGAGGGCGTCATAGGCCTCGACGGGCTGGTTGCCGGCGATCACCACCTGGTATCCGGCCGCGCGCAGGGCGTGGAGGGCGGGCCGTACGTCGGGGTAGAGGTCGTCGGCGTCGAAGTGGTTGCGCAGGCCGTCGGGGTCGTCGCGGCTCCAGGCGGCGATCTCGGCTTCTACGTCGAGGCCGGGCCGTACGATCTGGAAGGCGTCGCGGTGGGAACGGTCGAGGGCGGCCACGCCCCCGAGCACGCCCATGAACGTCAGGCGGGTCACGCCCAGCCGGTCGGCCCAGCGGGTCCAGATGCGGGTCTCGTCGATGAGGGTCTCGCCGACGTCGAACACCAGAGCCTTGATCATCGGGCCGCCCGCCAGCGCTCGACGACGCGCTCGACGTTGAACGGGAACAGGTCCACCGGCGGCCCTGACGCGCCCCGTCTGATCGCCTGGTCGATCTTCTCGTTGATCCCCTGGATGAGGGTACGCACCTCGCCCTCCGAACCCGCCTTCAACGCCAGTTCCAGCACCTCGTCGGCCTCCTTGCGCAGGGCCAGGCTGGGCGGCAGCGGCATCGTCAGGCCCTCTTCGGCGAGTTTGTTCTTGATCCACCAGTTGTCGTCCTGGGGCAGGCCCGCCCCGGGGATGGGTTTTCCGGCGCCCGGCAGGTCGTCGAACTCGCCGCGCTCGGCGGCCTCGCGGATCTGCCGGTCGATCCATGACTCGAAGGGCATGCCGACTGGTTTGCGCTCCGTCATGGCTTGATCCTATGTGGTGGGTTCCGGGGTCCTCGCGGTGACCAGGCAGGCTATGGCCGGGATCGGGAAGAGCATCAGGTACAGGTTGGGGATCCACCAGGCCAGGGAGAAGTCGCCGCGCAGCGTCCAGAACGCGATCGCCATCAGCCCCGAGGCCATCGTCAGCACCAGCGAGACGAGCATGAGCGGCGCCCCGCCCGGTCGGGAGCCGCCGCCCCGCAGCAGCCACAGGCTCGTCAGCCCGGTGACGCTGGCCAGCAGGTCGATCCAGAGGAACGACCAGTTCCAGTCGGCCATGAGCGGGTTGGCGTAGTCGGCGAAGGCCCATTCGGGCGGGATCAGGCCGAGGCCGGTGACGCTGAAGTAGACGACGAAGCCGACGTCGGTGACGCGCATCAGGGCCTTAGTCGCGCGCAGCACGCTCGATCACCTCCAGGAGGTAGCGGCGGGTGCTCTCGTGCAGGTCCGGCCCCGGCTCGCCGAGTCCGAGCAGCCGCGCCGCCCACCATCCGTCCACGGCCAGCCGTACGGCTGTCGCCGCCGCCGGGTCGATCCCGTCGTCGGCCAGCCGTTCCTGCCAGGCGGCGTACCGCTGCCTGAGCGGCTCCAGCCCGGCTGGATCGACCAGCACCCCGGCCAGCAGCGCGACGGTGACCCGGTCGGCGGGGGCCTGGGCGGCGGGCCGTTCGGGGATGGTGGCGTCGATGTAGGCGCGCAGGTAGTCGCCAGGCCGCCCGCCCGCCTGGGCCAGGGCGTCGTCGAAGGCGGCGGTCAGGCGTTCGACCATGCCGGCGACCAGCGCCTGCTTGGTCGGGAAGTGATAGAAGAGCCCGCCTTTGGAGACTCCGGCCCGCCTGGCGACGGCTTCGAGCGTGAGCGACTCGGCCCCGTCGGAGAGCAGGACGTCGGCGGCGGCGTCGAGCAGCCGTTCCTTGGAACTGGATCTGGGCACGGCTCGAAACTGTACCGGTCAGCTGGTTCACTTTCAATCCGGCAGGCCCGCCTCGAAGGCCAGCAGCCCCGCCTGGGTACGGTTCGCGCAGCGCAGCTTGACCAGGATGCGCGAGACGTGTCCCTTGACCGTGGCCTCGGTCAGGAACAGCTCCCCGGCGATCTCCGCGTTGCTGCGCCCGGCGCCCAGACGGGCCAGCACCTCCCGTTCGCGCGCGGTCAGGCTCTCCAGCCTGCTCCTGGCCTTCTGCCTGCGGGCCGCGCCGTCCAGCAGCCGGGACGCGGCCGGCCCCGACAGCACCGTGTGCCCGGCCGCCGCCGCCTTGACCAGGTTGATCAGGTCGGCGGGCGGCGTGGACTTCAGCAGGTAGCCGCCCGCACCCGAGGTGAGCGCGCGCAGCACGTAGTGGTCGGCGTCGAACGTGGTCAGCACCAGCACCACAGGCGGCGCGGGCATCCTGGCGATGCGCGCGATGGCCGCCAGCCCGTCCACGCCGGGCATCCGCAGGTCCATGAGCACCAGGTCGGGCCGGTGACGCACCACCGCCTCGACGCCCGCGGCGCCGTCGTGCGCCTCGTCCACCACGGTGATCTCGCCGGAGGAGCCGAGGATGGCGCGCAGGTGGGCGCAGACCATCGGCTCGTCGTCCACCACCACGACGCTGATCACGACGCCGCCGGAAGGGTGACGTCCACCACGAAACCGCCTGTCTCCGACGGGCCCGCCGCGAGCGTCCCGTCCACCAGTTCCACGCGCTCGCGCAGGCCGAGCAGGCCGGTGCCCGAGCCCGCCGCGGCCAGTTCGGGGTCTCCTGGGCCCGCCGGGGCGGAGTTGGCGACGGTGATGCGGACCCGGCCGTCGCTGTGGCGCAGCCGTACCGTGGTCTCGGCTCCTGGGGCGTGTTTGCGCACGTTGGTCAGCGCCTCCTGCACGGTCCGCTCGGCGGTACGCAGGACCACGGGCGAGACCAGCGCGTCGTCGGCCTCGAACCCGACGCGCAGGCCGGAGCCCTCGACCAGTTCCGCCAGCGCGGGCAGAAGCGGCACCTCGGGCTGGCCCCGCACCGGCGCCGAGGGGGCGCGCAGCACGCCGACCAGCTCGCGCAGCTCCTCCAGCGCCTGGCAGCCGGTCGCGCGCAGCGTCTCGGCCGCCTCCCTGGACGGGCGGTCGGCGGCGGTCAGGCCGAGGGCGCCCGCCTGGAGCACCATGAGGCTGACCCGGTGGGTGACGAGGTCGTGGATCTCGGCGGCGAGCCGTACCCGCTCCTCTCCCCTGGCCTGCTCGGCGAGCAGGTGCTGCTCGCGCTCGGCGCGCTCGGCGCGGTCGGTGAGCGCCCGCAGCAGGTTGGCGCGCGTGGACAGGTAGAGGCCGAGCACCGCCGCGGAGGCGGTCAGCAGCACGGTGCGGATCCCGAACTCCGACGTCGGCCCCCACCACGCCGCCAGCGCGGTGAACACCACGACCGGCACCACGGCGGCCGGGCGGCGCGGCGCGTGCCGCAGCGCCAGATAGGCGGCGAACGGCGCGGCCGGCGGCGCCCAAAGGATCATCTCCAGGTGCACCGGCGGCGCGAACAGGTGGACCAGGGCGGCCGCCGCCGTCCCCCACGCGGCCACCACGGGCGAGCGGGCCAGCAGCACCAGCCCCGACGCGACCAGCGCCACGGCCACGGGCCAGGGCGGGACCAGTGTGCTCACGACGTGGAGGGACAGCATCAGGGCGGCGAGGGTCATCACGACGCGCATCAGCACGCCCTCACCCTAGGTCGCCGCCGCGCCCACCGGACCCTACGAAAGTCGCAGGTGTCACCACTTTCCGAGCTTCTGCCCGAAGGCCCCGCAGCGCTGGAATCTCCACCATGAACCAGACCATCACCCTGGAAGGGCTCACCAAGAGGTACGGCCGCGCCACCGCCGTGGACGACCTGACCTGCGCCGTCCATCCCGGAGTCGTCACCGGCTTCCTCGGCCCGAACGGCGCCGGCAAGAGCACCACGATCAGAATGGTCCTCGGCCTCGACCGTCCCAGCGCCGGGCGAGCCGCGATCGGCGGACGGACGTACCGGAGCCTGCCCGCGCCGCTGCGCGAGGTCGGCGCCCTGCTGGACGGGCGGTCCGCGCACCCGCGCAGAAGCGCCCGCGACCACCTGCGCGCGCTGGCCGCGAGCAACCGCATCCCCGCCGCGCGCGTCACCGCCGTCCTGGAGCAGGTGGGACTGGCCGAGGTCGCGGGCCGGCGGGCGGGGACGTTCTCGCTGGGCATGTCCCAGCGTCTCGGCATCGCCGCCGCCCTCCTGGGCGATCCGGGCGTGCTGATCTTCGACGAGCCGGTCAACGGCCTGGACCCCGGCGGCATCCGCTGGATCCGCGGCCTCATGCGCGGGCTGGCCGCCGAGGGCCGCACGGTCCTGGTCTCCAGCCACCTGCTCGCCGAGATGGAGCAGACCGCCGACCACCTGATCGTCATCGGCCGCGGGCGCCTGCTGGCCGACACGCCGATGACGGACGTCGCCGGTTCCCTGGAGGACGCCTACCTCGCCCTGACCGCCGACCACGTGGAGTTCGGATCATGACCGCGGAATGGATCAAACTGCGCACCCTCCGCTCGACCTGGTGGTGCCTGGCCGCGCTCGCCGTGCTCACGGCGGGGCTCGGCACGATCATGGCGGGCGCGGCGGCGGAGGCGGCCCGCTCGGGCGAGCGCCTGGAGCCGGTCGCCGCCAGCCTTCAGGGCGGCCTGCTGTTCGGGCAGGTGGCGATCGGCGTGCTGGGCGTGCTGGCCGTCACCTCCGAGTACGCCGGCGCCACCATGCGCACCAGCGTGCTGGCCGTGCCCAGGCGCGGCCGCCTGTTCCTGGCCAAGTGCGCGGTGGTGGGGTCGCTGGGCACGGCCGCGGGGCTCCTGACCGCGGTGGCCTCGTTCCTGATCGGCCAGCACGTCTTCACCGTCTCCGGCCTGCCGCACGCCACGCTGGGCGACCCGGGGGCGCTCCGCTCGGTCCTGGGCGCAGGCCTTTACCTGGGCATGCTGGGGCTGTTCGGGCTGGCCACGGGCTTCCTGGTGCGCTCGACGGCGGGCGGGGTCATCGTCGTGGTGTCGGCCACCGTGCTGGTGATCGCGATCCTGCGGCTGCTGCCGGAGTGGGTGTCCAGGATCTGGCCCACGGTCGCGGGCCTGTCCATCCTGTCGCCGGACGGCGATCTCTGGGGCTTCGCCCTCTACACCGCATTCGTCGCCGTGACTCTGGCCGCCGGGCTCTCCGTCTTTTACCGGCGCGATGCGGGGGCATGATGCGATACTGAGCGTACCCGCCCGGATACGAAGGGACAGGTTCCATGGTCGCGATGTTCACCAGGCCACGCGTGAGGCCCTACGAGGCTCCCGCCGACGAGCTACCCAGAACCGTGCGGGAGCTGTTCGATGCCCTACCCCCCCTCCCCGGTCTCCGGGTCGAGGTCATCGAAGGGAATTTGCACGTGAGCCCTATGGGTACGCCCAGGCACCAAGCTCTCGCCATGCGGCTCGCACGGCTGCTCCAGCCCGTGCAGGACAAGCACGACTGGGAGGCCTATGTCGGCGTGGACATCTGCATCGAAGGCCCCCGTGACACCTTCGTGCCCGACTACGCCCTGGCTCCAAAGGACTGCCCCCTTTGGGGCAATGAGTTGCGGTCAACTGGTGTGGTCATGGTGGCCGAAATAGTGTCACCAGGCAGCGTCACGGACGACTACGACGTCAAACCCCCGCTCTACGCCATGGGCGGCATCCCCGTCTGCCTCGTGATCGACCCCATCGCCGACACCCTGACCGTGCACAGCGACATCGTCGACGACAGCTACCGGACGACGGTCACGCAGGATCTAGGCACCACCGTGCACCTGCCCGAGCCCGTCGACTACGACCTGGACACCGCCGAACTTACGGAGTGAGCTTCTCCATCGCCTTGGCGATGCGCTTCTCCGAGACAGGGGTGGGGGTGCCCAGGGTCTGGGCGAAGAAGCTGACGCGGAGCTCCTCGATCATCCAGCGGATCTCCCGGACGTCCGGGTCGGTGCGGCGGGCCGGGGACAGGCGCTCCAGCAGGTCGTGGTAGTCGTCCTCGACCTTGTGAACCTTCCCCATCCACTCCTCGTCCCGCCAGGGCTCCTCGGGAAGCTTGGTCAGGCGGCGCTCGATAGCCCGGAGATAGCGGGAGATGTCGGGCAGGCGTTGCGCACCTGTCGCCGTCACGAACCCCGCGAAGATGAGTTTGCCCAGTTGGTCGCGGACGTCCTCCGTCGAGGCCCCGGCCCGCAGGCCCGTGAGCTGGGTGCCGATCGTGTGCCAGGTGCTCAGGATCTGCTCCACCTTGCCCAGCACGTCCCTGGCCGTGTCGTACAGGTCGGCCCGTACGTGCTGGTAGAGGCGGTCGAAGGAGACCGGGTCCCAGGCCGGGCCGCCCACGTCCGTCATCAGCTTGTCCACCGCGGCGTTGACCACGTCGTCGAACAACGCCACCGCGCCGCCGTGCGGGCTGCGTGACAGCGCCAGCTTGGCCTGGTTGGACAGGCCGCCGAGCAGCGATCTGGCCGGGTTGGTGACGTTGAGCAGCAGCAGGCGGCGGGTGCCGGTCCACATGGAACGGCGCTGCTCGGCCTGCGTCTCGTAGATCTTGACGCCGACGCTGGAGCCCTCGTCCACCAGCGCCGGATAGCCCTTCATCCGGCCCTGCTCGAACACCTTGGGCAGCGTGCCGAAACTCCACGTGTGGAGCCCGGTGCGCTCGACGTCGTCGCCCGCGGCCGAGAGCGTCTTGCGCACCCGGGGCGCCAGCCGCTTCTTCAGCGCGTCCAGGTCCTTGCCCTCGGCGACCGTGCGTTTGCGCTCGTCGATCACCCGGTAGGTGATGCGCAGGTGGTCGGGCACCTGGTCGAGCTGCCAGGCGTCGCGCGGCACGCGTACCCCGGTCAGCCGCAGCAGCTCGCGCTCGACCGCCTCCAGCAGCGGCTCGCCGGTCGGCTTGACGCCCGCGAGGACCTGCTTGGCGTAGTTGGGGGCGGGCACGAAGTTGCGGCGCAGGTGCTTGGGCAGCGCCCGGATCAGCGCCGTGATCAGCTCCTCGCGCAGGCCGGGGATCTGCCAGTCGAAGCCGTCGCCGTTGACCTGGTTGAGCACCTGGAGCGGCACGTGCACGGTGACGCCGTCGGCGTCGGTGCCCGGTTCGAACTGGTAGGTCAGCTTCATCCGCTGGCCGAGCTGCCGCCAGGTGTCGGGATAGTCCTGGGCGCTGACGTCGGCGTTCTCGTTGACCAGCATCTCCGGCGTGAACGTCAGCGCGCTCTTGTCGGAGACCGTCTTCCACCAGGAGTCGAAGTGCCGCGCGGAGACCACGTCCGCGGGCACCCGCTGGTCGTAGAAGTCGAACAGCGCCTCGTCGTCGACCATGATGTCGCGCCGCCTGGCCCGCGCCTCCAGCTCCTCGACCTCGCCGAGCAGCTTGCGGTTCTCGCGCAGGAACGCGTGGTGGCTGTCCCAGTCGCCCTCGACCAGGGCGTGCCTGATGAACAGCTCCCGTGACAGCTCCGGGTCGATGCGCCCGTAGTTGACCTTGCGGCCGACGACGAGCGGCACGCCGTACAGCGTGACCTTCTCCAGCGCGATGACCGCGCCCTGGTTCTTCTCCCAGTGCGGCTCGGAGTAGTTGCGCTTGACCAGGTGCTGGGCGAGCGGCTCCACCCAGTCGGGCTCGATCTTGGCGTTGACCCTGGCCCACAGGCGCGAGGTCTCGACCAGCTCGGCCGACATCAGCCACTGCGGCTGCTTCCTGGCCAGCGCCGAACCGGGGAAGATCGCGAAGCGTGCGTTGCGCGCGCCGACGTACTCCTGGATCGGCCGCCGCCCGTCCTGCCCGCGCTGCTTGTCCACGACGTCCTTGACGCCGATGTGCGACAGCAGCCCGACCAGGAGCGAGGAGTGGATCTGGTACGGCGCCGCCGGAGCGCTGTTCGGCTGGACCCCGAGCGTCTGCCGGATCTGGCTGTAGATGTCCTGCCACTCGCGTACGCGCAGGTAGTTGAGGAACTCGGCCTTGCACAGGCGGCGGAAGGCGCTGGAGGACAGCTCCTTCTGCTTGTCCTTGAGGTAGTTCCAGAGGTTGAGGTAGGTGAGGAAGTCGGACTCGGGGTCGGCGAAGCGGCGGTGCTTCTCGTCGGCCTGCTGCTGCTTGTCGGCGGGGCGTTCGCGCGGGTCCTGGATCGACAGCGCGGCGGCGATGACCATGACCTCGCGCAGGCACCCGTTCTTGTCGGCCTCCAGCACCATGCGGGCCAGGCGCGGGTCGACCGGCAGCCCGGCGAGCTTGCGGCCGACGCCGGTGAGCTTGCCCTGGGCGTCGAAGGCACCGAGTTCGACGAGCAGGTTGACGCCGTCGCGTACCTGGCGCTTGTCCGGCGGCTCGACGAACGGGAACGCCTCGATGTCGCCCAGCCCGATCGAGGTCATCTGCAGGATGACGCTGGCGAGGTTGGTGCGCAGGATCTCCGGGTCGGTGAACTCGGGCCGGTTGAGGAAGTCCTCCTCCTCGTACAGCCGCACGCAGATGCCGTCGGAGGTACGCCCGGACCGGCCCTTGCGCTGGTTGGCGCTGGCCTGGGAGATGGCCTCGATGGGCAGGCGCTGTACCTTGGTGCGGTGGCTGTAGCGGGAGATGCGGGCGAAGCCCGGGTCCACGACGTACTTGATGCCCGGCACGGTCAGCGACGTCTCGGCCACGTTGGTGGCCAGCACGACGCGCCGCCCGGTGTGGCGCTGGAAGACGCGGTGCTGCTCGGCGGCGCTCAGCCGGGCGTACAGGGGGAGGATCTCGGTGTTGCGGAACTCGGCCTTGGACAGCGCGTCGGCGGCGTCGCGGATCTCCCGCTCGCCACTGAGGAAGACCAGGATGTCGCCCGGCCCTTCCAGGACCAGTTCCTTGCAGGCGTCGACGATGCCCTGCGTCTGGTCGTCGTCCTCGTTGAGCGGGCGGTAGCGGACCTCGACGGGGTAGGTGCGGCCGGAGACCTCGACGATCGGGGCGTCGCCGAAATGGCGGGAGAAGCGCTCGGGGTCGATGGTGGCGCTGGTGATGATGACCTTGAGGTCGGGGCGTTGGGGCAGGAGCTGTTTGAGGTAGCCGAGGATGAAGTCGATGTTGAGGCTGCGCTCGTGGGCCTCGTCGATGATCAGCGTGTCGTACTGCTCCAGCAGCCGGTCGTTCTGCAGCTCGGCCAGCAGGATGCCGTCGGTCATGAGCTTGACCAGGGTGCGGTCGCTGCCCTGGTCGGTGAAGCGGACCTTGTAGCCGACGGTCTGGCCGAGCTCGGTGCCGAGCTCCTCGGCGATGCGCTCGGCGACGGTGCGGGCGGCGATGCGGCGGGGCTGGGTGTGGCCGATGAGGCCGCGCACGCCGCGCCCGAGTTCGAGGCAGATCTTGGGGATCTGCGTGGTCTTTCCCGATCCGGTCTCACCCGCGATGATCACGACCTGGTGGTCGCGGATGGCCGCGAGGATGTCGTCCTTGCGCTGGGAGACCGGCAGCTCCTGCGGATAGCTCACCACCGGTACGGCTTCGCGGCGGCGTACCAGGCGCTGCTCGGCACGCTCCACGTCCGCCAGGATCTCCGCGGCGATCTTGTCCCGCGCCTCGCGGGAGCGCACCCGGCGCACGCCGTCGAGCCTGCGCCGAAGCCGCCGCTGGTCGCGCGGCATGAGCTCGGGCAGGCGGCTCTGAAGCTCGGTGAGTGGAGAAGACAACGACGAGGTTCCCATACTGCTTTCAGGATATTTGAGCCCCGCGTGCCGGGTGCCAACGGACCATCGTGCCTGAGCGCGCCGTCGATCGCATCCCAATAACTCCTGTGTCCGTGACCGGCCGCGGTGTGTCAGCACTCTCCCCAGAGTTCACCACGGTCGATCACGGACACTAGTGAGACTCCTGAGACGCCTGAAGGGTTGCATGATCCCGAAGGATTTCTGGCCGTATGGACGCGCCTCATGACCGATGACACGATCGGGACGGAGGTGTCATGCGACGTTCAGCCCGCCGCGTCCTGCGTGACGTCCGAGAGCGCAGGAATCTCGACGCCTACGTGATCGCGGTCGTGGCGATCGTCTTCGCGGTGCTGACGCTGGTCGGGGAGGCGGTGGCCGAGCAGTACCGGTGGGCGGCGATCCTGGCCGGCATGGGCGTGCTGCTGCACCGGGTCACCGTGCCCGACCGCTCGCGCCCGCCGCTGGGCGACCGGGCCGACTTCGAGTCGTACCCGCTGCGCGACCGGCTCCAGGACGCGCGGGAGGTGTGGCTGTTCGCCCCGTCCGGCATCAACCTGCTGTCCGAGGCTAACTGCGAGACCATCCGCAGGACCGTGCTGAGCCGTTCCGACGGCGTCTTCCGCGTGGTGCTCCTGGACCCGGAGGCGCTGCACGCCGTGGACCTCGCCACCCGCCAGCTCGACGCCGGGCTGGAGTTCCCGCTGCAGAACCTGCCGGCGAGCATCGCGACCGCGCTCGACCGGCTCGCCGCGATGAAGGGCTGGCACGTGGCGGGCCGGGTGGAGTACGCCACGTTCCCCTACAACCCGGGCTTCAGCGTCCTGGCCGTCAACCCGGCGGGCGGCGACGGCACGGTGATAGTGGAGCTGCACGGGGTCGGCAACCGGGCGACCGACAACCGCATGCACCTGGAATTGACCCGGCGCGCGCATGGGTACTGGTACCACTACTGGATTGAGCAGTTCGAGAGGATTTGGGACGCTTCAAGAGTGCTTGGCTGACCACAGAAAGGGACACCCACATGGCCGCAGGGGGTTCTATGGGCGAGCCCATGCTCGTCGATCTGACCCACATCCCGTTCGACCGCCTGGCAACGGTGCCGGATGAGGTCCTGCGCGAGTCTCTGGCCCGTCACCTGGCGACCGACCCCGCCGGCAGGCGGTGGAACAAGAGCGACAAGGCGTGCCCCCAGCCCGACCAGCCCGGCCCGCGAGATCGGTGACCGGCGGCTACGCACGTCACACGCTGTCGCCCGCCGACCTGGCCGGGCTGGGCGCGGGCAGGTTCTCGCCGGTACTCGTCGACACGCTCAAGCGGGCCGTCGCCAGCAGGAACATCGCCCTGCTCGAGTCGGTACGCCGCTCGTCCGGCCCGGTCGCCGTGGACGACCTCTGGCGGCGGCTCGGCTCCCATCCCGGCCAGGCGCTGGACGTCCTGATCTCGCCCCAGCTCGGCGCCTGGGCCGACGACGCCCTGCGCCACGGGGCCGGTGACGCCGGCGTCCTGCTGGCCGCGCTGGAGCGCGAGAAGGGGCCGGCCGCGCTCGACGGACCCCGGCCGCTCAGGCTGCGGTTCGAGACCGGCGAGCCGCTGCGCGGGCACTTCGGGCTGGCCGTCGCGGAACCGGCGGACTGGGCCGGGCTGTGCCGGGAGGCGTACCGGCTGCTGCTGGCCCGCCACCCGCGCGTCGCCGGGGCGTTCGCCGAGCTGGTCACCACCGTCGTGCCGGTCGTCGCGCCGGCCCCGCCGGAGACCTTCAGCGCCACCTCCGGCGTCGCCTTCGGCGCGGTCGCGCTCTCCGCGCCCGGCGGCGCGGCCGAACTGGCCGCCACGTTCGCCCACGAACTCCAGCACCAGGTGCTCGGCGCCGCCGAGGAGATCGTCGCGCTGACCGTGCCGGGGCACCCCGGCCGGTTCGCGGTCCACTGGCGCGCGGGCGAGCGCGACGCCGCCGCCACCCTCCAGGGCATCTTCGCGCACGTGGCCGTGATGGAGTTTCACCGGGCCGAATGGCTGGCCGGGCCGCTGAAGGAGCGGCCGGGCCACGCCGCGGCCTTCGCGCTGTGGCGGCTGGCGACCGGGCGGGCCATGGAGCAGCTCGGCCGCTCGGGGGCGCTGACGGCCGCGGGCGCGCTGCTGGCCCGCCCGCTGTCCGCTCGGATCAGCGCCGCCCTCGCCGAGCCCGTCCCCGCTCCGGCCGCGCGGGCGGCCGAGGCGGAGTTCAGCTCATCATCGGCTCCACGTCGAGGTTGATCCGGCCCTGCTGGGCGGCAAGGCGGGCCTCGGGGTGCTCGTTGGACAGCGTCTCGGCGTAGGCGGCCAGGATCTCCTCGCGCAGCCGCGCCGCGCCCTCCTCGTCGCCGTCGGCCAGCCGGTCGACCGAGAGGTTCGCCCCGGTGGCCAGCGTGCAGGGGTGGTGGACGCCGCGTACCCGGCGGTGCCCCTCGTACGCCGCCTCGCCCAGCTCCCGCGCCTGGCGCACCGCGCCCATCATGGCCAGGTCGCTGGCGAGGTTGTGCATGACCACCAGCGTGCTGGTGTGGTCGTCGCCGAAGTGGCGGCGGAAGCCCGCCAGCGCCTGCTCGTTCAGCTCGCGGGCGGCGCGCGGGTTGCCGCGCACCCGCATCACGACCGCCAGGTTGGCGCGGGCCGACAGCGTGTTGGGGTGGTCGTCGCCCGCCGCCTTCGTCCAGCCCGCGACGGTCTGCTCGCCGAGCGCCTGGGCACCGGCCAGGTCGTCGATCAGCCGCCGGTCGTTGATGACGTTCGTGGACACCAGCAGCGTCATGCGGTGGTCGGGGCCCTTGGAGGCGTTCTGCGTCGCCAGCGTCTCCTCCGCCTGGGCGGCGGCCTGCTGGTGGTAGCCCACGCGGCGCAGCGCGATCGCCAGGTCCAGCGCGGTGAACACGCGAAGAGCGTCCCAGGGGGCGTTCATGCGCACGAGCAACTGGTCGACGTCCCTGATCATGTCCAGGCCCTGCTCGTACCTGCCCATGCGGCGCAGGTCGCGGGCCACGGCGAAGCGGGAGGTCAGCGTCTGCTCCTCCTGGGGGCCGAACATGTTCTCGCGCATGGTCAGCGCGATCCTGTCGTGCTCCAGCGCCTCCTCGAAGCGGCCCAGGCAGCGCAGGCTGATCGCGATGTTGTTGCGCACCTGGAGGGTGAACTCGTGCTCCGGCCGGAAGACCCGCTCGTAGCGCGGCAGCAGGTCGAGGTCGTTGTCGAGCGCCTCCTGGTAGCGGCCCAGCATGCACAGGTCGACGCCGTGGCTGAGGGCGCAGGCCAGGTAGGTCTGGTCGTCCTCGCCGAAGGCGCGCAGCCGTTCGAGGGTGTCGAGGTTGAGCTCGTAGGCGCGCTCCCAGTGGCCGCTGAGCCGGGTGGCCTTGCCCACCTCGATGGCCAGGGCGAGCGTCAGCCGGTCGTCCTCGCCGAAGCGCCGCTTCCAGTCCTCCAGGGCCTGCTCGCCGAGCGAGAGGCTCTCGAAGAAGCCGCCCCGGCGGTGGAGCCTGCGTACCTGGTTGATGATCAACTGCCGGACGGTGACGTCGGCGCTCTCGATCGCGCCCGACGGCACGATGTGGCTGCGCGAGCGCTCGTAGAGGGGGTCGCTCTCGTCGAGCCCGGGCGCGCCGGGGTCGGATCCGGCCAGCAGCAGGTGTACGGCATGGCGGAACCGCTCGGCCTGCTCCGGGTTCTCGCGCATCAGGCGGCTACGGGTCACGGCCTGGACCACGCGGTGCATCTGCACGGCGTTGAGCACCCCGTCGATCTTGGCCAGGGAGAAGCGGGCGAGCTGGCGGGCGGCCTGCCTGAGCTCGCCGACGTCGCCGAGCACCCGGCCGAGGTCGTCGGGCAGGTCGCCGGCCTTGGCGGGCTGCGCCAGCAGTTCCTCGGCGATCGGCTCCGGCGCGAAGAACGCCATGACCTGGAAGAGCGTGTCGGCCTCCGCCGAGATGGCATCGCGCGAGACGCCCCAGGTGGCGGCCACGGCGAGCGGGTAGGGGATGTCGACCTCCCGCGCCAGCAGCTCGTGGGCGTTGTCGCGCAGCTTGGTGAGGTACTCGGCGGCGGAGGTCCCGGTCTCGTTCATGTACGCGGCGGCGTGCTCGGCGGCCAGCGGCAGGTGCCCGAGCTCGGCGGCCAGCACGGCGGCCTCGGCCCTGTTGCCGGTGAGGGCCGGCACCCGCTTGCTGAGGAACTCCACGGTCTCGTCGGGGGTGAACTCCCCCACCTCGATCCCCGAGACGCCCAGCGCCTTGCGCCAGTGGGAGTCGCGAGAGGTGATGATCACGTGTCCCCGCCCCCGCGGGATGTACTCCGAGATCATCCCGGCGTTGTTCGCGTTGTCGAAGATGATCAGCCAGTCTCCGTAAGGCTCGCCCTTTTCCAGGGCCTCGATGACCAGTTGCGCCGAGTAGTCGCGCTCCTCGGCGCGGAACCCGGGCGGCTGCATCCGGCGGCCGAGCGCGACCAGGCCGTTGACCACGGCGGTCTCCTGCTCGGAGCGGATCCACCAGACGAGGTCGTAGTCGCCGCGGTGGCGGTGGGCGTACTCGGCCGCGATCTCGGTCTTGCCGACGCCGCCGAGTCCGAACAGGGCCTGGGGCGGCTGGTCGATCACGGCCGCGCTCTCCCGGGCCAGGCCGTGTCTCAGTTCCTCGATCTCGGAGATACGCCCGGTGAAATTGGGGTTACGGAAAGGAATTTCCTTGCCCCACACGGTGACGCGGGATTTCGCTCCACCCTCGGACGCCCCTAGTGTCACGCCGATCGCTCCCTGTCATTCTAAACCGGAGATATGTCCCGCTAATGGGGATTTGTACGCATTGAACGCCTCACCTTGTCAAGCTTCAATGGTAGGCGAGGACCCCGTGCTTCCAGACTGCCTGCCGTCGGAGAGATATGGCGTTTTTCCTGGCCGTTGACTCACGCCGTTCCATCCGGATTACTGAAGATTCCACCTGGACCAGAACGGCAGGAAACGTGCAGAGCACTAGAGGCTGGGAGAATCTGGTTAAGTCAATTAAGGAGAAAGAGTGTGTCCCTTTCCTGGGTGCCGGGGCGAGTCAGGGCCTGCCCACGGGCGCGGCACTGGCCAAGGACTGGGCCGATCGAGTGGGCTATCCCTACCACGACACCGACAACCTGTCCAGCGTCATGCAGTATGCAGTTGTGATGGAGTTCAATCACGATGCGAACCAACTCAAACGGGCACTCCACCGGACAGTTTTCTCGCAAGTCACGTTAACTACCGATCAACTTGATATCCACCACATCTTGGCACGTTGCGATCTTCCTCTGTATTTAACGACCAACTACGACGATTTCATGGTGGAGGCGTTGCTGCGCGCGGGTAAAAGGCCGACCTGGAATGTGAGTCCGTGGTATTCCTCCGGGGTGGACGATGACGACGAGCGGCGGCCGCCCCTGCCCGAGGACCCCACTGCCGAGCGTCCTCTTGTCTTCCACCTGCACGGACACCACTCGATCCCCCATTCGATGGTGCTGACCGAGGACGACTACATCGACTTCCACGTCCGCCACGCCCGTGACGGGCGCGAGAAGAGCCTCACCCCGGAGGCCGACCGGGCGGCCATCGTGCCGTCGTACGTCCGCACCCGGCTGCGCCGCGCCCCGCTGCTCTTCCTCGGCTACAGCCTGCGCGACTCGACCTTCTGGACCCTCTTCAAGTCGCTCATGATCGCCATGCCGGACGGCCAGCGCAGCACCCACGTGTGCCTTCAGCTCGATCCGCGGGTGAAACGAAGGGCCGCGGTGCGCGAATACCTAGACAAGCGGTTGGGCCGGCAGCAGATCGAGATCTTCTGGATGTCGTTGGAGGACTTCACCGCCATGCTCGACTCGCGGCTGAGAGGGACGTGATGAACGGCTCGCCCTACGTCGGTCCACGCCCCTTCCTGCGCTCCGAGGCCCATCTATTCTTCGGCCGCCGCGTCCAGGCCCGCAACCTCTCCCTCGACTGGCTGGCCGACCGCGTCACCGTCCTGCACGGGCCGCCCGCGGTGGGCAAGACCTCGCTGCTGCAGGCCGGCATCCTGCCGCTCCTCGAACAGGAGCCGCACGTGGTCACGGTGCGGCCGAGCCGGCTCGCGCCGCCCGCCCCGCCCCGCGCCGTCGCCGCCGGGCACAACGCGTTCGTCTACTCGGTGCTCAGCGACTGGGGCGCGCCGGCCACGCCGGGCACCACCGTCGCCGAGTTCCTCGCCGGGCGGGTCACCGAGATGCCGCCGAGCGGGCGGCTGCTGGCGGCCGTCGACCAGTTCGAGGAGGTCTACAGCGCCTTCCCGACCCGCGTGGCCGAGCGTGACGGGCTGCTGCGCCAGCTCGCCGCGGCACTGGCCGAGATCCCCTCGCTCAACCTGCTGCTCGTCGTGCGCGACGACCATCTCGCCTCGGTGAACGCCGGCGAGGGCCTGCTCGGGGTGCCCGTCAACTACCGGCGGCTCGACGGGCTCGACGAGCGGGCGGCGGCGGAAGCCGTACAGGGACCGAGGCGTGGCACCGGCAGGGAGCTGCCGGACGAGGAGGCGCGCGCGCTCGTCGACCGGCTGCGCACCAGCACCCACACCGACCTGCTGGGCAACGCCGCGAGCGTGGTGCATCCCCTCGTCGAGCCGCTGCACCTGCAGATCGTCTGCGCGCAGAGCTGGGCCGATCCCGGCCTGACCGGCACGCCCGGCGTCGCCCAGGCGCTGACCGCCTTCTACCGGCGGGCCACCGAGGAGGCGGCGCTGGAGACCGGCGTGCCCGTCGCGGACGTGCGCGCTTGGGTGGAGTCGGCGTTCATCACGGAGTACGGCACGCGCGACACCAAGCTCCGCGGCCTGACCAGGACGGCCGACATGCGCAACGAGGTGGCCGACGCCCTGGTCGCCCGGCACCTGCTGACGGCCACGACGCGGCTGCGCGGCACGTGGTACCAGCTCGGGCAGGACCAGTTGATCGAGGTCGTGCGCGGGGCCGGCGACGCCTTCGCCGATCCCGGCCCCGGCTCCGGCGGGCCGCCCGCCGACACCGGCGTGTTCACCGAGGCCGCCGCGGCCGCCTTCGGCGAGGGCAACTTCACCGGCGCCCGCCGCCTCGCCTCGGTCGCCGCCACCCGCTACCAGATGGCGGGCGACACCCGCAGGCAGGCCCAGGCCATGGCGCTGCACGGCGAGATCGCGCTGGTGGAGGGCGACCTGAGCGCGGCGCGGGAGAGCTTCAGGCGGGCGCTCAACGGGTTCGAGTCGCTGGCCGACCGGGTCTCCACGGCGCGCTCGCTGTCGGCACTGGCCAACGTGGTGGCCACCAGCGGCGACCACCGGGCCGCCGCGGACCTCTACCGCCAGGCCGTGGAGGTCAACCGCACCGACGTGGAGGCCAGGACCGGCCTCGGTTTCGCGTTGTGGCGGCTGGGCTCGCCGGCGGACGCGGAGGCCGAGTTCACACAGGCGCTCGCGGCCCGCCCGGGAGGCGAGCCCGCCGCCACCGCCCGCGCCCTGTCGGGCCGCGGTCAGGTGCGGGTCGATCTGCGCCTGTACGGCAAGGCGCTCGACGACCTCGAGCGGGCCCTGACGCTGGGCCTGGGCCAGGAGGACGAGGCCGACGCCCACTCGGCGCGGGCGCTGGCGCTCGCGGGTCTCGGGCGGCGGGAGGAGGCCGCCGCCGCCATGGAGACCGCGCTACGGCTGGCGCCCGGCGACCCGCTCACGCGGGAGCGTGCGGACCGGCTGCGCAGGTGAGGGCGGCGCCGATGATGCCCGCCTCGTTCTGCAGCGCGGCCGGCACGACCGGGGTGTCGATCTTGACGTGCGGCAGGAACCGGTCGGCCTTCTTGCTGACGCCGCCACCGATGATGAACAGCGCGGGCGAGAACAGCATCTCCACGTGCTTCAGGTAGGTCTCGACGCGTTCCGCCCAGTCCTTCCAGCCGAGGTCGTGCTCCTCGCGGGCGCGGTCGGAGGCGCGGTGCTCGGCGTCCTTGCCGTGCAGTTCGAGGTGGCCGAGCTCGGTGTTGGGCACGAGCGTGCCGTCGATGAACAGGGCGCTGCCGATCCCCGTGCCGAACGTCAGCATCAGCACGGTCCCCTTGCGCCCCCTGCCCTCCCCGAAGGCGAGTTCGGCCAGGCCCGCGGCGTCGGCGTCGTTGATCACCCGGGCCCCGTCGAACAGCTCGGAGGCGTTGACGCCCACCCATGAGTGGTGCACGTTCGCGGCGGTCTTGACCACGCCGTCCGTGACCACGCCGGGGAACGTCACGCCGACCTGGCCGCGCCAGGCGAAGTGCTTGACGATCTCGGCTACGGTCTCGGCCACGGCGGCGGGCTTGGCCGGATGCGGCGTGGGGATGCGCAGGCGCTCCTGCGTGAGGCGTCCGGCCTCCACGTCCACGGGCGCGCCCTTGATCCCCGAGCCTCCGATATCAATGCCCAGTATTTCCATGTCTGTCCCATTCCCGGTCATGACGAGCGATGAACCAGTCTCCCGCCTCCCGCGTATCTCGCGTCACAAGCGCATACCAAGGAGGCACGGATGCGGCACCCCCATAGACGCGGCATCATCACGCTCGGCGCTGTCGCGGTCGTGCTGGGAGCTACCCTCACCACCCCCGCGCAATCCACCACCCCCCGCAACCGCTTCGACGTCGTCAACCTCGTCTCCGACGTACGTGGCAAGGCCGCCGTCACCGACCCCAAGGTCGTCAACCCCTGGGGCCTGGCCATGGGCAAGACCCTGTGGGTCTCCAACACCGGAACCGGCACCGCCACCGTCTACTCGGGCAACGGCAAGAAGGAGCGGACCGAGGTCGCCGTCCCCGGCGGCGCGCCGACCGGCCAGGTCGTCAACACCGGCGAGGGCTTCACCGTCAAGGGCAAGCCCGCCACGTTCATCTTCGCCAGCCCGAGCGGCGCCATCACCGGCTGGAACGCCGAGGCCGACCCCGCCAACGCGATCATCGCCGCGTTCACCCGGGGTGCCGACTACAAGGGCCTGGCCATGCTGGAGAGCGACGAGGGCTCGTTCCTGCTGGCCGCCGACTTCGCCGGTGGCCGTATCCACGCCTTCGACGACGACTTCAACCGGGTACGGCTGGGCCGCTCCCAGTTCCGCGACCGGGCCCTGCCCCGCAACTACCATCCGTTCAACGTGGCGGTGGCCAACGGCTCGGTCTGGGTCGCCTCGGCGCTGCGCGATCCGCGGACCGGCAAGGCGGTTCCCGGGCGTGGCAAGGGGTTCCTGAGCCGGTTCAGCCCGGACGGCAGGCTCACCGGCCGCATCGGCCGCGGCCCGCTCAACGCCCCGTGGGCGATCACCACGGCGCCGCGCGGCTTCGGCGCCCTGGCCGGTTCGCTGCTGGTCGGCAACTTCGGCGACGGCACCGTGCACGCCTTCAGAAGCGGCCGCCACCTTGGCGCGCTGCGCGGCGCGAACGGCCGCCCGGTCGTCCTGCCCGGCCTCTGGGACCTGGAGCCCGGCACCGCCGCGACGGGCGGCGAGAACGCCGTGTGGTTCGCGGCCGGCATCGACGGCGCCAAGCACGGCCTGATCGGGCTTCTCCGGCCGGCGGGCGCACGCCCCGCCACCCCCGCGCCCGCCGGCGATCCCACCCCGAAGCCGACGAAGACGACGGGAGGTGGTTACTAGGGCCGACCTGAGCCCGGCGCGGGCGGCGCGGCCCGCGCCGTGGCGGTGATCTCCTCTGGTACGGAGTTCTGCCCGCGCCCCGACCCCGCCCGCCCGGCACCCCCGGCCGCGGCGGGGTTCGCGCGTCGGCGCCCACCTGCCCCGCCGTCACCCGCCGAACCCGAAGGCCGCAGGTTGGCGGGGTTGGGGGTGGGGTGTTTAGAGTCGCGGGCATGAGTGATGACGCTTTCAGCACGTGGTTGCATGAGCAGTGCGCAGAGGAGTGGGAGGCGGTGGCCGGGCACGCGTTCGCCGCCGCCATCACCAAGGGCACCGCCGACATGCGGCACTACCTGGAGCAGGACTTCCTGTTCGTCGACTCCTTCACCGCACTGCTCGGGGCGGCCGTGGCCAGCGCGGACACGTTCGAGGCCCGCGTGCCGTACGGGAAGTTTCTGGGACAGGTGGCCACGACGGAGGAGAAGACCTACTTCCACCGGGCGCTGGCCCAGCTCGGGGGCAGCACCGAGGCGGCGCCTGAGGCGGTTACGGCGGAGTTCCGGGGGCTCATGGACGAGGTCAGGGTGGCGCAGGACTACGCGCTCATCGTGGCGGTGCTGTGCGTGGCGGAGTGGAGCTATCTCGACTGGGCGTCGCGGGCGCGGGAGCCGCTGCCCGAGGGGTTCGTGCACCGGGAGTGGATCGAGCTGCACGAGGGGCCGGAGTTCCGTGCCTGGGTGGGGTTCCTGCGCGGGGAGCTCGACCGGCTCGGGAAGACGTTCGGCGAGGGGCGGCGGGAGGAGGTGCTGGGGGTGTTCCGGCGGGCGGTCTCCCTGGAGCGCCGCTTCTTCGACATGGCTAGCGCGTGAGCGGCGCCAGGTCCTCGATGCCCCGGTAGTGGATGCCGGTCATGCCGAGCGCGCGGGCGCCCTCGACGTTCTCCAGCCGGTCGTCGATGAACAGGCAGCGCTCGGGCGCCACCCCGGCGTGTTCGGCGGCGATCTGGTAGATGCGGCTGTCGGGCTTGGCGTGGCCGACCTTTGCGCTGCTGACCACGGCGTCGGCGAAGTAGGTGAGGCCGAGGCGGTCGAGGTGGGCGTCGAGGTTGTCCATGGCGTTGGTGACGATGATCAGCGGCACCCGCTCCTGCGCCTTGGCCAGCACCGCCCTGACCTCCTCGTCCACCCAGAACGGCACCTCGGCGAACTCCTCCACGGCCTGCCTGGCGCTGTCGTGACCGCCCAGCTCGGCCACGACCGCCTCGACCCACTGACGTGAGGTGATCTGGCCGAGCGTGGCGGGCAGGAGGAGGTCGGGACGGAACGCGGTCTTGATCAGGGGCAGGCCGTAGCGGGCCTCGATGTCGGACTGGACGGCGTGGTCGAAGATCCGGAGGACTCCGTCGAGGTCGCTCAATACCGCGTCATAGGTCGTCACAGCCAACCATTGTGCCGTGCGAGCTGGGCGGCCTCGATCCGGTTCCTGGTGTGGGTCTTGCCGATGGCCGACGACAGGTGGTTGCGTACCGTGCTCTCCGACAGGTGCAGGCGGGCGGCCACGTCGGCGACGGTGGCGCCGTCGAGGGCGGCGGCCAGGACGTCGCGCTCGCGGTCGGTCAGCGGGCTGGGCCCGGCGTGCAGGGCGGCGGCGGCCAGCGCGGGGTCGACGATGCGCTCCCCCGCCACCGCCCTCCTGATGGCGGCGGCCAGCTCTTCCACGGGGCCGTCCTTGACCAGGAAGCCGGCGGCGCCCGCCTCCATCGCCCTGCGCAGGTAGCCGGGCCTGGCGAAGGTGGTCAGGACCAGCACCGCGCAGCCGGGCAGCGCCGAGCGCAGCTCCGGCAGGACGTCCAGGCCGCTGCGGCCGGGCAGTTCGATGTCGAGGAGCGCGACGTCCGGCGCGTGCTCCAGGGCCGCCGCGACGATCTCTTCACCCGTCGGGACCTGAGCCACGATCTCCAGGTCGTCCTCCAGGCCGAGCAGGAGGGCCAGGGCGTCGCGCATCATGCCCTGGTCCTCCGCGATCAGCACGCGCACGGTCATGGGTCCACGCTAGTTCCAGAAGGCCAGCCGGTGCTCGGCGGCGTAGTCGATGGGGCGGATCCTGCCCGGCTCCAGCGACAGGGTGCCGCCCTTGAGCCTGGGCCAGGTGGGCAGGCCCGCGCCGTTGGGGTCGCCGGTGCGGGCGAAGTTCGTCCAGTAGGAGACCATCTGGGCGGACAGCTCGCGCTGGGCGGGGGTGAGCTTCAGTCCCTTCTCGGGAAAGAGGTACGGCAGGTCGCCCGCGTGATAGGCGCCCAGGTCGAAGCCGGCCTTGATGGGCAGGAACATCGGCGCGTCCCGGTCGGCGAACTCGTAGCCGTAGACGGGTGTCCGCCTGGCCAGCAGGGTGTTCTGGGCATGGGTGCCGCGGGCCCACATGCGGTCGGTCATGACCGCGGCCCAGGCGACGGCGGGCTTGCCGTACCTCTTGAGGGGGTATTCCCTGGCGACCTCGGCGGTGCGCTCGCCGAAGGTCTCCTTCAGCGCCTGCGGGTAGGCGATCTTGCCGCGCATGGCGGCGAAGATGCGGTGTTCGTCCTTGGTGGCCCCGGCCAGCACGGGTACGCGGTGGAAGCGGCCCTTCTCAAGGGACTTGGAGGGGATCTCGGGCAGGACGGCGTTGCCGTAGGTGTAGGACTGGAAGGCGTTCATGATCTGCGGGACGGCGAGGATCTTCTTCACCGGCAGCCCGCGCAGGCAGGCCAGGTCGGCGCAGCCGAGTTGCCCGGCGTACATGCGGCCGAGCGCCTCGGTCTGGGCCGGCGGGCGCCAGGCGTAGGACGGCAGGGCCTCCAGGCCGGGGACCATGCTGCCGGCGGGCATGTCCATCATGGTCTCGCCGCTCTGCATGGCGGCCCGGTGGAACAGTCCCTTGGCGCCCGGCGAGGTGAGGTGCCCGCCGATGGCGAGGGCCCCGAACGAGATGCCGAACACCGTGACGTTGCCGGGGTCGCCGCCGAAGGCCGCGGCGTTGCGGCGCACCCAGCGCAGCGCCTCCTGCTGGTCCTGGAGGCCGTAGGTGCCGCCGTCGCGCAGGCCCGGGTACCCGAAGCCGCTGAACACGCCGAGCCGGTAGTTGATCGTGACCACGACGGCGTCGCCCGCGGCGGAGATCGTTCTGGCGTCGGACAGGTGTCCCGCGCCGAGCGCGCCGTCGCCGTGGATCCACACCATGACCGGCCGCTTGGTGCCCTTCCTGGCCGGGGTGGTGACGTTCAGGAACAGGCAGTCCTCGTTCTCGCTGGTGATCTTGGCGTAGTCGGCCCCGACCTGCGGGCACGGGCTGCCCGGCCGGGTGGCGTCCTGGACGCCCCGCCAGGCCGCGACGGGCCGCGGGGAGTCCCAGCGGGGCGCGGTGGCGTAGCGGATGCCCTGGAACAGCCGGTGTCCGCCGGCCTCCGTCCCGCGCACCGCGCCCTTGTCGGTGGTGACGACCGTGTCGGTGGTGACGGCCGCCGTGCGCGCGTCGGCGCATCCGGTCAGCAGTACGGCTGCCGCGAGCAGAATCTTCATGCACTCAACGGTGCCGACCCCGCCCCGCCGCAGGAAGGAACGTCGGTCCAGGATCGCCCAGGACAAATGTCCCGCCGCCCGAGGCGATGTCGGCGTTCGGCACTACCATCTCCCCCGATGGGCGTGAATGATCTGCGGCTGCCACAGGAGCTGCGCCAGTTGTTCGCCGACGGCGGCATGGGGCGCACCCTGGCCGTCGGCGTGCCCGCGGGCGACCTGGTCTGGCCCGATCCCGGGTTCGCGCAGAAGGCGGCCAGGCCCGCGTTCTGGATGAGCGAGGAGCCCGTCACCGGCGCCGAGTGGTCGGCCTTCCGCGCCGAGCACGCCCGCAGCGGGTTATGGCCGGTCCTGCTCGACGAATCGGCCCAGCCGTGGGCGGCGGGCCAGGTGGTGCCCGACGACGCCGGCCAGATCGAGCACTTCACCGCCGAGGGCTTCATGGCCGAGGTCTGGCAGGAGTGGGTGGCCCAGGTGCCCGCGGAGGCGCTGAGCGAGCTGGAGCCCTTCGGCGCGCTCTGCCCGGGGCTGGCCCCGCCCGGCGTGCTGGTGGCCGAGCCCGGCGCCGTCGCCGACTGGTACGCGGGCGAGCTGGCGTCCCGGGGCATGCCGATGGGCCTGGCCGCGGTCGACCGGGGCGCCGACGCGCTGGCCGTCATGGGCTGGCAGGGCGCGCTGCACCACAACGAGTGGATGGTCCCGCTGGCCGCCGTGATCCGCAGCTGGGAGGACCGTTTCGGCGCCCGAGTGGTGAGCCTCGGCTTCAACACCCTCGAACTGAGCGTGGCCGCGCCGCCCGGGGACGTCGAGCATGCCCTGCACGTGGCGGCCGAGCACTGGACGTTCTGCCCGGACAACGTGGTGCAGGGGGCCGGCGACCTGATCGGCTACGCGGAGCAACTGGTCGGCGGCCATGCCTGGTCGTTCTGGTGGGACTGACCCCAGGGGCCTCTCCTCCTTCGTGCCTTCCCGCCCGGGGGTACGGCGGGCCGTACCCCCGGGCAGGTGTTCAGTGCAGGATGGCGACGGCCCCGTAGTTGCCCGAGGACTCCGGTGGAATGGGGTTGCAGTGGGCGTCTGGACGCCACTGCGAGACCCACGCCAGGCCGGGGTCGACCAGGTCGAGGCCGTCCAGGACGGCTGCCAGGCGCTCGCGGTCGCGGGTCGCGTAGCCGGGCAGGGTCATGGCGATCAGGTCGTACACGGCGGGCAGCAACTCGGCGGGGATGCCGTCAAGGGTGGCCTGCAGGAGCCCCAGATGGCTGCCGGGTGGACCGGCCTGCCCGAGCCGTTTGAGCACGTAGCGGAACTCCTCGTCGTCCAGGATGCTGTGCCCAGAGACGATCATGATGCCTACCGGGCGGTCCCAGTCGATGAACGTGCTCACGATCCGGTCGTTGAGCAAGGTGTCGATCTCCCGGGCTTCTCCTTCGACGACGCGCACCAGGTCGCTGATCGGTTCGATAGTGGCGTGCGCGTTGGCCAGGATCATCGGGTCGGACTCGGCGTAGACCACCCGGGCGTTGGGGGTGAGTGGATGAGCTCGGGCGACGTCGTGGAGGAGGCGGCCGGCCGGGAGCCCTCCGGGGACGCCGCTGCCGATCACGAGGTGCTGGTCGGTTCCCACCGACGACAGATGGCGGATGACTCGGGCCAGGAAGCCGTGGACCTCCCTGGCGGCGGTGGCGCTCACGGCGGCGGCGCTGTCGTAGCGGCGCACCGCGTCCCGGTCAGCGAAGAAGTTGTTCTTTCCTCCGGCTGCCGCGTCTAGTACTCGGGTCGGCGTGGCTTTCTCTGTCACGAGATTGGCCAGGTTTCGGATGGCGCGTTGACGCATTGAGTGTGGGCCCTTTCCCCTCGCCACAAACAATCACGGGAAAGTTGGCACCTGACCCCACGCGGTGACCGAAGTCAATAATGATCCATAATCGCCGTGGTCTGGCAATAGCTATTTCGGGAAATACTTCTTTTTTGTTTGAGCCTCCGGAGGGCCCCCGGAAAACCCCTGGTAGGAGCCCTCCCCGAGTGAGCCGCGCCCATACCGGACAGGCCTGTTTACGCGGGCCCCTCACCGGACAAGCTCGGCGGCCCTCTCCGGGGCCCTCGCGGACCCCCTGCCCGAAACCCGCCTGCCGGGCTTACAGAGGCTCACCCAGGGTGATCAGGGACCCAGGCGCTGGCGGTGAGCGTAGAGCATGTCGAGGGTCTCGTCGCGGGTCGTGGTGATCACCGAGAGCTTCGCGAACGCCTGGTGGTAGACCTCGATCGCGGTGCCGTCGGTGACCAGTTCGTCGGACTCGATCGAGTGCGCGCAGGCCAGGTCCGGCTCGTACGGCTCGGCGAAGCGCCACAACGTGAACGGCCCGGTCCGCGGCAGGTACGCCGGGTCGGTGATCGGCGCGATGTGGATCGAGACGTTGGGCCGCTTGGCGTGCTGGATCAGCGCGTCGAGCTGGGCGGCCTGGACGTCGGGCCCGGCGATCGAGCGCATCAGGGCGCTCTCGTCGACCACGGCCCAGAACACCGGCCCGTCGGGCCTGGTCAGCAGCGCCTGGCGGGTCAGCAGCACCTGGACGGCGTCGTCGACCGAGGTCAGGCCCGGCGTCGCCATGCCCGCCACCTGGATGGCGGCCCTGGCGTAGAGCTCGGTCTGCAGCAGCGGCGGGACGGTCTGGGTCTGGTAGGTCCTGATGACCGAGGCCCGCTCCTCCAGCGCGTAGACGGTGGCCGCGAGGGGCGAGACGGTGCTGGCGTCGTACCAGGACGGCTCGCGCTCACCTCTGGCCAGCGTCATCAGGTGCTCGCGCAGGTGGGGGGCGGACACGCCGTACAGGGAGAGCATGCGGGCGACGGTCGCGGGCGCGGGGGCGAGCTTGCCCTCCTCGATCGCGGCGACGGCGGCCACCCCGCGGCCGAGCGCGAACTCCACGTCGGCGGGCGACATGCGGGCCGCCAGGCGCAGGCCGCGCAGGCGGTCGGCGAGGGCGGTCACGGCGATGTCGCTGAGCCTGGCGGCGTCCGGCAGGTCGCTGGTGGCGGTCCTGGCGGGCAGTCCCTCGGCGCGGCGGGCGATGTCGACGACGTCGCGCAGCAGGTCCAGCGAGCCCTCGGACAGGCCGGAGGCGGAGGCGCCGATCGCGGCGGCGCGCAGTTGCAGGTCCTGCATGGCCCCGGACTCCAGATAGTCCTCACCCAGAAGCCAGCCGACACTCACCTGAAGGTAACTGGCCAGGGCCTGGAGCACCTGGAGCGTCGGGTTCGTCTGCTTGCCCGTGCGCAACTGGCTGACATATGCCCTGGTGATCGGGATGCCGGCGGTCGTCAGGGCGGCGGCCACCTGAGCACCCGTGTATCCGCGCTTGCTCAGCGCGTGATCGAGTCGCTCAGCGAAATTTGCCACCAAACCTCCCGTCGGGAGCGGACTGACCACAGCGTAAAGGAAGGCCCCCTGACCTGCGTAATCTTCTCATGACGAAAGTGACAGTTGACACGCTAGAACACATCTGAGCACTATCAAAACCGTATCTGATAACTGCCACTTAACAACGAGAGGTGGCCGGGACGTGATCCAGGGCAGCTCGTGGTTCGTCAGAGACCAGACCGGTCAGGGCGCGCAGGCCCTCGCCATCCAGCAGATCTGCGTTCGGATAGCCGGTCCTGAAGCCCGGATACGCACCGCCGACCTGCCCTTGGGCGGCGTCCAGGTGTGGGCGGAGCCCGATTCGTGCGCCCAAGACCGGCTCTGGGCCGTCCACCACCGGATGGCCCGCGAGATCGGCCTGGCCGGATGGCACACCGAGGTCGGCTCCGACCGCCTGCTCGTGCTGGGCTGGAGCGCGCCCGCCCTCGACCACCGCGCCCGCGTGCTGCGCAACGCGCTGGAACACCGGCTCAGCGACCACGAGAGGACCGCCTCCCTGGCGCTCAGAACCGCCGCCAGGCTGCTGTGCCGGCCCATCGCCGACCCGGCCGACATCGCCGCGCAGACCCTCGACCGCGTGGCGCACGACCTGCGCTGGCCGGCCAGGCTCGCCGTGCTCGGCGACCTTGAGCGCGTCTCCACCGTCGAGCCGCTCAGGATCAGGCTCGCCCAGGTGACCGGCCTCGAGGAACGCGTGCGCCGGCGCTGCGCCGAGCATCTGGACATCGCCTTACGAGCCATCCGCACCCTGGCGGGACTGACCGCCCCGCCCCCGGAGCCGCAACCCGAGACCCGCCTGGTGGGCACCGCGGAGCGCCTGGTCGCTGCGACCGTCCCCAATCGGAGCCCACAATGACGCTCACGCCCATCCGTGAGCACGTCACGCTTCCTCCGGCGGCCAAGAAGGCCGCCGAGAAGAAGGCCAGGAAGCGGCGGCGCCCGCACCGCCACCGCGCCCGCCGTGGCTACGTCCTGCTGCGCCTGGTCGCCTCGGGCTCGGTGGTGGCGATCATGGCGGACAGCACGGCGACGACGCTGGCCGTACCCCTGCTGAGCGCCGATCCCATGACGGCGGGACTGCCGCTCGCCGAGATCACGTGGGTGAGCACGGGGAACTTCGCGGCCGTGGCCGCGCTGCTGGCGACGGCGGGCCGCTTCGCCGACCTGTTCGGCCGGCGCAGCGTGCTCGCGCTCGGACTCCTGATCTACGGCCTCGGCGCCTCCGCGGTGATCCTGGCGCCCGCCTGGCACATTCTGCTCGCCGGGCGGCTCGCAGAGGGCCTGGGCGCCGCGATGATGTTCCCCGCGTCGCTGGGGTTGCTGCTCGGCGAGCTCCCACCCTCGCGCCGTGCCGGGGCGGTCGCGCTGTGGGGCGCCTCATCGGGGATCGGCGCGCTCGCCCTGCAAGGGGGTGGCGGGTGGCTCATGGAGGCGTACGGCTGGCGCGGCCTGTTCCTGCCGGGAGCGATCCTCGCGGGCCTGCTGCTGTGCCTGACCCCCGCCCTGCCACGCTCGCTGGGCGCCATCCGCCGCATGCCCGACATCCTCGGCGCCTTCGCGCTCATCGGCGCCATCGCCACGGCGGTGATCGCCGTCTCCAGGGGCGACGTGTGGGGCTGGACCTCCGACCGGACGCTGATCTGCGTGGGCGCGGCACTGGTCCTGCTGGCCGCGGCGCTGGCCACCTCGTGGCGGCACCCGGCGGGGGCGATCGACATGACGTTGTGGCGGCGCCCCGGGTTCCTGTGGGGCGGCACCGCGTCGTTCCTCTACGGCGCGCTGTCGTTCATCGTGCTCGCGACAGGTCCGCTCTACCTGCGCGAAAGCGGATTCGACACGATACAGATCGGCTGGTGGCTGACGCCGATCTCGATCGCGATGATCGTGGCCAGCCCGATGGCGACGCTGGCCGGCCGCAAGCTCAGCCTCAACGGCGTCATCTACCTGGGCGCGCTGGTCCTCGGCGGCGGGTGCGCGCTGCTGCTGGCCCAGCCCTCGCCCACGGCGTGGAGCCTGCTGGGCGCGGTCCTGCTCGGCAGCGGCTTCGGCCTGCTGTCCACCGGAACGTTCACCGCGGGCACGATCGCCGCGGAACCGGCCCAGTACGCGGCGGCGGTCGGCGCGATCAACACGGCCAGGATGCTCGGCGGCGCCATCGGCGTGGCCGCCGCCTCCGTCCTGATCGAGCACCCGTTCCTGCGCGGGCCCGCCCCCGGGTTCGCCTCCGTCTTCACC
Source organism: Nonomuraea sp. NPDC050790 (assembly GCF_044456745.1). Lineage (NCBI taxonomy): Bacteria > Bacillati > Actinomycetota > Actinomycetes > Streptosporangiales > Streptosporangiaceae > Nonomuraea > Nonomuraea sp. NPDC050790. The sequence continues at coordinate 443,674 of NZ_JBITGF010000002.1, read as the reverse complement.
GCCTGCCTCGTGATCACGGCGATCATCGGGACGGCCGCCCTCGTGCGCGTCGCCCGCGGGGCGAGCAGGGCGCCCATGCCCGGCGTGCTCGCGCTCGAAGAGGAGGTGGCGATGCTGCGCCACCTGCTCGCCGAGCTGCGCGCCAGCTTCATCCAGGTCCGTGCGGAAGCCGAGGAGGAACTGGCCAGGTTCGGCATCCACGATCCGTCCGGAGTCCGGGTTGGCTGGCCGCCCGGCGTCCCCGGGCAGCGGCAACCCTCCGACCAGCGCTGAACCCCCTCGTAGGAGCACCTCATGCACGACGACGAACCCCGCGACCTGATGCACGACGACGAAGTCCGCCGGCCGTACCAGCACCCCTACCAGAACCCCGACGAGACGCCCACCGACGGCATGCCCGCGCTGTCGGCGGCGACCGCCCGCACCGTCCACCGGCTGCGCCACATCCGGCAGGTGTCCGACCTGGCCATCAACGTGATCGACCAGGCGCTGGAGCGTGCGTCGTGAGCGCCCGGCGCAAGCTCACCGTCACGGTGGAGCCGGGCTTCACCGGCGAGCAGCAGGACGAGCTGGCCGCGCGGATCGGCGGCGCGGCCCGCGAGGTGCTCGGCGGCGGTGCCCGCGTCGAGGTGGACGCCGAGCCCCCCATGGACGCCCGCGCCCGTCGCGAGGCGGCGATCCTCGCCGCGTCGTGGTCGGGCTGCTGATGACCGCCCCGACGCTGTTACCCCGGCCCGCTCCGGCACCCACGTGGAACGGCGGCACCGTGCTCGTGGCGGCACTGCGCCACCGGGCGGCCTCGGTCTGCGACGCGGAGCTGCGCCGCCTGTCCGCCCGCGTCCCCGAGCTGGACGCGCGCGCCCGCGAGGAGGTCGGCAGGACCGTCCAGCGGGTGGTGGACGCCTTCTTCGGCGGCGAGCTCGGCAACCGCGTGGCCCGCGACGCGGGACTGGCCGAGGCGCTGCGCGTGCTCTTCTCACTCGACCCATCGGGAGGCAGATCGTGACCAGAGTGGGTGTCGTGGTTCCGCCCGCCAACCCGGCGGTGGAACCCGAGTTCGCGCGCCTGCTCGGCGGACGCGCGGACTTGCACGTCACCCGCTTCCCCGTACGGCCCGGCCTGCAACTGGCCGAGCGCCTGGACGCCTACAACGACGCGCTGCCCGCCATGATCCGCTCGTTCGGCGGCCTGCCGCTGGACGCCCTGGTCATGGCCTGCAGCGGCGCCCGCTACCTGCTCGGCCCCGACCAGGACCGGCGCCGCTGCGACGAGCTCAGCACAGAGTTCGGCCTGCCGGTCGCCTCGGCCACCGAGGCCACCCGGCGGGCGCTGGAACACCTGGGCACGAAGGAGATCACGCTGGTCTCGCCGTACCAGCCGTGGCTGACCGACCACGCCGACCGCTACTGGTCGGCGGCCGGGGTGCGGGTGACCAGGGTGATCCCGGTCAGGGCGGGCGAGCGCTTCTCGCCGTACGACGTGACCACCGAGGAGCTCGTCGGCCAGGTCGAGCACGCCAGAGCGGCCTCCGACGCGGTCCTGCTGGTGACCGGCACCGGCATGCCGACGCTGCGCGCCATCAGCAAACTGGCCGAGGGCAACGAGCGGGTCGTGCTGACCTCCAACCTGTGCGGCGCGTGGTGGGCGCTGACCAGCGCGGGCCAGGAGGTCACGCTCGGCCGCAGGAAGCACCGTGACGGCGAGCGGGTGCCGACGTGAGCGCCGTGATCGTGGCCGGAGCCGGCCCCGTGGGGCTGGCCGCGGCGCTCACGCTGGCGAGGGCGGGCGTGCCGGTGCTCGTGCTGGAGCGCGAGCCGGCGCTCGGCACCCGCTCGCGTGCCTCCACGATCCATCCGGCCACGCTCGACCTGCTGGACGAGCTCGGTGTCGCGGCCGGGCTGGTCGCCCGCGGCGTCGTCGTGGACCGGGTGCAGTGGCGCGACCTGGCCGGGACGGTGCTGGCGGAGATGCCGATGGCGGGCCTGGCCGGGCTCACCGCGCATCCGTTCCGCCTGCACGCCGAGCAGGCCGCGCTCACGCCGCTGCTGCTGGCCGAGCTGAGCGCGTTCGCGCATGCCGAGGTCCGGTTCCGGGCTCCGGTCGAGGCCGTGGCCTTCACCGGCACCGCCGTACGGGTCAGGACCGCGGGCGGCTGGGAGCGGGCCCGCTACCTGGTCGCGGCCGACGGCGCCCACAGCACGGTCAGGTCCGCGCTCGGCCTGCCGTTCCCCCAGACCGGATATCCCACCCAGGCGCTGCGGATCTTCACGGGCGCGGCGCTGGAGGAGATGCTGCCCCGCCTGGCCCCGCTCACCTACGTCCGCGATCCCGCCCAGTCGTGCAGCCTGCTCCGCCTGCCCGACCACTGGCGGATCATCCTCAGGCTCGCCCCCCGGGAGGCCATTCCCGGGCGGGTGGCCGGCCTCGCCCTCACCGACCTGGACATCCTCGGCACGCACCGCTACGACCTGGCCAGCGGCGTGCTCGCCTCCTTCCGTCACGGCCGGGTGCTGTTCGCCGGTGACGCCGCGCACGTCACCTCCACCGCCGGCGGCCTCAACATGAACGCCGGCATCCACGACGCGGTCGACCTCGGCAGAACCATCGCCGGCGTACTCGGGGGACACCAGCCGCCTGCCGCGCTGGAGAGCTGGGCGCGCCGCCGCCGCGCCGTCCTCGTCGACCACGTCATCCCGGCCAGCGAGGCCAGGGTCGCGGGAGTGCAGGACGGCGACGCCGCCCGGCTGCCCGCCGCCGTGGCCGCGCTGCGCGCGATCGCCGCCGACGGCGAGGCCACCCGCGCCTACCTGGCCAAGGCCTCCATGCTCGACACCGTCCCCCTTCCCGTGAGGCACACCTGACATGCGAATCTGGTTCCAGAAGCACGCCGTCGAGGGCCGCTCGCCGCTCCTCGACAAGCTTTACGCGGAGCACCTGTCCAAAGTGGCGGGACCCGGCACCACCGTCGAGATCCACACCCTGCCACCGCAGACCTACGCCGCCGAACTGCCCGAGGAACTGGTCGGCTTCGGCCCGCTCGGCTTGCTGTTCGGCGACTACTTCGCGCGCACCGCCGTCGCGGCCGAGCGCGACGGCCACGACGCCTGGATCAGCGGCGCCGGACAGGACCCCGGCCTCGCCGCCGCGCGCGTGCGCGCCACCATCCCGGTCATCGGGTACGGCGACGCCACCTGGCACGCGGCCCGCCACGAACGCCACCGGCTGGGCCTGATCGGCTTCATCCCCCACCTGGCCGAGCCGATCACCGACAACATCCGGGCCGCCGGCGCCACCCTGGCCGCCTACGAGATGATCGCCGACGGGGCCCACGTGGTCACCAGGGCGCTGGCCCAGGACTTCGACCCGTTCGTGCGCGCGTACACCGAGGCCGCGCGGCGGGCGGCCAGGGCGGGCGCGCAGTGGCTCGTCCCGGCCGAGGGCATACCCAACGAGATCCTCGTCCACCTGGGCATCCGCGAGCTGCACGGGCTGCCGGTCATCGATCCGGGCGGCCTGGCGATCAAGACCGCCGAGCATCTCGTACGGCTGCGCGCTCTCGGCATCACCGCCCGTGCCGACGCCGGGTACTGGAACCGGCGCCCGCCCGCGGCCGTCCTGGAGCACGCCGAGCGGATCCTGGGGGCACGGCCATGAGCTACCCGTCCGTCCGGCCGCGGCGGCTGCGCCGTACCGCGGCACTGCGCGCGCTCGTCGCCGAGACCAGGCTGCACCCGTCGGACCTCGTGCAGCCCCTGTTCGTCCGCGAGGGCATCGAAGAGCCCCGGCCCATCCCCTCCATGCCGGGCCAGGTCCAGCACACGCGCGAGAGCCTGCGCAAGGCCGCCGCCGCCGCGGCGCAGGCCGGCGTGGGCGGGATCATGCTCTTCGGTGTCCCCGCGGCCAAGCATCCCGACGGGCGCGGCGCCTGGGACCCCGAAGGCATCGCCCAGCTCGCCCTGGCCGACGTCGCCGCCGAGGTCGGCGAGGCCACCGTCGTGATCGGCGACATCAACCTGGACGAGTACACCGACCACGGGCACGTCGGCCTGCTCGGCCGGGACGGCGACGTCGACAACGACGCCACCCTGGGCGCCTACGCCCGGGTCGCCGTCGCCCAGGCCGCCGCGGGCGCGACCATGGTGGCGCCGAGCGGCATGATGGACGGCCAGGTCGCCGCCATCCGCGCCGCGCTCGACGCCGCCGGGCACCAGCGCGTGCCCATCCTGGCCTACGCCGCCAAGTACGACTCCGCCTTCTACGGCCCCTTCCGCACCGCGGTGGAGTCGTCGCTGGTCGGCACCCGCTCCACCCACCAGCAGGACCCGGCCAACCTCCACGAGGCGATGCGCGAGGTAGACCTCGACATCGCGGAGGGCGCCGACCTGGTGATGGTCAAACCGGCCGGGCTCTACCTGGACGTGGTGCGCAGGGTCGCCGACGCCGTCGACGTGCCCGTCGCCGCCTACCAGACCTCGGGTGAGTACGCCGCGCTGGAAGCCGCCGCCGGGCACGGCTGGCTGCAGCGCGAGCGGGCCATCGAGGAGAGCCTCACCGCGATCCGGCGGGCCGGCGCCCGGATCGTCCTCACGTACTGGGCCACCGAGGTCGCCCAGCGACTGCACCCATAGTCCGTCTCGGAGGAGAAACGTGTCCCGCGAACTGTGTGAGCACTACGGGCCTCACCTGTACGACTACTGCAGGACGGAGCTCGGCGAGTCCGACGCCGAGCTGGCCGCCGCGGGCACGTTGCTGACCGCGTCGGCGTACGCGGGCCAGGTCGCCGACCCGGCCGCGTGGCGCCCCTGGCTGTACGCGCTGGCCCGCGCCCACCGCGCCGCGCGGGCCGCCGCACGCCCGGCGAGCACCGGGTCGTGGGCCCGGTCGAGCCGAACCTCCGACCTGCTGCCCGAGGCGATGATCGCGCTCGACGGGCCGTACCGGGAACTGCTCGATCTCTCCGTACGGCACCGCCTGCCGCACGCCGAGATCGCCCTGCTGTTCGACGTGCCGGAGACCCTGATCGACGCCACGGTCAGGGAGGCGGCTTGGCGGCTGGAGACCTGGCTGGCGGCGGTGACCGCTGCCCGTTCCGGCCAGGGATGTGCGCAGTTGGGCGGGCGGGTGGCGGAGTGGGCCGCCGCGCCGAGCCGTAGCACCCGTGCCCGGCTGGGGCGTCACCTGTACGGGTGTGTTTCCTGCCTGGCCGCGCCCAGGGGGCTGCCCGCGGCCCGCCTGCTCACCGACCTGCCGATCGCCTCGCCACGCGGGCCCCTCTCCGACCTGTTGCCACTCGCGGTACCGCTGGCGGTCGAGGCGGTGGGGTGGCGGGCCGACGGGTTTCCGGTGCAGGCACATGGGTTGGGCGGCGCACCACACGCCCGTTTGGCCGACGGCGCCGCCCTGGCCACCACTCCCCCAAGCGCCCTCACCCCAACACCCGCGGCATCCGCCGACACCCGCGCCTCACACGCCGACACCCGGGCAGCACAAGCCGACCCACGAACAGCACACGCGGACACGCGGGCGGCCTATGCCGCTCCGCACGCCGACACCCGGGCGGCGCACGCGGACACCCGGGCGGCGCATGCGGACACGCGGGCAGGGCACGCCGACGCGCAGACGGCTCATGCCGACAGGCGGGTGGCCTTTCCCCTGAACACCCCGGTCGCCGACCCCACGACGGCGACCGGGGCCGGGGTCCGACCGGGGGCGGGCGCGGCTGCCCCCGGCCGGATCCCCTCGCCCTCCGACCCGGACCTCACGCCCACGGACACCCTCCCCCGCCTTTCCCCCACCGGCATGTCGTCCGCCGGTCCCCCGTCCGCCCCGCTCTCCGCCAACGCCCCGATCAGCCCGTCATCCACCGGGGCGTCGTCCGGCACGTCGTCCACGAGTGCCTTATCCGGCTCTTCCTCTGCCGAGGGTTGGTCCGGAACCTCCTCCACCGCCTCCCCGGAGGGGGTTTCGGCCGATCACACCTTCTCCGGGCGTGCTTCCGGTGACACGCCCGGAGAAGCCACCGGGATCCGGTACCTGGATGCCCTGATCGAGTTCGGAGCCGGTCGGGGGGCCGCTCCGGACGCCGAGACCACCGATCCCTCCATGGGACCGATGGCCGGGCCGCCCCTGGGGTTCGGCGGCCCGGCCCGGTCCGGTGGCTCGTCCCACGCGGGGCATCCCGGTCGCGGTCACCCGTACGCGACACCCGTCTTCGCAGCCCCCGTCTACGGCGCCGAACCCGACGAACCACCCACCCCCACACCCGACTCCCCCAACACCGCCACCCCCTCCCCGAGCGCCGCCACACCCGGGAACGCCACACCCGGGACAGCCGCCTCTGGGAGCGCCGCCTCTGGGATCGGTGCTCCCGGAGGCGCCGCCCCGGAATCCGCCGCGCCCGGAACCGCCACACCCGGCATCGCCGCCCCCGGGGCTGCCTCACCTGGTACCGAAGCGCCCGACGCCGCCTCCCGCGGCACCAGCCTCCGTAGCACCGACTTCCACGAGACCGACCCGGGCGGTGGCGCTCTCCGCCTGGCCACGGCCTCGCGGGCGGGAGCCGTTCCCCCGAACAGGGACGCCGCACTCCTGCGGAGGGACGCCGCGATCCCGCCCAGGGACGCCGAGCCGCACAGGGACACCGAGCCTGCTTACAGAGACACCGAGTCCTCGCGCAGAGACACCGAGTCTTCGCGCAGAGACACCGAGTCTTCGCGCAGAGACACCGAGTCTTCGCGCAGGGACGGAGCCGATGCGCCCGAGCGCGATCCCTACGCGCTCCCCTACGCCGCGGCCACCCCCGAGGAGCCGCTGGCTGAGGACGAGTTCCGGGCGTGGGAACGGCGGGGCGCGAAGTGGGAGGAGTTCTGGAAGGACCGGCCCGACGAGGCGGATCCCGAGGCGCGCATCTCGGTGCGTTCGGTGGCGAGGGTGGGGTTGCTGGTCGGCGCCGGGGTGCTGGTCGCGGGGCTGGCGTGGTCGGGGATCCATGCCCGGCCCCGTCCGACGACGGTCAGCGAGGCCGCGGCCCCCGTCCCCCGGCCGGTGATCACCTTGTCCGAGCCGGGCTCGGACCCCGAGGTGGAGGTCCCGCCGCAGGAGAATCCGGTGACCGTCGATCCGGGACAGGTCATACCCGAGCGAACCGCCCCGCCGACCACCGGCTCCACCGGCACGCCCGCGGACCCGGACGACGGGGCCACGCGGAAGCCGTCCGACACCAGGAGCAGCGACGACTCGCCGGATCCGCCGCGTGAGCCCACGACCTCTCCGACCCGGCAGCCGACGAAGCAACCCACCAAGTCACCTACGAAGCAGCCGTCCAAGCAGCCCACGAAGGCGCCGGACCGGGGTTCGGCGAAGGAGTCCGCGCAGCCGATGGCCAAGAAGGTCGAGCTGCCGAAGCCGCCTCCGCCGAGCGCGCGGTTGTCGTCCTCGTCGGCGTCGCTGGGATCGGGCAGGTCGGGTTCGTTCGCGCTCGACTGTGACGGCTCGTGCAAGATCACCTCGGCCTCCGGCTCGAACGGCATCAGCGTCTCCGGCTCCTCCTACACCGTCGGCGCGCCCGCCAGCCGTCCCGGCTGCCCGGGGGCGCCCACCAGCGAGTCGGGCACGATCACGGTCTCGTGGTCGGGCACCAGGACCGGCGACGGCAGCAGCACGGCCGGAACGACGAGCGGCAGCGGCACGCTGACGATGAGCGTGTCGTGGACGGTCGCCAAGGACAAGGGCACGTTCGTGCCGGACATGAAGGGCGGCGGCTACTGGAGCAACTGCAGCCCGAACAGCGGCGACGACTATGGCAGGGAGCTGTGATGAAAGGGTTCTTCACCGGCATCTCCCGGCGTGAGAAGCAGTTCGCCGTCGCGGGGATCGTGATCGCGCTGGTGTTCTTCATGCCGTTTCTGGCCTTCGCGGATCCGGGCAGCATCCCGGGTTCCGGGCCATCCGGTACGCGGCCTTCGTCGGCCCAGGAGAAACCGCTGGACGTCGAGCAGGGCGACTCGTGCAAGGACGTGCTGCCCGCCGACACCCCGTCGTACGTGGTGTGCGAGTGGCTGACTCCGCCGCAGGACGCGGCGAAGGTGGCGGCGTTCTGGGCGGCGGACGGCGGGGCCAACTTCGAGAAGGCGCAGCCGTTGCCGCAGGACTACGTGCGCTGCAACGAGAAGACGGACCTGTCGAAGGAGCCGAACTGCCGGGGTGGGCAGACGTTCTGCGAGGAACTGCCGAGCGGCTGGTACAAGTGCACCAACATGGTGAACAACCAGGTCACCTACGAGAGGTACGTGGACGGCAAGAAGCAGGTCCTCACCAGCCCTCCGCCCAACGCCATGACCCCGGCCAACCCCGAAGGCACCGACCGCGCCCCGGCCGACTCCGGTACGACAGACCCGAGTACGACAGACCCCGGCAGGACGGACTCTGGTACGACAGACCCAGGGACGACGGACTCTGGTACGACAGACCCAGGTGGGACCGACTCGGGTACGACAGACCCAGGTGGGACCGACTCGGGTACGACAGACCCAGGTGGGACCGACCCCGGTAAGGGCGACACCGGTGAGAACGGCCGGCCCGCCGTACCCTCACCGACGCCCTCCGACGAACTCGGACCCGGCCCCGTCGTGCGGTCCGGCGCCCCCCTCGCCACCGCGATCACCGCCGCGGGCAAGGCCGGCCTGCGGATCTGGGTGGAGAACGACCTGGCCGACGACTTCCGCGCCGGTGACGCGCAGTTCAGGGCGGCGGTGGCCAAGCTGGTGACGGCGGCGAAGAAGCCGGGGGTGGTGGGCGTGAAGTTCGCCGACTACCTGGGCTTCCGTGACTTCACCTCGGCGGCGCAGGTCAAGCGGTTCGTGTCCGAGGCGACCAAGGCGCTGCGGGCGCAGTTGCCCGGCAAGCGGCTGGCCATGGGCGTCGTGGTGCCCGAGCTCGGCTGCGGCAAGGCCGAGCAGTGCGTCGCGGACATGCGCTCGCGCTACCCGGTCGTGACCCGCTCGCGGGTGGACGACTACATCCGGACGTCCGGGGTGGACCGCGTGTACGTCGCCTCGGGGCTGTTCGGAAAGTCGTACAGCGGGTTCAAGGTCACCCTGGACGGCCAGGAGAGCGCGATCACGCCCGCCATCGCCGCGCAGGCCCAGTGGATGGCGGTCAAGGCGCTCGGTTGGGACACCGTGGCGCAGATCGGTTCGCGCGAGTACGGCCTGACCCACACCGGCCAGAGCTCCCCCTGGGGTAAGGAACGCGCGCAGGCCGAAGTCGACGCCCGGGTCGGCAACGCCATCGGCCTCGGCGCGCAGACCGTCACCCTGTGGGGCCACCGGATCAGCTACGACTCCGACCACCGCCGCATCCTCGACGCCGGGCTGGCCCCGAACGAGGTGTGGCAGGCCCTGATCGCCAAGGGCATGCGGGAGCGGCTGTCGGTGCTGTTCGATCCGGCCAACCCGGAGGTGAGCGTGAGCGCGGACATCCAGGCGCTGGCCAAGGGGGTCAGCGAGATCTTCATCCTGGTATGAGGTCAGAAATCAGGCGGCAGATCATGACAATCCACCCAGTTGTCGCACGTGGGCTCCGGCTCCCCGCCCGACGGGGGCGGGCTGGGCTTCTGGGTGGGCCGGTCCGTGGAACGCTCGGTGGGCCGCTCGGTGGGCTTCGCCGACGGCCGGGCCGACGGTTTCCCGGACGGCCTGGCGCTCGGTTTGCCGCTGGACTTCGTGCTCGGTTTCGTACTCGGCTTGGCCGACGGTCTCACACTCGGCCGGGCGCTCGGCTTCGTGGAGGGCTTAGCGCTCGGCTGGGCGGGGGGTTTGGTGGTCGGCTCGCGCGCGCCCGCCGTGGGCTCGGTGCCGGGCTCCCGTGCGGGCCCGCCCGTCTCGGGCTCCTCAGGCGTACGGCTCGGCAGCGGCGTGAAGACCACCTCCCCCGGCACCTCCATGAGGCTGACCCGCGGCGTCGCCACCGGCCGCTCGTCCGGATCGCCGCCGCTCAGCCCGAGCCAGGCGCCGAGCCCCGCCAGCGCCACCATCCCGGCGGCGACGGGCACCACGGCCCGCATCCTGAGGTGCCCGCGCCCCGGCCAGCCGTCCAGCACATCGGGCTCCGCCTCCCCCGGCCATCGGGTACGCGGCCGCCGTTCCCACACATCATCCCCGTCACCCCCGGATCCCAGCACGCTGGATCCCGGTGTGACCGGCAGCCCCGGCCCCGAAGCGACCGGCAGCCCCGGCCCCGGGGCGACCGGCTGCCCCGGCCCCGGTGCGTCCTGGGCACCGGACCCGAACCCCCTCGTATCCCACGGATCGGCCCCCGACCCGGGCGAGTCCCGCGACCGGAAACCCGGCCCGAGGTCGTCTGCCCGGCCCGTTCCCGACAGGTCCCCGGACTCCGGCGCGTCCCGATGGCCGGGTTCCGAGGTGAGCCACTGGTCCGAACCAGGGGTTGGCCACGGGCCGGTGGAAGGGGGGTCCCACTGGGTGGGTGGGTCCTGGCCGGGGTCGCGGCTGCGGCCGGCGTCGTACGGGTGCGTCATCGTCTTTGACTCCCCATAGCGCGAAAAATCGGCAAACGTAGGCAAAAGGGTGGCCCGGGGCTGCCTCAGCCCCGGGCCAGGGTCGGGTTAGAAGAACGTGTTCTCCGGCTCCGGCAGGTCGAGCAGCGCCGGTCCGCGGAACGTCGTCCTGTCCTGTGGCACGTCCGCCAGCGGGCTGCCGATCACGAACGGCACGCGTACCTGACTCTTGGCCAGGTCCACGGTGACCTTCGCGCCGGTGCCCGTCTCACCGCTGTAGTCGGCGTCGGTGCCGGCGATCACCAGGCCGATCCGGTGTCCCTTCTTGAAGGTGTAGTCGTGGGGCAGGGTGTCCCAGGCGACCTTCACCGGCGTACCGGGCGGAACGGGCTGTGAGATCAGCGAGGAGTCGCGGTTCTGCACGTCGATCCAGCCGCGGGCGACGATCTCCAGCGGCCTGGTGGCCACGTTGGTGATCGTCTTCTTGTAGCAGGCGTCGTCCTGGGCCGTGCTCTCGCCGTGACAGCTCTCCTCGGTCAGCGTGGTGATGCCGAGGCCGCGCCGCCAGTCGACGCGGGTGTCCTCGCCGAAGTCGACGAGCAGGGCGGTCAGGTTCGAGGTGGACTTGTCCAGCGACACCCTCAGGTCGACGTTCGGCGTACCGGAAAGACGCAGGTTCGTCGGGAGCTCTCCGGTGGTGAAGGCGACCCGGCCCGGGTGCGGGGTGCCGACGTCGGCGACCATCTGCTCCTCGCTCAGCCGGGTGTCGGTGAATGTCGCCGTCGTGCCGCGCCTGGCCGGCTTCAGCCCGAGCGAGCCGTCGGCGCCGGGGCGCAGGCTCACGGTGGAGGCGTTCGGCGCGGGCCAGTCGCGCTGGGTGATCCACTGGGTGGGCGAGAGCTGGACGTCGGCCCTGGGCTCGTTCATGATGCCGTTGCGCACGTCGTGCAGCCAGTAGTCGAACCACCGGTGCAACGTGTCCACCCACAGGTCGCGGCGGCCCTCGAAGTCGAACGGGTCCACGTGCTGGTAGTGGCCCACCCAGATCTTGCGGGGAACGTTGCGCTCCGCCAGCTTCTGCCACCAGATGGAGAAGTTGTCCGGCTTCACGTTGAGGTCGTTGCTGGTGTGGGCGACGAAGACGCTCGCCTTGACCTTGGACACGTCGCCCTGCAGGCCCGCGATGTAGTCACGAAGCGCCCAGAACGCGTTGTAGTTGCCGGTCGCGTCGCCGTCCTCGGCGTCCATCCTGTCGCGTACGGCCTGGCACTTCGCCTCGGGATCGGTGTCCACGTAGTTGGCCAGCCAGGAGGCGTAGTCGTAGTTGTAGACGACGCCGTTGGAGCGCTGGTACTTGTACCACGAGCTGATCGCCGAGATCGGGACGATGGTCTTGAGCCCGTCGACGCCGGTGGCCGCGACGGCGTTGGCCAGCGTGCCGTCGTACGACTTGCCGATCATCGCCGACTTGCCGTTGGTCCAGTCGGCCACCGCCGGGCTGCCGTCGGCGCGGTAGGCCTTGGCGCGGCCGTTCAGCCAGTCGATGACGGCCTTGCCGCCGAGCACGTCGGCGCGCCCGCCGATGTCGGGACAGCCGTCCGAGCGGGTGGTTCCGAGCATGTCCACGTTCAGTACGGCGTAGCCGCGCGGCACGAAGTAGTTGTCGTAGAAGAGGGGGAACTTGACCACGTTCCCGGCGGCGTCGTAAACCTTCCGCTCGCCCTCGTTGCCTCGCCCGGAATTGTCGTAGTAGGGGCTTTCATCGATGATGACCGGAACCTTCAGCCCGGGACCCGACTCCTTGGGCCGGATGATGTCCACCCGGACCCGGTCGAGCCTGCGGTCGCCGTCGCTGTCGAGCGGGGACTCGACGTAGACGTGCTCGCGTACGGCGTCGGCGTAGGAGAAGACCGGCTGGGTCCGGCCGTTCGCCACGGTGACGGCCGGATCGGCCGTGGCCTGGGCGGGGGTGGCGAGCGCCAGGGTGACGGCGATCGCGGCTATGACTGGGGATAATTGTGGCACGCGTGTCCTCCGTGACAATTGACGAAAAACATCCGCAATGTGTCACGTTCCCCCAACCCGATCAACCCCCCACCTGCCGCCATTCCCCACCAACCCACCAAACCTCCCCAGATAAACCCCCACGCTTACCGCCCGGGCACACACACGCCACGCCTGGCCAGACCACGAGCGAACCGAAGGCGACCCCGCCGGCACGCGGCTCCGGAGACCGGATGACAGGCGGCTCGCCTGGCCGACGAGCGGCGGGGCCAGAAGCCCACGTGCTAGTTTGGCCGTATGACTAACTTGGTCGATCGGCCAACTTCGCATCGCGGGCAACAAAGGCGGGAAGAACTGGTGGCGGCGGGTATCGCCCTGCTCTGCGAGGAGGGCTGGCCGGCCGTCACCACCCGTGGCGTCGCCGAGCGGGCCGGCACCAACGCCGGCCTCATCCACTACCACTTCGGCGGGCTGCCCGGCCTGCACGCGGCCATCGCCCGCGCCGCCGGGGAGCTGGTGATCGGGCCGCTCGTGGCGGAGTTGCTCCAGGCCGTTGACGCGCGCGCGGCGCTGGGCAGGATCCGGGACATGCTGGGACAGACCACGGGGGACGAGCGGGCCACGCGGCTGGCGGTCGAGGTGATCGCCGGGGCGGCGCGGGATCCGGCGCTCGGGCAGGTGCTGCGCGAGCAACTGCGCGCGGCGCGGCAGCGGATCGGGGACCTGCTCGGGCGGCTGTATCCGGCCTGGCCGGAGGAGCGCAGGGCCGGGGCGGCGGTGCTGGTGACGGCGGCCATCGACGGGCTGATGCTGCACCACCTGCTCGACCCGGAACTTCCCGTGGGCCAGGCCGTGAGCGCGGCGGAGGGGTTGCTGTCATGAGGGTGCTCGTCAACGGGGGCGGGGTCGCGGGGCTGACGCTCGCGTACTGGCTGCGGCGGGGCGGGTTCGAGCCGGTCGTCCTGGAGCGTTCGCCGCACGGGCGGCTCGGCGGCTACGGGATGGACTTCTTCGGCACCGGCTACGACGTGGCCCGGCGCATGGGGATCATCGACCGGCTGGAAGCCGACCAGTTGCCGGTCGACTCGGTCGACTTCGTGGACACCTCGGGGCGGGCCTGGGCGCGGCTGGACGCTCCCCTGCTCGACCGGGTGATCAAGGGGCCGCACCTCGGGCTCATGCACACCACACTCGAACAGGCGCTGCTGGAGGCGGTCCGGGACGACGTGGAGATCCGCTTCGGGGAGAGCGTCGAGGGTGTGCGCCTGGTGCGCGGCGGGGTGGAGGCCGACCTGGCCTCGGGCGGCACCGAGGCGTTCGACCTGCTCGTGGGCGCCGACGGCATCCACTCGCTGACCAGGGAGCTCGTCTTCGGGGCCGAGGAGCGCTTCGCCCGGTACCTGGGCTGCCGCCTGGCCTCCTACCCGGTGCCCGACCGCTACCACCTTGGCCGGATCCGCGCCCACTACACCGAACCCGGGCGGCAGACGGTCGTCCACCCGACCGGGCGCGCGGACGAGCTGGTCGCGTTGTTCCTCTTCAGATCGTCGAACGGCGGCGCCGTACCCCGGCAGGAGCGGCGGGACCTGCTGCGCTCCGCCTTCTCCGGCATGGGCTGGATCACCCCGGCGCTGCTGGCGGACGCGCCGGCCAGCGAGGAGATCTTCATGGACACGATGACGCAGATCGTCATGCCCTCCTGGCACCGCGGCAGGGTGACGCTGGTGGGCGACGCCTGCGGGTCGATGACCATGCTCTCGGCGCAGGGCGTCTCGATGGCCATGGGCGGGGCGTACCTGCTGGCCGAGGCGCTGCGCGGCGAGCGTGAGCCCGAGCGCGCCTTCGACCGCTACGAGCGGCGCATGCGCGGCGAGGTGGCCAGGCGCCAGCACACCGCGCGGGCGTTCACCAGGACGCTGGTGCCCGCCACGCGGCCCCAGCTCGTGCTGCAGAGGGCGGTGACCAGGACGATCACGCGGGAGGCGTGCGCGCCGGTGCTGCGGAGGCGGTTCGGCACGGGCTCGGTCCTGGCCGAGCGGGCCGAGCCGCCGACGGGCTGGCGGCGGCGGATGTGGCGGCTGCCGATCGGCCTGTTCAGGGCCGGGCTGGGCTGGATGGTGCCGCACCGGATGATGTTGCTGACCCACACCGGGCGCAGTTCCGGCCGGGCCCGTCAGGCGGTGATCGAGGTCGTGGCGCGCGAGGCCGGGAGCGTGGTCGCGGCGTCGGGGTTCGGCAAGGGCGCCGACTGGTATCGCAACGTGCTGAAGACGCCCGAGGTCACGATCCAGATCGGCGGCCATGCCCGCCCGGCCGTCGCCGTACCCCTGACGGTGGAGGAGGGCGCGGACGTCATGGCCGCCTACGCCGGCCGCCACCCGGCGGCGGCGCGGCGGCTGTGCGCGCTGATGGGGTTCGACGACGTGCTGGACTTCCGGCAGATCGGCGAGCGGATCCCGTTCGTGCGCTTCAGTGCGCGACGTTGACGCGCCGTGAGGGGCCGGCCGGGTTCTCCAGCTCGTCGACCAGCGCCACGGCGTAGTCCTCCGCGCTGATGAACGGGCCGACCAGGGTGTCGCCGCCCTTGCGGTACGCGCCGGTGCGGGTGCCGGGCGCGATCTCGGCGGCCGGGGAGACGTAGGTCCAGCGCAGGTCGCCGGCCTCGGCCCTGATGAGGTCGAGCAGCGCGGCCTGGGCCAGCGACTCGTTCTTGTAGATCTCGGGGAAGTCGGGGGTGTCGACGAGGCGGGTGCCCGGCGCGATCTCCAGGCTGCCCGCGCCGCCGACGACCACCAGGCGCTCGACACCCGCGGCGCGCACGGCGGCCAGGACCGCGCGGCCGGCGGCCAGCAGCGGGCCCTCGGCCTCGGTGCCGTCCCTGGGCGGGGCGATGGCCAGGACGACCGCGTCCTTGCCCTTGGCCAGGGCGGCGATGGCGTCGGCGTCGGTGGCGTCGGCGGCCTTGGTGCCGCCCGCGCCGGAGCGGGTGACGCCGGTGACCTCGTGGCCCCGGGCCGCCGCCTCGGCGGCGACCCGGCTGCCGATCATTCCACTGGCGCCGATCAGCAGGATGTTCATGGTGGACCTCCTCAGTCGCGGGTTGCGTCTGCGAAGGTATCCATTGGATACTGGTTACTTCAACGTGCCATTGCTACCTTTGGGAAACCATGACGAACGGCGATGCCTTCGATCCGAACTGCCCCACCCGGCTGGTGCTCGACCGGATCGGCGACAAGTGGTCGGTGCTGGTCGTGCTGAGCCTGCGCGACGGGCCCAAACGGTTCACCGAGCTGCGCGACATGATCGGCGGCGTGACGCCCAAGGTGCTGACCCAGACCCTGCGCGCGATGGCCGCCGACGGGCTGCTCACGCGGCAGGTGTTCGCCGAGGTGCCGCCGAGGGTGGAGTACACGCTGACGCCGCTCGGCCACTCGCTGCAGGAACCCATCCAGGCGATCACCGACTGGGCCGAGAAGCACGTGAGCGAGGTCATGTCCGCGCGGGAGACCCGGCAGGAACGCTGACAACGGCAAGCCCACTCACCCGGCCCGCCGCTCGTTCACACACCGCAGGACCGGATAGCTGCTCAGGGCCGCCTGGTCCAGGTCCCGTCCGGTCGCGATGTGGAAGGTCGCGCTCTCGCCGGGAAGCAGCGTGACCAGTTGGTCGTCGATGCTCGCCGCCGGGTCCAGGCGGTCGGGGAAGACGGCCAGTTCGCGCAGGATCGTCCGGGCCGTCACGCGGAGCCGGATGCCGCCAGGCACGCGCTCCACGTCCGTGGTGTAACCGGCGGGCGGATAGGGCATCTCCGGATCCTCGGCGGCCAGGCGCAGGGCGCGTACGCCGGTCAGTTCGGCCACCAGCAGTTCGCCCGCGGACAGGTCGGCCAGGGCCGGTTCCACGCCCAGGACCGCCCGGGGCTCGACCCGCACCGTCGCCGACTCCTTGGCCAGGGTCTCTCCCGACACCGACATCCTGGTGATCGAGAGTTCGCCCTCCCAGGGGTCGGCGGTGTCGTTGACGGCGACCAGTTCGGTGTCCTGGAAGGTGAGGATCCGGGGGGCGTAGGCGCGGCGCAGGCCGTACCAGAGCGGCTTCTTACGGCCGTCGCCGTCGACGGCCGACCACGACGTGACGGGCCAGCAGTCGTTGAACTGCCAGATGATCGTGCCCATGCAGTACGGCATCAGCGCGCGGAAGCGCTCGACGCCGAAGGCCATCGCGCGGGCCTGGTTGAGCTGGGTGTAGTAGTGCCAGTCGTCGAACGTCTCCGGCCGCGGCAGGTGCGCGCCCAGGCCGCGCAGGAGCTTGTCCTGGCCGCCGACGGCCTTCTGCGGGGAGGAGCCGGGGGTGAGCGGCCGGTCGGAGGAGGCCCTGCGCAGGGTCGCGTAGGCGGGCGGGCCCTGGAAGCCGAACTCGGCCACGAAGCGCGGGGTGTAGTTCGCGTAGTGGGTGTAGTCCTGGGCGTTCCAGACGGTCCAGATGTGGATCGTGCCACGGGAGGGGTCGTTCGGGTCGCGGCCGGGGGTGCCGGAGTAGGGGCTGCCCGGCCAGTACGCGCGCCCGGGGTCCACCTCGGCCACCACCCTCGGCAGCAGGTCCTGGTAGAAGCCCTCTCCCCAGGTACGCCCGGCCAGCTCCTTCTTCCAGCCCCAGTGCCAGAAGCCCTCGATGTTCTCGTTGTTGCCGCACCACAGCGCCAGCGACGGGTGGCGCATCAGGCGGGCCACGTTGTCGCGGGCCTCGGCCTCGACCTCGCTCCAGAAGGGCTCCTCCTCCGGGTAGGCGGCGCAGGCGAACGGGAAGTCCTGCCAGACGAGCAGGCCGCGCTCGTCGGCGAGGTCGTAGAAGGCGTCGGACTCGTACAGGCCGCCGCCCCACACGCGCAGCAGGTTGGCCCCGGCGCCGGCGGCCTGGGTGAAGCGCTCGGCCAGCACCTCGGGGGTGACGCGGGCAGGGAAGCAGTCGCCGGGGATCCAGTTGAAGCCCTTGACGTAGACGGGGACGCCGTTGACCTTCAGGCGGAACGCCTCCCGGTCGAGGTGGACGTCGCGGAAGCCGACGCGCTCGGTCCACACCTGGTCGCCGAGCCGCACGGTCAGGTCGTGGAGCCTCGGCTCACCGTATCCCGTGGGCCACCACAGCTCCGGGTCCTCGACCCGCATCCGCAGCACGGCCTCGGTCTCGTCCGCGGCCAGCCGTACCGTGGCCTGGACGCCCGCCACCTCCGCGACCACCTCGCACGCGGCGGGCCGGGCGCGCTCGACCCGCACGCGCACCTCGACCTCGCCGTCGGCCCGCGCGGCGGGAAGCACCTGGGCCAGCCGCGGGCCCGACCAGGACTCCAGCCCGATCGCGCGCCAGATGCCCGCCGTGACCAGCGTCGGTCCCCAGTCCCAGCCGAAGTTGCAGGCCATCTTCCTGATGAAGGGGTACGGCTCCGCGTAGGCGCCAGGCCGCTCCCCCAGCTCGGCGCGGCGGGCCTCGGCATAGGCGTAGGGCGAGTCGAAGCGGACGGTCAGCGTGTTGGCGCCCTCGCGCAGCAGGTGTTCGACGGGGAAGCGGCTCGTGCGGTGCATGTTGGCGCTCCTGCCCGCCTGCATGCCGTTGACCAGCACGGTCGCGACGGTGTCGAGGCCGGCGCAGACCAGGTCCACGCGTTCCTCGCCGGTGTCGGTCCAGTCGAACGTCGTCTCGTACGTCCAGGGGGTGCGGCCGATCCAGGCCAGCCGTTCCTCGTTGCCGTCGAGGTAGGGGTCGTCGATCAGGCCGGCCGCCAGCAGATCGGTGTGGACGCAGCCGGGGACCGTGGCGGGGACGGCGGAGAAGTCCGAGCCGGTCAGGGTCCAGCCTTGGTGCAGGGTGCGCAAGTCGTCTCCACTGGTGGGGGCCGGGTTGACGCTAGGGCGGACGTGACAACGTTGTCAAGATCGACCAGGCGTTAGGGTCGTGCCATGGTCCGTGCCGACGCCGAACGTAACATCGAGGCCATCCTCGCCGCCGGGCAACGCCTGCTGAGCGGCGATCCGGGCGCGAGCGTCGCGGAGGTGGCGAAGGCCGCGGGCGTGGGCCGGGTCACCCTCTACGGGCACTTCCCCTCGCGCGAGGACCTCGTGGACGCGGTGCTGGGCCGCGCGATCGCCGAGGCGGACGTGGCGCTCGACGATCCGGAGCTGGCCACGCTGCCCGCCCCCGACGCGCTCGCGCGGCTGGTGCTCTCCTCCTGGGAGATCCTCAACCGGCACAGCCGCCTGTTCCTGGCCGCCGACCGGACCCTGGCGACCGAGCGGGTGCGCGAACGGCACGCCGAGCCGCTGAAGCGGGTCGAGCAGCTCATCGAACGCGGCCGCGAGCAGGGCGACTTCCGCGCGGACGTGCCGGTGTCGTGGCAGGTCAGCTCGTTCTTCGCGCTGCTGCACACCGCGGCGCAGGAGGTGGAGGCCGCCCGCCTCGACCCCGGCGAGGCGGGCGGCGTGCTGGTCACGTCGTTGCGGTCGTTGCTTTCGGCTCGATCCCCGTCAGCAGGTTGAACGCGCCGGTCAGCAGGTTCAGCGAGACCAGGCCGACCACCTCGGCGATGACCCGGTCGCTCCAGCCGTGCTCGCGCAGTTCGGCGACGTCGGCGTCGGTGAGCGAGCTCGGGTCGGCCAGCACCCGCACGGCCACGCCGATGAGCGCCGCCTCGCGCGCGTCCGTGGAGGTCCCCTGGCGGGCCAGCTCCACGTCGCTCTCGCTCAGCCCGGCCGCGAGCGCCGCCCGCTCGTGCGCCTGCTTGCACATCGCGCAGCCGATCCACTCCTGTACGGCCAGCGAGATCTTCTCCGACAACGGCCGGGGGATCTTCACCCGCTTCATGGCACGGGAGAACGTCAGGTAGCCCTCCAGCAGCGCGGGCGAGTGGGCCATGGTGGCGACCATCTCGCCCGTCGAGCCACGCCGTTCGATGATCTCGTTCAGCAGTTCACGGGACCTGGCCGGGGCCTGCTCGGGCTCCAGGGCGTTCAGGCGTCGCATACTTCCTCCTCAGTTGATACCCCCAGAGGGTATAAGGAGGACTGCCCCGCTGGCTATTCCCAGCAGCAGGGAGAGCGCGGCGCAGACGTAGGCCACCCACCCGTTCCCCGCGAGTTCGCCCGGCTCGCCGGAGTACAGCGGCCTGATCCAGCGCAGGTAGTAGAACAGGCTGGCCACCGTGTTGACCGCGGCCACCACCGCCAGCCAGGCGTAGCCGCCCTCCCAGGCCGCCGCGAACACCAGCACCTTGCCGACGAACACCGCCGTCGGCGGCGTGCCCACCAGCCCCAGCAGGCAGACCACCAGCGAGAACGCCGGCCAGGGCGAGCGCCTGGCCAGCCCCGCGTAGTCGGCGAGCCGGTCGAGACCGGTCGCCGCGACCACCGCGAACGCGCCCAGGTTCGTGACCGCGTAGGCGGCCACGTAGAACAGCAGCGCCGGTTCGGCCAGCTCGCCGCGCCCCGCCATCGCCACCGGCACCAGCAGGTACCCGGCCTGGCTCACCGTCGAGTACGCCAGCAGGCGGCGCACGTTGTCCTGCGCGAACGCGGCCAGGTTGCCCAGCGTCATCGTCACGGCCGCCAGGACCGCCAGCAGCATCGGCTGGTCGAAGACGTCCAGCGCCAGCCGGTACAGCGCCACGAACGCGCCCGCCTTGGGCACCGTGGTCAGGAAGGCCGCCACCGGCCTGGAGGCGCCCTCGGCCGCGTCCGGCACCCAGAAGTGGCCGGGCACGCCGCCCGCCTTGACCAGCATCCCGGCCAGCACCAGCACGACCGCCACGCCGGGGGCGGCACGGTCCAGCTCGGGGTAGGCGGTGGCGCCCGCCATGCCGTAGACGAGGGTGACGCCGGCCAGCATGAGCACGCCGAGGAAGGCGCCGAGCAGGTAGTACTTCAGCGCGGCCTCGGTGCCCGCCGCGTCCTTGGCGAACCCGGTCAGCGCGTAGGCGGGGATGCTCGCCAGCAGGTACGCCGCGACCAGCACCAGCAGGTCGTCGGCCCCGGCCATCACCTGCGCGCCGAGCGCGGCCAGCATGACCAGCGTGTACACCTCGCTCTCCCGCCGGTCGCCGCGGGCCCACGACCTGGCCAGGGGCAGCACGAGCAGGGTGGCGACGGCGACGGTGAGGCGGGCCACGTTGGCGGGCAGGTCCACGGCGAACGCCCCGAACGCCATCACCTCCGGCCCGCCCAGAACGGCCAGCGTCGCGGCGAACGAACCGGCCAGCGCCGCGGCGCAGATCCAGGCCACGACGTCCTGCCTGGCGCGCGGCAGGAATACGCCGGTCAGCAGGCCGAGCACCGCCCCGGCCAGGACGAGCAGCTCGGGGAGCAGGTCGAGCGGGTTCTCCGTCATGCCGGTCATCGGCTCACCAGGCCCACCAGCGCCGCGGAGAAGGGTTCGATCAGGTCGAGCAGCCAGCGTGGGGCCAGGCCGATGACCAGCGACAGGAGCAGGAGCGGGGCGACGGCCCACAGTTCGCGCGGCCGTACGTCGGAGACCTCCAGCTCGCCGGGGGCGCCCAGGAAGGCGCGGTGGAAGACGCGCAGCAGCAGCGCGGCGGTGATCAGGATGCCGAGGATCGCCAGCACCCCGGCCACGACCGCGCCCGCCCCGATCACGCCGGTGAAGATCTGGAACTCCGCGATGAATCCCGACAGCCCCGGCAGCCCGAGCGAGGCGAAGGCGGCGATCGCCACCATCGCGGTGAACTTCGGTGCGGTCCCGGCGATTCCCCCGAACCTGCCGAGGTCATAGCTGCGCGCCCGATCCCACAGCACGCCGGTCAGCAGGAACAGCGCTCCGGTGACCAGCCCGTGGCTGACCATCTGGGTGACCGCGCCGCTGACCGCGACCTCCCTGGCCCGCTCCGCGCCGGAGGCCGGCCCGGCCGCGCCGAGCGCCAGCACGATGTAGCCCATGTGGTTGACCGAGGTGTAGGCGATCAGGCGCTTGAGGTCGTCCTGGGCGAGGGCCACCAGCGCGCCGTAGAGCACGCTGACCACGCCCACCACGATGATCACCCAGGCGTACGCCCGCCATGCCTCGGGCAGCATCGGCATCGCGATCCTGGCGAAGCCGTACGTGCCCATCTTGAGCAGCACGCCGGCGAGGATCGCCGAGCCCGCGGCGGGCGCGTCGGTGTGCGCGGGCGGCAGCCACGTGTGGACCGGCACCGTCGGCGTCTTGACCGCCAGCCCCACCCCGATCGCCAGCAGCACCGCGGCGGGGACCGCGGGCGGGTCGGCGGTGAGCTCGACCATGTCGAACGTGCCGCCGCCCAGGTAGAGGCCGATGAAGCCGAGCAGCAGCGCCAGCGAGCCGAGGAAGGTGTACAGGAAGAACTTCAGCGCCGACCTGGCCCGGTCGCCGTGCCCCCAGCCGGCGATCACGAAGTACATGCCGACGATCGACAGGTCGAAGAAGACGAAGAAGACCAGCAGGTCGAGCGCGGCGAACAGGCCGATCGAGACGGTCTGCAGGAACAGGAACAGCGCCGCGTACGACCTCGGCCGCCGCGTCTCGCGCCAGGAGTAGACCGCGCACAGCAGGAACAGCACCGCCGTCATCGCGATCAGCGGCAGCGACAGCCCGTCCACGCCGACGTGGTAGCCCGCGCCGACCGACGGGATCCAGCGCAGCCGGGTCTCGTAGCCGATGCCGCCGTCGTAGCCCAGCCACATCACGGTCACCAGCGCCAGGTCGGCCGCGGTGGCGCCCAGCCACACCCAGCGGGCGCTGATGCCCGGCACCGCCAGCAGGGCCGCCGCCAGCAGAGGCAGGAAGATCACCAGATCGAGCACCGCTCACCTCACCAACGCGATCGCGACGGCCAGGATGATCAGGCCGACCGCGGCCTGGGCGAGGTAGGTGTGCACCTGTCCGGTCTGCGGGCGTCTGGCCAGCCGCCCCAGCCCCAGGGCGGCGGCGCCGACCGCCCGCACCACGCCGTCCGCTCCGGTCTCGAACGGCGTGCGCGCCAGCCTGGCCGCCGCCATCCCCAGCCTCGGCACCGCCTCGACCGCGCCGTCGAGCACCCGGTCGTCGAACCACGCCGCCGCCCTGGCCAGCGCGAGCAGGGGCCGCCAGAGCAGCGTCCTGGCCGCCGTCTCCAGTCCCAGCCAGTTCGCCAGCGGACGGGGCTCGGGCAGGCGTACCACCAGGGCGGTGAGCAGGACGGCGGTGGCCAGCGTTCCCGACAGCGCCAGCGTGCCCGCGTCCGCCCGTGCGGCGCCCTGATCGCCCAGCAGGCCGGACCACCAGGACCAGACGGCGGGCAGTCCGACGACGCCCAGCACGGCCGCGCCCGCCGCCAGCACCGGCAGCGGCGCCAGGGAGAACGCCTCCAGGGGCCGCCCGTCCGTGCGGGCGCCGCGCCAGACCGCGGCCAGCGCCCGGCCCGCGTAGGCGGCCGACAGCGCTCCGGCGGCCAGCCCGACCGCGTGCAGCCACGGGTCGTTCACGGCGGCCAGCACGCCGTCCTTGGTCACCCACAGCGACAGCGGCGGCAGCCCGGCCAGCGCCAGGGCACCCACGGCGAAGCTCGCCCCGACCACCGGGTAGCGGCGGGCGGCGCCGCCGAGCGCGGACAGTTGTTTGGTGCCGAGCGCGGTCAGCCACGCGCCCGCGCCCAGGAACAGCAGGCTCTTCACCGCCGCGTGCGCCACCAGGTGGGCCGCGCCCCCGGCCACGGAGCCCATCACCATGAACCCGATCTGCGCGCAGGTCGAGGCGGCCAGCAGTTGCTTGAGGTCGCGCTGGGCCAGGGCCACGCCGCCGAGCAGCAGCGCCGTCAGCCCGCCCGCCCAGGCCACCAGCGGCCCCGCCCATCCGGTCGCGGCCAGCAGCGGCTGCACCCTCAGCAGCAGGTACGCCCCGGCGGCCACCATCGTCGCGGAGTGCAGCAACGCCGAGACCGGGCTCGGGCCCGCCATGGCCCGCGACAGCCAGAACGAGAAGGGCAACTGGGCCGACTTGCCGAGCGCGGCCAGCACGATCCCGGCGGCCACCACGTCGAGCCAGGGATCCGGCAGCGCCGCCAGCCCGGCCAGCCCGAGCACCTCCCCCGCCGCCTGTGTTCCGCCCTGCCCCCCGCTCTTTGTGCCGCTCTGCATCGTGCTCGCGGCGAAGGCGGCGCCCGCGGCCACGTAGAGGCCGAGGTCGCCCGCGCGCGTGGTGACGAACGCGACCCCCGCCGAGGTGACCCGGTCGTCGTCGCGCCACCAGTAGCCGATGAGCGCGTACGACATCGCGCCCATCACCTCCCACCCCATCAGCAGGACGGTCAGCTCGGTCGCGGTGACGGTGGCGAGCATCGCGCCCACGAAGATCAGCATGAGGCCGTAGAAGCGGGCCTCCCGCAGCTCGCCCGTGGCGAACACCAGCACCGCCAGCGCCACCGCCGCCACCGTCACCACCATCACGGCCGACAGCCCGTCGACCGCGAAGCCGGAGGTGAACACCAGGGGGAAGCGCGTCACGGGCCTGGCCGCCGCGGCCCAGACGGCCAGCCCGAGGGTGGCCGCCGCGGTGGTGACGGCCACGGTGCGCGGGGCCCGCCGTACCAGGAGAAGGAGGGCGCCGACGGCGGCGGGCAGGATCCAGATCATCCCTTGAGGTCCCCCGCGTCGTCGGTGGTGTCCACGTCGCGGGCGCGGAAGATGGCCGTGGTGACGGCGAACCCCATCGCCATCTCCAGCGCCATCACCGTGACCGCGACCAGCACGAGGACCTGGCCGTCGGCCGTCTGGGGGGCGACGTGGTACCAGAAGGCGCCTCCGGCCACGATGAGGCCGTTGATCATGAGTTCCAGGCCCATCATGAGCATGACGATCGACTGCTGGGACAGCGCGCCGTACAGGCCGATCGCGAACAGCGCGGCCGCCAGCAGCAGGAAGCCCTCAAGCGTCATAACGGCCCCGCCGCGTCGCCAGCACCACCGTGGAGATCATCGTGGCCAGGATGGCGACCCCGATGACCATCATGACCAGCATCTTCTGTCCCATGATCGACATGCCGAGCGCCTCGGTGGGGTCGGGCGGCGGCCGCCCCTGACGCTCCGGCCAGTCGGTCAGGAAGATCCCGGCCACCAGCAGCGCGAACACCGCCGCCGAGATGGCCGCCGCGCCCCTCTTGTTGTGCAGCATCGACATCGGCATGAGCCCGGCGGGGTTCATCATGAACATGATCATGAAGACCGCCATCACGAGCATCTCCATGATCATCATCAGGATGATCAGGACGCCGAGGTAGTGCAGGTCGATCAGCAGGAACGTGGCGCCGACCGCGATCAGCGAGGCCAGCAGCGCGAACGTGGCCCGCGCCATCGAGTCCACGACGAACACCGCGATCCCACTGGCCACCGCCAGCACCGCCAGGATCCAGAACGCCATCACATCACCACGATCCCGACGACGAGCAGTTGCACCAGCGACAGCGGGATGAGCACCATCCACGCGAACGTCATGAACCTGTCCATCCGTACGGCAGGCACCCGCCGCCCGATCGCCGCGAACAACGCCAGCACGGCCACGGTCTTGACCGCCGTCCACGCCTGCGCGGGCAGCCAGGGCCCGGCACCGCCGCCCAGGAACATGGGGACCGCCGCCGCGGCCGCCACCACCAGCAGCGCGTAGCGCCCGGCGAGGAACACCAGCCGATCCGGCCCGGCCAGCTCGGCCGTCACCCCGCCCGCGATGCCCGCGCCGGCCGGCTCCGCCATCGGGCCCCAGAAGGCCATGGCCAACGCCGAGACCACGTACACGAGGAAGGCCACCGGCATCCACACCACGAACCAGAGCCCCTGCTGGGCCGCCACCACGTCCGCGAACCGCAGCGAACCCGCCCCGAGCGCCACCGTGATCAGCGCGAACATGTGCGGCAGCTCGTAGGCCAGCCCCTGCGCCACGAACCGGTAGCCGCCGACCAGCGGGAAGAACGAGTTCACCCCCCACCCGGCCAGCCAGACCGCGCCCCAGGCGCCGACCTCCATGGCGTTGAACCACACGATCCCCACGCCCAGGTCCAGCACCGCCCGCTCGCCCACGGGCAGCACGAGCGCGGCCAGGACGGCGACGACCGGCAGCGTCACCACGCCGATCCGGGTGAGCAGTCGGTCGGGCAGCAGGGTCCGCCGCCGCTGAACCACCAGCCCGCGCGCCACCCCCGCGCCGGTGCGCTCGGTCATCGCGACCACGGCCACCAGCCCGGCCAGCCCACCCACCAGCCCCGCCGCCTCCCCCACCCCACTCACGAGCCACCCCGGACAAGAGCGTGGCCTTCGGGTGTGAGCTGGGCCAGGTCGGGATCGAGCCCGGCCACTATCAGCCGCGCCTGGGCCAGTTCGGCCCCCTCCAGGAGGTTTGGCAGCAGTTCCAGGGCCGCCGCGCTGTCCCCCTGGCCGACCGGACCCCGTGGGCCTCGGTCGTCGTCCAGAGGTGCACGCTCGTCCAGGCGGGCGATGGCCGCACCGGTCGCCGCCAGCCAGCGGTACACCTGAGCGAGCACGTCGCCGTCCGGCAGGTCACCGACGCCCCGCAGCATCCAGGCCAGCACCCGCGACCTCCGCACCCGCCTGGCGAACCGCGCGTAGTCGGCGACCAGATCACCCGGCGGGCGGCGCGCGTCCAGAAGGCGGTCGCCCGAGAGGCCGTCGCACAGAAGGCGGTCGCGCAGGTGGCGGGCGGTCTGGGCGGCGGCGGGCCAACCGGCCACGGCGAGGAGCCGGCCGAGGCTGTCGAGGTGGGCCGCGGCCCGGCGGCGTTCGGCCTCGCCGCGGGTGACCGGCTCGCCGTCGGCGGCGGCCAGCCAGGGCTCGTCCCAGAAGCTCCGGCCCTGTCCGGGGTGTTCGCCCGCCACCACGGCGTGCTGGATGACGTCACCCTGTATGACGGTCTCGACGACCAGCCCGTCCGGCCAGTCCGCCAGCACCGGGCCGAGGGGGATGTGGAGCTGGTCGAGCATGAGCCCGTCCCGATCCGGCCCACGCCCGGCCATCGCCACCCCA
The DNA here is from genome assembly GCF_044456745.1 of Nonomuraea sp. NPDC050790. Taxonomy (NCBI): domain Bacteria; kingdom Bacillati; phylum Actinomycetota; class Actinomycetes; order Streptosporangiales; family Streptosporangiaceae; genus Nonomuraea; species Nonomuraea sp. NPDC050790. The sequence continues at coordinate 417,131 of NZ_JBITGF010000002.1, read as the reverse complement.
CCCACACTCCCCCCATGGCCCCCATGGCCCCCATGGCCCCCATGGCCCCCATGCTCCCCATGGCCGCCGTGAGCGCCGTGGCCGCCGGAGTGCCCGTGCTCGCCGGAAGGCCCATGACCGCCCGAGGGCGCGTGGCCGCCGGAGTGCCCGTGGTCGGCCGAAGATCCGTGGTCGGCCGAGGAGCTGGGTTCGGCCGGGTGCCAGGCTGTGGTCAGGTGTTCCCGCGCGCCCTGTAGCAGGGCGGTCTCGTCGGCCAGTGACGCCCGGGCCCGTTCCAGCGCTGTACGCGTCTCCTCCGGCGTCGCGCCGGCGGCCAGTGACAGCCGGGCCCGGGGGCCGGGCATGTCGTTCCACACGGCGTCGGCCGCCGACGACTGGCGCTCCCCCAGCGGCCCGCAGGTCACCAGGATCGCGGCCGTGGCGGGCGAGCGAGCCTCGGGCCAGCCGTGGGCCTCCACCAGCAGGCGCGACCGCGTGCCGTACGGCCCGGCGACCACCAGCACCGGCGGCCGGGAGGCGGCACGGCGCAGCAGCCACCCCCTCAGACCCACCGCAGCGCCCCTTCCCGCCATGCGTAGACCACCCCGGCCATCAGCAGCCCGAGGAAGAGGAACATCTCCACGACGGCGACCGTGCCGACTTCGGCCACGACCAGCGCCCACGGGTACATGAACACCATCTCCATGTCGAAGGCCAGGAAGATGAGCGTCACGGCGTACCAGCGCACGTGGTAGCGGGAGAGGGCGTGCTCGGCCGGCCGCCCGCCCGACAGGTACGGCCCCGCCCGCAGCACCCCCCTGGGCGCGAGGACCAGCGAGACGCAGTAGACGCCCACGATGCCGGCCGCGAGCAGGATCAGCACGCCGAGCACACCGAGCACGCCGCCACCCCCTCAGAAGCTACTAAGATCCGTAGTTCCCAGCTTCGGGGGCGTCAACCGTCAATGGAGACGTGCGGGTCAGGACACGGTGATCGTGTCCGTCCGGTCACCGGTGGGCGCCTCGTCCACGGGCGGCCGGCGGGCCAGCCGTACCCCTGCCAGGGCGAGCGCCGCGCCACCCAGCCCCGCCAGCAGCAGCGCGTACGGCGGGAAGCCCGCGGCGGGAGCTGGAGCGGAGACGGGCGCGGAAGCAGGGGCGGGCACGGAAGCAGGAGCGGGCACGGGCACGGCGGCGACGGGCTCGGTGGATCCGCCGACCGGGAAGCCGGGCGGGCGGATCGCGCCCCAGTAGTCCTTGCCGTCGTGGCGCAGGTCGGCGGGCGGCGGGTTGAGCTTGAGCGCGCCGGGCACGGTCAGCGTGCCGACGTCGTGTTCCTTGAACATCCCCTGGATGCCCTCGACCTTCCAGGTTCCCTTGGGCAGCACGATCGAGGTCGCGTAGTGGCCCGGCTCCGGCCGCGCCGTACCGTCGAAGGTCAGGACCTGGCCGCCGGGGCCGGTCATGCGCAGGCCCGTCTTGCCGAGGTCGCCCTCGAACGGGTGCGTCCCGTGCTGCAGCACCCAGAAGCCGATCGTGTAGGTCGTTCCCGGCTGGAACTGGGCGGGCGGCGGGTCCAGGTAGGTCGCCGCCCAGCCACCCGCGCTCGCCGGGGACGCGAGCCAGCCCGCCGCCAGGAGCACCGTGGCGGAGAGCACGAACAGGAGTCTTCTCATGACTACACCTCCGCTCCTTGTACACCGCTGGTGGGACCGGAGGTTCCGGGCCGTAAACTGGGCCGCATGTATGAAGTCGTCGCCGCCCTCGTCCCGCCGCTGGTCGTGGCCACGGCCTTCCTGCTCGGTGTCCGCGCCGTGCTCAGGCGGGAGCGTGCCGACCGCGAGCGCGAGCGTGCCGAGAACGCCGCCGCCCGCCAGGCCGCCCAGTAGCTTCTAGGTAAAACCCGCTGCGAGGCCGCAGAATGGAGGGGACGGCGAGGGAGCAAGGAGTCTCCTGCCCCGTGCCCGCCCCCAACCGCGAGAACCTGGCAGCCATGCTGGACGTGCTCGTGTACGAGAACGTGCTCCTCGCCTGGCGGCGACTGCCGTTCGGGCGCTACGAGCTCGTGTCCAGGGACGGCGAGGAGATCATCCTGACCACCGCCCACGCGGAGACGTGGGCCGTCGGCGCGTTCGCCGTGTATCTCGCGCTGGTCGACCAGGGGCGCATCAGCCCGCGCATGCCGTGAAGGTTTCCCGATCATCGGCGCCGCTCACGACGTAGGTTGGGCGGGACGCCGTTGGGAGATGTGGAGGATCATGGCCGACGACGAGCGCCCCAACCGGATCCATCAGCTTCTGTTCGGAGCCATGTCGCTGGCGGGGCCCAGGGTGCAGCGGCGGCTGCTGCGCGGATACTTCGACCTGTGGCACATCAGGGCCGACCCGTGGAGCGTCACGTCGGACGCCTACGAGCGGGAGAAGTACAAGGCCACGCTGGACCAGGTGCCAGGCCGGGACTACCACCGCGTGCTGGACGCAGGGTGCAGCGAGGGCAGCTTCACGATGCTGGCCTCCGCCGCCCACCCCGGCGCGAGGACGGTCGGGGCCGACATCTCGCACCGGGCGCTGCGCCGGGCCCGCGAGCAGGCGGCCCGTACGGGGTCGTCGGCCGAGTTCGTGCGCCTGGACATTCTGACGGACGACGCGGGCGGGCCGTACGACCTGATCTTCGTGGGTGAGCTGCTCTACTACCTCGGCAACACCCCCGCGGTGGCCGACCGGCTGGCGGCGCTGCTGGAGCCGGGCGGGCACCTCGTCCTCACCCACTCGCGCCCGCAGGCCCGGCTCCTGCACGTCCACTTCGACGGCCACCCGCTGCTGAGGAGCGTGTCGAACGAGGACGGCGAGCACGACGGCCGCTTCTACAACGTCGCCGTCTACGAGCGGACCTGAGGGGTCTCCCGGCGCCGCCGGGAGACCCTTTTCCATGGTCAGAGGCGTTCGAGGAGCGCCCGCATCTGGGCCACCTCGGCCCGCTGGGCCGTCTCGACGGCCTTGGCCAGTTCCTTGGCCTCGGGGTTCGTGCCCTGCTGCTGCTCGGTCCGCGCCATGTCGATCGCGCCGTTGTGGTGGGCGATCATCAGCTCGGCGAACATCCGGTCGAACGCCGCCCCCTTGGCCGAGGCGAGCTTCTTCATGTCGTCCTCCGACATGATCCCGGGCATGGCGTGGTCCATGCCGCCGGTAGGCAGCGGCTTGCCCCACTCGGCCAGCCAGCCCCGCATGGTCTGGATCTCCGGGTCCTGCGCCGCCTTGATCTTCGCGGCCAGGTCCTTGATCTCCTGGTCCGCGGCGCGGCCCGGGGCGAGGTCGGCCATCTCGACCGCCTGCTGGTGGTGCGGGATCATCATCTGCGCGAACATGACGTCCGCGTCGTTGAAGGCGGCGGCCGTGGCCGACGCGGTCGCGCCGGTGGCGGGCGGCTCGCCGCCCCCGCAGGCGGTGAGCAGGACGAGCGCCCCCGCTCCGGAGGCGGCGGCCAGCGAGATACGGCGGAACGTGCTGGTGAACATGGTGAACTGAACTCCTGTCGATGCTGAGATATGGCCCGATGAACACCAGGTCGGGCTATATGCGCATCACGGAGAGTTCAGCCAGCCGGGGCGGCGCCCTGGCCACCCCGCGTACCCGCCAGAACCGGCGCACGGCCCGCAGCGGGCTTGGCAGTGTCCCCGCCCACACGAGCGCGAGCAGCAGGAACACCATCGACGTCAGTACGGCCAGGCACACCACCCCGGGATCCATCCCCGGCAGCCCGTCGTCCTGATCGACCGCCACCGGCGCCTGGACGGCCACGGCATGCGGCTCCCCATGGGAGAGGTGGCCGAGCGTGTGCATCCCGCACACCCCGACCACGAGCAGGACGAGCAGCAGCAGCCTCCCGAGCCGCAACGCCATGCTCACCCCCCATGTCAACTATCAGAAATAGTAGCAAGGGCCGGACGCGCCAGCGCCCGGCCCCAGCACACGCACCCCGTTCAGACCACGACGGCCTCGTACCCCACCTCTTCCACGACGTCGATGATGCGCGCGTCGCTCACCCCGTCGGCGGTCACGGTCACCCGCCCGGTCGAAAGCTCCACCTCCACCTGGGACACCCCGTCAACCTTGCCGATCTCGCCCTTCACCTTGCCGGCGCAGCCGTTGCAGGTCATCCCGGTCACCGCGAACGTCGTCGTGCTCATGTCGTCCCACTCCTTCGTCATTGATACCCCCAACGGGTATGCTCAGCAACATACGCGCTCGGCGGCGATGAGCGCAACATACCCATAGGGGGTATAGTTCCGGCTCATGCGAAACCTCAACAAGATCACCGTGGTGGGCGCCTCGCTGGCGGGCCTGCGTGCCGTGCAGTCGCTGCGCCAGGAAGGCTTCGACGGCGAGATCACCCTGGTCGGCGCCGAGACGCACCTGCCCTACAACCGGCCGCCGCTGTCCAAGGGGCTCCTGCGCGGCGACGAGGACGTCCTGCTGCCCGGCGCGGGCGAGCTGGACGACTCCTGGCTGCGCGGGCGCACCGCCGTACACCTGGATCCCGCGAGCAGGACGCTGACCCTCGACGACGGCGCCGAGCTCGGCTACGACGGCCTGGTCATCGCGACCGGCGCCCGCCCGCGCCGGATGGACGCGGCGCACACGCTGCGCACCCTGGAGGACTCGCTGGCCCTGCGCGCCGAGCTGCGCAGCGGGCACGAGCACGTGGTGGTGATCGGCGCCGGGTTCGTCGGCGGCGAGGTCGCCTCCACCGCCCGCGAGCTGGGGCTCAAGGTCACGCTGATCGACTCGGGCCGCTACCCGATGCACGCGGGCCTGGGCGACGTGGCGGCGGCGTGGCTGGCCGGGCTGCACGAGCGCGGCGGCGTCGAACTCGTCTCCGGCGTCCGGGTGAGCGCGGTCGAGGACGGGCGGGTGCTGCTGGCCGACGGCCGCGCGATCCCGGCCGGGCTGGTGGTGGCGGGCGTGGGCGTGGTGCCCAACACCTCGTGGCTGGACGGCAGCGGGCTCGCGCTCGACGACGGGGTGCTGGTGGAGGACACGCTGTTCGCGCGGGGGTCGGCGCGGATCGTGGCCGCCGGCGACGTGGCCCGCTGGCCCCACAGCAGGTACGGCGGCGCCACCGTCCGCGTCGAGCACTGGTCCAACGCCAACGAGCAGGGCGCCGCCGCGGCCCGCAACCTGCTCCTGGGCCCGGAGGAGTCCGAGCCGTTCACCGGCGTGCCCAGCTTCGCGACCAGCGTGCACGGCAGCCGCATCCAGACCGCGGGCCTGCCGCACCTGGCCGACACCGCGACGGTCGTGGCGGGCACGCCGGAGGAGGACCGGTTCGCGGTGGCCTTCAGCCTCGGGGGCGAACTGGTCGGCGCGGTGGGCGTCAACGCACCCAAGGACCTGATCAGGCTGAAGCGCGCCATCACGGCCGGTCAGAGCATCTACGACGTTCAATAGTAGACTCCGCGCCATGCGGAGAACCCTCGTCTATCTCGTCCTGGCCGTCACCGCCTGCGCGCCGCAGGAGCCCACCGCCGCGCGGGACCCCGCCGCCGCGCCGGACCCCGGCATCGGCCACGTCCACGGCGTCGGCGTGGACCCGGCCGACGGCGCGGTCTACCTGGCCGCCCACTACGGCCTGTTCAGGGTCACCGGCGAGCGCGGCGCGGTGCGCGTGGCCGGCCGGGTCCAGGACCACATGGGCTTCACCGTGACCGGCCCGAAGACCTTCCTGGCCAGCGGCCACCCCGGCGCGGCCGACCAGGACTCGCCGCCGCACCTGGGCCTGATCCGCACGACCGACGCGGGCGCCACCTGGACCACCGTCTCGGAGAAGGGCAGCGCCGACTTCCACGCGCTGCAGCCCGCCGGCGCCGACCTGTACGCCTTCGACAGCACCACGGGCCGGGTGCGCTGGAGCGGCGACGGCGGCCGGACCTGGACGCAGGGCGCCGCCGATGAGGTGATCGACCTGGCCTACTCCGGCGGGCGCCTCTACGCGACCACCCGCGACGGCCTCAAGGTGAGCACGAACCGCGGCCTGGACTTCGAGCCGGTGCCGAAGGCGCCCCCGCTCACCCACGTGGACGCGGGCAAGGCGCTGACCGGTGTCGACACCGACGGACGCGTCCACTCCAGCGGCGACGGCGGGCGTTCGTGGCGGGCGGCGGGCAGCCTGCCCGGACCCGCGGTCGCCTTCGCCGCCGTGGGCGAGCGCCGCCTGCTGGCCGTCACCGAAGATGGGGTGGTGCACGACTCCGGCGACGGCGGTCTCACGTTCAACGTACTCTTCAGACCGGCGGATACCTGATGCCCGGAGAGACCTGAATGCCCAAAATGCCGAAGACCCTCGTGATCCTGGCCGCCGTGCTCGGCGTGGCCGTGCTGGCCTATGCCGTACCGGCGATCATGCTGGCCGGGAAGGTGCCTCCTGACACCAAGGTCGCGGGAGTGGACATCGGCGGGCTGCCGCCCGAGGAGGCGCGCTCGCGGCTCGAAGCCGAGCTGGGCCCGCGCGCCACCCGGCCGATCGAGGTGCGCGCCGCGGGCAAGAAGACCAAGCTGGAGCCGGCCGAGCTCGGCCTGTCCGTGGATGCCGCTGCCACGGTGGCGGCGGCGATGGACGGCGCCTCGACTCCGGTGGGGGTCGTGCGCTCGCTGTTCGGCAGCCGGGAGATCCAGCCGGTGGTCAAGGTGGACGAGGAGGCGCTGACCGCGCGGATCAGCGCCCTGGCCAAGACCGTGGACCGCAAGCCGCGCGAGGGCGTCGTCTCCTACCGGGGGCTGGAGCCGCGCACGAGCCTGCCGAAGCAGGGCGTGGCGCTGGACCGCGCGGCGGCGGCGAGCGCGGTGCGCGGGGCCTTCCTGGGCGAGGGCGGGGCGGTGGAGCTGGTCACGAAGACGCTGCCGCCGGCCGTACCGGCGAAGGAGGTGCGCGAGGTGGCCGCGACCACGGCGCGTACGGCGGTCGCGGCCGACTTCACCGTGACCAGCGGCGGCCGCGAGGCGACGATCACCCGCGCGGAGATGGCCGCGGGCCTGAGCTTCACCGCCGACGGCGACACGCTGAAGCCGGTCTTCGACGCCGAGGCGGTGGCCGCCGGCCTGGAGAAGCGGCTGGTCGAGGCGGGTCAGCTCCCCAGGGACGCCGGCTTCAAGATCGTGTCCGGCCGGCCGAAGGTCGTGCCCGCGCGCGACGGCAAGGGCATCGTGGACGAGGAGCTCGGCGCGGCCGTCTCGGCGGCGGTGGCGGCGGGCGAGCGCACCGCCGAGGCGCCGGTCAAGGTCACGAAGGCCAGGCTGACCACCGAGGCGGCGGGCAAGCTGGGCGTCAAGGAGCGGGTGGCCAGCTACACCAGCAACCACCCGTGCTGCGCGCCGCGCGTGACCAACATCCACACGATCGCCGACATCGTCGACGGCCACGTGGTGAAGCCGGGCGAGACGTTCTCGCTCAACGGCCTGGTCGGCAAGCGCGACAAGGCCCGCGGGTTCGTCGAGGCGCCCATGATCCTCAACGGCCGCTTCGTCAACGACGTCGGCGGCGGCGTCTCCCAGTTCGCCACCGCGATGTTCAACGCGGTCTTCTTCGGCGGCTTCGAGGACGTCCAGCACATGCCGCACATGTACTACATCTCGCGTTACCCGGCGGGCCGCGAGTCGACGGTCTCCTACCCGCAGCCGGACTTCCGCTGGAAGAACGACTCCAAGTACGGCGTGCTGATCACCACCTCCTACACCTCCACCTCGGTCACCGTGCAGTTCTGGAGCACCAAGCGCTACGACATCGAGTCGGAGAGCTCGGGACGCTACAACGTCAAGAGCTTCCCCACGCTGTCGGAGTCCGGCCCCGAGTGCCAGCCCATGAGCGGCGTCGAGGGCTTCACCATCGACGTGTGGCGGATCTTCAAGCGCGACGGGAAGGTGCTGCGCAAGCAGAAGTTCACCACCGTCTACCAGCCCGAACCCAAGCTCACCTGCGACGCCGCCTGAGTCAGCGGGGCTGGTAGACGCAGCGCTGCCCGGTCTGCACGGTGGCGCGCAGCTCCGCCCCGATGACCGGGTCGGCCTCGGCGATCCGGCCGATCGCGCGCCGGATCGCCTTGCCCACCGAGATCCTGGCCCGCTCGTCGGTGCCGGCGAACGACCGGGTCCGCCCGCCCAGCCCCGCCGCCGCCGCCAGCTCCGTGACCAGCCAGTCGTGCTCGGCACGCAGCGCCGTGGCGCGTTCCAGGTCGTTCATGGACTCCAGCTCGTCGATGTCGTCCTGCAACCGGGTCAGCCGCTGCTGGTAGGCGCGCTTGGCCTCCTCGTCCAGCAGCGGCTGCGCGGAGACCGCCTCGCTCACCGCGGGCCCGGTGACCAGGTCGCCGGCCCGGACCTCGCGTCCCGGATTGGCCAGCAACGTCGCCAGATGTCCCATGCCCACGCTGTGGTCCACGAGCGCGCTGCGGGCGCCGAGCTCGAACTGCCACTGCGGCCCGCGCCTCCTGCACACCACCTTCCCGGTACGGCCGGCCGTACCGGAGGGCAGGGCGGGCAGCACCATCCCCATCTCGGCCGCCTCCTGCGCGGCCAGCTCCAGCTCCCGCTCGGCGGGCTCACCGCGCAGCGCCAGGGCCTGGCCGAGCCGCCAGCGCGACAGCGCGACCGCGGGCCAGTGACCGAGTGCGAGGTTGGCGCGCACGGCCTCGCCGAAGTGGACGACGGCGCGGGCGCTGTCACCGGCGGTGAGGCTGGCGACGCCCAGCGGGTGGTGGGCGGAGCCGAGGCAGGCCACCCCCAGGCTGGTGATCACCGGCAGGTGGGCGAACGGGCGCAGCAGCTCGTAGGTCTGGGCCGACAGGTCGGCGTCGCCGAGCAGGTGGGCGGCCTCGGCCACGCCGTACAGGGTGGTCAGCCAGACGCTGGAGCTGGGCAGGCCGGCGAGGTCCTGGCCGCGCAGGCGGGCCAGCATGTTGGCGGCCAGGCGGCGCTCCCCCGCCGCGGCGGCGGCCGTGGCCGTGGCGGCGAGGTAGGAGTAGTCCAGGACGCCGAGCACGGGCGAGTTCACCAGCTCGGTGAGGCTCGGCAGCAGTTCGGGCAGCCGCCCCTGGTACCACCTGACGATCGCCACCTGGCCGCTGGGCCACCCGGCGGCGTCGATGTCGCCCGCGCGGGCGCCGCGTTCCCCGCTCTCGGCGGCGAGCTGCTCGGCGTGGGCGAAGCGGCCCGCCCTGATGGCGAGCATCACGTCGATGGCGCTGACGACGAAGCCGACGGCCAGGTGGTCGGCCTCGCCGAGGATCGCGCGCAGCTCGTCGAGGGAGCGCCCGGCGTGCGGGTGACCGGCCAGGAACAGGTCCACGGTCCGCCACATCAGCCCCATCGCCAGGTCGCCGCGGCGGCGGGTCCTGCCTGCCTGGCCGATCAGGTCCTCGGCCAGCTCGTGGCGGAGCACGCCGTGCTCCGGGCCGAGCACGCAGTGGTGGGCGAGGCTGAGCGTCTCGGCCAGCGCCACCGGGTCGCCCGAGTGCCTGGCCTGGGTGAGCATGGCCAGGATGGCCGAGTGGCCGCCGCTGCGGTAGTCCTCCTCGCCGCACAGGCGGGCGCGCAGCCGTAAGGCCAGTGGCGAGCGCGGATCGATCAGGGTCAGGGCATGGCGCTGCCTGCAGCGGATCGTCTGCGCCTCGGCGGCGGTGCGGTGCTCGTGCACCCAGATGCCGCCGAGGCCGAGTGCCGCCCGGGCGAGCGCGACCCCGTCCCCGTCGCGCTCCGCCTCGTGGTGGGCGGCTTCGAAATGGTGACGCGCGGTGTTCAGGTCCCCCTCGGCGTGCAGAGCACGCTCGCCCTCACCGAGGGAGATCGTCGCAGCGCCGCATGCCCCCCGTTCTCGCACCGTGCTCACAAGTCAACCCTCTCCGGTTCATGTGATTACGGGGCCCCCTAGTTGAAGATGTCACTATAAAATAGAACTTCCGTCTAGAGCGAGGGGTTATCCGGGCTCGGCATCGTTCAGTGCCCGTGGCCGTGCCCGTGCCCGACGGCGACCCCGGACGGCCTGCCCGCGGGCACCAGCACCGACGAGACCACGGCGGCGACGGCGGCCACGACCGCGCACAGCAGCAGCGCCGAGGTGAACCCTCCTATCCCGCTCGCTCCCGGAGCGAGGCTGGCGGCGGCCATCGTGGAGACCACCGCCACCCCGATCGACCCGCCGAGCTCGTGGAAGGTGTTGATCACGCCGGAGGCCACGCCCGCCTCGCCCGCGGGCACGTTGGCCATGGTCGTGGTCGTCGCCGTCACGAACGCCGGCCCGATCCCGAACGCCGCCAGCACGAACCCGGGCAGCAGCGTGGTCCAGACGCTCGCCTCGGGCGAGATCCGCAGCATCAGCGCCGCGCCCACCGCCGTCAGCGCGAACGACACCAGGGCCACGACCCGCCCGCCGACCTTCCCGACCAGCCGCCCGCCGAGGTGCGCCCCGAGCGTGATCGCGACGGCCACCGGCAGGAACAGCAGCCCGGTCGCCAGCGCGCCGTAGCCCAGGACGTGCTGCAGGTAGAGCGAGCTGACGAAGAACAGGCCGAGCAGCAGCCCGGTGGCCGCCAGCATCACGAACGTCCCCGAGACCACGGCCCGCCTGGCCATCGTCCTCGCCCGCATCAGCGGGGTCCGCACCTTCCGCTCGACCAGCACGAACAGGCCATAGCCGAGCACGGCGCCGCCCAGCGCGGCCAGCGTGGACGGGGCGCCCCATCCGGCCTCGCCCGCGCCGACCAGCCCGTAGATGAGCAGCGCGGTGGCCAGCGTCACCGTGGCCGCCCCAGGCAGGTCCACCCGCCGCCCGGCCGTACCGGGCTCGTCCCGTCCGACCAGCCGGGGCAGCGCCGCGAGGACGGCCAGCCCGATCGGGACGTTGACATAGAACACCCAGCTCCACCCCGGCCCCGCGGTCAGCAGCCCGCCGGCCAGCACGCCGACGGCGGCGCCCGACCCGCCGATGGCGCCCCAGACGCCCAGCGCCCGATTGCGGAGCTCCCCGTGGTAGGTGCGGGTGATCACGGCCAGCGCGGACGGCGACATCAGCGCCGCCCCGACCCCCTGGAGGGCCCGCCCGGCGATCAGCATCGCCCCGTCCCCCGCCACCCCGCACAGCAGCGAGGCCGCGGTGAACACCCCGAGTCCCGCCAGCAGCGTGCGCCGCGCCCCGAAGGCGTCGGCCAGCCGTCCGCCGAGCACCATCAGCCCGCCGAACAGCAGCGTGTAGGTCGTCACCACCCAGGTCAGCGCCTCCCGGCCGAGCCGCAGTTCCCTCCCGATCGTGGGCAGCGCCACCTGCACCACCGTGATGTCGACGATCAGCATGAACTGCGCCAGCCCCAGCAGTCCCAGTACGGCCCAGCGGCCCATGACCACCACCTCCATAAGTCGAACAAGCATGTTCAGGTTATGGAGACCCTACCCCCGTAAGGCATCACGGGAAATACGGTAGGGGGGTATGACGTTGCCATGGGTGACGAGAGGACGGGGTCACGTGAACGGATACACCGAGAACAAGCAGGAGCATCTGCGCCGGCTGCGCAGGATCGAGGGCCAGGCCAGAGGGCTGCAGCGGATGATCGAGGACGACAAGTACTGCATCGACATCCTCACCCAGGTCTCCGCCACGACCAGCGCGCTGCAGTCGTTCGCCCTGGTGCTCCTGGAGGAGCACATGGCGCACTGCGTCGCCGAGGCCACCCAGAAGGGCGGGGAGGAGGCCCAGCTCAAGGTCAAGGAGGCGGCCGATGCGATCGCCCGCCTCGTGCGCTCCTGAGGGCTAGGACAGGGGCGGGAGCCGTTCCGAGTAGAGCCAGGACATGAAGAAGGCGTCCAGCGGCTCGGGGGCGTAGCGGGCGGCGAGTTCGGTGAAGCGGCCGGTGCTGACGGTGCCGTGGCGGTAGCCGTCGGCCCACTCGCGCAGCACCGAGCGGAACGCCGGTTCGCCGAGCACCCCGCGCAGCGCGTGCAGCGTGAGCGCGCCGCGCTTGTAGACCCGGTCGTCGAACAGCCGCTTCGGCCCCGGATCGGCGAGCACCAGGTCGGCGGGGAGCGCCCTGAGCGCCGCGTGCCAGCGCCGCGCGTGCGCGGCCGCGCGCTCGCCGCCCGACTCCTCCGACCACAGCCACTCGGCGTACGCGGCGAAGCCCTCGTGCAGCCAGATGTCGCGCCAGTGGGCCAGCGTCAGGCTGTTGCCGAACCACTGGTGGGCCAGCTCGTGCGCCACCAGCCGCTCCTCGGCGAGCTGGCTCGGCCCGAAGATCGACATGCCCTGGGCCTCGACGGGGATCTCCAGGTCGTCCTCGGTCACCACCACCGCGTACTCCGCGAACGGGTAGGGGCCGAACCACTCCGTGAAGACCCGCATCATCCGGTCCTGCCGCGCCAGCGCCCGCCGCGCCCGCAACGCCGCCGACGGCGGCGCGGCCAGCCGCTGCGGCACCTCACCCGGCAGGTCGCCGAGCTGGTAGCGGCCGATCTGCACGGTCGCGAGGTAGGAGGCCATCGGCACCGCCTCGTGGTAGACCCACGTCGTGCGCGAGCCCGCCCGCCGCGTCGAGGTGAGCCGCCCGTTGCACACCACCGTGTACGGCGTGGCCGTCGTCACCGCGATCTGGTAGGTCGCCTTGTCCGAAGGCCGGTCGTTGCAGGGGAACCAGGACGACGCGCCGATCGGCTGGCTGGCCACGAGCGCGCCGTCCTCCAGTTGCTCCCAGCCGAGCCCGCCCCACGGGCTGGGCACCGGCCTGGGGTTGCCCGAGTAGCGCACCTCCACGGTGAACTCGCGCCCCTCGGGCAGCCGCCCGCCGGGGCTCAGCCGGAGCTTGCCCCCGCTGTGCGCGAACCGGCAGCGCGTGCCGTTGACCAGCGCCTGCGAGACGTGCATCGGCCCGAGGTCGAGCCGTACCTGCTCCAGCGGCTCGGCCGCGACGGCGTCGAGCTTGGCCACGCCGGCGAGCCGGTTGGGCCCCGGCCGGTAGTCGAGAGCCAGGTCGTAGTGCCGGACGGAGTACCCGTCGTCGCCACGGTCGGGGAAGTACCGCACAATCCTCCGTCGATCACGCTGCCTGATGCCACGCGGCGACAGGGTTGCCGTACCACCGGGTCCGCGCGGGCAGCGACTCGCCGCGCATCACCAGCGAGGCGGGGCCGATCGTGGTGTTGCTCCCGACCTTGGCCGCGGGCAGCACCACCCCGTGCGGGCCGAGCGTGGAACCCTCAGCCAGCTCGACTGTATCGATGCTCATCACCCGATCGTGGAACAGGTGGGTCTGAAGCACGCAGCCGCGGTTGACCGAGGCGCCGTCGCCCAGGGTGACCAGGTCGATCTCGGGCAGCCAGTAGGTCTCGCACCACACGCCCCTGCCGATCCTGGCGCCCAGGGCACGCAGCCAGGCGTTCAGCGCCGCCGTACCCAGCCATGGGGTGGCGAACCAGGGCGCGGCGAGCACCTCGACGAAGTTGTCCGCCAGCTCGTTGCGCCAGACGAACGCGCTCCACAGCGGCCGGTCGCCGGCCCTGATCCGGCCCATGAGCGCCCACTTGGCCACCACGGACACCCCCGCCGCGGCGAACCCCGCCACCGCCAGCACCACTCCGCCGAGCAGCACCGCGGCGACGGGATGGAGCTCGGCCGCGATCGTGACCAGCGCGGTGACCACGAGCACCGCCAGCGCGGCCGTCACGATCGCCGGGACCACCCGGCAGACCTCCACGAGCGCCCGCGCCACCTTCAGGCGCGCGGGCGGGTCATAGGTACGCCCGGTGTCACCGCTCTGGGCGGTTCTGCGCAGCTTGACGGGCGGCATCCCGAGATAGGACGAACCCGCCTTGGCCTTCTTCGGCGCCGCCGACAGCACGCCGACCAGCCCGTCCTTGGGCACCTTGCGGCCGGGCGCGGTCATGCCCGAGTTGCCGACGAACGCCCGCTTGCCGATACGCACCCGGTCCAGGCGCATCCAGCCGCCGGACAGCTCGTAGGGGGCGACCTTGGTGTCGTCGGCCAGGAACGCGCCGTCGCCGACCTCGGTCATCGAGGGCAGCGCGAGCACCGTGGACAGCTCCACGTCGCGGCCCACCTTCATGCCGAGCGCGCGCAGCCACATCGGGGTGAGCGCGCTGGCGTACAGGGGGAACAGCCACACCCTGGCCATCGACATGAGGCGCTCGGTGGCCCAGGCCTGCCACGCCGTACGGCTGTGCACCGGGTGGCTGCCCGCGGTCAGCCCGATCGAGAGCAGCCGGACCGCCACGAGCAGCAGCAGCGCCATGCTGACCAGCGAGACGACGGTCGCCGCCGCGATCCCGGCCCGGCCGAGCACGGCGATCCCCGGCAGCGCGGCCAGCAGCGGGATCAGGCTGAACCCCATCGCGGACACCCCGTAGGCCACGCTCCAGCGCCGGTATCTGCGGGGCGCGGGCGCCTTGGGCGCGAGCTTTCCCTTCCGTACGGCCGGCGCCCCCGCCCACCGCTGCCCGGCGGGAACCTCGCCACCCACCGACGAGCCGGGGGCGATCTGGGCGTTCTTCCCGATCCGCGCGCCCGGCAGCACGATCGACCTGGCGCCGACGGTCGCGCCGGCCCCGATCCTGATCTCGCCGACCCTGAACAGGTCGCCGTCCAGCCAGTAGCCGGTGAGGTCCACCTCGGGCTCGATGGCCGCGGCCCTGCCGAGCTTCAGCATGCCGGTGATGGGCGGCATCGTGTGCAGGTCGGCGTCCTCGCCCACCTGGGCGCCCAGCGCCCGCGCGTAATAGGTGATCAGGGGCGCGGAGGCGAGTCCCGCCACGCCCAGGCCCGCCGCCAGTTGCTCGGCGAACCAGACCCTCAGGTGGGTGGCGCCGCCGCGCGCGTACGCTCCCGGCCTGAGTCCGCGCAGGACCAGCCGGGCCGCGCCCGCCGCCAGCGACAGGCGGCCGAACGGCGTCAGGAACAGCAGCGCGCCTACGGCCACCCACCACCAGCTCACCGTGAGGACGTTCGTCAGGTTGCCCACCGCGAACGCGCCGACCACCCACGGCATCGCGCGCACGGTCAGCAGCGGCAGCATCAGCGCCGTCTGGATGAATGCCGCCCGGCGCGGCATCGGCCGCACGACCCGCGTGCTCTCCTCGACCGGCTGCTCCAGCTCTTCGAGCCGGTCGGCCAGCCCGCTGAGGGTCGGACGGTCGTAGAGGTCGGCCACGACGACGGCCGGATACCGGTCGCGCAGCGTGGAGACCAGGCGCGCCGCGGCCAGGCTGGTGCCGCCCAGGGTGAAGAAGTCGGCCTGGGGCCCGCCGGCCCGCTGGCCGAGGACGTCCTGCCACTGCTCGGCCAGCCACGCCTGGAGGCCGTCGAGCTCGGCCGGTTCCTCGTCGTCGTCGTGGTCCAGCGGCCAGGGCAGCGCGTCGCGGTCGATCTTCCCCGACGTACGCGTGGGCAGCTCGTCGATGATCGCCAGCCGCGGCACCAGGGCGGCGGGCAACACGGCTTCGAGCCGCGCCCGCGCATCCCCTATTTCGCCATTTGTCACGATATAGCCGACGAGAAGCTGGTGTCCGGAGGCCGTCGTCTTGACCGCCGCCGCCGCGCCGGTGACCCCGGGCAACGCCTGAAGGGCGGCGTCCACCTCTCCCAGCTCGATCCGCCGCCCGCCCAGCTTGACCTGCTCGTCGGCCCGCCCGACGAACAGCAGCCCCTCGGGATCGGCCACCACCAGGTCACCGCTCCGGTACGCGCGCTCCCAGCCGAGCGACTCCAGCGGCGCGTACTTCTCCCTGTCCTTGTCCGCGTCCAGATACCGGGCCAGCCCCACGCCCCCGATGACCAGCTCGCCCGTCTCCCCCATCGCGACCGGCGTGCCCGTCTGGTCCACGACGGCCAGATCCCACCCGCGCAGGGGCAGCCCGATCCGCACCGGCTCGCCCCTGACCAGCGGCGCCGCGCACGCGACCACGGTGGCCTCGGTGGGTCCGTAGGTGTTCCAGACCTCCCGATCGGGCGTGCTCAGCCGGTCAGCCAGCTCCGGCGGGCACGCCTCGCCGCCGAAGATCAGCAGCCGCACGCCGTCCAGCGTCTCGACCGGCCACAAAGCCGCCAGCGTGGGTACGGTCGACACCACCGTGATCCCGCGCTCCACCAGCCACGGCCCGAGATCCATCCCGGTCCGCACCAGGGCCCGGGGCGCCGGAACCAGGCAGGCCCCGTTGCGCCAGGCCAGCCACATCTCCTCACACGAGGCGTCGAACGCGACCGACAACCCCGCCAGCACCCGATCCCCCGGCCCAAGCTCGAGAAAGAGCTCGTGCTCCGCGTCCACGAAGGCGGCCGCGCTGCGATGGCTGACCGCCACGCCCTTGGGCTTGCCCGTGGACCCGGAGGTGAAGATGATCCAGGCGTCGTCCTCCGGCATCGGCGGCCGCGCCATGGCCTCGGCCGTACGCCTGCTCACGATCCCCTGAGCGCCGATCACCGCCGCGACGCCGGCCTCCCCGAAGACCAGCTCGGCCCGCTCCTCGGGGTCGTCCGCGTCCACCGGCACATACGCCGCCCCCGCCGCCAGCACGGCCAGGATGGCCACATACAGCTCGTTCGACCCCGAAGGCACCCGGACCCCGACCCGCTCCCCCGGCCCGATCCCCATCTCACCCAGGGTTCCGGCCAGGTGCGCCACCTCCTTGGTCAGCCGGGCGTAGTCGAGGACGGTGACACCGTCGTCGAGCGCCGGCGCGTCGGGGTGGGCGGCGGCGCTCTCGTGGAGGATGTCCACGAGAGTCCTGGCCGCGGTACTCCCGGCGGCGGAAGGAAAGACGGCGTTCTGCGGAATCACGGCAATGGCCACCAAGGCTCACCTCATGCGTCGACAGTGCGGGCCCCGGTACGTGACCTCACGCGCTCGGTTGGCGGGTCGCAGCCCGTAGCGACGCTCCCCACGCCGCCGAGCCTTCAACGATCCCAGACAACCCAGATATTTCCCAATCTGAGGGGGTTGTCGCACTTTTACCGGTCATTCGCCAGTCATTAATCAGCCTGACCAGGCCCAACACCGCCCACTGCCGCGCCCCCTCCACCAGGACCCCGCAGCCCCCGCAAATGACCGCTACACGCCCGCCTGAGCATCACGCACCCGCCTTGGCCGTACGCGCCCGCGCTCCTGTCGCCAGTGGTCGCTACGCGCGCACGCACGCGTCTCAGCGCGGGCGTCACCACGCGCACCCCTCACACCGTCCCTCGCGGGCGCATGCCTCTCACCTTGGCCGTCACGCGCCCGCGCTCCCGCCCCCAGTCCGACCCGCAGGGCCGCTCGGACGTGAGCACCGAGGGCCGTTCAGCCCTGCTTGAGGCGGAGTGCCTCCTTGCGAGCCTCAGCCTGGATGGACCGCTCCCGCTCCAGCCACTCCGGGTTCTCCGCCCGCAGTGCCTCGATCTCCGCGGTGGTGAGCGGCTCGGTCACGCCACCCCGGGTGAGCCCGGAGATGGACACCCCGAGCCGCGCCGCCACAACCTGCTTGGGATGCGGCCCGTTACGCCGCAGATCGGCAAGCCAGGCAGGCGGCTTGGACTGCAACTCGTTCAGCTCGTCCCTGGAGACGACGCCCTCCTGGAACTCGGCAGGAGTGGCCGAGAGCAGGACACCCAGCTTCTTGGCCGCGGTCGCGGGCTTCATCGTCTGGGCGGTCTTCGGCTTGGACGGGCTCATGCCCCAAGCGTAGTCACTCCCAACCCGGCCTCCCGCCATAGGTACGCTGGCCAGGTGACCGATGGGGAGAACGACAACGGGTTCCGCCTGGCATACGTACCAGGGGTGACCCCCGCGAAGTGGGCCGGCATCTGGACCGAGAGAAAACCAGACGTCCCCCTGACATTGCTCCAGGTCCCCGCCCCAGAAGCGATCTCCCTGCTGAGGAACGGCACCGCCGACGCCGCCTTCGTCCGCCTACCGGTGGACCGAGAAGCCCTGAGCGTGATCCCCCTCTACGTGGAGACCACGGTGGTAGTGATCCCCAAGGACCACGCAGCAGCCGCCGTCGACGAACTGACCATCTCCGACCTGTCCGACGAAGAGCTCCTCCACCCGCTCGACGACACCCTGACCTGGCCCGTACTCCCCGGCGAACCCGCCTTCACCCGCCCGCCCACCACAGCCGAGGCGATAGAACTGGTGGCCGCCGGCACAGGCGTCCTGGTCGTCCCCCAGTCCCTGGCCCGCCTGCACCACCGCAAGGACCTCACCTACCGCCCAGTCCAGGACGCCCCTCAGTCCCAGATCGGCCTGGCCTGGCTGACAGAGGCCACAACCGACCTGATGGACGACTTCATCGGCATAGTCCGCGGCCGAACGGTGAACAGCACACGCGGCCGCACCCCCGCCCCAGCGGAAAAACAACAAAGGCGCAAACCCCAAAAACCACCCCGCACCACCCAGAAACCCCGCCGCCCCCGCTGAGCCCGGATCACATCAGCCCGACACCGACTCCCACAGGCCCGGAACGTGCCGCCAACACCATGATCAATGGCACGCGAATGGCACGAAAGCCCCGCAGCATGATCGCTGTGGGGCTCGAAAGTGCAGGTGGACCTTATGAGGCGTTACTCGAAACGTCTCGACCTGCTCGAACAGCTCAACGAGGCATTGCGGCGGCTTGGCGAGAAGCCGCGCACGGATCTTGAAGACACTCTCACCGTCTCTCCGCCGGACCCAGCCCAAGGTAACTGGTGCATGAAGGACCGGTTCACGGATGAGGAGATCCAGGCTCTAGTGGAGCGGTTCCAGGCCGGAACGCCTAAGGGTGTTCTGGCTAAGGAGTACGGAATCAGCCTGAGCAGTGTGAAGCGGCTGCTACGGAAGCATGGTGCGAAGCGCACCAACCAGGACTGAGGCCACAGGCTTCGGCTCTATTGTCCCCTGGTCTACTACATGACTAGGGGACAATTTCAATTCTCTTATTCTGCATTGATAATTAGTTTCAGGTATATGACATACTGAAATTAGCAATCAGGTTGAGGAGGATGGCCATGGATGACCAGATGATAGCACTAATATTTACGTTTATGGTTGGGCTCGGCGTCGGCTCGGGCATTGCGCAGTACATGTTCGAACGGGCATATAGGAAGAAGCACCCTGGAGAAAGCCTACCGAAGCTATAGTTTACTACCTGCCAAATTTAGCACCCAAATAGGCCGCCCCTAGAGCAATTAGAGCCGTCAGGGCATAGTATCCACCGCGCTTGAGAAAGGTGGTGAAGTGATCACGGTCCACCTGGTCAATTACCTGCTTGAGCGCCTTGCGATTTTGGTAATCAGAAAGAAGTTGAATAATTACCTCGGACACCTTGGTGCGCAACGCATGGGACTCATCAAGTGCACTGCAGATCAACTTACTTATTTGTTCACTAGTATCAAGCTTCTTCTCAAGATTTACGACGCGACCAGTTAATTCGTCGACTGTAGTAGACTTCGCGAGTTCATCGATATTGAAATCTTGCAAAGATCGCTTTGATTCCGCCACCGCCTAGTCTCCTTGGCCCCTGCGGTTTTCCGATGGCGGCTTGAGTAGATTTTCTCCGGGAGTTAGTAGGGCATGTGAGCCATTCTGCTCGATGTATAGACGCCTATTGTCGGCTTTTAAAAGAGCTGCCATTGCAAACTTCAGAGCGGATTCATAGTCCTTAAATCCCCATAGCTCGACTAGTGCGTTCAGTGCGGCGAAATCGCCGTTATCAAACTTGAACTCGCCGGTTTCGGAAGTTACAGCTCCAGGCTTGATGGCCATAATAATCCCTACTTATATACTGATTCTATCAGTAGCAGTTTTCTGCAACAACACATCATCAAGCCTTCTTACTGGTAAAGCTAAGGGAGGAGCCAGAGAGGCGATTGCAACAGTGACACCAAAGACGTGAGTCCGGCGTGCGTCCTCCGCTTAATGCCCATACCCAATCTTTCAATTTTGAGAAGTCTTGTCTGTGAGCTCCAAGAACCAGGCATCCTCGCTTGCCTAAGAAGATGCCTTAGTCCTTGGGCGAAAAATATAAGCGGCCAGGATTGCTATCAGAACAAGCAGAAGTTCGATCGCAAAACTTCGATGAGTCAATAGCCAAGCCGCTGTGGCCAAGATTGCGAGAAAGGAGAATCCAAACCGAGCTATCTTTGGATCTGAGGCTCCAAGCAAATCAGGGCGAGGATTGCGGTACTCTTGGATGATATGGATCACTTCTAGCGGCAAGTAGATGAAGAGGAGTGAAAATGGATCGCTAGGTCCATACGGTCCCATGGCGACCGCAAAGGCCACACTCAACAGGAACACAATTCCTAATCGCCAAATGGCGCGGTGGACAACAGAGAAGAAGTTTTTGAGAGTATGCATGAGTTAATAATAACAGAGTGAATGGCCAAGGATGCCTATGTGAAGCACCCTTGGCCCTTATTGCTAACAGCGCTCAAACCATACACGGATGTGGTTGTAGTAGGGAGCGCTCACCATATAGTTGAGATTTCCGCTGGCAAGGGCGGCGGCCCGATCAAGGGTTACCGATATGCCACCAGGAGGAATCGTGATGCCCATGCACAGGTTCCGAAGCACTGCATCTTTGGCCATGTCGTTGGCCCAGTGGCCACCGACTATCCCGGCTATGCCAGCGGCGGCCTTGATCTTGGTTGGCGTCAGTGCTGAAACAGCGACTTCGCTAAAGGTCAGAGCCTTACCGGTAGCTGCTAGCCCCATAGTTCCACTACTCAGACCCGCGACGGTGAGTATCGTATTCCACGTACCGTCCCTATTGAGCCGGATCTCCAGACCGTTCGGCCCGGTGTAGTAACGACCCCACATGAAGTAAGTCGGTTTGCCGTCGGGCTGGATGGGGATTTGCCGGCTGACGATTTGCTGATATGCCCAGTCTGAACCGGGCGGAACGGCATGTGCCGGAGTACTGAAGAGGCCGATGGCCAGCGTAAGAACACTGGCGAGAACGAGGCCGAAACTACGGCGGAGCATTGCGCCTCCCAAGCGCTATGAAGCTACGGAGCGTCCAGTTGGAGGCTCACGCCGTATTTTGAACTAATTGTGGATATTTGCAAACTTAAGCACTTTTAGCCGATTAACGTGTAGGCACTAATAAACACTTCTCCAGTGCGTGCAGCATGTTGGCGCTTGCGGCGGAGCAGGTCCTGCAAGTCGATGCGACCGTCAATAACAGCGCTGAGGTCGGAGCCATCCATCAAGATCATTACTGGCCGGGCATGCGAGTAGACTGCTATAGCCGTATCCTGGTATCCGTTCATGGACAAGAACAGGCCTAGTGTATTGTCAAGCTTACGCTCGACCTTACCTTTGAACGCATCCATGGCTGCTACCGCCGTCTTCTCTTCCTGCCATTTGGCTTCGAGAAGAAATTCGCCTTCAAAGGTAAACGCCCCATCGATCTGCTCGCCACTAACCTTGAATGGAGCCTTCGCGTCGATGTCGAATAGGGCGAAGAGTCCGTTAAGAAACTTCTCCAACGCATACCCGCGTGGTTGTGCAGGCAGGGTAACGATCTCATAGAAGAGCTGCCTCAGCTCTTCTAGCTTCTCGGCAAAGGCACGCTGCATCTCTGCTTGAGCCCGGTCCATGGTGCGCCGACGTTCAGCTTCTTCCTCTTCGTTACGGAGGCGTCTATAAGGTTCCACTTGCTTTCGCAGAGTGTCTAATGCGTCAACGGCCTCCGCGTATCGGGTCTTGCCATCTTCTAGTCTTTTTAGATGTGCAGGATCAGTGATGTCGGCTGTGGCAAGGATGAGATTAAGTAGGTCATCGAAGTGACGATGCTGGTCTGCGGCCAAGCTATCAACAAGGTGGGCAACAATAGAGCGCTTATAGTCCGTCCAGTCAAGGTGCCCTACCACTTCGCCCCGACCAAGGCATGAACTGAGAAATGCCCGAAGATCCTTCTTGTACCAAAATGCCAGCGCAAGCGCCTCTTTTAAAGGATGCAGAATTGCGGGGCTGACACGTTTGGTACCCATATCGGTCATTATAGCTAGATATTGATCCCATGCCAGGGTCACAAATGCCTTACGCGAGGACGTTACGCGCAAATCGCCCGCAGACTCTGGGCTCTGTCTATCTCAGCAGTCCGAAACTGTCGGTAAGGGACAGCAATTATTGATATTGAGATGGACGGCCACCAAGAACTGCCTCGTAGCGTTGGACGATCCGGCGAGCGGCAGTAGAGGCGGCGGCGGCTGGGCATAATGCCCAGATCCAGTGACCGGTACGGCGAGAGACCTCACCGGTCCACCAGCGGAAGTGCCAGCCGTACGACCCGCACTCCACCCAGATGAGCAGCCGCAGTTGAATGGACACGAGGGCGATGCCGTACCCCTCGTGGACGGTGGCAGGCAGGCCGTGGACGTCGAGGGCGTGAACGAGCCGACGGGCAGACAGGCGGGCGGGCGAGCTGACGGCGGCTCGGGTGCCGGTCATGGCGCGACCGCCTGAGTCTGGTTCCCGAGCCGGGCCCAGACGACCTTGCCGCCGGTTGTGGGCCGGTGATAGCCCCAGGAGTCGGAGAACCAATCGACGAGGAAGAGGCCGCGACCACCGAGGTCATCAAAGCCGGCGGTGGTCAGTCGGGGCGGACGGCGGCTACCGTCCCAGACTTCCACAACCACACCATCGCCTGCAGGGTAGAGCCCGATCCAGATACAGGAGGTGTCATCGACCCCAGCGAATAGCCCGTAACGCTCTATGTCCTGCTCAGTCGGCAGGTGAAGACCGCTGGCCTTGACGGCGTTGGTGACGAGCTCGGAGGCGATGAGCTGAGCGGAACTCGTGAGGTCGCGACGGCCAAGATCGGCCAGGACTCGTTCGACGTGGGAGCGGGCGAACGACGGCGCGACGGGGTGGATGGCCAGCTCAGCGTAGTAACGCAGGGTAATCACGGGTGAGGTCTCGATTCGGAGGAAGCGCAGCACCTCGCCGGTACGCCCGGTGTGGCGGTGAGACCGGCTCAGCGAACGGTGGGCGGACATACCTGCCAGCGTTGACGCGTGGGGTGTCTGCGGTTATGCGCCCTCTGGCTTCACACCATGTAGGAGATGCATAACTCCCAGGCGGGAGGGCCGGTAGCGTCGCTAGACTGGCTACACGCAGGTAAGTGGCATCGGCACAAGGGCGACCATGAACGTGCTTCCCCCGGAACGTGACTGTCCCCAGTGCGGGGTGCGACTGGCCCGGGACAACGCGACGCGGCTGTGCGGGGCCTGCCAAGCCAAGGGGCGGGGTGCGTTGTTGAGTCCGCTGGAAGTGCCCGCGTGGTTTTGGGACGCGGGGCCGATGCGGGCAGCACTGGCGGCACGGCACATGGGCAAGGTGGTGCGGGCCTATCGCACCCACCTCTACCACGGCAAAGTCATCTCGCAGGCGACGGCGGCCAGCTGGCTGTACCTGACCCAGTCGCAACTGAGCCGCATCGAGAGCGGCCCGCCTGTCCAGGATATGGACCGGTGTATTCAATGGGCGCATACCCTGCGGATTCCGGCTGACCTACTCTGGTTTGCGCTACCGGGGGAAGAGAAGGCCGAGGATCATGAACGCCCTACTGTTGCGCACCTCGCCGAGGATGGATTCCCGGGCGAGGAGATGAGCGAGTTGTTGCGGCGGATGTTTCTCAAGCGCGGGCTGGCCGCCATTACGTTGCCTGCTATGGGGCTCGAAGAACTAGCGCACATTGTGGCGGCTCTCGACAATGCCCGGCGCTACAGCGACTTGGAAGTGGTGGGCCATTTTCAAATACAGCTGGCGACCTGTGCGGCTAAAGACCGGGAACGGGGGCCGAAGCAGAGTATTCCGCTCGTGCTGGGCCTGATGGCTGCGATTGAGCATATGGCGCGGGAGGCCCAGCCCGCGGTGCGCCGGGCGCTGTTGCAAACGGGAGCGCATGCGGCCGAATTTGCGGGCTGGTTGTACCGCGACATTGCCGTGCCGGAGATGGCCGGATACTGGCGAGACCGGGCGGTGGAGTGGGCCCAGGCGGCAGGCGATTTCCCGATGCAAGGGTATGTCTTGCTCAAGAAGAGTCAGGCGGCTTGGGACGGGCGCGATGCTTTGCGCATGCTGACGCTGGCGGAAGCCGCGCAAGCGGGGCCGTGGTCACTCCCCCTACGAGTACGAGCGGAAGCAACTCAGCAGGAGGCACGAGGGCACGCCATGCTGAGCGGAGATCTGGCAGTCATTGAGTCGAAGCTGAGCGAAGCGCGAGAGCTGCTGGCCGAGGATACGGAAGCCACGGGAATAGCCGCCCACTATGACGAAGCACTGTTTGGGCTGCAATGCGCTATCTGCTACTGCGAAGCGCAAGAGCCGGCCAGAGCGTTGGAGTTGTACGAAGAATGGCTGTCGCCGGATGCCTTCTCGCGGCGGGACTACGGCTACTTTTTGGCACTTAAGAGTGAAACGCTGGCGAGTGCCGGGGCACCGGATGCGGCGGCTAGCACGGGCCTGGAAGCCCTGAGATTGGCGCGGGAGACGACTTCAGCACGGACGCATCAAGAGGTACTACGGTTGGTTGAACAGCTCCGCCCGTGGCGAGACCGGGAGCGTGTACGGGAGCTGGCGCACGCCGTGCTGGCTTAGCTAAGCCAATCGGCTACGGCTTGAATGACTGAGGCTTGCCAGGCTTGCGTTTGCGGATTGGCATACTGCGGGTCGTCATGGACGGCGATGCCGTGTTGGGCGCCGTCGATTTCCAGCAACTTGGCTTCACCGCCAAAGAGCGGTATGGCGTCCCGAGATGATTGCACGGGAATGAAGGTGTCGCCGGTGCCGTGGATCACGAGAGTCGGCGCGGTGACGTGGCCGAGCTGGCGGCGTGGCTGGAGATAGAAGACCTCGTTGAGGAGTGGTCGGCCGAGCTTAAAGGTGGGCGAATGGGCCATGAAGCCTTGCGCGGCCAACTCGCGTCCGGCGTCCGCGTCGATATGGTCGGCGTGCCAGTAGGGCTTATCGTCAATGAAGCGTCGTTTGTAATTGAGCAAGGGGTTGAACAGCACCAGCCGGTTCACGGCTTCCGGGGACTGGGAGGCGTAGAAGGCGGTGATGCCACCGCCGAAGCTGGCACCGATGAGGTTGACGAGCTGGCTGCCGGTTTCGGCACAGACATGCTCGACGGCGGCACGGATGTCGTTGGCCACGCCGGAGATGGTCAGGTCTTCTTGTCGGCCCTGGCTCTGGCCATGGGCACGGAAGTCGAAGCGCAGCGACGGCAACCCAGCGTTGGCCAGGCCCAGGGCGAGCCGCGTGAAGAAGCCACCTTCTTCGCGGGTGACGCCGCCACCGTGGACTAGCACGGTGGCGTGGCCGCGTACCTCGGTGGGTGCGACGAGGGTGCCATGGAGCTGGAGGCCGTCGAGGGAGCGGAAGACGGTGGAGCGGCTTTCAGGGATCATGGATACCAGGATAGATGGAAATGACTACAGTGCTACATGCAACCCATAGCTCTTTTAGTCCATTCGAATTGTCCCCGTGAATCTATTAACCTTCGCCGCCCATATGGCATCCCCTCAATTAGATACTGTCAGTATACACCCGTACGGGCCAAACCCAAGCTATGCCACGATGCAGATTTGGTTCGAGTTGCTCCCCATCAAAAAGACGGTGAACGTAGCAACCATCATCGAGCAGTTCAAGATGCCGGCCTTCATTTTCCTTTGGTTCGATCTGAGCGGCCTCACTATTTCGTGTTGCGAACCACCAAGCGCGCACCGGGGTCAATTGAGGATGGAAGATAAGCGTAAACTCTGCACTTAATGAGAATGGTGGATCGGGCTTCCACCGCACTATGGGCTCAGATGGCTTATCGCTATTAACGAGGACGTGATAGCCGAGAGAGTAGGGTGCGTCTTCGGGGCGGAGTTGCTTGTAAATCTCAAAAGTTTCGACGACAGCTCCGCTATCGGCTTCCTGGTGAGCTACAACTCGACACCCATAGTCGGCATGGAATTCCAGGACGCCTCTTCTTGACTCGGCAAGGTATTGGTGGGCATCAAACACGAGTGGGCGAGCATCTGGCGTTAGTGCTCTTACCGTACGCCTAATGTCCTGGCGGTAGATTACCCCCGACGCAGATATATGGTAAATGCTAGACCAGGTCAAAGTTTGCAAGTCAGGGTGGTGATCTACGTCGCGAAAGTCTCGAACAATATGCGGACCGGGGAGCACCTGCACTCCACGCAAAGGATCATCAGCCAAGAGGAGCGCTAGGGTTTTAATTGCCCTGTCCTCGCGATGTTGCAAAGTTCGAACGTGCGCCCATCTTTTTTCGCTTGCTAGCTCAGCCTGGTAACTTTCACGACGGGCTGTGAGATTTCCGCCTTGATGCTTATTTTCGAAGCCGAGGGCTACAAGGAGCGCTTCCTTCTCTTCCTCATCACTTAATTCGCTTCCTATTTTTCTCAATTCCGCAACGCAATAGCTGAGCGATCCGTCTCTATTCTGATGCGAGGCTCGCTCGCGTAGAGCTTGCAGCAGTCCCTCGCTTGCCATGAGACGCTCCGGGGTGCAGCCTAAGTCTTGCCGTAGTTCGCGAAGCTCACGTTCATACTTCTCTCGTACGTTGTCCGTACCTTCCGCGTTCACCATACATTCTCCCGACTTGCTACGCTCATTAATCTGACGTAGACCTATTAACTCCTCTATGGCGCAATCGATGTAGCAGGCACGTTCGGCCTGGCTCATTTGATAACTCCATAGAGAGGTGATTCATGGTTGCGTGCGTGATTTTCGTGGCCACCTTCGTCACGGCCTCGCAGATCTGCCAGCTCCGCGAGGAACTGCGTGCCCACCAAGCGCAAGTGGAGCGGTGACCCGTGGAGGCGGTCATCGTGATCGGGCTTGTGCTGGCGCTCATTTGGGGCCTCTCCTCGGGAAAGCGCAACACACAACGATCGTCCCTGTACCACCAGTACACCTGCTCACACTGTCGAACGGTAGTGCTGTCAGGGATCGATATCCGACGCTGCCCCGGGTGCAAGAGGCCCTTCCGATCATGGGGGCGCTGATGTTCCCGCTGTGGGCACGGGTGCTAGCGATCAACAGAAGACGGCGTGTTCCAGGCATGACACAGCAAGATCCCGAAAGGGGGCAGCCTGATGGGCTGCCCCCTTCTTATCCCTCATGAAGATCCACCGAAGGAGAAACGATCAATGAGTGGAGCGGTAGCACGACGAGCGAACACGCAGGCGGAACGGCACCATAGCTGGGAGCTGGATGAGATCGCCCGTCGCGTTGAGGCGGCTGAGGTCAAGGCAGCCGGAATAGCTCGCGTAACGCAGCGGGCGATCCTGGAGGCCATGACGGTCAACCTTGTGCGCGGTCATGCACAACAGGTTGATCCGGACGGTGAACAGGCATACGCCTTCTTGGCGGCACTGGGTGTGGCGCAGTTGGCCAAGGTCATTCAGGGGATGTGAGCGAAATGCTTTCGATCTATGAATGGTTCTTGCTCATACTGGGCTTGATTATTCTGTGTATACAGCTTCTCCTGACGGCTTCTCTGTTCGGAGATCCGGACGACGAGCCGCGACAACGGGCGCTCGAAGCAGAGCAGGCGCTCGGGGAGATCAGCCGAGAAACGCAGGACGCAATTATCCGCGAGATGTTGCGGCGGACAGCCCAGAACCGGCGCGACGAATGAAAGGCAATCTGTCAGGTTGGATGCGGCAGGTGCTTCATGCCCTGGTGCTACTCCTGGCAGTAGCGGCGGGTGCGCGCATCGCCTGGGAGTTGCTGGTGCCAACGGTGCCGATGCTCGTCAGTCTGGCCATCGTGCTGGCGGTGCTGTGGCTGGCGTTGTTCGGCCGTCGCCCGTAGTGGACAAAGCCCCGAGCCCTGACCGGCTCGGGGCTTTGTCGTTTCCAAGATTAGTTGTGTGCAGGTGTCATCGGTTTAGAGGATTGCACGATTAATTGGCTACTGAAGTTGTCAGATAACGCAATTAAGGAGGAGTGCTCATGACAAAGCAAGCAGCACGGATTAAGGTGCGGGGCCAGCAGCGGCGAGAGATCGATATCGACCAGATGGTGCACATCATTATCGCCTTGGGCCGAGAGATGGAGACGCATCGTAAGCGCAAGGCGGCCGAAACCGGATCAACTACGTCGGAGACAGGAGTGGCAGCGTGACGGCGGCTATCTGGATTGGGGCAGGCGGTGTGCTTCTGCTGGGCCTCGTCCTGGGCTCGCGTTGGCTGCAAGCACGGGCCTGGCGGCGGTCGCTCGCGGCGCTGGCGGTGAGTTTTCCGCCCGGATTGAAGCCGCACGACGTGAGTGCGTGGCTGGCGGTGCTGGCGGCCGGGCGGGTGCCGGTGGCGCTGGAAATCGTGGCGACGCGGGAGCGGATCACGCATTACCTGCTGGTACCCAAGACGCAGCAAGCGGCCGTGATGGCCGAGAGCCGGGCGGTGCTGCCAGGTCTGCGACTGGATGAGGCCCCGGACTACCTGACGACTCGCCGCGAGACAACGGCGGCGGGCGAACTGCGACTGACGAATCTGTCGCGGAGGTTGGCAGCGGACCGAGCCGAAACGGCGGCAGCAGCGTTGCTCGGGGCGCTCGGGTATGTGGCTGCCGGTGAGACGGTGCGGGTGCAATGGCTGCTGGTGGGGGTGCGGACACCTCAACCGCGAGCGGCGGGCGACCCCGCCAAGGACCTAGCCCGAGCGGAACAGAGCAAGCACGGTGAGCCTCTGATGCTGGCGGTGGGCCGAATCGGGGTGACGGCTCCGAAGGTCCGGCGGGCGTGGGCAGTGCTCGGTCAGGTGGCGGGGACGTTGCGGCTCCTCGATGCGCCGGGGGTAGCAGTCGTACGGCGAAGCGTGCCGTCGTGGTGGGTCGGATCGCGCCTCGGGCGGCGGGCCTGGCCCCTGACGGCCTGGCCGGTGGTGGTCAATGCCAGTGAGGCGGCCGGATTGGTAGGCGTGCCGATGGGCGGGGTGCGGGTGCCGGGGCTGGTGTTGGGGCAAGCTCGGCAGCTGCCGCCCCCGGCGAGCTTGCCGACGAGCGGCGGCACGGTGGTTGCGGTGAGCAACTACCCCGGCATGAGCGGGCGGCGACTGGTGTTGCGGCCGGAAGACCGGTTGCGGCACGTGTACGCCCTGGGTCCGACGGGCGTGGGCAAGAGCACGCTGCTGGCCAACATGGCGCTCGGGGACCTGACGGTCGGATACGGCCTGGTGCTGATCGATCCCAAGGGCGACTTGGTAGAGACGGTGCTGGCCCGGGTGCCGGACGAGCACGCCGAACGGGTCATCGTGCTGGACCCCAGCCAGACGAGCCGGCCGTTGGGGTTCAACCCGTTGGCGGCTGGACGGGGTGAGCAGGCACGGGAACTAGCGGTGGACCGGACGCTGCATATCTTCCGGGAGTTGTACCGGGCGTTTTGGGGTCCCCGGACGGATGACGTGCTGCGGGCGGCGCTGCTGACGCTGGCGAGCGTGCCCGCGCCGGATGGCTCGGCTTTCACGCTGTGTGAGGTGCCGGAGTTGTTGAGCTCCTCGGTCCTGCGCCAGTTCGTGGTGCGGAACTCGATGCTGCCGGAGGTGCTGCGCTCGTACTGGACGAGCTTCGAGGCAATGAGCGAGGGCGAGCAACAGGCGCACGTCGGGCCGGTGATGAACAAGCTGCGAGCCTTGACGATGCGCACGGTCACCCGCCTGATGGTCGGTCAGAACACGGGGCTGGACCTGGGTGAGGTAATGCGGCGGCGACAGGTGTTGTTGGTGTCGCTGGCCAAGGGCAGCCTGGGCGAGGAGACGGCCACGTTGGTAGGGGCGCTGCTGGTGGCCTCGGTGTGGCAAGCGACGCTGGGGCGGGTGGCGGTGGCACCGGAGCGGCGGCGACCGTTCTTCGTCTACCTGGACGAGTTTCAAGACGTGGTGCGGCTGAGCGACAGCCTGAGTGACTTGCTCAGTCAGGCCCGGGGCTTGGGCGTCGGGGCGGTGCTGGCGAACCAGTACTTGGCGCAGCTGCCGGAGGGCATCCGGACGGCGGTACTGGGGACGGTGCGGACGCAGATTGTGTTTCAGGTCGAGCACGACGACGGGCGGCTCCTGGAACGGCGGTGGGCGCCGCACCTGGCTACCAGCGACCTCACGGGCCTGGCAGTCCACGAAATCGCGATGCGGCCGTGCGTAGACGGCGCGGTGTTGAGCCCGGTGACCGGGACGACGTTGCCGCTGGGCGAGCCAGTGCGGGACGCGGCGACGCTGGCGGCAGCCAGCCACGAGCGGTACGGCGTAGCACGCGAGACGGTGGAAGCGGGCTTGCAGGCGCGCTTGGTCGTCCCTGGACAACGGCAACCGCTGGGACGGGTACGGCGGGAGATTGGATCATGAGGGCGGGTGTTGCGATCGGCGTTGCGGTCGCGTGGCAGACGGCGGCGGGTTTGGCCTGGTCACAGCGCTACCGGCGGACCGTAACGACCCCGAATGTCTTACTGTCTGAAGGTGCTTGGCGGCGCGTAAGCCGGAACCGGGTGGACTGGCTGCGGGAGCGGCTGAGTCCCCGGGACTGGGCGGTCATTCGCGACGTGATGCGGCTGCGACTGATGACGAGTCGGCAGTTGGAGCGGGTGCACTTTGCAGACCTGACCCCACCAAGCCGGGCGGTGGTGCGACGGCGGGTGCTGGGGCGGCTGGTGGATTGGCAGGTCCTGCGGACGCTGGAACGGCGGATTGGCGGGGTGCGGGCGGGCTCGGCCGGGCTGGTATTCGCTCCCGACCGGGCAGCCTGGCGGCTGCTGGAGGGGGCCGGGAACGGGGCTCACCGCCCGAAGTCCTTGCCGGGTGAGCGGTACGTGGCGCACACCTTGGATGTAGCGGCGGTGTACGCGGGACTGGTCGAGCAGGCGCGGGCTGGCGGGGTGGAGGTCGTGCACTTCGAGGGCGAACCGGGCTCGTGGTGGCCGGACGGGCGTGGGGGTGTATTGAAGCCCGACGCCTACGCGGTGGTGGCGACGGCGACGTACGAAGACCGATGGTGGATCGAGGTGGACCGGGCGACGGAGAGCTTGCCGACGCTGCGGCGCAAGGTGACGGGCTACCTGGAGTTCGTACGGCAGGGGGCGGCGGGACCGGATGGGGTGATACCCCGCGTACTCATCACGGTGCCGAATGAGAAGCGATATTCGGATGTTGTTCGGTTGATTCGCCAACTACCCTCGCCTGCGGAATCACTGTTTATTGTGACGCTCCATAAGGACGCGGCATTTACCGTCATGCGATACTTGCAGAGTGGCTAGGCTGTTTACAATTGTGTCCACTGATATGACAATAGAGGTAATAAAAGGATTTGAGCGAATGGCAAATAGCCGTCAACCACAGATGCCGATGGACGGTGTGACCCTTGGGACATATGTCCGGTCACGGCGCGAGGGGCTAGGAATCTCGCAACGTCAGCTGGCGAAACGCGTGGGTCTGAGTCATTCATATCTCGGAAGGCTAGAGGCCAACGATTTTGCTCAGCCCGGACCGGCGGCACTGTACCGGATTGCCGAAGCGCTTGATTTAGAGCCAGAGAACTTGTTTGCGTTGGCTGGCCATACGGTGCCGGAGGAATTACCTAGTTTCGAGCCGTATCTTAGAGCCAAATATCAGATGTCGGATCAGGCGGCACAGGAGCTGAGCGACTATTTTCAGTTTATGGCTGAGCGTCACAACATCGCTGAACGCCCAAGTCCACGAGCCGACAATCATCAAGAGCAAAGTTAAGTTCATAAGGGAGGGATAACCTATGAACCGTCATCCATCTAGTGTCATTGCTGATTTACGGGCGCTCATGCCTTCGCGACCGTTGGAGAACCACGAGGCGGAAGGGGTGGCTGAGCGTCAAGCCAAGCGGTTCCTGGAGATTTTCGAGATTACCGACCCCGGCGTAGATGTGGGGTTGATTGCGGAATTACCTCGAATACGGGTGCGGGTAGCGCCCAGTCTCCCCGAATCCGGACTCACGTACTGGGACCGAGGGGTATGGGTTATTGGCGTGAACCGCGACGACAGTCGAACGCGTCGTCGGTTTACCTTGGCCCATGAGTTTAAGCACATACTGGATCATCCGTTTATCGACCGCATCTATGGGGATACGAGTGGTAAGCCGTCGGACAAGCGGGCGGAGCTGTTGTGCGACCACTTCGCAGCCTGCCTGTTGATGCCACGCCCCTGGGTGAAGCGACTGTGGACGCAAGAGACGCAAGACGTGCGCGTGCTGGCGGCAACATTTAATGTCTCGCCTGCTGCGATGAGTCTGCGGCTCCAGCACCTGGGGCTCGTTGAGCAGCATAGGCGCTGGCGCGTAAGTGAGGAATCGCCGGTACGTCACTACTTCCGTGACGCACCCGTTCAGGCCATGGCGATATCGACAGCAGGGTAAGAAGAGAAAGGCATGAGAACACCGTGAATAGGCGCAGGTTAAAGGACGTGGGTGAATCCGCCACCGTTCAGCGGTCAATACGGTACTTGCGCGTGTCCTCCAAAAAGCAGATGGACACGGATTTCGATGTAGATCCTGAAGGGAACTCGATCGACACGCAGCGAAAGGTGTGCATCGAGAAAGAGCGGGAGATGGGACTCGTCAATGTTGGCGAGTACGTGGAGCCAGGCAATTCAGCGCAGACCATCGAGAAGCGACCCGTGTTTCGGGAGATGATCGCCCGCATCAAGGAAGAGCATGATGTGGATTACGTGATTATCTACGCACGCTCACGGGCGTTCCGTAACTACATTGACGCGGGTAACACCAAGCTGGCACTCGAAAAGCTCGGCGTGAAACTCATCTCGGCCAAGGAAGACTTCGGGGACGGCATCATGGCGGAAGCCATGGAGGCGATGACGGATGTCTTCAACTGGCTTCAAGTACGGATGAGTGGCGAAGACATCAAGGTCAAAATGGCCAACAAGGCGCGCAATGGGGGCACGATCGGCAAAGCGAGGCTCGGTTATCTCAATACTACCGAGATCTTCGAAGGGCGGCGGGTTAATACCGTTACGATCGATCCGGATCGGGCCAGGCTCGTAACGATGGCGTTTGAGCTGTTCGCCACTGGTACGCATACGCTGGAAAGTCTGTGTGCGAAGCTGGCCGAAGTCGGGCTGCGAACGCGGCCAACGCCGAAACGTCCGAGTAAGCCTATCGCGGCCGAAACCCTCCGGCGAATACTACGAGACCGGTATTACCTGGGATACGTCGAGTATGACGGCATCGAATACCAGGGACGTCATCAGCCGTTGGTTACCCCGGAGCTGTTCGAGCGGGTACAACGGGTGCTTGATTCACACGCAGGGGCAGGTACACGGAAGCGCACGCACAACCACTACCTGAAAGGAGCGCTGTGGTGCGACCGCTGTGACTCCCGGATGATCCTGCAACGGGCGGTAGGGCGGAACGGCGGTGAGTACTTCTACTTCTTCTGCCGAGGACGGCAAGAGGGCATATGCGATCAGCCGTACATGAACCTGCGGCGGGTCGACCAAGCGGTGGCGAACTACTACGCCACGGTGACGTTCCCAGAGGAGTTCAAGGAGGCCGTGGGGGCACAGGCGGCCGATGCTCTCTCTGACATCCAGGGCAGTGACCAGAGCATCCGAGATTTGCTCTCAGCGCGGCTCGGGGAGCTGGACCGGAGGGAAGACAACCTGCTTGATCTGGCAGCCGATGGGGAGATGCCCAAAGACAAGATCCGGACCAAGCTGACCGCCATCCGCCAAGATCGCGAGAGCGTCCGGCGTGAACTGGCGCAGCTCGATATGAAGCTGGACGTGGGCCGTGAGATCTTCACGCAGGCGTTGGCCCTGCTCGACAACCCAAGGGAGCTGTACCGGCGAGCTGGCCCGAGTGTCCGGCAGATGCTCAACCGGACGATCTTCACCAAGCTCATGATTGAGCAAGAGGTGATCGTAGGTGATGAGCTGGCGGAGCCGTTCGACGTCATCGTGACGGCGGGCAGACGCTACGCACGTCCGGCCTACCGGCGGGCCAGAACGCCGCAAGCCGCCTTCCTAAGATGGGAGGAAGACGGCTTGCTGACGCAAGTAACCTCGGTCGACCTGCTAGAGGTGACCCTAGGGGGTCACGTTTCTAGTAAGACGGCCATGGTGGACGATACTGGGTTCGAACCAGTGACCCCTCGCTTGTAAGGCGAGTGCTCTACCGCTGAGCTAATCGTCCCGAACGGCACTACACCTTACGACACCAACGGCGCCGAACGCACATTGACCGTCCAGCCCGGCCCAACGTCGGGGCGGCCCGCCGCGCGCCAGCCCAGCAGGGACGCGCCCAGCATGCCGGCGTCCACTCCCAGTGCCGCCGGCACCAGCGGGGGTGCGTCGCGGAAGGCGAGGCGTTTCACGAGTCTCGTGCGGACCGGGTCGAACAGGGCGGGGCCCGCCTCGGCCAGGCCGCCGCCCAGGACGATCATGCTGGGGTCCAGGAGGAGGGTGTAGGTGGTCAGCGCCAGGGAGAGGGCCTCCACCGCCTCGTCCCATACCTCGACCGCGAGGGGGTCGTCTGAGGCCACCACCTCTTCGGCCTTCACTCCGTTCAGGCCGGCGCGCTGGCTGTAGCGGCGGCCCACGGAGGCGGCTGACGCGTAGGTCTCCAGGCAGCCGAACTGGCCGCAGGCGCACTGCTCGCCGTCCGGGAAGACCGGGATGTGGCCGATCTCGCCGCCCCAGCCCGCCGATCCGCCGTACGGCTCGCCGCGCAGGATCAGGGCCCCGGCGATACCGGTGCCGATGGGCAGGAAGAGGAAGTCGTCGACGCCCTGCCCGGCGCCCAGGACCTTTTCTGCCAGGCCGCCGGTCTGGACGTCGTGGCCCAGCCGTACCGGAACGTCGAGGGCGGTGAAGTCGGCGGCGGGCACGTCGCGCCAGCCGATGTTGGCGGAGTAGACCGCGGAGTTCTCCGACACCAGCCCGGGTACGGCCAGGCCCACCCCTGCCGGGATGCCGTCACCGGAGGCGGCGAGGTGGCTGATGAAGTCGCGGATCGCCGTCACCACGGCGGCCGGACCCTCCTCGCGGGGGGTCGGGCGGCGCTCGGTGAGGAGCACCACGCCGGACTCGCTGACCAGGCCGCCCTTCATGGACGTGCCACCGACGTCGAGTGCGACGACGAACGAACTCATTGCGGACACGAAAGGAGACGATAGCGCAGCTCAGCATATGTCCGGAAAAAATGTGGGAACCGTCCCCGTCACACCCCTGCTCAGAGCCGCCTCGGCTCAC
This sequence comes from Nonomuraea sp. NPDC050790, assembly GCF_044456745.1. Lineage (NCBI taxonomy): Bacteria > Bacillati > Actinomycetota > Actinomycetes > Streptosporangiales > Streptosporangiaceae > Nonomuraea > Nonomuraea sp. NPDC050790. The sequence goes on along the minus strand of NZ_JBITGF010000002.1, from coordinate 381,907 downwards.
GCCCTCCTCAGAACCCAAATGAGGGCCGTCTCAGCCCCCCGGCCCCAGAGGATCCGGTCAAAGGCCGTCTCAGCTCACGCCCGGCCCCAGAGGATCCGGTCGAAGGCCCGGTTGACGCTCACGCCCGCCCCAGCACCCGGTTCAAGGCGGCCTCGACCTCGGCCGACAACCCGGGCGGCACCTCCGGCACCAGCGGATCCCCCGAACGCCCCTGCCGGACCGACCCGCAAGAACGGCATTCGACCTCACCCAACCGGCAGATCAACGCGCTGGACCCGCAGGTCTCGCACGTGTCGAGGTCGAGGTCGTGCCGCTGGCAGTCCGGGCAGATGAGCACCTGGGACTCCGCGCGCACCCCGCGCTTCCAGGGGCTCGCGCCGCGTACCGGGTCGGTCTGCCGGGCCCCGCAGTTGTAGCAGGGCATCGCATCCTCCGTTGTCACGAAATCTCGGCGAGTGCCTTGGCATAGTCGGCTACGTCACGTGCCGTGCCGATCGGGTTCACGACCGACCAACGGACCACGCCCGCGCCGTCGATGATGAAGGTCCCCCGCTGTGCGAGCCCCTTCCGCTCATCGAACACACCGTACGCCCGCGCGACCTGTCCGTGTGGCCAGAAATCCGACAGCAGCGGGAATGTGTAGCCCTCTTGGTCGGCCCATGCACGATGAGAGAAAAGAGAATCCACCGAGACAGTCAGAATTTGCGCATCCGTGACGAAGTCCCGCAAGGCCGACAACTCGCTGTTGCAGACGTTACTGAAGGCCAGCGGGTAGAAGACCAGCACGACCTCGCGGCCCCGGAAGTCGGAGAGCTTGACCGGGGCGCCGTGCTGGTCCTGGAGTTCGAAATCGGGAGCGAGGGCGCCTACCAGTGGATTCACACGGCCATTGTGGCAGGCGCTCCTGGCTCCCTAGCGTCGGCCCTTGGGGGCGACGAGTCTGGTCCCCGACCAATCGGGTGCGGCGGAGATGCTGCTCGTCTGCGAAAGGCCCGCGGTAGCGGCATCCTCCCCGATGTCGCTCGGCTCCACATGGCCGTCGCGACCGGCCTTGGGAGTCAGCAGCCAGATCTGGCCGCCCTCTGCGAGTGATCGCATGGCATCGCTCAGAACGTCGAAGAGATCGCCGTCACCGTCGCGCCACCACATCAGCACCACGTCGACGACGTCGTAACTGTCCTCATCGAGCAGTTCGTTGCCGGTCAGGTTCTCGATGGACGTGCGAAGCTCTTCGTCGCTGTCCTCGTCCCAACCGATCTCCTGCACCACCTGACCCGGCTTGAGGCCGAGTCGTTCGGCCAGGCCGCGCTCGCCCTGCGCCTGACCCGCGGTCGCGCTCACGTTTATCCCTCCTGCTTGAGTGGCCCCGCATATTGCGGTTTATCGCTTCGGGACAGTCCACACGCTGTGACCCTCAGTCGTCAACGGTCGCCACGGGTACGGCGACAGGACCGTCCGAATCAACCCGACAAAAACGACAGACGAACGTGGCGTTCACGGTTGTCGACGTTCAGGTCAACGACGGCGATCGACTGCCAGGTTCCCAGCGCCAGCCGTCCTCCGAGGACCGGCACCGTCGCGTACGGCGGAATGAGCGCGGGCATGACGTGCGACCGTCCGTGACCGAGCGAACCGTGCGCGTGCCGCCAGCGATCGTCGGCGGGCAGCAGGTCGGCCAGGGCGGACAGCAGGTCGTCGTCACTGCCCGCGCCGAGCTCGATCAGCGCCACCCCGGCGGTCGCGTGCGGGACGAAGACATGCAAAAGCCCGTCGCCGCCCTGCTCGCGCGCGAACTGCGCGCACTGCGGGGTGATGTCGTGCACCGTCTCGCTCGAACCGGTGGTCAGCGAGATGATCTGGGATTCCACCAGGGAATCCTACTGAGGCACAACGACCGCATCAGGGCCGGGAAACACCAGCCCAGTGTGCCCGTCATCGAACCGTACGATGTACGGCGGCCCGCCGTCATGACCACGGACCTCAATGATCTCGCCGCGCCGGTCCCCTTCGCCAACGGTGTTGCCGTGCATCAGGAGCCGGTCTCCTACCGTCGCGTTCATACCTCACACATTGGTACGCCGGACGCGCTTGGGAAAGAGGCACATCCCGCGAGCCACCCGGAGCGCGTCCCAATCCTGACCGAATCGTTGCCGTCCCCCATCCGTTACGGCTCCGCCACCCCCACGCCACCCGCCGCCGTGCGCGGGCGCCGATCGTGGGGGTCGCCTCTCACGCCGGACAGAGTCCCCGCCGCAACGGCCGGCCGTACCCCACCTAAGCTCTAACCACACCGCGCAAATCGGAAAAACTCGTTGCTTTTCTAGTCTTGTTAAATTGGCAGGCCGTTGTAACCTGTGGTGGCGATTCGTCCTACCATCGGTGGTCTAGGCCACCCCTTGGGTCCCTGCCAGCAGGGACGTCCTGGTTACTCGTCAGTAGAGATGCACTTTCTACGGCAAGCGACCAGGATGGAAGGCGACCCACGACCCAGACATCAGACCTCGGAAGGCGAGACCCAGTGGCTTCCGGACGCCAGCGTTTCTCGATCATCAGCGACGGCCTACCCAGCCAGCTGCCTGATGTCGACCCCAGCGAGACCAACGAGTGGCTCGAGTCGCTCGACAACGTCGTCAAGGCGGAGGGCCGCACGCGCGCCCGCTACCTCATGCTCCGCATGCTGGAGCGCGCCCGCGAGCACCAGGTCGGCGTGCCCGGCCTGCGCAGCACCGACTACCTCAACACGATCCCGCCGGAGCGCGAACCCTGGTTCCCCGGCGACGAGCACGTCGAGCGCCGCATCCGCGCCTACATCCGGTGGAACGCGGCGGTCATGGTCTCGCGCGCCAACGCGCGTACCAACGTGGGCGGCCACATCGCCACCTACGCCTCCGCCGCCTCCCTGTACGAGGTCGGCTTCAACCACTTCTTCCGCGGCAAGGACCACGGCGAGTCCGGCGACCAGGTCTTCTTCCAGGGGCACGCCGCGCCGGGCATCTACGCCCGCGCCTTCCTGGAGGGCCGCCTCAACGAGGCGCAGCTCGACGCGTTCCGCCAGGAGCTGAGCCACGGCTTCCACGGCCTGCCCTCCTATCCGCACCCGCGGCTCATGCCGGACTTCTGGGAGTTCCCCACGGTCTCCATGGGCCTGGGCCCGATCAGCGCGATCTACCAGGCGCGGTTCAACCGCTACCTGCTCAACCGCCGGATCAAGGACACCAGCCGCAGCCACGTCTGGGCCTTCCTCGGCGACGGCGAGATGGACGAGCCGGAGTCGGTCGGCGCGATCGGCCTGGCCGCCCGCGAGGAGCTCGACAACCTCACGTTCGTCATCAACTGCAACCTGCAGCGCCTGGACGGCCCGGTACGCGGCAACGGCAAGATCATCCAGGAGCTGGAGTCCTACTTCCGCGGCGCCGGATGGAACGTCATCAAGGTCGTCTGGGGCCGCGACTGGGACCCGCTGCTGGCGGCCGACGTCGACGGCGTCCTGGTCAACCAGATGAACACGACGCCTGACGGGCAGTTCCAGACGTACTCGGTCGAGTCCGGCGAGTACATTCGCGAGCACTTCTTCGGCGGCGACCCGCGCCTGCGCAAGATGGTCGAGCACCTGACCGACGACGACATCCGCAAGCTGTCGCGCGGCGGCCACGACTACCGCAAGGTCTACGCGGCGTTCAAGGCGGCCCGCGAGCACGTCGGCCAGCCGACCGTCATCCTCGCCCAGACCATCAAGGGCTGGACGCTGGGCAAGGACTTCGAGGCGCGCAACGCCACGCACCAGATGAAGAAGATGACCAAGGCCGAGCTCAAGGAGTTCCGCGACCGGCTCTACCTGCCGATCCCGGACTCGGCCCTGGAAGGCGACCTGCCGCCGTACTTCCACCCGGGCGAGAACGACCCGGAGATCGAGTACATGAAGGAGCGCCGCGCCGCGCTCGGTGGCGTGCTGCCCAAGCGGGTGCTGCGCGCCAAGCCGGTCAAGCTGCCCGGCGACGAGGTCTACAAGCAGTTCTCCAAGGGCTCGGGCAAGCAGCAGGTGGCCACCACGATGGCCTTCGTACGCCTGCTCAAGGACCTCATGCGGGACAAGGAGATCGGCAAGCGGTTCGTGCCGATCATCCCGGACGAGGCGCGGACGTTCGGCATGGACGCCATGTTCCCGAGCGCCAAGATCTACAACCCGCACGGCCAGACCTACGAGGCCGTGGACAGGGAACTGCTGCTGTCCTACAAGGAGTCCGAGCAGGGCCAGATCCTGCACGAGGGCATCAACGAGGCCGGTTCGATGGCCTCGGCCACGGCGGCGGGCACGGCGTACGCCACGCACGGCGAGCACATGATCCCGATCTACATCTTCTACTCCATGTTCGGCTGGCAGCGCACCGGCGACCAGATGTGGCAGATGGCCGACCAGATGACGCGCGGCTTCCTGCTGGGCGCCACCGCCGGCCGCACCACGCTGAACGGCGAGGGCCTGCAGCACGAGGACGGCCACACGCCGCTCATCGCCTCGACGAACCCGGCCGCCGTCTCCTACGACCCGAGCTGGGCCTACGAGACCGCGTACATCGTCAAGGACGGTCTGCGCCGGATGTACGGCGAGGAGCAGGAGAACGTCTTCTACTACCTCACCGTCTACAACGAGCCCTACATCCAGCCCGCCGAGCCGGCGAACCTGGACGTCGAGGGGCTGCTCAAGGGCCTGTACAAGTTCGCGGAGGGTCCGCAGACGCAGGGGCCGAAGGCCAACATCCTGTCCTCGGGCGTGGCCGGGCCGTGGGCCATGGAGGCCCAGCGCCTGCTGGCCGAGGAGTGGGGCGTGTCGGCCGACGTCTGGTCGGCGACCTCGTGGTCGGAGCTGCGCCGCGACGCGCTGGCCTGCGAGGAGCACAACCTGCTCAACCCGGACGCCGAGCAGCGCGTGCCGTACGTGACGCAGAAGCTGTCCGGCGCGCAGGGGCCGTTCGTGGGCGTCAGCGACTACATGAAGGCCGTGCAGGACCAGATCGCGCAGTGGGTGCCGGGCGACTGGAGCTCGCTGGGCACCGACGGGTTCGGGCTGTCCGACACGCGCTCGGCGCTGCGCCGCCACTTCCACGTGGACGCGGCCTCGATCACGCTGGCCGTCCTCACCCAGCTCGTCCGGCGCGGCGAGCTCAACGGTGAGGTGCTGCGCGAGGCGATCGCCCGCTACCACCTGAAGAACGGCGTCACCGAGGCCGGTGGCGCGGAGAGCAACGACGCCGAGTCCATGGGCGTCTGACGGGCACCTGGCGCTCCCGGGAAATTTTTCCCGGGAGCGCCGTCATATTCGGCCGCCACCTTCGTGAGAGAAGATGAGGCGGCACGTTCAGGAGGGGTGCGTGCCGCCTCTCCTTTTTCGCGTATTGTGGGCTCTACTTCCCCCTTGCGACACGAGGGGAATGCCTTATATGCGCCGTGTTCTTGCCGTCGTCACGTTCTCCGTGCTGGCCACGTCCTGTACCAGCGCCGCGCAGCCGCAGGCCGTCGCGCCCCCTGAGAAGATCAACTGGGGCCCGTGCACGGACATCGTCCGGCCCGACGGCCAGCCGCCCGCCAAGGAGGACGCCGCCCAGCAGTGCGGAAAGCTGTCCGTCCCGCTCGACTACGCCAAGCCGGACGGCGAGAAGCTGGACCTCGCGCTGATCCGCGTCCCGGCCACCGACAAGGCCAACCGCATCGGCTCGCTCCTGTTCAACTTCGGCGGGCCCGGCGGCTCGGGCGTCGACACGCTGGCCCAGGCCGCCAAGTCGTTCGGCACCTTGAACGCCCGCTACGACCTGGTCAGCTTCGACCCGCGCGGCGTCGAGCGCAGTTCCGGCGTACGGTGCGGCGGCAGCGCGGAGATGGACACCTTCACCGCCATGAACACGCTGCCCGCCGGCGACGAGACCGACGCGGCCAACGCGAAGGCCAACAAGAAGTTCGCCGGCCTGTGCGAGCGGGACTCCGGCAAGATCCTGCCGTTCGTCGGCACCGTCAGCGCCGCCCGCGACATGGAGCGCATGCGCGCCTCGCTCGGCGACGCGCGCCTCAACTACCTCGGCATGTCGTACGGCACGCTCCTCGGCAGCGTCTACGCCACCCTGTACCCGAAGAACGTCGGCCGGATGGTCCTGGACGCGCCCCTCGACCCGACCGTCACCTTCGAGCAGCGCACCCTGGTGCAGACGGCCGGGTTCCAGAAGGCGTACGAGAGCTTCCTGAAGGCGTGTGTGAAGGAGAAGTGCGAGATCGGCGCCACCGTGGAGGCGGCCAACAAGAACGTGGACCGGCTCATGACCGAGCTGTCGGAGAAGGCGCTCAAGGTCGGCGACCGCGACCTCACCCAGGGCCTGGCCTCCACCGGCGTGGCGGCCGCCCTGTACTCCGAGCTGACCTGGCCGTTCCTGGAGACCGCGGTCAGCCAGGCGTTGAAGGGCGAGGGCGAGGCGCTCATGTACCTCGCCGACTCCTACACCGGGCGCACGCCGGACGGCAAGTACACCACCCAGATGACCAGCTTCCCCGCGATCACCTGCGTCGACAGCGCCGAGCGCCCGGACGCGGCGACGCTGGAGCGCACCGAGGCGGCGGCGCTGAAGATCTCGCCGCTGTTCGGCAGCGCGGGAGCCGGGTCGCTGTGCTCGATCTGGCCGGTGCCGGGCAGCGACGAGGCCAGGCACGTGGACGCCTCCGGGTCGGGGCCCATCCTGGTGGTGGGCGGCAAGGGTGACCCGGCGACGCCGTACGAGTGGGCGCCCAAGCTCACCGAGCAGCTCAAGACCGCCACGCTCGTCACCTACACGGGCGAGGGGCACGGGGCGTACCTGTCGGGCAGCCAGTGCGTCAAGGGCATCGTCGACGGCTACCTGCTCCAGGGCACGGTCCCGCGGACGAACGCGACCTGCGAGAGCTAGGCATGGCCCTGGGCGCGCCGCCATTCGGCGGGAGGCGGCGTGCCCAGGGCGGTGGTGACCGGCGCGGGCGGCCGGGCCGGGCGGCGGGGGAAGCGCCACGCCGGCCCGCCCGCCGCGTCAGTCCCTGCGGCGGAACACGCCGAACTTGTTGCCCGAGGTGTCCTGCAGGTAGGCGAAGTCCGTGCCCGCCCCGTCGTCGATGACCTTGGTGACGACCTTGCCGCCCAGCGACTCGGCCCGCGCGCAGGCGGCCTCGACGTCGGCGACCTGGACGTGGAAGACCGCGTGGGCGGGGAACTCGCCCTTGGTGTTGAACAGACCGCCCGCCGGCGGCCCTCCCCCCGCGGGGCTGACCATGCGGTAGTCCATCACGTCGCCCCCGCCGGGCGTGAACGTCCAGCCGAACAGCCCGCCGTAGAAGCGCTCCGCTCCGTCGGGATCATCGGTGGCCACCTCGAACCAGGTGACGGTGTTGTCCACGTTGCCTCCTCCATCTTTCGAACAAGACAACGATAAACGGTGGGAGCGACAACCCTATGTCGGTGTTTTCGAATGACTAGTCGATCACCGTGCCTCGTACGATCATCTCGGGCACGTCCGTGGCGAACCCTTCGAGCGGCCGGTCCGGCGCCTTCTCCCCGGTGACGGAGGCGGCGGCGATGCGGTCGAGGCGGAAGACCCGCACGTCGTCGCGGAGCCTGCACCAGGCGACGAGGTACCAGAAGCCGCCCCGTCCGCCCAGGAACACTCCCGGCTCCACCTCCCTGGTGGTCAGCGCGCCCTTCCTGTCGACGTAGTCGAGGCTGAGCACGCGCCGGCGCAGCAGCGCCTCCTCGATGGTGCGCGAGACGCCCTCGCCGCCGAGCGGCAGGATCTCCTCGGGCGGGTCGGCGGGCGCCATCAGCCGCACCCGCCGCGCCAGCTCCCTGGCCAGCTCGCCCTCGGGACCCGGCATCGCCGCCACGACCTTGCGCAGCGCGCTGCGGGCCTGCTGGGCGAAGGGCTGGTCGTCGCCCGCGCGGCTCAGCGCCACCGCGATCGCCACGGCCTCCGACGGGGTGAAGTTGAGCGGCGGCAACGACATCTTCTTGTCGATCGCGTAGCCGCCCTTGCGCCCGGTCGCGGCGAAGATGGGCACACCGGACTCCTGTAACGCCAGGATGTCGCGCTCGATGGTGCGCGCGCTCACCTCGAACCGCTTGGCCAGCTCCCTCGCGGAACGGGATCTGGGGGCGATCGCGCGCAGCTCCTCCACCAGGGCATAGAGCCGATCAGTCCGGTTCATGATCTCGACGGTACGCCGAAGCACCGACAAACTCGGGGTTCCCGCACTTCCGGGCAGGTTCTTCTGACCTCCCCGCCACCATCTGCCGTCATGATCGCGGGCAGGCCGTCGCCGTCGCCGCTCCGGCTCGCCGCCGGCTATCTGGGGTGCGCGGACGTGCTGGTCACTCGCGGGTCCACTCCAGCAGCCGATCCAGCGGCCACGCGTTGACGATCCGGTCGGGCTCGATCCCGCACAGGGCCGCCCGCTCGCAGCCGAACCGCTGCCAGTCGAGCTGGCCGGGCGCGTGCGCGTCGGAGTCGATCGAGAACACGCAGCCCCACTCGTACGCCTGCCGCATCAGCCGCTTGGGCGGGTCCAGCCGGTCGGGCCGCGAGTTGATCTCCACGGCCACCCCGAACCGCCGGCACGCCTCGAAGACCAGCTCCGCGTCGAACTCCGACTCCGGCCGCAGCCCGCCCCTCTTCGTACCCGCCTTGACGATGCGGCCGGTGCAGTGGCCGAGCACGTCCACGTGCGGGTTGGCGATCGCGGTGACCATCCTGCGGGTCATCTCGTAGCGGTTCATGCGCAGCTTGGAGTGCGCGCTGGCGACCACGACGTCCAGCCGCTCCAGCAGCTCGGGCTCCTGGTCGAGGGTGCCGTCGGGGTTGATGTCCACCTCGATGCCGGTCAGGACGCGGAAGGGGGCGAGCTCCTCGTTGAGGCGTTCCACCAGGTCGAGCTGGCGTCTGAGCCGGGCGGGCGACAGGCCGTTGGCGACGGTGAGGCGGGGCGAGTGGTCGGTCAGCGCCAGGTACTCGTGTCCGAGCGACTTGGCCGCCGCCGCCATCTCCTCGATCGGCGAGCCGCCGTCGGACCAGTCGGAGTGGCTGTGCAGGTCGCCCTTGAGCGCGGCGCGCAGGGCCGCGGTGTCGGCGTCCAGGTCGCTGCCCTCGGTGGCCTGGAGGCGGCGCAGGTAGGTGGGCGTCTGCCCGGCGAGGGCCTCGGTGACGGCCAGCGCGGTGACCTTGCCGATGCCGGGCAGGCCGGACAGGGCGCCCGACTCGGCCAGCCGTACCAGCTCGTCGTGGGGCAGGTCGGCGACGACGGCGGCGGCGCGGCGGAAGGCGCGCACGCGGTAGGTGGGCTCGCCCGCCCGCTCCAGCAGGAAGGCGATGTCCCGCAGGGCCTGCACCGGTTCCATAGGTAGACAAATACCCCAACCAGGGGCTCAAGTGTTTTGAAAGCGATGACTTATAGAGATTGAAGCGGACAAACAGCGTCGATAGGCTTACCAGCCACCAAAGATCTGGAGCTCGATGACCGCCCCGCCAGCCCGCAGACCGGCCAAATCCTCCAAGGTGATCACGCTGTCCGTGATCGGCGTCGTGTCGGTCATGGTGGTGGGCTTCTGCGCGGCACAGGGCGACGACGACGTGACGGCCGACTGCGTCCGGGCCGACAGCCTGAACGGCGGCGCCTACGAGGTCGTCGACGACGACTACTGCGACGACGACCGTTACTACGTCGCCGGCGCCCCCTACCGCGCCTACCGCTGGTACTACGGCGGCACCCGCAACGGCGCCCGCGTCCACGGCGGCAGCACGATCCGCCCCTCCGACGTCACCATCAGCAGCCGCGACGGCAAGTCCATCCAGCGCGGCGGATTCGGCAGCCGCTGGAGCGGGGGCAGTTGACGTGGACCGCCGCCTGGCCGGGGAAGACGACGACCGGCGGCTCCGCCCGGCGTACGAGCGCGAGAGGCTGAGCGGTGCGACGTGAGACGGGCACGCCCCGTGACGGGTGGGAGAAGACGATCGAGAGCCAGGGCCTGGCCTACCACCGGGCCGCGCACCCGGCGGGGCTGAGCCGGCCCTACTGGGACGAGTCCGTCCACTACGTCTTCACCATGGACGAGGTGCTGGAGCTGGAGTCGCAGGTCGAGGAGCTCCACCAGATGTGCCTGAGCGCCGTCGAGCACGTGGTCTCGACCGGCCGCTACGCCGACTTCGCCGTCCCCGAGTGGGCGCGCGAGGAGGTCGCCCGCTCGTGGGAGCGGCGCGACGGCCACCTGTACGCCCGCTTCGACCTGCGCTACGACGGGACGGGACCGGCCAAGCTCCTGGAGTACAACGCCGACACCCCGACCTCGCTCGTGGAGTCGTCGGTCGTGCAGTGGTTCTGGCTGAAGGACACCCACCCCGGCGACGACCAGTGGAACTCCGTCCACGAGCGGCTCATCGAGCGCTGGAAGGACCTGCGCCTGCCGCCGGGACCCACCCACTTCGCCTGGACCAACATGGACGAGACGGGCGAGGAGGCCATGACGCTGGCCTACCTCCAGGAGACCGCCGAGCAGGCGGGACGCCCCACCGTCGCCATCGCCATGGAGGACATCGGCTGGGATCCCGACCGCCGCCGCTTCGTGGACCTGGAGGAGCGGTGGATCCGGTCGGCGTTCAAGCTCTACCCGTGGGAGTGGATGCTCGCCGACGACTTCGGCAGGCACGCGGTACGGCACGCCACCTGGATCGAGCCCCTGTGGAAGACCCTGCTGTCCAACAAGGCGCTGCTGGCGCTGCTGTGGGAGCTCTACCCCGGCCACCCGAACCTGCTGCCCGCCTACCTCGACGGGCCGCGCGAGATGTCGTCCTACATCGCCAAGCCGCTGCTGGGCAGGGAGGGCGCCTCCATGCGCATCGTGACGCCCGCGGGCGAGCAGCGGACCACCGGGACCTACGGCGCCGAAGGCTACGTCTACCAGGGCTTCGAGGCGCTGCCGGTCTTCGACGGCCAGCGTCCCGTGCTGGGCGCCTGGGTGGTCGCCGACGAGTCGGCGGGCCTGGGCATCCGCGAGACCACCGGCTACATCACCGACGACACCTCCTCCTTCGTACCTCACCGGATAGCGAGCTGACGTGACCCTTCTCGAAACCCTCGCCCGCGGCGCCGGGTTCATCGCCTCGTACGCCGCGCTCGGCGTCATCTTGATGATCGTCGGCTTCTACGTCATCGACCTGGCCATCCCCGGCAAGCTGAGCCAGATCATCAAGACCGACCGCAACCCCAACGCCACCCTCCTGACGACCTCGGGGCTGGCGGCGGTCGGGCTCATCGTGGCCGCCTCCATCTGGGCCTCGGGCGGCCGGCTCGTCGAGGGCCTGGCCACCACCGCGGTCTTCGGCCTGGTCGGCATCGCCGTACAGACGGTCGCGATGCTCGTGTTCGACAAGATCGTCGGGATCGAGGTGCGGGAACTGGTCAAGGAGCCGGAGCTCCAGCCAGGCGCGCGCCTGCTGGCGGTGACCCATCTGGCCATCGGCCTGATCACCGCCGTCGCGGTCATCTGAACCGACCTGGCACCCTAGAAGGGTGACCACCCGGGAAGACACCACACGGCGGCTCGAGCGCGCGATGGGCGCGCTCGGCACCGCGGCCATGGCGCGCATGGACGATCGGCTGCCCTGGTTCCGCGCGCTGAGCGCCGAGGACCGCTCCTGGGTCGGGCTGGTGGCGCAGGCGGGCATCGCCGCGTTCGTCGAGTGGTTCCAGCACGCCGACGAGAAGCGCCCCACCCCCAGCATCGAGTTCTTCGGTACGGCTCCGCGCGAGCTCAAACGCGTCATCTCACTCCAGCAGACGGTCGACATCATCAGGGCCGTGGTCGAGGTCGTCGAGACGCAGACCGACCAACTGGCCGCCCCCGGCGGCGAGGACCAGCTCCAGCAGGCCATGCTCCGCTACACCCGGGACGTGGCCTTCGCCGCCGCCCACGTCTACGCCCGCGAGGCGGAGGCCCGCGGCTCCTGGGACTCCCGCCTGGAGGCGCTGATCGTGGACGCCCTCGTGCGCGGTGAGGTCGACGACGGCCTCCACTCCTGGGCCGCCGCGCTCGGCTGGACCTCCTCGCCGGTCGTCGTCATCGCCGGGCACGCCCCGGAGGGCGACCCGCGCGCGGTGATCGACGGGCTGCGCGAGAAGGGCCGCCGCATCGGCATGGACCTGCTCGCCGGTGTGCAGGCCGACCGGCTGATCGTGATCGTGGGCGGCGCGGAGGGCGTCGAGGAGGCGGCCAGGCCGGTCGTGGCCCGCTTCGGCGAGGGCCCGATCGTGATCGGCCCCGAGGTGCCCGACCTGCACGCCGCCGCCCGCTCGGCCAGCGCCGCGCTGGCCGGGCTCAAGGCCAGCGCGGGCTGGCCGGACGCGCCCCGTCCCGTGCACGCCGAGGACCTGCTGGCCGAGCGCGCGCTCGACGGCGACGACGACGCCAGGCGGCAGCTCGTGGAGAACGTCTACCTGCCGCTGGCCGGCACGCCGCTGCTCGACACCCTCGCCACCTACCTCGAACAGGGCACCTCGCTGGAGGCGACGGCCCGGCTGCTGTTCGTCCACCCCAACACGGTCAGATACCGGCTGAAGAAGATCACCGAGCTGACCGGGTACCAGCCGACCGAGGGCAGATCGGCCTTCACGCTGCAGGTCGGGCTCATTCTTGGACGCCTGTCGGAGAGCGCGGTAACGTGGCGAGCCCTAACGTAACGCAGCCGTAACCCCCACTGTAGGGTTCCTACAAAACCGCGTGGACAAAGTTCGTACGGATCTCCATCCGCGTGTCGAACCTCTACAGGGCATGGTGGATTTCGTGCTTGTACTCGTCGCTCCGGGCCAAGGCGCCCAGTCACCCGGCTTCCTCACACCATGGCTTGAGCTGCCCGGACTCGCCGACCGCCTGGCCGCGTGGTCCGACGTCGCGGGCATCGACCTGGTCGCCTACGGCACCACCGCCGGCGAGGACGAGATCAAGGACACCGCCGTCGCCCAGCCCCTGCTCGTGGCCACCGCGCTCGCCTCCGCCGAGGCGCTCGGCGCGAGCCCCGACCTGCTGGCCGGCCACAGCGTCGGCGAGCTGGCCGCCGCCGCGCTCGCCGGGGTCATCACCGCCGAGCAGGCGCTGAACCTGGTGCGCGTGCGCGCCCAGGCCATGGCCAAGGCCGCCGCCGTCACCGAGACCGGCATGACCGCCGTCCTCGGCGGCGTCGAGGAAGAGGTCCTGGCCGCGCTGAGCGAGCACGGCCTGACCCCCGCCAACATCAACGGCGCCGGCCAGATCGTCGCGGGCGGAACACTCGAGCAGCTCGCCGCGTTGAAGGAGCAGGCGCCGGCGCGCGCCCGGCTCATCCCGCTGAAGGTCGCCGGCGCGTTCCACACCACCCACATGGCTCCGGCCGTGACCGCGATGCGCGAGAGCGCCGCCGCGATCACCCCGGCCGACCCGGGGGTGAAGCTCCTGTCGAACGCCGACGGACAGGTCGTCACGAGTGGCGCCGACGTCGTCGACCGGCTCATCAACCAGGTGAGCAACCCCGTCCGATGGGACCTCTGCATGGCCACGATGACCGAGCTCGGCGTCACCACGATGATCGAGCTGCTGCCCGGCGGCACGCTGACCGGGCTGGCCAAGCGCGGCATGCGCGGTGTGACGACCGTGGCGCTGAAGACTCCGGACGACCTCGACGCTGCCAGGGAGCTGATCAAGTGAGGATTCCCGACGCCGCCCCGGGAGCCAGGATTCTGGCCCTCGGCCACTACCAGCCCGCCGGGATCGTCACCAACGACGACCTGGCCAAGACCATGGACACCAACGACGAGTGGATCCAGTCCAGGGTCGGCATCAAGGAGCGCCGGGTCGCCGGTCCCGAGGAGTCGCTCGAGGACATGGCCGCCCAGGCCGGCGGCAAGGCCCTCGCGGCCAGCGGCCTGTCGGCCGACGAGATCGACCTGGTCATCGTCGCCACCTGCACGCTGGAGACCCAGATCCCCAACGCGGCGGCCATCGTGGCCCACCGCCTGGGCATCCGCTCCCCCGGCGCCTTCGACGTCAACGCCGCCTGCGCCGGCTTCTGCTACGCGCTGGCCACCGCCAGCGCCGCCGTACGCGGTGGCGCCGCCCGCAACGTGCTGGTGATCGGCGCCGAGAAGCTCTCGCAGTGGGTCGACTGGACCGACCGCTCCACCGCCGTGATCTTCGCCGACGGCGCGGGCGCGGCCGTGGTGGGCCCATCCGACGTGCCGCGCATCGGCCCCGTCGTGTGGGGCAGCGCGGGCGACAAGTCCGACGCGATCATCATCGACGAGCGTGACACGTTCCTGCGCCAGGAGGGCCAGACGGTCTTCCGCTGGGCGACCACGGCGCTGCACCCGGTGGCCAAGGAGGCGTGCGAGCGGGCCGGGGTCGACCCGTCCGAGCTCGCGGCCTTCATCCCCCACCAGGCGAACCTGCGCATCATCGAGGCGATCGCCCGCAAGGTCGGCGCCGAGGACGCGGTCATCGCCCGCGACATCGTGACCGCCGGCAACACCTCGGCGGCCTCGATCCCGATGGCGCTCTCGCGCATGATCGAGCGCGGGGAGGTCCGCACCGGCGGGCTGGCCCTTCTGCTCGGCTTCGGCGCGGGGCTGACCTATGCGGGTCAGGTCATCGAGATTCCGTAAGATCCGGTACGGCCACGCCGTACCGGCGACCAAGGCTTGTGCGGCATCGCCGTACAGAATCCAGAAAACTCAGAAGGAGAACTAGCGACATGGCGACCGAGCAGGAGATCCTCGAAGGCCTCGGCAAGATCATCAACGAGATCACCGGCATCCCGGCCTCGGACGTGACTCCCGAGAAGAACTTCGTGGACGACCTCGACATCGACTCCCTGTCCATGGTCGAGATCGCCGTGGCCGCTCAGGACGAGTTCGGTGTGGAGATCCCCGACGACCAGCTCAAGAACCTGAAGACGGTCAAGGACGTCCTCACCTACATCCAGGGCTGATCCGCCCTCTTCCTCTGATCGACAAGGAGCGTAAACACGTGAGTGCAAACCGGGTACGTGTCGTCGTCACCGGGCTCGGCGCGACCACGCCCGTCGGTGGAGACGTCACCTCGACCTGGTCGGCGCTCCTCGCCGGTCAGTCTGGTGTGGAGACTCTCACCGAGGACTGGGTCGACCAGGTCCCCGTGAAGTTCGCGGGCAGGGCGGCGGTCGACCCGGCCGAGGTCCTGCCCAGGCCGGAGGCCCGCAGGCTCGACCGCAGCGAGCAGTTCGCGCTCGTGGCCGCGCGTGAGGCGTGGCAGGACGCGGGCGCGCCCGAGATCGCTCCCGAGCGGCTCGGCGTCGTGGTCTCCAGCGGCATCGGCGGCATCAGCACCACCTTGTCCGCCTACGACACGTGGAAGGAGAAGGGCTGGAACCGCCTTTCTCCCTTCACCGTGCCGATGCTCATGCCCAACGGCCCCGCCGCGTGGATCGGCCTGGACCTCAAGGCCCAGGCCGGCGTGCACGCGACGGTGTCGGCCTGCGCCTCGGGCGCCGAGGCCATCGGCTACGCCATGGACATGATCCGGTCCGGCCGCGCCGACGTCGTGGTCGCCGGCGGCACCGAGGCCGCGATCCACGGCCTCAACATCGCCGCGTTCGCGGCGGCCCGCGCGATGTCCACGCGCAACGACGACCCCCAGGGCGCCTCACGCCCGTGGGACCGCGCCCGTGACGGCTTCGTGCTCGGCGAGGGCGCCGGCATCGTGGTCCTGGAGTCGGAGGAGCACGCCCGCGCCCGCGGCGCGCGCATCTACGCCTACGCCGCCGGCGTGGGCTACTCCGCCGACGCCCACCACATCACCCAGCCCGAGCCCGACGGCCGCGGCATCATCCAGGCGATGACCCAGGCCCTCGGCGACGCGGGCGTGGGCGGCGCCGACGTCAGGCACGTCAACGCGCACGCCACCTCGACGCCCGCGGGCGACGTGGGCGAGGTGCAGGCCATCGCCAAGGCGATCGGCACCCACCCGCTGGTGACCTCGACCAAGTCGATGACCGGTCACCTGCTCGGCGGCGCGGGCGGCATCGAGTCCGTCTTCACGATCAAGGCCATGCGCGACCGGATCGTGCCGGCCACCATCAACCTCTCCGACGTCGACGACGGCATCGAGGTGGACCTCGTCTACGGCCGGAACCGCGAGCTGCCCGAAGGCGACATCGCCGCGGTGAACAACTCGTTCGGATTCGGCGGGCACAACGTGACCGTCGTGTTCGCCTCCCACTGAGGAGTCCTCCATGACCGTGCTGGACAACCGGGCGGTGACGCCGGGCTCCGATACGGAGCCCGCTGATCCGCGCGATCCCCTCGTCCGTCTGACCGCGCTCCTCGACGAGGGTTCGCTGCGGTTGATCACTCCTCAGGACAAGAGCGGCGTCCTCGCCGCCATGGGCCGCGTCGAGGGTGTCCCCGTCGTCGCGTTCTGCAGTGACGCCCGCTTCCAGGGCGGCGCGATGGGCAGCGAAGGCTGCGAGCACATCGTGCACGCCTACGACGTGGCCGTCCGTGAGCGGGTGCCGGTCCTCGGGATCTGGCACTCCGGTGGTGCGCGGCTCGCCGAAGGCGTCGAGTCGCTGCACGCCGTCGGCCGGGTCTTCTTCGCGATGACCAAGGCCTCCGGCGTCGTCCCGCAGATCTCCGTCGTGGTCGGCGCCGCCGCCGGCGGCGCGGCCTACGGGCCCGCGCTGACCGACCTCGTCATCCTGGCCGACCAGGGCCGGATCTTCGTGACCGGCCCCGACGTGGTCCGCAGCGTCACCGGCGAGGACGTCGACGCCGCCGCCCTGGGCGGCCCCGAGCCGCACGGCAGGCGCAGCGGCGTCGTGCACGTCGTCACCAAGACCGAGACCGAGGCCTACGTGAAGGCCCGCGAGCTGGCCTCGCTGCTCGGCCACCAAGGCCGGGTACGGACCTCCGCCGTGGAGGAGGTCGACTTCAGCACGCTGCTGCCGGAGTCCCCGCGCCGCGCCTACGACGTCAAGCCGCTGGTCAACGGCCTGCTCGACGAGCCGAGCGTCGAACTGCACCCCAAGTGGGCGCCGAACGTCGTCACCGCCCTGGGCCGCCTGGGCGGCCGCACGGTCGGCGTGGTCGCGAACAACCCGCTGCGCCTTGGCGGCTGCCTCGACGCGACCTCCGCCGAGAAGGCCGCTCGTTTCGTCCGCATGTGTGATGCCTTCGGGGTGCCGCTGGTCGTCCTCGTGGACGTCCCCGGCTACCTGCCCGGCGTCGGACAGGAACACGACGGCGTGGTCCGCCGCGGCGCCAAGCTCCTGCACGCCTTCGCGGAGGCCTCCGTCCCGCGCGTGACGCTCGTGACCCGCAAGGCGTACGGCGGGGCCTACATCGCCATGAACTCCCGCGCCCTGGGCGCCACCAAGGTCTTCGCCTGGCCGACCACCGAGATCGCCGTGATGGGCCCGGTGGCCGCGATCCGCGTGCTCAAGCGCCGCGAACTGGCCGCCGCCTCCGAGGAGGAGCGTCCGGAGCTGGAGCAGCGGCTGGCGCAGGAGCACAAGCAGCTCGCCGGGGGCCTCGAACGCGCCCAGGACCTGGGCGTGATCGACGAGGTCATCAAGCCGGAGGAGACCCGCGGCGCCATCGCCAAGCTCCTCGCCCAGGCCACCCCGGCCCGCGGCGCCCACGGCAACATCCCGCTCTGACCGTCCCGCTGTGAAGTACGCGCTGGCCGGGGGCACCGGCGCGCGTGGGCAGCGGCCGGCGCCCACGGCACCCGCTTCGATGGTCCGCCTGGGAGCCCGGCTGCTCCGCACCGACCCGGCCCTCGCCCTGACCCGCCGCCGCTGCGTACCCACCCGCCTGCTCGGCTCCGCCTTCCACTTCCGCCACCCGGACCTGAACGAAGCCCTCACCCACCTGCTCACCGCCCCATAAGAGGAAAGGCCTCCGCGTTTCGCGGAGGCCTCTGGGTGTGCGGGGCTAGACGGCGGCGTGGAGCCAGCGCACCGGGGCGCCGTCGCCGGCGTAGCGGAACGGCTCCAGTTCCTCGTCCCACGGGCGGCCCAGCAGGAGGTCGAGTTCGTCCTCCAGCACCGTACGGCCCTGCGCGGACTTCATCATCGCCGCCCGCAGCCGGTCCTCCGGGATCATGATGTCGCCGGAGGCGCCGATCACCGCCGAGAAGGCGCCGAGGGTCGGGGTGTAGGCATGGCGGGAGCCGTCGATGCCGGGCGAGGCGTCCTCGGTGCACTCGAAGCGGATCCGCTGCCAGCCCATGAGTGAGGAGGCGATCGCCGCGGCGAAGCCGGGATGGCCCTCCCACTCCGCCTGTGCGCGCACGACATTGGGCGCGGCGGGTTGCGGCGTCCACGTCAGGTCTACGGGCACGCCAAGGATACCCGCGACCGCCCATTCAATGTGCGGGCACAGCGCAGGCTGAGCCGAGTGGACGTACAGCACGCCACGAGCAGACACCGGACCTCCCGTTTCGGTACGAGGTGCGCCTTCCCCAACGGCCTCGACCCAGGATGATCACAAGTGACTAGGGAGAGACTACCGTCGGTCGCAATCCGACACCAGAGGGGGGCCATACCAAGTTGTTGCGGCAGTGGCACGTGACACCGCGTCCGGCGCGGAAAGATACCCGCTCATGGACATGCAATCTGCCGGGCAGGCCATCATCCGGCCAGGTCAGCTCCTTGTCGATCGCAGTGCGACGTCGGCGGCGGGGCGCTGGACGCAGGCGGTGACCGAGGCCGACGGCGTCTGCGCGCTGCGCCTGACGCCGGGCGTGGATCCGTGCGAGCTGGCTCTGGAGCTCCGCGAGCGGGGGCACCGGGCCTCGCCCAACCACGTCTTCGCCGGGCAGCCGCTGTTCTTCGGCGGGCCGGCCTCGCGGCCGTTTCCCGCCGAGGCGGTGCCGTACCGGCCGGGCAGGGAGCGCTCGCCCGTCGTGGTCGGGCTGCTGGACACGGGCGTGGCGCCGCACCCGTGGTGGTCGCGCAGTGAGTGGTACGGCGAGCTGGGCCAGGAGGGCGCCGACGCGACCAGGGGAAACCAGGCGGGCCACGGGACGTTCATCGCCGGGCTCCTGGTGCGCCGCGCGCCCGGCGTGACGCTGAGGGTCTGCCGCGTGCTGGACGGCGACGGGCTCGGCGACGAGGCGGGCATCGTGCGCGCGCTCAACCGGCTGCGCTCGTCCCCGCGGCCGGTGCAGGTGCTGAACCTGTCGTTCGGCGGCCACACCTTCGACGACCGGCCGCCGCCGATGCTGGCCGACGCGCTGGGCGCGCTGCCCGGCGCGGTGGCGGTGGCCTGCGCCGGGAACACGGCCTCCGACCGGCCGGTCTGGCCCGCGGCGCTGCCGTCCGTGATCGGCGTGGGCGCGCTGGACGCCGGGGAGGAGCGGCGCTCGCCGTTCTCCGCCCACGGCCCCTGGGTGGACGCCTGCGCCAGGGGCGAATGGCTGGCGAGCAGCTATCCGGGTTTCGAGGGCTATGCCACGTGGAGCGGCACCTCGTTCGCCACGGCTCTGGTGGCGGGAGCCGTGGCCGCGCTGGCGAAGGAGGCGCCGGCCAAGGACGCGGCGGGTCAGATCTTGGCCGGGGACCGGCAAATTCCCGATCTGGGAGTCGTGGTTCCCGCGAGTCTGTAGAGTTTACGCACAGTCCTCAGGTCAACACGAAGGGCAATGTGAGGGTTCTTCGTGACGCAGCATCCGGTCGGAAGGAGGCCGTATGGGCGACCCGCGCATGGTTGCGGAATTGCTGGCAGCAGCGGCCGACGGCGATCGGACGGCCTGGGACGAGCTCGTGGCCAGGTTCACTCCGCGCATGTGGTCGGTCGTCCGTGCCTGCGGGCTCGACGACGCCGATGCCGCGGACGCCGTCCAGGGTGCCTGGCTGCGCCTTGTCGAAAACCTACACACGATCCACAATCCGGCCGGACTGGGCGCCTGGTTGTCAACCACGGCCAGGCGCGAAGCGCTGCGCGTCCTCCGCAGGGAGCTTCTCCCGCTCCCCACAGACCTCGCGGAGGATTCGGATCCGGCGGCGGCCATCCTGGAGGCCGATGACCACCGCCTGCTCTGGCAGGCGATCTCCTCACTCAAGGAGCCCTGCAGGACACTTCTGACGCTGATGGCGCACCGTGTCGGTAATCAGCAGTCAGCCGTCCGGCTGGGGCTCCCGATAGGCAGCATAGGACCTAGTCGAGAACGCTGCCTAAGAAAACTGCGCACCCTGATCTCATCTGAGGAGACGGTGCATTGAACAACGACGACTACCTCCTGGCGGCTCTCAGCCTTGCCGCAGGGAACGATCCCGTTCCCAATCACGTATCCGCTGCCGCGAGCGAGGCCTACTCGCTCCGGATCCCACATGTGGTGACCGCCGTATCCATCGAGTGCGTCGCCATGCGGGTCGTGCGGGGGGTGGCAGGTCCGACGACCGTGCGGTTCGCCACCGACGACGTCACCTTCGACCTGGAGCTCAGCGTCAACGACGGGCTCATCGATGTGGCAGGGCAGATCCTGCCGTATCCGGGCGAAGGCAGTCACGTCGATGTGCGAACTCCGCACATGACCATGAGCCGGCAACTCGCCGGAACGGGGCAGTTCGCCGTCACGGGGATGCCTCCGGGCTGGTTCAACGTCGTCTGTCATCGTCCGGGCAAGACGCCCGTGGCGACCAGGTGGCTGCGAATCCGTCCATGACCTGAAGGGTCGTTGGGCAAGGGGCGGCGCATCCACCGTCGTCCCTCCCAACGGCCCCCCATCCAGACCTCTCTCAGCACCTTGGGCCGAATGCATGACCGCTGAGCAGGCAGACTCCTCCACAAATCCACACCCCGGGCTGACGCCCCCGGAAACGATGCTGGCGGCGGCGGAGGCCGCCGTGTCCAGATCCGTCGTCGACCCCGAGCAGGCGCTCGCCGCCGGCCGCCTCGTGCTGGTCGCGGCCGAAAGCGCGGGCGCCGTCGAGGCGGCCGTGGTGGCCTTGCGCGCGATGAGCCTCGCCGCCCGCGAGCTGGGCGACCTTCAGGCCGCCGAACGCCACCTGCGCAAGGCCATCGCCACGCCCGGCGCGCCGCCGCGGCGGGTGGCGCAGGCGCGCCTGTCGCTCGTCACCGTGCGCACCGAGCGCGGCCATCCCCTGCAGGCGCTGCGCGTGGCCGCTCTCGCCTGGGCCTATCTGTGCCCGCTCGACCGCGCCAAGCTCGACACGCAGCGGGCCGTCGCCTTAGCTCACCTGGGCCGTTACCAGGAGGCCATCGCCGCCTGCGACCGTTCGCTGGAGACGCTCGCCACCGCCCCCGGCACCGTCGACGACCGCCGGTTCCTGGCCGGTGGCCTGCTCAACCGCGGGCTCGTGCGCGCCTACCGGGGCGACTGGCACCGCGCCACCCAGGACATCACCGCCTGCCTGGAGATCTCCCGCGCCGCCGGGCTGGCCCACCTCACGCGCCTGGCCGCCGCGAACCTGCCCTTCCTCGCGGTACGGCGGGGCGACCTGGCAGCCGCCTTCGCCCACTACCGTGCCGCCGAGGACACGCTGTTCGGCTACCCGGAGCGCCTGGCCACGATGCGGGCCGACTTCGCCGGCGCCCTGCTGGCCGCGCACCTGCCGGGGGAGGCGCGGGCGTTGCTGAGCCTCGCCGTACCGGAGCTGGAGGCTTCCGGGGCGCACGCGGCGCTGGCGGAGGCGCGGCTGAAGCTCGCCCAGGTCGAGCTGCTCACCGGCGACCCGCAGCGGGCCGCCGAGGTGGCCGCGCGGGCGGCGGCCGAGCTCGCCGCGCAGGACCGTGAGACGTGGCTGCCGCTGGCCAGCGAGGTGGAGTTGCGGGCCAGGCTGGCGCTCGGTCCCGTCACGCCCGCGCTGGTGCGGGAGCTGGCCGAGTGCGCCGTGGCGCTGGAGTCGGGGCCGGCGTGCGCCGTGGCCGCGGCGGCGCTACGGCTGGCGGCGGCCGAGGCCGCGCTGTCGATCGACGATCATCCGACCGCCTCCGAGCAGCTCGGCTATCTCACCGCCCAGTGCCGCCGGGTACGTCCGTCGGCCGGGACCGCGCTGGCGTCCAAGGCGCAGGCGGCGCACCTGGCCCAGCCCTCCCCCACGCCGCCGCTGATCAGGCAGCACGCGCTGGCGCTGGAGGCGGCCCTTCAGGAGGACTCGACCGGCGCCTTCCGCGCGGTGCGCGACGGGCTGGCCGAGGTCGGCGGGCAGGTGGATACGCTCGACGACCCCGCCCTGCGCGCGCACGCGGCACGGGCCGGGGAGCGGCTGGCGGCGTTCGGGCTGTCGCTGGCGGTGCGGGGCGGGCGGGCCGAGGAGGTGTTCGAGTGGAGCGAGCACTGGCGGGCGGTCACCGGGCAGGCGCCGGGCGGGGCGGCCGAGCTGGGGCTGCCGAGTGCCGAGACGCGGCGGATCGTGTCCGTGCCGGAGTCACGAGCGTGGATGGCCGGGCCGGAGGGCGGTCCAGGTGCCGGGGACGAGGCGGCGGAGTGGCTGCGCGGGGTCAGGGCGAACCTGGGCGGAGCGGCGCTGGTCGAGTACGTCGTCGACCAGGGCGCGCTGCTCGCGGTCGTCGTGACCGAGGAACACGTGCGGATGCGGCGGCTGGCGGAGGTGTCGTCGCTGGGTGAGGCGGTGGTGCGCCTGCGGTATGCGATGCGGCGGGCGGCGCTGGACGACTGCCCTGGCGCGGGGGGCGACGTGGCGTCGTGCGGGCGGGAGGTGGACCAGCTCATGTTCCTGCCGCTGGCGGACTGGCTCGGGGACCGGCCGCTGGTCGTCGTGCCCTCGGGTCCGCTTTACACGCTGCCGTGGTCGGCGCTGCCGTACCTGCGCGGGCGGCCCTTGACCGTCGCGGCCGCCGCGCGGGCGTGGCTGCGGGCCCGCACCGCGCCGCGCCCCGGCCGCGCGCGGCCCGTCGTGGTCGCGACCGCCGGTCCCGACCTGGACGAGGCGCCGGAGGAGGTACGGCAGGTGCTGTCCCATCACCCCGGCGGACACGAGATCGAGGGCAGGATCGCGCCCGTGCTGCGGGCGCTCGGCGAGGCGGACGTCGTACACGTGGCCGCGCACGGCGTCTTCCAGGCGCGCAGCCCGCTGCTGTCGAGCATCACGCTGGCCGACGGGCCGCTGATGGCCTACGACCTGCTCGGGCTCGAACGTCCGCCGCGGCTGGTGGTGCTGTCGTCGTGCGACGCGGGGATGGCGCGGGCGCCCTGCGAGGGGGCGCCGCTGGGGCTGGCGGGAACGTTCCTGGCCCAGGGTACGGCGTGCGTCGTCGCGGGCATGGTGCCGGTGCGGGATGAGGAGGCGCTGGCGGTGATGGCGTGCTTCCACGAGTTCCTGTCGGCCGGGCAATCCCCCGCCAGGGCCTTGGCCGAGGCCACGGCGAAGACGGGCGTCACCGCCTTCGCCTGCTTCGGCGCCGGCGACCGCCCCCTGACCCACTGACCGCGAGGGCTGCTCCCGACGGCTTGCTCGGGGGCGGCTCGTCGGTCAGGCGGTGGCGATGGGGCGGGTGGGGTTGGCCACCCAGTTGGACCAGGAACCGACGTAGAGGGCGGCCGGGTAGCCGGCCAGGTGCAGGGCGAGGACCTCGTGGGCGGCGGTCACGCCGGAGCCGCAGTACGCGCCCACCGGCACGCCGTCGGCCACGCCCAGCGCGGTGAAGCGGGCGTCGAGGTCGGTGGCGGCCAGGAAGCGGCCGTCGGCGGTGACGTTGTCGGTGGTGGGAGCGCTGACGGCGCCGGGGATGTGGCCGGCGACCGGGTCGATGGGCTCCACCTCGCCTCGGTAACGTTCGCCGGACCGGGCGTCGAGCAGGACGCCGGTGCCGGCCAGCGACGCGGCCTCGTCCGCGGTCAGGACGGGCATGCCGCCCGGCACCGCGGTGAAGTCGCCGGGCGGGGCCGCGGGTTCGTCCTTGACGATCGGCAGGTTCAGCGCGGACCAGGCGGGCAGCCCGCCGTCCAGCACCTTGACCTGGTCGTGGCCGAAGTAACGCAGCGTCCACCAGGCGCGGGCGGCGATCGTGGAGCCGGCGTCGTCGTACACGACCACGAGCTTGCCCTTGGACACGCCCAGGCGGCGCATCGCGCTCTGGAACCGCTCCGCGGACGGCAGCGGGTGCCGGCCCGCGGCGCCGGGCGCGGCGGCCAGGTCGGCGTCGAGGTCGCAGAAGAGCGCTCCGGGCAGGTGACCCTCGCGGTAGCGGTCGATGCCGGGCGGCCCGCTGATCCCGCCGCGTACGTCCAGCAAGGTCACGGCATCGCCGAGCTCGGCCAGCTCGGCCGGGGTGATGAGCGGGCTCATCTGCTGCTTACCTCCAGAAGTGGTATGAGTTGTTCCGCGGTGGTCATCGAGCCGTGGTAGCCGGTGAAGGCCGCCTCCAGCTTGTGGGCGGTGTTGATGATCGCCAGATCGGTGTACGGCACGGCGACCACGTCACCGATCCGCTCGATCCACTCCGTCTTCACCCTCGGCCCGAACCATCCGGCGTCGACGGCCTCCTGCCTGGACACCACCCATGCCCGCCCGGCAAGGGTCTCACGCCAAGCCTCGAGTACGGCGTGCGCCGCACCCGGTTCCGCGTACACGTGTCGCGCCCGCGCCTCCCCGCCCAGCATCGCGACGCCCGCGACCAGATCGGGCGTCTGGTCGGCCGCGATCTTCTCGCCGGCGTTGACCATGCCGTGGTCGGCGGTGACGTACAGGGCGCCGCCGGGGGGCAGGGCGGCGGCCAGGCGCTCGGCCATGCGGTCGACGATGGCGAGCTGGTCGAGCCATTCGGGCGTGCCCCAGCCGGTGAGGTGGCCCATGGCGTCGAGGTCGCCGTAGTAGACGGTGACGTGGGCACGCGGCTCGGCCAGGGCCGCGGCGGCGGCTTCGACCCTTTCGTCCACGGTGTCGGCGCCCAGGTAGCGGATGCCGCGGTAGACGGCCTCGGTCAGGCCGGTTCCCTCGAACATGGCCGGCGCCACGTAGCTGCACGTCACCCCCGCGGCGGCGGCGCGCTGGTAGACGGTGTCGGCCGGCTGCCAGACGAGCGGGTCCATGACCTGCTTGTCGGGGAGGGTCCAGCGCAGGCAGTTGAACAGGTGCCCGGCGCCGGGTACGGCCAGCATGAGGCCGAGCATGCCGTGTTCGCCGGGGGGCAGGCCGGTGCCCAGGGAGCACAGGCTCGTGACGGTCGTGGCCGGGAAGCCGGCGGTGAGCACCCTTTTCGCGGCGCCGTTCAGGAAGGGCGCGGTCTCGGGGTGGGCGGCCAGCAGTTCGGCGCCCAGGCCGTCGACGAGGAACAGGCAGACGCTGCGGGCCGGTTCCAGCCCGAGCACGTTGCCGTCGCCCACACCGAGCGCGGCCATCAGGGAACGCGGCAGATCCGGCAACGACGACCCACCATAACCGGGCACCAGCGGAACAGCGTCCAGACTCATGACCAGATCCTAATAACACCCACAAACCCGGTCATATCCCAATACCCCCGACATTTCCCATCCCCTCCCCCACCAACCCCATCCCGCCAGTCCCCGCCCACCCGCTCAAGCTCCGCTCCCGCCCACCCGCCCAGCTCTACCGCGCCCCCTCCGGCCCGCCCCACTCCGGCCGCCCAAGCCCCACCCCGGCCGCCCAGGCTCTGCCCGCCTCCAGCCACCCCCAGCGCTGCCCCGATCCCCGTCGGGCCATCCGAGACGGGTTGCCACGAGCTCGCGTGGGCGGGTTTGGGGGGACCGGAGCAGGTCGGGGTGGCCGAAGGGGAGGCGGGTTGCCGAAGGGTGTGGGGCGTCCTCCCGGGGGCCGTGTCGGGGGAGGTGGAGGAGGGCTAGCGGCGGGCGTGGCGGGTTCTGTGGCGGGCGGCGGTTTCCCTGGCGATCGCGAGGGCGCCCGCGCTCACACGTTCGCCGTTCCAGGCGTCGAGCACCCCCAGCATCTCCTCCACGAAGATCGTCCCGATGCCGGTGAGCCGGCCGGAGGCGCGCAGCACCAAGGCGGCCTCCATGGACGCCGCCCTCCAGTGGGCGAACTCCACCTCCGCCTCCTCCCGGCCGGCCCGCCCGGTCGCCAGGTGCCGCTGGGCTCGCCAGAAGCGGGCCATGCCCAGGTGCGCGTACGTGCCCTGCAGCAATGCCCCGACCGGGCGCGGGTCGGTCCGCCACGGCGCGTAGAACAGCTCGCCCGGCACCGGCGCGGTGAAGTCGAACAGGTCGGACAGCGCCACCAGCTTGGCGTGGTGACTCTCGTGGACGAGTGAGCGCGCGGCGGCCACACCCGACACCGGCAACGACAGGAACACCGCGCCGAACGCCATCCGCGACGTCGCGCTCTCGTCCGGCCCGTGGAGCGGGACGACGGCGCTGACCAGGGCGCGTACCTCGGCGGCCAGGTCCGGGTGGCCGTGGCGCAGCAGGTCCCAGCCGGAACCGATCCGCTCCCACCACACGGCCGCCTCGGCGTCGGTCAGGCGGCCGAGCGCGCGCAGGCCGTCGCTCCGCGCGGGGTCGAGGTCCTCCAGGCTCGGCCGCCACCCGCCGAGGTCGCGGGTGCGCACGGGTGTCCAGCCGACGGGCGCGGAGCCGTCTTCCAGCCTCGGTTCGCCGCGGCTCCAGCGGAGGGTCACGCTGTCGCGGGGGTACGGCAGGCGTACCGTGCCGAGACCGGGCAGATGGAGCGTCCGGAGACGGACGACGGCGGGCAGTCCTGCGCTGAGCGCCGCGCTCGCCGCCACCGGGTGCAGGCCGGACGGATCGGGCTCCCGGCCGAGCGTACGCATGGCCTGGGCTCCGACCGTGGGATAGGTGATGACCCGGAGGGCCCGTTCGGAATCGTGACGGCACGCCGACAGCAGCACCTCGAAATCGTGGGCGGCGTCCGTGTGGTCGCGGACGGCTCGCATGAGCAGGAGATGTTTGCCACGCTCCGCCGCGATCAGGCTCGCCATTCCTTCAGCGGTCCACGCGCCGCGGGCGAGGGCGCGCAGAGCGTGGTCGGGAAGGACCGCGCCCTTCACCCGAGACTCCGGCGGGCCGCGAGAATATCCTTTTCCAGGCGGCCGGAAATGTGATTGACCAGACGATACATATCGCGGCAATAGACAGTGGGATTGGCAAAGCCGGACCCCGCCCGATAGCGATGCGCATAATGGCCCGCGCCGCACACGCGGTTTATCGGGCACCTCCCGCAGGTCGCGCAGAGCGCCGCCAGGCCGGCCTGGCGGGCGGCGGACGGAGGGAGCAGCAACGCGCGGTCGAAGGGGTCGGTGCCGACGTGCAGTCCGGTGTACGACGCGCCTTCGTAGGCCGATTTCAGCGCGTCGGACATCTCGATGGAGCCGTCGGTCTCGACGACCAGGATGCAGACGGGGTTCAGGCCGACGTCCTCGATCTGCGACTCCCGGCCCAGCAGCAGGAAGATCAGTTGCTCGAACAGCCTGACGCGCAGGCGGCGGAGCGCGGTGCCGTACCAGAGGTCGAAGATCGGGATGAGCCAGTCCGCGTAGGGCGTCCCGGCGGCGGGCAGTCCAGGAGGCGGGCGGCTCCAGTTGCCGTGGGGCAGCAGGAAGTCGATGGCCGGCGGATTGTGGGCGCATAACGCCAGGTAGGTGCTGACAGGGTCGTTGTCGAGGTCCACTGTGCACAGCAAGCCGGCGAAGAGTCCGCGGTGGGCTTCGCGGGAGAGCAGGCCGATCGCCCTGACGACGTCGGCGTGGCTGCCGTGTCCGGATCTGGTGAGGCGGTGGCGGTCGTGGGAGGTCACGTCGCCGTCGAGGCTGAGGCCGACGCGGACGCCGTACCGGGAGAAGAGGCGCAGGAAGTCGTCGTCGAGCAGCAGGCCGTTGCTCTGGACCACAAACTCCACCCGGGTGCCGGCTACGGCCGTGCGTACGGCGTGCAGGATCCGCTCCAGACGGGGGCGGCCGGCCAGCAGCGGTTCGCCGCCGTGCAGGACGACGTCGACCCGGGGAAGGCGGTGCCGCGCCGCGTGCTCCGCGATCCGGTGCGCGACCTGGTCGATGACCGCGTCCGGCATGGCCCGCGGTTGCAGCCGCCAACGCTGGTCGGCGGACTCGTACATGTAGCAATAATCGCAGGCCAGGTTGCACCGGCTATGGATCTTCAGCACGAAGGTGTGAAATGGGCTCGGACGCCAGCCGTTTCGCAGGAACTCCACGACATCGTGGCCATTCGGCCATTCTCCTGTCCGCCCTCCACCTTCCTTCGGTTTCGGTCCCGCCACTTGACCTCAGCCCCGCATTCGGGAGAGTGTAAAACCCCACTCTATATATTCCACTTCTACCAGACTGCCTGGAGTGTGACACAAGGGGGTGTCTCCCAGGGAATGGTGGCATGGTGCCGGATGAGAGGGAATCCGATGCACGATGATCAGGACACCGGACAGCCGTGGCGGTCGGATCTGGTGGACCTGGAAGACCTGAACGAGCTGGTGGCGGCCATTCCATCCGACAGCGTGCTCGGGCTGGCCCTGCGCAGGGTCCACGTCCTCGCGGCCGAGGGGGCCGAGCTTCCCGTTTACTGCAATTTCTCGTCGGCCGCGCCTCCGGAGGAGTCCTTCTGAGAGACTCGGGATGCTGTTCTCCGGGACTCTGGCTGTGACAAAGTTGAGGCTGTGCCACGATGCCATGGCCGGTCCATGGAGATCACACCATATCGTGCGGAGGCGCGATGAACCGTCAATCCACCACCAGCAGGGTCATCGTCTTCCGATCCGCCCGTCCGGCCGTCGGCCGTTCCATGGCCGTCGCGAATGTCGGGCTGTTTTTGGCGCTTGCCGGGAAGAAAGTGCTCATCGTTGATGGGGATTCGGACAGACCGGTGCATCAGCGGTATTTCCGCCAAGTTCCTGTGCGTATGTCGCAGAATTCCGAATTGGCCACGGTTCGTCCGGGCTTTTATCCGGGTTTGGGGCGGCTCAGTTTCATGACGGTGAGCGACCCCTCGCGACTCGCCGGCCTTGGGCCCGGCGACTTCGACTACGTGCTGGTCAGCGATCCAGGCCGGGAGCTCCCGGAGGGCGTCGAGCTGGTCCTCCTGCTCGTCCCGCTGACCATGGGGGTCGTGGCCGAGGCGGTGGAGGAGATTCGCCGGCTGGCGGGCGCCGATCACCGGGTGCTGGCCGTACCCTCACGTGTGGACCCGAGCAGGCAGCTCGACGCGGCGCAGGTCAGGTTCGCGCTGCGGGAGGCGCTCACGGACGTGGGATCCGAGGTGCTCTCGCCCGACGAGATCCCCTACGACCCGGCCTTCTACTACAACGACACGCTCGCGGTGAGCGCGTCCGGCCCCTCGCAGCAGAACGGCCTCGCCCCCGCCTACGAACGGCTCGGCAGGCAGATCCTCGACATCGGGCCGCGCTCGGTCAGCGAGGCCGTGGTCGTCAGCGCGCCCCGGTACGAGCCCTGGGCGGAATGGATCGCCGACCGCCTGCGCCTCAACGGCGTCGGCGTGCGGGAGACGAGCCTGGCCGACTTCACCACCGAGCAGGTCCGCCGGATGCGGGCCGACCAGGTGGGCATCATGGTCGCCGCCGTCGGGCTGAGCAACGCCGTCCAAGCGGAGTTCTCGCCGGACGACCCGACGTCGGCGCGGCTGTTCGCCGTCGACCTGGAGGGCCACTCGCCGCCGGTCGGCTCGGTCATCGACCTGTCGGCCCGCCAGGACGAGAACTCCGCCGAGACCGAGCTGCTGAGCAGCCTGCGCCTGATCGCCAGGACACGCTCGTCGTCCGCGGACGGCGCCAGGTTCCCGGCCGCGCCCCCGCGCTCCAACCTGCCCGCGACCGTCGAACGGTTCGTGGGGCGCGAAACCCAGCTCGCGATGCTCCGCCGCCGCCACCTGGAGCGCGCCGCCCGCCCGCTCGTCCTGTACGGCCCGGCCGGCATCGGCAAGACCGCACTGGCCGCCGAGTACGCCAGGCGCTTCAGCAGGGCCTACGACTACGTGTGGTGGATCGACGCGGCCACCCCCACGACCGTTCATCAGGGACTCACCGACTTCGCCAGGGCACTGGGCGTGCCCGTCACCGACAACGACGACTGGCGCGGCGTCGCCGACCACCTGGCCGAGCGCCGGTGCCGCTCCCTGCTGGTCTTCGACGACGCCGACGCCGTCGCCGGCAGGGAGGCGACCGAGCTGCTGCTGGGCGTGATGGGCAACACCCACGTCCTGCTGACCCGCAGGGACGACGACGCCGACGAGGCGGGCGTACTCCTGCAGCCGATGGGCCGCGACGAGAGCGCGGAGCTGTTCACGCAGGGCACGGGCCTGAAGCCGCGGCGCGACGACGAGCTGTCCCCGGCGCCGGACCAGGTCATCGCCCACCTCGACGGCCTGCCGCTGGCGGTCGTGCTGGCGCGGGCATGGCTGCTCGCGCAGCTACGCGGCAGGGAAGCGGCCGAGCGGAAGTCCCAGTCGCCACAGCCCACGCGGCAGATCCTCCAGCGCTTCGCCGCCGACTTCGAGCGCCTGCGGGCCGTGTCCCCCGGGCAGGAGCCGCACGAGGTCGTCCTGCGCATGGCGCTGAACACCCTGGTCTCCGACGAGGCGCGATGGCTGCTGAGCATCTCGGCGTGGCTGTCCACGGACGGCGTGTCCATCCGCCTGCTGCGCTGGCTGCTGGCCAACAGAGCCGACGACCCGCACTTCGACCGGCTCCAAGCCGACCGGCACCTCTCCCAGCTCAGGGACTCCGGCCTGGTCACCCTGAACCGGTCGGGCGAGGCGGGGGGAGAGCTCAAGCTGCACCGCTCGATCAGGGAGTACCTGCGCGAACAGCGCAACGTGGACGTCGAGCAGGTACGCGGCCTCCTCGGCCGCTACGCGCCGCTGGAGTGGGACGACTCCGGGCCGGAGAAAGAGGAGCGGGCCACGCGGTTCGAGGAGGTCGGCCGGCATTTCCGCGACGTCGACATCCTGGCCAGCACCTCCTTCCGCGTCCGCTCGGCGGTCGTCCAGTACCTCCGCCACTGCTACACCTCGGAGCAGCGGCTCAGGTGGGAGGCCGGCAGGAAGCTCGGCGAGGAGGCGCTGCGCCGCTGGGCCGAGACCGACGCGCACGTCCAGCTCCGCCACCAGCTGGAGATGCACCTGGCGAACGTGATCAGGTCGCTCGGCGACTACGAGCGGGCCAGGGAGATGAGCGCGTCGGCGTTCAAGGCGCTGGTCAAGAGCCCCGGCCTCGGGCATCCGGTCACGCTGCACGCGGCGATGACCAGGGCCGCCGACTACCGGATGAACAGCGAGTTCAGGAACGCGTACTACTGGGACTTCCAGGCGCGCAAGGGCTTCGTCGGGCTGCTCGGCGCCGATCATCCGATGAGCGCGCTCGCCCTGCACAACCTGGCGGGCTCGGCGTCGTTCATGGGGCGGCCGCACGAGGCCCGGCGCCTCGGCAGGGAACTGCTCGACCAGCTCACCCGCATCCGCGGCAAGCATCCGGACATGCTCACCCCGATGTGCGCCGTCAGCCACTACCTCAGGGTGCTCGACCACAACGAGGAGGCGTCAGAGCTCCTCAGCGACGCGCTCGCGATCGTCTCCCGCTGGCCGGCGGTGTCGCCGTTGCAGAAGTCCAGGGTGCTGAACGACGTGGCGGTCACCGAACGCCGGCTGGGCGACGCCTACGCGGGGCTGATCAGGGACAAGGCCACGCTGGAGGACCTGCGCAACGGCTACGGCGAGGAGTCGGTCGACTTCCTGCGCTGCGCGCTGAGCTACGTGGCGGGCCTGCACGCGGAGGGCGAGTCCTTCAACGCGGTGATGCAGGCCGAGCGGTACCTGGGCATCGCGCGCCGGACGATCCCCGAGAACTCCGTGGTCTCGGCGTTCCAGAGCAACCTGGGCGCCTACCTCGACGCGGTCGAGCGCCACGACGACGCGCTCGTCCTGGCGAGAGAGGGATACCAGGGCTTCCGCCGGCGCCTGGGCGCGGGCCATCCCTACACGCTCGCCGCGGAGATCAACTACCTGGCCGTCCTGCACCGCACGGAGCCCAAGGAGGCGATCAGGCGATCCGTGGAACTGCACAGGAGGCTCCACAACCTGTTTGGTCCCGGCCACGCCCACACCCGAATAGCGACCGACAACCTTGCGGTTTTCCGTGCGATCCAGACCGGGGGAACCGGAACTCCCGTGTACGCCGACGTGGAGACCCAGGTCTTCTGAGGCAGGCAGCCCCCGATCGAGGAGGAACCCGTTGCGGGAAGACAACGATCAGACATCCCCGGATGCTCCCCAGCTCTGGCTCTACGAGAGCATCGGGTCCGCCGAGAGCGAATGGCTCGACGCGCAGACCGCCCTGTACCAGGAGTTGCTGGAATCCACGCCGGCCATCGGCGCCGTCTCCCTGGCCGACCAGAGCCTGCCCGTGTTCGTCCTGTGCCCCGTCCCCGCCCGCGCGTTAGCCGACCTCCAGGCCCCCCGCCTGGGCGTCGCCGCCGACCAGGTGCCGCTCCAGCAGGCGCGGGCGGCGGTGATGAACGGGGTGAGCCAGTTCGCCGTCACCTTCGAACGGCTGAACCTCGACCTCAGCAGGTTCGGGACCGGCCCGCTGGTCCGGATGGTCGTGGTGACCCAGGACATCGGCATCTTCTACATGACCATGCTCCGCTACTCGGTCATCGCCATCACGTTCGACCCCACGTCTGCGGACCTGGTCGACGCCCGCCTGTGCGACTTCGCCGACGGCCAGCGGGAGGACATCGACATGCCGTCGCAGAACCTCGGCGGCGACCGCGAGAAGCGCCCGGCCGCTCTCGCGAAGGGCACGCTGATGGCCTACTTCCACTCCCCGCGCCCCGACTTCAAGTCGCTGTCGGACGCGCTGCGCCCCGCTCTGCACGAGCACCTGAACGAGGTCGACCTCCACTACGCCGCCGTCTACCTCGACTGGGACTTCGTCTCGGCCGCCGACGTCTTCGAGGAGGCCGGCCCGCGGAAATGGCTGGGGACGCGCGAGGACCGCATCAGGCAACGCGAGTTCTACGAGGAGTTCGGTTCGCGGCTGCACCAGGAGATCGGCGAGATCCTGCACATCCTCTGGCCCCTGAGCGACTCGGAGTTGCAGCGATTGGTCCTCGACGTGGCGTCGGGCGCCCTCTACGTCTATCCCCTCGTCATCGACACCCACCGCGCCTACGTCGTCGGCGTCACCCTGTCGCAGGACCACGTGGACGTGGCCGACCACCGCCTGCGCGACCAGGTGTGCCCCGAGGTCCGCCGGATCATCGTCGACCACCTCAACGAGCAGAACCTCCTGCGGGAAGGCACCCGGCGGTGAGCTCCCAGAAGGCTCCCCTCAGCGAACGGGCCGGCCCCCGCCTCGTCATCGGCCTGCTGATCGTGCTCCTGGGCTGGACCGTCGCGACGGTCTTCCGCCTGGAGTCGCTCGGCCAGATGAACTGGTACCTCATCGCGGTCACCATCCTGCTGGCGATCGGCCTTTACGGCAGCGCCTCCGGCATCCCCCGCGAGGCTTTGAGCGACCTGCCCACGGTCCTGGCCGCCATCACGGTGGGCGTGGCGCTGAAGATCGCCCTGATCGCCGGAGCGCTCCTGCTCGTGCCGCTGTTCTCCCGGCCGGAGGCGATCCTGTTCGCCCTGGCCGTCGCGCAGATCGACCCGGTCTCGGTGGCCGCTCTGCGCAACGATCCCCGGATGTCGCGGCGGGCCAAGAACGTCCTGCTGTCCTGGGCCTCCTTCGACGATCCGATCACCGCGCTGCTGACCGTCTATCTGGCCGCCTGGCTCTTCCCGCTGCAGGCCGCGCAGAGCATGGACGCCTATGTCGAGAACATGGGGCTGAACCTCGCCCTGGTGGCCGGGGCGCTGCTGCTGTGGTGGCTGGGCGGGCTGGCGCGCAGGAGGCTCAGGACGAGCGACCGGAGCGCCACGATCGCGCAGGCCGGACTGCTGCTGGCCGTGGTGGCGACCGCGGTGGTGAAGTTCCTCATGCTGGGGGTGGCGCTGGTCGGCCTGTTCCTGCGGCCGTTCGCGAGCAGGGCGCTGGACAGGGTGTTGCTGGGCGCGCTGGTGCTGGCCACCTTCGCCACCGGCATGCTGCTGACGTCGGGCACCCTGTTCCTCCACGGGCTCATCCTCGGGGCGGCGGCCTTCGTCGCGCAGATCGTCGTGGGGCTTGTCATCACGTGGAGATACGCGTGGATGGACCGCGTCCACATCGCGTTCGGACAGCAGAACGGCATCACCGCGCTGCTGCTCAGCCTGGCGCTGCTGCCCTACCTGGACAGCGCGGTCGCCGTGATCGTTCCGGCCGTGGTGGTGGTCAACACCCTGCACCTGGTGACCAACGCCGCCGTCGACCGCGGCTGGTTGCCGACCCGGCGCCGCCGTACGCACGATGACACCACCCAGCCGGACGCCGGCGCCGGGACGAGCGCCGGCACCGGGACGAGCGTGACCGCCGAGACGAGCGTCACCGCCGCCGAGGAGGGAACGGAACGCCCGCGGCCCGTCCGCCGGTCACGGCAGGCCGACTTCACGACCGACGGCACCTGACACCACCCGGCCGAGATCACGCAGGGTCCGGACGTCGGCGACCGTCAGCGGCGCGGCGCCGTCACCGGCATCGGTGCGGGATCCGCCCGGCGGGGGAAGCAGGCTCGGCTGCGGCAGGGGAAGCGAGTCGAAGGTCAGCCGGTAGGCCAGGCAGATGTTGTCCAGCCGCCGTTCCCACCGTGCCCTGAGCTCGTGGCCGTGACGGGGCTCGTTGAGGTGGCGGGCGATCGCGTCGTGGAACTTGTCGAGCGCGTCCAGCAGCACGACGCGGGTCCCGATCTCGTCCACGTGCGGCCGGGGCCGGTGTTCGCGCAGGTCGTTGGACTCCAGCTTGTCCATGATCAGGGCGTACTCGGAGGCGCCCTCGGTGAGCTTCTCGGCCACCTGGCGCGCGTCCGCGAACAACCCCTCGATGGCCATGGGCAGCACGTCGGCCGGCGTCGAGGCGGAGATCGCCTGCGGTCGTGTGCTCATCGTCAGCAGGCGGTCCAGGGTCTGCTGCATGATCCGCTGTTCGGCCAGTTGCCCGCTGATCTTCCTGCTGATCTCGTCCAGGAACTCACGCTGGTCGTAGGTGCCGAGGCGGGTCAGCGCGACGCGTACCAGATCGACGAACTCGGCCTTGAAGTCCGTGTCGGAGTAGATGACGGGTGAGCGACTGATGAGCCTCTCCACGGCCTCGGTCAGGCGGGCGGAGACGATGCCGTCGACGACGAGGACGATCTCGCATCTGACCGCCGAGGACTGCGCCTCCTGGACCCGGGTGGTCAGGGCGCGGAAGTGGGAGTCGAGGACGACCGAGTCCGTGATGAGGACGGCGACGGCCATGGTGCCGCCGGGATCGGGCAGCCACATGTCGATGGGCTCGCCCTCGCCGAGGACGCGGTCGGCGAAGAAGTCCCACTGCTCGCGCTGCAGTAATCGGCGCACGAGCCGGCGCAGGTCGCCGAGGCTCATCCGCTCGAACTCCTGGCGGACGGCGTCGAGGATGTCGTCCAGGCGCAGGGGGCGGCCGAGCGCTCTGGCGTTGTCCCTGCTGCGCCGGGTCAGGGTCAGGGACCTGCGCGGATGGCCGCCGGTGATGGTGTGGACGTAGCGGACGAGGTCGACGCTCCCGTCGACCTGGACCTCGGGTCCCATCGCCGTCGCGTGCAGGTCGATGAGGCCCTGCGTGTTCTCGAGGTCGAGGGTGTCCAGCGGGACGACGCCGATCCGCTCGCGCAGGGCGCCGGGGAGCCGCGTGATGCTGGCGGGCAGCGCGCAGAAGACGAACAGCCCGCCGACGTCGATGAAGATCTTGAGGAGCTGCCCGAAGGAGCGCACGGCGGCCGGGTTCCAGCGTGAGCCGCCGTCGTCGACCAGGAGCTCCTCGAACTCGTCGATGATGAGGCAGATCCCGCCCTGGCTCGGCCCGCCGGAGCGGTGCAGGAAGGCGATCACGCCGAGCGCGTCGTAGGTGTCGGCGTCGTTCAGGGCGCGCAGGCCGCGGTCCTTCAAGGCCGCGGAGGGCTCGCCGCCCTTGAGCCAGTTCCAGATGTCGTGGCGGTGCGTGCGGGAGACCATCAGGGCCAGCGCCCTGCCGAACAACGCGTGGTCGGCGACCTCCCTGAGCTGCCGTTGCAGCGCCTGCCGGATGTAGGTCTCGGCGAGCTGGAAGTGGTCCATGACCTTGTCGGGATCGAGGATGCCGCGTTCGAGCTGGTCGGGGACGCTGCCGAGTTCGTCGTCGAAGATGGGCTCCTTGCGCAGCTCGGCGGCCATCACGTTGGCGTAGTAGCGGCGCACCAGGGCGAACATGTCCTTCTGGGGGATGCTCTCGACGATCCGCCGCCGGTAGATGTGCGGGAACGAGCCCTGCGAGCCGTCGATCGCCAGGACCCGCATGTCCGGCACCGTGCGGAAGGCGAGGCTGGCGGCCACCATGGCCAGGTGGGTCTTGCCTGTCCCGTAGTCGCCGGCGATGGCCAGGCCGCGCCCGCCGGAGGTCCTGACCTCGCCTATCCCGGGGTGGGAGTACTCGTCGATGAAGGCGCGCACCGCCCGCACCGCGGGGGTTTCCTGGGTGACGTGCTCGTCGGCGTAGTCGTCGGATTCCGCGTCCCAGACCGTGGGCAGGTGGGCCGCGAAGGTGCGGGAAAGAGGTGTGTCGCGGGATGTGCCGTGTCCTGTCATCAGTCACTCCCCGTACCCTGGCTCATCTTCGTGGTCCACGTTGAGAGCACCTACAGCCTCCGCCGTTCTAAGCCCACTCTGCAACACGTCCCGCATGACCCGGACGAAATCGGCTTCAGAAACTATCCCGGAGGACAGTGCGGGATCCTTGATGATCAGATCCATCGCTTCGGCGCAGAGTTGGTTGTAGGCGCCAATGGTGCTTTTCGTTATCTCGGTTCTGCGAGCAATGCGTTCGATATCACCGGAATCGATGACGGGCAGATGCCCATTGAGGTCGGTGCGACTCAGCCGCGAGCGAATGAATGCCACCCGGTCTTCGAAACGAAGTTCGCTGATCTCGAGATGCGTGGTCGTGGCGAGCGTGTAATCGGTCGTGGGCGGCTCATTCTGGCATTCGATCATGAATGTCATGTTCGGCTCCGCAAGTTTCATGCAGGCGCAGGCCACCTGCTCCTTTTCGTCGTCCTGTCTGTTCGCGGGGAGAACGACGAACAGGTAGCGGCGATACGTCTGGAGGCGCTCGCTGACCTTCGCCATCTTCTCCTTGAGCCGGTAAACGTAGTCCTCCACGGAGTCCCGCGGTCTGGGCGCGATGGGGCCGACCAGGTCGTAATTGCGAAGGAGCAGGAGCCTGGACTTCTTCAGCTCCGCGCTGATCGCGCTGTCGACGAACCACAGCGTCTTCTTGATCGTCTGCGGGTCGATCCAGCTCTGGCTCAGCGGCGGATGGGTGCTGAGGTTCACCGTGCGGAACTTCACGTGCGCCGTGTGGTTGACGACCTGCTCAAGGTGATCCCTGCACCATTCGATCAGGGTGCTGCGCCCGCTCCCCCGCTTGCCGCTCACGATCACCATGTTGGGCCCTTCGAGCGCGGCCACGTCGGAGAACCTCGCCTGGAAGCGGGCGAACTCGCCGGCGATCCCACCGTGCGCGACGAAGTGCCGGCGATGGGCCACACGCAGGTGGCCGTCGAGGGAGTTCCCGTCCGCGTCGGCGATCACGAAGGGGTTGACCAGCGACGGAGTCACGCGCTCACCCCTTACCCCTTCGCGACTTGGCCTTGTATCCCTCGGACTGCTGCGTCGCCACGCGCATGGGCCGGTGCGGGCGCCACGGGTGGTGGAGCGCCCAGATGAGCCCCTCGATCCGATCCTGCACGCTGTCGAGGGCGGCCAGGGCGACCCCCTTGTGCGCCACCGCGCGATTGTCGTTGATCCGTCCCGTCCACTCGTCCGGACGGTCGTCTTCCTTGATCGCGGCCAGCAGGCGCATGATGACGGCGGGCTCGCTCCACTTGGGCCGGAGCACGGAGACGTAGGAGACCTGCTCGACCAACTGGTCGATGCAGGGGTCGTCGTCGCGCGGTTCCGTCTCCTCGGCCACGAGCTGCTGGAGGTATTTCTTGCGGTCGATTTCGAAGGCGAAGGAAAGGCGCTGGAGCTCCTTGGCCGCTTTGTAGCTGGCGTCGGCCGCCACCCGCCATTCCGAGGAGACAAAGGCCACGAGCGCCCCGAGGAAGAACGGGATGAGGCCCAGCAGCGTGGGGACCAAGGGATTGGATTCCGGGGGCGGGCGCTGGTCGGGGTCGGACCCAATCAGGGCCTTGCAGGCGCGTTCGAAATCGGCTTTGCGCCGATCCCGCCACTCACGCAGGGTCAGGGCGGTGGGGCTGGGTGAGGCCGACACGACGAGCCTGGTCACCGTGGGTGTGGCGGATCCCGACGGACTCGGCTGCGGCGTTCCCAGACCAAGAATGTCCGCAGTGTCCAGTAATCGCTTGGATTCATCCTCGTCGAGGCAAATGACCCATCGGCGGTCGGTGGTTTCCGGATCGGTCCGCGCGGTGGCGCCGGTGGCGCCCAGAACCGGCACAACCATCACCAGCGCGGCCAGGCAACCAAGCCGCGCCAGAGTCGCCATGTCACCAGCCTCGCGTCACCGCTGAACAGTGGGCAATGTTTGCAGGATCATATGACGTCAAGGAAAGATCTGTCATACCTGATCTCTTTCTTCCTCAACATCTGATCGTTCGTGATATGCCCATAAATGCTGTTTCGGTTAGCCATACTTGGCTAATAAGGGTGAGGCTTTTGGCGCCTTAGCTGGGTAAGGGCGGAGTCGTCACGGCGGGAGGGGCTCGGGCGTTCACTACCGGCCGTGAAGGGCGCGCGCCATCGCGGCGGGTGGGGTAGGTCGGCACCGCCGTAACGGACAGGGGGCTACGGAAGCCCGGTCACGCGGAGGCGCGCGCGGTCGCCTCGGAGAGCGTCTTGGCGAACGCGAGCACGTGGGACACCGCCTCGGGCCCGTCGGCGGCCTCGCTGACGCGCAGGGAGAGGTCGTCGGCGGTGATCGCGCCCGTGTAGCCGTGGTCGGCGTCGCAGTTCTCGTCGCCGCAGGTGGCGGGCTCGAGGTCGACGTGGGAGATGGCGCCCCAGCCGATCGTCAGCGTCACCTCGGTCGGCGGCACGCCGGGGACGTAGGAGGCCGGGTCGGGTACCACCCTGGTGACGGCCACGGACTGCACGCGGCTCAGGCGCACGGCCTCGGTGGTGGTCGAGGCGTGCGAGGCCGAGACGCCCTCGACGGCCGGATGCTCGTCGGTGTGGCAGACGAGCAGGCGCGAGGCGGACAGCACCAGCACGGTGACGTGCCTGCGCACCTCCATGGCGGGGTCGAACGTGGCCTCGTGGTGCACCACATAGGCCGTCACCGCCTCCTTGCCCAGCGCGGATTCGACCGCATCCGTGACGAGGTCGGGGTAGTAGCCGCTGCGCTCGATCGCCTCACGCAGACCCGCGGCTGAGACTCGGGTTTCCCTCATGGGTCCATCCTGCCAGGGCTCGGCCCCGCTCTCATCCATCGCATCTGTTCCTGTTTTCTGTTGCCTTTCATCGTCCTTTCTCTGTTACGGCCCAGCCCCGCCCACCCCCACCCGCCGACCGTGGCCGGGGACATTCCAGGGTCACGGCAGGCAGGCCGCGCAAACGCGCCGCCGCGACGCGCGCCCGACGACCACCCGACCGCGCCCGCCTCTGCCCGGTCCCGGCCCGCATCTCCTTGCAGGGTCAACAGTTCGTCAAAACCTGTGGCGTCCGCGCTTGCGGGATGGGTGGGTCAGGAGAGGCGGCGGGGACCGCCGTCCTGTCGGGGGCCCGGTGGGGTCCTGAGCACCGCTCTGGCGCCCAGGACGATGACCTCGCTCTCCCCCACCAGCACCTGGTCCAGGTCGAGCCGGGCGACCTCCGGCAGGTCGTTGGCCAGGCGGCCCACGCGTACCAGCAGGTCCTGCAGGGCCTCCACCGCCACCGGCGGGTAGCCGTACTCGCCGAACAGCAGCGGCGCCGCCCTGACCGAGCGGATCAGCCCCGCCGCGTCCTCGGCCGTCAGCGGGGCCAGCCGGTAGCCCTCGTCCTCCAGCAGGCGGGCGGTCACGTCGCCCAGTCCGAACGAGACGACCGGGCCGAACGCCGGGTCCTCTGTCACCGCCACCACGGTGGGCACCGCCGGTTGCGGGACCATGCGCTGGACGGCCAGCTCGACGCCGTCGCCGTACTGGCCGGCCAGCTCGGTGTAGGCGCCCCGGACGCTGTCGGGGCCGCCCAGTCCCAGCCTGACCGTTCCGGCCCGCCTGGCCGCCTCGGCGCCGGTCACCTTGACCACCACGGGCCAGCCCAGGCGTTCGGCGGCCGCCGCGGCCTCGTCGGGCGAGCGCACGATCGGCGCCGGCCACACGGTGATCCCGTAGCAGGCCAGCAGCTCGGTCGCGTCGATCTCCACCGGCCCCACGCCGGCCTCCTGCCCCGGGAACCCGCCCGCCGCGGTGGCGCCGCCCTCTCGCTCGGGCGCCTCGGCTTCGGGTTCCGGGGAGGTCTCCGGTTCCGGGGTGGCGGGGAGCAGGTCGAGGTGGTGGGCAACCAGGGCGTGGGCGGCCTCGGGGTCGAGGTCGGGGAGCTCCGGGGGTGTGCCTGCCGGGTGAGACAGCCACGCCGCGTACCTGACCACGTGGGCCAGCGCCCTGACCGCCTCCTCCGGCGCCGCGTAGGACGGGATGGAACCCCTCGCGGGAGTACGGCCCACGCGCAGGTCGGGATGCATGCCGAGATGGCCCTCGAACGTCGCCAGCACAGGCTTGCCGGTGTCCTGGGAGACCTTCAGCAGCTCGGCCGCCACCCCGGCGGTGTCGCCCGGGATCGGCGGCATGTAGATCACGACGGCGGCGTCCACCTCGTCGGCGGCCAGGACGTCCGCGAGAGCCGTACCGAACTCGGCGGGACCGGCGGAGGCGCCGAGGTTGACCGGCGGGCGGGGCTCAAGGCCCGCGTCGGCGCTGGCGTGGACGGCGAGCAGGCCGAGCGCGTCGGAGTTGGTGACCAGGCCCACGCGGGGACCGGCGGGCAGCGGCTGGTGGGCCAGGAGCTGGCCGACGTCGAAGAGCTGGATCAGGTCGTCCACGCGGATGAGTCCGGCCTGGGCGAACAGGGAGCTGATCGCGGAGTCCGGCAGGCGCAGGGCACGCGCGGAGTGGCCCACCGGGGTGCCGCCGCTCTTCACGGCCACGATCGGCTTGCGGCGGGCGATGCGCCTGGCCAGGCGGGTGAACTTGCGGGGATTACCCAGGGACTCGAGGTAGAGGAGGATGACCTCGCTGGCGGCGTCCTCCTCCCAGTACTGGAGGAGGTCGTTGCCCGAGACGTCGGCCCGGTTGCCCGCCGACACGAACGACGAGATGCCCATCCCGCGCTGCGCGACCCGCTGCAGCAGCGCGGTGCCGAGCGCGCCCGACTGGCTGAAGAAGCCGACCCTGCCGCGGCCGGGCAGCGTGGCGGCGAGGGTGGCGTTCAGGCGGGTGGCGGGGTCGGTGTTGGCGATGCCGAGGCAGTTGGGCCCCACGACGCGCAGGCCGTAGGAGCGGGCGATGCTGGCGAGCTCGTCCTGCCTCGCGCGGCCGCCCGCGCCGGTCTCGCCGAAGCCGGAGGAGACCACGACCAGGCCGTGCACGCCCTTCTCCGCGCATTCCTTGACCACGTCCAGCACGCTCTCCGCGGGCACGGCCACGACCGCGAGATCCACCTCGCCGTCGATGGCGCCCACACTGGGGTACGCCCGCACGCCGGCCACCGCCCGCACCTCCCGGTGCACCGGGTAGACGGGGCCGGTGAAGTCGGCGGCCAGCAGGTTGCGCAGCACGGTCTGGCCGACGCCGCCGGGCTCGCGCGAGGCGCCGATGACCGCGACGGAACCGGGCGTGAGCAGGCGTTCGATCGAACGCGCCTCGGCGCGGTGCTCGCGCGAGGCGGTCACCTCGGCGGAGGTCTCGGTGGGGGCCAGGTCGAGCGTCATGCGGACCACGCCGTCGGCGAAGCGGCTCTGCGCGGTGTAGCCGGCCTGCCGCAGCACGCCCATCATCCGCATGTTGGCGGGCAGCACGTCGGCGATGAACGTCTCGATGCCGTTGTCCCTGGCGGTGGCCGCCAGGTGTTCGAGCAGGACGGAGGCGACGCCGCGGCCCTGGTGGGCGTCCTCGACGAGGAAGGCCACCTCGCCCTCGGTCGCGCTGACCCGGTCGTAGCGGATGACCGCCACCATCTCCGCTCCGATCGTGGCGATCAGCGCGACCCGGTTGGCGTAGTCGACGTTGGTGAACCAGGCCACTTCCTTGTCCGACAACTTCGGACGCGGGCCGAAAAACCTAAAGTAAATCGACTCATCGGACAGCCGCGAATAAAAGGCACGAAGCCGGTCGGCGTCGGCCGGGCGGATCGGACGCACGTGGGCGGTGCCACCGTCGGCCAGGACGACGTCGGCCTCCCAGTGGGCCGGATACTGTGCATCCACAGTCCCGAGCGTAGACCTGCATCCCAGATGCCAAGACCGTTGGGCAACGCTTGTGCATCGACTGGGCGCCTGTGTCCGGTCTCTGCCCCACGAGCAGGCCGAGAGCTGTTAGTTTTGCGGCGGCAGGCATAGCGAGAAGACGCAAGGTGGTGGCCTCATGACGCGGGTCGTCGTGGTGGGCGATCTCATGACCGACGCGGTGGCGCGCGCCCGTTATGCGCTCGCCAGAGCCAGCGACACACCCGCGATCGTGACGATGCACGGCGGCGGATCGGGGGCGAACATCGCCTCCTGGCTGGCCGTCGAGGGCGCGGAGGTGGCCTTCATCGGTCGCAGGGGCGCCGACATCACCGGCCGCAACCGCGACATGGAGCTGATGGGCTACGGCGTGGACGCCCGGCTCGTCATGGACCCGGAGCGGCCCACGGGAACGTGCGTGGTCCTCGTCACCCACAAGGGCGAGCGGACCATGCTCTCCGACCCCGGCGCCAACGCCGCCCTGTCGCCGGAGGACCTGCCGCGCGACCTGTTCAGCGGGGGCAGCCATCTCCACCTGTCGGGGTACACGCTGATCAACGAGGGCTCGCGCGACGCGGGCCTGGCCGCGCTGGACATGGCGCGGCGCGGCGGCATGTCGATCTCGGTCGACTGCTCCTCGTCGGCGCCGCTGGAGCGCACCGGCGCCGAGCCGTTCCTGGAGTGGACGAGCGGCGCCAAGCTGCTGTTCGCCAACGCCGACCAGGCCAAGGTGCTGACCGGCCGCGACGACCCCGAGGCCGCGGTGAAGGTGCTCACCGCGTGGTTCCCGCAGGTCGTCATCAAGCTCAACGCGGACGGCTCCCTCTGGTACACCAACGGCCGCCCGGACCCCGTCCGCGCCGCCGCCGAACCGGTCGACCGCATCGTGGACGGAACGGGCGCGGGCGACGCGTTCACCGCCGGCTTCCTCCCGCCGTGGCTGGCCGGCAAGCCTCCGGCGGAAGCCCTGGCCGCGGGCAACCGCCTGGCCGCCAAGGCCATCGTCCACCTGGGCGCCCGGCCCCGCCTGTAGCGACCCCGCACGCTCGGGCGCCGACGTCCAACGTCGCGCGCCTGCCACCCATGGCACCACCCAGGTGGTGACCGTGCGCGCGTCACGGCGGGTCAGCGGTGAGGCGGAGGAGGGCGGCTGCGTCTGAACCAGCTGAGTACCCCCTACTCAGGCGGAGAGGGGCGCGGGGGCGCAGCATCGGGGGCATGACAGCGGCTGAGTTTTCGCGCGCGCAGGACCGCTTCCGCATCCCGAGGGCGCGGCGTTTCGACTGGCTCGATCCCGTGGGCCATCCGCTGCGCCGCTTTCCCGGCATCGATCGGCGGCTGCCGCTGGTGTGGCCCGACCCGGTCATCCCCGAATGGCCGGAGTTCTGGCCGATCGACCCGCGCGGCTTCCCGCCGCTGCTCCCGCCCTCAGGCAAGGAGCGGCACGAGCTGACCGTCCCGATCTCCCCCACCGACACCCCCACCGACGACACCCGCTACGAGAGCCCCGACGGCACCACCCTCCTGGCCCTCCCCCGCTACGACCTCGCCTTCGACCGCGACGAGCCGCGCATCCAGATCGTGGACAGGTCCGGCACGGCGACGCTGGTCGTGGTGGCGGTGCAGGTTCCGACCGGGCTGGCCGAACTGCCGCACGAGCTGTCGGTCGCGCTGCGCTACCGGGTGCCCGAACTGACCGGCGGCACCGTGGTCGTCGAGGTGGACTTCCCCGTGGCCAGGCTGGACGACAGCGGCACCGTCGTCTCGGCCGAACTGCCGCTCACCGGTCCCGGCCTGCGCCAGCAGTTGCTGGCCGCGATGAGCTCGCTGGAGGCCCGCGCCACCGTGGCGGTCAAACGCGGCATCACGGTCGCGGTGCCCAACCCGATGCTACTGATCGACCCGCCGCCGCCCCAGACCTACCGCGAGGTGGCGCTGCTGCTGGAGTGCGTGGCCGCGCCGAGCCCGCTGCTGCTGTCGGACGCCCAGCGCGTACGGCTCGGCGGCGGCGCCACCCCGACCGGCGTGCAGGGCATGCGCAGGCTGCGCGTCCAGCACGAGGGCCGCGGGCATTCGTTCTGGCAGGACCCGGCCAGGCCGGAGCACTTCTACTTCCTGCCCGACCGGTTCCTGCTGGGCCGGCTGCCGGAGGCGGGCCGCCGACCCGCGCTGAACATCCGGGCCACCAGCGCCGCCCGCGAGGAGGACGTGCGGGTCACGGTCGAGTTCCTGGCCAGGCCGGTCGTCTCCACGGAACGGCTGGCCGCCGCCGAACCGGTGCTGGCCGAGGAGTCCAGGCGCATGGGCTCCACCGCGCCGGTCCGGATGGAGAT
Organism: Nonomuraea sp. NPDC050790; assembly: GCF_044456745.1. NCBI lineage: Bacteria > Bacillati > Actinomycetota > Actinomycetes > Streptosporangiales > Streptosporangiaceae > Nonomuraea > Nonomuraea sp. NPDC050790. The sequence goes on along the minus strand of NZ_JBITGF010000002.1, from coordinate 336,993 downwards.
CCTGCCCGACGCCCAGCCCATGCTCCGCCTGGCCCTACCGCAGGACGGGGCGGCGCCGTCCGGGCTGACCGAGCGCCCGACCGCCCAGGTCGGACTCGAACAGGGCGTCACCCACGCGGAGACGTTCACGCTGGAGGACTTCAGGCTCGTGCACTCCGCCTTCTTCGGCGCGTCGCTGAACGTCATGAACGGCGAGGTCAGGGTGGGCGCGGGCGGCGGCCAGCCCGAGGACGTGGAGCTGGAGCTGCGCCTGGAGGACACCGCCGGCGACGTCCTGGAACTGGAGCCGCTGACCGCCGTCCCCACGCGCGTCACCGCCCGGCTGACGAACGCGATCGAGAGCCCCGTCCGCGTCGAGCGCCTCAAGGCCGTGGCCGTCGCCGCGGGCCGCCGGGTGCCGCTGAGCGTCGAGGGCGGGCCCGCGGGCAAGGTGCTGGCGCCGGGCGAGGAACTGGAGATCGCGCTGGTCCCGCCGGAGCCGCTGCCCGAGGCCGGCGCGTACACGATCGTGCTCGACCAGTCGGGCGTGTCGGTCCAGGTGGACAAGGAGGCAGTCTGGAAGGCGGTCTTCGATGACAGCGCCAAGCCGCGCCTGAGCCGTGAGGTGAGCGTGGTGGCGGTGCCGGCGATGTTCGGCGACCCGTCCGGCGACCGGGTGGCGCTGTTCGTGGTCTCGATCGTGGGCGCGCAGTCGTCGGTGCAGCTCAGCGAGACGGAGCTGAAGGCCACCACGCTCGTCCACGTGCCGGTGAGCTCGCTGCTGACCGGCGCCCCGATCCCGCCGCTGCGCTACCGGACCGAGACCATCTGGCAGTCCGGACTGGTCGGGGTCAGCCCGGTGCGCGAGACCGACGCGACGATCCTGCCCCCGATCAAGACCCGTCCGAGCGCGTAGGAGGAGCGATGAGCGTGCTGCAAGGGCTGCCCGACCTGGGCGCCCCCGCGGGCGGCGGGTTCGCGGCGTTCGGCAGGGAGGGCCTGGTCGTCTCGCTGCCCGACCGGCTGGACCTGGCCCGCCGCGACGGCGTGCCCGACCTGCTGGTGACCTTGGAACGTTCCCTCGACTTCCCGCCGTCCGGGTTGCTGGAGCTCGCCTTCACGACCGGCTCGTCCACGCCGGGTGTGCCCGCCGACGTGCGGGAGAGCCTGCTGGAGCTGTCGGTCAAGATCGGGCCGATCTCGCCGCCCACGGTCCTGGCCGCCGACCAGCTTCACGGCGCGCGGCTGGCGATCTCCCTGCGGCCGGAGGCGGCGCACGTGATCGCGCGCCTGGTCGAGGACGCGACCCTCCCGATCGTGGCCGCGGTACGGCTGGCCGTGCGCGCCGTCGCCCCCAGAGCCGCGTTCCAGACCAGGTTCGACCCCCGCGACCTGGCCACGCGCCTGGCCACACGCCTCGGGACCGGCGCCAGGCTCACCCCGGACGCGCTGGCCACGGCGCTGGCCGCCCTGCTCGGCGCGGAACCGGCCGCGGCCCAGGCGCTGGCGTCACGGGCGGCGCCCCTGGTGGCCGAGCCCGCCCCAGGCGCCACCCTCGACCTGGTCCTGCGCGTACCCGGCGAGGTGGCCCAGGGCTCGGTCCGCCTCGACCTCGCCGAGCCGGCCGCGGTGATCGCCCACCGGGTGCTGTCCTTCGACCCGTTCGCCGCCGCGCGCGAGCTGGCGGGCGGCTCGCTGGACCGGCACGTGCGGCTGGTCACCCTGCCCGGGCTGCCAACCGGGCAGGTGCCGGTCCACGTCTCGGCCAACCTGCCGGAACCGGTCACCGACCTGCCTGCCCTCGTGGCGGACGTGCGTCTGCCCGCCGCGCCGCCCCGCCGGCCGCACCCGGTCTCCGGCAGCCTCGCGCTGGACTCGGCCGGCCGTACCGGAACGCTGACGTTGACGCTCGCGCCCGGCGAGCTGCCGTCGGGCGAGGCGCGGCTGCGGGCGCTGCTGTCCACGGGCGAGGAGGTGGAGGGGCCGTGGCGGCCCTTCGACGGGCGGCGGATCGTCCTCGACCGCGACGACTTCCCGCTGCCGTTGCGCGTGGTGCTGGCCTCGGACGCGCTGCTGGCGCTGGCGACGGTGGACGTGGTCAGGCGATCGGGCGGTACGGCGGGGCGGCTCGCACCGGGCACCCCCACGCTGGCGGTGCCCGACCTGCCGGGCGACCCGGTGGCCAGGCTGGTCCTCACGCCGCTGGGCCGGGGCCGGGTGCTGGAGCTGCCCGTGGACGACCGGCAGCGGCTCGACCTGGACCCGGCGGTGCTGCCCGGGTTCGGCGGGCACCGGGCGCGGCTGGTGGCCCTGCACCCGCCGGTCACCGTCGAATGGGTGCCGGAGGCGGAGACCGAGGTCAGGCGGGTCCCGCTGAGCGTGGCGCGGCCGGAGGCGGAGATCGGGTGGACGGCGGACTCGCCGTTCCGTCCCGGCGTGCGGTGGCGGGTGGCCCCCGGTCCGTGGTCGGAGCCGGTGGACGGGCCGGTCGTCACCGTCGACCAGGCGGCGCCGGTCGTGGTGGACGGCGTCGAGCTGGTGCCCGACCGGCGGGACCCGAGCGTGTGGGTCTACGTGCCGCCCGGGCCGTTCCTGGACGCCGAGCCCAGCCTGCTGGTGGCGGGCGAGGTGGCGTTCCTGCAGCTCACCAGCCGGATGGACCTGCCGGAGGCGACGAAGGACGCGTTCGTGGGCGTGCTGGCGGGGCGAGCGGGACAGGTCCGCGCGCTGCCGGTCGAGGTGCCCCGCGTCGCGCTGCAGGTGAAGGAGGAGGACGCCTGGCAGGACGTGGCCACCGGCGGCAGCTCCGGGATGCCGCCCTGGCGGACCGCGCTGTCGGCGATGCTCACGCCTTCGCAGGCGGAGGCCGTGAAGGCGGCGTTGTCGGGGACCGCGGGGCGGGTGCGCCTGGTCGCCGAGCTGATCGAGTCGGAAGTCACCCGCGTCCAGTCCCGCGATCTGGCGGATCTCATCAAGTAGGGAGAAAGCTCATGCTCCTGTTGCTCGAATCCATCGAATTCCCCGAGGCCACCGTCTACCGCGACAGCGACAACCCGCTGAAGTTCTACATGCTGCCGAAGGACCCGACGCTGCGGATGGACAACGGCCGGCCGGTCTTCAAGTACCTGATCTACCGGACGCTCAAGCCGCTGCCCAACGGGGGCAACGGCGCGGCGCTGGTGTTCATGGACGTCGAGCTGGCGCTGAGCGAGGCCCAGATGGCCACGCTCGCGGTCAAGCTGGCCGAGAAGATGACCGCGGAGCGCGGTCCCGGCGCCCAGCCCGTGGATCCGAAGGCGATCGTGCTGAGCAAGCCCGAGTTCACCGCGGGCAGCGTCCAGGTGGACATGCTCGCCAACTCCGGCAACCTCGTGCAGCGCGTCAACCACGCCGGCATCCCGTCCATGTACGGAAACAACATCGTCGCCATCTCGGCCGAGCTGACCGAGTTCGGCGCGGCGATCTTCGAAGGCGCGATGCGGACCGCGGGCGCCGGCGGCGTGAAGGTCACCTACAACCTGTCGTTCGCCGCCCGCCTGCCCGAGGTGAAGGCCACGGGCCACTGGACGGCCAGCAAGTTCTACAGCTTCGTCCAGCAGGTCGACTTCGAGGAGAACTTCTGGTCAGAGGACGACTTCACGGAGAAGGTCGATGAGATCTTCATCAACTCCGAGTCGCGCATCGTGGACGTCGACCCCGGCATGCTGCCGAGCGACCACCCGGTGCTCACCACCGTCAGGGGGATGATGACCCAGCACCTCGACGACGCCATCAAGCGCAACCTCATCGAGGCCATCCCGCCGGAGAACCGCGACTTCTCCAAGGTCCGCGACGCCGACTTCGAGAACATCAAGCGCAGCGTCATGGTCAACAAGTCCTCGGACGTGTTCATCCAGTTCAGGGAGAAGCAGGTCACGACCGTGACCAAGGGGCCGCAGGCCAACGTCAAGTCGATCACCGAGCTCGGGTTCAACTTCGACGACTTCGCCGAGAAGGTGGCCGCCGACCATCCGTTCCTGCGCCAGCTCAACCTCAACGTCCAGGTCAACGCCGAGTTCGAGGTGCTGCCGATCTTCAGCGTGGACGTGACCATCGACTTCCCGCCGCACACCGCCCAGCACGGGGTCCAGACGTTCACGTTCAAGAAGGCCGACGACGTGGGCAAGTTCAACGCGTTCCTCGACGGGCACCCGAAGAAGTTCACCTACCGCTACGTCGTCAACTACAAGGGCGAGAGCCGTACGTTCACCAGCGACGTCATCGAGCACGAGGGCGACGACCTCAAGATCAACATCGATGACCTGGGACTCTGGATGGTCGACGTCGAGATCGGCGACATGAACTTCGACCAGGTCACCAAGGCCGTCCTGACGCTGCGGCACCCCGAGATCGCACCGGGCGACCGGCCGGCGAAGACGTTCCAGATCGACAAGACCTTCACCAAGCAGAGCGTCAAGGCCGTCCTGCTGCAGCCCGCGCAGCCGTACGGCGGATCGCTGAAGTACTTCATGAAGGACGGCAGGGAGTTCGTCCGCGAGCTGAACGGGCTGACGGACAAGACGTTCATCGTGGACGACCCGTTCTCCGCCAACAAGACCATCCAGGTACGCAGCAGGGGCGACTTCGACCGCTCGATCGACACGATCTTCATCGACTTCGACTACACCGAGACCGGCAACGCCTTCCAGCAGACCCCGTCGGTGATCATCGACAAGGGCAACCGGGGCGTCAACGTGACCTTCCCCGTCATCGACGAGACGAAGGGCAAGCTGACCTACCGGGCGATCACCACCTTCCGCGACGGCCGCGTCTCCGACCCCGGGCCCAAGGAGCTGACCGACCGGACGCTGGTCGTCGGCGAGCAGGCCAACATCCTCAGCGTCACCGTGCTGCCCGACCTCATCGACTGGACCAAGGTCAAGCTCGCCACCGTGGAGCTGACCCACGCGCAGGAGAGCGAGACGTTCGTCTTCCGCAAGGGCGAGGCCACCGAGCGGACCTGGGAACTGGCGCTGCCCGAGGGGACCGTGAAGGAGTACCGCTGGTTCACGAAGTTCTTCATGGAGGCGGGCGAGCCGATCACGGACAAGTCGCCGGAGCCGGTGGACGACGAGAAACTGGTCGTGGAACTGCCATGATCATCGAGGCTCCGCCGTACTTCATGGTGGACGGCGTCACCGTGATGCGCGACCACCTCGACCCGCGCCAGTTCTACTACCTGCCGCTCTCGCCCTCCTTCCGCATGGTGGGCGGGGTGCCGGCGTTCAGCCTGCTGAAGTTCTTCTCCACCGCGGGACAGGGCGGCTTCGCCGACTTCGACGTCCACCTCGGCCTGAGCCCCGAGCAGTTCGGGCAGGTGCGCGGGGAGGTCAAGCGGCTGGCCGGGCTCGCCGAGGAGCCGAGGCTGGCGCCGGTGCCGGTCTTCGACGGCGGCGTCACGCTCATGCTGTTCGGCCAGCAGAGCGGCGGCGGCGGGACCTTCGTCAAGGCCATCAGGCACGGCGGCAAGCCGTCGCTGTTCGGCGACAACGCCGCCGCCTTCTCCGTCGAGCTCGACGCGCGCGGGGTCGAGCTGCTCGACCAGGCGATGGAGCTCACGCTGTCCCCCATCGGCGTGGTCTACCAGCTCGACTACCTGGCCCTTCGCCCCGCCTACCACGTACGGCTCAGCATCGACTGGCACCGGACCCAGGAGATCCTCGACGAGTCGTTCGGCCAGGAGGGGCTGGTCACCTCCCTCCAGATCCAGGACGTCATGGAGAAGCTGGAGGAGGATCGGGCGATCGTCCTGGAGATCGACACCACGGTCCCCGAGGACACCGAGTCGGGCACGTTCGCCGCCCGCAGGGACGCCGCCGCGGCCCGTGCCCGCGACATGATCACCGACGCGTTCTTCGAGAGCTCGCTGGACCCGCTGCGCGAGCCGCCGGACGGCTGGGACCGGGCGCGCGAGGTGGTCCGCTCCTTCTCCCCCGCGCGCAGCACCCCGCTGGGCGTGTTCACCTACAAGAAGGTGCACTTCACCCGGATCGACCGCAAGCGCCTGGACGTGAACCTGTCCGAACGTTCCACCGTCCGCCGCACGATCTACCCGCAGGGGCACCTGAGCGGGCTGTTCCGCGAGAGCGGCGGCGTGGACAGGGACAAGCACGTCAAGGTGATCAACGCCGACCACCCGTGGTTCCAGCGGCGCCGGGTCAAGGTCATCTCGCACGCCGACTTCGCCAAGGACCCGGTGCGCTCGATGACGGCCTTCCTCACCTACCGGGGCGAGGTCAAGAGCGTCCACCTCGACCAGAGCAAGCAGGAGGACGCGGTCGAGTGGCTCTCGCACGTCGCCGACGGCAAGCTGATCGAGGCGGTCGACCTGCGCTTCGCCGTGGACCTGCACCCCGATCCCACCGGGGAGCGGCCGCACCGGCTGGAGTCGGAGACGACGCAGGTCACCGGCGAGACCGCGCCGATCCAGCCGCGGGCGCTGTTCTCCCAGGAGCAGATCCCGGTGCTGACCCGCGCCTCGTTCCCCTGGGAGCGCTATCCGCTCGTGCAGGTCGAGCTCCGCTACGACGACCCCGATCACGGCATCCGCCAGCACGACGTCGTGCAGCTCAGCCAGGCCCGCCCGGCCGACAACTGGGAGCGGTTCCTGGTCGGGGAGCCGGCGGGGCCCGTCATGGCGCGGATCACCTACCGGGCCGCCGACAACCGCGACCGGGTCACGCCGCTCGCGCCGGTCCTGCAGCCGCTCATCGACGTGCCCGACCCGTTCCCGGCCCGGCTGCGGGTGACGCTCACGCCGGTCCTGGACTGGACGCGGGTGGAACGCGCCTTCGTCGACCTGTCGTACGAGGACCCGGCGAACGGCATCCGGATCGGCGACTCCATCGAGCTGATCCAAGGTCAGCAGCCGCGCCAGTTCGTCGCCGACCGCGTGGACGTGAGCGTCGAGCGGGTCCACTACCGGGTCACGATACTCATGCGCGACGGCAGCGTGGTGAAGGCGCCGCGCTCCAGCACGCTCGGCACCCAGATCTTCGCCGGCCCCCGCGGCCAGCGGGCGATCGCGGTGAAGGCGCCGGGCGACTTCACCGACATCAAGCGGATCGAGGTGTCGGCCAGGACGCCCGGCGGGTCCTCCGACATGTTCACGTTCGAGTCGGGCGGCGCCAGCGCCGTCTTCGACTACGACTTCACCACCCAGGCGGACGACTTCTACGAGCTCAGGGTCGAGCGCTTCTTCACCAACGGGCTCAAGTCCACGCGCGACTGGCAGGTGCACGACACCGACGCCGTCGTCGTCTGATCGCCGCCGGACAGGGAGGTCGAGATGTTGCAGCTCGGGTCGCAGACGTTCGAGGTCGACGGGGTCACGGTGTTCCGCGACCACGCCGATCCCGACCAGTTCTGGTATCTGGCGACGGAGGTGGTGTTGCGTACCCGATCCGACGGGCGGGCGGCGTTCAGCTTCCTGAAGTACCGGCCGGACGTGAAGGACGCCGGGATCGAGGGCGGGGGCTTCCTCATGCTGGAGACGGCGGTGAGCCTGCCCCCGGCCACCCGCAGCAAGATCCTCGGCCAGGCGCAGGCGCTGGCGGCCAACCCGCGACTGGCCGCCGCGCCGGTGGAGGCGGGCAGCGTGCGCTGCCTGGCGCTGAACCTGGAGGGCCCGGGCGGGACCACCGCGCCGCCCGGCGCCTTCGCGCCGGTCACCCGCATCATGGGTACGGCCAAGCCGTCGCTGGTCGGGGAAGAGACGGCGGCCTTCTCCCTGGTCCTGGACGAGGCGGGGGCGACGATCCTGGAGGCGGCGTTCGGCAACGGCCTGACCCCGGTCGGGGTGGTGTACGACCTGACGTACTCGGCGCTGACCCCCGACCTGCACGTGGAGATCACCGCGGACCTCGACCGGATCTACACCCACTTCTCCGCCGGGCTGGAGGCGCAGATCTACTGGCTGCGGGTGGGGATCGACGCCGGGTTCGAGGAACTGCTGGCCAACGGGACCATCAAGATCAAGGTGATCGACTTCGAGGGGACCGGGGACCAGGCCGAGAAGTGGGCGCTGGACTTCTTCAAGAACGACCTGCTGTCCAAGTGGTTCGAGCCGTCGTTGTCGCTGGGCAAGCTGCAGGGCGCGGCGCAGCCGGAGGGTCTGGACGCCATCCTTGACCGAGCCAAGAAGCTCATCAAACCGGGAAACCCGTCCGGCGGCGGCACCCCCACACCCGGCGGCACCCCACCCAGCCCACCACCCAGCGGCCCACCCCCAAGCGGCCCACCACCCAGCGGCCCACCTCCCAGCGGCCCGCCACCGGGCGGCGGCCATCCGCCCGGAGGAACTCCTCCCGGTGGCACTCCCCCCGGCGGCGTTCCACCCGGCGGCACCCCACCCGGCGGCACCCCACCCGGTGGCACCCCACCGGGCGGGACACCTCCAGGAGGCGCACCTCCGGGCGGGACGCCGCCTCCGCCGCCGCCACCACCGCCGACCACCGCGCCCAGCCCCCACGAAGGCGCCGGTGCGTCGATCCCCGCGCTGGTCTCCTTCAAGCTCAAGGTCATCCGCCAGGAGGAGCGCAAGAAGCTCACCCTCGTCTACGAACGCCGCAAGGCCGTCAAGCTCACCTACGCCCCCCAGGGCTTCGTCGGCCTCCTGCTCGACGACCTGGCCGACAAATCGTCATATTTCCTGAATGTTGATCTGGCCGACTCCTTCTTCAAGAAGATCGACGTCGACGTGGCCACCCCCGTGGACTTCGCCGACATCGGCCTGTTCGCCACCGACGTGGCCATCGACTACGGCGACAACGGCCCCCAGGACTTCCGCCTCACCCAGGCCGCCCCAGGACCGGCCCGCTTCAGCACGTTCCTCAACACCGCCCGCGATCTCGACTTCTCCGTCGGCATGGAACACCACTTCCACGCCAACTCCGGCTGGATCGGGGAGAAGCTCAGCTATCCGATCCCGCCCCGCCGTACCAAGGACCGCACGCTCAAGGCCGACCCCCACGACGACCTCGGCTTCCTCAAGCTGGAGATCTTCCCGAACCGCATCGACGCCGGCATCGTCGACGCCGTGGACGTGGACCTGCGCTACGACGACGGCCACACCTTCCAGCGCCGCGACGTCTTCCGCGTCCGTCCCAAGGACGCCGCCCGGCAGTGGCGCCTGCGCCTGACCAGGCCCGAGGCACGCTCGTGGACCGCCCAGCTCACCCACCACCTGAGCGACGGCAGCACGCGGGTCACCCCGGCCTTCCCCGGCGACGCCTCCTTCCTGCCGGTCAACGACCCCTTCCCCGACTCCCTCGACATCCTGGCCATCCCGCTGTTCGAGCCGGGCACGGTGCGGATGGCCTTCCTGGAGGTGGCCTACGACGACACGACCAACAACTACCACCGCCGCGCCCGCCTGGAGATCCCCGGCGACGCCGTCAGCCCGCTGCCGCTGCGCATCGCGCTGATCGACCCGGCCAAGCGCGACTTCACCCACCAGATCACGATCATCCGTCAGGACGGGGTGCTGGACCGGCGGCCTCCGGTCCGGGGGCCGGAGACGCTGATCGGCGTCCGCCTGTGAACCCCCGCGCCGCCCTGCGCGCGATCGCCGGCCACGAGCTGCCGCCGCCGCTGGAGGACGTCCTGGACCGGCTGGCGGCCAGCGCGTGGCCGGAGGTGGCGTGGCGGTGGAGCCGGCTGACGCCCTCGGGCTTCCCGGTGGAGCTGACCCCCGGGCCGGACGGACTGAGCTGGGCCGCGGAGGTGGCGCCGCCGGAGTTCCCCGACGCGGACCGGCTCGGGGCGGCGCTGCGCCTGCTGGAGAAGGCCGGACAGCCCTGCCTGGAGCCGCTGCCAGGGCGGAGCGCGTCGGCCAGGTTCGGCGCGTGGATCGGCGGCAAACCCGACGGCCGGCTCAAGGTGTACGCGGAACTCGCCGATACGCCACTGCTCCAACAACGCGCGCCAAGTGGCGGCCGGCCGGAACCGGTGGCGGCCACGAGTGGCGGCTGCACAGAGCCGGTGGCCGCGGCGCGTGGCGATCTGTCCGATCTGGCTGAGACTGTGGCGGTGCCGCGTGGCGGCCGGTCGGAGCCGGTGGCCGTGGTGGCGAGTGGCGGGCCGGTGGTTCCGGGGTCGCGGGGCGGCCTGCCGTACCTGCTGCCGGAGGCGGTTGGGGCGGTGGTGGGGAGGTTGCCCGACGGGGCCCGCCCGCGCATGGCGGGGGTGGAGCCGCGGACGGGCAAGACGGAGCTGTACTTCCGGCTGCCCGTGCTGGAGGACCCGCTGGATCTGCTGCCGCTGCTGCTGGAGAGCGGCCACGCGGCGGCCGTGCGCGCCCTGGAGGAACACCTCCCGGGCGGGCTCGGCCGCCTGCGCGGCCGCCGGCTCGGGCTGAGCGTCGCCTGGCACAGCGGGTCGCGGGGCAGGCCGCGGCTGGCGCTGTTCGCCTCTGCCAGAACACTCTTCCCTGAGGAACCCGAGCCGAGCCCCGGCGTACGCCGGGGACTGGTGACGCTGGCCCTGGACCCGGAGGGCCTCAGCCTTCCCGTGGCTGTGGCACTCTCGCCCGTTCCCGCGCGGCCCTGAGCCGTCCGGCCCAGTGGACCGCGGCCAGCGCGGCGGCGAGCGTCTCCGGGCCGAGCAACAGCGTGGCGCAGAAGAGCCGGTACCAGAACGTCGCGGTGAGCGGGCCGAGCGCGAGCCCCTCCGCGGTCCACTCCAGTACGGTGACCACGACCGGCAGCAGCAGGAACCAGAACCAGGCCAGTACCCCGGCGAACCCGGCCAGCCACACCCACCGGAACCACCGGGCGGCGCGCAGGTCGGCGGGCGCGGCGGCGTCGAGTTCCGCGGCCTGGGCCGGGGTCAGCCGGCCGAAGGCCCGCCGCAGCATGAGCGACTTGACCTCCCACAGGTTGCGGCAGCCGAGCCAGTTGACCATGACGGCGTACAGGTCGGTGCGCATGAAGATCATGCACTGCCAGAGCAGCCCGGTGAGCTTCACGAACACCCAGACGGCGAGGGTGTCGTCGACGGGCTGCGGCGGGCCGGTCAGGCGCAGGCCGAGCAGGATGGCGAGGGTGACGACGTCGATGGCCATGCCGCCGAGCAGCGGCCCGTAGCGCCTGCGCCTGGACACGCCCCACACCTGCGTGAGGTCGGTCTCGAAGACCAGCAGCATCATCCGCCGGTCCACGCCGAAGCGGGACCTGATGCCGATCGCCCGCGCGGCCAGCCAGTGCCCGGCCTCGTGCAGCGCCATCGACGCCATCGAGAACGGCACCAGCAGCAGCGCGCTCAGCCCGATGTCGGCCATCACGAACGCGTCCTCGCCCGGGTCGGGGAAGAGGCGGGGTTCGAGCACGAAGACGGCCAGGCAGAACACCGCGCAGGCGGCATAGACGGTCCAGGCGACGGGTCCGAAGAAGGGTCTGACGTGCTCCTCGCGCAGGCCGCCGAGCCAGCGCCGGCCCTGGATGGGCGCGGTCTTGGGCGCCTCCTGCTGCTCGCCGTCGTCGACGAAGCCGAGTTCTTGCAGGACCTCGACGAAGGAGGGCACGTCCACGGGCTCGCCGGCGAACGCCTCGGCCTCCCGCGCCGCCTCCTCGGTGGTGGCGCCGCGCTGCAGGGCGGTGATGACCACGCCGCCGACCGCGGGGATGGTGATGAAGATGCCGGTGCCGGGGTCGCCGACCAGGACCTCCTCGCCTTCCTCGACGAGGCTCAGGGGGCGCAGCCGTACGGTCTGGGTCATGGGGTGCCTCTCCGCGGTGCGAGCGCGCAGGCCGGACAGTCCGGATCTGTCGGGAACGGTTCCCACACCGGCACCAGGCCCGTCCGGAGGTCGAGCATCACGCGCGCCCCCGCGGCCCGAGGCGGCTCGAATCCGGTCAGGTAGCGCAGCGCCTCGTAGGCGATGAGCGAGCCCATCTGCGCGGCGATGGGGCCGATGAGGGCGTTGTTGAGCCGGAGCCCCTGGCTGAGCCGCTGGGCGACGCCGCCGGAGGTGGGCGAGGCGGGATCGGGCCGGTCGGACTCGTCGCACAGCAGGCACGGGCTCCTGCCGGGGTCGACGGAGCAGTACATGAGCTGGGTACGGCCCATGCCCCCGCCGACCAGCGGGATGCCGGCGCGCAGGGCCGCCTCGTTGACCCAGAGGTGGGCGCCGGGCTCGCCGTCCAGGCCGCCGGCGATGAGGTCGACGCCGTCGGTGAGGTCCTTGAGGTCCTCGGGCCCGGCGATCCACCGGTCGACGGCTCTGACCTCGATGGCGGGGTCGTACTCGCGTACCCATTCGGCCGCCCGCTCGACCTTGGACCTGCCGATGTCGGCGTGGCGGTAGAGGAACTGGCGGGCGAAGTTGCGCGGGGCGACGTCGTCGCGGTCGACGATGGTCAGCCTGCCGACGCCGAGCCCGGCCAGCGACTGCACGACGGAGGATCCCCCGCCTCCGGCCCCGAGCACCAGCACGTGGGAACGGCGCAGCCGGCGCACCATCTCGGCCCTGGACACGCGCAGGCCGGAGAAGGCGCCGAAGAAGGTCATGGTGGAGAAGTGGCGTTCGTCGGCCTCGGGGTCGCCGAGCCAGCGTTCCGCCGCGTCCTCCAGCAGTCCGAGCGAGTCGAGCCCGTCGAGCCCGTCGGCGACGTCGTCCTCGCTCAGCTCGACGCCGCGCGCCCGCAGTGCGGCGGACAGTTCCGCGGCGGTGGCGGGGCCTTTGGCCAGTTCGTCGAGGAGGGCGGCGATCTGGCCGCCGGGGTCGGCGAGCGTGAGCGCCTCACGCGGATCGTGCACCAGGACGAGATCCTCGCCCAGGGACTCCCAGGCGCATTCCTTCAGAACGACTCGCACAGCCTCTCCTCGACGGCTCGAAGACAGGGCGGATCGGGCGAGGAAGCACCGCCCTCGCCCGATCGCCGATGAATCAGGCGTCCCTGACGGTGGCCTTGACGGCCTCGACCTTGCGAACCTCGATCTTCATGGGAACCTCCCTTCCCCGCGTCTCTACGTGATCGACAGTCCTGTGCAGCGCTACAAAAACGCCATAAAGTCACCACTGACTCCCCCCATAACCGGAGGTTCATGTGGAATTCGGTATCCTCGGACCTCTTCTCATCTCCGGCGACAGCGGCTCGGCCCGGCTCCGCCGCAAGCCGAGGGCCGTCCTCAGCGCGCTGCTCCTGCACCCCAACCAGGTCGTCTCCAAGGACCGGCTGATCGCCGCCGTCTGGGAGCGTCCGCCGCGCTCGGCCGTGTCCAACCTGCAGACCTACGTCTCCCAGATCCGCCGCGCCGCCATCGACGTGGAGACCCGCGAGCCCGGCTACCGCCTGCACGCCGACTCCTGCCGCCTGGACCTGCTGGCCTTCGGCGAGGCCGTGCGCAGGGCCCGCGAGCACGCCGGCCGCGACGACCTGGCCGCCGCGCACGTGGAGTTCGAGCGGGCCTTCCGGCTGTGGCGGGGCCGTCCCGCCGAGGACGCGCCGCTGGCGCGCTCCCTCGCCGCCCGCATCGCCGAGCTGGAGGAGCAGGCCGACCGCGCCCGCGCCGAGTGGACCGACGTACGGCTCGCGCTCGGCCTCCACCAGGAGCTGGTCCCCGAGCTGTACGCCCAGCTGGAGGCGGACCCGCTGCGCGAGCGGCCCTGGCGCCAGCTCATGCTCGCCCTGCACGCCGCCGGCCGCAGGGCCGAGGCGCTCGACGCCTACATGCGCGCCCGCAAGATCCTCGTCGACGAGCTCGGCGTGGAGCCCGGCCCGGAGCTGCGCGAGCTGCACGGCGCGCTGCTGGCCGGCGAGCAGGCCCATCCCCCGTTACGGCGGGCCGCCCCGGCGTGGACCGGCCTGTGCCAGCTCCCCGCCGACCTGGGTGACTTCGTGGGCAGGGCCGCGGAGCTGGCCGCCGTGACCGGCGCCCTGGAAACGGGCGGGTCGGCCCCGGCCATCGCCGTCGTCTCGGGGCCGCCGGGGACGGGGAAGAGCACGCTGGCCGTACATGCCGCTCATCGGCTGCGCGAGCGCTATCCGGACGGGCAGTTGTTCGCCAGGCTCGGCGGCATGGACCCCGGCGACGCCCTCGCCGAGATGCTCAAGGCGCTCGGCGTCGACGGCGAGATGCTGCCGGCGGCGGCCGAGGACCGCGCGGCCATGTACCGGGCGCGGGTGGCCGACCGGGCGGTGCTGGTCGTGCTCGACGACGCCCGCGACGAGTCGCAGGTGCAGCACCTGCTGCCGGGCACCCCGCGCAGCGCGGTGATCGTCACCTCGCGCGGCCCGCTGGCGGCCCTGCCGGGCGCGACCGCGGTGCCGCTGGAGGTGCTGCCGTTCGCCGACGCCAGGGCGCTCCTGGCGGGGATCGCCGGGCACGACCGCGTCGCCGCCGCCCCCGAGCACGCGGAGACGATCGTGCGGGTCTGTGGACGGCTGCCGCTGGCCATCCGCATCGCCGGCGCCCGGCTGGCCACCCGGCCCGCCTGGCCGCTGGCCGACTTCGCCGAGCGCATCGCCGCGGCCAGCCTCGACGAGCTGCGCTACGGGGCGCTGAACGTGCGCGGCACCTACGCGATGGGGCTCGCGCCGCTGTCGGCCGACGCCCGGCAGGCGTTCCTGATGTTCGGCGTGACCGAGCTCGACAGCGTGGCCGACTGGTCGATGCGGGCGCTGCTCGGCCAGCCGCCCCGCCAGGCCGACCAGGCGGTCGAGGACCTCGCCACCGCGGGCCTGATCACCGCGGGCGAGATCGACGGCGCCGGGCAGGCCCGCTACCGGATGCACGACCTGCTGCGCGGCTTCGCCAGGGAACTGGCCATGGACGGCCAGGCCGACGCGTTGCGCCGCCTGTCGCAGGAGTCGCTGGAGCGCCTGCTGGCCGCCACCACCGAGCTGCCGCTGCCGCTCGTGCCCCCGGCACGGGACGCGCCGCCCCGCACGCCGCCCGCCGGGCCGCGCCGCCGCGCCTGGCTGCTGGCCGAGCGCAAGTCGCTGCTGGCCGTCGCGCACGCCGCCGCCCCGCCCATGGCCGCCAGGCTGGCCGAGGTGATCACGCCGTTCCTGACCATCCGCGGCTTCCACGACGACGCCGACCGCCTGCTCAGGGCCGTCAGCGCCGGCGCCGACCGCAGGACCGCGCGCCGCCTGCTGCTCATGCGCGTGGACGTCGACCTCGACCGCGGCCGCTCCCGCGAGGTCGTGGCCGAACTACGCGAACTGCTGGCCGCCTCGGAGGCCGACGGCGACCAGCACGAGGCCGCCTACGCCCTCACCATGCTCGCCACCTGCGCCGCCGCCTCGGGCGACCTCGGCCGCGCGCTCGCCCACACCACCCTCGCCGCCGACCGCTTCCTCGAGTACGGCGACGCCAACGGCCTGGCCAACGCCTGGATCGCCATGTCGGTCATCCACCTGCACCAGGCCCGCTGGCCGGAGGCGGCGGAGGTGTGCGAGCTCGGCCTCGTCCTGACCGGCGGCGCGCAGAACGCCCAGCACCACGCCGAACTCCTGCGCGGCCTCGGCATCGCCCGCTTCGAGATGGGCCGGGTCGAGAACGCCATCGAGCACTACGAGGAGAGCCTGCGCCTGGCCCGCGAGCTCGACTGGGTCAAGGGCGAGCGCATGACGCTGCGCCGCCTGGGTGAGGCGCACGCGGCGCTCGGCCGCTTCGAGCGGGCCACGGCGATGCTGGCCGAGTGCGGCAGGATGTTCGCCGGGGCGGGGGATGTGCACGGGGAGGCGCTGACCGAGTTCGCGCTCGGCGAGACCTGCCGGTGGCGTGGGGACGAGCAGTCGGCCCTCGGCCACTTCCTCACCTGCGCCACCCTGCTGGGCCCGCTGGGCGAGCCGACCTGGCGGGTGCGCACGCTCAAGGAGATCGCCCGCTCCCGCGCCGCCCTGGCCACGACCGCGAACGCCTAGGACGTGCCGACCCTGGACGTGATGACCCCTCGGACGTGGTGGCCCCCTCGGACGTGGTGGGCCTCTAGGACGTGGTGGCCAGCGCGAACGGCAGCACCGCCGGGGCGCCCGCGTGGCGGACCAGGGCGGCGCCCAGCGTCATGGTCCAGCCGGTGTCGACGCGGTCGTCCACCAGCAGCACCGGACCGCCGCACTGGGCGATGGCGGCCCCGAGCTCCTTGGGCATCGCCAGCGTCGCCCGGATCGCCTGCACCCGCTTGGCGCTGTTGAACTGGCTGCCCGGCGACCCCGCCCGGTAGCCCAGCTCGCCCAGGTAGGTGAGCCTGCCGACCTGCGCCAGCCGTTCGGCGAACCCGCGCACCAGCAGGGGACGCGAGCCCGAGGGCACGCTGACCACGGCGACCGGCCGCTCGCGCCACTCCCACGCGGCCAGCACCTGGACCACGGCCTTGAACATCTCGTCGGAGATCGTCGTGTCGCCGCCGCCGAACAGCTCGCGCAGCCGGTTGCCCCACCCGATGTCGGTCAGCCGCCCGAGCGCCCGTCCGGGCTCCGCGCCCAGGTCGGCCTTGATCTTCCCGGACAGGTCGGACAGCCCGGTCGGCCACTGCCGGCGCGCCTCGATCTCCACGCCCGGCCGCCCCAGCCGCTCGCGCGCCGACTCGACCGCCTGGTCGCCGATCTCGGCCGAGCGGTGCCGGCCGGTGCAGTTGTCGCAGCGCCCGCACGGCTTGGCGGCCTCGTCGTCGAGCAGCCTGCGCAGGTACTCCTCGCGGCACTCACCGGTGCTCTGGTAGGTGAGCATGGCGTCCTGCTCGGCCTTGCGCTCGGCGGCGATGCGGGAGTAACGCTCGGCGTCGTAGTCCCAGGGTTCGCCGGTGGCCTCCCAGCCGCCCTTGACCCTGCGCACGGCGCCGTCCACGTCGAGGACCTTCAGCATCATGTCCAGGCGGCTGCGGCTGAGGTCGACCCGGCTCTCCAGCGCGGGGGTGGACAGCACGCCGCCGTTCTCCTCCAGCGCGGCCAGCGTGGCGCGTACCTGCGGCTCCGGTGGGAAGGCCAGCGAGGAGAAGTACGCCCAGATGTCGCGGTCCTCGGTGCCGGGCAGCAGGATCACCTCGGCCCGCTCGACGCCGCGCCCGGCCCTGCCGACCTGCTGGTAGTAGGCGACGGGCGACTGCGGTGCGCCGACGTGGATGACGAAGCCCAGGTCGGGCTTGTCGAAGCCCATGCCGAGCGCGCTGGTGGCGACCAGCGCCTTGATCTTGTTGGTGAGCAGCGCCTCCTCGGCGGCCAGGCGCTCGGCCGGCTCGGTCTGGCCGGAGTAGGCGGCCACCTCGTGGCCCTGCTCGCGCAGGTAGCCGGCGATCTCGTGGGCGGCGGCGACGGTCAGCGTGTAGACGATGCCGGAGCCGGGCAGCTCATGGAGGGTCTGCGCCAGCCAGGCCAGCCGCTGCTCGGCAGTGGGCAGCTTGACCACGCCGAGGTGCAGGCTCTCGCGCTCCAGCGGACCGCGCAGCACCAGCGTCTGCTCGCCCATCTGCTCGGCGACGTCGCGGGTCACGCGGGAGTTGGCGGTGGCCGTGGTGGCCAGCACCGGGATGCCCGGCGGCAGCTCCTCGAACAACGTGGCCAGCCGCCGGTAGTCGGGCCGGAAGTCGTGGCCCCAGTCGGAGATGCAGTGGGCCTCGTCGACCACGACGAGGCCGGCGCTCTCGGCCAGTTCGGGCAGGACGTTGTCGCGGAAGTCGGGGTTGTTGAGCCGCTCGGGGCTGACCAGCAGCACGTCGACCTCGCCGCCGGCGACCTGCTCGTAGATCTGGCCCCATTCCTCCGGGTTGGCGGAGTTGATGGTGACGGCCCTGATCCCGGCCCGCTCGGCGGCGGCGATCTGGTTGCGCATGAGCGCCAGCAGCGGCGAGACGATGACCGTGGGCCCCTCGCCCAGGTCGCGCAGCAGCCCGGTGGCCACGAAGTAGACGGCCGACTTGCCCCAGCCGGTGCGCTGGACCACCAGGACCCGCCTGCGCTGGACGACGAGCGCCTCGATCGCCGACCACTGGTCGTCCCTGAGCCGCGCGTGGTCCCCCGCGAGCGCCCTGAGTCTCTCCTCGGCCTCTTCGCGCAGCGCGGCGCTGTCGTCAAACATGGTGTCCTTGTTACCAGCCCGCGCCGACGAAATCACATCGGGCGCTCGTCGTTGAAAGACTCCCCTACTTTACGGCCCAGCCACCCCACCCCCACCCGCCACACGGGGCCGGGCCCCGTCCAGGGAGACGCTCCTCCAGCGATGCGGGGCGGGCCGCCGTGACGCGCGCCCCGCCGGCCGCCTGGGTGGTCAGAGCAACGGCACGATCGGCCTGGTCGACAGCGTCCCCGCCACCGGGGCAGGCGCGGGCACCGGAGCGTGCACGGGGGTCCCCGAAGCGGGCGTCTCAGGAGCCGGCGTCGGAGCGGGCGTCGTCGGGCTGGGCGCCGGTGGGCACAGGCGGCCGCCCTTCGGGAGCCTGCTCATCATCGTGGCCAGCTCCGGCGGCGCGGCGAAGCACACGCTGGTCTCCAGCGCCCGCCGCAACGCCCTGGGCCGGTTGGTGATCAGCCCGTCCACCCCGGCCGCCAGCACCCTGCGCATCGCCGGGCGCCGGTTGACGGTGTAGGCCAGCACCTTCAGCCCCAGCCGGTGGGCCCTGCGCACGTAGGCGGGGGTCATGAGGCGGTGCTTGACGCTCACGTACTCGGCGTACTGGGCGATGTCGGTCAGCTCGCCCAGGGCCGGCGCCCTGCTGAGCACCGCCCGCTGCCCCCTGGCCTGGAACTTCCTGATGAACTGCCAGTCGAAGCTCTGCACGATCGTCAGCGGCGGCGCCAGCGGCATCAGCCTGGCCAGCCGCTCGGCCACCTCGGGCGCGTCCGCCGGATGCTTGACCTCCAGCAGCAGGCCGGGCCCGCCCTTCATGGACTCCAGCACGGCGCGCAGCGTCGGCACCCGCTCACCGGCGAACCTCTGGTCGAACCAGGCCCCGGCGTCCAGCGTGCCGATCTCCTCCAGCGTGAAGTCCCGCACCCGCCACGGCGCGCGGTCGGGGAAGACCTGCTCGACGTCGGTGGTGCGGGCCAGCGACGCGTCGTGGATGACGACGAGGTGGCCGTCGCGGGTCTGGTGGACGTCCAGCTCGTAGAGGTCGGCGCCGGCGGCGCCCGCGGCGTGGAAGGCGGCCAGCGTGTTCTCCGGCGCCACCTTGGGAGCGCCTCGATGGGCCACGATCAGCGGGTCCGGATCAAACATGGACCCTATTCGAGCGCATCATTCGATCTATGCCCGGTAAGGACATGCCGAAGCGCCCGAATAGGGTATTTGTCCAGCTCAGCGCTCTGGTCCAGCTCAGAGTTCTCGTTCAGCTCAGAGCTCTGGTCCGGCTCAGAGCTCCACGGGCTGCAGCTTCCCGGTGTGGACGTCGTAGATCGCGCCGCCGATCGGCAGCGGATGCGGGAAGAACGGCGTGGTACGGATCCGCGTGAGGTCGTGGCGCAGGGCCGCCTGCTGGTCGGGGACGGTGTGGAACTCGAGGCTGCGGGTGTCCACGCCCTGCTTCTGGGCGATGGCGTGCACGTCGTCGTCGGAGGCCTTGGACATGCCGCAGTCGGTGTGCGGCATCACCAGGACGCGCTCGACGCCCAGGAGGAAGACGGCCAGGACCAGGGTGCGCAGCACGTCGTCGGTGACGCGGGCGCCGGCGTTGCGCAGGATCTTGGCGTCGCCCGGCTCGAGTCCGAGCAGCCCCAGCGGGTCGATGCGCGAATCCATGCAGGTCACCACCGCGAGGCCCTTGGCCGCGCGTCCGGTGAGGTCGGAGCCGGTGAAGCCGGCGGCGTACTTGGCATTGGCGGCAAGCAGGTCGTCGAAATCACTCATGAAGCAGATGATGCCGCACGGCCGTTTCCTGGAGATTTCCGGGGTGGCCCGGGGGCCCAACTTGTCGAACGTCCCACGATCACCCCTTACTCTTTGTGATGATGTCGTAGCCACCCGTGAGTGATTGAGAAGGTTGCCGTGAGCAGGTCAGAAACCCTCGCCGCCTACCTGCGGTCCCAGGCGCGCCGCCGCCTCGACCGGGTGGAGTCCAATGACGACGGCAGGAACGCCCGCGGCGCGCTGGCCCTGTTCGACGCCGCCGCGTACGCCGCCAGCCTGCCCGACGACGACCCGCTGATCGCCATGCTCGACAAGGCCGGCTGCTACGGCCCCCTCGGCTGCGAGGACTTCGACCCCGGCGACGCGGGGGCCAGGCTGATCCGCGACTGGGAGTCGGGCGAGCCCCACGAGCTCCTGCTGGCCCTGCCCGCCGCGGTCACCGCCTGACGGACGTGTGACCCGCCCCTCACGAGGTAGAAGTCTGAACATGACAGGCATCGCCAGGTTCCGCACCACCGTGCTCGACTGTCCCTCGCCGATCGAGCTGGCCCGCTTCTACTCCGAGCTGCTCGGCTGGCGCGTCGTCAGCGAGGAGGACGAGACCTGGGTCGTGGTCACCGACGGCGGCCCGCCG
This sequence comes from Nonomuraea sp. NPDC050790, assembly GCF_044456745.1. Taxonomy (NCBI): domain Bacteria; kingdom Bacillati; phylum Actinomycetota; class Actinomycetes; order Streptosporangiales; family Streptosporangiaceae; genus Nonomuraea; species Nonomuraea sp. NPDC050790. Next base: position 316,556 of record NZ_JBITGF010000002.1, on the reverse strand, counting down.
GCGAGGCTGGCCTTCCAGCTCGCCGAGGACTACCAGCCGCCGGACTGGCCCGACCCGCAACGGCCCCAGCAGTTCCACCTCGACGTCACCGTGGACGACCTGGACCTGGCCGAGGAACAGGTGCTGAAGATCGGCGCCCGCAAGCACGAGCACCAGCCGAGCGAGGACGACACCTTCCGCGTCTTCCTCGACCCGGCCGGACACACGTTCTGCCTGTGCGTAGGCGAAACCCCGGACTGACCGCCCGCCCCGCGTAGGCGAAGACCTCGGACTCACCGCCCGCCTCCGCGCGGGCGGGATCGCGACTATCCGGCCAGTAGCTTCACCGCCTCGGTCAGGTCGCCCGTCGCGAGGGCCTGGTCGGCTCGCGCCTGTGCCGCCGGATCGAGGCCGGCCGCCTGCGCCAGGTCCCTGGCCACCGAGACGAGCGCGTCGTCCTGGGCGTAGGTGTCGGTGCGCGACCTCTCCAGCAGCGCGGCGGCCACGCCCAGCGCCCGCAGGACGGCCCGGCCGTCCCGCACGGACCCGTCGGCGTTCCAGTGGCGTTGCGGCAGCACCGCGCTCAGCACCGCAGCGGCCGCCCTGGACAGCCCGTCACCCCTGCTCAGCTCGTCACGGACGGCCGCCAGCCGGGTACGCGCCCGATCGGTGCGCAGCCCCCACCCATAGGGGAACAGCGGCCGGTACACCGCGTCGCCCACGTTGACCGGCACCTGCTCGATCGAGGCGGGCCAGGTGAAGGGCAGCCGTCCCGTGTACGGCACCGCCCCGAACAGCGGATCCGACACCCCGGCGCCCTCGGTGCCGGGCAGCCAGCCCGCCACCACGGCCTCGACGCCCGACAGGTCGCCGAGCAGCATCGGCCGTCCCGACACCACCACGACGACGCATCGCAGCGCGCCGCAGACCGACGCCACCGCCGCCTTGTCGGCCGCCGACAGTTCCAGCGTGCGCCCCTGCCGTCCGACATCGCCGAAGCCCTCGGCGTACGGCGTCTCGCCCACGACCACGACGCCGACGTCATGCCCGGCGGTCGGGGCGGAGGCGTCGGCCGAGTAGGTGACGGCGGCGGCCCGGCCGCGGATGCCCGCCAGGATGGTCGTGCCCGGCGTGGTCGGTCCCGAGGCGCCCTGCCAGCTGATCGTCCAGCCGCCCGACTGGTTGCCGATGTCGTCGGCGTTCGACCCGGCCACGTACACCTTCGCCGACCCGGGCAGCGGCAGCACCGCGCCCTCGTTCTTCAGCAGGACCTGCGACTTGGCGGCAGCCGTACGGGCGAGGGCGCGATGGGCGGGCGAGCCCACGGCGGCCAGGCCCGAGCGGTCGGCGAAGGGCCGCTCGAACAGCCCCAGCCGGAACTTCTGCGTGAGGATGCGGCTGACCGCGTCGTCCACGCGGGCGAGCGCGACGCGGCCCTCGTTCACCTCGCCGGTGAGCGCCGCCACGAACTGCTGGTACGCGTACGGCACCATGATCATGTCGAGCCCGGCGTTGACCGAGGTGCGCACGTCGGAGGGGTAGTCGCCGGGGATCTGGTCGATCCCCGCCCAGTCGCTGATCACGAAGCCCTTGAAGCCGAGGCGGCCCTTCAGCACGTCGGTGATCAGTTCGCGGTGGGCGTGCATCTTGGTCGGGCCGACGCTGGAGAAGGACGGCATGACGGTGCCGACGCCCCGTCTGACCGCCTCGGCGAACGGCGCCAGGTGGAGGACCTCCAGCTCCTGCCGGGTCCCGGTGAAGACGCCCTGGTCGATGGTGTAGTCACCGGTCGTGGAGGTGCCGTAGGTGGTGCCGCCGTCGCCGACGTAGTGCTTGGCGGTGGCCAGCACGCCGTTGTCCTGGAGGCCGTCCACGATCGCGGCCATCCGGCCGACCAGCGCCGGGTCCTCGCCGAACGACTCGTAGGCGCGTCCCCACCGCTCGTCGCGCGAGACGCACAGGCACGGCGCGAAGTCCCAGGGGATGCCGGTCGCCTTGACCTCCTTGGCGGTGATCTGCCCGGTCTTCTCCACCAGCGCCGGGTCGCGCGTGGCGCCCAGGCCCACGTTGTGCGGGAAGATCGTCGCGCCGATCACGTTGTTGTGCCCGTGGACCGCGTCCACGCCGTAGATGAGCGGGATCTGCAGCCGGGTCTGCCGCGCGCGCAACTGGAACCCGTCGAGCATGTCCGCCCAGCCCTTGGGCGTGTTCACCGACGGCGCCGAGCCGCCGCCCGACAGCAGCGAGCCGAGCAGGTACTCGGCGATGTCGTCCTGCTTGCCCAGCGCGCCCCGCTCGGCCTGCGTCATCTGCCCGACCTTCTCGGCCGGCGTCATCCGCCCGAGCAGGTCACGCACCCGCTCCTTCACGCTCCTGCGCTTGTCGAGGTACGGCAGGCCGTGCGCGTTGACCACGATCGCGGGCTCGTCGGCCGGCGCCCGGACGCCCTCGCCGGACAGGACGACCGGGATCGTCTCGGCGACCTCGGCCCGCCGGTCGGCGAGCGTCCTGACGGTGAACGCCTTGGCCGTGCCGGAGGCGGTGCCGGCGGGGAAGGTGAGCACGCCCTCCGCCGGGGTGTAGTCCTCGCCGGGGGTGGCGGTGCCCGTGCCGGTCTTGTAGGTGACGTTGGCGTCGGCGGGCAGCGGCCTGCCGTCGGTCGTGGTCACGGTGACCCTGACCTCGGCGGCGCCCTTCTCATCGACGGGGTAGACCGGGGCGTCGGTGCTCAGCCTGACCGGTCTGGGGGGCGCGGTGCCGTACACCTGGACGTCGTCGAAGACGAGCGTGCCCGCGGCGGCGGGGAAGCGGACGGAGTAGCCCCACATCGCGACCAGGTCCAGCTCGCCGTCGGTGGGGGCGCCGCCGGGCTGGTAGTCGCCGCGCCGGACGAAGTCGGCGAAGGGGACCTGGATCTGCCGCCAGCCCGCCGTGTCGTCGGTGAAGGAGGACTCGAACAGCTCGGCGCTGCCCGCGCCGGAGCCGCCGTCCTTGATCTCGAAGAACACCCGCTGTCCCGACGCGGTGCCCTTGACCCAGAAGGAGAAGCCCGAGTGGGGCGACCAGTCCTGCGTGGCGGTCAGGTCGTGGGACCAGCCGCCCCACTGGCTGACGGTGTACTCGGCGTCGAGCGCCCGGTTGGTGCTCTGCGCACCGGGCCGGTCGGGCGCGGCGGCGATGGTCAGCCGGGGTGTGGAGGCCGCGTCGTTGCCCCACGGGATGACGCCGGGAGGAAGGGTGTCGGACTCGAAGTCGGTGACGGTGAACGGCTCGGCCGCCGCCTGCGCGGGCGCGGCCAGGGCCGTGGTGCATAACAGGGCGAGCAACGCGAGAAAGCGCGTTCTGCGGCGGTGCGGGATCACGACGCCTCCAGGATCTCGATGAGACCCCATAGTGACCCGAATCGCCAACCCCGGCTAGAGAGCGCTCTCTCCCGTTTTCCGTCCGGCCCCGCCCGGTGTCGCCGGGCAGGGCCGGAGCCGTCAGAACAGCTCTTCCGTTCCCGCCGGGGCCGGGGACGGGGTGGCGGCGGGCAGGTCGGCGGCCAGGCTGCCGCCGACGGCGCCGATCGTGTGGGTCAGGCGCAGCCCCGAGCCGTCGCGGCGGCTGATCTCCTCGGGCAGCGGGACGGGCTTGCCCGTGGCCGAGACCGCCTTGGCCGGGGCCGGGCCGACCCAGGCCAGCAGCAGGACGTCCTCGCCCTTCAGGAAGCGCTGGGCGCGGACGCCGCCGGTCGCGCGGCCCTTGGGCGGGAAGTCGGCGTAGTCGGAGACCTTGCCCCCACCCACCTGGGTGCCGGGCAGCGCGGTGGCCGAGCCGGCGACCGTGACGACCTGGGCCGGGCGGCTCGGATCGACCGCGCCGAAGAAGATGACCTTGGCGTCGCCGTCGAGCCTGATCCCGGTCATGCCGCCCGCCGGGCGGCCCTGGGGACGCACGGAGGCGGCGGAGAAGCGGAGCATCTGCGCGTCGGAGGTGACGAAGACCAGGTCGGTCTCGTCGGAGTCGAGCTCGACGGCGCCGACCACGCTGTCGCCGTCCTTCAGCGTGATGACCTCGAAGTCGTCGCGGTTGCCCGGATACTCGGGCACCACCCGCTTGACCACGCCCTGCGCGGTGCCCAGCGCGAGGCCGGGGCTGTCGGGGTCGAGCGAGCCCAGGCCGACGACGGTCTCGCCGGCGTTCAGCGTGATGTACTCGGCCACCGGATGCCCGCCCGACAACGACGGCGGGTTGGCCGAGGGCGGCAGCGTCGGCAGGTCGGCCACCGCCACCCGGACCATGCGGCCCTCGGAGGTGACCACGCCCACGCTGCCCAGGGCCGTGCTGCGCACCGCGGACACCAGCACGTCGTGGGCGGCGCGGTCGCCCTCGCCCGGCAGCTCGGTGGCGTCGGGGGTGCGGGCCAGCAGGCCGGTGGACGACAGCAGCACCAGGCACGGGTCGTCGGCGATCATCAGCGACGCCACCGGCGTCCTGGCCACTCCCGCCGACTCCAGCAGCACGGTACGGCGCGGCGTGCCGTACTTCTTGGCCACGTCCGCCAGCTCGCCCGAGACCACCTGGCGCAGCCGCGACTCGGCGCCCAGGATCTCGCTCAGCTCGGCGATCTCCGCGCTCAGCCGCTCCTTCTCCTGGTCGAGCTCAAGCTTGTCGAAGCGGGTCAGGCGGCGCAGCGGCGTGTCGAGGATGTAGGAGGCCTGGATCTCGGTCAGCTCGAAGACGTCCATGAGGCGCTGACGGGCCTGCGCGGAGTCGTCGGAGGAGCGGATGACCTGGATGACCTCGTCGATGTTGAGCAGCGCGATGATGAGGCCGTCGACCAGGTGCAGGCGCTCCTGGCGCTTGCGTCGCCGGTACTCGGAGCGGCGGCGCACGACCTCGATGCGGTGGTCCACGTAGACCTGGAGCAGCTCGCGCAGGCCCAGCGTGCGCGGCTCGCCGTCGACGAGCGCCACGTTGTTGATGCCGAAGGTCTCCTCCATCGGCGTCAGCCGGTAGAGCTCCTCCAGGACGGCCTCGGGCACGAATCCGTTCTTGATCTCGATGACCAGGCGCAGGCCCTTGTGCCGGTCGGTGAGGTCCTTGAGGTCGGCGATGCCCTGGAGCTTCTTGCTGGTGACCAGGTCCTTGATCTTGGTGACCACGCGCTCGGGACCGACGGCGTAGGGCAGTTCGGTGACGACGATGCCCTTGCGGCGCGGGGTGATCTGCTCGACGGTGCACTTGGCGCGCATGCGGAAGGTGCCGCGGCCGCTCTCGTAGGCGTCGCGGATGCCCTGCAGGCCGATGATCGAGCCGCCGGTGGGCAGGTCGGGGCCGGGCACGTACCGCATCAGCTCGTCGAGCGAGGCGTCCGGCTTCTTGATCAGGTGGCGGGCGGCGGCGACGACCTCGCCCAGGTTGTGCGGGGCCATGTTGGTGGCCATGCCGACGGCGATGCCGGTGGTGCCGTTGACCAGCAGGTTGGGGAAGGCGGCCGGCATGACCGTGGGCTCGGTCTCCTGGCCGTCGTAGTTGGGCTTGAAGTCGACGGTGTCCTCGTCGAGCGACTCCACCATGAGCATGGCGGCGGGGGCCAGCCTGGCCTCCGTGTAGCGCATCGCGGCCGGCATGTCGTCGGGCGAGCCGAAGTTGCCGTGGCCGTCGACGAGCGGCAGCCGCATCGAGAACGGCTGCGCCAGGCGCACGAGCGCGTCGTAGATGGCGGAGTCGCCGTGGGGGTGGAGCTTGCCCATGACGTCGCCGACGACGCGCGAGGACTTGACGTGCCCGCGGTCGGGGCGCAGCCCCATCTCGCTCATGGAGTAGAGGATGCGGCGTTGCACCGGCTTCAGTCCGTCGCGCGCGTCGGGCAGCGCGCGCTGGTAGATCACCGAGTAGGCGTACTCGAGGAAGCTGGTGCGCATCTCGGAGGAGACGTCGATGTCGACGATCCGCTCCTCGAAGTCCTCCGGAGGCGGGGTCGTGGTGCGTCGGGCCATGTCGAACATTTTGGCGGAGGATCGGGGGTGTCCGCGACTCAATGGGCCGATGAGTCTCTTGACCAAGCAATTGCTTGGGACGTACGTTCAGGCCATGATTGAGTTTCACCCTGTGACCAAGCACATCGGCGCCGAGGTGACCGGGGTCGACCTGCGCAAGCCGCTGGCGCCGGAAGAGGTGGCCACGCTCCGCGAGGGCTGGCTGCGCCACCTCGTGCTGTTCTTCCGCGACCAGCACATCGACGACGAGCAGCACCTGCAGTTCGCGCTGAACTTCGGCACGCTCAACCATCCCGCCTTCAAGAAGGACTCCAGCAGCCCGATCCACATCCTGGACCAGACCGACCCCAAGGGCGAGGGCGGCGACGAGTGGCACAGCGACAACACCTTCGAGCCCACGCCGCCCATGGGCTCGCTGCTGCGCTGCGTCCAGCTTCCGAGCGTCGGCGGCGACACCTGCTGGGCCAACACCTACCTGGCCTACGAGACGCTGTCGCCGTCCCTGCAACGGCTGTGCGACGAACTGACCGCCGTGCACGACATCACGATGTCGATGAAGAAGGCGATCTCCAAGGGGCACCCGTTCGACCTGGAGGAGATCCAGGCCAAGTGGCCGCCGATCGAGCGGCCGGTCGTCCGCACGCACGCCGAGACGGGCCGCAAGGCGCTGTTCGTCAACCGGGCCTCGACCACCCGCCTGGTCGGGCTGACCGACCGGGAGAACGAAGCGCTGCTGCCGCTGCTCATCGACCACATCCGCTCGCCCGAATACCAGGTGCGCCTGCGGTGGCGGCCGGGGACGCTGGCCTTCTGGGACAACCGGCCCACCCAGCACTACGCGGTGGCCGACTACACCGAACGCCGCCGGATGCACCGGGTCACCGTCAACGCCTTCCCCGAGCACCAGGACGCCGCCTAGGACAGCCCCTTCCCCAACTCCGCCCTTGACTCTAGGATGAGTTAGGAAACTTTCCTAATAAGCTGGGAGTCAGGGTGAAACTCGCCGTTGTCGGGGGCGGCTCGACGTACACGCCGGAACTGATCGACGGGTTCGCCCGCCTGCGCGATGATCTGCCGATCACCGAGATCGCACTGGTCGATCCGCACGCCGAGCGCCTCGAACTGGTCGCGGGCGTCTCCCGCCGCATGCTCGCACGAGCGGGGCATCCGGCGGAAGTCGTCGCCACGTCCTCGGTCGAGGAGGGCGTGGCAGGGGCGCAGGCCGTACTGTTCCAACTGCGTGTCGGCGGCCAGGCCGCCCGCAACGTGGACGAGACGCTGCCGCTGCGCTGCGGCTGCGTGGGCCAGGAGACGACCGGCGCCGGCGGCCTCGCCAAGGCGCTGCGGACCGTCCCGGTCGTGCTCGACCTGGCCGAGCGGGTACGCCAGTCCGCCCCGGACGCCTGGATCGTCGACTTCACCAACCCGGTCGGCATCGTCACCCGCGCCCTGCTGGACGCCGGACACCGCGCGATCGGCCTGTGCAATGTGGCCATCGGCTTCCAGCGCACCTTCGCCCGCCACCTCGGCGTCGAGCCCGAGCGCGTCAGCCTCGGCCACGTCGGACTCAACCACCTCACCTGGGAGCGCTCGGTCCACCTGGACGGCGAGGACGTCCTGCCCCGCCTGCTGGCCGAGCACGGCGAGGAGATCGCCGACAGCATCGGGCTGCCGCTGGAGCTGTTCACCCGCCTCGGCGTCGTGCCCTCCTACTACCTGCGCTACTTCTACGCCCACGACATCGTCGTCGCCGAGCAGCGCACCAAGCCCTCGCGCGCCGACGAGGTGGCCGCGATGGAGGCGCGGCTCCTGGAACTGTACGCCGACCCGTCCGTGGACACCAAGCCGGAACTCCTGGGCAAGCGCGGCGGCGCCTTCTACTCCGAGGCCGCCGTGGCGCTCATCGCCTCCCTGCTCGGCGACCGCGGCGACGTCCAGGTGGTCAACACGCGCAACGCGGGCACGCTGCCGTTCCTGCCGGACGAGGCGGTCATCGAGGTGCCCGCCACGATCACCGCGGCCGGGGCCGCGCCGCTGCCCGTCGACCCGCTCGACCCCCTCTACGCCGGCCTGATCGCCAACGTCTCCGCCTACGAGAGCCTCGCCCTGGACGCCGCCATCCACGGCGGCGCCGACCGCGTCCAGAACGCGCTGCTCGCCCACCCGCTGATCGGCCAGGAGGCGATCGCGGGCGAGCTGACCACCCTGCTGCTGGAGGCCAACGCCACGCACCTGCCGTGGGTGAAGCGGTGAGCACCCTGCTCGCCGTCGACGGGGGCAACAGCAAGACCGACGTGCTCGTGCTCTCCTCCGACGGCACCGTGCTGGCCCGCGGGCGTGGCGGGCCGTTCGTCCCGCAGAGCGCCGGCGTCCCGGCCGCCGCCGACGTCCTCGAAGACGCGGTACGGCAGGCCCTCGGACCAGGCGCCGCCCCGCCGTACGCCGACCGGATGGCCGCCTACCTGGCCGGGGCCGACCTGCCCGAGGAAGAGGAGGCCCTGGCCGCCGAGTTCGGCGCCAGGGGCTTCGCCCGCGACATCGTGGTGGGCAACGACACCTTCGCCCTGCTCCGTGCCGGGGCGTCGGGCCCGTCCGGCGTGGCGGTGGTCTGCGGCGCCGGCATCAACGCCGTCGGCGTCTCCCCCACCGGCCAGGTGGCCCGCTTCCCCGCGATCGGCCCGCTGGTCGGCGACTGGGGCGGCGGCGTCGGGCTCACCAACGAGGTCATGTGGCACGCCTCCCGCGCCGAGGACGGCCGCGGCGCCCCCACCGCGCTCGTCGACCTGGTCACCTCGCACTTCGGCGCGCCCACCGTCGAGCAGGTGGCGCTCGACGTGTACTTCGGCCGGCTCGACCCGCTGCGCCTGCTGGAGCTGACCGCGGGGCTGTTCGAGGTGGCCGCCGCCGGTGACGAGATCGCCGTCGGCCTGGTCACCCGCATGGCCGACGAGGTCGTCGGCATGGCCAGGGTCTGCCTGACGCGCCTGGACCTGCTGGAGACGCCGACCGAGGTGGTGCTGGGCGGCGGCGTGCTGCGGGCCAGGCACCCGCTGCTGACCGACCTGCTGGATGCCCGCTTCGTCAGGCACACCCCGGCCGCCAAGCCCGTCGTGACCGACACCCCGCCCATCGTGGGCGCGGCGCTGAACGGCCTGGACGCGATCGGCGCCGGTCAGGAGGCCGAGGCCCGCCTTCGAGCGCAGTTCTGACCAGGGGCTACCGTCTGCACGGTAGCCCCACGCTCTGGAAGGAACCCCCTTGTTGCGCACCCTGGTCATCGCCGCCCACCCCGACGAGCCCGAGATCTACGCGGGCGGCACCGCGGCCCTGCTGGCCAGAGCGGGCCACGCGGTGAAGTTCCTGACCCTCACCAACGGCGACGCCGGCCACCACCACATGGAACGCCTCCCGCTGGCCAGGCGCCGCGCCGAGGAGGCGTGGCAGGCGGCCGACGCCCTCGGTGTGACCGCCTACGACATCTGGGACGTCCACGACGGCACGCTGGAGGTTTCGGTGGAGGCGCGGCTGAAGGTGCTGGCCGAGATCCGGGGCTGGCGCGCCGACGTCGTGATCGCGTTGCACGGCCACGGGCCCGGCCACCCCGACAACCGCGCCGCCGGCCGGCTGGTGGAGGACGCGGTCGCCTTCGCCACGACCCGCAACGTCGAGACCGGCCGGCCGCCCCTGCCCCGCCAGCCCCTGTGCCTGACCATGACCGACTACGCCGCCCTGTCCTTCCACCGGGGCGAGCTGGCGGTTGACGTGGGCCCGGTCCTCGACGCCAAGCTGGACGCCTGCCTGGCGCACGCCTCCCAGTTCCTGGAGTACGCCGCGTGGCAGCGAGGCTTCCTCGACGACGCCCCCGCTCCGGGCGACACGGTCAAGGGAAGGGCGTTCGTAGCCCGGCACTGGGCCCCTTTCCTGGAGGCCACCGACTCCCACCGCCCGGCCCTGGCCGCCCGCTACGGCGCCGAACACGCGGCCCGGGTAACCCACGCGGAGTCCTTCGCCCTGGCCCCCTACGGCCGCCAGGTGGATGAGGAGGAACTCCGCCACCTCCTCCCCCTCTTCCCCGCCTGACACCCCCACACCACACCCTCACCCCCGCCTGACCCCCGCACCCGCCCGCCCAGCGCACCCCCACCACGCCACGGCAGCTCTGCCAGCCTGGCGAAGCCGTTCTGATGGCATGCGAACGCCGCCGCACGGGTGGTGCGACGGCGGGCGGGGTGGGGGTGGCTAGGCGTCGATGTGGTCGCGGTCCACCTCGGCCGCGCTGCTGACGATGAACTCGCGCCGCGGCGCCACGTCACTGCCCATCAGCAGGTTGAAGATGCCCTCGGCCGCCTCGGCGTCCTCGATGCGCACCCGGCGCAGGATCCGGTGGCGCGGGTCCATCGTGGTCTCGGCGAGCTGGTCGGCGTCCATCTCACCGAGGCCCTTGTAGCGCTGGACCGGGTCCTTCCACCGCTTGCCCCGCCGTTCGAGATCGCGCAGGACCTTGTGCAGCTCGGCGTCGGTGTAGCAGTAGATGTACTTGTCCTGTCCCCGGCCCGGGTTGGTGAGCTCGATGCGGTGCAGCGGCGGCACGGCGGCGAACACCCGTCCGGCCTCCACCATCGGCCACATGTAGCGGTGGAACAGGGTCAGCAGCAGGGTCCTGATGTGGGCGCCGTCGACGTCGGCGTCGGCCATCAGGATGATCCGGCCGTAGCGGGCGGCCTCCAGGTCGAACGAGCGGCCGGACCCGGCCCCCACCACCTGGATGATCGCGGCGCACTCGGCGTTCTTGAGCGTGTCGGCGACCGACGCCTTCTGCACGTTGAGGATCTTGCCGCGGATCGGCAGCAGCGCCTGGAACTCCGAGTCGCGGGCCAGCTTCGCGGTGCCGAGCGCGGAGTCGCCCTCGACGATGAACAGCTCGCTGCGATCGACGTCGTCGCTGCGGCAGTCGACCAGCTTGGCGGGCAGCGCGGAGTTCTCCAGGGCGCTCTTGCGGCGCTGGTTGTCGCGGTGCTCGCGGGCGGCGATGCGCGCCTTCGCGGCGGCCACGATCTTCTCCAGCATCGCGCGCAGCGGCTGCTTCATGCCGCGCGGCGGGTTGGCGAAGACGGCCTTGAGCTCGCGCGAGACCACGTGGGAGACGATGCGGGTGGCCGCGGAGGTGCCGAGGACCTCCTTGGTCTGGCCCTCGAACTGCGGCTCGGGCACCCGGACGGTCACGACGGCGGTCAGGCCCTCGAGGATGTCCTCCTTGGTGACCGGGTCGTCGCCGTTCTTGAGCAGGCGGGTCTCGCGCAGTTGCTCGTTGAGGGTTTTGACCAGGGCGCGCTCGAAGCCGGTGACGTGGGTGCCGCCCTTGGGGGTGGCGATCACGTTGACGAACGAGCGGATGGTCGAGTCGTAGCCCTTACCCCAGCGCACCGCCACGTCGACGGTCAGCTCGCGCTGGACCTCGGTGGGCGTCATGTGGCCCTGGTCGTCGAGGACGGGCACGGTCTCGTGGAAGTGGCCGAGCCCCTGCAGCCGCAGCACCTCGCAGACGGCCTCGTCGCGGGCCAGGAACTCGGTGAACTCGGAGATGCCGCCGTCGAAGCGGAACTCCTCGGTCTGGCCGTCGTGGATCAGGGCCAGCGTGAGTCCGGGGACGAGGAAGGCGGTCTGGCGCAGCCGTACGTGGATCTCGTCGATGGAGACCTCGGCGTCGGGCAGGAAGATCTGCTTGTCGGCCCAGAAGCGCACCCTGGTGCCGGTGACCTTCTTGCGCAGCTTGCCGCCGTCGCGCAGGCCGGACTTCTTCTTGAACTTGGCCGTGGGGCCCTCGCCGTCGAAGACGCCGGGCACGCCGCGCCTGAAGCTGATCAGGTGGATCTGCCCGTCGCGGTCGACCTCGATGTCGAGGCGCGAGGACAGGGCGTTGACCACCGAGGCGCCCACGCCGTGCAGGCCGCCTGAGGCCGCGTAGGAGCCGCCGCCGAACTTGCCGCCCGCGTGCAGCTTGGTGTAGACGAGCTCCACGCCGGGGAGCCCGCTCTTCGGCTCGATGTCCACCGGGATGCCGCGGCCGTCGTCGCGCACCTCGATGGAGCCGTCCTCGAAGAGCTCGACCTCGATACGGGTGCAGTGGCCGCCCAGCGCCTCGTCGACGCCGTTGTCCACGATCTCCCAGAGGCAGTGCATGAGACCGCGGCTGTCGGTGGACCCGATGTACATGCCAGGGCGCTTGCGGACGGCCTCGAGGCCCTCAAGCACCGACAGGTGACGAGCTGTGTAACCCGCCTCCACTACCGTCACTCCCGCTCCTCTGGTCTAGCCATCGAACACGTGTGCGTAGCTTACCGTTCTTCCCGCTGACGCGCGTACAAGCTTGCCATCCCGGCACGTTTGCCGTTACCAACCGGCTGATCATCATTACTTTGGGACACATTCCGCTCTGGGCGTAGCGAGGCGCCGGTTGGGAACGTCCAGGTCCGGTTAGATGTTGTCTCAAGTGACTGCGCCAGATCCTCGCTTCGGCGGGGGTGACCAGAAAGGCGATACGTGACTGGAGCTCTCGCCCCCGTTAAGCCGCTGACGGCCCTCGACCGTTGTGACCGTTGCGGTGCCCAGGCCTACATTCGTGCGACCCTGCCGGTAGGTGGGGAGCTGCTGTTCTGCGCCCACCATGGGCGTCAGCACGTGGCGGCACTGCGCGAAAAGGGCGCCGACATCCTGGACGAATCGGCCCGTCTCAGCGAAACCCCTACGATGGCCCCCGACGGCGAGCGCTGACCCCAGCACTCGCTCCGAGATAACCACATATAGCGTTACGCACGACGCGGCTACCCCTCAGCGCAGGGGTCGCCGCGTCATGCTGTTCAAGAACTCCGGTCGCCCACCCGATAGTGGTAGCCCTCCCCGGCCACGGTGAAGCCCTCGCTCCGGTAGAGGCCCTTGGCGCTCTCGTTCGCCTCGGTGACCACCAGGTAGGCCGACGACATCCCAGCCGGTACGGCCCGCCGTACCAAAGCCCTGATCACGCTGCGCCCGAGCCCGCGGCGGCGGGCAGCGGGCAGGGTCGCCATGCAGTAGATCCCCAGCGTGTCCCCCTGCGGCACGCCGCGCCCCACGGCCAGCGGCACGCCGTCCTCCTCGACCGCGGCGTACCAGGCGGGCACCCCGGTCACGATCCGCCGCGCGGCCGCGATCCCCTCGGCGTAGCGGCCGTCCACGGACCACCACGACTCCATCCAGGCGTCCCAGGGCTCGTCCTCGATCCGCACCGGGTGCGCGGGCGCCTCGGGCAGGGAGTCCAGGCGGGCGACCATGGCCTGGACGGGCCGCGTGCGCCGGTAGCCGCGCCGTTCCAGGACCTCGTCGAGGGCGTGGTCGCCGACCGTGAAGACGGGCGCCAGGCCGCGCTCGGCGTAGAACCTTTCCGCGTATGCCAGTGCCGCGTCCACGTCCTCAGGTACATTCCGGGCATATACCGAGTTGGCCCGATCGGTCACGCCACCGGCGTAGCGCAGGACCCAGCCGTCGCGCTCGTGTTGCTCGAAGGCCGGCCATGCCTCGTGCACCAACCTGCGAAAATCCATGACAAAAGCCATGAACGGCACGATATCTACTACGATTCCCCAGGTGTCCTCCCCTTCCCTCGAATCGTCACCGCGCGGCCGGGCCTGGATGTGGTTCGCGGGCCTCGCCGCCGTGATCCTCCTCCCGCTGGCCGTCGCGTGGCCGCTCGGCGGGCTGGAGGACGCCGCCAAGGGCGAGCCGGCCAGGACCGCGCTCGGGCAGAAGATGACCGGCAACCGCTTCCAGCTCGTGCCGAAGAAGGCCGCCTACACCACCAGCGACCCCAACCCCTCCCCGTTCGGCGAGCCGGACAAGGGCCGGTACGTGGTGCTGGACCTGGACGTGACCAACGTCAGCCGGTTCCCCGCGTCGCTGTCCGACATGGCCGCCCGCCTCGACATCCAGCTCGACGGCAAGCGGCTCGACAAGATCATGTCGATCCGCGACCAGTTGATCATGCGGCCGGGCGACAACCGCGGCGGCCTGCTCAACCCCGGCATGCCCGAGACCGTCCGGCTGTCGTGGGAGGTCGCCGCCGAGGCTCCCGACCCGGCCAAGCTGAGCGTCGCCTTCCACGACGAGGACTACCAGCCGAGCTGGTCCCTGCTGGGCTACTACTCGGGGACCTCGCTCTGGTACCGGCAGGACGAGCCGCGCTGGCTCCTCGACACCCCGCTGGAGCGCGCATGAACAAGCTGATCGCGCTGGTCGCCTCGGCGCTGCTGCTCGTGGCCGTCGGCGCCGTCCAGCGGCTGCGTCCCGACGCCGACCGCGTCTACCAGCCACTCTCCTCGACCGGCGCCGTCGGCCAGGACGTGCGCACCACCCCGTACACCGTGCGCGTCGAGCGCGCCGAGACCGGGCGCGAGCTGGAGCTGACCGGCATCCTGGACAAGAAGGAGAAGCGCGCCACCAAGGGCGTGTGGGTCGTGGTCCACCTGACCGCCACCGCCACCCAGGAGCGGGTCCAGCTCGGCACCGTGGAACTCGAGGCGCTGAACGGCACCCGCTACGGGGTCACCGACCGCTTCTCCACCCTCGACTCGGCCGACCTGGACCCGGGCATCCCGCAGCGGGGCGTGCTCGCCTTCGAGCTGCCGCCCGACGCCGTCAGGGGCACGGTGCTGCGGATCACCAAGGCCAGGTACGAGACCATCTTCCGGCTCAACTCCGCCCTGGGACCCGGCGTGGAGGTGCCGCTGGGGCTGTCCGGCGACGCCGTACCGACAGTGACGATCGCGGAGGGGGACTCGTGAGCGGGCGGCGCGCCAAACGCGACAAGGGCCTCAGGCACCTCTGGTACGGCCTGGGGCTGGCCGCCGCCGTGGCGGCGCTGGTGGCCGTGCAGGTCGTGCCCAAGCTGGAGGACTACACGCTGCGTTCGGGCGGCGCGCCGATCGAGGCCGCGGCCGGGTCGAGCGCGGCATTCGAGGGCTCGACGTGGCGGCTGATCGGCATCGGCAGGACCTCGGGCGACGACCTGCCGCCCGGCACCACGGCGGTCACCGCGGTCATCGGCGTCACCCCGCGCGACGCGGCGGCGAGCAAGGCCATGGCCAAGGGCTGCGAGACGGCCGTGCGCGACTCCCGCGCGCGCGTCTGGACGCCGAACTCGCGGGTGAAGGGCCTCGCCAAGGTCTCGACGCTGTGCACCCGGATCGACGAGAAGACCTACAAGCCCATCCTGGCCAAGCCGGGCGTGGAGGCGCGGTTCCAGGCGAGCTTCGCCGTACCCGCCGACGCGGTCAGCTCCCTGCGGGTTGAGGTGCGTCTTCGCGATCACCACGAGAGTTTCGTACGGCTGACGCCGACCGCAGCGCCATCCGCAGAGCCGCCGCCAGCAGGCTGATCCGCAGCACCTCGTAGACCGCCGTCACCCCGAACTTGATCGGCCCGTGCCACACGGTCCACCAGTTGCTCTCGTGCGGCCCGACCAGGTTGACCACCCCGATGAACGCCCAGTCGCGGGCCACGCCCAGCAGCGTGTAGCACAGGCAGAACACCAGGAAGAAGACCGGGCCGGCGCCCAGGACCAGGCGCAGGCCGTTCAGCATGGGCGTGTACTTGTCGCGCAGGTCGCGCGAGACGAACTCGGCCACCTTCCGCACCGGCTCCGGCGCGGCCTGCTTCACCCGCCCGGCGCCGGTCTCGACCCGGGTGCCCTGGATCAGGGCCTCGCCCTGGCCCATCTCACGGCCGTAGACGACGGCGGCGATCGTCACCCAGACCAGAGGCAGCACCAGCGCGTCCTTCAGATCGGGCACGACGGCCGCGACCGTCTCCCCCACCGGCCCCAGCACCCCGCCGACCACGTCGGCGACGGCCACCCAGGCGGACCGGGAGGTCAGCCAGTCGACCCGCTCCCCGATCCAGTGCTCGACGCTGATCACCGCGAAGAACATCCACATGGACTCCAGCGTGATCGACAGCAGCCCGAGGCGCCCCTTCGGCCACTTCTCGTACGCCTTGCCCACCGCGACCCGCAGGGCGAAGGCCCCCAGGGCGATGAACGTGGTGGTCAGCAGCGGGTTGAAGGTGAGGTTCTCGATCTCCTGCACCCCGAACAGCTCCTGGGACAGGATGCTGTACTGCTGGACGTCGTCGGTGAACAGCCCCCAGGCCCCGTAGAAGGCCAGGAACGGCAGCATGGTCTGCGCGATCAGGGTCGACAGCCGCCCGCCCTGCCCCTCCGAGGGGGCGGCGAGGACCGCGTTTCCGCGCAGAACCTGCAGCATGGCCACGTACGAGGCCAGCGTGGCCAGCACGGCCAGGCTCATGATCGCGAAACCCAGGTACTTGCGCGGCGCCTCGACGTCACCGGCGTACACGGCTCCGACGAGGATCAGGTCGTGGACCACCCGGCCCACGGTGTAGAAGAAGGCGAGGGGCAGGAAGGATCGCACTGCCAGGACAAGTGCATCCAGAGGCAGCCAAACTGGGGAGAGTGACGCTTTCATCGCTGTGGATGCTACCGGCCCTAAGCTGTCTGACGTGCTGATTCTGCTGCCGCCGTCCGAAGGCAAGGCGCCGGAGGGTTCCGGCGACCCGCTGGGCGAGCTCTCCTTCCCCGCTCTGGACAAGGCCCGTAAACGCGTGCGAACCGCCGTCGCCAGGGCTTCCAAGCGCCGCGACGCCCTCGACGTCCTCGGCCTCACGCCCGGCCTGGCGGCCGAGTTGGAGAAGAACCTCGCGCTGGAGAGCGCCCCCGCGCTGCCGGCCGCCGAGCTCTACACCGGCGTCCTGTACGACAACCTCGGCCTGGCCACCCTCTCCCCGCCGGAGCTGCGCAGGGCCGAGGAGTCGCTGCTCATCTTCTCCGGCCTGTGGGGCGTGCTGCGGATCACCGACCGGGTCCCGCCGTACCGCCTGTCGATGGGCGTCACCCTGCCCGTGCTGGGCGGGCTGGCCGCCTTCTGGCGTCCGTTGATCACCAAGCAGCTCGACCGCCTGCCCGGCCTGGTGGTCGACATGCGCTCCGGCACGTACGCGGGGGCGTGGAAGCCCGGCGACCGCTCGGTCGCGGTCAGGGTCTTCCGCGACGGCAAGGTCGTCAGCCACATGGCCAAGGCCACCAGGGGCGCGATCGCCCGCGCTCTGGTCCGCTCGGGCGAGGACCCCGCCACCCCCGCCGACCTGGCCAAGCTCCTCGACGCGTACGGCTTCGCCGTCACCCTGGGCCCGCGCCCCAAGCCCGCCCAGCCCTGGCACCTCGACGTGGAGGCCACCGTCTAACTCAGGCGGCCACCTCGTCCGGCTCGTCCGTGAACGACCTGACGTCCTGGCTGGCCGCGGCCACCCCGGCCACGACCAGCATGAGCGCGCCGATCACCGCCAGCGCCCACGCCCCGCCGAACGCCGCCGCCAGCGACCCGCCCAGCACCGGCGCCAGCGGCGTGAGCCCCCTGCTGGCCAGCGTGAGCACCGCGCCGGCCCGCCCCAGCATGTCGTCGGGCACCAGCCGCGAGATCACCGCGGACACCACCACGTTGAACGTCGGCGTCGTCAGCGAGAACACCAGCAGCGGCACCATCGGCCACCACGGCCCGAACGGCAGCGCCATCGCCATGATCGCCCCGCCGAACACCGTCGTGAAGGCGATCGCCAGCCTGCCCGGCGGCAGCAGCCGCCCCAGCCACCCGGACAGCAGCGCCCCGGCCAGCCCGCCCGCCCCCATGGCCGCGAACACCGCCCCGGTGTCCAGCGCGTCTCCCCCGCGCTCGCCGACCAGCACCACCAGCGGGATCACGAACGCGCCGCCCAGCAGGTTGAGCATCATCGCGATGAGGCAGACCTCACGCAGCCCCCGCCGCCGCCACAGCCAGCCGACGGCCTGGCCCACCTCCCCGCGCATCCCCGTCCTGACCGGCCGCGCCTCGCCCGCGGGCCGCCGGGGCACCCGCGCGAACACCGTCGCCACCAGGGCCAGCAGGTAGCTCACCGCGTCGGCCAGGAAGGGCACCGCCTGGCCCAGGCCGTACAGGAACCCGCCGACCGGCGGCCCCGCCAGCGCGGCGGCATGCCGCCGCGACTCCTCCTGCGCGTAGGCGGCGCGCATCTGCTCGGGAGGCACGACGCCGCGGATGGCCGTGTCCAACGCGGGCCCGGTGAAGGCCACGCACACACCGTCCACCGCGGCCAGCGCCACCAGCACCCAGACCTGCGCCTGCCCCGCGAGAACCGCCCCCGCCAGTACGGCTGCCGCCAGCACCTGCACCGCCTGCGCCCCGAGCAGCGTCCGCCGCCGATCCCAGCGGTCCACCCACACCCCGGCGGGCAACTGCGCCACGACCATCGCCGCCGCCTTGGCCCCCGCCACGACGCCGGCCAGTCCGGGCGAACCGGTGAGCGCGAGCACCAGCATGGGCATCGCGATCCTGGTCATGTCGGTGCCGAGCTGCGAGATCGCGCCACCGATCCAGAGCGCCTGGAACCGCCTGTTCCTCAGCAGGGACACGAGAGCGCCCTAACGAGCCGAGGCCGGCGTCAGCCCGTCGGTCACCGCGTCGATCAGCCTGTCCATGATCGCCGGATACAGCTCCGCGCCCAGCTCGCCGGCGTGCGACGGCACCAGCAACACCGCCCGCAGCACCCCCGCGACCACCCGGGGATCACCCTCCAGCCGCCGCTCGGCGAACTCCAGCAGGTCCGCCAGCGGCCCGCCCTCCGCCTGCGCCACCCGCTCGGGCGTGAGCTTGGCGGCCACCAGCGCGATCTCCTCCGGATGGGCGAGCAGCCGCCGGTACAGCGGGTTGGCCTCCAGCTCCGCGACCGTCGCCCGCAGGAAGCGGCGCAGGCTGTCGCGGGTGTTCTCGCCCCGGTTCAGCCCCTCGTCGATGACACGTCGCCTGACCTGCTCGTTCTGGCGGAGCATGGCCTCCAGGTAGAGGTCCTCCTTGGAGTCGAAGAAGGCGTACAGGGACGTCTTGGCGATGCCGGCGGACTCGGTGAGCTCCTGCAGAGACGTCTTGCGCAACCCCTGGGTCGCAAACAGCCGCGTGGCCGCCGCCAGCAACTGCTCGGTGATCCGTGCCCGCTCACGCTGGGTGAATGCCGGTGGCATGCGCAAGAGCCTCCTGTGAACAAATGTCCGTGCCGTTCACAGCGTACCGTCCTTTCCGGACCTGATATTCCTCCTGCATGGGCTCCTCTCTGATCGACATCACCCCGCTGCTCCCCGTGGCACTCGCCGTCCTGGTCGCGGCGGGCGCGGCGGTCGCCTGGCTCGGCCGCCTGGGCCACGGCCGCGACATCGTGACCGCCTGCGCGCGGGCGGCCGTCCAGCTCGGGGCGGTCTCCGTGGTGATCACCTGGGTGCTCACACTGCCGGCCGCGATCGCCGCGTTCGTCCTTCTCATGTACGGCGTGGCCGCCTTCACCGCGGGCCGCCGCATCACCGGCGGCCGGGGCTGGTGGCAGGCCGGCATCCCGATCGCCGCCGGAACCGTGCCCGTCCTGGCCCTCCTGATGGCCTGCCAGGTGATCTCCACCGACGGCCTGGTCGTCATCCCGATCGCCGGAATCCTGCTGGGCGGCTGCATGACCGCCACCACGCTGGCCGGCAAACGTGCCCTGGACGAGCTGAGGCAACGCCACGGCGAGGTCGAGGCCGCCCTGTCCTTGGGCTTCCTCCCACGCAGCGCCCGCCTGGAGATCTGCCGTCCCGCCGCCGCCCAGGCGCTGGTCCCCGCCCTGGACCAGACCCGGACCGTGGGCCTGGTGACGCTGCCCGGCGCGTTCGTCGGCATGCTCCTGGGTGGCGCCACCCCGCTGGCGGCGGGGGTCGTCCAGCTCGTGGTCCTCATCGCCCTGCTGGCCGCCGAGGCGGTGGCCTGCGTGGCCACCATCGAACTGGCCGCCCGCGGCGCCTGGCAACCCTCCACAACCGACAAATGACTAGCTTTCACCACATACGGGCAGAAATATCCATATATGTCCACCTAAGCGAGGAGATGGGCCGTGCGACGTGTAACAGGAACCCTCCTGGCCACCGCGGTCATCACCGTGAGCTCATGGGCGGCCCCTCCCGTCGACGCCCACGCCGCCGACGCCTACTGCGACGCCGCGGCCGCCGGCCGGCAGGCACGCGCCGACCTCAGCCAGGGCCTCCTGTCCGGCGACCCGGCCCAGATGACCTCGGCCCTGGAACAGGCGAAGGCCGCCACCCGGACGATCCTCTCCGCCGCCCCGGCCGACATCAAACCCGCCTGGCAAGCCCAGTTGGACGGCCTGGAAGCGCTGGAAAAGGCGATCACGGACGCCATCCAATCCCAGGGCGACCCCGCGAAGCTCCAGAAAATCCAGCAGACCCTGGAGGCAGCCCGCCAGAAGTTCACCACTTCCTCCACCCAAGGCGAAGCCGACCTGGCCAAACGCTGCCCCTGACCCCACTCCGAGCAACCCCTTCCTGGGCCGTCACGCGAGCGCCCGCTGGACACGCCTCCCAGGCACGAGGCAACACGCCTCAGATCCTCCGCACCCCTGTAACGGCTGTAACGGCCCCGCGACACGGACCGCCACCCGCCACCCGCCACCCGCCACGACCGACGCTCACGGACGCGGCTCGCGCGCAGGGGACTCCCGTACCAGAACGCCGCGTGCCCCAAGCGGGCCAGGGAAAGCCGCGCGCCCAGCGAGCCGGGAAAGCCGCCCGCCCAAGCGGACCCGGAGAACGCGAAAGCCCCGTACCCCCGGCGAGGGGTACGGGGCCCGCGTAAAGGCCAGACGGCTAGTCCAGGTAGTCCCGCAGGACCTGGGACCGCGACGGGTGCCGCAGCTTGGACATGGTCTTGGACTCGATCTGGCGGATCCGCTCCCGGGTCACGCCATAGACCTTGCCGATCTCGTCGAGCGTCTTCGGCTGCCCGTCGGTCAACCCGAAGCGCATCGACACGACGCCCGCCTCGCGCTCCGACAACGTGTCGAGAACGGAGTGCAACTGCTCCTGCAGCAGCGTGAAGCTGACGGCGTCGGCCGGAACGATGGCCTCGGAGTCCTCGATGAGGTCACCGAACTCGCTGTCACCCTCCTCGCCCAGCGGCGTGTGGAGGGAGATCGGCTCACGGCCGTACTTCTGGACCTCGACGACCTTCTCGGGCGTCATGTCCAGCTCACGGGCGAGCTCTTCGGGCGTGGGCTCGCGGCCGAGGTCCTGCAGCATCTGCCGCTGGACCCGGGCCAGCTTGTTGATCACTTCGACCATGTGGACCGGGATGCGGATGGTCCGCGCCTGGTCGGCCATGGCTCGGGTGATCGCCTGCCGGATCCACCACGTGGCGTACGTGGAGAACTTGTAGCCCTTGGTGTAGTCGAACTTCTCGACGGCGCGGATCAGGCCCAGGTTGCCCTCCTGGATCAGGTCCAGGAAGAGCATGCCGCGGCCGGTGTAGCGCTTGGCCAGCGAGACCACCAGGCGGAGGTTGGCCTCCAGCAGGTGGTTCTTGGCCCGGCGGCCGTCCTCGGCGATCCACTCCAGCTCCGCCCGCACGTCGACGGGCAGGTTGTCGACCTCGCCGCCGAGCTGCTCCTCGGCGAACAGGCCGGCCTCGATGCGCTTGGCCAGCTCGACCTCCTGCTCGGCGTTGAGCAGGGGGACCTTGCCGATCTGCTTGAGGTAGTCCTTAACCGGGTCGGCGGTGGCGCCGGCGGCGGCCACCTGGGCGACCGGGGCGTCATCGTCGTCGTCGGAGAGGATGAGGACTTCTTCCTCGTTCTTCTCCGGCGCGGCGACGGCCGCGGCCTCGGCCTTGGGCTCTTCGTCGGAATCGTCGTCGGAGTCGTCGCCCTCGGAGTCGGTCTCCGCCTCGGCGACGATCTCCTCGTCGTCGACCTCGATGTCCTCGAGGTCTTCGAGATCGACGTCGCCCTCCAGGTCGATGTCCTCGTCGTCGGCGCCTTCCGACGCCTTGGGCTTGGTGTCGGCCGGGCCGGAGTTGTTGCTCTCCGGCTTGTCGGCCTTCTTGGCGGGTGCGGCCTTCTTGGCCGCCGGGGCGGCCTTCTTGGCAGGAGCAGCCTTCTTGGCGGGCTCGGCTTCAGCCGCGCCCACGACCGCGGTCACGGTCTCGGGCTGCTGCTCCTTGGCGGCCGCTGCGGTCTTCGTCTTGACGGGGGCAGCGGTGCGGCGCTTTGCTGGACCACGAGACTTCTTCGGTGCCGCCGAATCCGCGGCGGTCACCACCACGGTCACGCCCTCTTTACTGAGGTTCCGCAAGAACGCGGCGGCGTGCGACATCGGGATGTCCGCCTCCTCGAAGGCTTGGCGGACATCCTCAGACTCGAGGAAACCCTGCGAGCGCCCACGCTCGAGCAGTCGCTGAATGACGGGCTCGTTCAGCTCTTGTGGCTTCGAGCGAGTCGAACTTGCAGGCGACACGAACACCTCTCGAACGAACGCGTGGCGACAATGGACCCAGATCCCCGCTGGGGGGCTATGCCTCTCTAGGAGTACGGCGAGGCCGTGCGGAGCGCAAACGGACCATCCAGCATTCTGGCACGACCCAGCACCTCATACGGCCACCTCCCGGCGGTTGACCTCCACCCTAGGCCGACCCGGACAGTAGTGCGTACGTAAGCGCGGCACTGATACCCGAAAGCAACCCTTATGACTGTTTCATTCAGTCACTCTTCGTGGCCGGCGGAACGTGAATGGCCAGCGCGGTAACGTCATCATCCTGTTCATATCCCGACAACATCCGGTCTACCAGGAAGTCCAGCAGCATGTGCGGACTACTGACCACCTCAGGCGGCGCTTCGGTCACAACAGAGCAAAGTTCCGCGAGACCGGCGTCCAGCCCACGCTTCCTGTTCTCCACCAGACCGTCGGAGTAGAGCACGGCTGTATGGCCAGGCGGCACCACGAACCGGAACTGCCTACGGCTGGTCGGCCAGCCTAGCGGAGTACCGGGCTCGGCGTCGCACAGAATCGCCGTGCCCTGCGGCGAAACCAGGACGGGCGGCGGGTGGCCGGCCATCGCCAGCGTCCCCTCTCCCGTCACCGGCTCGACCACCATGTACGCCAATGTCGTGACCTGCTCCTCCTCTTCCGTGGCCTCGAAGACCCGGTCGAGACCGGTCAGCACGGCCGCGGGAGGCGGATTGGTCAGCGCCAGCGCCCGCATGGCGTTGCGGATGCGGCCCATCCCGGCGGCCGCCTTGACGCCCTTGCCCATGACGTCGCCGACCACCGCGGCCACGCGGCCGTCCTGGAGCACGAAGGCGTCGTACCAGTCGCCGCCGACCTGCACGTGACGGCTTCCGGAACGGAAGCGCTGCGCCAGCACCAGCCCCTTGACCACGGGCAGCCGGTCGGGCAGCAGGCTGCGCTGCAGCGTCTCGGCGGTGCGGTGCTCGCGCTCGAACAGCGTGGCCCGCTCGACGGCCAGCGCGCACTGCCCGGCCAGCGCCTCCAGGAAGACGCCGTCCTCCTGGGAGATCTTCTGCGGCCTGGTGAAGGAGAAGCGCAGCGCGCCCAGCGCCCGGCCCGCGGCCAGCAGCGGCAGGCCCACCCAGGCCCGCTCGTCGCTGTGCTTGAGGTAGGCCGACAGGACCTCCTCGCTGCCGCCCGCCTCCAGGAGCTGCGACTTCAGCGACTCCGGCGACTCGGCGAAGACCGGCCGGCGGCTGTTGACCGCCATGGTCATCACGCTGGAGTGCGACAGCGGGATCTCCTCGCCGGAGGCGCCGGGCACCTCGGGCACGCCCTCGCCGTTGACCAGCTTGAGCGCGGCCCGGTCGGTGTCGAGCAGCGCCACGGCGGAGCGGTCGGCGGCCAGCGCGGTGCGGCCGACGTCGATGATGACCTGGACCACCTGCTCGACCGTCAGCGCCTCGGCCAGCATGGCCGTGGCGCCCTGCAGCCTGGCGGTGCGCAGCGCGGCAGCGCCGAGCTGGTCGGTCAGCCGCCCGCGCATCTCCTCGGCCTCGCGCTGCGGGGTCACGTCGGTGTTGGCGCCGACCCACTCGACCACCCGGCCGTGCCTGATGATCGGTACGGCCCGCACCTCGAAGTGCCGGTAGCCGCTGGCCCGGGTGCGCACCCGGTAGTTCCACTCGAACATGGTCCGCCCGCGCAGGGCCTCGCGCCAGGCCTCCTCGGTCTGCTGGCGCTCGTCGGGATGGACCGCGTCGAGCCAGCCCTGCCCGAGGTACTCCTCCAGCCCCTGGCCGGTGATGGCGCGCCACTGGGGCGCGTCCTCCACCACGGCGCCGGTGGGCGAGGTGATCCACACGAGCTGGGACTGCGCCTCGACCAGCGAGCGGTAGCGCTCCTCGCTGCGGCGCAGTTCCTCCTCGGTCTGGCGGCTCTCGGTGACGTCGAGCCCGACCAGGGCGACGGCGCGCAGCTCACCGCCCTCGTCGTGGATCGGCGAGAACGACAGCGACCAGTGGCGCGTGTCGCCCTCGGCGGTGCGCACGCGCACCCGGCCCTCGGTGACGGGACCGTCGCTCTCGACCACGGCCTGGACGGCGTGCGTGATCAACTGGCTGAGGTCGGCGGCGAGCGTCTCGACCGGCGGCTTTCCCGTCAGCTTGTCCGCGGGCACGCTGACGACGTCGGTGAACACGTCGTTGACCTGCTGGACGCGGCCCTCGACGTCGAAGAAGGCGAAGGCGAACTCCGCCTCGGAAAGCAGGCCCTTGAACAGGCCGGAGTCTGAGATGTCCACATCCGACTCCCGGGGACGGGGAACGGAGGTCTCGGCGCTCATGGTCGGCACCTCCGTCGCGTGCCAGGGTCTCCCACGCGGCACATCTCCATAACTGTGTATCGGCGTAGCGCAGCTCCGGGCGACCGGATTCTGCTGTACATCATCGGCGATGGGTGTGCGCGGATGGAACCCCCCGCCACCCGCGGGTCTCCACTATGGACAACGCATCCTGTCAAAATCGCTCCACGTTACGCAGCAAGATCAGGCTACTTGGCCTTCGCCGCCCTTTTGGCCTCTTGCTTGGTTGCCCTGACCTTGCCCAGGCTCTCCTGGTCGGTGACGTCGGCCACCGACCTGTGGGAACCCTCCTCGCCGTAAAGTCCGGCCGCCTCGCGCCATCCGGGCGGCCGCACTCCGAGCTGCTTACCCAGCAGGGCCAGAAAAATCTGTGCCTTCTGCTTGCCGTAGCCCGGAAGATCTTGCAGTCGCTTGAGCAATTCCTTGCCGTCGGCGGCATCCGCCCAGATCCGCTCGGGCTCGCCCTCGTAGCGTTCCACGAGGTAGGCGGCCAGTTGCTGGACGCGGCCGGCCATCGACTTCGGATAGCGGTGCACGGCGGGTTTCTCGGCCAGCAGCGCGGCGAACGCCTCGGGGTCGTAGGAGGCGATCTCCCCGGCCGTGAGGTCGTGCCCGAGCCGCTCCGAGATGGTGTGCGGGCCGGTGAACGCCCACTCCATCGGAATCTGCTGATCAAGCAGCATGCCGACGAGCAGGGCGAGCGGGCTGCGGCCGAGCAGCTCGTCGGCCTCCGTCCGCTGGGCGAGCTGGATGCGCATGGCAACAGCTTCGCACGAAAGGGTCTCTCACGTTCGGCGGTCGGCCTCGCTGTGCCGTACAGCCGAGAGAGAACGTCGTGCAAACGAAGGGAACACAGTCGGCCTGGAGGCTTGACACCGGCCCGAGAACAGATGGAATGAGAGCGCAAGTCGCCCGCGTCCGACTCCGGGGGGTTTGCCCCCGGGCTTGCAGAGGAATCTCACGACTATGCTCGCTCTGGCCACACGCATGCTCAAAGAGCCAGTTAGTCATCGGCTGGCCGAAGAGTTTCTCACCGTGCCCGTCGACACGATCGACCGATGTGTGGCCGACGTGTGCGCCTGCGCGGAGCACCTCGGCATCCAGGCGACTCCGCAGATCGTCGAGCGCATCGCGCGCGAGCACCTGCTCGCCATCGTGAACTCCGCGCCTCCTCCCCGTAGCGCCCGATAACATCGGGGTCACCAGGCTGCGTGAAACGCGCCGTTTGTGCCTGGAATGCGAGAGAGTGAGGGCGTGCGCCGACACCGAACCAATCCTGATGAGGTCTTCCAGGAGATGCTGCAGGCGGCGCGCGAACTTCTCGCCGTGCGGACGCCCCTCGACGCGGAGCTCATGGTCTCCGACATGATCGGCGCCTGGTGGGGAAAGCGCGTCAAGGGCGGTGACGTCGAGCAGGTGCTCGGCGAGGGGCTGGTCGACTACGCGGCCAAGGCCGGCACGCCCGCCTCGCTGACGCTGCTCATCTGCCTGGCCTACCTCGGCACCGCCCGCCAGGGCGCCAAGGCCGAGGGCGCGGCGCTGGCGATGATGGAGGGCGGGGTGGCGCGGCCCGGCTGGGCCGACCGGGTGGGCGCGGTCAAGCCCACCGGCTGCTACGTCTCCCGCGACGCCTACGGCGACCAGGACACCGTGATCTGCACCTTCGCCTACCGCTGGGGCGAGGCCGCCGACCGTCCCCAGGACCGGCACGCGCTGGTCATGGTCGTCGACCACAACATGAACGGCATGGCCCGCGACGCCTGGGTCTCCTCCCACGTGGACAAGCTGCTCGACCAGGCCAGGACCGAAGCCGAGGCCGACCCGATGCTGCTGTTCGAGGAGATCGAGCCGCAGCAGGCGCGGGCGCTGCTGGAGTCGGCGATGAAGGCCACCCGCGAGCCCAAGACGCCGCCGCCGGTCAGCGACAGCTACAGCGCCTACCACGCCTTCGCCCGCTCCCGGCTGAAGGCGCTGCCGCCCGGCCGCAAGCGCCCGGCGCCGCTGCACATCGAGGCCCCCTACAGCCGCGAGCGGCGGGCCATGCTGGCCGCGGAGTTCCTGTCCTCCGACGCCGCCGAGCACCTGTCGGACCCGTCGGCGGCCTCGCGCTGCGCCGACCACATCATCGACTACGGCTGCGAGCAGGACTTCAACCGGCCGATGCGGGTCAGCCCGGTCAAGTGCGAGACGTTCCTGCTGGACTGGCTGCCGCGCAAGGTGATGCTGAGCCGGGCCGAGCAGGAGGCGATGCCGCACGTGCTGTCGGCGTGGGTGCGCTTCGCGGCCGGCCGTACCGGACTGCCCGAGCGGGGGCTGCGGGCGACGCAGGACGCGGTGTGGGAGGCGACGGCGAAGTTCCCCGAGTCCTACCGCGACCCGACCTCCTTCGGCCTGGACCTGCCGCTGCTGGAGCGGCTGCTGCCGGACGGCGACCTGTCGGCGCTGGCCAGGCGGGTGTTCGCGTTCCCGTTCCTGCAGGGCATGCACGGCGACATCGACCTGGACAAGCTCGACCCCGCCGACCAGGCCGACCGGCGCACGCTGCTGCGCTTCGACCACGTGGGCGACATCGACGAGGAGCACCTGGCCTGGCACGAGGAGATCGCGACCCGGCTGTGGGACGGCGACCCGCCCCAGCTCTGGGAGGCCGCCCAGCGCCTGCTGGACCTCGGGCACGACCGCCACGACGTGCTCCACGTGCTGATCGAGATCGCCGAGCGCATCGGCGGCGACCCCGAGGAGCTCGCCGCCGCACTGGACGACATCGCCGACATCCCCGACGAGATCTAGACATATGTCGATGTACGCGTGGCTGGGTCCCGGCCGCTACCGCGCCTCCGAGCACACCCAGGGCCCCTGGCATCCGGAGTTCCAGCACCTGGGCCCGGTCACCGCGCTGATCGCCCACGAGCTGGGCCTGACCGCGCCCGTGCCCGGCCTGGAGCTGTCGCGCCTGGCCGCCGACGTCTTCGCCCCGGTGCCGATCGGCGAACTGGAGGTCGACACCGAGGTCGTCCGCGACGGCCGGCGCGTGCAGTGCCTGGCCGCGACGGTCCGCGCGGGCGGCCGCGAGTACGTGCGCGCCACCGCCTGGCGCATCCGCGCCGGCGACAGCCCCGAGACCGCCACCCAGCCGCCGCCCGCCCCGCTCCCCGCCGCGCCGAGCTCGCCGTCGTGGCTGTCCACGGGCTTCGGGTACGGCAGGGCCATGGACTGGCGCTTCGTCAAGGGCGGCCCCATGGAGACCGGCCCCGCCACCGCCTGGATGCGCCTGGACGTGCCGCTGGTCGAGAACGAGCCCATGTCCCCGCTCGAACGCCTCCTGGCGGTGGCCGACAGTGGCAACGGCATCAGCCACGCCCTGCCGTTCGAGACGCATCTGTTCGTCAACGTGGATCTCACGGTCTCGTTGTTCCGCGCGCCGGCCGGCGAATGGATCTGCATGGACGCCGAGACCGTCGTCGGACCGTCCGGCCGCGGCCTCACCCGCTCGGCGCTGTTCGACGAGGCCGGCGAGGTCGGCGCCGCCGTACAGACACTCTTCGTCGCGCCACGGTAGAAGATAGGGCCATGGTGATCGACCTCAACGCGGATCTCGGCGAGGGATTCGGCATCTGGCGGCTCGGCGACGACCTGGCGCTGCTCGACATCGTGACCAGCGCCAACGTGGCCTGCGGCTTCCACGCCGGCGACCCCGTGACCATCCGGCGCACCTGCGCCGCCGCCGTCGACCGCGGCGTTTCGATCGGGGCGCAGGTCTCCTATCGCGACCTGGCGCACTTCGGGCGCAGGGAGATGGAGGTCGAGCCGGAGGAACTGTGCGCCGAGGTGCTCTACCAGCTCGCCGCCGTCGACGGCATCGCCCGCGCCATGGGCGGCCGGGTCTCCTACGTCAAGCCCCACGGCGCCCTGTACAACCGCATCTGCCGCGATCCCGCCCAGGCCGCCGCGGTGATCGACGCGGTGGCCGACTACGACCCGACGCTGCCGGTCCTCACGCTGCCCGGCTCCGTGGTCCACGACCTCGCCGCCGCCGAGGGCGTGCCCACGATCACCGAGGCGTTCGCCGACCGCGCCTACACGCCGTCCGGCACGCTGGTCCCCCGCCGCGAGCCCGGCTCGGTGATCCACGACCCGGCCGCGGTGACCGCCCGCGCCGTCCGCATGGCCGTGGACAACAGCGTGCTCGCCGCCGACGGCAGCGAGGTCGCGGTGCGCGCCCGCTCCATCTGCGTCCACGGCGACACCCCCGACGCGGTACGGCTGGCGCAGTCCGTACGCGACGGGCTGCTGGAGGCCGGCGTGGTCCTGCAGGCGTTCGCATGACCGCGGCGCAGCGGTGATCAGGGCGGCCGGGGAGCACGGCCTGCTCGTGGAGACCGGGTCGCTGGAGGTGTCACACCGCCTGGACGCGCTGCTGCGGGCCGAGCGGCCGCGCTCCGTCGTGGAGATCGTGCCGGGCCCCGCGACCGTGCTGGTGATCGCGCCCGGCGCCGACCGGCCGAGGCTTCGTGAACGGCTGGCGGAGCTGGCCGGCGCCGCCGCCGAGCCGCCCCCGGGCGACCGGGCGGCGGGCTCGCCCGAGGTCGTGGTGCCCGTCGTCTACGACGGGGCCGACCTGGCCGACGTGGCGGAGGAGACCGGGCTGACCGAGGACGAGGTGGTGGCCAGGCACAGCGGGCGGGAACTGGTGGTGGGGTGGCTGGGGTTCGCGCCCGGGTTCGCCTATCTGACCGGGCTCGATCCGGTGCTGCACGTGTCCAGGCTGGCCACGCCCCGCACCTCCGTGCCGGCGGGCTCGGTGGCGATCGCCGGGCCGCACTCGGCGGTGTACCCGAGCGCCTCGCCCGGAGGGTGGCGGTTGCTGGGGCGTACCGATCTCCGGGTGTGGGACGTGCGGGCCGATCCGCCCTCGCTGTTCCGTCCCGGCACCCGCGTACGATTCGAGCCCGCATGATCGAGGTGATCCACCCCGGTCCCTACGCGAGCGTCCAGGACCTGGGCCGCCCCGGCTACGCCCACCTGGGCGTCGGCCACTCGGGCGCCGCCGACGCCGCGGCCCTCCGCCTGGCCAACCGCCTGGTCGGCAACCCGGAGGGCCACGCGGGCATCGAACTGACATTCGGCGGCGCCAGACTGACCTTCCCCACGGGCGCCTGGGTCGCGATAACCGGCGCTTCCTGCCCCCTGACAACCACCAACACCCCCAGCCCCCCGGCACCGCCCCCTCTGGCGACGCCCGAAGACCCCACGGCAGCGGCGGAAGGCCCGCGCCCTGTGGTGGGTGGCGCGCGCCCTTTGGCGGCCGGCGGCACGCGTCGGCCGGTGGCGGGTGGAGCGGGTATGGCAGCGCCGTTCTGGGTTCCGCCTGGGAGTGAGCTGCGCTTCGGGACGCCTGCCAGGGGTCTGCGTACCTATCTCGCCGTCCGGGGCGGGATCGCGGTGGAACCGGTGCTGGGGAGCCGCTCGACGGACTCCCTGTCCGGCCTGGGCCCACCGGCGCTGCGGTCCGGAACCGTCCTGCCGACGGGCGAGACGACCGGGCTCACGGAGATCTCGGTGGACGTGGCCCCCCTGCCGGAACCGGACGCCGCCGTGCTGCGGGTGCTGGCGGGGCCGCGCGACGACTGGTTCGTGCCGGCGGCACTGAAGGAGCTGTGCGGCAACCCCTACGAGGTAACCCAGGACAGCAACCGGGTGGGAGTCAGGCTGAGCGGGACGGTGCTGGAGCGTGCCCGCCAGGGCGAACTGCCCAGCGAGGGCATGGTGGAGGGGGCGATCCAGGTGCCGCCGAGCGGCCAGCCGATCGTCTTCCTGGCCGACCACCCGCCGACCGGCGGCTATCCGGTGATCGCCGTCCTGGCGGAAGCAGACCTCCCGGCCGCCGCCCAACTCCGCCCAGGCCAGCAGATCCGCTTCACCCTGGACAGATCCCGCCCCTTCCCGGGCTGACGAGGGCCGGGGCGCTGGCTGACGAGGGCCGGACCGCTGGCTGACGAGGGCCACGGCGCTGGTCGACGTGGGCCGTTACGGTGGGGACCACGTCAGACGTGAGAAGCGACCCCCACGATCGGCGCCCGCCCACGGCGGCGGGTGGCGTGGGGGTGGCGGAGCCGTAACGGATGGTGAGCCTGAACAGCGACAACAGCGGGACCGGCTAGAGCTGGACGGTCCCGCGAATGCAGGTGACGACAGAGCCACCGACCCAGATGACGTCGGCGTCGGTGGAGATGTGGACGCGGCCAGCGCGGCCGAGGGCGGTGCCCTGGGAGGCGGTGTAGGGGGCGGTGGCGCGGCCGGTGCGCAGGAGCCAGCGGGCCAGGGACGCGTTCAGGCTCCCTGTGACCGGGTCCTCGGCCGTCGCGCCGTGCAGCGGGAAGAACGCCCGCACCTCCCACGCCTGCGGCGACCCCTCCGGGTACGGCCCCGCCACGCCGATGTCCAGGTCAACCACCCCCGGCCGCACCGACAGCACCTCCTCCGCGCTGCCGAGCAGCACCGCCACCCACCCCGGCCCGTTGTCGGCCCACTGCGCGTCCACGATCGCCGAGCGGTCGACGCGCAGGGTCTCGGCCAGCCGCTGGACCAGTTCCTCCTCCACCGGCCCCTCGCGCAGCAGCGGCGGCGCGGCGAAGGCCAGCCCCTCGGCGGTGCGGCGCACGTCGACCAGCCCCGCGCCGCACTCCTGCACGATCGTGTCGCCTCCGGCGGGCTTGCCGCCCGCCTCCAGCCAGGCGTGGCAGGTGCCGAGCGTGGGGTGTCCGGCGAAGGGCAGTTCGGCGGTGGGAGTGAAGATCCGCACCCGGTAGTCCGCCTCGGAGGCGGTGGGCGGCAGGACGAAGGTGGTCTCCGACAGGTTCGTCCAGTGGGCGAAGCGGCGCATGTCCTCGGTGCTCAGCCCTTCGGCGTCGAGGACCACGGCGAGCGGGTTGCCCCGGTACGGGGTGTCGGTGAAAACATCGACCTGCACGAAGTCTCGGGTCATGAGGTCAAGTGTCACAGCTTGGCGAGCAACGCCCGCATCCCGGTCACCGCTTCGGCCAGCCGACCGGCCGGGACCTCCTCGAACAGCTCCACGTTCATGTCCTTGGGCTCCCACACCCCGGCCACCCGGCCCTCGTGGACGACCACGGGCGAGATCCAGCCCGCCTGGCGGCTGACCTTCGGCTTGACCGCGGGCGGGACGAGCGCGGCCAGGTTCCTGGGCGCGGCGAGGATGTACTGGTCGAAGCCGGGCAGCAGGTGCACCTCCCGCGAGGTCCGGGCGGCGGCCAGTTCGTCCAGGTGCTCGGTCAGCGCGTGCAGCGGCTCGCCGTCCACCTCGACCTCGGTCAGCTCGGGCGCCAGGTCGCGGAACCAGCCCTTCAGCACCGACTTCTTCGCGACGCCGCCGAACAGCCATCGGTCGAACGTCTCCGGCGAGGCCGGTCCGTGGGCGCCCAGGTAGTCGCGCAGCACGCGTACGCCGGCCTCCTCCTGCGGCGGCAGCGCCCCCGGCCAGGACGGCAGCCAGCGGTGCGGCGCGGTGAAGGTGACCCGGCCCTCGCGCGGCGGGCCGTAGCACAGCTCGCCCAGCCGGCTCAGGGGCTTCAGCAGCGCGCCCCAGCCCGAGGTGAGCGCCTCGCGCAGGTGGTCGTCCCCGGTGACGGCGACGACGGCGTCGACGAGTTCCTCGCGGGTCAGCGGGTTCTCGCCCAGCGCCTTCGGCACCGCCTCGACGATCGCCTCGATCTCGGCGGCGCTCACGCCGTGGCCGCGCTGCCACACGCCCTTCTCCCAGAACCGCAGCGTGGCCAGGGCCGCGCAGTAGTCCTGCAGCCGGTCGGCCGGCACCAGGTGCAGGGTGCCGCGCATCACCCACGTCTTGGCCAGCGTGCGCTCCTGCCAAAGGGCCCGGTCGATCGCGTCCGGGTCCGGCCGGGCGCTGCGCAGCGCCACCGCCTGCTGTGCCGAGGAGGCCACCTGGGTCTGCACCCCTGACAGGCGCCTGGCCACCTCCACCGGGCCGTCCGCCCCCGGCCCGCTCACGTACTGACGCCGCAGGCGCCACGACAGGACCTGCGACCAGGTCAGTGCGACACTCACCTGCCCCTTTCTACACCTGACCCGCATGAACGCTCATCTTGACTGACAGTCGAGAGAAGTAGTCAAGGTGTCACAGTCCGGCTACTGTCCGGCCCCCGCGGGCCACGGAGAACATGGCGTCCCTGGCCGCAACGGTGCGGCCGAAAGGAGCGGGACGTGAGTAGAGAACCGATCACCACCGAGACCCGGCGCGAGGTCGAGCGGCTGCTGGACTTCTCCGCACATGTGGGCGGCATCAGCGAGGAGGACGTCCTGGAGGTGCTGAGCGAGCGCGGCATCACCACGCTGCCGGAGTTCGTCGGCCACGCGCTCGCCCAGCCGCCCGTGGCCCGGCCCAGCCCGATCAGCGGCCTCAGCACGCTCCACGGCCAGGCGGGCGACCCCGCCCTCTCCCACCGGCCGCCGAGGATCGCGCTGGTGGTCGACGGCGTGGAGTACGACCCGGCCGACATCACGCGCTTCGACGGACGACCGCTCACCTTCGCCCTCGACGAGACAGGACCCACCCTGCACGCCTTCACCGACGGCCGGCACCTGCGCGCCGCCGCCTGGGCCGCCGCGCAGACGCGCCCGCGCGTCCAGGCGGCGGCCAGGGAGGTGCAGATGTTCGAGCACCACCACTACGGCGGCGACTGGTTCTGGCTGCAGGCCGGCTACTACTGGCCCAACCTCGCCGTCAAGCGGCGCGGCGGCTGGCCCACCTCGCCCTCCTGGAACGACACGATCAGCTCCATGAGCACCAACGACTGCCACGTCGCCTACTACGACCACATCGACCTCGGCGGCGACTCGCTGCACGTGCGCCCGTACCAGGAGATGCGGGAGCTCGACAGCATCGGCTGGAACGACCGCATCTCCTCGGTCATCAACTACGGCTAGCCGTCATCCGGTGAAACCGATGTCCTGGTAGCGCAGGTCGTAGAAGCCGCGGGCGCCCGCATTGGCCAGGTTCGCCTTGGCGGCCACGTTCTGCGGGCGCTGGTAGAGCGGCAGCACGTTGACCTCCTGCCAGATCAGCTTGTCGGCCTGGTTCGTCTCGGCCCGCGCCTGCGCCGGATCGAGTGCGGACCCGGCCTTCTGCATGGCGGCGTCGATGGCCGCCGAGCCGGTCCTGCCGAAGTTGGCGTTCCACGTCTTGCCGCCGTCGGGCGAGTTCACGTAGATGCCGTAGCTGCTCGACACCGGGTACGGCGTGCCGATGTAGGCGAACGGCGTGATGTCGAAGTTGCCGGGGATGACGTACTTGGTGAAGAAGTCGTCGCTCGGCACCGCCTTCAGCGTGAGCTTGACGCCGATCTGGGCGAGCATGTTCTGGGCCAGCTCGCCCTCCGACTTGCTGAGCTGCACCCCGGTCGGCACCACGAACCGCAGGTCCAGCGGCTTGCCGTCCTTCTGCCTGACGTTGCCGGCGAGCTTCCACCCGGCCGCGTCCAGGAGCTGCTTGGCCTTCTCCGGGTTGTAGACGCCCAGTTCGCCGGCGTTGTCCTGGTAGCCCTCCTGGGTGTTCATGAAGAAGTGGTTGTTCAGCAGCGTGATCGGCCAGTCCAGGCCCTGGAGGTCGGACTGCGCGATCGCCTGGCGGTTGATGCCGAGCTGGACCGCCCTGCGCACGTTCACGTCCTTGAGCAGTTCGCTGGAGCCGTTGAAGGTGAAGTGGCGGAAGTCGGGGCCGGCGGCCTGCCGTACCTCGGCGCCGGAGGTGGACCTGGCGCGGGCGTAGTCGGGGGCGGAGGGGCCGACGTCGGTGATGTCGAGCTCGCCGTTGCCGAACGCGCCGATCAGGGAGTCCTGCTCGGAGGCGCGGTAGATGATCTGGTCGAGCTTGGCCCGGTCGCCCCACCACGCGTCGTCGCGGACGATCGTGATCGTCTTGGCGGTCTGGTCGAAGCCCTTGAACTTGAACGGCCCCGCCGTCACGGGGATCTTGTTGAGCCAGCCGGTGTTGAACGCCTCCGGCGAGCTGTTGGCCGACTTCGGCAGCAGCGGCCCGAACAGCGACTGCCAGTCGGCGAACGGCCGGGCGAAGGTGACGACCACCTCGTAGTCGTCCTTGCCCCGCCTGACGCTCTCGATGTCCTGGTAGCCGGTCGGCGAGACGATGCGGAAGGCGGTGTCGCTCCCGTTGAGCGCCTTCCACTGGGCGGCGTAGTCCTGCCAGGTGATGGGGTCGCCGGTGGACCACCTGGCCTTCGGGTTGAGCGTGTAGGTGACGACCTGCTTCGGCTCGCTCTCGGTGATCTTCGCGTCCACGAGGTAGTCGGGGTTGGCGGCGATCTGGGCCTTCTCGTCGGAGCGGAACGGCGTCGGGAACAGGGCGTTGCTGACCACGGAGGCCATGAGGAGGTTGCCGTCGACGTGGTTGCGGTTCCACTGGGAGGGGAACTCGTTGAGCCCCCAGCGCAGCGTGCCGCCGTCGCGTACCTGGTCGCGGGGCTGGAGGTTGATGTCGAACGCCTTGATCGCGGCACCGTCGCCGGAGGGCCCGGCGCCACTGCCGCCCGCCGATCCGCCGCTGCCGCCGCCACCGCAGCCCGCCAGAGCCAGCGTGCCGGTCAGCGCGGCGGCGAGGGCGAGACGTGATGCCTTCATGTATGTGACTCCTCGTGGTTCTGAACGACTTCGAGCTTCTCGGCGTAGTGGCAGGCCACGCCGTGGTCGTGGGCGAGAGCGCGTACCTCGGGCTCGCTGTCCACGCACCGGGTCCGCTCGTGCTCGGCGAGCGTCCTGAACTTCGGGCAGCGGGTACGGAAGCGGCACCCCGAGGGCGGGTCGGCGGGGCTGGGCAGGTCGCCGTCGAGCAGGATCCTGCGCCGGGTGCGTTCGCGCTCCGGGTCGGGCAGCGGGATCGCCGACAGCAGCGCCTGCGTGTAGGGGTGCATGGGCGCGTCGTAGACGGTGTCCACCTGGCCGATCTCGGCGATCCTGCCGAGGTACATGACGGCCACCCGGTCGGCGATGTAGCGCACGACGGCCAGGTCGTGGGCGACGAACAGGTAGGACAGCCCGAGCCTGGCGCGCAGCTCGCCGAGCAGGTTGATCACGCCGGCCTGGATGGAGACGTCGAGGGCGGAGACCGGCTCGTCCAGGACGACCAGCTTCGGTTCGAGGGCCAGCGCGCGGGCGATGCCGATGCGCTGGCGCTGGCCGCCGGAGAAGTCCTGCGGGTAGCGTGCGGCGTGGGCCTCCTCCAGGCCGACCAGGCGCAGCAGCTCGCGCACCCGCGAGCCGGTGTCGCCGCGCCGGTGCGTGCGCAGCGGCTCGGCCAGGATGTCGTGGACGGTCATCCGCGGGTCGAGCGAGGCCAGCGGATCCTGGAAGACGACCTGCAGGTCGCGCCTGACCGCCATCCTGTCGCCGGCGCCCATGCGCGCGGTGTCCTGGCCGAGCACGACGATCCTGCCGTCCTGCGGCTCGGCCAGCTCCAGGATCTCCATCAGCGTCGTGGTCTTGCCGCAGCCCGACTCCCCCACCAGCCCGAGCGTCTCGCCCTGGCGGATGTCGAAGCTGATCCCCGCCACCGCGTGCACGGTCCCGACCCGGCGCTTGAACAGCGACCCCTTCATCAGCGGGTACTGCTTGACCAGCCCGTCCACGTGCAGGACCACCTCCTGCGTGCCCCGCCCCCCGCGTACGGCAGCCGCCGCGGCGTGGGCCGCGTGCCGCCCCGGCGGCCTGACCCCGGCCTCCGCCCAGCGGATGCAGGCCGCCTCGTGCCCAGGCCCGACGTGCAGCAGCGCCGGCTCGGCCACCGAGCACTCCTCGACCGCCATCGGGCAGCGCGGCTCGAACGGGCAGCCGGGTGGCAGCGCGGCGGGCGCCGGCGGCGTGCCCTCGATGGGCACCAGCGGCCGCCGCCCGCCCGTGTCGACCCTCGGGATCGAGCCGAGCAGCCCCACCGTGTACGGCATGCGCGTGCGGTAGTAGATGTCGTCCACCGCCCCCACCTCGACCGGCCGCCCCGCGTACATGACCAGCACCCGGTCGGCGAACCCGGCCACCACCCCCAGGTCGTGGGTGATCATGACGATCGCGGCGCCGGTCTCGCGCTGGGCCGTCTTCAGCACCTCCAGCACCTGCGCCTGGATGGTGACGTCGAGCGCGGTGGTCGGCTCGTCGCAGATGATCACGTCGGGGTCGTTGGCGATGGCCATGGCGATGACCGCCCGCTGGCGCATGCCGCCGGAGAACTCGTGCGGGAAGCCCAGCGCCCGCTGGCCCGGGTTGGGGATGCCGACCAGGTCGAGCAGCTCCACCGCCCGGACCATGGCCTGCTCCTTGGTGACCTTCTGGTGGATCCGCACCGCCTCGGCGATCTGGTCGCCGACCCGGTAGACGGGGGTGAGGGCCGAGAGCGGGTCCTGGAAGACCATGGAGATCGTCCTGCCGCGCAGCGCGGTCAGCCGCTTCTCCGGGGCGCCGATCAGCTCCTGGCCCTTGAGCCGCACCGAGCCGGTGACCACGGCGCTCGGGGGCAGCAGTCCCATGACCGCGGCGGAGGTGACGGATTTGCCGGAGCCTGACTCGCCGACGATGCCGAGGACCTCGCCGGGCCGTACGGCATAGCTGACGCCGCGCACGGCGCGCACGTCGCCGAAGGTGACGTGCAGGTCGCGCACCTCCAGCACCGGCTCACCCGCGCTCATCGCCGCCCCTTCCTTGCGGCGGCCGGGTCGAACGCGTCGCGCAGCGCGTCGCCGATGAGGTTGACGGCCAGCACGGTGACGACCAGCAGCGCGGCCACGAACCAGAACGTCCACGGCGCGTAGACGGCGGTCTTGGCGCCGTCGGCGATGAGCGTGCCGAAGGAGACGTCGGGCGGCTGGATGCCGAAGCCGAAGTACGACAGCGAGGTCTCGGTGAGGATGGCGGCGCTGACGTTGAGCGTGGCGTCCACGATGAGCAGCGACGACAGGTTGGGGATCACGTGCCGGAAGATGATCGTCACGGGCGGGACGCCCATGAAGCGGGCGGCCTGGATGTACTCGCGCTGCTTCAGCGAGATCGTCATGCCCCTGACGACCTTCGAGGTGACCATCCACAGGAACAGCGCCAGCATCACCACGAACAGCACCCACTGCCCGCCGCCGAACAGCGGCGACATGATCGCCAGGATGAGGAAGGCGGGCAGCACGAGCAGCAGTTCGGTGATCCAGCTCAGCGTGCGGTCGGTCCACCCGGCGAAGTACCCGGCGAACGCGCCGACCGCCGCGGCCAGCGCCGTGGACAGCAGCGCCGCCAGCAGGCCCACGATCAGCGACTTCTGCATGCCGCGCAGCGTGACCGCGTAGACGTCGGCGCCGGTCTGGAGCGTTCCGAACCAGTGCCGGGCCGAGGGCGGCTGCAGGAAGGCGGTGAAGTCCTTGTCGGTGTAGGTCCACGGGCTGAACAGCGGCCCCACGAAGGCCAGCAGGAACATCATCGCCAGTACGGCGAAGCCGATCCGCCCCTGGACCGAGCCGAAGAAGCGGCGCCCCACCATCCGCAGCCGCGACGGCGCGCGCGGCGTCTGCCGGAGCTCCTCGGCGAGCTCCTCCTCCTGCAGGCTCATGCCGTTCTCACCCGCGGGTCGAGGGCGGCGTGGAGCACGTCGGCCGCCAGCGAGGCGGCCAGGACGGCGATGGCGGCGAGGAAGGCGATGGCGGCCACGGTGTTGACGTCGTTGGTGAAGATCGAGTTGATGAGCTGCTCGCCGAGCCCGTGCCAGCCGAAGATCTTCTCGGTGAACGTGGCCCCGGTCAGCAGCGTGCCGAAGGTGAAGGCGAAGTAGGTGACGACGGGGATCAGCGCGGTGCGCAGCGCGTGCCTGGTCAGCGCCTTGCGCCTGCTCAGCCCCTTGGCCACGGCGGTGCGCACGAAGTCGGCGCCGAGCACGTCCAGCATCATGTTGCGCTGGTAGCGGCTGAAGGTGGCGATCAGGCCGAGCGACAGCGAGACCGTCGGCAGGATGAGGTGCTGCAGCCGGTCGAGCACGCCGCCCCAGAACCCGGTCTCCAGCCCGTCGGAGTACTCGCCGCTGACCAGGAAGACCTGGCCGCCGAAGACGTTCTCGTTGAGCCAGGTGCCGGCGAGGATGAGCATGGTGGCCAGCACGACCACGGGGATCGCGAGGACGAGGAACGACATCCCCGCCGAGAGCCGGTCGAACCAGCCGTACTGCCTGACCGCCGCGTACGCGCCCACCAGCACGCCGGCCAGGCTGCCGAAGACCAGCCCGAGCATGATCAGCCGGAAGGTGACCCCGGCCCGCCGGGCGAGGTCCTCGTTGACCGAAGTGCCGGTGACGGTCTTGCCGAAGTCGCCGTGGAGCACCCCGGCCGCCCACGTGGCGTAGCGCTGCAGCAGCGGGGTCTTGTCGTTGAGGTTGAGCGCGGTGAGCTGGGCGTCGACGACGGCGGGCGGCGGCTTGGGAGTGCGGTCGGCGTAGTTGGAACGCGGGTCGAGCGCCCCGGCCGCCAGCATGTACGCCAGACTCGACGCCACCGCGACCAGCACCAGATAGTTGAGCAGCCTGCGAGCCAGGAACCCCGCCATCCACACCTCCCCTCCGTAGTCATAGTGCTACACCATGTAATGGAGGGGCCGCAGCCAAGTGTCAAAGAGGAGTTACGTTAGCGTCCGGATAGTTCGTCCACCGCTGCCCGGACATCCTCGCTGGTGATAGTGGTCAGCTCGGCGGAGCTGGCGTCGCCGCCGAGCGCCGCCAGGCGCACGTCGCGCCGGAGCGCGGCCCGCTCGAACAGCGAGCGGGCGAAGCGGCCGTTGCCCAGCCCGTCGATGAGCTTCTCCGAGCACACCCAGGCGAAGACCTCGTCGAGGTCGCGCAGGGCCGCCTCGTCGAAGCGGTCGCCGGCCTTGTCGGCCAGCAGGGCGGCGATCTCCGACAGCTCGGCGGGGCTGTAGCTGGGGAAGGCCACGCGCTGGTTGAAGCGGCTGGCCAGGCCCGGGTTGGTGGCCAGGAAGGCGTCCATCTCGCGCTGGTAGCCGGCCAGCACGATGACGATCCTGTCGCGGTCGTCCTCGGCCCGCTTGAGCAGCGTCTGCACGGCCTCGGCGCCGAAGGCGTCGCCGCCGGAGTAGCCGGGGTTGACCAGGCTGTAGGCCTCGTCGATGAACAGCACGCCGCCGAGCGCCCGGTCGACCAGCTCGTTGGTCTTGATCGCGGTGGCGCCGAGGTGCTGGCCGACCAGGTCGGCGCGGTGCGCCTCGACCACGTCGGGCCTGGCCAGCAGGCCGAGGGCGGCGAAGACGCGGCCGAGCACGCGGGCGACCGTGGTCTTGCCGGTGCCGGGCGGGCCGGCGAAGACGAAGTGCCGGGTCTGCGGCGGCGTCGGCAGCCCGCGCTCCTGGCGCATCCTGGCCACCTGGAGCTGGGCGGCGATCGCGTGGACCTGCCGCTTGACCGGCTCCAGCCCCGCCATGCGGTCGAGGTCGCCGAGCGCCTCCTCCAGCGTGGGCGTGGCCTCGTAGCCGCGGAAGCGGGCGGTCAGCTCGTCGAAGGCCTTGGTGAGGTCGGCCGTGGTGGTGGTGACGAGGTCCTCGGTGGTGGGGGTGCCGCCGGCGCCGACCACGCGCACGTCGCGGGCCTGGGCGGCGGCCTCGACCAGGCTGCGCACGAAGCGGGCGTTGCCCAGCTCGTCGACCAGGCCGCGGCGCTGGACGTCCTCGAACAGGCCCAGCAGCGCGGCGGGCGCCCCCTGCCCCATGCGGTCGCCGCGCCTGCCCTGGAGCAGCTCGGTGATCTGGGCCAGCTCGGCGGGCGAGTAGCTGGGGAAGCGCACGCGGGTGGCGAAGCGGCTGGCCAGGCCCGGGTTGGAGGCCAGGAAGCCGGCCATCTCCTGCTCGTAGCCGGCCAGGATGATGATCAGCCGTTCGCGGTCGTCCTCGGCCCGCTTGAGCAGCGTCTGCACCGCCTCGGCGCCGAAGCGGTCGGGCTGGCCGTCGGAGGAGTTGATCAGGCTGTAGGCCTCGTCGATGAACAGCACGCCGCCGAGCGCCCGGTCGACCAGCTCGTTGGTCTTGATCGCGGTCGCGCCCAGGAACTCGCCGACCAGGTCGGCGCGCTGCGCCTCGACCACCAGCGGCGTCTCCAGCAGGCCGAACGCGTAGAAGATCTTGGCGAGGGTGCGGGCGACGCTGGTCTTGCCGGTGCCGGGCGGGCCGACGAAGACGAAGTGGCGGGTGGGCCGCTCGGCCGAGTAGCCCGCCTCCGCGCGCAGCCTGGAGGCCTCGATGGAGGCGGCGATCGAGCGGACCTGGTCCTTGACCGGCGCGAGGCCGATCATGCTCTCCAGCTCGGCGAGCGCCTCCTCGACCGAGATCGGCTTGTGCGGGGCGCCGCGCTCCTGCTGCGTCTCCTGCCTGCCGTCGCGGGCGCGTACGCGTACCTGCTCCTCCTTGGTGAGCTGGGCCTTGACCTGGCGGGCGGCGACGAAGCGGTAGAGCAGGACCGCGGCGGCGGCGCCGTAGGCCGCCCACAGGGCCACGCTCTCGGAGACCGAGGCCAGCGCGGCGGCCAGGGACCCGGCGGGCACCAGCGCCATCAGCGTGGTCAGCCAGGGCGGGACCCAGCGGATGAGGTGGGCGAGGCCCGCGACCGGCACCACCAGCACCATGAGCAGCATGGGCGCGGCCGAGCGCGGCTCGAACACCATCGTCATGTAGACCGGCAGCAGCGCCAGCCAGCCCGCGACCACCACCGCCGTGGCGGCGGCGCGGGGAAAGTGCAACGTCAGCGCCGCGAACCCCAGCAGCACGATCGTCACCAGGAAGGTCTGGCCCAGCTCCCAGCCCAGCGCCGCGCCGACCCCGAGGGCGGCGACGAGCACGCCGACGTAGAACACCCGGCGCACGGCCGGGGGAAACTGGAAATACCGCAACCTCACTCGCTCGAACAGATCCCGTGCGGCGGCTCTGCCCGCCGGCCGGGTCCTGTCGGACTCCCGCATCACGCCTCCCCGGTCCGACCCCGGTTATACCGCACCGGACCGACGATTGGGCGCTGCCGACACGCTAGGTGGCGGTGACGAATGCGGCGATGTGCCGGCCCAGCTCCGCGCCCGCGTCCTCCTGGAGGAAGTGACCGGCCCCCGCGATCACCGGATGCTCCAGCCCGGCGGCGCCTGCCATGGTCCGCTTCAGGATGGGCGCCATGCCGCCGGTGATGGGGTCGCCGTCGGAGAAGGCGACGAGGAACGGCAGGCCGAGCGTGGTGAGGATCTGCCAGGCAGCGCGGTTGGCGGGCGCGGCCGGATCTTCGGGCGTGTCCGGGACGAGTCCGGGCAGGGCGCGCGGGCCGGACTTGTGGCTCTCGTCGGGGAAGGGCGCGTCGTAGGCGTCCCGGACGGCCTGGGACAGCTCGGTGCGGCAGCCGGACTGGACGAACCTGGCGATGTCGAGCGCGGGCGCGGTCATGACGGCGTCCTTGAACCGGTGCCAGACCTCGGGCATGGGAATGTCACCGGCCGGCAAGCCCGTGTTGGCGGCGACGATCCTGGCGAAGCGCTCGGGGTGCTCGGCGACGATCCGGAGTCCGATCAGTCCGCCCCAGTCCTGGCCGACCATGGTGATGCCGGTCAGGCCGAGCTCGTCCAGCAGGAGGCGGCGGGTCCACTCGACGTGGCGGGCGTAGGTGTGGTCGGCGGGGTCGGCCGGTTTGTCGGAGCGGCCGAAGCCGACCAGGTCGACGGCGATCGCGCGCAGCCCCGCCTCGGCCAGTTCGCGCATGACGTGGCGGTAGAGGAAGGACCAGCTCGGCTCGCCGTGCAGCAGCACGACCGGCTGCGCGCCGGGCGGGCCCGCCTCGTACCAGGCCATGCGGATGCCGTCGACCTCGGCGTAGCGCGGTTCGCAGGGGAAGTCCGGCAGGTTCGCGAAGCGTTCCTCCGGGGTGCGCAGCAGATCCATCTCCCGACGTTAGCGGCGTTGGTGCCGGCCCGGGAACTCCCCTACCAGAACATGGCTCGGTGTCACCCGGAGCACGTCGGAGCCGGCCAGGGCGATGCCGCGTACCTCCACCCAGAACCTGCGCTGCAGCGGGTCGGCGGCGAACACCGCCACCCTGGGGTCGGCCTCGACGGCCGCCCATGCCCGCGGCTCGGCGATCAGGCGCAGCTCGCCCGCCCTGGTCACCGAGGCGACCGCGCCGACGACCCGCGGGCCCGCCGGGTCGGTGTAGGTGAGCACCAC
Source organism: Nonomuraea sp. NPDC050790 (assembly GCF_044456745.1). Classification (NCBI taxonomy): domain Bacteria; kingdom Bacillati; phylum Actinomycetota; class Actinomycetes; order Streptosporangiales; family Streptosporangiaceae; genus Nonomuraea; species Nonomuraea sp. NPDC050790. The sequence goes on along the minus strand of NZ_JBITGF010000002.1, from coordinate 273,544 downwards.
GGATCTGGCGTAGGCGAAGGCCTGCCGTACCTCGGGGGAAAGGGCCACGGACGGCGCGTCGCCGAGCAGGGGCTCGGCCATGATCAGTGAGGCGCGCCACGGGCCCGGCGCGCCCTTCCACCAGGCGCGCGCGCCGCGCAGCGCGAAGAGTGCCGCGACCGCGCCGAGCGCGGCCAGCCCCGCCCACCACGCCCAGGCCAGCGCGAACACTCCCCCGGCCGCGCACGCCGGCGCGGCCACGACGACCAGCAGCGCGGCGGCCAGCAGCCAGCGGTCCTCGCCGTGGCGGGCCTTGCGATAGGCCTCCACCAGCGGGTACGGCACCGCCAGCGCCACCACCGCCGCCCGCGGCTCCAGGACGAGCGCCCCGAGCACCAGCGGCACGAGCACCGACCAGACCCGGCCGAGAACGATCCAGAGCACCACCCCGGTGTTCCGCCGCCCCTCGCGTTCCCCGCGGGCCAGCGCGAACTCCTCCAGCGCCCGCAGCGGCCGGCCCCGCCAGACGCCGCCGAGCCCGTGCAGGACGGCCAGGGCGGGCCAGCCGAGCACGAGGATGCCGGTCAGCCCGGCCCAGACCGGGTCGAACGCGGCGGTGAACGCGGGCAGCACCAGCCACGCGGCGAACGCGGCCACCGCCACCAGCGCCGAGACGACCGTCGTGCCGAGCCAGGGCGCGCGGCCGAACATGGCCGGCACGTAGGACCACACGCCGACCCTGCGCGCCTGCCGCACGGTCAGCACCACCACGACCGCGAGGACGGCCGCGCCGCCCAGCCTGGCCTGCGGCCCGAGATCGAGGACGAGCGCGGCGAAGGCGACGGCCAGCGTGGCCACGGCGAGGAGCAGGCGGGTCTGGCGCGACCACACCTCCAAAGCCCGCCTGGCGCGGCCGCTCTCGCGCGGGTCGAGCGGCCAGACGGGGTCGTGGTGGGCGCGGGGGCTGTCCCAGCGCAGCCAGGCGAGGCCGAGGTTGACGCGGGTCTGGGGGTGGGCGATGTCACGCTCCAGAGCGGCGGCGTAGGCGGTCCTGGCCCTGCGGTGCTCGCCGCGGATCAGGGCCAGGTCGCCGAGCTGGAGGTGCGGGGTCAGCTCTTCGGGGGCGTAGGAGCGGGCCAGCTCGGCGTGGCGTACCGCCTGCTCCCAGCCGCCGGGGGCGTGGCGCAGGGCCGCGGACAGGCGCAGGCGGGCCTGCCAGGAGCCGGGGGCCAGCCGTACGGCGTGCTCGGCGTGGGCCAGGGCCTCGGCGTCGCGGCCGAGCCGTTCCTCGGCGAGGCTGATGAGGCGGTGGGCCCATTCGGCGTCGGGGTCGAGTCCCGCGGCCTTCTGGGCGGCTTCGAGGGCGGACTCGGGGCGGCCGTCGCGCAGCCGGGCCGCGGACAGGGCGCACCATTCGCGCGGGGATCGGTCAGGATCGTCGCCCGTCCCGTCTTTCCCCACACGGTCATGATCGGGTGGTTGGTAGAACTTTCATAGATCCGGACATATGCCTGTATCTCTCTAGAGAGGTCCGGGCGAGATGTGGATCATCCGATACCGCTATGCCAAGTGCCGCACATCGCCTAAGCTGCCACGCATGCTTACGCGGGCCCGTTGCGACCGAGGCGGCCCGCTGGGGGTTCCATGACCGTCACCCAGGCCGCGCCCATCATGAAACGGGCCCAGCGGGTCGGAAACGACAACCGCTGGGCCGTGCTCGTGTTGCTGTGCCTGAGCCTGTTGCTGATCACCGTGGACGCCACGGTGCTCCACATCGCGGTGCCCGCGCTGACGGCCGCGCTGGAGCCGTCCGCGGTGCAACTGCTGTGGATCATCGACGTCTACTCCCTGGTCGTGGCCCCGCTGCTCATCCTGTTCGGCACCCTGGGCGACCGCTACGGCCGTAAGAGGCTGGTGCTGACCGGTTTCGTCCTGTTCGGCGTGTCCTCCGCCCTGGCCTCGGCCGCGACCAGCCCCGCCATGCTCATCGCGGCCCGCGCGCTGCTCGGCGTCGGCGGGGCCATGATCATGCCGGCCACGCTCTCGATCATCCGCCAGGTCTTCACCGACCGGCGCGAGCGCGCCGTCGCGCTGGGCGTCTGGAGCGCCGTGGCCGCGGCGGGCGCCGCCGTGGGGCCGCTCGTCGGCGGCGTGCTCGTCGGCTGGTGGTGGGGCGCGGTCTTCCTCGTCAACGTGCCCATCCTGCTCGTGCTGCTGCCCGCCGCGGTCCGGCTGCTGCCGGAGTCGCGCGAGCGCGGCGGGCGCCGCTGGGACGCGCTCAGCGCCGTCCTGTCCGTCCTCGGCATCCTGGCGCTGGCCTTCGGGCTCAAGGAGGCGGGCTCGGGCGGGCTGCTGCCGTTCGCCGCGGCCCTGGCGGTCTTCGCGGGGGGCGTGGCGCTGCTGGTGTGGTTCGTCAGGCGGCAGACCAGGCTGGCCGCGCCGCTGCTGGACGTGGAGCTGTTTCGCCGCAGGGAGTTCACCACCGGGGTCGCCGGGGTGCTGCTCGGCGTCTTCTCGCTGGTCGGGCTGCAACTGATGCTGGCCCAGTATCTGCAACTCGTGCTCGGCGACAGCCCGCTGCAGGCCGCCGTGCGCATGCTGCCGCTGGTCGTCTCCGCGATCACCGGCGGGCTGGCCGCCGCGCGCATCCTGCCCAGGATCGGCATGCGGGCCACCATGAGCGGCGGGCTCGCGCTGGTCGCGGTGTCGCTGTCGCCCACGCTGACCTGGGGCGTCGAGGGTCACCCCGTGATGCTCGCCTTCTGCTTCGTCGGCATCGGGTTCGGCGTGCAGGTGGCGTTGCTCGCCGCCTCCGACACGATCATGTCCGCCTGCCCGGAGTCGCGCGCGGGCGGGGCGGCGGCCGTCGAGGAGACCGCCTACGAGCTCGGGGCCGGGCTCGGCGTCGCCGTGCTGGGCACCATCACCACCCTCGCCTACTCTCCCGCGGTGCCGGCCGTAGCTGGGGTGCCTGAGGTCGGCATGGACCAGGCCAGGCAGTCGCTGGCGGGCGCGGCCCACGTCGCCGAGCAGGTCGGCGGCGAGGCGGGACGCGAACTGCTCGGCGCCGCGCGCTGGGCCTTCGTCAACGCGCTGCACACGACGGTCGTGGTCAGCGTGCTCCTCCTCAGCCTGACCGCGCTCGCGGTCGCCTGGCTGCTTCGCCGCGATTGAGGTGTGTGATGTCCCGTTCAGGGCAGGCATCTACCGTGAGACAGGCAATGCGAGATATAGCGGCTTTAGTGGCTCGTGTCGGCGTGGGCGGGCTCTTCTTCGCCAACGGCTGGAGCAAGCTTCAGGTCGGCCTGCTGGCCACCGGCGAGGAGTTCGCCAAGCAGGGCGCCCCCGCGCCCGGGGCCTGGGCCACCGTCACCATGCTCACCGAGCTCATCGGCGGCGCGCTGCTCATCGCCGGGCTGGCCGTGCCGGTGACCGGGCTCGTCCTCTTCGTCGAGGCGCTGGCCGTCTTCCTGATCGCGCCGCCGCTCAACCCCGTCACCACCAACGAGCTCATCGCCCTGGGCGCCGCCGCGATCCTGCTGGCCGTGGTGGGCGCCGGACGCATCTCCGTGGACCACATGGTGGTCATCAGGCGCAGGGAGTCCGAGGCGGCCTCGGAGTTCGCCGCCGACAACGAGGCCGACCGGGTCATCGCCTCGCTGCGGGAGCCGTACGCGCCGCCGATCCCCGCCCCAGCCGAGGAGGAGAAGGAGAAGGAGAAGCCCGCCGCCGCCTCCGAGGACACCACGCCGCATCCGCGCCCGCGCAGCCGTAACGGAGGGTCCGACGAGCCGGGCGACACGCTCGTGGCGGGCCGCAAGAAGCCCTCCGCCGCGCGCGCCCGCAAGCCCGCAGAGCCCGCGGAGGACTGAGCGCTCAGACGTCCGCGCGCGTGGTGACGGGCGTCTTGAGAGGGACGGCCCCGCGCCGCGTCACCCCCTGGGTGAGCGCGATGGCCGCCAGGATGACCACGGCGCCGACCGGCTGGTTCCAGGTCAGCGCCTCGCCCAGGATCACCACCCCCGACAGGGCCGCGAACACGGGCAGCAGATAGGTCACCGTCGAGGTGGTCGTCACGCCCGCCTGCCCCTGGACCCAGTAGAGCAGCAGGTACGCCACCCCGGTCCCGAGCCCGCCGAGCGCGAGCATGCTCCACCACACCCCGGCCGAGACCGTGGTGTCCACCAGCGGCACCCCCGCGATCGCGGTGATCACGCCGAGCTGCACGGCCCCGCTGAGCAGTTGCCCCGCCGCCAGCACCACGGGCGCCTCGCTCCGCCGCCCGGTGATGAACCGGCCCATGTACGCGCCGCCGACGCCGTAGCAGAGCGCCGCCCCGAAGCAGGCGAGGCTGCCGCCGAGCTGCCCGCCCGCCATCGGCTGCCAGACTCCGAGCACCACCATGACCCCCGCGAACCCGAGCCCCAGCCCGGCCATCCGGCTCGCGGTCGGCTTTTCCGCGCGCAGCAGGAGGGTGAAGGCGAGCGTGCACAGAGGCGTGGTGGCGTTCCAGATAGCGGCGACCACGGAGGACACGTACTGCTCACCCCAGGCGAACAGCGTGAACGGCAGCGTGGTCAGCACCACCGAGGCCACCTGGAAGTGCCCCCAGAGCCGCGGATCACGCGGCAGCGCCTTACGACTGATCGCGACGGCGACCAGCAGCGTGGCGGCGCCGATCACCATGCGGGTGAACGACACCTGCAGCGGATGCAGTTCACCGACGGCGACCTTGATGAAGAAGAAGCTGTTGCCCCAGACGAGCGCCAGCACGAGATAGGCGGGCAGCCAGCGCCGCATCGGTTCCTCCCGGTCAGATGGATCGGCAGGAGCGTAGCGGTCTTTTCCCAAGTTACGTAGACATATATCCCGATGCCCTCTGGAGATGGGGATGTCCGGATCCGGACGGAGTGACAACGAATTGTCGGGCTCCGCCGTCCCATGGAACGTTCCTGTTCACCTCCGACGCAGAGGACTCGACGGTGCGAGCTCTCCCCATCGCCGCGGCCACGCTGGCCGCCCTCGTCTCGACCGGCCTGCCCGCCCACGCGGCAACTCCGGCCGTACAAATCATCAAGGTGTACTACGACAGCCCGGGCAAGGACACGCGCTCCAACGCGAGCCTCAACGCCGAGTACGTGGTGCTGAAGAACACGACGCGAACGGCCATCCAGTTGGAGAAGTGGATCCTGCGCGACGAGACCGGCTACAAGTACCGGTTCCTCGCCTTCGTCCTCAAGCCCGGCAAGACGGTGACCGTGCGGACCGGTCAGGGCAACGACGGGACGAGTGGCGTGTTCTGGAACCGCCGCCAGTACGTGTGGAACAACGACGGCGACATGGCGGCCCTCTACCGGGGCACGGATCTGAAGAAGGTCGACGCCTGCGACTGGGGCCGTGGCGGCGGCTGGACCGACTGCTCGTAGGCCACCCGTTCAGGGGCAGCCGGTCTCGACTCCGATGGGCGCCACGAAGCCGGGCTTCTGAGCCCCCCTCATCCAGAAACTCGGGTCCGGGGGCTGCTGGGGCTGCTGGTGCTGTGTTCCGGCCCAGAACTCCTGGATCTCGGCGTCGGTGAAGGTGGTCCCACAGCTGACGCTCTGCCGGGTGTCCGCGCTGACCAGCAGGGCCAGCCCCATGGCGACGAGGACCGTCGCCGTCTTCCACCGCCTCATGTCACGCCCCCGTCCGCCGGCCGTCCGCCCATCGTGGCCGATCGTGATCACACGCTCGTAACGCGCCACGGCAAGAGCCCGCCCCCGGGGTGTGTGGGAGCGGGCTCTCTGTCGTGGCGCGGGTGGGTCAGGCTACGGGGCGCTTGTCCAGGCCGTAGCTCACGCGGTCGATCCACCAGGGTCCGCAGCTCGCGGCGCTCCACACGCCGCTGTTGGTCCTGGCCCAACTGCCGTCCCTACGGCCGTTGACGCACTGGACCCACGCGCGGTACTCGTACGCGGAGCCGCTCGTCGTGCAGCGGGCGGAGAACGAGTTCTGGCCGAAGCCGTACTCGCACTCGGCGACCGCCGCCGACGCGGGGGTCAGCGTGACCAGCCCGGCCGTGACGGCTCCGGCCGCGAGCGCGGTCGCGGCGAGGGCGCGCAGGGTTCTTCTCATGACCTCTCCAGAATGCTGGTGACGCGGGGCGACGTTCGGTGCGCCCGGTGCCGACCTCGCTCCGGGCTGGGAGAAGAGAGGGAATTCTTAGGAAACTTTCCTAAGTGAAAGATACGTGCCCACCCCGGCGCGTCAAGACCTCACAGCTCGAACCTGGCGACCCGCCTCAGCTTGTTGACCGCGTCCAGCGCCGCGACCTTGTACGACTCGGCCAGCGTCGGATAGTTGAAGACCGCGTCCACCAGGTAGTCGACCGTCCCCCCGCAGCCCATGACGGCCTGGCCTATGTGCAGCAGTTCGGTGGCGCCGGTGCCGAACACGTGCACGCCCAGCAGCGAACGATCCTCGGGCGAGACCAGGAGCTTGAGCATGCCGTAGGTGTCGCCGATGATCTGGCCCCTGGCCAGCTCGCGGTAGCGGGAGATGCCCACCTCGAACGGCACGTGCGAACGGGTCAGGTCGTCCTCGGTCTGCCCGATGAAGCTCACCTCGGGGATCGTGTAGATCCCGATCGGCTGCAGTGACGACAGCCCACCCAGCGGCTCCTCGCAGGCGTGGTGGGCGGCGATGCGGCCCTGCTCCATCGAGGTGGCCGCCAGCGAGGGGAAGCCGATCACGTCGCCGACGGCGTAGATGTGCGGTACGGCGGTGCGGTAGAAGGCGTCCACCGAGATGCGCCCCCGGTCGTCGGCCGAGAGCCCCGCGGCCTCCAGGCCCAGCTCGTCGGTCATCCCGTGGCGTCCGGCGGAGTACATGACGGTCGCGGCCGGGATCTTCTTGCCGCTCTCCAGCAGCGTGATCGCCCCGCGTGGCCGCTTCTCGACGGCGGCGACGGTCTCGCCGAAGCGGAAGGTGACGGCCAGGTCCCGCAGGTGGTATTTGAGCGCCTCGACGATCTCCAGGTCGCAGAAGTCCAGCATGCGCTCGCGCCGTTCGACGACGGTGACCTTGGTGCCGAGCGCGGCGAACATCGAGGCGTACTCGATGCCGATCACCCCGGCGCCCACCACGACCAGCGAGTCGGGTACGGCGGGAAGGTTCAGGATGCCGTCGGAGTCGATGATCGTCTCTTCGTCGAACTCGACGGACTCGGGCCGTGCGGGCCGGGTGCCGGTGGCGATGATGATCTTGGCGGCGCTGACCTTGACGTCACGTCCCTGCTCGTCGATGACGTCGAGGGTGTAGGGGTCGACGAAGCGCGCCGAGCCGGTCAGCACCGCGACGTGGTTGCGGGAGAGCTGGCTGCGGATCACGTCCACCTCGCGGCCGATCACGTGCTGCGTCCTGATGCCCAGGTCCGCGACCGTGACCTCGTCCTTGACCCGGTAGGACTGGCCGTACATCTCGCGCTGGTTGAGGCCGGTGAGGTAGAGGACGGCCTCGCGCAGGGTCTTGGAGGGGATCGTGCCGGTGTTGATGCACACGCCGCCGATCATGTTGCGCCGTTCCACGACGGCGACCCGCTTCTCCAGCTTGGCGGCCGCGATGGCCGCCTTCTGCCCGCCGGGTCCCGAACCCACCACGAGCACGTCAAAGTCGGTCACACGACCCACAGTACGGTTCCCCTCCACGCCGGTCACCAGCCGAGGGCCCGGCGGTTTCCGGCCCGCGCGGAACGGGCCGGAAACCGGAGACGACTAGCTGTAGAAGTAGGTGGGGCTGTGGGTGACCGTCGTGCCGCGCTCGCCCCAGTAGGAGGTGATGTCGGCGCGGTAGCGGGTGTCCTCGTAGGCCGTGGCCAGGGCGGTGGTGCAGGTGTTGCCCGAGTGGCCGTAGTAGTTGTTGCGGTCGGTGATCTCCGGCGAGGGGCCGGGGCGGGAGATCGGGACGAGCTTGACCCGCACCCAGCGGGCGCCCTCGGTGTTGAACGCCGCGGCGCAGAAGCGGTCGCCGCCGTCGTCGTAGGCGACGGTGCCGTCACCGACGTTGCGGCTGAAGGAGTTGGCCAGCGCGGGCTGGGCGAGAGCGAACGTGGCAGCGGCGACCGTGACACCAACCACGGCGGTCTTGAGCAGGTTCTTCATCATTGCCCTTCGATCGGGGGCGGCCTGGGGTACACCGCCCTCGCCAGCGATCTTGGCCAACGATCCGAGCATGACAACAGGTCCTAACGGGAGAATTCTCCAGTTGGTCATGTAATCGTAGACAGATATTCGCCCGGCGCGAATCCATGATCAGCAGAGGAGACGGCGTCATGCTCGACGTGATCGGCGCGGGCTTCCCGCGCACCGGTACCTCTTCGATGAAGGCCGCTCTGGAGCGGCTGGGCTTCGGTCCCTGCTATCACATGTACGAGGTCCTCACCCACCCCGACCACGTGGACCGCTGGGTGGCCGTGGCCGAGGGCCGCGAGGTCGACTGGGACCGGGTCCTGGCGGGCTACCGCTCGGCCATGGACTGGCCCGCGAGCCACTTCTGGCGCGAGCAGGCCGCGGCCTACCCCGAGGCCAAGGTGGTGCTCACCGTACGCGACCCGGTGCGCTGGCACGCGAGCATGCGGACGCTGATCTCCAGCGGTCCCAGGATGCTGGCCGCCGGCGACCTGCCGCCCGCCGCCGAGCGGGTGCTCGGCTCGATGCGCAGGCTGGCGCCGGTCATGGACTCCATCGGGCGGGCGGCGTTCGGGCCGGACTTCTCGATGGCCCAGGACATGCCGCCGGTGGAGGTGGCCGTGGAGTTCTTCGACCTGCACACCGAGGCCGTCAAGCGGGCGATCGAGCCCGAGCGGCTGCTGGTCTTCGACGTGCGCGAGGGCTGGGAGCCGCTGTGCGCGTTCCTGGGCGCCGAGGTGCCGGACGAGCCGTTCCCCCACCTCAACGACGCCGACGCGATGAAGGCCATGCTGGCGCGGCTGACGACGGAGGGGGTGGTGAGCTCGCCGTTCGGTGGCGGTTAACCGCCATAGGACTCGACGGTCCGCCCCCATGGCCGCTCACCTGGGCTTTCCCTAGCGTTGAGCCATGATCACACTACGCGGGCTGACCAAGCGCTATGGCGCGCGCACCGCGGTCGACGACCTCACCCTGGAGGTACGGCCCGGCGCCGTGACCGGCTTCCTCGGCCCGAACGGCGCGGGCAAATCCTCGACCATGCGCATGATCCTCGGACTCGACCGGCCGGACGCGGGCACGGCGCTCGTGGGCGGCCGGCCGTACCACAGGATCGAGAACCCGCTGCGGACGGTCGGCGCGCTCCTGGACTCCCGCGCGGTGAATCCGGGGCGCTCGGCGCGGGCGCATCTGCTGGCGCTGGCGCGCGCCAACGGGATCGGCAGGGCGCGCGTCGGCGAGGTGCTGGAGACCGTGGGGATGGAGCGCGCGGCGGGCCGGCGGGCGGGCGCGCTGTCGCTGGGCATGAGCCAGCGGCTCGGGATCGCCGCCGCGCTGCTGGGCGACCCGGCGGTGCTGATGTTCGACGAGCCGGTCAACGGTCTCGACCCGGACGGCGTGCGCTGGGTCAGGCGGCTGATGCGCCGCCTGGCCGGCGAGGGCAGGACGGTCTTCGTCTCCAGCCATCTGATGAGCGAGATGCAGCTCACCGCCGACCATCTCGTGGTGATCGGGCGCGGCAGGCTGATCGTGGACGCGCCGCTGAGCGAGGTGGTCGCGGCGGGCGCGGTGCGGGTCCGCACCCCGCACGCCGGAGACCTCGCCGTACGGCTGCGCGCCGCCGGCGCCGAGGTGTCCAGGACCGGCGAGAGCAGTTTGGTGGTCACCGGCGCGACGATCGAGCGGATCGGCGACCTGGCCCACGAGGCGGGCATCGGGCTGCACGAGCTGAGCGCCCAGGAGCCCTTGCTGGAGCAGGCCTTCCACGAGCTGACCGCGGACAGCACCGAGTACGGGAGCCGGGTATGAGACGGGCGATGGCCGCGGAGTGGGTCAAGCTGTGGTCGGTCCGCTCGACCTGGTGGTGCCTGGCGGGGGCGGCGGCGCTGATGGTGCTGGCCTCGGTCACGGTGGCCGGCGCGCTGGGCTCGCACAACGGCCAGCCGCGCACGGAACGGCTGGCCGCCACGGAGCCGGTGGTGTCCGCGTCGGTGTTCGCCCAGTTCGCGCTGGTGGCGCTGGCGATGCTGGTGGTCACCTCGGAGTACTCCTCCGGCGGGATCCGGGTGGCGCTGCAGGCGACGCCGGTCAGGGGCCGACTGCTGGCGGCGAAGGCGCTGGTGGTGGCGCCGGTCATGTTCGCCGCCGGCGTGGTGAGCGGGGGCGCGGGGGCGGTGCCGGCGTACCTGCTGCTGCGGATGGAGCCGTTCTCCGCGCCGGTCACGCTGGCGGCGGGCGAGACGGCGGGCGACCTGGTCCGGCTGGGGGTGTTCTGCGCGCTGGTGGGCGTGCTGACCGTCGGGGCCGGGGCGGCGCTGCGCAGCGCGGCGGGGACGCTGACGGTCGTGTTCCTGCTGATGATGGGGCTGCCGCTGCTGATCATGATGACCGGGGCGCCCGCGCTGATCGAGGCGTCGATGCGGCTGCCGATGTTCGCCGGGCTGGCGTTCATGGAGAGCGCGGAGAACATGACGGGCGGGCCGATGCCGTACGCGCCGGCCGAGGGGCTGGCGTGGCTGCTGGTGTGGGCGGCGGCGGCGCTGGCCGCCGGATATGTCGTCCTGCGCCGGCGCGACGCCTAGACTGCGCAGCCGTGGCGGGAGTCATCGGGATCAGGCTGGCCGGCGTGCTCGCCGGACTGCTGTCCGGCCTGCTCGAACTCGGGCTGCTGGCCGTCGCCTGGCCCGCCAGGCGACGCTGGGGCCCGGCCGTCATGCGGCTCGAACACCGCAGGCTCGCCTGGCTCGGCCGCGACGGCGACGCCGCGCCGCCGTCCTACTCCTACCTGGCGCTGCGCTCGCTGCTCGGCGTCACCGGCGGGTACGCGGTGTTCGTGCTGGTCTTCGTGGCCGCGCTGTTCCTGGGCGGCTCGGTCTGGGCGTTGGTCACCGGCAGCTCGGACGTCGTCTCGCTGACCTTCCCCGGCCTGCGCCTGGAGACGCTGAGCTGGACGATCGGGCTGAGCGGCGGCCTGGTCGTGCTGGCGCTGGCCTTGGGCGCGGTGGAGCTGGTGGCGTGGGCGGAGCGGCGGCTGGCCGTACTCTTCCTCGGGCCTGGACCGCAGGAGCGGATGCGGCTGCGCATCGCCGAGCTGACCGACACCAGGCTCGGCATCGTGCGCGCCGTCGACGACGAGCGGCGCAGGATCGAGCGGGACCTGCACGACGGCGTGCAGCAGCGCGGCGTGGCGCTGGCCATGCTGCTCGGCCGCGCCCGCCACAGCCCCGCCGCCGCGCCCGAGCTCATCGACCAGGCCTACGGCGAGTCGCGCAGGCTCCTCGACGAACTGCGCAGCGTCGCCTGGCGCGTCTACCCCACCGCGCTCGACGAGCTCGGGCTGAGGGCCGCGCTCGACGGCGTGGCCGAGCGCGCGGGCGTCCCCGTCACCGTCCGGTACGGCCTGCGCGCCCGCCCCGTCTCCGAAGTCGAGACCGCCCTGTACTTCGTGGCCCGCGAGGCCATCACCAACGCCGTCAAGCACGCGCGTGCCCGTGACATCCTGGTCGATCTGCGCGAGGAGGATGCGGCGATGGTGGCGATGACGGTCTCCGACGACGGCGTGGGCGGCGCCGACCCGTCGGGAGGCGGCCTGTCCGGGCTGGCCAGGCGGGTGCGGGCGCTCGACGGCCGCTTCGAGGTGGTCAGCGGCGCGGGCGGGACCACCGTGCGGGCGGTGCTGCCGTGCGGCTAGTCCTGGCCGACGACGCGGTCCTGCTGCGCGAGGGGCTGATCCGGCTGCTGGAGGACGCCGGCCACGAGGTGGCGGCGGCCGTGGGCGACGCCGGCGCCCTGCTGGCGGCGGTCGAGGAGCACCGGCCCGAGGTGGCGGTCGTGGACGTGCGGATGCCGCCCACCCACACCGACGAGGGCCTGCGGGCCGCGCTGGAGATCCGTTCGCGGTGGCCCGGGACCGGCGTGCTGGTCCTGTCGCAGTACGTGGAGAAGACCTACGCGGCCCGGCTGCTGTCCGGCACCGGCGTCGGCTACCTGCTGAAGGACCGGGTCTCCGAGGTCGGCGAGTTCCTGGACGCGCTGGAGCGGGTGCGGGCAGGCGGTACCGTGCTGGATCCCGAGGTGGTCAGGCAGTTGCTGGCCCGCACCACGCACGCCGACCCGCTGGCGCGGCTGTCGGCGCGCGAGCGGCAGGTCCTGGAGCACCTGGCGGAGGGCCTGGCCAACACGGCCGTGGCCGAGCGGCTGCACGTCTCGCTCAGCACGGTGGAGAAGCACGTCAACGCCATCTTCGACAAGCTGGAGCTGCCGCAGCACGCCGACTACAACCGCCGGGTGCTGGCGATCCTGCGTTATCTGGAGGACTGAGCCTCAGGCGTAGGCGCCGGCGCGGTCGACGATGCCGGTGGCGCCTTCCTGGCGGGCGCAGTGGGCGCAGCAGTACCAGGCGCGGTCCACCTGGACGCCGTGGCCGATCACCCGGGCGCCGCAGTGCTCGCAGATCGGCGCCATCGCCTGGATCGCGCACTGGAAGGAGTCGAAGGTGTGCACGGCGCCCTGCGCGTGCACCTCGAAGCTCATGTCGTAGTCGTTGCCGCAGGTCTCGCAGGCCGCCATGGCCGGGCTCCTCTCGTCGGTCGATCGCGCGGAGGAGATACCCCTTCTCATCTCGCCCTTTCCCCAACGGCAGCCCATATTCTGCACCGCGCGCCGCCGTCTGGCCTGCGCGGCCGCGCTGCCGCAGGTCCGTCGGCAGCGCGCCCGCGCGGGGGCCGGGTCAGCGGGGGAAGCGCGCCTTACCCCGCTTGTTCCAGCCGCCCTTGACGTCGAGGTACTCCCGGGAGTGCCAGTTCTTGAACTGCTTGAGCGCGCGGGCCGCGCCGCCGGCGTACTCGACCTTGTCGGGGTTCCAGAGACCGAGCTTGTGGTAGCGGTAGAGCTGCGTGCCGGCCTGCTCCTCGGAGCCGGCGGGCGCGGTCTCGCCGTTCCTGAGGTTCTGCCAGGCGCGGCCCTTGGCGGTCAGGGAGCCGTCCCTGCCGATGAGGTCGTTCTTGCAGTAGGTGCGGTGCTGCCGCTTGGCGATCTTGCTGTTGTCGGAGTACTCGACCCGGTTCGGGGCGAAGGCGCACCGGTCCTTGGCGGCGGCGGCCGAGGCGGGGAAGAGGGCGAGCGCGCCCAGGGCGCCCGCTGCGAGGGCGGCCGTGATGATCGTTCTGGTGTTCATGCAGATGAAGATGCCCGCCCAGTTCCAAGACGGGTTCCCGGTCACCACCCGGTTGTGTAACGGAAGTCCCGGGAGAAATGCGTTGAGAGCGGAGACGGGCGCCGGTTAGGTTGCAACTGCCTGCCAACCCGGCGGCAACCGGGCCGGGTCACCGTGGGAAGCGAGAGGGGGCGGACCATGCGACGCGTCAGAAAGAGCAAGCCATCGACCAAGAAACGCCCTGACCTGGACCTGCGCACCCCGTCGGGACGACGACTTCCTTACTGATTGTGGTCCTTACGACCAACTTACGGGTGGTTCTGTAGATAACATAGGTAACAGAAACATCACGCCGGGGGGCATGAGGATGAAGAGGCTTGTGGTGGTGCCGCCACGTGTCGCCAGGCACAAGGTTCGTGACATCCGTTCCGGCGACCGCCGCAGGCCCGTGGTCCCCGACCCCAAAGTCGTCGACCTGCGCGCCTACAGCGGCCGCAACGTGATCCTGTTCCCCGGCGGGCCGACGCCCGCCGCGTGATCACGCCTGGTAGAGCTTGTCGGCGTAGCCTCTGCTGTAGTACGCCTCCAGTTGCTCGACGCTCTCGGTGACCGTCTGGACGTCCTTGACGATCCGGGCGTGCGAGGGCAGCCCGTCGGGGCTCCACGTCTCCGGCTTCCACAGCGAAGACCGCATGAACGCCTTCGCGCAGTGGTGGAAGACCTCTTCGATCTCCACCACGAGCGCCAGGTGGGGCCGGTGGCCCTTGACGATCATCTCGTCGAAGAACGGCGCTTCGCGCACCAGGCGCGCCCTGCCGTTGATGCGCAGGGTCTCGTTCCTGCCCGGGATCATGTAGATCAGCCCGACGTGCGGGTTGCGCAGGATGTTGAGGAACCCGTCGGCGCGGCGGTTGCCCGGCCGGTCGGGGATGGCGATCGTGGAGTCGTCGATCACGTGGGTGAAGCCCGCCGGGTCGCCCTTCGGGGACACGTCGCAGGTGCCGTCGTCACTCGAGGTCGCGATCAGGCAGAACGGCGAGGCCGCCAGCCACGCGCGGTCGAGCTCGTGCAGTTTGGGGCGTTCCTTGGTCGCCGCTCGCGGCATCACCTCGCCCAGCAGGTCACGGAGTTCTTCAGCTGATTCGATCTCCATCCAGGTCATTGCCCCATTCTTGACCATAGGCGGGCGTCGCGGACAGGCGGGTCACCAGCGGCGGGCCCGCGCCATCACGTCCAGGAGGGCGTCGCGCTCGGCCGCGAACGACTCCAGGTCCATGCGCTCGCGCTCGGCCCGCACGTGCAGCATCGTCAGCTCGGTGGCCGCCTGCTGGTAGTCCGACATCGCCCGGCCGAGGCCCGCCTTCTTCGCCCAGGCCCGCGCGTGCTTGCGGGCCTTCAGCGTGGTCAGCATGCGCAGGTCCTGGGCGCCGACCAGGCCGGTGCCCTCGTAGCGGGGCAGCACGTCGCCCATCCTGGCCACCAGTGCCCGCCGCTCGCGTACCGTGACCAGGATCAGCACGACGAGCACCGCCATGATCACCAGGTAGGCGAGGCCGAAGAAGGGCAGGGAGCCGGTGGTGGCGCTGCCGTTCCAGAGCATGTGCAGCGACACCGCGCCCAGGTAGCCCAGCGGGATCGCCCAGTAGCGGCGGCGCACCGCCGCGTACGCCACCCCGATCCCGATCAGCGACGTGTAGACCGGATGGCCCAGCGGCGAGATCAGCCCGCGCAGCACGAACGTCGCCACGGCCCCGTCCACCCCGCCCTGGCCGAACGAGCCCAGGTAGTAGCCGACGTTCTCCACCGCGGCGAAGCCGAGCCCGGCCATGCCCGCGTAGATGATGCCGTCGGTCAGCCCGTCGATCTCGCGCCGCCTGCGCAGCAGCGCCAGCAGCGCCGCGCCCTTCAGCGCCTCCTCGATCACCGGCGCGAGCACGACCGTGCCCACGTCGTCGGTGACGCCCGCGCTGTAGCCGAGCCCGGCGACCACCGCCTGGCCCGCCATCGTGAGCGCGATCCCGAGCACGATCGCCACCCCGGCGCCCCACGCGAACGCGAAGCCCAGGTACAGCCGCGGCTCCGGCTCCAGCCGGTCCAGGCCGAGCACCGCCGACAGCAGGATCGGCAGCGGCGCCAGCGCGAGCAGCATCGACAGGCCCCAGCCTGCCGGGCCGCCGCTGAGCAGCAGGACGGTGAGCACGAGCGCGGCCAGCGCGCTGGAGATCCCGAGACCGAGCAGCAGCCGCAGGCTCGGTCGCGGGGCCAGCGCCGGGGGGCGAAGGTCGACAGCCATGCCTCACTGTGGCCCCGTCCTGTCGACATCCGCTTGCGGGCCGCTTAAATCTTTACTCGATCGCCTTCAGAACGGCGTCGGCGATGGAGCGCGGGTCCACGCCGAAGTGCTCGCGCACCGCCTCGCGGGTGTCGGACAGGCCGAAGCCGTCGGTGCCGAGCGAGGTCCACGGGCGTTCGATCCACGGCGCGATCTGGTCGGGCACCGCCCGCATCCAGTCGCTCACCGCGATGACCGGCCCCTCCGTCCCGGCGAGCGCCTGTTTCAGGTACGGCACGCCGTCCGTCTCCATCGCCTCCCTGCGCAGTTCGCTCCAGGAGGTGACCGACCAGACGTCGACGCCCACGCCGTACTCCTCCTCCAGCATCTTCTGCGCGGCCAGCGCCCAGTGCACGGCGGTGCCGCTGGCCAGGATGTGGGCCTGGCCGCCGCCCGCGGAGTACCGGTAGATGCCCCTGACGACGCCCTCCTCGACGCCCTCCGGCATGGCGGGCTGCGGGAGCGGCTCGTTGTAGACCGTGAGGTAGTAGAAGACGTTCTCGGCGGCGGGGCCGTACATGCGGCGCAGGCCCGCACGCACGATCACGCCCACCTCGTAGGCGAAGGCCGGGTCGTAGGACAGCGCGGCCGGGTTGGCCGAGGCCAGCAGGTGCGAGTGCCCGTCGGCGTGCTGGAGTCCCTCGCCGGTCATCGTGGTACGGCCGGCCGTCGCCCCGATCAGGAACCCGCGCCCCATCTGGTCGGCCAGCGCCCACATCTGGTCGCCGGTCCGCTGCCAGCCGAACATCGAGTAGAAGATGTAGAACGGGATCATCGGCTCGCCGTGGGTGGCGTAGCTGGTGGCGGCGGCGGTGAGCGAGGCCATCGACCCGGCCTCGGTGATGCCCTCGATGAGGATCTGGCCCTGCTCCGACTCCTTGTAGGCCAGCAGCAGTTCACGGTCGACGGAGTCGTAACGCTGGCCGAGCGGCGAGTAGATCTTCGCGGTGGGAAAGAGCGACTCCATGCCGAACGTCCGCGCCTCGTCGGGCACGATGGGCACCCAGCGGCGGCCGGTCTCCGGCTCCTTCATCAGGTCCTTGACGAGGCGGACGAAGGCCATGGTGGTGGCCACCGGCTGCGTGGACCCCTTGGCCAGCGCCTGGAAGGGCCGCTCGCCCGGCAGGTCCAGCGTCTTCTGGACGTAGGCGCGCCTCGGGACGGGGCCGCCGAGCGCGTCGCGGCGCTCCAGCGCGTACCTGACCTCGGGCGAGTCGGGGCCGGGGTGCAGGAACGGCGGGTACTCGCCCTCCATCGGCGGGACCGGCAGGCCCAGCCGTTCGCCCATCTCGCGGAACTCCGGCAGGGTGAGCTTCTTCATCTGGTGGTTGGCGTTGCGCGCCTCGACCCCGGCGCCGAGAGTCCAGCCCTTGACCGTCTGCACCAGGACGACCGTGGGCGCGCCGGTGAACGACCTGGCCCGCTGGTAGGCGGCGTACACCTTGCGCGGCTCGTGCCCGGCCCGCGAACCGCCGACGATGCGCCGCAGTTCCTCGTCGCTCACGTCCACGCGCAGGCCGTCGAACAGGCGCTCGCGGATGTAGGCGCCGTCGGAGGCGGCGAACGTCTGGAACTGCCCGTCGGGGATCTCACCCAGCCGCGCGACCAGTTCGTCGTCGTGGAGCAGGCCGTCCCAGTCCCGGCCCCACAGCGCCTTGACCACGTGCCAGCCGGCGCCCCGGAAAACGCTCTCCAGCTCTTGGACGATGCGGGTGTTGCCGCGTACCGGGCCGTCGAGGCGCTGCAGGTTGCAGTTGATCACGAAGGTGAGGTTGTCGAGTCCTTCGCGGGCGGCCAGCGTGAGCGCGGCGGTCGACTCGGGCTCGTCCATCTCGCCGTCGCCGAGGAAGGCCCAGACGTGGCTGTTGGAAGTGTCCTTGATGCCGCGGTGATGGAGATAGCGGTTGAACCTGGCCTGGTAGACCGCGTTGAGCGGGCCGAGGCCCATGGAGACGGTCGGGAACTGCCAGAAGTCCGGCATCGCCCGAGGGTGCGGGTAGGAGGGCAGCCCGCCCAGGGTCTCGCGGCGGAAGGCGTCCAGGCGGGCCTCGCTCAGGCGCCCCTCAAGGAAGGCGCGGGCGTAGATGCCCGGCGAGGCGTGACCCTGGAAGTAGACCTGGTCGTCGGCGCCGTGGAAGAAGTGGTTGAACCCGACCTCGTACAGCCAGGCCGCGGAGGCGTAGGTGGACAGGTGCCCGCCCAGGCCCAGCTTGCTGCCCCTGCTGACCATGGCCGCGGCGTTCCAGCGGTCGTAGGCCGCGATGCGCTCCTCCAGCTCCAGGTCGCCCGGGTAGGGCGGCTCCTCGGCCGTGGAGACCGTGTTCACGTATCGGGAGGACGTGGCCAGCCTCCGCAGCAGGTAGTCGGCCCGTTCGGGACCGGCCGCCCGCCTGACCGCGTCGAGCGACTCCAGCCACTCCGCGGTCTCCTGAGGATCCAGATCTTTCTCCATACCTCTATTAAACACCCAATGATCGATCATTGGGTGTTCGGGTGACTCGATTCGCGATTTAATCTCATGTGTGAAACCCGTAGTGCGATCACCGCTTCGCGACGACATCCGCAGGCAACTGCTCGACGGCCTGATCACCGGCCGCTGGGCGCCCGGCGAGCGCATCGTCGAGCGCCGCGTCGCCGCCGACCTCGGCGTCAGCCAGGCGCCGGTCCGCGAGGCGCTGCGCGAGCTGGAGTCACTGCGCCTGATCGAGTCCTCACCCAACAAGGGCGCCCGCGTACGTCCCGTCACCAAGGACGACCTGCGCGAGGTCTACCAGGTGCGGGCCGGGCTTGAGGAGACCGCGGCCCGCCTCGGCGCGCCCGCGGCGCAGGCGCTGGAGGCCCACACGGACCGTCTCGAAGCCGCCGCCGCGACCGGCTCCCTACACGGCCAGGTGTCGGCGGGGATCGCCTTCCACCGGGAGATCGTCGCCGCCTCGGGCAACGCGCTGCTGCTGTCGGTGTGGGACGGCCTGGGCCTGGAGGTCTGGACGCACCTGTCGATCCGGGTGTTCCGCGCCGAACTCCACGAGAACGCCGCCGACCACCGCCCCCTCGTGGACGCCTTCCGCGCCGGCGACCCCCGTGCCCCGGGCCTCCTGCGCGAGCACATCCTCAGCTACGCGCCGTGAGGAAGGCCGCCACGCGCGCGCCCCAGGTCCTGACGTCGGCCACCGTGGCGGAGACGTGCAGGGTGGCGGCGGGCAGCAGGTCGGCGAGCGCCTCGGCCGTGGACAGCGGATGGCCGTCGTCGGTCTCCCAGGCCAGGATCAGCGCCGGCTGCGCCAGCGTGGCCAGTTCGGCCGGCGCGGGCAGGTCGGAGGCGGCCAGGCCGCGCATCACCGAGGGCAGCAGTTTCCACGGGACGTCCGGCAGCGGGAACGCGGGCCCCTCCGCGAAGATCGCCGCGGGCTCCTCGCCGGCCATCGTCTCGGCGAATCCCCTCGGCCCCCGGGCCTCGACCGCCTCGGCCGCCTCCCGGTAGTGGGCGGCCATCGCCTTCCTGGTCTCCCACGCGGTCGGCGGGATGACCAGCACCAGCCGCTCGAACGCGTCCGGCCGCGCCAGCGCGGCGTGCAGCACCGTGGCCGTGCCCATCGAGGCGCCCATCCCGGTCACCGGCCCCGCGTCCAGGTGGTCGACCACCGCGAGCAGGTCGCGGGCCAGGTTCGTGAACAGATAATCCTCCGGTACGGCCCGCCCGCTCGACGCGCCGTGGGCCCGCGCGTCGTAGCGCACCAGCCTGGCCACCCGCGCCACCGGCTCCCAGCCGAACAGCCCGTGCCGCTCCTCCCCCGCCCGGCTGGACATGGCGCCGTGGGCGTGGACCACGACCGGCCCGCCCTCCCTGCCGCTCGCCGACCAGGCCAGCTCGGCTCCTTCTCTGGCGATGGCCGCCATCACTTCCTCCTCCGCGTGGCGTGGATGTGCACGGCGGCGACCGTACAACATCGCCCGCGCGAGGACACGCGCGCTAGAGTCGCGCCATGCCCCGCACGATCGCCACCGCCACCCAGGTCGAGCTGCCCGAGCTGCTGGAGTTCCTGCGCCCGCGCCACCACGGGCTGCTGTCCACGACCCGCGCCTCCGGCCGCCCCCAGCTCTCGCCGGTCGCCTGCGGCGTGGACGAATCCGGGCGGATCGTGGTCTCCACCTATCCCGACCGCGCCAAGGCGCACAACGCCCGCCGCGACGAGCGGGTGTCGATCTGCGTGCTGTCCGACGACTGGAACGGCCCCTACGTGCAGGTCGACGGCCGCGCCGAGGTGCTGGACATGCCAGCGGCCGAGGACGCGCTGGTGGAGTACTTCCGATGCATCGCCGGCGAGCACCCGGACTGGCAGGAGTACCGCGAGGCCATGCGCGCGCAGGACAAGTCGCTGATCCGGATCACCATCGACTCCTGGGGCCCGATCGCCACCGGCGGATTCCCCGCGCGACTGGCGGACTGACATCGGGGATGCTGGAGGGGTGGCGCAAGGCATCTTCATCCGGCTGCTCGGATCGGTGGACGCGCGGCACGGCACGCGCGCGTTGGAGCTCGGGCCGCCGCGCAGGCAGGCCGTGCTGGCCATGCTGGCCGCGCGGGCGGGCGCGCCGGTCACGGTGGACGGGCTGGTCGACGGAGTGTGGGGCGAGCGTGCCCCGCGCAGTGCCGTACAGAACGTCCACACCTACATCGCCGGCCTGCGGCGGGCCCTGGAGCCGGAGCGCTCGCCCCGCGCGCCCTCGGGGCTGCTGACCGGCGGGCGCGGCGGCTACCTGCTGGCCGTGGATCCCTCGCGGGTCGACTCCCTGGTCTTCGCCGCCCATCTCGAACGGGCCCGCGCCTTACCCGGGCACGAGGCGCTGCCCCTCCTGGACGAGGCGCTCGGGCTGTGGCGGGGCCCCGCGCTGTTCGGCCTGCCGGGACCGTTCGCCGAGGCCGAGGGACGGCGGCTGGAGGAGCTGCGGCTGACCGCCGTCGAGCAGCGGGCGGCGCTGCTGCTGGACGCCGGCCGCGACGCCGACGCGCTGGAGGGGCTGGAGCAGGCGGCGCACGCCCACCCGCTGCGCGAGCGGCTGTGGGAGCTGCTGGTACGCGCCCAGGCGGGCAGCGGACGCCGGGCGGAGGCGGCCAGGTCGTTCGAGCGGGCCCGCCACAACCTGGCCGAGGAGCTGGGCGTGAACCCCGGGCAGGGCCTGCGCGACGCCCTGGAGGGTCTGCGGCCGGTCCATGACCGCCGCGTGCCCCAGCAGTTGCCCCGCGACCTGCGTACCTTCGTGGGCCGCGCGGCAGAGGCCGCGGAGCTGCGCGCGCTGCTGGCGCCGCCGGGCGGGGCGCCCGCGGCGTCCGTGGTGGCCGTCACCGGCGTGGCGGGGGCGGGCAAGTCCGCGCTCGCCGTCCACGTGGCCCATCTGCTGCACGAGCGTTTCCCCGACGGCCGGCTGTTCACCAACCTGCGCGGCGCGACGCCGGGGGCGCGGGTGGTGACCCCGCTGGAGGCGCTGGGCCGGTTCTTACGGGCGCTCGGCGTGCCGGCCGGGGACCTCCCGGTCGACCTGGACGAGGCCGTCTCGCTGTGGCACAGCCGCCTCGACGGCCGGCGCATGCTCGTGGTGCTCGACGACGCCAGGGACCCGGCCCAGGTACGGCCGCTGCTGTCGGTGCCCGCGGGCAACGCCGTACTGGTGACCAGCAGGGAGTCCTTCTCCTGCGTCGACGACTGCGCGCAGGTGGGCCTGGCGACGCTGCCGGCGCAGGAGGGCGCGGCGATGCTGGCCGGGCTGGTCGGCGGCGCGCGGGTGCGGGCGGAGCCGCAGGCCGGGCGGCGGCTGGTCGAGCTGTGCGGCGGGCTGCCGCTGGCGATCAGGGTCGCCGGCGCGCGGCTGCTGGACGACCCGCACGCGGGCCTGGCCAGGCACGTGGCCCTGCTGGAGGACGAGCACTCCCGGCTGGAGGAGCTGCAGGCCGGCGACATCGCGGTGCGCTCCAGTCTGATGGGAAGCTGGAGCGCGCTGGCCGGCGGCGAGCACGAGCGCGACCGGCAGGCCGCCGCCGCCCTGTCCGCCATGGGGCTCCTCGACGTGCCCGAGATGTCCGCGCGGGCGGTGGCGGCGCTCATGGGCGCCGGCGTCGCGGTGGCCGAGCGGGCGCTGAGCAGGCTGGCCGCCGCGCACCTGATCGACCGCGCCCGGTCCGGCCGCTACCACCTGCACGACCTCGTACGGCTGTTCGCCCGCGAGATCGCCCCGGAACGGCGCCGCGAACCCCTGCTCAGAGCCCTCGGCCACTACGCCGCCACGGCCCGCGCGGCGACCGTCCTGCGCGACCCGCACCGGGTGCAGCCCGTCGGCCCGCCGGTCGCGGCCGAGCCGCAGCCCTTCGCCGGCCGGGACGAGGCGTGCGCGTGGCTCGTCGCCGAGGAGCACAACCTGGTCGCCGCGGCCTGGCAGGCGATGGCCGAGCCCGACGACGAGATCGCCGCGCTGGGCGTCGCCCTGACCTTCGCGCTCCTGTGGTACCAGACCGACGCGTGCGCCGTTTCCGACATCCGGCGGCTCAACGAGCGGGCCCTGGCCGTGTCCAGGCGCCTGGGCCAGGACCGGCTGATCCTGGAGTGCCACAACCACCTGGGCCACGCGGCCAACTCCCACCACCGCACCGCCGAGGCCGTCCGGCACTTCCAGCGGCAGCTCGACCTGGCCCGGCGGCTGTCCGACCCGTTCTGCGAGCAGCGCGCCCTGGGCAACATGGCCGCCACCCAGCACACCGCCGGCCTGTTCGCGCAGGCGCTCGACTCCGCCCTGGCCCAGCTCGCGCTGGCCCGCGCGGAGGGGTACCCCGTCGGGGAGCGGTTCGCCCTGTTCGTCGCCGGCGCCGCCCAGCGCGGCCTGGGCCGGCTGCCCGAGGCGCGGGACCTGCTGACGCGGGCGTTCGACCTGGCGGTCGAGGCGGGCGACGACTTCCAGGTCCTGTCCACGGGCCGCGAGCTGGCCGAGCTCTACCTGGACCTGGACGACTTCGACGCGGCGCTGGAACGGCTGACGCGCACCCACGCCCTAGCCCTCGCGCTCGACAGCAAGCAGTGCACGATCGCCTGCCTGATGGCCCTGGCCACGGCCTACCGGCGGCTCGGCGACCCGGCCAAGGCCCACGCCCACGTGCGCGCCGCCGCCGCGCTCATCGAGGACACCGGCGACACCTACCACCTCGAACGCCTCCGCCAGGAGGAGCGGGCGATCCGCGCCACCCCGCCTTGATCTCAAGAGCGCTTGAGGTCCTACCGTGGGGTCCGTGAGACGTGGACGGATGCTCGCCGTGCTGCTCGTGGCCTGGTTCATGGCGCAGTTCGACTTCTTCGTGGTCAACGTCGCCGCGCCCGCGTTCGAACGGGAGCTGGGCGCGAGCCAGGCCCAGCTTGAGCTGATCGTGGGCGGCTACGCGTTCACGTTCGCCGCCGGGATGATCACCGGCGGGCGGCTGGGCGACCGCTACGGCTACCGCACGATGTTCGTCACCGGGATGACCGCCTTCACCCTCGCCTCGGTCCTGTGCGGGCTGGCGCTCGACCCGGCCCAGCTCATCGCCGCCCGGCTCATGCAAGGACTGGCCGGCGCGATCATGGTGCCCCAGGTGCTCGCGCTGATCCCGGTGATCTTCGAGCCGCGCGAGCGTCCCAGGGCCGTCGGCTGGTACGGCGTGGCGGGCGGCGTCGGCTCCATAGCCGGGCAGGTGCTCGGCGGCCTGCTGCTCACCCTCGACGTCCTGGGGCTGGGCTGGCGGATCGTCTTCCTGCTCAACCTGCCGATCGGCGTGGTCACCGTGGTGCTGGCCGCCCGCCTGTTGCCGACGGCCCGCTCGGCCGGCTACACGCGGCTGGACCTGCGCGGCGCCGCGGGCCTGGCGCTCGGGCTCGCGCTGGTGCTGGTGCCGCTCGGGCTCGGGCACGGTCTGGGGTGGCCGGTGTGGGCGTGGGTGTGCATGGGCGCGGCCGTACCGGTGCTGGCGCTGACGGGGTGGTGGCAGCGCGTGCTGGCCGCGCGCGGCGGTCAGCCCGTGCTGGACCTGGCGTTGCTGAAGGTCCGCTCCTATGTCGCCGGGGTCGGCGCGGTGACCGCCTTCACCGCCTATTTCGTGTCGTTCATGTTCACGCTGACGCTGCTGCTCCAGGGCGGGTTCGGGCTGGACGCCTTCCAGGCGGGGCTGGCGTTCGCGCCGATGGGGCTGATGTTCTCGATCACCTCGCTGCTCGGCAGCCGCCTGGTCCGCCGGTACGGCCCGCGAGTCGTCATGATCGGCGGCTGCGTCACCGCGGCCGGGCTGACCGGGATGCTGTTCACGCAGAGCGTGCCGTGGACGATCGCGGCGCTCATGGTGGTCGGCACCGGCAACGGACTGGTGCTGCCGCAGCTCATCGGCACCGCGCTGGTCGAGGTCGAGCCGGGGCAGGCCGGCATCGCCTCCGGCTTCCTGACCACCGCGCAGCAGTTCGCCGGAGCCGGCGGGGTCGCGGTGATCGGGGCGGTGTTCTTCGCGGCGGCCGAAGGGGCGGCGGGGCCGGGCGGCTACGCGGCGGGCATGCGCTGGTCGGCCGGGATCGACCTCGCGCTGATCCTGGTCGTGGTCGCCGTCGTGGCCTACAACAGCCGCCGCGCGCTCACCCGAGCTGACCCTCCAGTCCCTTCACGTCGGAGATGACCCAGTACTCGGCGAAGCGGCCGCCGCGGGCCCGCAGGATGTCGTGGCCGCTGAAGGCCACCCGCCTGCCCTGGTAGTCTCCGCCGAACGTCCAGCGGGCGGCCACGAGGTCGCCGGTGACGATCGGGCCCACGTCGAGCGTGACCTTCACGTCGGTGAACGGCTCGTGCCCCTGTTTCAGCACCTCGATCAGCTCGTCGGGCCCCCGCACGTCCATGCCGGGCCAGTGGCCGACGAAGTCGTCCGTGACGAGTTCCCCGGCGAGCTCGAAGTCGCCGTTCCACATCTCCAGGAGCCAGCGCTCGTACAGGTTAGTGACCATGTCGAGCGACGTACCCACTAGGTTGCCCCTCATGAACCTAGCGATTACCGGGGGTTATGTCGTGCCCGTGACGGGCGCGGCCATCGAGGGCGGCACCGTCCTCATCCAGGACGGCAAGATCACCGCCGTCGGCGCGGACGTGGCCGTGCCCGACGGCGTCGAGATCGTGGACGCGGCGGGCGCCTGGGTGCTGCCCGGCTTCGTCGAGGCCCACGGCCACATGGGCGTCCACGAGGAGGCCGACGGCTGGGCCGGCCAGGACACCAACGAGACGACCGACCCGAACGGGGCCCGCCTGCGCGCCCTGGACGCGATCAACCCGGCCGACCTCGGCTTCGGCGACGCGCTGTCCGGCGGCGTCACCACCGCGGTGATCAAGCCGGGCTCCGCCAACCCCATCGGCGGCCAGACCGTTGCGCTGAAGTGCTGGGGCAGGAGCGTGGAGGAGATGCTCCTGCGCGAGCCGGTCAGCGTGAAGAGCGCGCTCGGCGAGAACCCCAAGCGGGTGTACGGCGACCAGAAGAAGCTGCCCTCGACCCGCCAGGGCGTGGCCGCGGTGATCCGCGACGCGTTCATGAAGGCCCAGGACTACCGGGCCAAGCGGGCGGCGGCGGCCGACGAGGGCAAGCCGTTCGACCGGGACGGGACGATGGAGGTGCTGGTCAGGGTGCTGGACGGGGAGCTGCCCTGGTGCCAGCACACCCATCGGGCCGACGACATCGCCACCGCGCTGCGCCTGGCCGACGAGTTCGGGTACCGGGTGATCGTCAACCACGCCACCGAGGGTCATCTGCTGGCCGACGTGCTGGCCGAGCGGCGGATCCCGGTGATCATCGGGCCGCTGTTCACGAGCCGGTCGAAGGTGGAGCTGCGCCAGCGGTCCCTGCGCAACCCGGGCATCCTGGCCAGGGCGGGCGTCGAGCTGGCCATCACGACCGACCATCCCGTGGTGCCGATCCACTTCCTGGTCCACCAGGCGACGCTGGCGGTCAAGGAGGGGCTGGACCGGGAGACGGCGCTGCGGTCCATCACGGTGAACCCGGCCCGGATCATGGGGCTCGACGACCGGGTGGGCGCGCTGGCGCCGGAGCTGGACGGTGACGTGGTGATCTGGTCGGGGGATCCGCTGGACGTCATGAGCCGGGCTTTGCGGGTGTTCGTGTCCGGGCGGGAGGTGTACACGTTCTCCGAGGAGCTGGGTGAGGGCGTGGTGGCCAACCCGTACTACCGCGAGCCCTGATTTTTCAGCATTTAATGCGCCGCGTCCCCGTCGGGGGCGCGGCGCCGTTGTTTCTCCGCATGCCGTACAGTGAGAAAATCTAACACTCGTTCAATTTGTTTGCGGAGGCTTCTTCATGGCCAACTCCTATGCGGCGCTGTTCAGGACGCCCGGCGCCGTGGCCTTCTCCCTTGCCGGATTCGCGGGGCGGATGCCCATCTCGATGACCGGCATCGGGCTGCTGACGATGTTGTCCCAGACGCGCGGCGGCTACGCGCTCGCCGGAGCCGTGGCCGCGACCTTCACGCTGTCCACCGCCCTCGCGGGGCCACAGGTGTCGCGGCTGGTGGACCGGCTGGGCCAGCGGCGGGTGCTGCCGCCCGCCGCCGGGCTCAGCGTCGCCGGGCTGGCCGCCCTGCTGCTGTGCGCCCGCTCCGGCGCGCCCGCCTGGACGCTGTTCGTCTTCGCCGCGCTGGCCGGGACGCTGCCCAACCTGGCCGCGATGGTCCGCGCCCGCTGGACCCACGCGCACCGCGGCTCGCCCCACCTGCACGCGGCCTTCTCCCTGGAGTCGGTGGTGGACGAGCTGACCTTCGTCATCGGCCCGGCGCTGTCCGTGGCGCTGTCCACGGCGTGGTTCCCCGAGGCGGGACCGCTGGTGGCGGGCGCGCTGCTGGTGATCGGGGTCGTGCTGCTGGTGCCGCAGCGCCGTACCGAGCCGCCGGTCCAGACGGGCGCCGCCGCCTCCTCCTCGGCCATCCGGGTGCCGGCGGTACGGCTGATGGCGGCGCTCCTGGCGGCGGGCGGCGTGATCGCGGGCACGGTCGACGTGGTCAGCGTGGCCTTCGCCGCCGAGGCGGGCGCGCCGGCGAGCGCCGGGCTCGTCCTGGCCGCCTACGCGGGCGGGTCGGCGCTGTCCGGGCTGGTGTTCGGCGCGCTGCGGCTGACCGCGCCGCTGCCCCGGCTGCTGCTGCTCAGCGTGACCGGAACCGCCCTGACCACGGTGCCGCTGCTGTTCGCGGGCGGGGTGGCCGCGCTGGCCGCGGCGGTGTTCGCCGCCGGGCTGTTCTTCGCCCCTACGATGATCGTGGTGATGAGGCTCGTGGAGCGCGCGGTTCCCGCCTCGTCGCTGACCGAGGGGATGACCTGGGCGATCACCGGGCTGAGCGCGGGCATCGCGCTGGGCGCGGCGCTCGCGGGCGCGCTGGTCGACCGCCACGGCCCGACGGCCGGGTTCGGCGTCGCCGTCGCGGCCGGCGCGCTCGCGCTGGCGCTGGCCGCCTGGGGCGCGCGCACCCCGGTGGGAAAGGAGGCGGAAGGTGAACGAACCGCTCACTGACGGGCGCCGCATCAAGGGCGAGCAGCGCAAACGGGAGCTGATCGAGGCGACGATCCGGGTGGTCGCCCGCGACGGCGTGGCGGGCGTGAGTCACCGCACCGTCTCCAAGGAGGCCGGTCAGCCGGCCACCGCCGCCGCGTACTACTTCAAGACCATCGACGACCTGCTCACCGCCGCGCTCACCTCCTGCATGGACGAGGACGCCGAGCGCGTGCGCCGCCTGGCCGACGAGGTCGAGGACCCGGACCAGAGCCTGCGCGAGCTGGCGGCGCTGATGTGCCGGGTCGTGGCCGCCCCCGCCCACCTGCTGGCCGAGTACGAGCTCTACCTGCTGGCCGCCCGCCGCCCCGAGCTGCGCGAGCCCACCCGGCGCTGGCTGGCCGCCGTCGAGCGCTTCGGCCGCCGCCACACCGACGATCCGGTACGGCTGCGCGTCCTCGCCGGCACGATCGACGGCGTGCTGATGCAGGCGCTGCTGACCGACACCCCGCCCGGCCAGGAGGACTGGACGGAGATCCTGCGCACCGTGCTGGTCACGCCCACACCCGGTCCAGGAAGCGGGCGATGAGCGGGGCGATCTCCGGCAGGTCCTCCTCCAGCGCGAAGTGGCCGGTGTCGAAGACGTGCAGCTCGGCGTCCGGCAGGTCGCGCAGGTAGGCGCGGGCGCCGGGCTCGGGGAAGAACGGGTCGTTGCGGCCCCACACGATCAGGGCGGGCGGGGTGTGCTCGCGCAGCCACGCCTGCCACCGGTCGTACCGCTCGACGTTGGAGTGGTAGTCGAAGGCCAGCGCGACCTGGGCCTCCTTGCGGCCGGGCAGGTCCAGGAAGTGCTGGTCGAGCGTCCAGCCGTCGGGCGAGAGGAGTTCCGGGCGCCTGGTGCCCGACTCGTACTGGCCGCGTGTGCCGGACGGTGTGAGCAGGTCGCGGATGGTCTTCTCGGCGCCCGGCGTCCCGGGCCGCAGCGCGACGAAGTCGCGGGCTCCCGGCGACAGGCCCTCCTCGTAGGCGTTGCCGTTCTGGACCACGAGTCCGGCGATCCACTCCGGGTGCCGCTCCGCGAGCCGGAAGCCGACCGGGGCGCCGAAGTCGAAGACGTACATGACGAAGCGGGTGAGCCCCAGCTCGCGCACGAAGCCCTCGGTGATGTCGGCGAGCCGGTCGAAGGAGTACGTGAAGTCCTCGGGGGCCTGGGTGTGGCCGAAGCCGGGGTAGTCGGGGGCGATCAGCCGGTACCGGTCGCCGAGCTCGTCGATCAGCCGCCGGAACTGGTGGGAGCCGGAGGGGAAGCCGTGCAGCAGCAGGAGCACGGGCGCGTCGGGCTCGGCGGGGACGGACTCGCGGTAGAAGACGCGCACGCCTTCGACGTCGACATACATGCTTCCTAATGCCTTTCCTCAGAGAAGATGCATTAGTTCTAGCGTGTCGCGATCTAATGCGTCAACCCGGAGGCGTAGCATTAGGGAATGACGGACCCTCTCACCGGCGAACACCTGGCCCTCGACCTCGTCAACACCCGGCCGAGCGTCGGCGACCTGCTCGCCACTCCGGCCGACCTGCGCCACTGGCTGGTCCTGCAGCGGGGCAGGCTGCTGGACGAGCCGGTCGCCGAGCGTGACGTCGCCCAGGTACGCGAGCTGCGCGAACTGGTGACCGTCGCCGTCGGGCACGTGCGGGCCGGGACCGCTCCGCCCGACGAGGTGCTGCGCGCCCTCACGCAGGCCCAGCGGATGGCGCCGCCGTACCGGGAACTGGGCTGGCGCGACGGGGCCGTCACCGCCACCGCCCGGCGCTCCGGCACCCCGGGCGAACGCCTGGTGGCCCAGCTCGCCGAGGCCGCCGCCGACCTGCTCGCCGGGCCCGACGCCGGGCGGATCCGGCAGTGCGAGGGGCACGACTGCGTCATGCTGTTCGTGCCCGCGCACCCGCGCCGCCGCTGGTGCTCAACGGCCCGCTGCGGCAACCGGGCCCGGGTGGCCCGCCACTACCAGCGCCACAAGCCCGCCTGAACGGCCGCGAAAGTAGGGCGTTCACCGGACACCACCCCACCCGCCCCGTGCATACGGTGGAGCTCAGCTTGGAGGCGGAGGAAAGGTCGCGGTTGCGCGCTCTGATGCGAATGGATATCAACGTCCTGGGGCCGTGGGAGGTCAGGGTAGGCGGCACGCGGCTCCCGCTGGCCGGTACGCGGCGGGTCGGGGTGCTGACCAGGCTGGCGCTGAGCGCCGGGCAGCCGGTCTCCGCCGACCACCTGCTCGCCCAGATCTGGGGCGAGAGCACCGCGACCACGGCGGACAAGCAGTTGCACATCGTGGTGTCCAAGCTGCGCGCCCTGCTCTCGCCGCATGCCGGGATCGCCACCGTCTCCGGCGGGTACCAGCTCAACGTTCCCCGCGAGCAGGTGGACGCGCTCCAGTTCCCGCTGCTGGCCCGCCAGGCCCGTGCCGCCAAGGCGCAGGGGGATCTCGCGGCGGCCGACACGCTGTTCCACCGGGCGCTGGCCCTGTGGCGAGGGGAGGCGCTGGCGGGCATCAGGACCCCCTGGGCCCGCGCCGAGGCCGCCCGCCTGGAGGAGGAACGCCTGATCGCCCAGGAGGACCACGCCGACCTGCGCCTGGCCGCCGGTGACCACCACGGGGTGGTGCCGGTGCTGGCCGGTCACGTCACCGCGCACCCGCTGCGGGAACGGCCGCGCGCGCAGCTCATGCTGGCGTTGTACCGGGCGTCACGGCCCTCCGAGGCGCTCGACGTCTACCTCGACACCCGCCGCGTGATGGCCGACGAACTGGGCATCGAGCCGGGTACGGCCCTGCGCCGCCTGCACCAGGCCGTCCTGCGCCGTGACCCGGCACTGGACCCACGCGGCTGACCCCTGGAGACGCGGAACGCCCGGCTCCCCCGAGGGGAACCGGGCGTCGCGTCGTGCCGGCGGTGTCTAGCTGCAGCCGCTGGTCGAGCCGCAGCCCTCGCAGACGTAGCAGCTTCCCGCGGGCCGCATCTTGGTGCCGCAGGTCATGCAGAGCGGGGCGTCGGCCGTGAAGCGCTGGTGGCTCTCCAGCGTCAGCTCCCGGCCCGAAGCCGCGTCGGCGGCCGGTTCCGGCTTGGCCGCCTCTATCGGCGCGGACTGGGCCAGGATCTCCCTGTCCACCGACTCGGGCAGCGGCGCCGGGTCCTCACCGCGCTGCTGCGCGGCCCGCTCGGCGGCCGAGAAGATGCCCAGGGCGGCCCGCTCGTCATACGGGAGGTGGTCGAGGGCCAGGCGGCGGAAGATGTAGTCCATCACCGACGTGGCCATCCGGATGTCCGGGTCGTCCGTCATGCCCGCGGGCTCGAAGCGCATGTTGACGAACTTGCTCATGTACGTCTCGAGCGGCACGCCGTACTGCAGCCCGATCGAGATCGCGACGGAGAAGGCGTCCATGACGCCCGCCAGCGTCGAACCCTGCTTGGACATCTTGAGGAAGACCTCGCCCAGACCGTCGTCGGGGTAGGACGAGGCGGTCATGTAGCCCTTGGCGCCGCCGACCGTGAAGCGGGTCGTCGTGCTGGGGCGCTGGTTGGGCATGCGGCGGCGGGTCGGCCGGTTGACCTCGATGACCTTGACCTGGGGCTCCTCGGTCGCGGCCGTCTCCTTCTTGGCCTCCTCCTTCTTGCCCCCGGCCGACAGCGGCTGGCCGACCTTGCAGTTGTCGCGGTAGACGGCCAGCGCCTTCAGGCCGAGCTTCCAGCCCTCCAGGTAGACCTGCTCGATGTCGTCGATCGTGGCCGACTCGGGCAGGTTGACCGTCTTGGAGATCGCGCCGGACAGGAACGGCTGCGTGGCGGCCATCATCCGCACGTGGCCCATCGGCGCGATCGCGCGCTCGCCCATCGCGCAGTCGAACACCTCGTAGTGCTCCAGCTTGAGGCCGGGGGCGTCGACGACGTGGCCGTGCTCGGCGATGTACTCGACGATCGCCTCGATCTGCTCCTGCTGGTAGCCGAGCTGCCTGAGCGCGCGCGGGATCGTCTGGTTGACGATCTGCATCGAGCCGCCGCCGACCAGCTTCTTGAACTTGACCAGCGCCAGGTCGGGCTCGATGCCGGTGGTGTCGCAGTCCATCATCAGGCCGATGGTGCCGGTCGGGGCCAGCAGCGACGCCTGGGCGTTGCGGTAGCCGTTCTTCTCGCCGAGCTTGAGGCACTCCGACCACTGCTTGGACGCCTCAGAGTGGATCTTGGAGTCCATGATGCCGACCGTGCGCAGGTTGTCGTTGGCGGCGGCGTGCTTGCGCATGACGCGCTTGTGCGGCTCGGCGTTGCGGGCATAGCCCTCGTACGCGCCGACGGCCCCGGCCAGCTCCGCGCTGCGGCGGTAGGAGACCCCGGTCATCAGGCTGGTGATGCTCCCGGCCACCGCGCGGCCGCCGTCGGAGTCGTAGGCGTGGCCCGTGGCCATGAGCAGCGCGCCCAGGTTGGCGTAGCCGATGCCGAGCTGGCGGTAGGCGCGGGTGGTCTCGCCGATCTTCTCCGTCGGGAAGTCCGCGAAGGTGATCGAGACGTCCATCGCCGTGATGATCAGCTCGGTGAGCTTCACGAAGTTCGCGATGTCGAAGGAGTTGTCGTCCTTCAGGAACTTCAGCAGGTTGATGCTGGCCAGGTTGCAGGAGGAGTTGTCCAGGTGGACGTACTCGCTGCACGGGTTGGAGGCGGTGATGCGGCCGGTCTCCGGGCTGGTGTGCCAGTCGTTGATCGTGTCGTCGTACTGGATGCCCGGGTCGGCGCACTCCCACGCCGCCTTGGCCATCTTGCGGAACAGGTCTTGGGCGTCGATCTCCTCGATGACCTCGCCGGTCAGGCGGGCGCGCAGGCCGAACTGGCCGCCCTTCTCCACCGCGTGCATGAACTCGTCGGAGACGCGCACCGAGTTGTTGGCGTTCTGGTACTGCACGGACACGATGTCCTTGCCGCCCAGGTCCATGTCGAAACCGGCGTCGCGGAGGGCGCGGATCTTGTCCTCTTCGCGGGCCTTGGTCTCGATGAACTCCTCGATGTCGGGGTGGTCGACGTCGAGCACGACCATCTTGGCCGCGCGCCGCGTGGCACCGCCCGACTTGATGGTCCCGGCCGAGGCGTCGGCGCCGCGCATGAAGCTGACGGGGCCGCTGGCCGTACCGCCGCTGGAGAGAAGCTCCTTGGACGAGCGGATGCGCGACAGGTTGATGCCGGAGCCCGAGCCGCCCTTGAAGATCACGCCCTCTTCCTTGTACCACTCCAGGATCGACTCCATCTGGTCGTCCACGGAGAGGATGAAACAGGCGCTGACCTGCTGCGGGGACTGCGTGCCCACGTTGAACCAGACCGGCGAGTTGAAGGCGAAGACCTGGTGCGCGAGCGCGTACTTGAGCTCGTGGTCGAAGATCTCGGCGTCCTCGTCGGTGGCGAAGTAGCCGTGCTCCACCGCGGTCTTGGTGTACATGCCGACCACGCGGTCGACCAACTGCTTCAGGCTCCACTCACGCTGCGGGGTGCCCACGGCGCCCCGGAAGTACTTGGTGGTCACGATGTTGGCCGCGTTGACCGACCAGAACTCGGGGAACTCCACGCCCCGCTGCTCAAAGTTGACCGACCCGTCGCGCCAGTTGGTCATGACGACGTCGCGGCGCTCCCAGGTGATCTCGTCGTAGGGATGCACGCCCGGCTTGGTGAAGATCCGCTTCATCTTCAGACCCTTGCGGGGCCTCTTGCCCCCGCGTGCCACCGAACCGCTCGCCGTCTCCGTCATGACTCCCCCTTCTCGCCCCGCGCCTTGCCGGTGGGGCTCGACTCCCGCTCCGCCTTCAACTGTTCGATCTCGGCCTCGAAGTCCGCCAGGCTCTCGAAACCGCGATATACCGATGCGAACCGCAGGTACGCCACCTCGTCCAGGTCCCGCAGCGGGCCCAGGATCGCCAGCCCCACCTCGTTGGAGGGGATCTCCGCCGCGCCCCTGGCCCGGATGGCCTCCTCGACCCTCTGCCCAAGCTGGGCCAGCGAGTCCTCGGTCACCGGCCGGCCCTGGCAGGCCCGCCGTACGCCGGCGACGACCTTCTCCCTGGAGAAGGGCTCGGTCACCCCGCTACGCTTGCTCACCATCAGCAGGACCGTCTCCTGGGTGGTGAACCTGCGCCCGCACTCCGGACAGGTCCGGCGCCGCCTGATGGCCGCGCCGTCGTCCGTGGAGCGGCTGTCGATGACCCTCGTGTCGGGGTGGCGGCAGAACGGACAGTGCACGCTGCTTTCGCCTCCTCGAACGGCCGCGTAAAGCGGTTGTCCCCGTACGCTCGCGCACACCCCACGGCGAGCCATGGAGCGGTCACGGAAACACAAGTTGTGGTGAACTACATCGGTGTAACTACTAGATGTTGTGGTCCTAACGTAGAAGCGCGCGACCATGAACGCAAGTTGGCGCGGCCCTTCCGATCGAAGTCGCTGATCAGCGGGCTGATGGGCGCTTCTGCCGGGCGTGTCGGGGTGAACACGCGGGCCTCTGCGGGTGTTCCCGGAGCTGTTTCCGCAGCTCGGCGGGTGTTCGGCGCCTCGCCGAGCTTCAAGGGCGGGAAGCCCTTGCACGTCGGGGTTTCCGTGGCTTCGAGCCCCCGCGCACCGGGCTTCCGGGGCCGCGAACCCCTTGCGCGCCGGGGTTTCACGATCCGCGAGCCCCTCGCGCGCCTCGGGCGCTTCAGGGGTTGCGGTCCTCTTGCGCTCCGCTCGTTGTGCGCCAGGCTTTCGCTTCCCCTCTTCGCCCCCCTTTGCGCTCTAGGCGGCACGAAAGGCGCGCGCCCTTCCGGCCGGGCGTGCGCCTTCGATCTGGGGGTACGGCGGTGCCCCCTCAGTGACCCGAGGGGATGTACAGGCGGGTGCCCGGACGGATCAGGGAGCTCTTCAACCCGTTCTGCCGCATGATGTCCTGGGCCACCGCGATCGGGTCGCCCTCCGGGGAGACGGCTTCGGCGATGGTCCACAGGGTGTCGCCGTCCTCGACCACGACCCACGGCAGGCCCGCGTGGCTCGGGACGGGCTGGGCCGCCGCGGCCAGGCTCACCGCCCTGGTGCCCAGCCACAGTCCACCCAGGGAGAGCGCGGCCACGACCACCACCAGGGCCGCCCGGCCGCGACGCGTCAGCCGTACGGGCGGCTTGGGCCTGTTGACCCGCACCCCACCCCCACGCGACCCCCCACCACGCCCAGCAACCCCGCGCCCCACGCCCTGACGGCTGCCATCACGCCCAATGTCTTCGCGCTTCGCGCTCTCACGCCCATCGGGACCGCGGGTGTCGCGCCGGATCGGCTGGGTTTCGTGCGTTCCGGTGTCCCCGGGAGCCCCCGTGGCCCCGGCGACCCTGGTCTGCGCACGGCCCCGAGACCGCTCGCCGCGCCTGGCACGCTGTCGGCGACCGCGTGGCCGTTCCCCTGAACGACCGTCGCCATCCGCAGGCCCGGCACCCTGCGCGGAGGTGTCCAGACGCCCATCCACGTGTCCGGAGTTGTCCAGGGGTGTGGAGTCTGCCGGGGGTGGGCCGGAAGACGAGGTCTCTGTGCGTGGGGGTGGGACCAGCCACAGGGTCGGGCCGCCCGGACGGCCGCGGCGCACGCGGCCGGGACGAGAGCCCTGCCCGGCCGTGCGCGCCGCGGCCCGCTCAGCGGGATCACCCGGCCCGCCCTTGCTGGAACGTCCGGTGCCCCCGCTCGGACGTCCCGCACCTCCGCTTGGACGTCCGGTGCCCCCGCTTGGACGTCCGGCACCTCCGCTTGGACGTCCAATGCCCCCGCCGTTCGAACGCCCGGCGCCTCCGCCGTTCGAACGTCCAGTGCTCCCGTTGTTCGAACGTCCGATGGCCCCCTTTTCCGAACGGCGAGCCTCGGAGGCGCGCCGCGAGTCGGCCAGGACGATGTCGGCGATCAGCGTGAGCCTCTGGACGTCGTCGCTGGTCGTTGGTCTGGTGGTCGCTCGCACGATTGGCCTCCCGCCCCTTGTGGCCTCAGCAAAAGGCCCAATAAAGATCGGCAAATCGAACACGGTGTCGATCGAACTCCCGTACGATGTTGTACACCACGCTGGCGACATTTTCGAGGAAGACTCGAACAATTGTTTGAGGTTGATCTTCGACGGCGATATCGTCGCTGTGTGCGACACGAAGACCACAGACCGGCAGGGCCGCCGCAGAGGCGGGCCACCGGGCGAGGAGGAGAGCATGAGCGAGCGGGATGACGCAAACGGGGTCAGCGACCTCGCGGTGCGCCGGCGTGACTCCCTGGGCCTGACCCCACGGCAGCGCAAGATCCTCGAGGTGATCCGCGATTCCGTCCAGCAGCGCGGTTATCCCCCGTCCATGCGGGAGATCGGCGAGGCCGTCCAACTGACGAGCACGTCCAGCGTGTCGCACCAGCTCACCGCCTTGCAGCGGAAGGGCTACCTGCGCCGCGACCCCCACCGCCCGCGCGCGCTGGAGGTCCGCCTGCCCGGCGAGCCGGTCCTGTGGGTCGACCCCGACGCCACCGACGACGAGCCCGCGGTGAGCCGCCCGACCGCGGCGTACGTCCCGCTCGTCGGCCGCATCGCCGCCGGTGGCCCGATCCTGGCCGAGGAGAGCGTCGAGGACGTCTTCGCCCTCCCCAAGCAGCTCGTCGGCGAGGGCACCCTCTTCCTCCTCCAGGTCACCGGTGACTCGATGATCGAGGCCGCGATCGCCGACGGCGACTGGGTCGTGGTCCGCCAGCAGCCGGTCGCGGAGAGCGGCGACATCGTGGCCGCCATGATCGACGGCGAGGCCACGGTCAAGACCTTCAAGCGCAAGGACGGCCACGTCTGGCTGGTCCCCCACAACCCCAACTACGACCCCATCCCTGGCGACGAGGCCAGCGTCCTGGGCAAGGTCGTAGCCGTCCTCCGCCGCCTCTGACCCCAAGAGGGGCCCGGCCCCCACCCGCACCGGGCCCCTTTTCCACCCGCTACACAGGACCGCCTCTCACCCGGTCCTGCGTGCCGCCCTCCCCTGATACGGCAGGCCCACTTTCACCCGGTACGGCTCGCCCACCTGGGCCCGAGCCGCTGGTTCGCGCGCCCTTTCCCAGGCATCGCGCTCCCAGCCCGGAGCCACCCAACCCCGAGCCACCTAGCCTCGGGCGGCCCAGCCTTGGACTGCCACCTGCCCTCTCCCTCAACCGCCGCGCGGCTCCTCCTTGACGCGCGGCGGTGACGGGTCGGGGCGCTGGGCAGGGGCCGGTAGCGGTTGGGCGGGTCGCGGGCAGGTTCCGGTCGCGGGCAGGTTCCGGTCGCGGGCAGGTTCCGGTCGCGGGCAGGTTCCGGTCGCGGGCAAGGCCCGGTTGTGCCAGGACGGGTCGCGGGCAAGGCCCGGTTGTGCCAGGACGGGTCGCGGGCAAGGCCCGGTTGCGCCAGGGCGGGTCGCAGGCACGACCGGCGGGAGCGGTGGTGTCGGGACGCACGGCGGGCCTGGTCAGCGACGGGCGAGACCGGTGGCGCGGGAGCGGGCGGCGGGCAGAGCTGCAGGTTGGGGCGGGGCCGCGGGCGAGTCGGTGGGTTGGGGTTGGTGTGTGGGGCTGGTGGGAAATGTTGTGAAAATTACAATGATCGGGTGAAACGTGATGGGTTGAAGTGGAGCAAGGTCGAACCGGGTGTGATCCCGGCCTGGGTGGCGGACATGGATCTGCCCACCGCCCCGGCCGTCGTCGAGGCGCTCAAGGCGCGGGCCGAAGGTGATCTGGGGTACCCGACCTGGCTGGACAACTACCAGGCCGGACCGATGTCGGAGGCGTTCGCCGAGCGCATGGAGAGCCGGTTCGGATGGGCTCCCGACATCACCCACTGCCGCACCTACAGCGACCTCAACCAGGCCCTCCAGGTGTTCCTGCAGGTCTGGACACGGCCCGGTGACGGAGTGGCGTTGCACACGCCTGCCTACCATCCGTTCCTGGGCACGCTGGCCGACATGGAACGTCCGATGCGCCCCATTCACATGGAGCCCGACGGCGAGTCCTGGCGGTTCGAGGTGCCGGATCTAAGCGGGTGCCGGGTGCTGTTGCTGGTCAATCCGCACAATCCGACCGGACGCGTCTTCACGCGCGAGGAGCTGGAGCTCCTGGCGGAGCACGCGGTACGCCACGACCTGCTGGTGATCTCCGACGAGATCCATGCCGATCTCGTGTACGCGCCCCACCGGCACATCCCGTTCGCCAGCATCCTCCCGGAACGCACCGTCACCCTGACCTCGGCCACCAAGGCGTTCAACCTGGGCGGCATCCGCTGCTCGATCGCCCACGTCGGCATGCCCGAGGTGCGCAAGGCCCTGGAGGAG
Source organism: Nonomuraea sp. NPDC050790 (assembly GCF_044456745.1). Lineage (NCBI taxonomy): Bacteria > Bacillati > Actinomycetota > Actinomycetes > Streptosporangiales > Streptosporangiaceae > Nonomuraea > Nonomuraea sp. NPDC050790. The sequence goes on along the minus strand of NZ_JBITGF010000002.1, from coordinate 236,028 downwards.
CAGCCCGCCTTCGTGTACGGCTCGGCCCACCTGTTCGGCGTCGAGGCCACGGTCGCGGCCTGGCGGCACGGCGACGCCTGGCTGGCCGACACCCTCGCCCTCCTGGACCGCAACCGCCACGCCCTCGCCGCCCGCCTGCCCGGCACGGTCCGCTACCGGGTGCCCGAGGCCACGTACCTGGCCTGGCTGCACGTGGGCCGTCCGGGCATGGCCGAGGTCCTGGAGCGCGAGGCGAAGGTCCTGCTGAACGACGGCGCCGTGTTCGGCCCCGGTGGCGACGACTACGTACGCCTCAACTTCGCCACCACCGAGGACACCGTGGCCCAGATCCTCGACCGCATCGTGCCGATCCTCACGTGACGATCCGGGCAAAGATCCCGAAACGCAAGAAATCCTGAAACGCGAAAGACCCCAAAACGCGAAAAATCCGGAAACCGGCAGATCAGGCAACGCGAGGATCGGCCAACGTAAGGATCAGGCAACGCGAGGATCGGCCAACATGAGGATCAGGCAACGTGAGGATCGGCGACCCTAGGACCCAGCGAAGGAGTCGGCCAGGGGGCCGTCAGGGTCGGGGAACGGGCGGGAGGTCGGGCGGCGTGGCCGGCGGGTGCTCCTCCAGCGCCGCCAAAGCCAACTCCACCGCCTTCTCAAGCTGCGGATCCCGCCCCGCCACCCGATCCTGCGGCGTGATCACCACCTCGACGTCCGGGTCCACGCCGTAGTTCTCGACCCCCCACCCGTGCCCCTCCAGCCAGAACGAGTACCGAGGCTGCGTGACCACGGTCCCGTCGACCAGCGAGTACCGCGAGTCGATCCCGATGACCCCGCCCCACGTCCTGGTCCCGACCAGCGGCCCGATGCCGCGGATCTTGATCCCGGCACTGACGATGTCGCCGTCCGACCCGGCGAACTCGTCGGTGACGGCCACGATCGGCCCGCGAGGAGAGTCCTCGGGATAACGCCGGGGCTCGTAGCCGCGCGCCCGCGCCCACCCCGACACCCGGCGGGACAACTTCTCCAGGACCAGCTCGGAGGTGTGCCCGCCACCGTTCTCCCGCACGTCCACGACGAGCCCGTCGTGGTCCATCTCGGTACGCAGGTCGCGGTGGAACTGCGCCCACCCGGAGGCCACCATGTCGGGAACGTGCAGGTAGCCGAGCCGCCCACCGGACAACTCGTGCACAAAGGCCCGCCGGCCCTCTACCCACTCGTGGTAGCGGAGCTGGGTCTCGTCGGTGATCGGGGTGACGACCACGCGGCGCGGGTCGCCGCCCGAGGCCGGCCGTACCGTGAGCTCGGTGGGCTGGCCGGCGGTGCCGGCGAGGGAGGCGAGCGGCCCGCGCACGGGGTCGACGGGACGGCCGCCGACGGCGAGGATCGCGTCGCCCTCGCGGACGGCGACGCCCGGCGCGAGCAGCGGCGAGCGCGCGTCGTGGTCGGAGGTCTCGCCGGGCAGGATGCGGGCGACGCGCCAGGTGCCGTCCTCGTCGCGGGCCAGGTCGGCGCCGAGCAGGCCCTGGCGGCGCCTGGGGTCGACGCCGGGGCCGTTGGCGCGGGCGTAGGCGTGGGAGGTGCCGAGTTCGCCCTGTACCTCCCAGAGCAGGTCGATCAGCTCGGAGTAGGCGCCGATGCGCTCCACGAGCGGCGCGTAGCGGTCGAGCGCGCCCTGCCAGTCGACGCCGTTCATGTCCTCGCGCCAGTAGTGGTCGCGCATGAGGCGGCCGGCCTCGCGGTAGCTCTGGCGCCACTCGGCGACGGGGTCGATGGTGACGCCGACCCGGTCGAGGTCGATGGTGACGACCTCGTCGCCTTCGGCCGCGGCGCGGGTCTGCAGGCCGTTCTTGCCGTTGGTGACCAGGCGGCTGCCGTCGGCGCTGACCTCGAACGCGCGGTACTCCTTGCCGAGCTCGGCCTTGGCGCGCTTCTTGAGGTCGTAGCGCTCCAGGACCACCTCGGGGGTGACGTCGCTGCCGTCGCCGAGCTGGCCGGTCAGGGGGTGGCGCAGCCACAGCAGCGCTTCCTTGGCGGTGCGCAGGTTGCCGTAGCGGCCAGCGGGCACGGGGACGGGCACGACGCGGGCGCCCAGCCCGTCGGCGTCCACCTCGGTGCGCGGCGGCGTGTCGCCGTTCTTCTTGTCCTTGCCGTCCTTGCCGCCCTTGTCGTCGTCCTCGCCGTTGAAGCCGCGTCCCTGGAGGCTCGGGTCGAAGGGGCTGGGCGTGGTGGCCTGCAGCGGCACGATGTACGGCCGGCACGCGTTGGGAAAGGACAGGTCGAAGACGTGCGAGTCGTAGACCGGGTCGAAGGTCCGCATGGACAGGAACGCCAGGTGTTTGCCGTCCTTGGTGAAGACGGGCGAGTAGTCGGCGAAGCGCGGCTGCGTCACCTCCAGCGTGGCGGTCCCGTCGATGCGCCCGACCTTGATCTGCGTCAGCGGGTCGGCGTGCGGGTGGACCCAGGCCAGCCAGGCCGAGTCGGGGGAGAAGGCCAGGTCGCCGATGTCGCCCTGGACGGTCCGGTCGAGCTCGCGCAGCGTGCCCTGGTCGAGGTCGACGGCGATCAGGCGGCCGTCGTGGGTGGCGACGGCGGCGTGCTTGCCGTCGGGCGCGGCGACCAGTTCGAGCACCCGGCCGAGTTCGCCCGCGGCCAGGGTGCGGATCTCGCCGCCGGGCACGCCGATCTCCAGCGCGTCCTCGCCGGTGGCGTCGGAGACCCAGATGGCGCGGCCGTCGGCGTCGAGGGCGCGCGGCAGCCGTACCCGCACGCCTGCTTCGGCGCGCAGCGCGCCGGCGGGACCGTCGCGGTGGGTCACCCAGTGCGCGGTGCCGCGGATCTCGACCGCGCTGGCGCGTCCCGTCGCGTCGGGCGAGAAGCCGCCGACGCGGGTGGGCGCCGGGCGCTTGGCACGGGCCGGGCGCGGCCCGCCAAGCGTGATGTCCAGCTTGTACGGCTCCGCCTCCAGGCTCTCCAGCATCCAGAGGTCCCCGGCATGGCTGTATACCACGCGCTGCCCGTCGGTGGCCGCGTGCCGGGCGTAGAACCCGTCGTGCGAGGTGTGGCGGCGCACGTCGGAGCCGTCGGCCAGGGCGGAGTAGAGGTGCCCGGTCCCGTCCTCGTCGTTGAGGAACGCCAGCCGCTCCCCCACCCACATGACCGACCAGTACGGCGAGAGCCGGTCGGCGAACAGCCGCGTGAACTCCCCGTCGCCGTCGGCGTCCACCCAGATCTTGCCCGCGGTGCCGCCGCGGTAGCGCTTCCACTGCGACGGCTCGCGCCACACCGCGGAGACGACCGCGACCCGCTCACCGTCGACGGCGGCCTCGCTGACCCACCCGTACGGCAGGCGCGTGGCCGGCCCGCCGTCGAGGGGCACGGCGTAGGCCCAGGTCCGGCTGCGCCCGCCTTGGCCCGCGGCGCTCACGGCCAGCACGTCGCCGCCGGCGGTCCAGCCGCCCACGACGGTCGTGCCGCTGCCCCAGTGGGTCAGCCGATCGCCCGCCCCGCCGTCGATCTCGGCGGCGAAGACCTCGGGCGCGCCTTCGCGGGCGCCGGTCCAGGCGATGCGGGTACCGTCGGGTGAGAACCGGGGGAAGCTGACCGGAGTACGGTCGGCGGTGAACCGCCATGCGCGGCCGCCGTCCAGCGGAGCGAGCCAGACATCGTCGTCGGCGACGAAGGTGACCAGGTCACCGTGCAGATGCGGATATCTCAGGTATGCGCCATTTGTCACATCTGAACACTAGTCGCGGTGGCTCACGCTCGCTGCGGGCCACCAGTCAGCTAAACCGATCTAGTACAGGAACAGAGGATGAAGTAGCGTCTCCACCGCAGACAGCTAAAGCGATTTAGCATCGAGGAGAGCTTCATGACCCGTCGTCTGTTACCCCTGCTGTGCGGGGTCCTGGTCGCGACCGCCCTCGTCGCCCTCCCCGCACGGGCCGCCGCCCCCGGCGATCAGCCGTACGCCTCCTACTGGCACCCGAACACCATCCTGTCGTGGAACCCGGCGAGCGACCCCGACGCCCGGTTCAACCGGTCGAGCGTCCCGCTGCGCCCCCGGATCTCGGACCCGGCGCTGAAGGCCAACGCCAACGCCCGCGCCGGAGAGGGCCGCATCGCCTCGCTGGCCGCCTTCGCCCCCACCTCGGGCAACCCCTCCCAGGGCGGCCTCGACCCGAACTACTACGCCTTCACCTACTGGCAGTACATCGACACGCTGGTCTTCTGGGGCGGCTCGGCCGGTGAGGGACTCATTCTCGCCCCCAACGGCCCCGTGATCGACGCCGCCCACCGCAACGGCGTGCGGGTCTACGGGACCGTCTTCTTCCCGCCGACCGTCTACGGCGGCCAGATCCAGTGGGTACGCGACTTCGTCCAGAAGCAGGGCTCCACCTACCCGGTCGCCGACAAGCTCGCCCAGGTGGCGCAGCACTACGGCTTCGACGGCTGGTTCATCAACCAGGAGACCGCGGGCGGCGACGCCGCGCTGGCCACCGAACTGCGCAACGTGATCTCCTACCTGCGCGCCAAGGGCATGCAGGTCATGTGGTACGACGCCATGACCGAGTCCGGCGCCATCTCCTGGCAGGACGCGCTGACCAGCGCCAACGACAGCTTCTTCCAGGCGTCGGACAACATGTTCATCGACTTCGGCTGGTCCAGCCTGACCTCCTCCCGCGACCTGGCCCGCACGCTGGGGCGCAGCGAGTTCGACCTGTACAGCGGCATCGACACCGAGGCCAACGGCTACGACTCCGGCGTGAACTGGAACGCGGTCTTCCCCGGCGGCCGGCCGCACGTGACCTCGCTGGGCATCTACCGCCCAGAATGGACGTGGAAGTCCGCGAGCGGCCCGGCCGACTTCCGCGCCCGCGACTCCCGCTACTGGGTGGGCGCCAACGCCGACCCGTCCGACACCACCACCACCTCGGCCTGGAAGGGCCTGGCCACCTACGTGGCCGAGTCGAGCCCGGTCACCGCCAAGCCGTTCGTCACCGGGTTCAACACCGGTCACGGGGACTTCTACAACGTCGGCGGGACCCGCGTGCGTACCGGGGGCTGGAACAATCTGTCCGTCCAGGACGTGCCGCCCACCTACCGCTGGGTCATCACCTCGGCGGGGACCAGGCTCACCCCGGCGATCGACTACGGCGACGCCTACGAGGGCGGCTCCTCGCTCCGCCTGACCGGCACCCTCGGCGCCGCCAACACCCTGCGCCTCTACCAGACGCGCCTGCCGGTGGCGGCCGGCACGAAGCTGTCGGTCGTGGTGAAGACGCCCGTCGCGGGGCCGACCCGGCTGAAGGCGGCGGTGGCGTTCACCGACGCGCCCACCACCTTCGTGCCCCTGGACCTCGGCTCGACCTCCGGCACCGGCTGGGAGCGCAAGAACCTCGACCTGTCCGCGTACGCCGGCCGTACGATCGCCCAGCTCGGACTGCGCGCGGAGGGTGCGGCGGGCGCCTACGACGTCAGGGTCGGCCAGCTCGCGGTCTACGACGGCGCGGTCGACGTGCCGGCGGCGCCCTCGGGGCTCACCGTGCTCGGCGCCACCGACGTCTCCCCGACGACCAAGTCGCTCCGCCTGAACTGGACCGGCTCGGGACGTCCCCACCACTACGACCTGTACCGCCGCAACCCGGACGGCACCCGCACCTACCTGGGCGCCACCCCGGCCGACGCCTACTTCGTGCCGCGGCTCGACCGCGTCGGCTCCGAGACGAGCACGGTCCTGGACGTGGAGGCGGTCGGCGCCGAATACGGCCGCTCGGCCCCGGCCAGCACCACGATCTCCTGGACCGGCACCGGCGAGGCCAACCTGGCCCTGAACCGCCCGGCCACCGCCTCGGGCCAGTGCAACTCGAACGAGGGGCCGGCCAAGGCGGTCAACGGCAGCGTGGGCGGCGGCAACACTGACAAGTGGTGCGCCCTGACCTCGGCCAAGTGGATGGAGGTGGATCTCGGCGCGGCCAAGGCGCTGACCAGGTTCACCGTCAGGCACGCGCAGGCCGGCGGCGAGTCCGCCTCCTGGAACACCCGGGCCTTCACCATCCAGGTCCGCGCCTCGGCCGCCGACCCCTGGACCACCGCGGTCACGGTGCCGGCCAACACCGCCGCCGTCTCCGACCACCCGGTGGCGCTCACCGCCCGCCACGTACGCCTGAACGTGACCACACCCACCCAAAACGGCGACCCCGCCGCCCGGATCTACGAGTTCGAGGCGTGGGGCGGCTGACCCCCGGCCACTCGCGCGCGGACCTCTCCGGCCAGCTCGACCTGGTGCAGGAAGTCGCCGCCGTCGAGGCCGAAGCCGACCTCGTCGGCGCCCGCCTCGGCGAAGGCGGCCACCCGCTCGGCCGCCTCCTCCGGTGAGCCGCTGACCGTGGCCTGGCGGACCTCCTGCTCGGAGAGCTGGAAGAAGCCGGCGAGCTGTGTCTCCATCGCCCGTCTTGCCTCGGGGTCGTCGCCCAGGACGGCGTGGACGCCCATGTTGACGAGCGGCGCGGGCCTGCCGTACTCCTCGGCGTACTCCCTCAGCCTGGCCACGGCGGGCTTGAGCTGGGAGGGCGTCAGGCCGGAGGGTAGCCAGCCGTCGGCGAGGCGGGCCACGCGCCGCAGGCCCGCCTCGCTGGTGCCCGAGCCGACCAGCAGGGGCGGCACCGCCGTACCGGGGGCCAGCGTCACCTCCGGCCCGTCGCCCACCGCGGTGGGCCGCCCCGCGATCAGGCCGGGCAGCGCGCCCAGCGCCGCGTCGGTCGCGCGGCCGCGGTGCGTGCCGCCCGCGCCGATCGCGCTCCAGAACGGCGAGCCGGGGAAGCCGCCGATGCCCACGCCCAGCCTGACCCGGCCCCGCGACAGGTACTGCAGCGTCTGCACCTGCGCCGCCATCATCGCCACCGGCCGGGTGGGCACCGACAGCACCCCGAAGTCCAGCTTGATCCGCCGTGTGACGGCCGCGGCGGTGGCCATGGTGACCACGCACTCCAGCGCGAGCGTCCCGTCCCCCACCAGCACGTCGGCGGCGCCCACCGCGTCGAGTCCGGCCTCCTCGGCCAGCCGCGCCGCGCGGGCCACGCCGTCCGGGCCGAGCGCCTCGATCTCCCGCATCGTCGGAAGTCCAATACCGATGTTCACCATGAACCCACTGTGCAACCTCAACTCGACTTGAGGTCAAAACGGTGTCGAGAACGAGCCCGGCCGTTCGTGTAGAAGGTGAACGAGGGAAAGGACATCACCATGAACTACCTGCTCGCGCTGTACCAGCCCGACGGCGAGCCGCCGCAGGGACTGCTGGACGAGGTGATCCCGCGCGTCATGGCCTGGGACGAGGAGGTCAAGGCGGCCGGGCAGTGGGTGTTCGCCGCTGGGCTGCACCCGGCCTCGACCGCGACCGTCGTGCGCGCCGGGGACGGTGACGTGCTCATGACCGACGGGCCGTTCACCGAGGGCAAGGAGCACCTCGGCGGCTTCACCGTGATCAGCGCCGCCGACCTCGACGACGCCCTGGAGTGGGCGGGCAAGCTGTCGAGGGCCACCACCCTGCCGGTCGAGGTGCGCCCGATCCACGGTGACTGACCGGATCGAGCGCGCCTTCCGCGAGGAGTACGGCCGCGCGGTCGCCGTCCTGGTCCGCGCCTTCGGCGACATCGACCTCGCCGAGGAGGCGGTCCAGGACGCGTTCGCGACCGCGCTGCGCCGCTGGCCCGAGGACGGCCCGCCGCCCAGCCCGGCCGGCTGGATCATCACCACCGCCCGCAACCGGGCCGTCGACCGGCTGCGCAAGGAGTCCACCCGCCAGGAGCGGCACGTCCAGGCCGCGCTCCTGCTGGCCCGCGAGGAGCCGCCCGCCGAGGAGGGGCCCGTGCGCGACGAACGGCTGCGCCTGATCTTCACCTGCTGCCATCCGGCCCTGGCCAGGAACGCCCAGGTCGCGCTCACGCTGCGGCTGCTCGGCGGGCTCACCACCACCGAGATCGCGGCGGCGTTCCTGGTGCCGGAGCCGACGATGGCCCAGCGCCTGGTGCGCGCGAAGGGCAAGATCCGCGACGCGCGGATCCCCTATCGGGTGCCGAAGGAGTCCGATCTGCCCGACCGGCTGCGCTCGGTGCTGGCCGTCGTCTACCTGATCTTCAACGCGGGCTACACGGCCGGCTCCGGCGAACACCTGGTCAGGGAGGACCTCTGCGCCGAGGCGATCAGGCTCGGGCGGCTGCTGGCCACGCTCATGCCGGACGAGCCCGAGGTCGTCGGGCTGCTGGCGCTGATGCTGCTGATCGAGGCGCGGCGGGCCGGCCGTACCGGGGAGTCGGGTGAGCTGGTCCCGCTCGCCGAGCAGGACCGCGCGCGGTGGAACCGCGCGCTCCTGGAGGAAGGCCGTGAGCTGGTACGGCGGTGCCTGCGCCGCGGCAGCCCCGGCCCCTACCAGATCCAGGCGGCGATCAACGCGGTCCACAGCGACCCGCCGCCGGCCGACTGGGCGCAGATCCTGACCCTGTACGACCAGTTGGCGGCGCTGACGCCGACCCCCGTCGTGGCGCTGAACAGGGCGGTCGCCCTCGCCGAGGTCCGGGGACCGGCGGCGGCGCTGCCCCTGGTCGAGGCGCTCGCGCTGGAGGGCTACCACGTCTACCACGCCGTCCGCGCCGACCTGCTGCGCCGCCTGGGCAGGAACGCCGAGGCGGCGCGGGCCTACGAACGGGCGATCGCGCTCACCGGCAACGCCGCCGAGCGCGCGTTCCTGCGGGGCCGGCTGGCGGCCCTGCCATGAGCCCGGTCAGGGAACGATGTTGACCAGCTTCGGCGCGCGGACGATCACCTTGCGCGGCTCGCCGGACAGGTGCGCCCGCACCTTCTCCGAGGCCAGGGCCAGCTCCCGCAGTTCGTCCTCGGAGATGCCGGGCGCCACCTCCAGCCGGTCGCGCACCTTGCCCGCCACCTGCACGACGGCCGTGACCGAGTCCTCGACCAGCAGCGCGGGGTCGGCCACCGGCCACCCCGCCAGCGCCACCGAGCCGGTACGGCCCAGCCGCTCCCAGCCCTCCTCGCTGGTGTAGGGCGCGACCAGCGACAGCATGACCGCCAGCGCCTCGGCCGCCTCGCGCACGGCGGGGTCGCCCGCGCCGGGACCCGAGTCGATCGCCTTGCGGGCCGCCGAGGTCAGCTCCATCAGCCGGGCGATGGCGACGTTGAACCGGTAGGACTCGATCAGCTTCGTGACCTCGTCGACGGTCTTGTGAGTGACCCGGCGCAGCGCCAGGTCGCCCTGCTCGACGTCGGCGCCGGGCGCGGAGGAGACCTCGTCCATCACGCGGAAGGCGCGGGCCAGGAACTTCTGCGAGGCCTGCGGCGAGACGTCGGCCCAGTCGATGTCGTCCTCGGGCGGGCTGGCGAACAGCATCGTCAGCCGGACCGCGTCGACGCCGAAGTCGTCGATCTGCTTGCCCAGGTCGACGCCGTTGCCCAGGGACTTCGACATGGCCTTGCCGCCGTTGATCACCTGGCCCTGGCCCAGTTGGCGCATGAACGGCTCGGTGAAGTCGACCATGCCCATGTCGTGCAGCACCTTGACGAAGAAGCGCGAGTACAGCAGGTGCAGGACCGCGTGCTCGACGCCGCCGACGTACATGTCGATCGGGCCCCACTTGCGGACCTTCTCCACGTCGAACGGGCCGTCGGTGTAGTGGGGGTCGGTGTAGCGCAGGAAGTACCAGGCGGAGTCGACGAAGGTGTCCATGGTGTCGGTGTCGCGCTTGGCGGCGCCGCCGCACTTGGGACAGGCGACGTTGACCCACTCGGTGGCTCCGGCCAGCGGGGAGATGCCCTTCGGCGCCAGCGCCTCGCCGCGCAGGTCGGGCAGCGTGACCGGCAACTGGTCGTCGGGGACCGGGACCTCGCCGCAGTCGGGGCAGTGGATGATCGGGATCGGCGTGCCCCAGAAGCGCTGGCGCGACAGCAGCCAGTCGCGCAGGCGGAAGTTGATCGCGCCCTTGCCCCGGCCGTCGTCCTCCAGGCTCCTGATGATCGTGGCGATGGCCTCGGCCTTGGACAGGCCGTCCAGCGGGCCCGAGTTGACCAGCGTGCCCTCGCCGGGGGTGGCCTCGCCGGTCTCCCCGGGGTCGGCCAGCCCGGTGTGCACGACGACCTTCACCGGCAGCCCGAACTTCAGCGCGAAGTCCAGGTCGCGCTGGTCGTGGGCGGGCACCGCCATGATCGCGCCGTGGCCGTAGTCGGCCAGGACGTAGTCGGCCGCCCAGACCGGGATGCGCTCGCCGTTGACCGGGTTGATCGCGTAGCGGCCCAGGAAGACGCCGCTCTTGTCCTTGTCGGTGGACAACCGCTCGATGTCGCTCAGCTTGGCGACCTCCGCCCGGTACGCCTCGAACTCGGCCCTGTGCTCGTCGGTGACGATCTCGTCGGCCAGCGCGGCGTCCACGGCGACCACGAAGAACGTGGCGCCGAACAGGGTGTCGGGGCGCGTGGTGAAGACGTGGACCGGCTCCTCGCGGCCCTCGATCTCGAACAGCACGTCGGCGCCCTCTGAGCGGCCGATCCAGTTGCGCTGCATGGTCAGCACGCGCTCCGGCCAGCCGCCCTCCAACTGGCTCATGTCGTCCAGCAGGCGCTGCGCGTAGTCAGTGATCTTGAAGTACCACTGCGTCAGCTCGCGGCGCACGACGTCGGCGCCGCAGCGCTCGCACTTGCCCGCCACGACCTGCTCGTTGGCCAGCACGGTCTGGTCGTTGGGGCACCAGTTGACCAGGCCGCCCTTGCGGTAGGCCAGGCCGCGCTCGAAGAAGCGGTTGAACAGCCACTGGTTCCAGCGGTAGTACTCCGGGTCGCTGGTGTGCAGGCGGCGCGACCAGTCGAAGGAGATCGCGTAGCGCTTGAAGGAGTGGGCCTGGACGTCGATGTTGGCGTAGGTCCACTCGGCGGGGTGGGCGTTCCGCTTGATCGCGGCGTTCTCGGCGGGCAGGCCGAAGGAGTCCCAGCCGATGGGGTGCAGGACGTTGTAGCCCTGCTGGAACCAGTAGCGCGCGACGACGTCGCCGATGGCGAACACCTCGCCGTGGCCCATGTGAAGGTCACCGGAGGGGTAAGGGAACATGTCCAGCATGTAGCGGCGCTCGCGGGGGTCGGCGGCGTCCTCGCTGGCCCGGAACGGGTCCTGCTCCTCCCATCGCTGCTGCCACTTGGCCTGCAGCGCCTGCGGGTCGTACTCACTCACGGCGGTGTCCTTCTGGTTTGATTCTGACCCCATAAGAAAACCCCTCGTGTGACAACGAGGGGTAGCCGCGACGGCGAGATCTCAGGGCCGTCGCGGCCCGCTAAGAAGCAGGGTCGCGGAACGCATAGGTCAAGCCTAGCGCACGTCTTCGGAAGAATGAGGGGACTACGGGTGGGGCACCCGGCAGAATGAGCCCTTCAGGTCCTATGAGACCTCGTTGAGATCTATCCGTTGTGACCTCATATGTCCCTTTAGATTACTCTCGTCGCCGTGGCCAACCCTGCTGAGCCTGAACGATCAGCGGCCGACCTGCCGATGCAGGATCCGCCGACGGATCCGCACGGCTTCGCACGTTTCCCTGCGGAACCCCACGGGCCACATGAGATCATGCCGGATGCGTCTAATCCGGACATAACCTCGGGAGGTACGGCAGCAATGGCAACGGAGAATTCCGGAGCACCACACTTGCCGCCATCCTGGCCCGAGGTGCCCACGTCCTGGCCGGAGGCTCGTGACGAGGTGCCCACCTCGTGGCCGGAGGCGGGACCGCCGCCGCAGCCCACGTGGCCGGAGCCGCCGCGACGTGACCCTCTTGGCGGCAGGGAGCCGGTGGACCCCCGCGACCCCTTGGGCGATCTGTCCGGTGGTGCGCGCGGCCGGGAGACGCAGGGCCGCAATGATCAGCCCCAGGTACGCGACCCGCTGCCCGCCTGGTCCGAGGCCGCGGCCCCTTGGCAGGACACCGCCCAGCCCGCTCCCGCCTCCCAGGGCCCGCCTCCGCAGCACTCCTCCACCCAGAGCCCCGCCGCGCACAGCCCGTCTTCGCCTGGCACGCCTTCACACGGCGCACCCTCACACGGCGCTGCTTCACACGGCGCACCCTCACACGGCGCTGCTTCACACGGCGCACCCTCACACGGCGCTGCTTCACACGGCGCACCTTCACACGGCGCTGCTTCGCAGCAGCCGAGTCCGGGGCAGCAGGTATGGCCGGAGATGCCGCCGCCCGCCGACGGCGCGTGGTCCAACCTGTCCAGCCCCGCCCCGTGGCCTCCGGCCGGTCCGCCGCAGAAGGACCCGTGGCCCCCGGCCGCGCCGCCGCCCGCCGATCCTCCGCCGGACGCGCGAGCCTGGCCACAGGACACCCCGGCCTGGCAGAACGGCACGCCCGAGGCGACCCCGGCCTGGCAGGGCGGCGGCTCGCCCGAGGCGGCCCAAGGGTGGCAGCAGGACGCTCCCGCCCGGCAGCCCGAGCCCAAGGGCGACCCCATGGACAGGACGATCACCTACAACGAGGCATACCCGACTCCCGCGGCCCCGCCGCAGGAGCAGGAGCCGGAGCAGAACGGGCAGCAGGGCCAGCACGCCCGCCCCGGCTCCAACCTGAGCCGCGACCCCTCCGACCCGGATCGCCCGTTCGTCACCGCGGGCCAGATCAGCGGCTCGCGCACCCCTCCGCCCGAGCGCCAGCAGGAGCTCTGGAACACCGTCTTCGGCGACAACTACCAGGAGATCGGCGACGACAAGGAGGACCTGGACGAGCCGGGCAAGCCGGTGTGGCTGTTCGCGCTGGCCGCCTCCGTCGCGGTCGCCCTGGTGATCGCGCTGGTGTGGGCGTTCGTCGCGGGCCCGCTGGCCAGCGAGAGCGAGCCGACCGACCCGCCCGCCGCCAAGCCCCAGGCCAGCAAACCCACCCCCGCCAAGACGTCCACCTCCATCGGCCCGCTGAAGCGCTTCCCCGGCAAGGCCGCCCCGGTGATGGGCGTGGTCCCCGACCCGCAGGCCGGCATCTCGGTGCCGCGCCTCGGCGGCAACTGGCTGCTCGACCAGCGCCCCCTGGTGAAGACCACGTACGGCTTCGACACCCGCCAGTACGTCAAGGTCGGCGTCGACACCTACGCCAACGTGATGACCGGGCCGCTCTCCCAGCGCATGGCCGCCTCCTACACCTCCAAGGACGACCTGGAGCCGGTGATCAAGCAGGTCGTGCTGAACGCCCGCAAGCGGTTCTTCCCCGAGGACAACAAGGTCAGGAAGATCGCCCAGCAGCCGCTCAAGATCGGCGGCTCGACCGGCCGGCTCATCGCGTACGAGCTGACCTCGGGCACCGGCAAGGCCACGATCGTGACCGCCGCGATCAACACCGCCAACGAGCTGCCCGCGATCGTCTACATGTCGGTCCCCGGCGACGCCAAGCGGCTGCTGCCCGACATCAACACCGTCGTCAAGCAGATCAAGGTGACCAACCCGGCCTGAGCCTCAGAACGTGCACTCCATGTGCTTGATGCCGTTGATGAAGCTGGAGTACAGCCGGTCCGGGTGTCCGGCTTCCAGTTGGGGGACGCGGCTCAGCAGTTCGCGCAGCATCACGGTGATCTCCCGGCGGGCCAGGTGGGCGCCCAGGCAGAAGTGGGGGCCGGGCCCGCCGTACCCGACGTGGGGGTTGGGGTCGCGGGTGATGTCGAAGGCGTACGGGTCGGCGAAGACGCGCTCGTCGCGGTTGGCGGCCCAGTAGAACAGGACGACCTTCTCGCCCTCGCGGTACAGGTTGCCGTTCATCTCGTGGTCGCGGGTGACCTTGCGGCGCATGAAGTTCACCGGTGAGGCCAGGCGGACGATCTCCTCGACGGCGCCGGGCAGGCGTGCCTCCATGTCCGCCAGGAGGAGGGCGCGCTGGTCGGGGTGGTTGGAGAGCAGGCGCATGCCGTACGAGATGGCGTTGCGGGTGGTCTCGTTACCCGCCACGACCAGGAGGATGAAGAAGGAGCCGAGCTCCTGGAGCGTCAGCCGTTCGCCGTCGATGTTGGCGTTGACCAGGGCGGAGATGAGGTCGGACGTCGGGTGGTCGGCGCGGTGGGCGGCCAGGTCCTGGACGAGCTGCTGGAGCTCCATACCGGCGTTGAGGAGGCGTTCGGCGATCTTGGTCACGTCGTCGCCCGCGTACTCGGGGTCGAAGCCGCCGAGGATCTGGTTCGAGCGTTCGAAGATGAACTGGTAGTCCTTCTCCGGGATGCCCATCATGTCGCAGATGATCTTCAACGGCAGGCGGGCGGCGACCTCGGTGACGAAGTCGCAGCCGGGGCCGGTGACCAGGAGGTCGTCGACGATCCGGGCGGCGGCGGTCTCCACGTCGGCCTCGAACTGCTTGATCATCTTGGGGGTGAAGGCCCGGGAGACGATGCGGCGCAGGCGGGCGTGGCGGGGGTCGTCCATGTTGATCATCGACCCGAAGTACTCGGCGAACTCCGGCGGCATGTCCGGAATGTTCGTGGCGCCGCCCCTGCCCGAGCTGAACACCTCCGGGTTACGGCTGGCCTCCAGGATGTCGGCGTGCCTGACGAGCGCGTGGTAGCCGATGCCCTTGGGGGCGAAGGACACCTCCATCTCCTCGAAGAAGGCGGGGGTGTCGAGGGTGCGCAGCTTGTCGAACGCGGCCTCCCGCTCGGCCATGGGCCTGGCCCAGAAGTCCTGGTCCGACAGATCGAAGTCGAGTGCGCTCATATGCCCATCTTTTGAGAAAGCGCCCACTTACGTCAATACTTCGGACGTACACCGTACGTATGCCCAGGAAAATCGATGGCCGGTTCGCTCTGAAGGCCGGTAGCGTCGGGCGTATGACGTTCTTCTTCCTGCGTTAGCGACCCCGTCGGCGGGCACGCGGCTCGTGACCCACCGCCGGCGATGCGGGACGGCTGCACGCCCTCCCGAGTCGCGACGTGGGAGAAGGACACGTGCATACCCTTGCCGTGGCCAGGTCGGTGCACGGCATCGAACACCTGGTGGCCGCGGAGATCCGTCATGCCGGGCTGGGCATCGTGCGCGAGGTGCGGCACCGGGAGGTCTGGTTCGAGCTCACGGGGCCGGGAGCGCTGGGACTCCGGCTGGCCGACGACGTACTGCTGGTGGGAGCGGTGGTTAACGGCATAGGCCCCCGCCGAGACGCGCTAGGCCGCTTGGCCACGGCCGCCGCCAACATCGACACCCACCGCCTCGCCCTTGACCGCACCCTCACCCTGAAACACAACCCCGAGCTTGCGGAGAGCGCGCCACCAGAGCGGGGTGCGAGCCTTGCGCGGGGTGCGGACCTAGAGCGGGGTGCGGACCTGGCGCTGGGTGCGAGCCTGGCGCGGGGTGCGGACCTGGCGCGAAGAGCGGGCAACGGGCCCCACGCGCGCGCTGCGCCGAGCGCGGACCATGCGCGCGACGAAGACCTAGCGCGAAGCGCGGGCGACAGACCCCGCACCCGCCCTGCGCGGAGCGCCGGCCACGAACCCGACGCACGCCCTGCTCGGAGTGCGGGTCGTGAGCCCGGCGTGGGGCTTGTGGGGGGTGATGGTTCTGGGGGTGGGGTGGAGGTGTCGGCCTCGTTCCTGGGGCGGCGTAGCTACAACCGGTACGACATCGAGGATGCCGTCGGGCCCGTGCTTGGGCGGCCCTACCACTCGCGGCGTGACGGGAGGGTGCCGCCGGCCAGTGCCGCGTCGTGGCGGGTGACGGTTGAGGGTGAGCGGGCGGTGATCGCCCTGCGGATCGCCCCGAGGCCGTTGCACCGCCGGGCCTACAAGGTGCGCTCGGTGCCCGGGACGCTGCATCCGCCGCTGGCCGCCGCCATGGCGTACCTGGCCGAGCCGAAGGGGCTGGTGCTCGATCCGTGTTGCGGCGCGGGGACCACGCTGATCGAGGCCGCCGCCCTCGCACCGGAGGTCCGCACGCTGGGGTTCGACCGGTCCGGGGAGGCGGTGGCGGCTGCTGCGGTCAACGGTCCTGGGCTCGCGTGGGCGCGGGCTGACGCCGGTCGGGTGCCGCTGGCCTCGGGGAGCGTGGACCGCGTGCTGGTCAACCCGCCCTGGCAGCGGCAGGTACGGCTGGCCGGCTCCGGTCACCGACTCTGGGCGGAGCTGCGCCGGGTGCTGGCCGACGGTGGACGGGTGGTGGCGTTGGTGCCGGAGGTGCCGCGCGGCTGGGCCGTACTGGAAAGGGTGGAGATTTCGCTGTTTGGGCGACATCCCATCCTGGCCATGCTGAGTCCGGACAAATCCTGATCAGGGTTTTTGGTGGGCGAACGACACCCGGACCCGGCCCGGCGGCTGGCAGCGTGGACGCATGACCGAGGTTGTGATCACCGGGCTCGGGGCGGTGACGCCGCTGGGTGGCGACGTCGACTCGACGTGGTCGGGACTGCTGGCCGGCCGGTCGGGGGTGGCGGCCCTACGGGAGCCGTGGGCGGAGCAGTTGCCCGCGCGGGCTCGCCGTCGTGATCGGCACCGGCACCGGCGGCCTCACCACCCTCCTCGACCAGGACGACGTGCTGGAGAAGGAGGGCGTGCGCCGCGTGTCGCCGCACACGCTGCCCATGTTCATGCCGAACGGCCCGGCCGGCTGGGTCAGCATCGACCTCGGCGCGCGGGCAGGCGCCCATGCCCCGGTGAGCGCCTGCGCGGCGGGGGCCGAGGCGATCGCGGCCGGAGCCGACCTGATCCGGCTGGGTCGTGCGGACGTCGTCGTCGCCGGTGGCACGGAGGCGTGCGTACACCCGCTGACCCTCGCCGCCTTCGCCCAAGCCAAAGCACTCTCAACCCGCAACGACCGGCCCGAGGACGCATCACGCCCCTTCGACGCGACCCGCGACGGCTTCGTCCTGGCCGAGGGCGCCGCGATGGTCGTCCTGGAACGAGCAGGGCGGCGCGAAGCCGCGGAACGAGCCGGACGGCCGGACGGCGCGGCGCTGGGCGGGCGACGTGAGGGCGTGGGGCGGGCCGGGCATGGCGGCGGGGTGCTGGCTCGGGTGGCGGGGTATGGGGTCACCTCCAACGCCGAGCACATCACCGCCTCCCAGTTCGACGGCCAGGTACGCGCGATGCGGACCGCGATGCGCGAGGCCGGGCTGTCGGGTGGGGACGTGGCGCACGTCCAGGCGCACGCCACCTCGACCCTCGAAGGCGACGCGGTCGAGGCCGCCGCCATCGCCACGGCCGTGGGCGGGCACCCGGCGGTGACCGCGATCAAGTCGATGACGGGCCACCTGTGCGGGGCGTCGGGCGCGCTGGCGACCGTGGCCGCGGTGCTGGCCATGCGTGACGGCCTGATCCCCGCTACCCGTAACCTCGACCGCCTCGACCCGCGCGTGGACCTGGACGTGGTCACCGGCGCGCCCCGCGACTGGCGGCCGGGCCCCTCGATGGTGAACGCGTTCGGCTTCGGCGGCCACAACGTGAGCCTGGTGCTCACCCCAGCCAGTCGAGGATCCGCGCGTTGACCTCGCGCGGCTTCTCCAGGTGCAGGAAGTGCCCGGCGCCCTCGACGATCTCCGCCCGCGAGCCTTCGGGCAGCACGCCGGCCACGTCCGCCACCAGGTCGGCGCCGAGGCAGCCGTCCTGGGCGCCGTGCAGGTACAGCACCGGCCGCGCCGGGCCGTCCGTCGCCGCGGCCTGCTCGGCGGCGTACCGGCCCGAGGGCGGGGTGGTGCCGAGCATGGCGCGGTAGTAGCCGATGGCGGCGGCCAGGTTCGCGGGCTCGCCCAGGCTCTGCTTGAGGAAGGCGAGGTCCTCGGTGGCGTCGTGGCCGGGCGACCAGTCCTTCCACAGCCCGTCGAGGAACCCGGGCGCCGCCGCCGCGGTCTCGGCCAGCGCCGTCTGGAACAGGAAGATGTAGAACGACCGCTTGAGCTGCTCGTAGGTGAAGAAGCTGCCGAGCAGCCACTTGGTCGGGGGTACGGCGAGCGCCACCGACTTCCTGAAGCGCTCGGTGGTGCCGTAGACCGGGTAGGCGCCCCAGTCGTGGCCGATGATGACCGCGTTCTCGTCGCCGCCCAGCTCCTCGTGCAGCGCGTTGGCGTCGGCCACCAGGGCGCCCAGCTCGTAGCCTTCGGTGATCTCGGTGGGGGCGTAGCCGCGCATGAAGGGGGCGACGGCGCGGTAGCCGCGCTCGGCCAGTTCGGGCATCAGGTGCCGCCAGGTGTGCGCGGTGTCGGGGAAGCCGTGCAGGCACAGGGCCAGCGGCCCGTCACCCAATGCGAGGTAAGCGAACTCCACACCGTTGGCGTGGATATTCCTGATCTCCATGCGCGGAAACCTAGTGCCCTGCCCGCCCGCCGTCCATCGACAACCGCGCCCCTGGTGGTCAGGTGGTGTAGCGCAGGTGCTTGATGCCGTTGATGAAGTTGGACAGCAGGAAGTCGGGTTCGCCGGCCGCCCTGATGGCGGGCAGGCGGGTGAGCAGTTCGCGGAACATCACGGTCATCTCGCGCTTGGCCAGGTGGGCGCCCAGGCAGTAGTGGGGGCCGGGGCCGCCGAAGCCCACGTGCGGGTTGGGGTCGCGGGTGATGTCGAAGGTGTCGGGGTCGGTGAAGACCGCCTCGTCCCGGTTGGCGGAGTTGTAGAAGAGCAGAACCTTGTCACCCTGCTGGTACGGCATGCCGTTCAACTCGAAATCCCGCGTCAGCGTGCGGCGGAACTGGATGACCGGCGTGGAGTACCGGACGATCTCGTCACACGCCTTGGCGATGCGGCCGTCGAAGTCGGCCATGAGGTGCTCGCGCTGCCCGGGATGGTCGGTGAAGAGCTTCAGCCCGTAGGCGATGGCGTTGCGGGTGGTCTCGCTGCCGGCGACGACCAGGAGGATGAAGAAGGAGCCGAGCTCCTGCGGGGTGAGGCGTTCGTCGCCGTTGACCAGGAGGCTCACCAGGTCGCCCGTGGGACGCTTGCGGCGCTGGTCGCCGAGGCGGGCGGCGAGACGGTTGAGGCTGTAGCCGGCGTGGAGGAGCTTGCCGAGGCCGCGCGCCACGTTCAGGCGCTTGAAGTCGGGTTCGATGCCGGTGTACTCGGCGTCGGTGTTGCCGAGGATGACGTTGGTGCGCCGCAGCACCATGTCATGAAATTTCGTGGGGATGCCCATCATGTCGCAGATGACGCGTACGGGAAGCCGGGCGGCGATCTGCTCCACGAAGTCACCCGGTCCCTGCTCGATCGCCTCGTCCACGATCTCGGCGGCCGCCCTGGCCAGGTCCTCCTCCATCTTGGACAGGATGCGCGGGGTGAACGCGCGCGAGACGATCCTGCGTAACCTGGCGTGCTTGGGGTCGTCCATGTTGATCATCGAGCCGAAGTACACGGCCAGCCAGCGCGGCATGTCCGGGATGCTGTTGGAGCAGGGCTCGCTGCTGAACACCGCCGCGTTGCGGCTGGCCTCGGTGACGTCGGCGTGGCGTACCAGGGCGTAGTAGCCGGGACCGCCGCCGATGAAGGGCACGTGGTTCTCGCGGACGAAGACCGGGCGCTCCAGCGCGCGTAGCTGACGGAAGGCGTTCATGCGCTCGGCCTGCGGTAAGGCCCAGAACGGTATCTGCGACAGATCGATGTCGGATGTCGCCGTCATGTCTCCCAAGAGTTGCGCAAGCAATCACTTACGTCAAGGCCGGCGCCGCGGGCACGACGCCGGCCGGCGGGGCGTCAGCAGCCGTCGATGTACGTCTTGCCCTCGGCCCACACCGAGTCGTCCAGATCATGCGCGTACACACCCATCGTCACGTCCACGGGGTGCCGGGACGCGTTCGCCCAGAGCCGCCCCGACCGGCGCTCCGCGAGCCGCACCTGCGAGCCCTGGATCCGGTAGGTGATGTCGGTGGCCTGGGAGGTGCGGTTGTAGACCCACACGCACCGCCCGGCGGGGACCGTGCGGACCTGGCAGCCGTTGTTCCAGCCCATGGCCGGGGCCTTGCAGCGGAAGGGCCGGTCGTCCGAGGCCATCGCCGGCGTGCCGCCCACCACCATGGCCGCGGCCAGGACCAGCAGAGTCTTCTTGATCATGAGATTTCCCCTCTCGTCGCGTAGCGGGATGGCTACGCTGTGCGATGCCCTCACTGTCGGCGGGACGGTGCGGCGATGGGGAGGGGTTGACCGTTTCCCGATGGATGGGCGACGTCAGGAAACCACCGCGTTCGGCGCGGAACTACGCAGGTGGCGCACGCTCCGGGGGCTCTCGCTGGCGACGCTGGCCGAGCGGGTCCACTACAGCAAGGGCTACCTGAGCAAGATCGAGAACGGTGACAAGCGGCCCACGCCCGAGCTGGCGCGCGCCTGCGACCGCGCCCTCGACGCCGAGGGCTCCCTGGTGCGGCTGGCCCCGCCCAGAACCGGCACAGAAGGCGACGAATGCCCCTACCCCGGGCTCGACGCCTTCGGCCCCGGCGGCGCCCACTGGTTCTTCGGCCGCGAGGAGGCGACCGCCGAGCTGACCATGCGGCTGGCCGCCAGGATGGACGGCGGCGGCCCCCTCGTGGTGGTGGCGCCGTCGGGAGCGGGCAAGTCCTCGCTGCTCGGCGCCGGTCTGGTGCCCGCGATCGCCCGAGGCGCTGCCGAGGGCGGGATCCAGCGAGTGGCCGGTCGTGCTGTTCACCCCGACCGCCAGGCCCATGGCCAGGCTGACGGAGGTCCTCGGCGCAGGCGGCCCGCAGGTCCTCGTGGCCGACCAGTTCGAGGAGGCGTTCACGCTCTGCCGCGACGACGCCGAGCGCGAGCTGTTCGTCCGCACGCTCAACGAGCTGGCCGGCTCCGGCCGGGCGCTGGTCGTGCTGGGCCTGCGCGCCGACTACTACGGCCACCTGCTGGCCCACCCCGAACTGGTGGCGGCGCTGCGCGGCGGCCAGCTCGCGCTGGCCCCGCTGACCGAGCGGCAGTTGCGCGCCGCCATCACCGAACCCGCCAAGGCCGTGGGCCTGACGCTCGAACCGGGCCTGGCCGACCTCCTCCTGCGCGACGCCCGCGAGCCGGGCACGCTGCCGCTCCTGGCCCACGCCCTGCGCGCGCTGTGGCAGCAGCGCGAGGGCGGCATGCTCACCGTGGCCGGCTACCACCGCACCGGCGGCATCCAGGGCGCCGTCGCCACCACCGCCGAGGACCTCTACACCGGCTTCGACGACGACGCCCGCGAGGTGGCCAGGCGCCTGCTGCTGCGGCTGGTGCAGCTCGACCCCGACGGCGGCCAGACCCGCCGCCGGGTGCCGCTGGGCCTGATCGCGCCCGCGTGGCGGCCCGTCCTCGACGCGCTGCTCGACGCCCGCCTGCTGACGGCCGACGAGAGCGAGGTGTCGATCGCGCACGAGGCGCTGCTGGGCGCCTGGCCGAGGCTGCGCGACTGGGTCGAGACCGACCGCGCGGGCCTGCAGACCCGGCGCAGGCTGGGCGAGGCGGCCCTGGCCTGGCGGCAGGCGGGCGAGGACACCTCCTTCACCTACCGGGGCGCATCGCTGGCGGTGGCGCGCGAGTGGGCCGCCGCGCACCCCGACGAGCTGGGCCCGTCCGAGGCGGAGTTCCTGCGCGCGAGCGAGCACGAGGAGCGGCGCGCGGCCAGGAGGCTGCGCCGCCTGGTCGCGGCGCGCACCGCGCTGGTGCTCGTCACGGCCATGACCGCGGGCGTGGTGGTGTGGCAGGTCACCGACGCCAGGGCCGAGCGCGACCAGACGCTCGCGCGCCAGGTGGCCGCGCTCGCCGGTTCCGTGCGGCCCGGCAACGCGCCGCTGGCGGCCGGGCTGGCGCTGGCCGCGTGGCGGCGGGCCGAGACGCCCGAGTCGCTCGGCGCGCTGCTCGGCTCCAGCGGGTTCCCCGCCGGGAGCCGGTCGCGGGCGGGCTCCGGGCGGGTGACGGTCATGGCCGCCAGCGCGGACGGCGCCGCCGTCGTGACGGGCGACTCGGCGGGTGAGGTGTGGCTGCGCCGTACCGGAGACTTGGCGGTACGGCTGGCCTGGGACCTCGGCCGGATCACCACGGCGGCCTTCCGCGCGGACGGACGGGCGGTGGCGGTCGGCGGCGAGAAGGGCGTGCGCGTCTGGCCGGTGACCGGGGCGGGGCCGCTGGCCATGGCCGAACCGGCAGGCGAGGCCGGAGCGGGGCCGGCGGCCACCTATGCGGCTTCCGGGGTGTACTTTCTGGGCTTCGACGGCGCGGCCGTGGTCGCCGGGGCGGGTGCTGAGACGCTCACGTGGCGGGGCCCCGCGCCGGAGCGCGAGAGGCGGACGGACCGGCTCGTCGGCGTCACCTCCGGCGGCACGGTCGGCACGGACAGGGAGGGCACGCTCGTCGTCCTCAGCCCCGACGGCGAGACCCTGGCCGTAGCGGAGCGGCACCGGCTGTGGCTGGTCGAACGCGCGTCCGGCCGGGCCAGGGAACTGCCGACCACCGGCGGCCACATCTACTCACTGGCCTTCAGCCCCGACGGCGGCCAGGTCGCCGCGGGCACCAGCGCCCCAGGGGTACGCCTGTGGACCACCGAGGACGCCGCCGTCCTGACCGACCTGCCGCACCCGGCCGAGGTGCGCGCGCTGGCCTACGGCGGCCGCGACCTGCTGGCCGGGGTAGCCGACGGCGAGGTCTTCCGCTGGGCGATGCCGCCGCCCGCCCCGCGCGCCCACGCCGAGGAGGTCCTGGCGGTCACCTCCGACGAGCGGATCATGGCGACCAGCGGCGGTGACGGCGGCGTCGGCCTGCGCACCCTCGACGGAGCCCCGCTGGGCACGGCGGCCGGGCACTCCGGCCAGGTCAACAACCTCGCGCTGGGCGGCGGCCGGATGGCCTCGGCCAGCGACGACGGCACGGTCGGCGTCTGGGACGTCTCCCGGCCGGGCGGCCCGCGCCTGCTCGGCCGGTTCACCGGGCACGACACCGACGTGGTCGGCGTCGCCCTCAGCCAGGACGGCCGGATCGGCGCGAGCGTCTGCGAGAACGGGCACGTGCTGCTGTGGGACCCGGCGACCAGGAAGCCGCTGGGCCGGCTGCCCGGCGTCCACGGCGTCACCGACGTGATCCTCAGGGAGGACCTGCTGGCCGTCGGCGACGGGGACGACGACGTGCAGATCTGGGACGTCGGCCACCCCGACGCGCCGGAGCGGGTCCGGGTGCTGCGAGGCCACACCGGCTACTCCGACGACCTCGACTGGCATCCGGGCGGCCGGTACCTGGCCAGCGCGGGGCACGACGGCACCGCGCTGGTGTGGGACCTGTCGCGCGACGAGGACACCCCCGTCGCGCGGCTGACCGGCCACACCGGGGTCGTCAGGAGCGTCTCGTTCGACGCCGCGGGCGGGCGGCTGGCCACGATCGGCACCGACGGGACGCTGCGCCTGTGGTACGAGCACCGGCTCCAGGCGGTCTGGCAGACCGGGGGCGGCGCGCTGCGCTTCCTGCCCGGCGGGCGGCTGGTCTCCGGCGGCCACGACGGCCTGCTCCACCGGTGGACGCTGGCCCCCGAGCCGGTGGCCGCGCGCATCTGCGCGCTGGACCCCACCCCCGTCAGCCCGAGGGAGTGGAGCCGGCACGTCTCCGACGGCTCCTACACGCCGGTCTGCCCCGCGCGCGACTGAAGGATCAGGTCGGCGCCCTTCTCGCCGATCATGATGGCGGGCGCGTGGGTGTGGCCCCGGTTGAGCGTCGGCATGATCGAGGCGTCGACGACGCGCAGCCCTTCCAGGCCGCGCACCCTGAGCGCGGGGTCGACGACGGACTCGGCGTCGGTGCCCATCCGGCAGGTGCCGACCGGGTGGTAGAGGGTCTCGCCGCGCTCGCGTACCCACTGGGCCAGTTCCTCGTCGCTCTCGGGCGCCCAGTAGGGGGCCATGGGCCCGCCCGCGTAGGGGCGCATGGCGGCGGTGGTGAACACCTGCTTGGCCGCCTTCAGGCCGGCGACCAGGCGTTTCACGTCGGCCTCCTGGGTCAGGTAGCCGGGGTCGATGGCCACCTCGCGCCCGCTCAGCGAGACCCGGCCGCGGCTCTCGGGTTGCAGCAGCACGACGCCGACGGTCAGCCCGTGCCCGGCCGGCGGGGTGAGGCCGTGGTCGATGAACGGCCCAGGGGCGAAGATCAGCTCGATGTCCGGCGCGGGCTCCTCGGGCGAGGTCCTGAGGAAGGCGACCGCCTCCCCCACGTTCGTGGTGAGCATGCCGGAGCGCAGCACGATGTAGCGGACGAGCTGCACCAGCGACTCGGCCTTGACCAGCGTGACCGGCTGTTTGGACTCGACGTAGACGCCGGTGGACAGGTGGTCCTGAAGGTTCCTGCCGACTTCCGGCAGGTCGTGGACGACCTCCACCCCGGCCTCGCGCAGGTCCTCGGCCGCGCCCACGCCCGAGCGCAGCAGCAGGTACGGCGAGCCGATCGCCCCCGCCGACAGCACGACCTCCCGCCTGGCCGACACCCGGACCCCGCCGTGCTCGACCCCGACCGCCCGGCTGCCCTCGAACACCACGCGGTCCACGGTCGCGCCGGTGAGCACGGTGAGGTTGGGCCGCTTGAGCGCCGGGCGCAGGTAGGCGTCGGCCGAGCTCCAGCGGCGGCCGCGGTCCTGGGTGACCGGGGTGGGGCTGTAGCCCTCGTTGGTGCGCTCGTTCAGCTCGCCGAGGCGGTGCATGCCGAGCTCCCGGCAGGCCTGGAGGAAGGCGGCGGTGGTGACGTTGGGGCTGCGCAGTTCGGAGATGTGGAGGGGGCCGGCGGTGCCGTACACGCCGCCGTTGTTGCTGCCGACGCGGTGCTCGGCCTTCTTGAAGTACGGCAGGACGTCGTCGAAGCGCCAGCCGGGGACGCCCCACTGGTCGTAGTCGGCCGCGCAGCCGCGTACCCACATCTGGGCGTTGAGCGAGGAGGAGCCGCCGATGACGCGCCCGCGCGGCCAGTAGAGCTCGCGCCCGGCCATCTCGGCCTGCTTGACGGTGGTGTAGTTCCAGTCGTACTCGGTCTTGAACAGCGCCTTGAACCCGGCCGGCATCCGGATCTCCAGCTTGTCGTCCTGCCCGCCGGCCTCGACCAGCGCCACGGTCACCCCCGGATCGGCCGACAGCCTGTTGGCCAGGACGCACCCGGCCGAGCCCGCTCCGACGACCACGTAGTCGTACTCCATGACCCCTCCGAACGGTAAGTAACCTGGTACTTGCCTACCCCAGCGGACAGATCCCGTCCATACGCAGTTGTGACCTCAGTTACCTACCGGTCGGTATGCGTCGCCTGCTTAGATGGCGGCAAGCCGGCACCGAGGGAGGAAGCTCTTCCATGCTCAACCTGTCGATCGTCCTGGAGGACAGCGCGAGGAACGCGCCCGACAAGACGGCCATCGTCTTCGGCGACATGCGACTGCCGTACTCGATGGTTGACACCGTGGCCAATCAGGTGGCCAACCTTCTGGTCTCGCGGGGCATCGGCAAGGGGGACAAGGTCGCGCTGGCCTGTCCGAACCTGCCCTATTTCTCCTTCGTCTACTTCGGCATCCTCAAGGCCGGCGCGACCGTGGTGCCGCTGAGCGTCCTGCTGCAGGGCAGGGAGATCGCCTACCACCTCGGCGACAGCGAGGCCAAGGCGCTGTTCTGCTTCGAGGGCACCCCCGAGCTGCCGCTGGGTGAGCGGGGCAAGGCCGGGTTCGAGGCGGCCGAGGGCTGCGAGCACTTCTTCGTGCTGCCCGCCACGGCGCTGGCGACCGAGTCCGCGCACGGCGAGTCGATCTGGGCGGCGCTGGGCGGCATGTCCGGCGAGTTCGCCACCGTGCAGACCGCGCCGGACGACACCGCGGTGATCCTCTACACCTCCGGCACCACCGGCCAGCCCAAGGGCGCCGAGCTGAGCCACCAGAACATGCTGGTCAACGCCATGGTCTGCGACAAGATGTTCCCCCGGAGCGAGGAGGGCGACGTCTACCTGGGCGTGCTGCCGCTGTTCCACTCCTTCGGCCAGACCGTGGTCCAGAACACCGGGTTCCTGCGCGGCGCCACGATGGTGCTGCAGGCCCGCTTCGACCCCGGTGACGCGCTGGAGGTCATGCGCAAGGAGGGCGTGACGTTCTTCGCCGGCGTGCCGACCATGTACTGGGCAATGCTCACGAAGATCCACGCCGAGGGCGCCGAGGTGCCGTCGAAGCTGAACGTGGCCGTCGCCGGCGGCGCCGCCTCGCCGCTGGAGGTGCTCAACGACTTCGAGAAGACGTTCGGCATCGGCATCCTCGAAGGCTACGGCCTGTCGGAGACCTCCCCCGTGGCCAGCTTCAACCAGCTCGGCCGGCCCACCAAGCCGGGCACGATCGGCACGCCGATCTGGGGCGTGGAGATGAAGCTCGTCGACGCCGACTGGAACACGGTCGAGGGCGAGGGGCCCGGCGAGATCGCCATCCGGGGCCACAACATCATGAAGGGCTACTACAACCGGCCCGAGGCCACGGCCGAGGTCATGAACGACGGCTGGTTCCGCACCGGCGACATCGCCACCCGCGACGCCGACGGCTACTACTCCATCTTCGACCGCGCCAAGGACATGATCATCCGAGGTGGCTTCAACGTCTACCCGCGCGAGGTCGAAGAGGTTCTCATGTCCCACCCGGACGTCTCGCTGGTGGCCGTGCTAGGCGTGCCGCACGAGTCGCACGGCGAGGAGGTCAAGGCGTTCGTGATCCGCTCGGCCGGCTCGGAGATCACCGAGGACGAGCTGATCACCTGGTCGAAGGAGAACATGGCGGCCTACAAGTACCCGCGCACCGTCGAGTTCCGCGACAGCCTGCCGATGACCGCCTCAGGAAAGATCCTCAAGCGCGAACTGCGCTGAACCCCACCGGCCCGTACGGCTCGCGCCCTCCCCCCTGAGGCGCGAGCCGTACTCGTGTCTAGATCCTGGCCAGTTCCTCGCGCATGGTGCCGAGGCCCATCGGGCCGAGGTCCAGGGCGGCGGTGTGCCACGCCTTGAGGTCGAACCCGGGCCTGGACTGCGCCTCGGCCCGCGCCTCCAGCCAGGCGCGCTCGCCGAGCTTGTAGCAGATGGCCTGGCCGGCCCAGCCGAAGTAGCGCAGAACCTCGGGGTGGACCTTGTGCGCCTCGGCCCTGCCGCGCTCGCGCAGCACCTCGCAGGCCTTCTCGAACGTCCAGCGCGAGCCGTCGGGCAGCGGCAGCTCCAGGTGGACGCCGATGTCGATCACCACGCGGGCGGCGCGCAGGGCGGAGGCGGCCAGCATGCCCAGGCGGGCGCCCGGGGCGGTCAGCCAGCCCAGCTCGTCGGCCAGCCGCTCGGCGTACAGGGCCCAGCCCTCGCCGTGGCCGCCCACCCACGACATCCTGGCGTAGCGCGAGAGCTTGTCGCCCGCGACCGCGACCGCGCCGAGCTGCAGGTGGTGGCCGGGCACGCCCTCGTGGAAGACCGTGGTCAGGTCGCTCCACGTGGCGAACTTCTCCCGCCCCGCCAGCGGCCACCACGTACGCCCCGGCCGCGACAGGTCCTCGCTGGGCTGGGTGTAGTAGGGGGCGCCGGAGGTGGAGCCGGGCGCGAGCACCACGTCGACGGTGCGGAGTTGCTCGGGGATGTCGAACTGGGCGCCGTTGAGCGCGGCGATGGCCCGCTCGTGCTGCTCCTTCAGCCACGCCAGGTACGCGTCGGTGCCGACCACGTACTCGGTGGAGTCGAGGTGGGCGGTGGCCTCGTCCACGGTGGCGCCGGGCAGGATGGCGCGGGCCTCGGCGGCCATCTCGGCCTCGATGCGGTCGAGCTCGGCCCAGCCCCAGGCGTAGGCGTCGCGCAGGTCGATGTCCTCGCCCAGTTGCATGCGGGCGGCGACGGCGTAGCGCTCCTGCCCGACGGCGTCGCGCTCCTCGGCCCGAGGCGCGTACTGCTCGCGCAGGTAGCGCGCGGTCTCCGCGTACCCCCGGTAGGCGGCGCGGGCGGCCTCGGCCAGCTCGCCGGCGACCGGGCCGTCGCCGTAGCCGGCGATCAGCTCGTCGTGGGTGCCCGCGAAGCGCTCCGCCTGGTCGGCGGCGCCGAGCGCCTGCCGCCGCGCCGCGCGCAGGCCGCGGTCCAGGCCGGCGTCGAGGGTGGTGCGCCAGCCGTTCAGCATGCCGGGGATGGCCGACAGGCGCGTGGCGATCACGTGCCACTGCTCGTCGTCGTTGTGCGGCAGCAGGTCGATGCTGTCCCTGATCTGGGACATGAGCCCGAAGGGCGAGCTGACGTCCCGGTACGGCTCGCCGATCGCATGGACGGCGGCCTGCGCCTCCAGCCGTTCGCGCAGGTGGGCCGCGGCCCTGCGGTCGGAGTCGGAGGCCGGGGACAGGCGGCTCAGCTCGGTCAGCGTCTCGCGGACCAGCTCCTGCCTGGCCGCGTGGCCGTCGGGGCTGTAGTCCGTGGCGACGCCGAAGTCTCCGGCGATGCCCAGGTAGACGGATTCGACCGGGTCCAGGGCGGCCGCTTTCAGAATGTACTGCTCACACAGACGGAAGATTGCGCTCACCCAGGCACAATAGCCACATTTCCCTGCGCCCGGCCCCGGGCGCGGAGCCCGGGGCCGGTCGAATCAGCGTGAGGTGGGGAACAGGGGAATGGCGGGCTGGGCCGACTTGGTGACGGTGTCCGTGCCGCACGAGCTCTTCAGCAGGAAGGCGCCGAGCGCCGGGTCGATGTCGTTGGGCAGCATCTGCCCGTCAGGCCCGAAGCGCTGGTACTTCATGAGGTTCATGCCGAGCGACACCTGCCGCCGGCCATCCTCGCTGATCATCGCCTGCGTGCCCATCCCGAACACCCCGCCGTCGTGCCCCCAGAACCGGCCGCAGGGCAGGTCCATCGGGAAGAGCCCGAGCCCGTAGTCCATGGTGAACCCGGCCACCGACACCTTCACCGTCGTCTTCATCTGCGCCAGCGCCGCCCGGCCGATCAGGTCACCGCGCAGCAGCGCCCGGTAGAACGTGTTGAGGTCGTCCATGGTCGAGACCAGGTTCCCCGCGACACCGGCCCACGACATGTCGTACACGCTGTAGTCGCGCGGCGGGTCGATCAGGCCGTACAGGTTCTCGTACGCCTTCGAGTGCGGCCCCTGGAGGTACGGCGAGCGCGGGAAGGCCGTCTCCCGCAGCCCCGCCTTCCTGATCACGTGGCGCGTGATGTAGTCCTCGGCGCCGGTCCCGGTGACCTTCGCCAGGACGAGCCCGGCGATCACGTAGTTGGTGTTGGAGTAGGAGCCCGGCTGGGAACCCGGCTCGCCGTACGAGGGGGCGGCCAGACCGAGCTTCACCAGTTCCGCGGAGGCGAAGGTGCGGAAACGGTTGTCGTCGATGCTCTTCGGCGAGCCCTCCAGCAGGGAGGGGAACGCGCCGGCGATGTGGTCGGAGATGCCGCTGGTGTGGCTGAGCAGCATGCGGATGGTGATCTTCTGACCGCGCTCGCCGGGGACGAGGTCGGGCAGGTAGCGGGCCACGGGGGCGTCGAGGTCGATCCGGCCGCGTTCGACCTGCTGGAGCACGGCCACGGCCACGAACGACTTGGTGATGCTGCCGACCCGGTGGCGCAGGCCGGGCCGTACCGGACGGCGGGTGTCCACGTCGGCCACGCCCGCGGCGCCCGACCACTCCTGGCGGCCGGAGCGCGCCTGCGCGTAGACGCCGTACATGCCCGCGGTGTGGACGGCGTCCAGCGACCGCCGCAGCTCGCGCCGGTCGAGTTCGCCCGTCGTGGCGGCCGCCGGGGCGCCGCCGAGATGCAGGGCCGCCGCGACGGCGGCGAGGGTCGCGATCCATGCTCGTCTCATGGGGATCAGCATGATCGCTGGGGAGGTAGCGGGGTCAGTCCGGCGCGTCATCACTTGGCGATGACAGGTGTCATGTCCAGGTGAAGCGGGTGGCGTCCTCGGGCAGGCTGTTCCAGGCGAGTACGCGTTCCGGCGTCAATGCCCACACGTCGGGCAGAAACGCGCCGTAGCCGTATTTCGCCTTGTCGGCGGCTTCAAGGCGGCGGGCCAGGTCCTGGCCGGGGGTGATCCAGGCGGCCGTGCCCTCGACGATGACGGCCGCGGTGGCGTCCTCCAGGTGGACGCCGGCGCGGCCGTTCGCGCGCAGGTTGCGGACGTGGACGGTCTGCTCGCTGCCGCTGAAGTAGAACGCGTCCGCCACCCACAGCCCGTCCACGGGGACGACGTGCGGGCGGCCGTCCGGGCGCACCGTCGCCAGCCAGTAGCTGGGGGCGGCCCGGAGCTTCTCCCGCACCTCGTCCCAGGTCAGGGTCGTGGTCTGCGGCTGGGTGCGATACCCCTCGGGCAGGTCGAGCACTTCGGTCCTCGGCTCCATTGCCCGAGTATGCGCGTCAGCCGTCCTCCCGGCGATTGAAAACCGAACGTGCCCAGAAATATCCGGCGAAGCCGCCGGCCAGGCACCAGGCGACCGCCACCACGCCGTCCGTGCCGACGGGCTGGTCCATGAGCAGCGCGCGCAGCGTGCCGATGATCGGCGTGAACGGCTGGTACTCGGCGAACCAGCGCAGCCACGACGGCATCGACTCCGGCGTCACGATCGCGTTGCCGAGGAACGGCAGGAACTGGAACGGCAGCCCGATGTTGCTCGCCGTCTCCGCGCCCTTGGCGATCAGCCCGAACGCCGCCGAGATCCACGTGATCGCGAACGCCACCAGCACCATGAGCCCGATCGCGCCGAGCCAGCCCAGCGGCCCCGCCGCCGGACGGAACCCGATCAGCAACGCCACCACCGTCACCAGCACCACGCTGATCATCGTCTGGATGACGCTGCCGACCACCTGCCCGGTCATCACCGAGGCCCGCGAGATCGGCATCGTCCGGAACCGGTTGATGATGCCCTCGGTCTTGTCCACCGAGACCGACACGGCCACCACCACCGAGCCGGACATGGTCGCCATCATGAGGATGCCGGGGGTGACGAAGTCCACGTAGTCGCCGGTCGCCAGCCCCTTGCCGATCGCCCCGCCGAAGACGTGGACGAACAGCAGCAGCATGAAGATCGGGATGAACGCCACCGACAGCGTCATGTTCGGATACCGCTTCGCGTGCAGCAGGTTGCGCCGCAGCATCGTCATCGAGTCGCGCATGGCGAGGGTCGTCGAGCTCATCGGAGTGCGTCCTTCTGGGAGTCGTGGGGGTGGCCGGTCAGCGCGAAGAAGACGTCGTCGAGGTCGGGGGTGTGCACCGACAGCTCCTCCACCTCGACCGCCGCGCCGTCCAGCCGGTCGATGAGGGCGCGCAGCGCGCGGAAGCTGCCGTCGTTCGGCACCTGCAGCGTGAGCGCGTCCTCGTCCGCGCTCACCTCGCCCGCCGCCCCGAGCGCGCGCTCCCCCGCCCGCAGCGCGCCGGGGTCGGCGAAGCGCAGGCGCACGTGACCGCCGGAGATGCGCCGCTTGAGCTCGTCCGCGCTGCCCTCCGCCACGATCCGCCCATGATCGAGTACGGCGATGCGGTCCGCCAGCTCGTCGGCCTCCTCCAGGTACTGCGTGGTCAGGAAGATCGTGGTGCCGCCTGAGACCAGGTGGCGGATGATCTGCCACATGGTGTGGCGGCTGCGCGGGTCCAGGCCGGTGGTCGGCTCGTCGAGGAAGATGACACTCGGGTCGCCGACCAGCGTCATGGCCAGGTCGAGGCGGCGGCGCATGCCGCCCGAGTAGGTGGCCGACACCTTCCTGCCCGCCTCGACCAGATCGAACCGCTCCAGCAGCTCGGCGGTGCGACGGCGGCCTTCCTGCCTGGTCAGGTGGTTGAGGTCGGCCATGAGGAGCAGGTTCTCCTCGCCGGTGAGATACCCGTCGACGGCGGCGAACTGGCCGGTGACGCCGATGGACATGCGGATGTCGTCGGACTGCTTGGCCAGGTCGAAGCCGTTGATCTTCGCTTGGCCGGAGTCGGGTTTCTTCAGGGTGGCCAGGATTTCTACCGCGGTGGTCTTGCCTGCGCCGTTGGGGCCCAGGAGGGAGAAGATGGTGCCGGCGGGGACCGTCAGGTCGATGCCGTCCAGGACCAGCTTGTCGCCGTAGGACTTGCGCAGGGCGGTTACGGCGATGGCTGGTGGGGCGTGGGTGGGCATGATGCCTCGTCTCTTTCGTCCATGAAACTTCGGGTCTTCGTCCAAGGGGCTTGGGTTCCGGTCGCTTTGTCCCGGTCACCTCGGGGCACGGCCACTTCGGGGCACGGCCGCCCTTCGGCGCAGCCGCTTTGGGCACGTCCTCCCTTGGGCGCGGTCGCCT
This sequence comes from Nonomuraea sp. NPDC050790, assembly GCF_044456745.1. Taxonomy (NCBI): domain Bacteria; kingdom Bacillati; phylum Actinomycetota; class Actinomycetes; order Streptosporangiales; family Streptosporangiaceae; genus Nonomuraea; species Nonomuraea sp. NPDC050790. The sequence continues at coordinate 203,826 of NZ_JBITGF010000002.1, read as the reverse complement.
TCCGGCGCAGCCGCCTCCGGGCACAACTCGCCCCCGGGCGCAGCCGCCTTCAGGCACGGCCCCCTTGGGCGCAGCCGCCCTCGGCGCAGTCGGCCTTCGGCGCAGCCGCCCTCGGCGCAGCCGCTTCGAGGCACTGCCGCTCTGGGGCACGGCCAGCCTCCGGCGCAGCCGCTTCTAGGCACTGCCGCTCTGGTTCTGGTCGCTTTGGGCCCTGCGGCCTTTGGGTCTGGCCGCTCTGGGCGTGGTTGCTTTTTGGGCGTGGTCGAGCGCCAGGCGGCGGGGCAGGGTTGCCTGGCCTGCGGTTCCGGGAGCGGTCACCGGGCGGCCCGTGGCGGAGAGGGTGTAGTCGGAGGGTTGTGTGGTTAAGCGGCGGAGGTCAGGTCGGGGGCTGGGTGGTTGGGTAAATGGGTGGGGTTAGGCGCGGCGGATCAGGATGTCGCCGTAGCCGGTCGTGGCGTGGACCTCGACCATGTCCTCCGCCTCGGCCGGGCCGTCGTTGGCGTCGAGTTGCACGCGCACGTCGCCGTACTGGGAGGAGACGTCCAGCCAGGCGGCGGTGCCCTTCCTGACGCCGATCTCCAGCTCGCCGTAGGCCGTGTCGATCACCGTCGAGCCGCGGACGATCTGGCCCAGCCGTACGTCGCCCGCGGCGGTTCTGGCAGAGACGCCGGAGAGCGCACGTTCGACCTGGATGTCGCCGTAAGCGGTGTTCATCCGGACATCGCCGGACACCTGGCCGAGCATGATGCTGCCGTTGGACGTCTTCACCACGGCCGCGCCGTCGATCTCGCGCACCCGGATGTCGCCGTTGGCCGTGATGATCTCGGCCGGCCCACCGGCCCGCGTCACCGAGACGTCGCCGTCGCCCGTGTGGATCTGGACCCGTCCGGTCTCGTCGATCTCGACGTCTCCCATCGAGGTGGTGAACCGGCAGTCCCCCAGCCGCCCGCCGCAACGCACCCGCGCGTCCGCCTTCACCTCCACCCCGGACTCCGCCGGCAGTTCGACCAGTACCTCGACCGAACCACCCCACAACCACCACCAGAACCCCCGCCCGGTGTCCTTGGGCGTCTTCACGGTCAACCTGCCACCGGCGTACTCGACCCTGGTCTCCGCAGCGGCGTTGACGTCGGACTCGTTGCCCGGATCGGCGGGACGTACCTCCACGACCGTGTCGGCACGCTCGCTCGCGACGACGCGGATGTAGCCGGTGCCGATCTCGATGTCAGCCGAGATCGGTTCGTTCGTGTCGAACCTGGGCATGGCGCTGCCTCCTCTTTGATATCCGCCGCCCTCTTGCGCCCCGCGCGGCGAGCCGATGCTGGTGTCCTCCGCCCCGGTACGGCGGAAGCATGCCCACGGACCCTGCCGAGGGCGGACATATCGTGACCCGCCACCCGCAGGCGACCGACGACGGGCGGATCTATGGGTCCCGCCAACAGAGCGGGCCGATCTATGAGCCCGCCGGCATCAGATGGCGAGGCGGGCCGATCCTGAGACTCACCCGCGCACGGAGCGCGGGCCGATCCTGAAGCTCACCCCCGCATGGGAGCGCGGGCCGATCTGTGGGCCCGCCGGTTGTCAGGTTCTGGTGTGGCGGGCGGGTGTCATGGCGGCACCACGGGCGGTGCCGTGTGGTGGGGTCAGCGGACCCAGCCGGTGTAGCGCTGGCCGCCGGTGAAGCTGTCCCTCGACGCCCGGCCCCCGTGGTCGGGATCAAGGGCCGAGGCCACCACCCGTACGAGCCAGGAGTTCACCGACAGCCCTTCCCGGGCGGCCGCCTCGTCGATGCGCGGTTTGAGATGGTCGGGAACCCGCAGCGCCACCCGCGTGGTGCCACCCTCCTCGCCGTCCGGCGGGCGCACGGGGCGGGCCTGGGCGGGACCCGGGTCGGTGTCCCGTGGTGGTGCCATGGGTGGCGGGGTCACGACGAAGTCCGGGTCACGTCCGCGCAACCGCACGTCCACCGAGCCGGGGGCGAGTTCCCTGGTGATCTCGTTGGCGGCGGCCGACAGCGCCTCCAGCAGGGCCAGCCGGGCAGCCGACTCCAGGGACGCGATGAGGCGCTCGGCGAGCGCCCGATGCTCCTCACCACCCACCTCGGCGGCGACCGCCAGCTCCCGGCGGAGGTGATCGACAAATGGCGCGAGTTCCATGACACCACTATGACATGCCGATGGCGCCATAACAAGTCATGATGGCACCATAGTGGTGCCATCATGCCGATCGCCAGGTCAGGGCAAGCTTCTCATGGCTTCAGGGCCGCGGGAGAAGCGAGGAGACGACTTGGTCTCCGGCTTGCGCGTAGGGCCTTAGCCGGCCGGCGGGGCGGTCGTAACGGCGGCCGACCCCGCACGCTGGACGACCGTTCCCCTGGACAGGGCTGGCCACGGTCGGCGGGCGGGGTCAGGCTGGCTGGCCGTAACGGATGGTGGGTGTTAGAGAGCAGAAGATGGCGGGTGTTGAGGGCCAGAAGATGGCGGGTGTGAATGATTAGAAGTGGGCGAGGTTTTGGGAGAACACGCCGGTCGGATCGTAGGCGCGCTTGATGGACTCCAGGCGCGTCCGCGTCACGGGTGGGTAGACGGCGGCCACGTCGGTCGGGCGCGGGTCGCTGAAGAAGTTCGCGTACGCGCCGGAAACGTACGGCTCCACCGCCTCCCACAACGCGTCATAAGCGGGCAGACGGGCCGGATGGTCGTCCGGCGCCCCCAGCAGAACCCCCAGCAGCATCGCCTCGCTGTCCCGGTGCGCGAACGCCGTGTCCTCGCCACGCCCCATCGCCCCGCCGATCGCCCGGATCTCGCGGAACATCATGGGCACCTCAGGCGACACCCACGCATCGATCAGCTCATCCGTCAGGACCGGGACGAACCGGTTGCGGACCATCGGACGCCAGCCCGGCGGCAGTTCCGCGCTCTCCAGCACCTCGGCGTAGGGAACGGTGGAGATGTCCTGGAACGTCGACTCGCCCAGCCGGGTCAGCGGCTCGATCACCGAGGGGTCGTCGCCCGCGTAGACGGCCAGGATCATGATGGCCGGCGGCGCGTCCTCCCCGAACGCCGGGTACATGTGCGCCGACGACGTCAGCTCCTCGCCCGCCGCCCGCACCACGTCCCGCCACGCCTTGATCAGCGTCGCGGCGTCGTCGGCCGGGTACCCCACGCGGGCGAACGTCACCGTCGTCTCGCGGCGTGCTCTGACCAGGAACGAGGTGACCACCCCGAACTCGCCGCCACCGCCCCTGATGGCCCAGAACAGGTCGGCGTTCTCCTCGGCCGACGCCCGCAGCACCTCACCGGCCGCGGTCACCACCTCGGCCTCGACCAGGTGGTCGAGCGCGAGGCCGTACTTGCGCACCAGCCATCCGATCCCGCCCCCGACCATCAGCCCGCCGACGCCGACCGAGTCGGTGTCGCCCGAGGAGATCGCCAGCCCGTGCGGGGCCAGCGCCTTGGCGACTTCGCCCCAGCGGGCCCCGGCGCCGATCCGCACCAGGTCGCCGCCCAGCACCTCCACCCCGTCCAGGTGCGCGAGGTCGATCACCACCCCGCCGTCGTTGGTGCCGTAGCCGGGCGCGCTGTGCCCGCCGCTGCGCACCGACAGCACCAGCCCCTCGCGCGCCGCGTGCCCCACCGCCTCCGCCACGCCCGCGGCACTGCGCGGGCGGACGATCCGCGCCGGCGCGCCCTCCTTGGCAAAGGTACGGCTCAGCCGCTCGTACCCCTCGTCACCGGGCCGGACGATCTCGGTGGCCAGCGTGTCGTTCGTCATGTTGTTCACCCTTTCCTTCCGTCTTCTCACCGACAAGTCGGAACCACCGGCGCCCGCTCTACATGACCGTCCAAGATTTTCCTTCCGACGTGGAAGGGTGGGGTCATGGCTTTCGGGGTCCGCGCTTTCGAACTGGCGCTCATGCACCGGATGCGGGACCTCAACCCCGCCCGCGTCGAGGACGCCCTCGCCGAGATGTCCGCCACCCGCGCGGAACTGCGCGAGGCCCACGCCACGTGGACCCGCACCGCCTACGCCCGGCGGGCGCCGAAGGGCGTGGGCCGGTTCCGCATGGCGCTGGGGCGGCCGGCCTTCGAGGGCGAACGGCCCATCGGCAGCCTGACGTGTGACGTGGTGCGCTGGGCGCTGCCGTACTGGCGGGAGCTGGAGTTCGAGCTGCTGGTCGGGCCGGGCGGCGAGATCTGGAACCAGTGGTTCGTCAGGCCGTCGGGTGACCGGAAGGTGAGCTTCGCCGGTCTGGTGCCGTGGGAGTGCGTCGTGGCCGACGTGGCCGCGAGCTTCCCCGACGCGGCCCAGGAGGAGGGGTCCGCGCCGCACCACTGGGCCGTCGTCCTAACGCACGACGGCGCCGCCTACCGCGCCCGCTTCGTCTACGGGCTCCTCCAGCGCGTCGATCCGATCCGTTAGGCTCCGGCCCGGCCTACCGCGCTCACCCAGGCTCGTCGCCCAGCCCGGCGCCCCTTACCCGGGCGGGCCGGCTCTGACCCGGCGTAGCAGTGCTTCCATCGGGCCGCGCAGGCCGTGGAGGTGTTCGAGCCACCAGGTGGCGCCCGCGCCGGCGTAAGCGCGTACCGAAGAGCCGGGGTCGCTCACGCCGATGACCGCCACGTCGATCTCGCCCGCACCGGCCCGGCGCAGCTCGCCGACCTGATCGGCCAGGGCGTCGGGGGTGAGCGTCATGCGGCCCTCCTGGTCGTCGCCCGCGACGATCCAGCCGTCCCAGCGGGCGGCCCGCCGCAGGGCGCCGGGGGCGGTGCCGCCGATCCAGACCGGCACCCGGGGACGCTGGACGGGCAGCGGCGCGAGCCGTACCCCTTCGACGGTGTGGTGGGCGCCCCGGTGGCGCACCTCGTCGCCGGACCAGAGCGCGCCGAGCACGTCGAGCGTCTCGTCGAGCACGGCCCCGCCGGGCCGCGCGGAGCCGAAGGCGGTGAACTCCGCCTCAACCCCGCCCAGCCCCGCACCCAGAACGGCCCGGCCACCACTCAGCCGGTCGAGCGTGGCCACGGTCTGCGCCAGCCGCTCCGGCCGATGCCCGGCCACGGCCGTCACCGCCGTGCCCAGCCGAACCCGTGAGGTCACCTGGGCCGCGGCGGCCAGCGCCACCCACGGATCGGTCGACGGCGTGCCCCAGGCGAAGGCCAGATGGTCCCAGACCAGCACGGCCTCCCACCCGGCGGCCTCGGCCTCCTGGGCCAGGGTGACCAGGCATGCCGGGTCCGCGAGGTCACCGATGATCGCGACGTCGATGCCGTAACGCATACCGCCCACCCAACCACCCGCCACCGACAGTTCCCGGCGGCTACGCTTCGTTCCGCCCGCGCCACCGGCGTCGGACACACGTGAGGCAGCCCCGAATGACGGTTCCCCCTTGGTACGGCGCGCTCCCGGTGGCGATGACCGAGGAGAAGTACGAGATCACCGAGGTCAGGGAGTTCCACCTGGACGCGGTGGTTTCGGAGTATCGGCTGCACAGGGTGCATCGGGACCGGCTTGAGCTCGAGTTGCCCCTTCGGGTGGCGGTCCCGTTGGAGACCTGGTCGCGCCATGAGGGCCCCGCTGGAGCGCTGGAGGCTCCAGCGGGGATAACAGGGGCTACGGCCAGGTGATGGAGGGGCGGAGGGGCATGCCGGAGTTGCCTGACTCGTCGAGCTTCACGCCCAGCACCTGGTGCAGTTGCACCTTGTTGCGCTCGAAGCCGACGATGCACCCCGCCATGTACAGGGCCCACACCCGGGCCGTGCCCATGCCGACCTCCTGGACCGCGTCCTCCCAGTTGGCGTCGAGGTTGTCGCACCAGGCGCGCAGCGTCTTGGCGTAGTGCTCGCGCAGGTTCTCCTCGTGGCGGATCTCGAAGCCGAGGTCCTCCATCTGCCTGACCAGCCAGCCCACCGACTCCAGCTCGCCGTCGGGGAAGACATAGCGGTTGATGAAGCCGCCCTTGTTGAACGTCTTCTCCTTGCCCGTGGGCCGCGTGATGCAGTGGTTCAGGATGCGGCCGCCCGGGCGGAGCTTGCCGTACAGGAAGGAGAAGTAGGCCGGGACGTTGGCGGCGCCGATGTGCTCGGTCAGGCCGATGCTGCTCACGGCGTCGAAGCCGGTCTCGGGCACGTCGCGGTAGTCCATGAAGCGGACCTCCGCCAGGTCCTCTAGCCCGGCCTCCTTGATGGCGGCCTGCGCCCATTCGGCCTGCTGCTTCGACAGCGTGACGCCCAGCGCCTTGACGCCGTAGTGCTTGGCGGCGTGCATGACCATGCCGCCCCAGCCGCACCCGACGTCGAGCAGGCGCATCCCGGGCTTCAGGTCGAGCTTCTTGGCCACCAGGTCGAACTTGGCGAACTGGGCCTCTTCCAGCGTGGAGTCCTGGGTGGGGTAGACCGCGCAGGTGTAGGCCATCGACGGTCCGAGCACCCACTCGTAGAAGCGGTTGGACACGTCGTAGTGGTGGTGGATGGCTTCGGCGTCACGCTGCTTGGCGTGCCGGGAGCCGAGCCGGGCGAGCGTGCTCTGCCGCATCTCCTGCGGAGGCGGCGGAACACGCATCATCAGCGGCTTTACGCCCAAAGAGCGGACAGCGTCCACTTTTTCGGCAAGAGTCAGGTCGTTGGTGGTGATGTTCCACATGCGGTCGAGCAATGTGTACATGTCACCGTGCACGTCGATGTGTCCTGAGACATAGGCACGCGCCAGACCCAGCTCCCCCGGAGCCTGCGCCAGGTACGCCACCGCGATGGGTGACTTCACCTCGATGGTGATGTCGGACCCGTCCGGCCCGGCCTTGCTGCCGTCGTAGGCCAGGAACGAGACGTTCGATTTGGAGCCGACGATTTTCTCAAAGATGGTTGCGAGCGCCATCACTTACCTTCCCCGCACACACTTGTCGTACAGGTCAAGCAGGCGACCGTTCGGATCGTATTCCCGCTTGACCGGCCAGTAAGCATCGCCGTTGTACAGCTGCCAGAACTGGTCACGGGCATAGAAACTGGTCGAATACAGCGACTTGTGCCCGTCCAGCTCGTGCACGGAGTTCTCGATGAGCCGGTTGTAGTACCCGTCGAACTGCCCCCGAGGCAACGGGACCAGCCCCCAGAACCCGAAGTTGACGTAGAGCTTGCCCTTCTCAAGGGGGTAGAGCGGCCAGTCGCTCGACGACTTGAGCGGGCACATCCAGACCGGCGTCATGCCGACCTTCTCGTGGAAGAACCTGAGGAACTCCGCGCCGCGCTCGACCGGCGTCTCCACGTCCTGGATCACCGACTCCTGCACCGGCTGGTCGCGCCACCGGTCGATGCGGGCGGTGAAGCCGTGCTTGCGGTCGAGGGCGACGAGCCTGCGGTAGACGTCGGAGCGCATGTAGCGGCGCGGCATGAGCGAGCGCACGACCGGCTGCTGCACGCCGAACGCGCGCGAGCACCAGAACCAGTCGGTGTCCCAGCGCCACAGGTAGTCGCGCACGGTCAGCCAGTCGCGGTTGCGCTTGCGGATGGACTGGTAGTAGATGCGCATCCCGGTGTAGTCCGAGACGTAGGGCGCGCGCTCGGCGAATCGCCCGAGCGTGATGTACATCTCGTCGGGGCTGAAGAACACCCCGTCGATGAAGTCCACCTGCTCGCCGTCGTGGTGCATCGTGTCGCAGATCTCCTGCATGGCCAGCATGCACTTGTCCGCGTCGGTGAACTTCACGTGCGTGAGATGCACGTACGGCTGGACCGGCTTGAGCTTGATCCGGATGCGCAGGGCGTAGCCCAGCGTGCCGTAGGAGTTCGGGAAGGCACGGAAGAGGTCGCGGTGCTCGTTGTCGTCGCGGGCGATGACGATGCGCCCGTCGCCGGTGAGGATCTCGAGCTCCTCGACCGACTCGTGCGGCAGGCCGTCCCTGAAGCTGGTCGACTCGATGCCCAGACCCGTCACCGCTCCCCCGAGCGTGATCGTCTTGAGCTGCGGCACGACGTACGGCATGAGCCCGTGCGGGAGAGTGGCGTCCACGAGGTTCTCGTAGGTCGTCATCCCCTGGACTTCCGCCGTCATCGCGACCGGATCCACGCTGATGACCTCGTCGAGGTCACGTGCGGAGAGCTTGGCCGTCTTGCCGTTGTCGCGGAACCTGAAGAGGTTCGACGTGGCCTTGGCCAGGCGGGGCGCGGCGTCCCCTGGAATCTCGGCGTACGACTGCCGAATCTGCTCTACGGCCCTCTGGTGTGTCGACATGTCTGTCGTCACGGAACACCCCCTGGAGCTGGTAGAGATCGTCCGTAAGACCGTATCTCCCTCCAATCCCATAGAACAGACCGGGGTCTGTTAAAGACACGAAAACTGTTCACAGTGCCAGGTAGAGGCCCTACGCCGCGGGCGAATCACCAAATTTCCTGGTAACTGGTCCGTTGACCCCGTTGACAACGTTGACTAGTGGGCGCCCGTCGAGGGCCGCCGCGAGGTTGTCCATGACGGCCCTGAGCAGGCGTCCGGTGGACTGACCTGTGACCCCGGCCAGGTGCGGCGACAGCAGGACGTGATCCAGCGAGCGCAGCGGATCGTCCGCGGGCAGCGGCTCTGTGGCGAACACGTCGAGCGCCGCGCCGCCGAGGTGCCCGCCGAGCGCCTCGACCAGCGCCGCCTGGTCCACGACCTCGCCGCGCGCCGCGTTGACGAGCAGCGCGCCCTGCTTCATCCGCCGGGCGTCGACGACGGCGCGGGTCTGCTCCGACAGCGCGATGACCACGACGAGCACGTCGGACTCGGCCACGACCGTCTCCAGCGGCGTGTAGGCGGGGTCCTCGCGCGGGGTGCGCGTCCAATAGGCGACCTGGCAGCCGAACGCGCGGAACAACCGCTCGCACTCCCGGCCGATCGGCCCGTAGCCGACGATCCCCACCTTCGACCCGGACAGCTCGCTCGGGCGCAGCTCCTGCTGCGGCCACCCGCCCGCGCGCACCGCCGCGTCGGCTTCCACCAGCTTCCTGCGTACGGCCAGCGCCGCCGACACGCACCACTCCGCCACCGCGACCGCGCTGACCCCCGCGGTGTTGGCCAGCGGCACCCCGGCGGCGGCCAGGGCGGGCAGGTCGTGGCCGTCCACGCCGACCGACGGCTGCTGGACGAAGGCGAGCCTGGGCGCGGCGGCGACCGCACCGGCGTCGAGCGCCAGCTCACCCGACCAGTCGCCCAGGACGATCTCCGCCTCGGGCAGGGCGTCGAGCACGGCGGCCCGGTCGCGGGTGGCGGGGACGCGCAGCCGTACCCGATCGCCGAGGGGGGTGAGCAGGCCGCGCAGCATGTCCTCGGGCAGGGGCGGCAGCGCCAGCAGGTTCCAGGGCGTCATGCGCCCACTGTAAAGCTGTTGATCACCTTGCGCATGAGCGCGCGGTGCCGCGGCCACTGGGCCTCGGTGAAGGTCCAGGACAGGACGTACGCGGTCTGGCCGATCGTCACCGCGCGCCTGACCTCGCGGTAGCGCTGCCCGGCCTGCGCCCACGCGCCCTCGCCCGCGCCTCCCGCGGCCCGCCAGGTGAACTCCCACTCCACCGCGGTCGCCCCGCGGTGCCTGACGACCTTGCGTCCGACGGTGGTGAACTCCTGGCCGCTCTCCTTGAACATCTCCTCGGAGTCGCGCAGGAGCTGGTGCGGGTCGGTCTCGGAGAAGACGGCCTCGACCGCGAGGTGCCCGCGCCGGTCGGGCCTGGTCCAGGTGGCGGTGCCGTCGCCGCGCGCGCCCCGCCAGCCGGCGGGACGGGAGATCGACCAGCCGTCGGGCGAGGTCCAGACGCGCATCGGCCGCCGGGTCCTGGTCGGGGTGGGTGTCGGCGTCGGTGACAGCGTGGGGCTCGGGGTCGGCGTGGAGACGCTCGGCATCGGGCTGCTGGCCGCGCGCTGCGCGAGGCGCGTGGTGGGCTCGGGTCCCGACGACAGCATCGCGTACGCGCCGACGCCGCCCCCGAGCACCAGCACGACCGCCGCCGCGCCCGCGACGAGCAGCTTGCGTCCGCCCACCGTCTCCGCCGACTCCACGGTACGGCCGGCCGCCAGCCCGGCCAGCAGCCGGTCCGCCTCCTCGGCCGACAGCCGCTCGTGCGGCTCCTTGCGCAGCAGCCCGCGCAGCACCGGATGCAGGGCGGGCGGGATGCGCCGGTAGTCGGGTTCCTCGTTGAGCAGCGCGGTGAGCGTGGCCATGGGCTCGCCCCGCTCGAACGGCGAGCGCCCGGTCATCGCCGCGAACAGCGTGGCGCCCAGCGACCACAGGTCGGAGGCGGGCCCGGCCTCGGCCGCGCGCACCCGCTCGGGCGCGAGGAAGCTGGGCGAGCCGGTGACCATGCCGGTGCTGGTCAGCGAGGAGTCGCCCTCGGCGGTCGCGATGCCGAAGTCGGTGAGCACGACCCTGCCGTCGTCGTCGAGCAGGATGTTGCTCGGCTTGACGTCACGGTGGAGGATGCCCAGCTCGTGCGCGGCGCGCAGCGCGGAGAGCACCTGCCTGCCCACCTCGGCGGCCTGCGGGATGGGCAGCGCGCCGGTGGTGGCCACGATCTCCTCGACGGAGCGTGCCCTCAGCAGTTCCATGACGATCCACGGGCGCCCGTCCTCCTCGACGACGTCGTAGATCGCGACGACCGACGGGTGGTTGAGCCGTGCGGCCGTGCGCGCCTCGCGGGCGGTGCGCAGAAGCTGCCGCTCGCGGTCGGCGGGTGGGACCCCGTCCGGCAGCAGCACCTCCTTGATCGCGACCTGCCTGTTGAGGAGCGTGTCGCGACCTTCCCAGACCACGCCCATGCCGCCGCGCCCCAGCTCGCGCAGTAACTGGTACCGCCGAGCGACGAGCCGTTCCGAAACCATGTCCAACCTCCACAACAGTGGGCAAGTTTCCCATATGTGGGAGGGCGGGAGAGTGTGATCACATGAGCCCGGCATGGTTGCGACCTGCTACCGAATGTTGTTCTACTGGGGTGGGCGCGTGACGTCGGCTCGCGCCGCCGTACCGGAACGAGGTCGAGGAGATGTCCATGCGTGAAGGTCCGCTGGCCGGAGTGCGGGTGCTGGAGCTGGCGGGGCTCGCGCCGGGGCCGTTCGCGGGGATGATGCTCGCCGACCACGGCGCCGAGGTGCTGCGCGTGGACCGGGTGAAGGCGGTCACCGACCGGCCGCGCACGGACGTCATGGACCGCGGCAAGCGCACCGTCGGGCTCGACCTGAAGTCGCCCGAGGGCGTGCGCGCGTTCAAGGAGCTGGCGCGCCACGCGGACGTGGTCATCGAGGTGTTCCGCCCCGGTGTCGCAGAACGCCTCGGCATCGGCCCCGCCGACCTGCACGAGGTCAACCCGGGGCTCGTCTACGGGCGCATGACCGGCTGGGGACAGGACGGGCCGCTGGCCGCCACCGCCGGGCACGACATCGACTACATCGCGGTCTCCGGCGTCCTGTCGATGCTCGGCCGGGCGGGCGAGAAGCCGACGCCGCCGATCAACATCCTCGGCGACTTCGCCGGTGGCGGGCTGATGCTGGCGTACGGCGTGCTGCTGGCCCTTTTCGAGCGCCGGCGCACCGGGAAGGGCCGGGTGATCGACGCCGCGATGGTGGACGGCGCCTCGATCCTGTTCGCGATGTTCCACCACGGTGTGCAGTCCGGCTTCTGGGGCCCGCGCGGCACCAACCTTCTCGACACCGGCGCCCCGATGTACGACACCTACGAGACGGCCGACGGGCTGTTCGTGGCGGTCGGCTCGCTCGAACCGCAGTTCTGGGAGGAGATGGTGCGGCTCATGGAGCTGGAAGACCTGCCCGACCGGGGCGACAGGGAGCAGTGGCCGGCGTTGAAGGCCCGGCTCGCCGACGCGTTCCGGACGAAGACCAGGGCCGAGTGGGAGGCCGTCTTCGCCGGCTCCGACGCCTGCGTCTCCCCGGTGCTGTCCATGGGCGAGGCGGTCGAGCACCCCCACAACGTGGCCAGGGAGAGCTTCACGCAGGTGGGCGACTTCCGGCAGCCGGTGCCCGCGCCGCGCCTGCTGGGCACGCCCGCGCCCGACCTGTCCCCCGCCACCCGGATCGCCGACCTGTCGGCGTGGGGACTGGACGCCGAGGAAGCCGGCAAGCTGCGCGAGGCGGGGGTGCTGGCCTGATGGACGTCTTCGAGGCCCTCTACACGACGCGGGCGATGCGCAGGGTCAAGCCCGACCCCATCCCCATGGACGTGCAGCGCTCGATCCTGGACGCCGCCGTCCGCGCCCCGACCGGCGGCAACGCCCAGAACTGGCGCTTCCTGCTGGCCGACGACCCGGCGATCAGGGCCGAGCTCGCCCCGCTCTACCAGGACGGGCTGCGCCGCCTGTACGAGACGTACTACAAGGACCGGCTGGACGACGCCGACGACCAGGCCCGCCGCGTGTCCGCCTCGGCCCGGTACCTGGCCGACCACTTCGACGGCTATCCGCTGCTGCTGTTCGCGTTCGTCCAGCACGATCCGACCGGCGGCTCGATCTTCCCCGCCGTGTGGAACGCCCAGCTCGCCGCCCGCGCCCACGGCGTCGGCACCGCGCTGACCACCATCCTCGGCATCTTCCACCCCAAGGAGACGCTCCGGCTGCTGGGCGTGCCCGAGGACGAGGGCTGGCGGCTGGCGTGCACCGTCACCTTCGGCTATCCCACCGGGCGATGGGGCGTGGCGCCGCGCCGTCCCGTCCACCAGGTCAGCTACCGCAACCGCTGGGGCGAGCCGGTCGGCTTCACCGTGGACGAGCCGCTCTGGCCGTCGTAGGGCTTCAGGGTGACCGAGTCGTGCAGGCGCAGGCCGCCGGTGTTCAGCTTGGCCAGGCGGCGGGTCAGGGCTTTCGGGAGGCGGTTGACGAGCCTGGCGCCCTGGGCCAGGGCCCAGACGTCCAGGTTCGTGGCCGGGACCAGGCGTTTGGCGGCTGCGACGGCGAAGGCGCGGCTTCGCCGTACATAGTCGGAAATTTCGTGTTCGTAGGCCGGGTAGGCGCGCGTGTGGTCGCCCCCGTGCGCGGCCAGCTCCCCGGCCAGGACGTACGCGCCCACGACCGCCAGGCTGGTGCTGCCGCCCACCGCGGGACCGGGGCAGTAGCCGGCGTCGCCGACCAGCGTGACCCTGCCGCGTGACCACGTGTCCAGGCGCAACTGGGTCACCGAGTCGAAGTAGAAGGCCCGCGCGCGGCCGGCCTCGTCCAGCAGGCGGGGCACCTCCCAGCCCATGCCGGCGAAAGCCTCCCGGAGCAGGCGTTTCTGCGCGGGCACGTCGCGGTGGTGGTAGTCGAGGCGCGCGGGCGGGCGGAACAGGAACAACGCCCGCGCGTCGGGCAGCCGGGCGGCGCCGTAGATCCCGGCGATCCTGCCGGGCCCGGCGGCGACCTCCATGCGGCCGTCCAGGCCCAGGTGGTTGGGGACGGACGCCACCGCCAGATAGGCGCCGATCCAGTGCTCCTCGGCGGCGCCGAACGTCAGGCGGCGCACGTTCGAGTGCAGGCCGTCGGCCCCCACCACGAGGTCGAAACGCCGGGGCCGCCCCCGCTCGAAGCTCACCTCGCCGTCGTCGGAGATGGCGGTGACGGAGTCGCCGAAGACGTACTCGGCGTCCTCGCGCGAGCGCTCGTAGAAGATCTCGCTGAGGTCGTCGCGCATGATCTCCACGTGCCGGTCGGAGACGGCCGAGACGAGCCGGCCGATCTCCAGCTCGACCGGGCGCCGGCCCGCGCGGTGGTAGGTGAGGTGGCGGGTGCCGGTCTCGGCCTCCTGAACCCTTTCCAGGACGCCCATGCGCTCGGCGATGTCCATGGCGGGGCGGAACAGGTCCACGGCGTGGCCGCCCGTCTTGCGCAGCGTGGGCGCGCGTTCGACGACGGTGACCGAGAAGCCGTGGCGGGCCAGCCAGTAGGCGAGGACGGGGCCGGCGACGCTGGCGCCGGAGATGAGGACGCGCATGGCTTTTACCTAACGGTAGGTAAGTCGCTGACTTAACGGAAGGTAAGCCATACTGGGGGCCATGGCAAGACCCGGTGACACCAAGAGCCGCATCCAGGCCGTCGCCCGCGAGCTGTTCCTGGCCAAGGGCGTGCAGAAGACGAGCCTCCAGGACATCGCCGACCGGCTCGGGATCACCAAACCGGCGCTCTACTACCACTTCTCCTCGCGCGAGGAGCTGGTGCGCAGCATCATCGAGCCGCTGTTCCAGGACGGCGAGGCGTACGTGTCACGGCTGGAGGCGCGGACCGAGCTGGACGCCGTGGAACTGCTCCGGGAGTACTTCGACTACCACCGCCGGCACAGGGAGATTGTGATGCTCCTGCTCAGGGAGTCGGTCGCGCTGGACGACCTGGGGCTGGTCGACTGGGCCTTCAGCTCGCGCGACCGGCTGGCCGTACTCCTGGTGGGGGAGAATCCGACCCTGGATCAGGCCGCGCGCGCGACGATCGCGCTGGGCGGGGTGGCCGACTGCGCCGTGCAGTTCGAGAACGAGCCCGCGGAGCTGGTGCGCGCCGCCGCCGTCCGGGCCGCGTGCGACGCGCTCGGGCTGACGTCAGATGGCTAGGTAGAGGTCCGCGCCGTCGGCGTGGTGGACCTCCAGGTCGGTGGTGAAGGCGCGCGGCGGGGTGCCGCCCGACTCGGTGTGCTTCCAGACGTGCTGCCAGGTCTCGATCAGCGCCTGCGGCATCGGGCCGCGGGCGGCCAGCGTCAGTGCCTGGCCGGCGGGGACGCGTACCGCGACCATGCCCTCGGGCAGCCTTGGAACGGTCCGGACGGAAACGCCGACGATCTGCGTGTAGGCGCCGTGGTGGTCGCTCTCGTAGTCGGTGAGCACCGCGTACAGGTTCTCGTCCGTCCGTCCGGGAACGTGCGCGAACGCGCCGGGCGCGCCCGCCCGCTGCCACTGCGCGGGCAGCTTCGCGCGCGAGGGATCCATCTCGTCGGCGTTCGTCGTGCGTACGGCGTAGCCGACCACCAGCAGTTCGGCGCGTTCGGTGACGTCCACTGCTCCTCCATCCCCCATAAGTATCCAGGGCCGATCATATGGCGGGACTTGACCGGCTACCGCATAGGATGGACGAACGTGAAGTTTCTCAACGGACTCGAGCCGTCCCACGACCTGACCTACAGCGACGTGTTCATGGTCCCGTCGCGCTCCTCGGTCGGTTCCCGGCTCGGCGTCGACCTCTCGACGAACGACGGCACGGGCACCACCATCCCCCTCGTCGTCGCGAACATGACCGCGGTCGCCGGCCGTCGCATGGCCGAGACCGTGGCGCGGCGGGGCGGCATCACCGTCATCCCGCAGGACATCCCGATCGACGTCGTGGCCGAGGTCGTCGACTGGGTCAAGAAGCGGGACCTGGTCCACGACACGCCGCTCACCCTCACGCCCCACGACACCGTCGGCGAGGCGCTCAACCTGCTGCCCAAGCGCGCCCACGGCGCGGTCATCGTGGTCGACTGGGACAACCGCCCCGTCGGCGTGGTGACCGAGGCCGACTGCCAGGGCGTGGACATGTACACGCAGCTCTCGCAGGTGATGTCCACCGAGCTGCTCACGCTGCCCGCCGGGCTCGACCCGCGCGCCGCCTTCGACCGCCTGCACGACGGCCGCCACCGCCTGGCCCCCATCGTGGACGGCGAGGGCCGCCTCATCGGCATCCTCACCCGCACCGGCGCGCTGCGCGCCACCCTCTACGACCCCGCGCTGGACGCCGCGGGCAAGCTCCGGATCGCCGCCGCCGTCGGCGTGAACGGCGACGTGGCCGCCAAGGCGAAGGAACTGCTGGAGGCCGGCGTCGACGTGCTGGTCGTGGACACCGCGCACGGCCACCAGGAGAAGATGATCTCCGCCCTGCGCGCGGTGCGCGCCCTCGACCCGTCCGTGCCGGTCGCCGCGGGCAACGTCGTGACGGCCGAGGGCGTACGCGACCTCGTGGACGCCGGAGCCGACATCCTCAAGGTCGGCGTCGGCCCGGGCGCCATGTGCACCACCCGCATGATGACCGGCGTCGGACGGCCCCAGTTCTCCGCCGTGCTGGAGTGCTCGGCCGAGGCCCGCCGCCTGGGACGCCACGTGTGGGCCGACGGCGGCGTACGGCACCCGCGTGACGTCGCCCTCGCGCTGGCCGCCGGGGCCTCCAACGTGATGATCGGATCCTGGTTCGCCGGGACGTACGAGTCGCCCGGCGACACCCGCACCGCGGCCGACGGCCGCAAGTACAAGGAGAACTTCGGGATGGCCTCGGCGCGGGCCGTACGCCTGCGCACCGCCGAGGACAGCCCGTTCGAGCGGGCCCGCAAGGCGCTGTTCGAGGAGGGCATCTCCACCTCCCGCATGTACCTGGACCCGGTGCGTCCCAGCGTCGAGGACCAGATCGACGCCATCGTCGCCGGCCTCAGGTCCGCGTGCACGTACGCGGGCGCCACGACGCTGGAGGAGTTCTACGAGCGGGCCGTGGTCGGCATCCAGTCGTCCTCCGGCTACACCGAGGGCATGCCGCTGCACCAGAGCTGGTGATCACTCCTGGCCGAGGCGGATCGTCGTACCCGTGACGAGCCTCGCCATCTCCCCGGCCAGGAACACCGCGGCCGCCGCGGCGCCGGACAGATCGCCCAGCGGCCGTCCCTGCGCGATCGCGTTGACCCGGATCGGCGCCAGCTCCACGGCCAGCGAGGCGGTGAGTCCCGCCACGGCGGCCGTCATCGCGGTCTGGATCGCGAACCCCGGCGCCGCCCCGATGTTGATGATCGACGAACCGGCCCGCATGAGCGGCAGGAGGCGCCTGATCATGGCCGTGAGCTGGGTGAAGTTCTCCTCGATGAGGGTACGCTCGGCCGCGGCCGTCATCTCGGCGAACCTGGCTTGGGCGGGGCCGTTCGCGGTGTTGTTGACCAGGATGTCGACCCGGCCGTAGCGCTCCTCCACCGCTCGGGCGAACACGTCGGCGGCGATCGGGTCGCGTACGTCCAGGGTCATCGCCAGCCTCTGCCCGCGCACGCCCTCGACCCCGTCGTCCGTCGTCCTGACCCCGTCGTCCGTCGTCTTGACCCCGTCGTCCGCTGTCATGACCCGATCGTCCGTGACCTTGAGCCGGTCGCTCGTGACCCTGGCCCGATCGCTCGTGACCCTGCTGCGATCGCTCGCGACCTTGATCCGATCGCAGATCGCCACCGACGCCCCGAAGTCCTCGAACGCCTCCGCCACCGCCCGCCCGATTCCCTCGGCGCCGCCGGTGACCACGGCGACGCGCCCGGTGAGCAGGATCCCATCGGGAGAAAGGGCCATCCCGACAGCATAGAGTCGTCGGGTCCATTCGTTTCGTTCATCAGGAGTACTTTCGTGGCACTCGAGAAGCCGGAGATCGACTTCCCGGAGGGCAACCCGCCCGCCGACCTGGAGATCGTCGACCTGGTCACGGGCGACGGCCCCGAGGCCAAGCCCGGGCACACCGTCAACGTCCACTACGTCGGCGTCGCGTTCTCCACGGGTGAGGAGTTCGACGCGTCGTGGAACCGGGGCGAGGCGTTCTCGTTCCCGCTCGGTGGCGGGCGCGTGATCGCCGGATGGGACCAGGGGGTGGCCGGCATGAAGGTCGGTGGCCGGCGCAAGCTGGTCATCCCGCCGCACCTCGGGTACGGCAACCGGGGCGCCGGGGCGCGCATCAAGCCGGGCGAGACCCTCATCTTCGTGGTGGACCTGCTCGGGGTCGGCTAACCGACTTGAACTGGTGGGCTGGTCGGCCCTGGGTTGGTGGGCTGGCTGGCCATTGAGCTCGTTGGCCTTCGGCTGGTCGGCCTTGGGCTGGTCGGCCTTGGGCTGGTTGGCCTTGGGCTGGTTGGCCTTGGGCTGGTTGGCCTTGGGGTGGTTGGGCGTCGCCGTGCCTTGACGGGCGGGGCGGCGCTCGGCCCGGTTCGTCCCCATCAGTCCGCCCGGCGTGGCCGGGCGCGCCGACGTCGCCGTCCCGCGCGCTAGCATGCCGGGCATGCGATCTGTGCGGGATTTCTTCACCGGTGTCGGCTTCTTCTTCCAGGGGCTGGGCTGGGTGGCGCGGAACGGGCGCTGGTGGCTCTTCGGGCTCATCCCCGCATTGATCGCCTTCGCCGTCTATGTGGCGGCGCTGGTCTATCTGGGCAACAACGCCATCGAACTCGCCAACTGGATGACGCCGTTCGCCGACACGTGGGGGTGGCGGGACGCGTTCCGGGTGATGATCGCGATCGTGGTGTTCGTGGGCGGGCTGGCGCTGGCGGTGGTGACGTTCACGGCCATCACGCTGGTGATCGGGGAACCGTTCTACGAGAAGCTGTCGGCGACGGTGGACGTGGTGCCCGGGTACGAGGAACTCCCCTGGTGGCGCACGCTGCCCCGATCGATCAAGGACAGCCTGGTCACGTTGGGCTGGGTCCTGTTGATCACCATCCCGCTGTTCTTCCTGGGCTTCATCCCCGTGGTGGGACAGACGGTGATCCCCGTAATAGGCGCCGCCGTTTCCGGATTTTTCCTGACAGTAGAGCTCACGACCCTTTCGATGGAAAGGCGAGGAATGCTACGCAAGCAGCGCTTCGCCCTCCTCCGCGGCAACAAGCCAGCCGCCCTGGGCTTCGGCGTAGCGGTGTTCCTCCTCTTCCTGATCCCCTTCATCGCCGTACTCGCCATGCCCGCCGCAGTAGCCGGCGCCGCCCTCCTGGTCCGCGACCGCCTCTCCCCCATTACCCAGTAGCCCCCACCCCAGCCCCACCCCACCCCCGCCATCCCCTCCCTGGCACGCCCCGCCATCCCCTCCCTGGGCACGCGCCAGGCCACCCCCTCCCAGGCACGCGCCAGACCATCGCCTCCTGGGCACGCGCCAGACCATCGCCTCCTGGGCACGCGCCAGACCATCGCCTCCTGGGCACGCGCCAGACCATCGCCTCCTGGGCACGCGCCAGACCATC